>JAFLBM010000015.1:0-81438 GCA_017303455.1 Chitinophagales bacterium | reverse complement strand
CGTGGCCGGCTTTTGCGGACAGGGTGTATTATCATTAGGCATGACCCTGGCCTATGCAGGGATGCTGGAGAATAAAGAAATTTCCTGGATGCCTTCCTACGGACCGGAAATGCGGGGTGGTACGGCCAATTGCATTACGATCATTTCAGCGAATAAGATCAGCTCACCGATCATCTCCCTCTTTGATTCTGCGATAGTGCTGAACCAGCCTTCGATGGATAAATTTGCCCCGAGGGTAAAACCCGGGGGCATCTTATTATATGAATCCAGTAATATTTTCAAACCAAGTACCCGGACGGATATTGAAATAATCGGCATCCCCGCCACTACGGAAGCACTGCAGATGAAGAATGCAAAGGTGATGAATATGATCATACTGGGGGCCTATCTTCAATTGCGGCCCGTTGTCAGCAATGAATCTATCCTGGAAGCATTAAAGAAAGTGTTACCGGAGAAATATCATCATTTACTTCCCATCAACCAGCAGGCATTGGAAATAGGTGAAGCGATGGTTGTTGAATTGAAAGGGGAATCGGTGAGCTGAGCAAGATGACTGGTAAAACCAAATCGGTTTGATGCAGTGTTGCAAACTCAGCACTGCCTTTTAAAGTTTTAGATTTTCATTATTTCAGATTTTCGAATTCTAATTATTATTAGAAAAATCAATGAATGCTAATAACATAATTATTCCAAAACATAAATAAAAAAGAAATATCACAATATTTGCCTTGCGGATTAATCGCTTTTGAATTGGGTTACTTGACGTCCTGAATATTGGTAAAATAATTCCCACTCCAAAAATACCCAAGAATAATTTTCCAAAAATTTTACTTCTTCCATCACTAGGGTTTTCAATTCTCAGGTGATAATAAGTTTTAAGCACTAAAAGGGCGCAGATAAGGAGAATTAAAAACTGAATGAATGTAATCATAGTTAACTCTAATGAGATTCATTAATATTATTTCTCAGCCTAGTCTCACAGCTTGCCTGGTGTGTTGGCCGTGGACCCGGCGCTATTAACTGGCTTTGTCAAATTTATAGCATTTTTCGGCCCGGAGTCTCATCATCCGGTCTTTGTCTCAGCAACGAATCTCCCCATGGACTCCGGGCCACTACGAAGACATCCATTCCTTTTCAGCCATTTGTTTCTTTCCTTTCAGACAACTCCTCAGCCGCATATCTCCCGCTCAATATTACTTCTACATCAGTAACCATATTTTTTCGGCCCGGAGTCTCATCATCCGGTCTTTGTCTCAGCAACGAATCTCCCCATGGACTCCGGGCCAATACGAAGACATCTGTTCCTTTCATCTATTTTTCTCTTTCTTTTTCGACAACTCGTCCGCTGCATATCTCCCGCTCAATATTACTTCTACATCAGTAACCATATAGCCTGCATGTTTGCCTGTTATATAAAATCTTGCTGAGCTATGCTCATACTTTGTAATGTCTTCAACCAACTCCCACTTGCCACTGCAGGGATTGTTGTGGATATAGATCAGCTTTTGATAGGTAAACTCCGCCGTTTCACAAATTTTCCAGTCAAACGATTCTTCCCATACTTCATGCAACTTTCCTTTCTCCTTTCTTTTAGCCGCCACTGCTTTTTCCAGCATCATCAACAGATCGGTCTTACCTGCCCGTTGCAGGCGTTGAATGATCTCATACGCCATAAACCGCTTACCATCTCCAATGATGGTATTAATCTTCTTTGCAGTAGCTGAAAAATCAATCAGGACATGAAGATGATTAGGCATGATCACATAGCCGGCAACCCGGTGATTTTGTTTTTTCAGATAGTCAAACCAACCATAAACCAGGTCGTAACTGTTTGTAAAATCAAGCAGTGGCAGCCATTTAAAACAGGTGAAAGTGATAAAGAACAACCCCTCCTGGCATGGTATCTCTTTGCGAACCGGCATGTCGTAAAGATATTAAATAGGAATAAACGTTACACAACGCCCAATGCCTGCCTGTCAGGTAGGCAGGTCCCCGGCCTGCAAACATAAACCAGCGGGGAGACATGGGCCGAAACGGAGTTGTATCCTTGGCTGTTCTTTTTATTTATTCCGTTCATCTATCTCCCAGAGTCCCCGCTGGTTTTCCTATACCGCTGAATTCTGCCGGGAGACTCTGGGCAGGAAAAGTACCACAATGTCTGCACATAATCATTTCCGAGACTCGCCTGTGAAGAACTTAAGACCCGGCTGAGAAGGAGTATGCTTATAGGCCCTTACGTTTATAGGAATATAACTGATAATATTTTTCTCTCTTTTTCAACTTAACAAAAAAATGATAATACCCATCATATACATTAATTAAAACTTTCTTTTCTTGAAAATTAATTGAAACAAATTTCCTGCTATTTATACTACACGAATCGCAAGAGCGAATTAATATTATCGCTTCAATTATAGAAGAATCAGCTTTGCTTATCTTACAAATAATCGGGGTAGTCGTTAAAGAATCTGTTGTATTCCCCAAAATACTATTAAAATCGTTCGTGTAGGATACGTTCTTTTTCGATGCTCGCACACTTAAAATAGAATCGCCTCTATCTTCAAAAACAAGCAAGTCCTGGCTATTTTTGAACGAAAGAAAAGGAGAAAATGCTTTAACCCATATTTTCTGTTGATTTTTATTTACAAGTACTCCTATTTTATTTTTTTGACCTTTTATACTAAATAAAAAAAACAATACTAATGCCAAAGAAAAAATAAAGTGCTTCATTTTATATTTCTTAATTGTTACTTTTTCTCAACCTAGTCTCACGGCTTGCCCTTTGCTGGCCGTGGACCCGGCGTCATTTCATTTCTGACCGGCTTTTCATAATCCTGCCTTCTTCTCAACAATAAAATTCCACAAGATCCAGAGCAGGTTCACAAATATAATCTCAATATTATTTAACCGTACCCAGTCACTACTGAAACACGGAAGATGGTTTATCTTTACCCGACACAATCATTACCGCATTATGAACCCTGAAGAAATAGCGAAGCTGCGCAAAGACTATACCTTACATTCCCTGAATGAAGATGAAGTGGATGAATCCCCGTTTACCCAGTTTAAAAAATGGTGGGAAGATGCTGCCGCATCACAGATTGAAGAGTTCAATGCCATGACCCTTGCCAGCACCAGCCCTGAAGGTATGGCCGATGCAAGGACCGTTTTATTAAAAGCCTTTGATGAAAAAGGGTTTGTCTTTTTCACCAACTACAACAGCGCCAAGAGCACCCAACTGGATGCCAATGATAAATGCTGCCTGTTATTTTACTGGAAAGAACTGGAACGGCAGGTACGTATTAACGGCACCGCCGAAAGAATAACGGCCAAAGAAAGTATTGATTATTTCGACAGCCGTCCCGAAGGCAGCAAGATCGGTGCCTGGGCTTCGCCACAAAGTATGGTGGTGGCCGGCAAAGCCTGGCTGAAAGAAACGTTTCAATACTATGCAGAACGTTTTAAACATGGACAAATACCCAAACCGCCGCATTGGGGCGGGTACCGGGTGAAACCATTCCGGGTGGAATTCTGGCAGGGAAGACCAAGCCGGATGCATGACCGCATCTTATATACCAAAGACGGGGACCGGTGGAAAACAGAACGGCTGGCCCCGTAAAACATTCCCGTTCTTCATTTTTCTTTCATTGAAAAATCAGCCTTGCTTAGTTTTGTTGCATGGACGACATTCTTATCCGCCGCATTGAACCGGCTGACAACCCCACCATTGCTGCTATTATCCGCCAGACATTAAAAGAATTCGGTGCCAATCATCCCGGCACGGTGTATTACGATGCAACAACGGATCATCTATATGAACTTTTTCAACAGGAAAGATCCGCTTACAATATTGCTTTGCTCAATGGCCGGATCGTTGGCGGGGGCGGCATCTACCCTACTGAAGGATTACCTGAAGACACCTGTGAACTGGTAAAAATGTATTTGGTTCCGGAAGCAAGAGGAACAGGGCTGGGATCAAAAATGATCAGTCTTTGCCTGGAACAGGCGAAAGAAAATGGGTTCAGTAAAGTGTACCTGGAAACCATGACGGAATTGAAAGCAGCTTTAAAAGTGTATGAACGGATGGGCTTTGCGTATTTGGATGGGCCTATAGGAAACAGCGGGCATTTTGGTTGTCCTTTGTGGATGATCAGGAGTCTTTAGCCGATAGTCAGGAGTCGGTAGTCGTGAGTATTTTATGATCAATTATTCATTACTTCCACTTCATATACCGGGCTGAATAAATACACTTTGTTGGTTCCCACTTCCACGCACCTGAACCGCTTTCTCAATTTTTCTTTTTTCTGGAAGACCCGGCCATCGGCAATTTTGAATACCGTATTGACCGGCAATTCTTCGATCAGCCGGTGATTATCTTTTTTGCTGTCATATTTTCTCAGTACCCTCAGCAAACCATCTTCCGCACAGCTACTGGCAGCAGGATTTTTTAATGATTGCTGCAATTCGTTTTCAATATCCGCCGGGAAAATTTTATGTTGTAAGAACTGGAAAAGAAATTGTCCATAGATCATCTTCCATTCTTTTCCATGTGCCTGCACTTTATGTCCAAACTGTTCGAAGGTGACGAGATGCGCCAGCTCATGTAACAACGTGATCAAAAAAGAATAACTGTTGAGATTACCATTTACGCTGATGCGGTGATTGGCATGATGGGTCCGGTGGCGGTAATCACCCAATACAGTTTTCCGTTCTTTAGCCACGGTAAGATGAACCCGGTATTGCCGTAAATAAGCCAGCACCGGTTCAAAAGTGCCGGGAGGTAAATAATCCTGCAACTGCTGGATGGGGGCTTCTTGCTTAGGCATTCTTTTTCGACTTCAGCAGTTTCATCAGCATACTGATCTCAATAAATGTGTACACTAAATACAAGCCCATCGTGGTGAACAGGGCTGGTTTGTTGACATCTTTTTTGGTAACCTGTATATAAACAAATGCAGCGATAGCGATCAGGAAGAACTTCACAATAAAACTTCCATACATGGCCCTGACAAAGGCTTGCGGGTTGGCCGAATGGATCGCTTTGTACAAGAGCAGGAAGGAAATGAATACTACGGCAAAGACCAGCAGGTTGCCTCCTATCAGCACTTCCTGGTCAAAACTCCATTTGGTCAGCAAGGATTTGGAAGTGATAAATAATCCGTTCAGTATAATAAATACGATCAGCAGCGGCCGGGCCAGGCTCAGGCTATTTTTCATTGCGGTTTGATTTTGTTTCCCTGGCAAGCCGGTAAAAAATTCCTCCCAGGACGAGCAAAGGTAAGACACAGGAAAACAATGGTACCGTATGCAGCCATCCATCTGTTTTTAATCCAATAAAAACAGCGAGGCCGATCCCTGCCAGTAGTTGTGTACCGAGGCTGAGATAGCGATAAAAGAATTCTTTATTACTGGGCGGCGGCTTTTTGTTCATTACCATTACTCATTTCCACCACGTTGGCTCCCATATGGCATTGGCCATTGAAAGTTGCGGAGGGTTCCACCTGCAATTTACCGGCATAAAGGTTACCGGTCACCACGCATTCTCCCCGTAATTGCAACAGCTCTTTCGCCCTGATATTGCCGGATACTTTTCCTACAATATCGGCCTGGTTGCCGGTGATATCTCCTTCCACCACTCCATTGGCCCCGATGACGATCTTGGCGTTGCTTTGAATATTGCCGATGATGGTTCCATCGATGCGGAGATCACCATTACTGCTGATGTCTCCTTTTAGTGTAGTGCCGGCACTGATCAGCGTAGTGCCGTTTCCTGTTCCATTGGTTTTTTCAGGCTGCATGTCGGTTTTGTTTTTGGCGTTAAACATAGGTATAGCGATTAATCTTTTGAAATCTCCGGTTTCGGCACATTCAACTGGGTGGTGTCCAAAACCACGGTCTTATCGGATGCCAGTGCTTTTTTCAGACCTGCATTATACTGTTCCAGGTCGGTCATTTTCTTCTCCATTTCATCCACTTTGTACTTCAACTGGCGGTATTCCCGGCCGATCTTAAGGTCATCATAACCGGGGATATAATATTTCAAAGGTGTGAAAACGATGAGGGCGACTGTAAGACCCACCAATAACACAAAAACTGTGCTCAACATCACGTAAACACTCAGTCTGGATAATTTAAACGTGACCACTTCTTCATACGTATCATCATTCATAACCACCAGCCTGTAGCGGTTACGAAGCCGCTTCAGCGTGGTGCCTGCATCTAATTTGGACATAGCTGGTTTTTAAGGAAATTAAAGGTAAGGAATGAAGGGCGGTTTTGCCAATAGCCGGGGGTGGTTCCTGCCAAAATAAAAACGCTTATTTTTATACTAAATTATCTGAATTTCAGTTATTAAGACTTTAGTTTGAGACGGACAATGAGACTTACCAGCAATACGACTACTGCTATATTATTCCTCCTTATCCTTTGCCAGTTCAGCGAACCAGCTTTTGGACAATTAGGCTTTTCCCTGGGTCTGAAAAAACCCAAGGAATATAGCGAGAGAACTTTACGGTCAGAACGGTCAGAAGAGAAGAAATTTACGGTGCCCCGCCGTTTTATGCAGAATACCGTTACCCACTACAATTTTTTTTTCAACGCCAATAATAAGATCAACGAGATCGTAGAAAGGGCAAAAATGGCCCACAAAGATGATTACTCGCAACTCCTGTCTTTTTATAATTACAGCCTGGATGTAACAGCCGGAGACACCCTGCAGATCGATTCCGTTTCGTATAAAGTGCAAACAGGTATTGCCCTGCATGATCTTCGCAATGACTGGATCGATAATCTTTATTTGCTTTGGGGAGCTTCGTATTATCTCCGGAAAGATTTTGATTCGGCTTACCTGATGTTTCAATACATCAATTATGCATTTGCCCAAAAGGAAAAAGATGGTTACTATAAAACAATAGGAAGCAGCCGGGATGGCACTGCCTATAGTATTGCCACCAAAGAAAAGAACAGCCTGCCAGGAAGAATATTCAGTGAACCGCCCAGCCGGAATGATGCTTTTATCTGGCAGATCCGGAATTTCCTGGCCCAGGATCTTTTTGCAGAAGCCGCCAGCCTTATTGTAACACTCCGCAATGATCCTGTATTCCCGAAAAGATTACAGAACGACCTGGAAGAAGTACAGGCCTACTGGTTTTATAAACAGGCTATGTGGGACAGTGCGGCCGTCCATCTTTCCCAAGCGTTAGATAATGCCACCAATAAACAGGAACGGGCAAGATGGGAATACCTCGTTGCCCAATTATATGAGAATGCCAACAAACCCGGAGAGGCAGAAGATTATTATGCCAAAGCCATCAAACATACCACTGACCCGATCCTTGATATCTATGCACGGCTCTATTCCATCCGGGTGAATAAAGATGGCGGTGAAGGGTACATTGAAAAAAATATTGCCGAATTGCTGAAAATGGCAAAACGGGATAAATATGAAGAGTACCGGGACATCATTTATTACATGGCGGCACAAATGCAACTGGAGAGAAATGACATTAATGCAGCCATTCCCCTGCTCGTGAAAAGCACACAATACAACAACAATAACCCGGCGCAGCGTAACAAGGCTTTTCTTCAACTGGCTGAATTGTCTTTTGGCAAAAAATTATTCCGACAGTCTTATAATTTCTACGACAGCCTGCGCATGGATGATCCTGAATTAAAGAACCCGGAAGCCATCCTGCAACGCAAAGAGGCCCTGGGCAATATTGCGGCCAGCCTGGAAATATTAGAAAGACAGGACAGCCTGCAACGCATTGCAGCTTTACCTGACGAAGAACGCCGGGATATCGTTAAGAAGCTGGTGAAGCAGCTACGAAAACAACAGGGATTAAAAGATGAATCAACAGGTACCACTACAGGTTCTCCTTTTCAGCAAACACCCGCAGCCAATCTTTTTTCAAACAATGACACAAAAGGCGAATGGTATTTTTATAACACCGCTTCCAAAATGAAAGGGACTAATGATTTTAAAGCCCGTTGGGGAAACCGGCCCAATACGGATAACTGGAGAAGAAGTGCCAACCGCAGTAATATTGTACCGGATAATAACCAGCTCCGGAATCCCAATGTCGTTATCAAAAACAATATTGACAATGGTGCAGAAACAGAAGCCACTTTTGAAGGGCTGTACAGCAAACTCCCGCTGACAGCAGAGTTGCTGCAAAAATCAAATGATTCAGTTAAAGTGGCCCTTTTCAACCTCGGCAAATCCTATATCCAGGAGATCGAAGATTGTACGGAAGGAACTGCAACATTGGAAAACCTGCGGACCCGTTTCCCGGAATTCAAACCGATGGATGAAGTCTTATTCAATCTCTATTACTGTTATAATAAAAACGGGGAAACGGCGAAAGCTGCCGCCATCAAAAAACTATTGAGTGAAAACTACGGTAGCAGCAATTTCACTACTATTATCACCACAGGGAAAAATCCCCAGTCCAAAACTTCCAACAGCGATGCTACAAAAACCTATGAAAAGATCTACGACCTGTTCATAGAAGGAAAATTTACTGAAGCTATTGCGCAAAAGAAAATAGCTGACAGTTTATACAACAGTAATTACTGGACACCGCAATTACTCTATATCGAAGCGGTCTATTATGTAAAACAACGGGAAGACAGTGTCGCTACAAAGATTCTCACTGATATCACTATTAATTTCCCCAAATCTCCATTGGCGGAGAGAGCCGCTAACCTGATCAATGTATTAAAGAACAGGAGCAAGATCGAGGAAGAATTAAAGAATTTAGTGGTAAACCGCCCGGCTGAAGAAGTAAAAATGAACAGGCCGGTTGTCAATAATCCTGTTATTCCCCCACCGGTGGTTAAGAAAGATACGGCTGCCGTGAATAAACCGGTTGTTCCTCCTGTTGCCATAAACAATAAACCAGCAGCAGACAGTGCCAATAAAAAACCGGTAGTTCCTCCGCCTGCAGCATCGCCTTTTACTTTTGCTGCTACCGATCCTCAATTTGTGGTACTGGTGCTGAATAAGGTGGACCCCGTTTTCTCTAACGAAGCCAAAAATGCTTTCTTCCGGCACAACCGGGAAACTTTTTATAATAAACAATTTGCCATCGACCTGCTGCAACTGGATGATGACAACCGGCTGATGCTGATTAATCCCTTCAAAGATGCAGCCGATGCCCTCTCCTATATTGAAAAGACAAGACCGAGGACAGCCAATGAGATCATTCCCTGGCTGAAAGGCGGCAAGTATTATTTTATAATGATCTCCGAAAGGAACCTGGAATTATTAAAGGCCAATAAAAACCTGGAAGACTACAAAACATTCCTCAACCAGCAGTTACCGGGTAAGTTCTGAGTTTTTAACAGGTTGAACTACCCGTTTTGGCAAAAAATTAAACGCTGCAACCCGGTTGCCCACATGGATTTTCCTATTTTCGGTGCATGATATTTGCTGCATGAAGCAGACCTTCATCACCACAACCATTCAATTCACATGAAAAGATCAGTCCGCATTTTCTGGCGCCTCTTCCTGTTGGGACTGGGTGCCTTTATTCTCCTGATCGCATTAGCCAATTTTGGCATTTTTGGAAAAATGCCCTCGTTGAAGGACCTTGAAAATCCATCCATACTACAGGCCTCCGAAGTGTATGCGGCCGATGGTACTTTGATGGGTAAATATTATACGGAGAGAGGCAACCGCAGCAACGTAAAATACCGTGATATTTCCAGGCATGTCATTGATGCCCTTGTTGCAACAGAGGATGAACGTTTTTATGATCACTCGGGTATTGATTTCAAATCAACATTGCGGGCTGTCTTTACGTTCGGCAAGCAAGGCGGTGGTAGTACGATCACACAACAGTTAGCCAAAGCATTGCTTGACCAGGGAAGCAAAAACATAGCAGAAAGAGGTATTGAAAAACTGAAAGAGTGGATCATTGCCGTAAAGCTGGAACGAAACTTCACCAAAGAAGAGATCATCACCCTGTACCTGAATGCTGTTCCTTTTGGTAATAATATCTATGGTATCCGGAATGCCTCCCGCTCTTTTTTCCAGAAAGAGCCGGATCGTCTGAATGTGGAAGAGGCAGCCTTGTTAGTAGGTATGCTTAAAGGAAATAGTATTTACAACCCGATACGAAACCCCAAAGCGGCCCTTGACCGCCGCAATGTGGTGATCAGCCAGATGGCAGTGAACGGAAAGATCAGCGAGGCAGAAGCCACCAAACTGAAAGCAAAACCCATTAAACTGAATTACCGGAAACTTGATGAGAATACCGGATATGCCCCTTATTTCAGGGAGGTATTAAAAGATGAAATTAAAGACGTCCTGAAGGATGTGAAAAAGCCTGATGGCGGCAGTTATGATATTTATGAAGACGGGCTGAAGATCTATACCACCATTAATCCAAGAATGCAGGAATATGCCGAGGAATCAGTAGCCTCACATATGCCCACCCTGCAAAAAGCCCTGGTGAGCCAGGGAAGAGTAAAGAATGGTGCTGTATGGAAAGAACATGAAAACATTATTGAAGCGGCGATGAAACAAAGTGACCGCTGGAAAAACCTGGCCGATGATGGCCTCAGTGATAAAGAGATCAAAGCCAGCTTTTCTAAAAAAGTTTCCATGAAGGTCTTTGCCTGGAACAGTAACCGGGAAAAAGATACGGTGATGACCCCGCTTGATTCCATCAAGTATCACCGCCAGATGATGCAAACTGCTTTTATGGTGATGGATCCCATTACCGGTGAAGTGAAAGCCTGGGTGGGCGGCATCAGTTTCAAAACGTATAAATATGACCACGTTAACCTGAAAACAAAAAGACAGGTGGGTTCCACCATCAAGCCCTTATTATATACACAGGCTGTTGAAGAACTGGGCTATACTGCCGAAACAGAAGTGCAGGATGTGCAACAGAATTTTGGTGCCGGCCGTTTGGTACCGGCTACATCAAGAACCTGTTCTGGCGGAACGATGACCTTTGCCAATGCATTGGCCTATTCCAAGAACTGTGCTTCGGCTTATATCATGAAACAGATCGGGCCTGAGAATTTTGCTAATTTCCTGGCCCGCCTGAATGTTCCGACCAAGGTTGATCCGCACCCTTCTATTGCATTAGGCTCCTGCGATCTGTCATTATATGAAATGCTCTGGGGTTACAGCATTTTTGCAGGCCGTGGTTTTTCAACAAAGCCGTATATCATCAGCCGTATTGAAGACAGGAATGGTAATGTGATTAAACGCCTTGATTATAGTGCGAACAGAAAGGAAGCTGTGAGTGAGATCGCCGCTTACCAGATGTCACGCATCATGCAGGGAACAGTTGATAAAGGTACCGCAGCCGGTCTCCGTGGCAGGTTGGGTGCTGCAGAGATGGGCGGCAAAACCGGTACAACAAACTCCAATGCCGATTTCTGGTTCATCGGCTACACACCTCAACTGATGGCAGGTGCCTGGGTGGGTTGCGATGACCGCTTTATCACCCTGGAAAGTTCAGCTTTCTATGGAGGTTCTGTGGCCCGGCCAATCTGGGAAAATTTCTTTAAAAAAGTATATGCTGATAAAACACTGGGTATTGAAAAAGATGCCAAATTCATCAAACCGGAAAACCTGGAAAATGAAATCAACAGCGCAGATATTATGGAATCGATTGATGATAGCGATCCCGGCGCACAGGGTGAAGACCAGGGTGTAGGCACAGAACAGGATTATAACAACATGAATGAATATATCGGGCCTGAATCCAAACCGGTAATTGATGAAGACAATATTAAACCGGTTAAAAAAGACACTATTAAATCCCCACTTATTAAAAACGAAGAGAGTAAACCTATCGGATCTGCTACCGATGATCCTCCCAAAAAGAAGGGGCTCCTGAAAAGGATCTTTGGCAAAAAGAATAAAGAATGAACCATTGCTTATCTTTTTATAAACCTGCTTCATGAGCAGGTTTTTTGGTGCTCATCCTGCCTTTTTTTACTTTTATTGAATCCGTACTTTTTTCTGTTACCGTATATAGTTGCAGTATGGAAAGAAAAATCTACAACCCCATCCAGAGGGACAGCGTTACGTTCTTACAAACAGCTGCTGATACCCATGGAGAATATACCCTCGTAGAAGTTGAACTTGCCGATGGCGGAGGCGTGGGGCTTCATTATCACAAGACCTACAGTGAAAAATTTGATTGCCTGGAAGGAGAAGTACAGGTGCAATTGGATAAAGTAATACATACCCTGCAACCCGGTCAATCGGCTACAGCAGCACCGATGATCAACCACCTTTTTCGCAACCGAAGCGGTAAGCCTTGCAAATTCAAAGTGGAAATAAGACCCGCCAGCCGGGGTTTTGAACAGTCATTGCAGATCGCTTATGGCCTTGCTAACGACGGTCTCTGCAAAAGCAACGGTTTCCCTAAAGACGGTCTTGCACTTGCCTGGCTTTTCAGTATCAGTGAGAGTAACTTGCCGGGATGGCGGAGCATTTTTGAATTCATACTCCGGAGACAGGCTAAAAAAGCCATCCAAAAGGGAACCGACCGGCGTCTCGTTGAAAAGTATGTAAAATTCTGAGTTCAGTAGTACCATAAAAAAATCCTCTCACCAGGAAGTGAGAGGATTTTTTTATTATTAAGCAATTGGCTTATTGGAAATAGCTCAACTTCAATTCCACCCTGCGGTTCTTGGCACGGCCTGCAGCTGTCTTGTTATCAGCGATCGGCATGGTTTCACCATGACCGGCAGAAGTGATGCGGCTTTCGTCAACACCTTTGCTGACGAGGTAAGTTCTTACCGCAGCAGCACGGTTGTCACTCAGCTTCTGGTTCAGTTCATCCTTACCTACATTATCCGTATGACCGTCGATAGCCAGTTTCATTTCAGGATTTTCCTTCATGATCTTCACTACTTCGTTCAGGCCTTTGAAGGATTTAGGCTGGAGTTTAGCACTACCTGTAACAAACAGGATATTATTCGCTGCCACATCCACTTTCTTCTTCACTTCCTCAGAGATAACAGGGCAACCCTGGTTCTCAGCCGGACCCGCTAATGTGGGGCATTTATCTTCTTCATCGTTTACACCATCTTTATCACCATCCGGAACAGGGCAACCCTGGTAACGGGCAACGCCGGGAACTGTCGGGCATTTATCTTCTTCGTCATTAATACCATCTTTATCGGTATCAGGAATAGGACATCCCTGGTATTTAGCAAGGCCCGGAACAGTGGGACATTTATCTTCTTCATCATTGATACCATCTTTATCCGTATCAGGAATTGGACAACCCTGGTATTTGGCCAGACCTTTCACGGTTGGGCATTTATCTTCATTATCAATAATACCATCTCCGTCCGTATCAGCCGGAGGCGGTGGTGGTGGCGGAGGTATTACTTTGGGCTCTTTCTTTTTACCGATAGAACCGGCAATACCGATGCTGTTTTGAAAATGATAGTTAGATGTTTCGCTGGTAACAGGCACCCTGTACTGAGACGTAATGAACAAGTGGGCTTCATCATAAAAATTCACTTTCATACCTAATCCCAATGGCATAAAAGCTCCCCAGTATTTACCATACATATGGCCGCCAATACCGGCAATGATATACGGTTGCAACCAGTATTTCTCAGAAACCATTTTCAGGTTGACGGCAGCATTGGCTTCCATCAGGAATCTGTCATTTGTAAAAGCCGGCTTATTGGGAAAAGGATAGCGTACAAAGGAACCACCCAGGGAAGCTGCAAAATCAATATGCTTTCTTAAACCCTTGAAATAATGAACGGAAAGACCCGGAGACATTTCCCTGAATTTTGCCCATCCCTTATCCCTGAATACCTGAGCGAGGGACGTCGTACGGATTTTTTGAGCAGTCTGAAAATCATTCAGGAAAAAACTGATACCAATAGCAGGTTGTCTGATCTCATCATCCTGTGCGTTAGTAGCAGGTGCCATCAGGTATATAGCAAGGCATACAGCTAATATCTTCTTCATAAAGAGATAGTTTGGTTTTAAACTGAGCAAAAATAACGGGTATGTTCTATTCCCTAAAATAAATTATTTGCTTCATATCCACCCTATTGGAGGGTCTTTTTTTCAGTAATCGCTTTTGTTTTGCCGGCTATTCCCGAACCGGCTGCGAAATACCTTTCCCGGAGCATTTTATCCTCACCATATATATCATCATAAAAGGCGATGCCGCCGGGTTTCCCTTCGCAGGTAAAATAGCGGATATAAACAGGCAGCCTGTTCCTGATGGGTATACTGTGTTTTTCCTTTTTTTTCAGCCAGGCACTCATTGAATCAAGCAGGGCTACTTTACTACCGACTTCCACCCTGTCTTTTCGGATAATATAATCTGCCAGTTTTTGCCATTCCTGCACCCGGACGCAACCGTGGCTGAACGTCCGGACCACCTGCCCAAATAAGGAACGCTGGTTGGTATCATGCAGGTACACCGCATATTTATTGGGGAAATTGAACTTCAGTACACCCAGGGCATTGGCATCACCGCTGCCCTGCACCACCCGGTAGGGAATGCTTTTTGAATATTTTGCCCAGTCCACGGTATAGGGATCCACTTCCTCCCCGTTTTTATCCACCAGGCTAAAGCCCTTTTTCGCCAGGTAGCCGGGGTTCCGCTTTACAGCCGGTAATATCTCCTTCACGATAATACTGGTGGGAACCGTCCATTGCGGGTAGGTGATGATCTCCGATACTGCACTATTTAATACCGGTGTACGTGTGATTGCTTTACCACAAACGATTTTGGAAATAAGTTTCACTGAATCTTTCTCCTGCACTTTCATAGAAAATGAAGGCAGGTTGACCCAGATATAGCGTTCCGGTAATTTGGGCGGGAGCATTTTATACCGGTCCATGGTAATAGCAATACTGTAAAACTTGTCTTCATCAGAAGTGTTCAGCATTCTTATGGTGCCCTCTCCTGCTTTCCCGTCAACGGTGATGTTTTTCTGCTTTTGAAATTTCTTTACCGCTTCGGCCAGTTCCAGCGAATCAGCCTGTGTGCTGTCATTGGCAAGATAACCTCCTTCCAATAGCCTTTTCTGCAGCAATGCTTTGAAGCCGGGATCTTTAGAAGAAGGTAGTTTAGTGTATGGTTTATAATCTGCATTGTCCAGGAATTGCGGAATCCCCGCTTTCAATAACCGGTATCCTTCATGCTGCGGTTCCAGCGCTGCTATAATGGATGCTAAAGAATTCCCTTTTTGAAAAGCCTCCAGTTGCTGTATATAAAATTGGTCTGTCAGTGTCGTATCCTTTCGTAACGTTATACTGTCGTTGGGAAGACGGCCCAGTTTCACATCTTTGATGATATGAAAAAAAGCATTGGTGAGCAACAGGTCTGCTGTTGACCATAAAGCAGCATCTCTTCTTGCTGATTTGGAAAGACTATCCTGCAAAAATTGCTGATTGACTGAATCAAGGATACTAAAATAATAGTGGGCGGGGAATAGCCCGTAGAGTTTTGCCTTACCAACCAGTTGCAGCAGTGAATCTCCTTGTGCTCTCCATTGTTCTTTACTGCTCCATAAAGCAGCAAACTGGTTTTTATCATACACTTGTTTTATCAACCCGGCATTAAATAAAGGAACAGAATCATTCAGCCAGCCTTTGTTAGCTGCCGCATAGTCCAGCAACTGCCGGATATTACCGGTTACTTTTTCTTCCAGTTGCTCGGGTGTACTGGCAATATCGCTGCCGGGCGGATGCTTGGTATTGCCGCAGGCCGATAACAGCATTAATAACAACAGTAAAGGAATGCAGGAATACGGAGCGTTCTTTTTGTGCATAAGGAAACAATGGTAGATTGGTAATAACCGAATTTACACTAATTTTCACGGACCGGCTAACGGGTTATGTCAAACAAAATAGAAAATACCTTTTGCATTTGCCGGCTGATCCCTGTTCTTTTTTCAATGAACCTGCCCGGTTCAGGAACTGTTCAAAAGAAAATTAACGACTGAAGCGATCATTATGATTATTACACAGACCATTCTGCGGCTGCTTAGTTTCCGGATCAGCAAGGAGGAAATGCTGGGCTTTACTAAAAACCATTTTATAGCCGGCCTGACCGGTACCTGGCTGGTGGGTATCGGACGTTATTGGGATGATCCTGGGGCCAGCACTTTACAACATATGGGATTGGGCTCTGTCATTTATATTTTTTGTTTGTCCGCCTTTGTTTGGCTGATCATTCTTCCTTTCAAAGTAAAAAATTGGAAATATTTCAACGTAGTTACTTTTATAAGCCTGACTTCTTTTCCAGCCTTGTTGTATGCCATCCCGGTGGAGCGGTTCTTCCCAATCGACACAGCAGCCAGGATAAATGTATGGTTCCTCATAATAGTAGCCTCCTGGAGATTAGTGCTGCTGTTCAAGTTTATGAAAAGATATTGTGATTTCCCGGGTTATATTGTTACTGCAGTTACATTACTGCCCGTCTGTCTTATCATAAATGTACTGAGCTTACTGAACCTCGAAAGAGCTGTATTTGAGATCATGGGTGGTGTGCGGGATAAAACAGCTAATGATAATGCGTATGTTGTTCTATTAATAATAACCACTATCTCCTATATTTTTATTCTCCCCCTGATCATAACCTACATAATAGGAATTGCCAATTACCGGAAGAAAAACGGGCTATAAAGTAATCACCTCCGTCACTGCATCAATATTGACCGTTCCGTACACATGCGGAAAAGTATCCTGTGTGGAGGGCGACCAGTCGAACACAAACTTACTCGTCAGCTTATCCGTATCAATAACAAGTTTTACGAGATCGGTTTTACCGGCATAATATCTTTCCAGCACACCGGCCACCTGGTGATCCTGTGAACAATGGATAAATCCTTCATCCTGTAAAGAAGGAGTTTCGTAAAAACCGTTTTCTTTTGCTGCATTCCATTCCGCAGCCGTAGTTACATGATAGATGATTGGCATAATCGTTAGATGATTTCAGGAAGGTCAGGAAACGACCCGTTTAATTTGTTGTTCGAGTAATAGAAAGTCGAGTAAGGTAACCGCCGTTGCCGCTTCCAGGATAACTGGTGCTCTTAAGGCCACGCAAAGATCATGACGGCCTTTCACCGAAAAATTCTCTGCCTGCCCCGTTTCCCAGTTCAGGCTGTTTTGTTCTTTGGGAGTAGAGGCTGTTGGTTTTATGGCAATGCGGAATACCAATTCATTCCCGTTGCTGATGCCGCCCACCACGCCACCGGCATGGTTGGTTCTTGTTTTGCCATCCATATTTTCAATGGCATCATTATGCTGCGAGCCAAACATTTTGGCTGCTGCAAAACCGGTTCCGAATTCAATGCCTTTTACGGCAGGGATTGCAAAAGCAATATGCGCAATCTGTGATTCCACTGAATCAAAAAATGGCTCCCCTAAACCCACCGGCAGTCCATTGACACGGCATTCCACCAAACCGCCCACCGAATCTTTTGCATCAATGGCTTTTTGTAATCCTTTCTCCAGGTCAGCCTCTCCTCCTATTGCTGTAACAGCGGCATGGATAGTGATACCCTGCATTAATTTCTTAGCGATAGCACCGGCAGCCACCAAACCAGTAGTCAATCTTGCACTGAAATGGCCACCACCACGGTAATCTTCATGCCCGCCATACTTTTGGTGCGCCACCCAATCCGCATGACCAGGCCGGGGAATGCTTCTTTGTTTATTATAATCTTCGCTGCGGGTATTATTATTTTCAAACAGGATCGTTATCGGGGCCCCGGTTGTTTTACCGTTGAATAATCCACTTTTGAAAAACGGATAATCGGCTTCCTGCCGGGGTGTGGTCCCTTTTTGTTTGCCGCCTTTTCTTCTCTCCAGGTCAGTTAACAGGTCCTCTTCGGATAAGGATAAACCAGCGGGGCATCCGTCAATAACAATTCCCACGGATTCGCCATGCGATTCGCCAAAAATGTGTACCCGGAATATGCGACCAAAAGAATTCAAGGTTATAAGTTGAAATGTTGATACGGTAAAGATAATGATGCGCCAAGAGATTTCAGATCATTATAGAAACCAGGATAAGATTTACTGACCGCCTGTGCCTCCTCAATTACCATTTCACTATCGGCTCTTAAACCGGCCACCGCACAAGCCATCGCAACCCGGTGGTCATGATGTGAATGTACATCAGCCCCCTTCACTTTTGCAGTTCCGTGAATGATCATATCATCTCCATCCAGGTCAATGGTCACTCCCATTTTATCAAATTCATCCTGTAGTGTTACTGCCCGGTTACTTTCTTTATGTGTTAGACGGGATACGCCTTTAATCGTTGTTTTTCCTTTACAATAAGCTGCTAAGGCCACCAGCGGCGGAAACAAATCCGGGCAATCCGTGGCATCAAAATAAAACCCGGTCATAGCGGACTGGTGTATCCTGATCCCCTTGGCTTCAATAGCAATACCGGCATTGGCAGCCATCAATGCATCCACAATAGTTTTGTCGGCCTGGGTGGAGGTTAAGTCAAGCCCGTTGACCATAATGGGTCCGGCAATGGCACCCGCCACCAGCAAAAATGCGCCACCGCTCCAGTCTCCCTCTATTGTATAGTTATGAGTCAATAGTCTGGAGCCGGGAGTCAACTCATCAAACCAGAATTCTTCGTAATTCCGGTTCTCAGGCACTTTTAATCCAAAGGATTTCATTACCGATAAGGTAAGATCGATATAAGGTTTGCTCTTCAGGTCTTTTACTTTTATAGAGACATTGGAAGCCCCTGCAGCCGCATAGGCCATCAACAAACCCGTTAAGAATTGAGAACTTAATGAACCATCCACCTCAATATCCGTTGGCACCAATGGTCCTTGTATGACCAGCGGAAGTTTTCCGCCCTGGCTTTTTACTTTCACATTCAGCTTCGGTAAAATGGCATCAAAGAAATCCATAGGTCTTGTTACCAGGCTGCCTGAACCGTTGATCGTAATTTCTTTACTACTCAGTGCTGCTAATGGCGTGAACATGCGAATGCTTAAACCGCTTTCACCACAATTGATAGTTGTATCAACAGGGTCCACACCCCCGCTTTCTATTTTCCATACTCCATTCTCCAATGCTGCTTTTGCTCCCAGTCGCTGGATTATATCGAGAGCTGCTTTATCATCATTACTGTGACCGGGATTGTGCAACTGCGAAATTCCTTTAACCAGCAAGGCTGCTGCACAAGCTCTTTGCATAGAACTCTTGGAAGCCGGTGCCTGTATGGTTCCTTTTAATTGCGACGGATTGATTGTAGCTATCATTTATTTTCTTTGTAAAACTCCTTAGTTACTTCGATTAATCCAATTATGTGATCATTAAACTCTTCAAGTTCGTCAGCAGGAACCCATAATTCATCATGAATTACTCCTCCAACATTCTGAACTTCGAATTTCTGTATATAATTTTTATCAACGTGAAACTTTGTTACAAATCCAGAACCATATGCAGGAACATTCCATTCCACATTTATTTGAATTGCATATTCCTCATTCATTACTGGGTAAAAAATCGGTTGTTCAGGCAGACGGGGAGGAAATTTTTTCCATCCAGACTCTTTAATCAATTCCAGTTCCTTAGCCCCTACAGGGCGGTATAAAACAACGGTTTCCATTTTATAAACCAATAATAATTTTCTCTAACTCTCTCATCGGAATGCACTTCACCACTCCCTTCCCGATTTTCTCCAATAAAATATAATTCATTTCCTTCTGCTCCCGCTTCTTATCCATCTTCAGCACATCCATCGCTTTTGTTTTATTGAAAGAAGCATAGGTGGGTAAATTATATTGTTCCAGCAGGTTTACCACTCTACCGGTTTGTTTGAACCCACTCAACTGTTCGGATACATGACAGGCATAGGTCATACCGATAGCCACCGCCTGCCCATGTGATAATTCGTATTGATTCTCCAATGCATGGCCCAGCGTATGACCAAAATTCAGCAACCGTCTCTCCCCTTTTTCAAATTCATCCTGCTGCACCACTTTTATTTTGATCTGTGCATTGCGCTGTACCAGTTCACAGATGGCTGTCTTTTTGGTTTGATAGATTTTAAATGAATTCGCTTCCAGCTCCCGGAACATCGCCGCATCTTTGATACAGGCATGTTTGATGATCTCCGCAAACCCGTTTTCCCATTCTGCCTGCGGCAGGCTGTTGAGAAAAACCATATCATGCAAAATGAATTTCGGCTGCCGGATCACCCCGACCATATTTTTATATACACCTACGTCAATTCCGTTCTTACCGCCAATGGACGCATCAACCAATGCAAGTAACGAGGTAGGAATAAATCCAAAAGCAATCCCCCGCATATACACCGCCGCCACATAGCCGGTGATATCGGTGATCACACCACCGCCCACGCCAACAAGCGTAGTCTTCCGGTCGGCCTGCATAGCGATCAGTTGTTCAATCACCGCATCCACCGTAGCCTGCACTTTGAATTCTTCACCGGGTTTCAACACGATCGTATTCCAGCCTTTAAAGCGTTTGGTATGTGCATTGAAAACATTCTCATCCGTGACCAGGATCGTATTGTTCTTATCCGTGATCTCTTTCAAATGGCTGATCCCATAGGCAAAATAGCAATCAGTGGACGAACCCGAGAATTTGTACTTGATATGTTTCATTTTGTTTCTTCTGACAGATACCTGACCGGATATTATTTACTAGTCAATATTGCTCAGCAGCATTACCGAACAATGAAGTGTGCGACGCAAGGGACGATGATAGTAGCAATTAGCTTAGTTACACAACCCACCCCATTTTCTTAAAGCACCCGGTGAACTGAATTCGCCCCACCCGGGAGGGGATGGGCCCCATTCACCACTTTCTATTTTCCATGCTTTAACTATCCAGCACCTTCTTCTGGTGATTGATACTTTCCATATGCACCGCATCCAGGTACTTCGTGATGAATTCTTTGCTCAGCCCGATCTTCTCTCCCTTGGCACTGGCCCTTTCAATGATCTCGTTCCAGCGGTTCGTTTGCAGGATCGTAATATTATTCTCTTTTTTATATTTCCCGATCTGCTCAGCGATCTTCATCCGCTGGCTCAGTATCTGCATCAGTTCATCATCCAGGTGATTGATCTTTTGCCGCAAGGCTTCCAGTGCAGCATGGTATTCTTCGGAGTTCACATCTTCCCTTCTCCAGATGATCGTATTCAGCATTTCTGCCAGTCGTTCAGGCGTTACCTGTTGCTTGGCATCGCTCCAGGCATTATCCGGATCGATATGACTTTCGATCATCAGTCCGTCGTAATCCAGGTCAATTGCCCTTTGCATCACTTCCAGTAGAATATCACGACGGCCGCAGATATGTGAAGGATCATTGATGATCGGCATATTGGGATGCTTCAGTTTCATTTCAATGGCCAGGTGCCACATCGGCGCATTCCGGTACTCACTGTTGCCATAGGAACTGAAACCACGATGAATAAGACCGATCTGTTTTACACCGGCCCGGGCAATTCTTTCCACGGCACCACTCCATAATTCTAGGTCAGGGTTGATCGGGTTTTTGATCATCACCGGCACATCAACACCCCGCAAGGCATCAGCTACTTCCTGCACACTGAAGGGGTTCACCGTAGTTCTTGCACCGATCCACAATACATCCACTTCAAAATTGAGGGCATCTTCTACTTGTTTACCGGTAGCTACTTCCACTGTAGTGGGAAGACCGGTGAGTTTTTTGGCCTGTTGCAACCAGGGCAATCCTTTGGCACCAATCCCTTCAAACATACCCGGTTTGGTACGGGGTTTCCAGATACCGGCCCGGAGCATATCCACTTTACCGGTAGCGGCCAGGCGTTGTGCGGTAGCCAGTACCTGCTCTTCCGTTTCTGCACTGCAAGGCCCGCTGATGATCAGGGGTCTTTTGTTCCATGCCTGTTGCACGGGGTTTGTTGCGGTTTGTTCTGCTGTCTGCATATTTTGTAAAGATAAATTTTTATGTTGTCATCTGTTGTACTACTATCAACTTCGTTGCGCCTGCCTGCCGCAGGCAGGTCGCACACTTCGGGGTTCTGTTCGCTATTCAGCTTTTAATAGACTTTTTATTTCAATAATTTCTCTTTTCCTGTCTTTCGGCAGATGGAAAAGAAAATAGCCTCCCATTATTTGCTCCCACTCTCCGCCATAGCTAATGATTTTACTTTTCGCTTCTTTCCCTTTATCGCTATCTAACATTTCTCTTGATAAAAGTATCCGGGTAGTAATAAATGGAGAAGCATTAATCAGCTTAACCATTACTTTTTGTCCATTTTCTTCCTTGACTTCTATTTCAGCACCATATACCAGTTCTTCAATAAATAATGCGGACTCCTCACAACGGTATATATTTTCAGCAATTCTTTTTCCAAAAATGATTTCGGAACTGCCTTCCCTGATTACTTTTATTTTTTCGAAATCACTCATTTTATTATCCTCCTGATCTTATTCGCATCTTCAATCAACTTCATCAAATAAGCATCATCACTCTTCTCAATACTTTCTTTGAACCGTTCCAACTGCGCAATATGTTCCTTTAAAACATCCAGCACATTTTCTTTATTCTGCATAAAGATGGGCACCCACATGGCCGGGTTGCTTTTCGCCAGCCGCACGGTGCTTTCAAAACCCGCACTGGCCAGTTCAAAAATGGCATTGTCCTCTTTTTCTTTTTGCAATACCGTATTGGCTAATGCAAAGGAGGTGATATGCGATATATGACTGACATAGGCCGCATGCAGGTCGTGGGCTTTGGCTTCCATTTCCAGTAAGTGCATCCCGATCTTTTTATACATATGCTTTACCCAGTCGAGTGCATCAGTATCACTTTCTTCCGGGTTACAAATGATCACTGCCTTGTTCTCATAAGCACCCCGCACAGCAGCCTGCGGACCGCTGTATTCGGTTCCCCACATCGGGTGCGTGGCTACATATCTTCCCCGTTTCGGATGATTTTTTAATGACTCCACCAGTTGGGATTTAGTGGACCCAAGATCTACAACGATCTGTTCATCAACTTTATCCATTATAGCGGGGAGTAACTCCACCAGTTTATCAACCGGTATAGCCAGTATGATGACATCTGATTGTTCAATAGCGTCATTCAACGGCATGGTTTCAT
Source organism: Chitinophagales bacterium (assembly GCA_017303455.1). Taxonomy (GTDB): domain Bacteria; phylum Bacteroidota; class Bacteroidia; order Chitinophagales; family Chitinophagaceae; genus CADEDV01. The sequence goes on along the minus strand of JAFLBM010000015.1, from coordinate 58,330 downwards.
CCACCAGTTCCAGTTCCACCGCTTTCTTTGCATGTTCTTCATTGGCATCCACCCCGATCAGCCGGGAGGACAATTTCTTTTCATGCAGTTGAATAGCTAATGAACCGCCAATAAGACCTACACCTACTATTGCTATTTTCTTCCTTTGCCCCCTCCGCCCCCTAAAGGGGGAACTGGTTTCCGCAGTAACCGGGCTTTTCGACATTCCAATATTTTTATTCGGGTCTTCCATTTTAAGAATTATTGTAATTGCTTAGTAAAAGTGTTTGCAAATGTCAGGATCTAAAAGTCCCTCCTGCGGAGGGATTCAGGGAGGCCTTAATTCTCCCTATTGCTTCCTCAAATTTTTCTACCGGTGCACATAAACTCACCCTGATAAAATTATTACCGGCGCTGCCAAAGATTCCTCCCGGTGTAATAAAGACACCCGACTTGTATAATACTTCATCGCTGAGTAACCCGCCTTTGCCGAGAGGATGTTCTAAAGCCCCTCCTGCGAAGGGGTTTGGGGAGGCTGCCCACACAAACATCCCTGCCTGTTCTGTAGAGAATTTGCAATTCAGCAGGCTGAGCAATTCAAAAACCTTTTCCCTTCGTTCACGATACACTGCATTCACTTCCTCCTGCCATTCCTTGCCCAGAGATAATGCTTTGGCAGCAGCTAATTGCAGCGGCAAAAACATACCACTATCCATATTACTTTTAAAACGCAACACTTCCTCAATTCTTTCTTTGGCCCCGCACAACATCCCGATCCTCCAGCCGGCCATATTATGGCTTTTACTCAGGGAGTTCAGTTCGATCACACAATCCTTTGCTCCTTCCACACTCAATAAACTTGCCGGGTGCTCATTCAAAATAAAACTATATGGGTTATCATGAACAATAAGGATATTATGCTTCTTCCCAAAAGCCACCAATCGTTTAAATAAATCTTCCGAAGGCAATTGCCCTGTTGGCATCTGCGGGTAATTGACAAACATTAATTTTACTCTCTTCAGTTTCTTTTCATCCAGTTTATCCAACTCCGGTTCGTAATTGTTTTTCTCTTTGAGTTTATATTCCACGCATTTACCACCTGCCAGTTTCACAGCACTTCTGTACGTTGGATAACCGGGGTTGGGTACCAGCACCTCATCTCCCTTATTGAGATAGGTCATGCAGATATGCATAATACCTTCTTTACTGCCGATCAAAGGCAGTATTTCTGTATCCGGGTTAAGTTCCACTTTATACCATTTCTTATACCAGTCGCTGACTGCATTCCGCAACACCGGTGATCCCTTGTAGGATTGATAAGCATGTGTATTCGGCTTTGCCGCTTCTTCCTGTAGTATCCTTATTACATCCGGATGTGGCGGCAGATCGGGGCTGCCGATTCCCAGGTTGATGATATTCTTTCCTTCTTTATTTAGTGCATCTATCTCCCGCAGCTTCTGCGAAAAATAATATTCACCAATTCCTTCCAGTCTTTTGCTTGTCTTTATTTCCATAATCCTCTTTTATAAACACCGTAAATTTTTATAGCTTCTGTCAATGGGCTGATCCTTTCTATCACTGTATTGAACTGCTCTGTTGAATCAAACTCCATATCTGCATGAAACGCATATTTAAAATCAGAGCCCGGTATCGGGAAACTCTGCAGCTTACTCAGGTTGATCCCTCCTTCTGAAATTTTTGTCAGCACTTTTGCCAGGCTTCCTCTTGAATGATCCGTATGAAATGTAACAGATGCTTTATCTGCACCGGTAATGACCGGGGCCCTATCTTCCCGCTGCAGCATTAAAAACCGGGTATAATTGTTTTTCAGCGTATGAATATTCGGGGCAATCACATGCAGGTCGTATAATTCTGCTGCCAGTTTGCTGGCTATCGCTGCCACATGTTTGCTTTTATGCTGGTGAATATGTTTGGCGCTGAGGGCCGTATCATCGGTCTCCACCAGTTTCCATTTATACTTATCCAAAAAATCATAACACTGCTGCAAGGCCATGGTATGCGAATGCACTTCACGGATATCTTCCAGTTTCACGCCGGGGTTCACTAATAAATTCTGGCGGATCTGTAAATACAATTCCCCCACAATACGGAGATTTGACTTTTGCAACAGGTTATAATTAGCCAGTATGCTTCCTGCTATGGAATTCTCAATCGCCATCACGCCTCCATCGCTTTCTTTTTTATTCCCTGCGATCTTCACCACTTCCCGGAACGTATCACAGGGGATCACTGTTGTTTCTTTACCGTAAAACAATTGCGCCGCCACCTGGTGAAAGCTGCCTTCATAACCCTGGATGGAAATACGGCCCCCCAGCCCCCCGTTAGGGGGTTCTGGTTTACCTGTATTTGAATATTCCATATTTTTTTTACCAGTCATCTGATTTTCGTTTAAAGTATCTATGTTCTTTAGTTCTCCATAGTCCCTCCTGCGGAGGGATTTTGGGAGGCCGGCTGTAAACAAGAATCCCGGCCGTTTGGCCGGGATTCTTTATGTTGATTTTTAGTTGTTCTTAATTTGATTTCAACAAAAGCATTCCCGGCCTCTTTCCAAAAAAGAAGTAATAAAAACTAAAACCAAAATATGCTTTCGTCATCGACATGAAACAAATGTACTTTTTATGGTCATTAAAACCAACCAATTCATAATTTATTTTCTTCTGCCACCACCAGATTCAGCATCATTCATCCGGATCTTGCGGCCACGATAGTTCTTACCGTCAATCGCTTTGATCATTTTTTTACCGGCTGATGGCTCTATCTCGATCCAGCTTGTCATCTCTTTCATATCAATACGTCCGAGCACTTCCTTCTTCAGGTCACTCATATCTAATATGAACTGGAGAAAACTTGCTTTGTAAAAACCATCCTTTGTTCCCAGGTTCACGAACAAACGTTGATATGAACCACTGCCTGCGCCACTGAATTTTCTTTCTCCCCCTTCTCTTGGAGTACGTTCGCTCCTCCTGTCAGACCCTCTTTCCCCTCTCCTGCTATCATCCCGCATATTGAGGTCAGCCGCATTTTCATAATACTTCAGGAAACGGTCAAACTCCAATGCTGCCACCCGCTGCAAAATTTCTTCCTTATCGATGTTACCGAATTTTTCTTTCAGCGTAGGAAGATATGTTTCGTATTCGCCTCGGCTGATATCAGCCTGCAGCATCTTATCAATAAAATGGAAGAACTGCTTACGGCAAACATCCTTACCGGTAGGCACATCCATTTTATGCACTTTGGCATTCAGTATTCGTTCGATCTGGCGCAGCCTGTATATTTCTTTCGGGGTTACAATAGAAACGGAGATACCGCTTTTACCGGCACGGCCGGTACGGCCACTGCGGTGTGTGTATACTTCCACATCATCCGGTAACTCGTAATTGATAACATGGGTAATACCCGTTACATCAATACCTCTTGCCGCTACGTCAGTGGCGATCAGCAACTGTATACTTTTATCCCTGAAAAGGCCCATCACCTTATCCCGCTGTTGCTGGGTCAGGTCTCCATGGATCGCATCAATATCATATCCTTCCCTGGTCAGTCTTTCTGCAATATCCTGTGTATCTGCCTTGGTCCGGGCAAATACAATCCCGTAAATACCGGGATTAAAATCAATGATCCTTTTTAATACCTCGTACCGGTTGTGGTGCTGCGTGGCATAATACTGGTGATCAATATTGGCGGCACCGGCATTGGTCTTCCCGATAGTGATCTCAAAAGGCTGGTTCATGTACCGCTTGCTCACCTGTCTTATTTCGGGTGGCATTGTGGCACTGAATAACCAGGTGCTCTGACGATTAGGAGTGTTCTTAAGTATAAATTCAATATCATCTTTAAAACCCATGTTCAGCATCTCATCTGCTTCATCAAGCACCACATAATGGATCTGTTCGAGGTTGATGGCTTTACGTTCGATCAGGTCAATCAACCGGCCCGGTGTGGCCACCACCGCATGGGTTCCTCTTTTCAGGTCCCTGATCTGCTGGCTGATGGAAGTACCACCATATACAGCAGTAACCGTCAAATGATCTTTCTTGTTTTTAAAACCGTCAAGGTCATTAGCGATCTGGAGACAAAGCTCCCGGGTAGGACAGATAATAAGTGCCTGGGGAAATTTATCCTGCTTTTTGATCAGTTGTAATAATGGCAATCCAAAGGCTGCTGTTTTACCAGTACCGGTTTGGGCAAGGCCGATAAAATCCTTGGTTCCCTGTAAAAGCACGGGGATGGCTTTTTCCTGTATGGGGGTTGGCTGTGTAAAGCCTAAGGTCTGGATTGACTGTAATAAACCTTCTTCAATCCCTAATTCTGCAAAAGTGGCCACTGGTAAATTAATTTTAAAATGTTATCCGGATAAGGCGGCAAAGGTAGCTTTTCTTGGGCGGAATAGTTGAGAAAAGAAAAGCCGTCCCGGTTAACGGGACGGCCTTCAATTGCTTGCCGTAAAATTTATTACTTCTTCAGTGAATCAACTACCATAGCAGCAGCAGAATCAATTTTTGCAGCAGCTGTATCTACAGTTGCAGCAGCAGCGGCAGCAGCTGAATCAGCAGCAGCTTTGATAGCAGCGCTGTCTACAGTGCTTTCAGTTTTTTCACCTTCATTGTTACATGCTACGAAACCAAGGCTAGCTACAGCCAAAACGATAAAAAGCTTTTTCATTTGTTGCGATTTTTTGTTTGAGTTTTGAAATATTTCGTTGTTAATACCCGGATTGAAGAAAGGTAACCCGGTATTTTAAAATTTTTTTTAGGTGCTTCAGGGTTACTATTTTTAAAAACCCGTATTAAATAGCGGAATAGTGAAACAAGAGATTAACGAACAAGCTTTATTGCAAGGATTAGCCCGGAACGAGACAAAAGCGGTTGAAACGATCTACAGGGAGAACTATAACAGCATTCAGGCCCTGATAATCAATAACAACGGATCAGCCGACGATGCCAAAGACATATTCCAGGAGGCCATGATCGTCCTCTATGAAAAGGTGAGATCAGGGACTTTTGAGCTGAACTGCCAGATCAAGACTTATGTTTATTCTGTCAGTCGGCGTTTATGGCTCAAAAGGCTGCAGCAGTTGAACCGCTACTCCGCCCCGGTCGAAAACCTGGAAGGCCTGGTACCGGTAGAAGATGAGATTGAGGCACATGAACAGCGGAACCTGGAATTTGACATGATGAATAAGGCCATCAGCAGCCTGGGGGAACCCTGCAAAAGCCTGCTGGAAGCCTACTACCTGCAAAAAAGGAATATGCAGGATATTGCGGCCAGTTTTGGGTATACCAATGCTGATAACGCCAAAAACCAGAAGTATAAATGCCTGATGCGGTTGAAGAAAATATTTTTTAGTCATTATAAAAACGGGGCCAGTGATGAATGATGTTCAGATATTAGAAGCAGTAGAACGGTATATCCGCGGTGAAATGAACCCGGATGAGCGGTTGTATTTTGAAAACCTGCGCAAGACCAATACGGAAGTTGACCAGTTGGTGGTGGAGCACACCTTATTTCTGCAGCAGATGAACCGGTTTGGGGAGTGGCAGAAATTCAGGACCAACCTGCATGATGTTCATACCAATCTTACCGAAGCAGGTAAGATTAATTCAGCCAAACTTACTGGTAAAGCGAAAGTTGTTTATCTCTGGAACCGTTATAAGAGAGTAGCGGCTATCGCAGCATCTATTGCGGGTATAACAGCTATTACTTTTAGTGGCATAGTTTGGTCTTTCACACCCAAAGCACCTACCGCAGAAATTGAACAATTAAAGGGCAAGATCCACGAAATTGACAAGAAGACAAATCAGCAGGGTATTGAATTAAAATCTGTTAAGAATAGTATCTCTGCCAGTGAGCCACGGATTGAATATACGACTGGTGGTACTGGTTTCATTATCGATGCTAAAGGTTACCTGGTTACAAACTTTCATGTTATAGAAGAAGCAAAAAACGTTGCTGTTCAAAACAGCAAAGGAGAGTTTGTAGCAAAAGTCGTTTACACCGATAAGAAAAGAGATTTAGCTATCCTTAAAATCGTTGACAATAGTTTTAAGCCTTTTTCATCTATTCCCTATTCAATAAGCAAATCTTCTGCGAACCTTGCAGATCCAATCTTCACACTGGGATATCCAAGAAATGAGATTGTATATGGCCAGGGCTACCTCAGTGCAAAAACCGGATATAACGGTGATACATTAAGTTGCCAGATTGATATTGCAGCTAACCATGGTAATAGTGGAAGTCCAATACTCAATAAAAATGGGGAAGTGATCGGAATTTTGAATGGGCGCCAACCCAATACTGAAGGTTTTGCCTTTGCGATACAAAGCAAATACATCTACAAAGTAATCGAAGATCTGAAAAAAGACACTTCATATCAGCGGGTAAAAGTCAGTTCAAAGACTTCAATCGCAGGATTAGACAGGACACAACAAGTTGAAAAATTAGAAGACTATGTCTTCATGGTAAAAGTGAATTAAGAAGTTCGAAAAGTATTAATAAAAAAAGCTACCTGTTCAGGTAGCTTTTTTCTTATCTCTCAATTATCTATTTCCAGAGAAACTCCGGGTACTCCCCTTTTTGGATCAGGTCATTCAGGCTCTTCTGTACAAAAGGTGCATCTTCCTTATAGGTTACACCAAACCAAAGCGAGTTGGTGGGAATGATCTCCACCTTACCACCTTCTTTGATAAACTGGTCAGCCACGATCGGGATAAAGAATTCTGATTTCAGTTCCTTCCCATATTTACCAAGGAAATCGCTAAACAGTTTTTGGGTGTACGAAAAGAAAGAAGGATCAAAACACCAGAAGTTCATAGATACCCTGGTTGTAACGGGCAATTCTTTGGGTTCAAGTCCATCATCACACAATATCTTCCCGTCCTTCTTAGCAATATTGATGCGTTCGGTGATCGTGGCAAGATTACCTTTGGCGTCCAGGCCGCAAACACCCCTGTTCACCGTACCATGTTCTGATAATGTGCTTAACAGGTCGTATCCAACGATACCATAATTATCAGCATTGCATTTCGAGGTTAAAAAATCTGCGGCATTTGTAAAGGCACTGTAGCCGTAAAAATCATCGGCATTGATCACAGCGAAAGGCTCTTTCACCACATCCATTGCGCAAAGCACTGCATGTGCTGTTCCCCAGGGCTTGCTCCGCTCAGGATGTCTTTCAAAATCATCCGTAAATGAATCCATCTCCTGGAAAACATATTCCGTTGCAATCCGTCCTTTCAGTTTGGGTTCAAATATGGATTTGAAATTACCGGCGAATTCTTTGCGGATAATAAATACGACTTTACCAAATCCGGAACGGATGGCATCATAGATCGAATAATCCATAATGGTTTCTCCGCCGGGGCCAAATCCTTCGATCTGTTTCATGCTGCCGTACCGGGAAGCCATACCGGCAGCTAATATAACTAATGCAGGTTTCATAGTTTAAAATTGCGGGACGAAATTAAAGTAAATTCGCCATGCAATATTTTCTATTTTGAAAGAACTCCGTTTTGAAAATATCACTGTTGATAGTGTAACAATACCACTTTTTGCGCAAAAAAAGATTGAGTTATCTGTTCTCCGTATTGACAAACTCCACGAAATAGTATCCGGCAACAAATGGTTCAAACTCCGGTATTATATCAGCGATGCGATTGATCAGCAAAAAAAACATATTGTAACCTTTGGCGGTGCATATTCGAACCATATTGTGGCTACTGCTGCTGCCTGCCAGATCAGCCAACTGGCCTGTACGGGTATCATCCGTGGTGAAGAACCTTCCTCATTATCTCCAACCTTATTACAGGCAAAAGAGTTGGGAATGCAACTGGTCTTTACCAGCCGGGAAGAGTATGCAGTTAAAAAATTACCAGACCTGTTAAATGACAAAGACCAATACATTATTAATGAAGGCGGCTATGGCAGGAAGGGTGCGAAAGGAGCCACCGGTATTGCTGATCATTTTACCCCGGCTGATTATTCACATATCTGTTGTGCCGTGGGTACCGGCACGATGATGGCAGGATTGTTAAATGCTTTACCAGGTCGTGAAGTAATTGGCATCAGCACCATGAAGAATAATTTTCAACTGGAAAATGCTGTCCGGCAATTACTGAAAGAACCACAACGATCCGTTCAGCTTTTTCATGATTATCATTTCGGCGGATACGCTAAATACAAACCGGAGTTATTATCATTCATGAATGACTTCTACAAGGCAACCGGCATCCCTTCTGATTTTGTGTACACCGGCAAATTGTTTTATGCGGTGAATGATCTTGCGTCAAAAGATTTCTTTCCGCCCGGTAGTAAACTATTACTGATACATAGCGGAGGGCTGCAGGGTAACCGGTCGCTGAGTAAGGATACGTTAATCTTTTAGGTATTTTATCCTCCTGCCCTATCTTTGTCGACACCGATAAAAGAATCCCTGCCTGCCGGAGAGGCAGGTAATCCTTTTTCCGTTATTTTATCATTATGAAGAAACTGGTCCTGTCCCTTTTACTGGTATGTTTTATAACAAGCAGTTATCTGCTTGCACAGGACACACTGCCTAAATTCTCTGTGACCAATGCCGGTAATAACCGGATCATTGTTGGCTGGACGAGTACCTATGACAATGTCCGGCAGATAAGCATCCAGCGTTCCTTCGACAGTCTTACCGGTTATAAATCGATTATGACCGTCCCCGATCCGTCAACATTACAAAACGGTTATGTGGATACCAAAGCCACCAACGATCATATGTTTTACCGGCTCTATATCATGTTTGATAAGGGCATGTACACTTTCAGTAAACCAAAACGGCCTTTTAAAGATACTGCCCGGAGAACAACACCTGTTACCGTGATTGGCCCTGATGGGAAAATACAAACAGCCGCTTCAGACAGTAACAAACTGAACGGTGTTGATGTGGGCGACGCAGTGAACCTGATCAATGCAGGTGATTCAATCGGCATCCCCGGCATCGGGATCAGCAATAAACCCAAGCCTCCTGTTTTTACGCCTTCCCTGCATGTGTACACCTATAAAGATGGTAATATCCGTATCAATCTTCCTGAAGAGGAAAATAAAAAATATGCTATCAAATTCTTTGAAGAGAATGACAATATGTTATTTGAACTCAAAGACATTAAAGAAAGAACCTTCAGTATTGATAAAGCCATTTTCCTGCACAGCGGCTGGTTCAAATTTGAATTATACGAGGATGGAAAACTGAAAGAAAAACATAAGTTCTTCCTGCAAAAAGATTTCTGATCAGCCGGCTACCAGGTCGGATTCAAACACTATTGAAAAGTTATTCTTCACTTTTTCTTTTACTTCTTCAAAATCCATAGTATGTCCCAGCTCCTTTTCCAGTGAGGTGACCTGCTTGTCCGTAATGCCGCAGGGAACAATAAAATTGAAATAATTCAGGTCGGTATTCACATTCAGGGCAAACCCGTGCATGGTGATCCAGCGGCTGCTGCGGACACCGATGGCACAGATCTTTCGTTCCTTTCCTTTTATTTCCGGATCGATCCACACACCGGTCTCTCCCGGCGAACGATCTCCCTTAATGCCATATTCGGCCAATGTAAGAATGATCACTTCTTCAATATTGCGCAGGTATTTGCCGATATCCGTATAAAATTTTTCCAAATCCAGTATCGGATAACCGACGATCTGCCCGGGGCCATGAAAAGTAATATCTCCTCCCCGGTTGGTGCGGAAAAATTCAATGCCCTTCATGGATCGCATTTCTTCACTGATCAGCACATTTTCAATATTGCCGCTTTTGCCTAATGTATAAACGGGGGGATGTTCTACGAAAAGAAGATGGTGCCGGGTGCTGAGGTCTGAGGCCGGAAGGCTGAAGTCGGATTGTGGCGCTCCGGCATCAGGCACCAGGCTTCTGGCTTCTGTTTTTTTTCTCACATTTTCCTGCAACAAGCTTTCCTGGTAATCCCAGGCAGCCTGGTAGTCTAGCTGGCCGAGATCTTTGAATATGATCTGTTGTTTATTCATTCTGCAAGCAAATTTATACCAAACCGGGATAAGCTGCTTTTATTGAATGTTGGCCAAAAGGTAAAGGATATGTATTCCCGGCAAAACGCCAACCATTACCTTTGCAGGCTATGGCTGAAGAATTGGAACAGGATAACCCGGAAATACAGGATAACAGTGATGAGCTCTATGAGCGGTTTAGTTTTAAAACCGACAAGGGACAGGAACCTTTGCGTATTGATAAATTCCTGACCAACCGGATCGAGAGGGCCACCCGGAATAAACTGCAGCAGGCGATCAATGCCGGCCTGGTGCTGGTCAATGGAAAAGAGATACGGCCCAATTACAAGATAAAACCGATGGATGAGATCATCGTTTATTCCGACATGAGCCCGGAAGAAACAGATGTGGTGCCGGAGCCAATGGACCTGAATATCGTGTTTGAGGATGATGAACTCATGATGATCAACAAACCCGCAGGCATGGTGGTGCATCCCGGCAGCGGTAACTATACAGGCACTTTATTGAATGGTGTGGCGTATTACCTGCAACAAAAAAATCCCGGCATCTCAGAAGATGTGTTGCCAAGATTTGGCCTGGTGCATCGTATCGATAAAAACACCAGCGGCCTGTTGGTATTGGCAAAGACAGATATTGCCATGCGGCAATTAGCCAAACAATTCTTTGATCATACCGTGAAGCGGCAATACCTCGCTTTGGTCTGGGGTGATGTGCAAAAAGATGAAGGAACGATCATCGCCCATGTGGGCCGTCATCTCCGTTTCCGTAAATTATTTGAGGCTTATCCTGAAGGGGATCATGGAAAAGAAGCCATTACCCATTATAAAGTAATTGAACGGTTTGGTTATGTCACCCTGGTACAATGTATCCTCGAAACAGGACGTACCCACCAGATACGGGTACATATGAAATATATCGGTCACCCCTTATTCAATGATGATTTTTACGGGGGTGATAAAATTGTAAAAGGAACTGTTTATACCAAGTACAAACAGTTTGTTGATAATTGTTTTACTATCTGCAAGCGGCAGGCTTTGCATGCCAAGACACTGGGTTTTGTGCATCCCACCACCGGAGAAGAACTATTTTTTGATACTGAATTACCCGAAGACATCAGTAATGTGATCGAAAAATGGAGAAGGTATGTGAATGCCGGGGGAAAGAAGCCGGAGGAATGAAGTAAGAAGCAGGAAGGCTGAAAAAAATCTTTTTATTATATAAGTATTCTTTCCTCATTAGTTTTTAAAATCAAATAAGGTGGCAGTAAAAACCCCTCTTTCTCTTTTCTTAAAGATCACATTCCAGTTGCCTTTATAGCGCAACGTTTTTGGCACAAGGTAAGTTCCGAATTTTGTCAGCTCCACTTCCATGTGGACATCAAAATCATATACGCCGGCATTATAACTGATATCATAATTCCGGGCCATGATCTCCATGGTCTTTGCATTGAACCAGGTGATCATATTATCAATAACGATCTTATCCTTCTTCCCTTCCCGCAAATCTTCTTTGGAGGTGATAGAAAATACATAACAGGATTGCCCTTCATAGTCGGCCTGGTCAATCCTGAAATTGTAATACCTGGCCCGGTCAGGATCAAAGATGTCGATCTTGTCGCCGATAAAAGGAATGCCGGATATCTTTTTGCCCGGGTTAAAGAACAGCATCTTCAACTGTTCTTTATGTTTGGCTATCCCTTTTTTGGAACGGGTGCTGAAATCAATTCCTTTTACAATATTATTTTCATTACAAACAGTGCCACTTGTAAAGAAAAGACCGGCATATAACCCGGCCGTATAATAATTGTAATTACTGTCGCCGGTGTAAAAATTCCCGGTGGTTTTTTCTTCCAGTACTTCCATGGTTCTGCAACCGGCATTTCTTTTTTGCTTCGTTCTGCTTTGCAGGGATGCTTTCTGCTTTCCATTCTTATCAATAATACGGATGTCATTGAGTGAAGTGAAACCAAGTACATGAAGTGTCCTGAAGGCTTTATAGAAGGTGGTATCTTCTTTTACCCGCTGAATAAACTTAGGCACATTCAGGTCGGACCGCATCACCACTTCGGAAAGATTCATCATTTGTGCCAGCCGCTGGTTATCGAGAGAATCTTCCTGTGCAGCCAGTTTACCCGTTACCGCAAGAACGATAAAGCCCGGTAACAACATTCTGCGCAGCATGGCTTTAATTTTTGGTGAGAACTGATAAGATCAGTACGTTACCCGGGAAAGGTCATTTTATAATCCACATTCACTTTCCCTTTGGAGATATCATTGAGTTTACCTTTCATCAGCTTACGTTTCAACCCGGAGATATGATCAATGAATAATTTTCCTTCGATATGATCGTATTCGTGTAAGATCACCCGGGCAGAAAGACCGGTGAAGGTCATGATATGTGAATCAAAATTCTGGTCCCTGAACTGCATCGTTACTGATTCATTCCTGTACACATCCTCCCTGATCTTGGGGATGCTGAGACATCCTTCATTATAAGCCCATTCATCTCCCTCCAGTTCCACGATATGTGCATTGATAAAAACTGCTTTGATACCGGGAGCATCGGGATACTCTTTTTGCTCGTCCGGGTTCATACCATTAAACATCTGCACCGTATCCACTACAAATAACCGGATATCCCTGTTCACCTGTGGTGCCGCCAGTCCTACCCCGTTACTGGCATACATAGTTTCCCACATGTCTTCGATCAATTTTTCAAGCCCGGGATGTTCAGGCATGATGTCATGGGCTACTTTTCGTAATACCGGGTGACCATAAGCTACAATAGGAAGAATCATTCCGTTAAATCGTTTATTCGTTAATTGGGTTTGAAACCAGTACTACAACCCCAAATATGGCTGCAAAGTTATTCCGTCAGGCTTAATTAACCAATTTACGGGTCATCCAATTGACCGGAGATATTCCTGTAACATGATAGTGGCCGCTATTTCATCCACAAGGGCTTTGTTGCGGCGGTCTTTTTTCTTCAGCCCCATTTCCAGCATGGAATCTTTGGCCATTTTAGAAGTAAAGCGTTCATCTACTTTTTTAACGGGCATGGCCGGGAAATGCTTTTGGAGGTCTTTAATACATTTCTCCACGAGCGGTGTTGCATGTGTGGCAGAATCATCCCAGTTGGTGGGCCAGCCGATAACGATGAGTTCCACCTGTTCTTTGGCAAAATAATCTTTGAGGAAAGGGATCAGCTCTTTTGAATGCAGGGTGGTGAGTCCCGTGGCAATGATCTGCAAAGGATCGGTGACGGCGATACCGGTGCGTTTGAGGCCGAAGTCTATGGAAAGGATGCGGGGCATAATTCAAGTTGATTCAGTTCATGGTTCATGGTTCATGGTTACGGACCATGAACTATCAACAATGAACTATGAACTGATAAAAAGATCAGCAATTACAAAGATGGCGAAAACAACGGAAGCAATTCCATTAGCGGTCATAAAAGCAAGGTTTACTTTGCGGAGGTCATTGGGTTTTACAACGGAATGCTGGTAGATCAGCATCCCAATAAAAATTGCCACACCGATCCAGTAGAGCCAGCCAAAACCACCGATCCTTCCGGCCACGAAAACAGCAGCCGCACTGATACCATGGAACAGTTCGGATACATGCAGTGCTTTTGCCTTTCCCAGCCAGGCAGGAATGGAATATAATTTTTGTGATTTGTCAAATTCTTCATCCTGCAAGGCATAGATAATATCAAAGCCGCTGACCCAAAAAATTACAGCAATAGAAAATAAGATGGGCAATAAAGCGAACTGGCCGGTTACTGCGAGATATGCACCAATAGGTGCCAATGATAATCCAACACCTAATACCAAATGACAAAGCGGGGTAAACCGCTTGGTATAACTATACCCCAGTACCACCAATAAGGCAACAGGTGACAAATAAAAACAGAGCCGGTTAATAAAGAAGGTGCAGGCAACAAACAACAAACTGCTGATGATCGTGAACCACAAGGCACTGTTTGATTTGATGATGCCTGCCGGTATTTCCCTGATCGCCGTTCGTGGGTTCAGTGCATCAAAGCTTCTGTCAAGATACCTGTTAAAAGCCATAGCAGCACTGCGGGCAAAGACCATGCAGAGGATAACAAGAATTAACAAAACAACGGGATGATGAATATTTATATGCCCCTCAAATCCGGTGAATTGATTCTTATCTGCAAAATTTTCATGTTTTTCGTCTATATCCCAACCAATAGTTTTATTCAGATTCCATTGCTCGACGCCATATATTAGTTCAACCTGATCTAATGCAAGAAAAAAACCAATCATCGCAAAAGGCATGGCGAAGATGGTATGCGAGAATTTTATAAGAGAGAGATAACTTTTTACTTTCGGCATGTTTCAAAATTAATAATGAATCTACAAACTGGTTTCTCCCTTTGCTGACAGGGGCATTCTTGTTCTCACCAGTTCCCAGAGCACCACTCCTGCTGCTGTGGCAATATTTAAAGAATGCTTCATGCCCAGTTGGGGTATTTCCAGGCAACCATCGCATAAACCAATCGTGGATTGCTCCACCCCGGTTACCTCGTTCCCGAATATAACAGCGATTTTTTCTTCCGGTTCAAAGCCAATGGCATTGAGTTTAAAACTTCCTTCAGCCTGCTCAGCCGCATATACATTAAAGCCATTCCTTCTTAGTTCTTCCACCGCCTCTGCCGTGGTTTTAAAATATTTCCAGTCCACCGTTTCTTCGGCACCCAGGGCCGTTTTTTTGATCTCTTTATGAGGAGGTTTGGCGGAGTACCCGATAATATAAATGGCTTCAATAAGAAATGCATCGGAAGTGCGGAACACACTGCCCACATTATAGGCACTGCGGATATTTTCCAGTACAATGATAATAGGGATCTTCTCCGATTGCCTGAACTCTTCCACCGATTTACGGCCCAGTTCTTCCATGCTCAGTTTTCGCATGGCGCAAATGTAGGGATTAGTTAAAAAGTCAACAGGTTAACAAGGGAAAAACTGCATCCCCTTATCAACCTGTCAACTTATCCACTTTTTAACCAGCCCCTATTTCAAATTCACAATCTTTTTATCCTTTGGATATTTCACACTATACGTAAACCTAACCTTCCTGCTTTCACCCGGTTTCAGTTCAATTTTCCAGGTCAGTACGCCGGTTTCAGGGTTTACCATGGCTTCACCTCCATCTTCCAGTTTCACTTCCACTTCTTTGATCGTACTCAGCGGGTGCTGGTCTTTTAATAACAAATTCACATCGGTAAGTTTATTATTTTTCACGGTGATCTCGTAAGTAAATGTCTGTTTGTTATTACCACCGCTTGTTTTCAGGCTGCTCAGTTCTTTCACCACCGAACGTTTCACCACCAGCCGTTTGTCTTTTCCTAAAGAAAGATTCAGCGTATCAGCCGTTGTATTCGGGTCAATGACTGATTTACCGATATAGGTATCATCCATAATGATATTCGCATCCCCGGGTAACAGGTCAAGGTTTTGCCAATCCGCCACTTCTGCCAGCAGGTAGGCTTCCTTATCCATTCTTGGCACTGCATAATTCTTCAAGATACAATTCACTTCTTCGTCTTTGATCGTCACACTATGCAGTTTGCCATCGGCTTCAATATCGTAAGGCAGATCAATTTCAAAATTGGTATTCAGCTGCCCTTCGTTCAGCGTAGTATATTGTTGCAGGGTGCTGGGATCAACTTCTTTTACGGCTTTTTGCTGCCGCATTTGTCCATACCCATCGGCCACCACTACTTCGGCCAGTTTACTTTCATCATCAAATGACTGTATCACGTTCCTGTTTACATTGGCTCCGGGTGCCCTTCCCTGCAAAGAACGATACAATTCCGGAACATATAATTGAAGGAACCATGGAGTAAGCACAGGGGCTGTCACACCAAAATTGGGTGTCCCTGTACTCAATGTCAGTTTTGTTTTCTTCCAGTCGATACCACTGGTTTGTGTGATGGAAGCTTTATACACCAGTTTCACTTTATTGGTTTTTGAATTCACCCGGATATCATACAAGGGTGTCCAGCCGGCATTATTAGTGTAGTAAGAAAGTGAAACAGGTATCTCTGCGGTTCTTTTACACATTACCTGCAATGTCAGTTGCCCGTAGGGTTTTTGTTTGTTAACGGGCGGAATGTTCAATGCTGTAATCCTTTTCCTGATAGCGGTGATCTTTTCATTCTGGTTCCCGATATACTGGCGGTGATTATAGATATTCGTTTTTGCTTTCTCGATCTTCGTATTGTAGTACTCCACCAGTTTCAGCAACTCTTCGCTGGTCATGATGGCGGTCTTGCCCCCATTAGAGTTGATCGTTGTTTCGATAAGGGTTCCTGTTTTTGTCAGTGTTTCCTGCTCAATGATGATCAGGTTATCTATACGGCTGATATCTTTTTGCAACAAAATGATACTATCCTCCAGCCGCTCCATTTCCCTTGTTTTAACCACCGGCGGCAGTACCGGGTAAAAGACACTATACCGGTGAGATAATAAAGCCACATCCTCCGGCACACTGATCTGCAAACTGTTGATATCAGCAACCGTACTGAGCTGATCAATGACGATGAATTTGATGTCACTCCCCACTTTCACTTTCGACTGGTGGGTAAGTTCGGCTCCATAGCCAAAATAAATGGTGGCCGTGGACATACTGGCATCGGCCCTTGCGGTGTCTTGTGCTTGTAACAGGGTACAGCTGAGTAGCCCCATCAGCAGGAATAATTGCTTCATGGCGTATAATTTTTCAACAGATGCAGAGAAAAGAATGGTTACATAAACAGTTCCTTATTTTTGCCAGCCATGGCCAAAACAGCAATTTCAGAAACACCGATGATGCAGCAGCACCGGGCTATCAAGCAGAAGTACCCGGATGCGGTATTATTGTTTCGTGTCGGGGATTTTTACGAAACCTTCGGACAGGATGCTGTGATTGCCTCCCAGGTACTCGGCATCACCCTTACCAAACGAAATAACGGGGCGGCTGCTTCACTTGACCTGGCCGGGTTTCCGCATCATGCATTGGATACTTATTTGCATAAACTGGTAAAAGCAGGTTACCGGGTAGCCATCTGCGACCAGTTGGAAGATCCGAAACAAGCAAAGGGTGTGGTAAAAAGAGGCGTGACCGATATGATCACCCCGGGCACCACGGTCAATGATAAACTTCTCGATCACCACAGTAATAATTTCTTAGCTGCTATTCACTTTGCAGATGCTTCGTCTTCCGCTCAGCAAGAGCAATACGGTCTTGCTTTCTTAGATATTTCCACCGGTGAATTTTTTATCGCTGAAGGCGACCGGGAATATGCTGATAAATTGCTGCAGAGTTTTAAACCGGCTGAAGTTGTCTTTCAACGCCAGCAGCAAAAGAAATTCAAAGAATATTTTGGTGTAAAGATCTACAGCTACACACTGGATGAATGGATATTTGATGCTGTCTATGCAGAAGATGTTTTATTAAAGCATTTCCAGACCCATTCCTTAAAAGGTTTTGGGGTGGATGAACTGAAATGGGGATTGATCGCTGCCGGTGCTATTATTCATTACCTGCGGGATACAGAACATCCCAACCTCCAGCATATTACTTCGCTGCAACGGATTGACCGGGATGATTTTTTGTGGATGGATCGTTTCACCATCCGCAACCTGGAATTGGTATATGGTAACTCCGAGGGCAATCACACCTTACTAAGTGTGCTGGATAATACGGCTTCCCCGATGGGTGCCCGTTTGCTGAAACGCTGGATCATCTTCCCCCTGAAAGATATTCTTAAGATCAATGAACGGTTAACGCTGGTGGAATTGCTGATCAAAGAAACAGACCTGCGGAACAAGATCATACATGCGGTAAAACTATGCGGAGATATTGAACGGCTTGTTTCAAAAATACCTTTGAAAAAGATCAACCCGAGAGAGGTGTTGCAATTGGCCAAAGGCCTGAAGCAGGTTGAGATTATTAAACAGTTATGTTTATCTTCTTCCAATGAATATTTAAAAAGACTGGGAGATGCCCTGAACCCCTGTCCTTATATCGCAGAAAAAATATTTAAAGAGATCACGGAGAATCCACCTGCACTTGCGGTAAAAGGCGGCATGATCAATAGCGGTGTGCATGCAGAACTGGATGACCTGCGCAATATTGCACACAGTGGCAAGAATTACCTGGCACAGTTACAGCAAAAAGAAGCGGAAAGAACAGGTATCAGTTCATTAAAGATCGGGTTCAACAATGTTTTTGGTTATTATCTGGAGGTAACTAATTCCCATAAAAATAAAGTGCCGGCTGAATGGATGCGTAAACAAACGCTGGCCAATGCCGAACGATATATCACACCCGAGTTAAAAGAATATGAAGAAAAAATAACCGGTGCTGAAGAGAAGATACTGAAACTGGAAATGGAGCTGTATGAATCCCTCCTCAATGAACTGTTTGATTACCTGGCCCCGGTGCAGACCAATGGCAATATCATTGCCATACTGGATTGTATCTGCTGCTTTGCCTATAATGCAGTGCAATACCAATACAAGAAACCACAATTGCACGAAGGACAGGAATGGATCGTGAAAGAAGGCCGGCACCCGGTGATTGAACGAAATTTACCGGTTGGCGAAAGTTATATCCACAATGATCTTGAACTGAACAAAACCGGGCAGCAGATCATTATTCTTACCGGTCCCAACATGAGTGGTAAATCTGCATTGCTCCGCCAAACGGCACTGATTACCCTGATGGCGCATATCGGTTCTTTTGTTCCCGCCACAGAAGCCAGGATATCTTTAACGGATAAAATATTTACAAGGGTTGGAGCCTCTGATAACCTGAGTGGAGGTGAATCCACTTTTATGGTGGAGATGAATGAAACAGCCAGCATCATTAATAATATAACACCCCGCAGTTTGATATTGCTGGATGAAATTGGCCGTGGTACTTCCACGTATGATGGTATTTCTATTGCCTGGAGTATTGCAGAACATTTGCACAATTCACCCCACCAGCCTAAAACACTTTTTGCCACCCACTACCATGAACTGAATGAGCTGGAAGAAAAATTGCAGCGGGTAAAGAATTATCATATCACGAATAAAGAAGCGGGCAACAAGATCATCTTCCTGCGGAAACTGGCACCCGGTGGCAGCACCCATAGTTTCGGTATCCATGTGGCTAAAATGGCCGGTATGCCACCCTCTTTAATTGAAAGAGCGAACGATATTCTGAAACAATTAGAGACCAAACATGTAGATGAAGAAATTAGTGATGCGGTCAAAAAGATCGCTGCCCCGAAAATGCAGCTCTCCATCTTTGATGCACACAGCGAAACTTTTGATGAGATCAGGAAAGTGCTAGAAGGTACAGACATCAATCGTTTAACCCCCGTTGAAGCGTTATTAAAACTCCAGGAGATAAAAGGAAAATTGAAATAACCCTACCCCGTACATTAGTATTTCATTCTATTTGTTGTATTATTTATCGTAGTGTTCCTAAATATGGATTGAGTTGCACTAGTATTTCTACGTTTTTGAATACTTTTTTTCACAACTAAGTAATTCCACTTAAAGTTATTCAGTTTCTTAGTGCAATAAATATAGGTATAAACACCTAATCCACTATCCAATGAACCGAATTCTTACCGTAGCCCTTTTTGTGCTGCTCACATCCAATTACTCTTTTTCCCAATGTTCCCCGCAGGGAAACCAGACCAGTTATGGCACTAATAATGTCTGGAGGGGTTATTTGTATAACAATACCAATTTTGGTAATTACAGGGGATACGTAACCGAAGGAAATGCCGCCAGTCCCAACTTTGACCAGAACTTTGGGGGCACCAATGTAAACTACAACACGTTCAACTGTTTCGTTAATACAGAAACCTTCAGTGCAAGGTATAAGCTTACCAAAACATTCACAAACGGTACCTATGATTTTACAGTAGGCGCTGATGATGGTTATCGTTTTAGTCTTGACGGTGGAAACACCTGGGTTATTAACCAATGGAATGACCAGGCCTACAATACTACCACCTACACAGTTCAACTGAACGGCACCTATAACATGGTGCTGGAATACTACGAAAATACCGGGGACAACCGCCTTAGTTTTTCTGTTACTACTTCCTGCAGCAGTAATGAAAATACAGCTACTTATGGGGCCAGTGATACCTGGAGAGGCTATGTGTATGATGGAACTAATTTCAATACTTATAAAGGAATGGTGACAGAAGGAACATCCGGGAATTCTTCCTTTACCGAAGATTTCGGTGGAAGTAATACCACTTTCAACACCAGCGGATGCGGCGTGAATACAGAAACCTTTAGTGTACGTTACCGGCTGACAAAGAATTTCCCTCACGGCAATCATACTTTTATTGTTGGAGGTGATGATGGCTACCGGCTAAGCCTGGATGGGGGTGCCACCTGGGTTATTAACCAATGGAATGACCAATCTTATCAAACAAGTACCTACAGTGCTGTATTCAGCGGGACAAGAAACCTGGTACTGGAGTTTTATGAAAACAGCGGCGATAACCGGATCAGTTTTACCACACAGTTCAATATACCGTTACCCGTAAAATTATTATCCTTCACAGGTAAAGAAAATAATAAACTGGCAGAATTAGGCTGGGATATCACGCAGGACAGTGACCCTGATTATTTTGAAGTGCAGAAAAGTGCTGACGGTAACAACTTTACCAGTATTTCAACCATCCCGGGATCAGCAGGTCAGCAACTGGCGGCATCGGTTTCCTATCACTACACAGATCCCATTCATTTGACCGGTACTGCCTTTTACCGGTTAAAAATGACGGATATAAGCGGAACAGTTACTTATTCAAAAATTGTAGTGATCAGCACCGCTGCAGTAGCAAGAAATGAAATAAAGATATTCCCGACAATTGTTACTGACAATAAGATAACCCTGAAAGCAGGCAGTTCGCTGAAACAGGCTTTTATTGAAATCTTCGATTTTAGCGGAAAAATAGTGCTGTCGCAAGCATTGCCGCCTGCTGCGGCGGGTCAAACTATCCATATGCCAGTCAGCAATGGAAATTTGGCAAAAGGGATGTTCCTGGTCAGGATAAAAGAGGCCGGAGTCCCCGTTTGTACACAGAAGATCATCGTGCAATAAAAGCAGGCTTATGCTGCAGGAAATGAAGGAAAATCAGTCATCGGCGGGCCGGTTTCTCTGGAACTTATTCACTTGTTTTTCAGGTAAAACCAGAAAAAAGCAGTCTTCCATTGCCAAATGGAAAAAGTTCTTATTTTTATAGCAAATCTCACAATCATGAAATGGATCAAACTAACTGCTTTCTCTGTTATTCTTTTGGGTATACTGGCTACTTTTAACTCCTGCGAAAAGGCTGCTGAAGCCAAGAAAACTGTTCTCTATGAGAAAAAGGGAATTGTTATGAGTGGGGCACAAGAAACACCGGCCATCACTTCTCCTGCGTTGGGAACATTAGATGTCTTTTATATTAAGGGGACTAAAACACTTTCTTATACAATCAATTGGTCAGGCCTGACTGGCAACCCGGTCGGCATGCATGTTCACGGGCTTGCCCCGACAGGTTTTGCAGCACCAGTTCTTCAGAATATATCTACAACTGGTCTTACCGCTTCGGGTTCCAGATCTGGTACCTTACTGGTGGATGGAGTTGTAATAAAAGAAGAAAGTCTGTTAAGTGGTCTATATTATATCAACATTCATACGGCTGCATTTCCGGGTGGGGAGATCAGGGGCCAGATTGTATTTCAATAAATTTTCACTACTTCTTTTTTCAACCGTCCTGTTTTACTACAGGACGGTTTTATTTTGCCTCAAACCAGAGCGGGGTACTGTCATTCCACTCACCGTTGTAATTAATAAATAACTCCTCCCCTGCTTTTACCGGCCTTACTAACCTGACCAGGATTTGCCGGCTGTCAAAATCCATTTCATATTCACAATTCGACTCGTAGGAATGGTTGTAAACAGGCACATAGCCCAACGCCATACAGCATTGATCACTTTGCTCACCCCATTCAAAGATATAATCGTGTAACAGGGTTTGATCTAACAGCTTTCTTTCTGCTGCCGTCATTACGATAACCGGTGCCACTTCGACAAGTGTGCCGGCGTCAATATCTTCCCTGGTAAAAACACCAAGTCCCATATCCTGCGTGGGGGCAATAAATAAAGAGGGAAGAACCATGGGCCTGCTGTTTAAAAGCGAAGTAAACAAATTAATTAACAAAGAAGGGTCTTCTTCTCCGGATGCTGCTAACTTTTGGCTTCGTATTTTTGAGTTATGTCCTTAGAACTGGTACAACCAACCATACCGGAACAATTTGAAGCCATCATCCAGACGGAAGATAAGCTGCAGATAAAGGATTTCCTGAACCACCAGAATATCAGTGACGTGGCGATGCTGGTGGATGAGTTCCCGGATTATGAGAGCCAGATCATCGCCAATATGTCCGTGCACCGGGCTGCCAGTGTTTTTAAGATACTTGACCTGTCCATCCAAAAAAGGATCATACAGGATTTGCCTCCTAATACGATCGCCTCTTTGCTGAATGAACTGCCTGCCGATGACCGTACCGATTTCCTGGAAGAATTGCCCAGCAATGCTGTCCGTGAACTGATCAAATTGCTGGACCCTGAAGAAAGGAAGATCACCCTTTCCCTGTTAGGCTACCCGGAAAACAGCATTGGCCGTTTGATGACCCCCGACTATGTGTATGTGTACCCCGACAATACAATCGAAGAAGTTTTTGCCACTATCCGTAAATACGGGAAGGATAGTGAAACGATCAATGTGATCTATGTGATCAATAAAAAGGGGGAATTGCTGGATGATATCCGCATCCGTGATTTTATACTCAATCCCCCGGAAAAAAAGGTAGCTGAACTGATGGACAACCGGGTCGTTTCCCTGAAAGCTGATGATGACCAGGAAACAGCCGGTGAGGTTTTCAAAATGAATAACCGGGTGGCTTTGCCGGTGGTTAGTAACAGTAATAAACTACTGGGTATTGTTACTATTGATGATATGCTGTGGGTGGCAGAAGAAGAATTCAGTGAGGATATGCAAAAGATTGGTGGTACTGCAGCCCTGGAAGAGCCTTATATTGAAATGCCCATTTTCAGGCTATTCAAAAAAAGGATTATCTGGCTGATCATTTTGTTTTTTGGAGAACTGGTTACAATCACCGCCATGCAACAATTCCAGGACGAGATTGCCAAAGTGGTTATACTGGCCACTTTTATCCCACTGATCATATCAAGCGGGGGTAACAGCGGGTCGCAGGCCTCCACCCTGATCATACAGGCCATGGCACTTGGCGAAGTCACTATCGCTGACTGGTGGCGCATTATGCGAAGAGAAATATTTTCAGGCTTTCTGTTAGGATTTACACTTTGCCTGATAGGTATAGCAGTAATAACAATATGGCATTTGCTCGCACCGGCCACTTTCGGAGAACATTACCTGCGAATAGCGTTCACAGTCGGCTTCTCACTTACTGGTATTGTTTTGTGGGGATCACTGATGGGCTCCATGTTACCCTTAATCCTGAAAAGATTGGGTGCCGATCCCGCCGCCTCCTCTACTCCATTTGTTGCCACATTGGTGGATGTAACAGGTTTACTGATCTATTTTTCCTTTGCCTATTTCTTCCTCAGTGGTACCTTACTCTGATGAGAAAGCCACTTTCAATATTGTTTACGCTTTTTTTTCTACCTTCCATATTAATGCAACCAGTCAAACGTTTGCATGTTTTGAAATCAATACCTTTGCTGCAATAAATTTATACCTATGTGTGGAATCGTTGGATATACCGGACCCAGGGAAGCTTACCCGATTATTATCAAAGGACTGAAACGCCTCGAATACCGGGGCTATGACAGTACAGGTGTTGCCCTGCAAAACGGCAGCGGCCTGAAAGTATATAAAAAGAAAGGCCGTGTGGCAGAACTGGAAGATAATATTGTTGGCAAAGATCTTCATGCACATGTTGGCATTGGACACACCCGCTGGGCCACGCATGGTGAACCAAGCGACCGTAATGCTCATCCTCATCAATCCGCCAGCGGCAAGCTGGCCATGATCCATAATGGTATCATTGAAAACTATGCACAGCTTAAAAAAGAGCTGACCAATAAAGGTTATACATTTACCAGCGATACCGATACAGAAGTGCTGCTCAATTTTATCGAGGAGATCAAAAAAAACAATGAATGTTCCCTGGAAGAAGCTGTTCGGGTAGCTTTAAAAAGAGTGACAGGTGCTTATGTGATCCTGTTACTTGATGCAGATGATCCCGAAACCATCATTGCAGCAAGAAAAGGAAGCCCACTGGTGATCGGTGTGGGCAAGGGCGAACATTTCCTGGGCTCCGATGCATCTCCCATGCTTGAATATACCAAAGAAGTGGTCTATGTAAACGATTATGAACTCGCCATCATCAGGCCGGATGAACTGATCCTGAAAAACCTGGGTAATGAGAAGCTGACACCCTATGTTCAAAAATTAGATATTGAACTGGCGGCTATTGAAAAAGGGGGTTATGATCATTTCATGCTGAAAGAGATCTTTGAACAACCCCAAACCGTGTATGATTGCCTGAGAGGACGGTTAGATGCAGCTGCGGGTACCATCACCATGAGCGGCATTCAGCAATATGCCGAACAACTGGTGAGTGCCAACCGAATTATTATGGTAGCCTGTGGCACCAGCTGGCATGCAGGGTTGGTGGCAGAATATATTTTTGAAGAACTCTGCCGGGTGAACGTGGAAGTGGAATATGCTTCCGAATTCCGCTATCGCAATCCTGTTATCAACAAAGGAGATGTGATCATTGCTATTTCGCAAAGCGGTGAAACAGCCGATACATTGGTTGCCATTGAAAATGCAAAATCTAAAGGAGCCATTATACTTGGTGTCGTCAATGTGGTGGGATCTTCTATTGCCCGTGCATCGCATGGTGGTGCCTATACCCATGCCGGCCCTGAGATCGGCGTGGCTTCCACCAAAGCTTTCACAGCACAATTAGCGGTATTAACCATGATGGCTCTGAAGATCGCTTATATCAAAGGATCTATTTCCAATGACAGGTATATGCACCTGCTCAGTGAACTGGAACAGATACCGGAGAAACTGGCCTGGACATTAAAACACAGCGAACCGATCAAAGCACTGGCTGAGAAATATAAAGATGCCAGGGATTTTCTTTACCTCGGTCGTGGTTATAATTTTCCCGTGGCACTGGAGGGAGCTTTGAAACTGAAAGAGATTTCTTACATACATGCAGAAGGATACCCTGCTGCTGAAATGAAGCATGGCCCCATTGCCCTGGTGGATGAAAATCTGCCGGTGGTCTTCGTCGCTACCAAAGATACCTACCATGAAAAAGTGGTGAGTAATATGCAGGAGATCAAAGCAAGGAAAGGCCAGGTGGTTTCTGTTATCACAGAAGGTGATGAAATATCTGCCGGACTTTCCAACGATGTAATGATCGTTCCGGAAGCAGATGAGATCGTAGCCCCGATGCTGAGTGTTGTTCCCCTGCAATTACTTGCTTATTATATCGGCGTAGTAAAAGGTCTTGATGTTGACAAACCAAGAAACCTGGCCAAATCAGTAACAGTAGAATAGTCATATGTTCCTGCCCTTTGTTTATCTTAAAGTTCAGTAGCAGAACCTAAACTAACTCGATGAATCATATCAAAAAAAATCCAATCGGAAACTTGGGTTACGGTTTTGTGGCCAAAGAATATATCTCCAAAGGAAAGAACGAATATTATCTCCGCAATATCCAGAACCGCAGTGGCATCAAGTACCGCAAACTCACTGCATACGAAACAGAAGTACTGGTACGAAACGGCAATACTTCTGATGACTGGGATAAGGTGCAGGTCTCCAATGCATTTAACCCGGAACTGGTACAACGCTGTAAGTTTTATGGCCTGGTCCGGATCGGGAAACTGGAGCCTTACTTTTTAGAGTTCAATAACATCAGGATGCCGGTCGGGTTGTATAACAGTACAATCATCAGTTGTGATATTGGCGATAATGTGGTGATCGATAATGTGAATTTCATGAGCCATTATATTATCGGCAATGATGTAATGATCGTAAATGTTAATGAACTCGCAACTACGGACCATGCCAAATTTGGTAACGGTATTTTAAGAGAAGGTGAAAAAGAATCTGTCCGTATCTGGATAGAGGTTTGTAATGAAAATGCAGGCCGCAGTATACTTCCTTTTAATGGCATGTTGCCGGGTGATGCTTATCTCTGGGCAAAATACAGGGATGATGAAAAACTACAGCAGAAATTCAAAGAGTTCACTGAAAAGAAATTTGATAAACAAAGAGGCTACTACGGCAAGATCGGTGACAGAACGGTGATTAAGAACAGCCGTATCATCAAAGACGTGTGGATCGGCAGTGATGCTTATATCAAAGGTGCCAACAAACTGAAAAACCTTACGATTAACTCTTCCCCGGAAGCCAAGTCACAGATCGGTGAAGGATGTGAATTAGTGAATGGTATTGTTGGTTTTGGCTGTCGTATTTTCTATGGGGTAAAAGCCGTTCGTTTTATCATGGCTTCGCAATCGCAGTTAAAATATGGCGCCAGGCTGATCAACTCTTACCTCGGTGATAATTCCACCATTTCCTGCTGCGAGGTATTGAATTCACTGATCTTCCCTGCGCATGAACAACACCACAATAATTCTTTTCTATGTGCTGCCACGATCATGGGACAAAGTAATATGGCGGCCGGTGCTACTATCGGATCCAATCATAATTCAAGAGGTGCAGATGGTGAATTAATAGCTGGCCGTGGTTTCTGGCCGGGACTCTGCGTCAGCCTGAAACATAATTCAAAATTTGCCTCGTTCACCCTGATCGCCAAAGGAGATTTCCCTGCTGAACTGAATATACCTATCCCTTTTTCACTGGTCAGTAATGATGTAAGCCATGACCGGCTGGTCATTATGCCCGCCTATTGGTTCATGTATAATATGTATGCCCTGGCCCGTAATGCGGGTAAATACGCCGGCAGGGATAAGCGGACAGAAAAGATACAGGAACTGGAATATGATTTCCTGGCACCGGATAGTATCAATGAAATAGTTGATGCCCTGCACCTGCTAAAAGTAGCTACAGCAAAAGCCTGGGCTTTAAAGAATAAGAAAAAAATTACGGACAAAGATCTCCTGAAAACTGCTGAGGCATTATTAAAGAATAAACCAGGGGATATCAGCAAATTGGAAATACTGGCAGAAGGATTTGAAAATACAGATCGTAAAGTGCAACTGATCAAAGTAGCCGAGGCGCATGCTATTTTTAAAGAGCTTATTATTTATTACGGCATCACACAGCTCATTTCGTTTGCGGCTGGTAATAAAATAGCCTCCCTGCAACAATTGCTGAAATCCTTACCGGCCAGTCCTGTTCGCCAGGCATGGGTCAATATCGGCGGCCAGATGGTACCCGTGCCTGCTTTCAAAAATCTGGTAAAATCAATACATACCGGTAAAATCAATGATTGGGACCAGGTGCATGCATTTTATGAACAGCAGGGCCGGAAATACGCTAAAGAAAAAACACAGCATGCTTTCGCTTCAATGCTTGAAATTCTTCAGTTAGCCCCAGGCAGGTTGAGTAAAAAACTATTCGCATCGCTGCTGCAGCAGGCAGTTGCTACGAAAGAATGGATGACAACAGCCATTTACGAATCAAGAGCTAAAGATTACAGGAGCCCTTACCGCAGGATGGTATATGAAACAGAAAAGGAAATGGAAACCGTCATTGGAAAATTAAAGGATAATTCCTTCATTACGCAACAGCAGCAGGAATTAGCTGCCTTTAAAAACCTGGCAGAGCAGATCAGTAAACAATTCGGCTTATAATAGTGATGAAAAAAGTGGATGAGTACATAGAAAGCCTGCCGGATGAAAGGCGGGAACTGGCAGAACTACTCCGGGAGATAATCATCGAAAATGTGCCGGGTATTGAAGAACGGCTGAGTTTTAAGATCCCTTTTTATCATTATTTTGGAATGTTCATGTACCTCAACAATACCAAAGAAGGGATAGATGTGGCATTTTGCCGCGGTAAAGATTTGCTGGAGGCTTTCCCGCAACTGGAGCTGAAATCAAGAGCTGCCATTGCAACTGTCACTGTCACTTCCAGAAAAGATATCACATTATTGGGCATCCGGGAACTGATCATTAATGCAGCCGCCTGGAATGAAGAAGCCAAAAAATTAAGAATACCAATGATCAAAAAAAAGGTTTCAAAGAAAAAGGCTAAGTGATCCCTATTGTTTAATAAACCGGATACAATTGGTTCGCTGTCCCTTGCATTCTGCATAGATCAGATAAACACCTGCTACCAGGTTAACCGCTGAAAGCTGAATAGTTGTATTACCGGCACTCAACCGGTATTCCCTTTTTAACAGCACCCTTCCCTGCATATCTGTAATAAACAACACAGCATCATGATTGCCGGATGCTGTTATCATAACAGTTGTGATGTCTGTAACAAGAGTTGGCATCACCGTTACCAACGACATATCCGGTAAACTATTAATAACAGTTATAATACGGCTAAAACTTATTTTCCCGTTTTCTTCAACAATCCGAAGCCTGTAACAGGTAAGGCCGGGATCAAGGCGGGTATCCATCGCCTGGTAAAATCGGCTGGTTTCATTACCAGGAATAATTTTACAGGTAACAAAGTTACTTCCGTCGTGAGATCGTTGTAATTCAAATTTTGTATTTTTTGAACAGCATTCTGCTAATTCCCATTGCAGCAGGGCAGTATTATTTTGTTTTACCACATCAAAACTAACCAGCGTAACCGGCAGCGGGTTGATGGCAAAAGGCTGATCGGTGATCAATGTAAAGTCACCAAAAGATGAAATATCATCTGTACTTGTGATCGTACCCGTTTCATAGGGCGGAAACAGTGTAACACCCCCATTGGTGGATCCTTCACTGGTCCATAAAGCACCATTCCAACGGCTGACATAAGTAGTAGCTAGTGATTTACAAAAACTGGTTGGTGTCACTGCAAGTGCTACTCTTTTAACAGCTGTTCCCGCATCACGGGTAAGCGTCCAGTACTCCACATAACTTACATGATCCATTCCGGGTTCTACCACAGGCCCACGAACAGTTTGCGGGTTAGCCCTTTTATATTCAGCGGTAAATACATCTGAAGTATTTTCACCGGAAATATTTGTAATGGCAACCGGCGCATACATACTTCCCACACCAACAGGGAATGTAAAGTTATCATCACCAACCTTCCTCAAAGGTCCTTCTACAAAACTAAGTGAAGAAGCGCCGGTCGTCACTGCATTATCTGCAAGCGTCAGCATATTTGTAAGCGAGGTTGTGATTTTTCCATTGGTTAAATTAAGCCGGTAGGGCAGGGTCAGGGCTGAATGAAGTGTGGTGCCGGCAGGGTTATTGATTTTCAATTCAACACTATTAGTGATAGTACCTGATATATTAATATTTTGATTAGCAGTTCCATTCAGTTCCAGTACCGGAAGGCCAACACCTGTTTTTGTTATCTGTCCCTGGCTGTTTATATTTCCTTGAAATTTTACAAAATTGTTGGCTGTTGAATTTTGAATATTATAAACTGATGCCGGCTGTTGATTGAAATTTCCCTTAATTATAAAATCAGCAGATAACCCAGCGGAGAAAGTAACACCGCTATTGATTATAAAATTACCGTTGATGATACAGGGGTTCGAACCGGTAGAGGTATACGTTCTGGCTCCCCCGGACGCAGTTGCTGATAAAATCAAGTTCCCAAATGTCCTGCCAGTAGTGCCTGTAAGGGAAATAGCATACGAGGTTGTGGTAGGCACATCAAATTCAATTGTTCCATCTTCTGTACCGGGAGCTGCAGACAACTTATCGAATAATGGCGCATGCTGGCGAAATGTGTTGTGAATATATAAGCCACCATTGTTAATCCTGAAAATACCCGAAAGATTACTTACGCTAATGGGTAAGCCACTTGCTGCACCGGAAGAGTTTTGCAAAATCGCACCATTGTTCAATACAAGAGCATCCCCGGTTCCTGTAATATCCAAACCTGGAACAATCGTATTGGAAACAGGCAGTATCAGCCGGATGGTATTTATTCCCGTTGCAGTAATAATAAGTGAGTTTATCGTTACAGTAACAGCACCGGCCGGTAAATTCACAACATATGACCCGGTTACAACAGAATTATCCAGGATCACATCATCCCCGGCTGCAGGAACAATATTTCCCGACCAGTTGGAAGCGGTGTTCCATTGACCGTCACCTCCTTCACCATCCCAGGTAATAATGGCTGCTTCTGAATAGATGCATACAGACAGCAATGCTGGTAGCAGATAGTATCCTTTCATGCGATAAGATTTAATGGCCTGAGGGCAGGAACATGAAAGGCTTTTCGGGGAGATGGACAGGTTTAATGGTAGCTTAAATTAATAAAAATATCAGAAAAAGGAATGTACTGTGCAAAAAAAATCCCCCGCCGGTATTGGCAGGGGAACTTCTTGCAAGAAGCTATATTGTTGCGTACAATGATTACTTCTTCAGTGAATCAACTACCATAGTAGCAGCAGAATCAATTTTTGCAGCAGCAGTATCTACAGTTGCAGCGGCAGCAGCAGAATCAGCAGCAGCTTTGATAGCAGCACTATCAACAGTAGTCTCAGTTTTTTCTCCTTCGTTGTTACAAGCTACCATGAATGTAGCGATAGCCAGGATTGCGAATACTTTTTTCATTGTACTTTTTTGTTTTAGGTTTTAAAAAGATGTGCAAAACTAAAACCCGAAAATCAAATATCAAAGCTGATAGAAATCTTTTTCTTTCAGCCGGTAATGCTTGACATCAATCAATCTTTTATTTTTTACGGAAGAAGAGCCTGACCGGCACCCCGGTAAAATTAAAATTCTTACGTAGTTGATTTTCAAGATAATTTTTATACGGTTGTTTCACATCGTCGGGGAAATTGCAGAAGAAAGCGAACGATGGTACGGCTGTTGGTATTTGGGTCACGAACTTGATCTTTAACGAGTGTCCCCTGATCACCGGTGCATGGTGTGTCTCCGCAGCTTTCAGCATTACCTCGTTCAATTGTGAAGTGGGTATCCTGCGCTGGCGGCTTTCATATACATCCAGTGCCAGTTCAATAGCTTTGAAGATTCTTGTTTTTTCTTTAGCAGAAATAAAGAGAATGGGAACATCTGTAAAAGGGGCCAGTTTATCTTTCAGTTTCACTTCATAATCCCGGGCTGTATTGGTTTCCTTGTTCACCAGGTCCCATTTATTCACCAATACTACTACCCCTTTCCCTTTCTTAACTGCCAGGCTGAAAATATTCAGGTCCTGTTGTGCTATTCCTTTTTCAGCATCCAATACCAGCAAACAAACATCTGCTTCATCCAACGCTTTGATAGCCCGGATCACGGAATAAAATTCAAGATCCTCATGCACTTTCGCTTTCCGGCGGATACCAGCGGTATCGATCAATACAAATTCTTTCTGGAAAAGATTATAATGGGTATGAATGGTATCTCTTGTGGTACCTGCTATTTCGCTGACAATGGTCCGCTCCTGCCCGATCAGTGAATTCAGTAAAGAGGATTTACCAACGTTGGGCTGCCCGATAATGGCAAACTTGGGTAATGCATTCATCTCTGCCGTTTCTTCCGAAGCATCTTCGCTGATAAGAGCAGCGATGGCATCCAGTAGCTCTCCGCTACCACTGCCACTGGCCGCTGCAATGAAAAAAACATGCTCAAACCCCATGCTGTAAAACTCGTTCGCTTCCAGCAGGCGTTCGCTATTATCAACTTTATTGACTGTCAAAAAAACCGGCTTTGTGCTTCTTCTTAGCACACTGGCCATTGCATCATCAAGGTTAGTAAGTCCGGTATGTGCATCTACCATAAAAATGACAGCATCCGCTTCTTCCACCGCAATCAATACCTGCTTGGCTATTTCTTTTTCAAAAATATCTTCACTGCCGGCCACAAAACCACCTGTATCAATAACGTTGAACATTTTGCCGTTCCAGTCAGCCACACCATACTGCCTGTCTCTTGTCACACCACTCACATCATCCACGATGGCTTTGCGCTGTTCCAGCAAACGGTTAAAAAATGTACTTTTCCCGACATTGGGGCGACCTACTATTGCTACTGTAAATGACATAATAATTTGTTGATGGTTGATAGTTTATGGTTCATAGCCGCTGTAACAAAAACTACAGACCGTTCTAATATCCGTATTCTTTTAACTGGAGATCATTTTCTCTCCATTTGGGTTTCACCTTAACAAATAATTCCAGGAAAACCTTTTGTTGCAGAAAAGCTTCAATATCCTGTCTTGCCGCTGTTCCAATTTTCTTGATCATACTGCCACCTTCCCCGATCAGGATCACTTTCTGTGTTTCCCGGTGAACGATGATATCTGCCACAATTTTGACCAGCGTTGTCTTCTCTTTAAATTCCCTGACCAGTACGGCGGTGTGATAGGGAATCTCATCCTGTGATAACTCGTATATTTTCTCCCGGATCAGTTCGCTGACAAAAAATTTGGTCGGCAGATCACTGATATCATCATCGGTATAGAACGGATCACCTTCCGGTAATAATTCCAGTATTGGTTTCAGGAAATTTTTGATATTGATACCACTTGTGGCTGTGATGGTCAGCGTTTTCCTGCAATAAGGTTTACTTTCAAAAAAATTTACTGCTTCTTTTATTTTTTCCTGCGATGCCCTGTCGATCTTATTGATAACTATAATGGCTGGCACCTTCAATTTCAAGGTTTCAAAAATCGTATTACATTCCTCCCAGTTCTCATTCACATCAACAATCAGCAGGGCCACGTCAGCATCTTCCAGTGCCCCTTTAACAGCCTGCATCATTTTCTCATGCAGCTTATACCTTGGCTCAATAATACCCGGTGTATCAGAAAAGATCACCTGGTAAT
This sequence comes from Chitinophagales bacterium, assembly GCA_017303455.1. Classification (GTDB taxonomy): domain Bacteria; phylum Bacteroidota; class Bacteroidia; order Chitinophagales; family Chitinophagaceae; genus CADEDV01. Next base: position 25,318 of record JAFLBM010000015.1, on the reverse strand, counting down.
CTTTTTCGGTCATGATTGCTTTGATCCGATGCCTTGTGGTCTGCACTTTGGGAGATACGATAGCCAGTTTTTCTCCCATTAAGGCATTGAGCAAAGTGCTTTTCCCTGCATTGGGCCTTCCGAAAATATTGACAAACCCTGTTTTCATTGAAAAAAATTCAAGCCGACGACTTCAACTTGACTGCGGTAAGGCAGAGCCCAGAATTGAGGAGGTGATCAATCTTGGCAGTTGAAGTTCAACTGTTAAGAAAAAATTGAAAAAGCCAAACCGGGGTTTGGCCTTTTCGTTGGTTGCGAAGGGGAGGATCGAACTCCCGACCTTCGGGTTATGAGCCCGACGAGCTACCGCTGCTCTACTTCGCGATGTGGAGCGCAAAGGTAACCGGATTAGTGATATGTTCCAAAGAAAATTTAGCTCTTTTACCTATTTGCATTCCGGGCAATAATTTGCCCAAAAAACAGTTTATGTTCTGATTAAAATTCATTTCAACCCCTCTATTATGAAAAAAACAGCTTTACTTCTTAGTGCCTTTGTTGTATTGTATTCCTCCTGTAAAAAGGACGATTCCAGTAATTGTAAAACTGATACTGCATCCGTAGCAGGGTCTTACAAAATCACTTCCATGAAGTACAAACAAACCCCATCCTCCACAGAGATTGATTTTTTAGCCGCCCTGGATGATTGTGAAAAAGATGATGTAACGATCCTCAATGCCAATGGCACATTTAGTGTTCAGGATGCCGGTACAGCTTGTGTTCCCACTACTGCTTACAGCTCCACCTGGTCACTCAGCGGAAACACGATAACAATTGATGGTGAAGCCGGCACTGTTGAAAGCTTTGATTGCAACCTGTTGATAATATCGGGCAGCAATTTATTTACTGCCGGTGATAAGATGACAGTTACGTATGATAAACAATAAAGAATTTGTTGAAAGCATAAAACAAAAAGGTTTCGGTATACCGAAGCCTTTTTGTTTCTTTTATAGTTATGACTAAATCCTTTTTACAGAACCTGCTCCGCTGGTACGGATATCCCTGATCAGCCCCTCTCCCTTGTAACGAAGATCGCTGGCACCACTCACATTGGCAGACAGTTCTTTATTTACCGTGATCTTTACATCACTGGCACCGCTGGCATCCACATTACAATAATCAACCGAGAGATCCTGCCCCTTAAAATTACTGGCACCACTGGCATCGATTTTCAATTGATTGGCTGTACCGTTAACTGTCATATCCGAAGCACCGCTGATATCAACATCCAGGGTCTTTACATCCAGTTTGCCTTTCAGGTCGCTGGCCCCGGAGAGATCAACTTTCAATTCATCAGCTTTCAACGAACCATTGATATACACGTCGCAGGCACCACTGATATTGATCTTATCTAATTTCTTATACGATACGTAAGCTTTCAGGTGTTTATTACCCTTAGCCCATTTCATACCCTGGTTATCCAGACTGATAAAAAGGATCCCGTTCTTAACTTCCACCTTTATACGGCTGCGGTAATCCATATCTGTTGAGCTGACCGCAACAGCTTCATCCCCCTGGCTCAGGTACACATCAAAGGCATGCGATACGTTGATGCCGTGAAATCCCTTTGCATCCCGCACTTCTGCATTCGGATCGTTGATCGTTTGTGCGGCTACAAACAATACCGACAACAGACCAAATATCAAAACAGTTATCTTTTTCATACACTTTACTTTTAATTCTTATTTAGATGTTTTTTTCACACTACCACCGCCGCTGCTTTTAATATGACGGATCATGGCTGCCCCTTTGTAATATACATCACTGCCGCCACTGCTTTCCACATTTAATTCTTTAGTTGCTGTAACCGAAACATCGCTGCCCCCGCTGGCTTCTACTGTACAATTTTCCACGGTGAGGTCAAATCCCTTAAAATCACTACCGCCGCTTACATCAATATCCAGCGTTTTAGCAGAACCGGAAATATGAATATCAGATCCTCCGCTGGCATTGGCTTTCAGATCTGTTACCTCTACTTTTCCCATAAAATCAGATCCGCCGGAGACTCCCAGGTCAAGTTTAGCGAACTTAAGGCTTCCTTCTACACGTACATCGGAACCACCGGAAGCATTTAATTTATCGAGTTGTTTTACTGAAACATACGCTTTCAATTGCATTTTGTTACTTGTCCAGTTGATTCTTAATCCTTTTTCATATTCATACCTGATCTTCAACACACCGTTTACCACTTCTGTTTTTATCTTGTCCCGGTATTTTATTTCACTGGCGCTTACCGCCACCGCCTCATCGCCCTGTGAAAGATAAAGGTCAATACCTCCTCCCACTTCTATCGCATGAAAGCCGGTAACATTTCTCTTCTCTGCATTCGCATCATTGATCGTTTTCTGTGCAGTAACAGAAGTAAACACCACCGCCAATATTACTAAGTTGATTATCTTTTTCATGACCTGGTTAATTATAGTTTAGATTTTAGACACTGATCCGCCGGTGTTGGTTTTGATTTCCCTGATACCAGCAGTTCCTTTGTATTTGATATGGCCACCGGTATTCGCTTTTGCATTCAGTTCCTTATTAACTGTTACAGAAATTGTCGCACCGGTTCCAGCAGAAGCTGTGCAATTGGTTGTCTCAAGCTCTTCGCCAAAAAACTTACTGCCGGTATCCCCATCCACGTCCAGTGTTTCTGCTTTCCCCGTCAGTGTTATTTTAGAGCCGGTGTCCTGGCTTACTTTCAATTTGGTAATGTTGATTTTTCCTTTTACAATACCACCTGTATTAGCTTTCAATGTTAAACTGGAAGAAGAAAGTATTCCCCTGATTTCCACATCTGCTCCTGTATTAACGTCCAGGTGATCCAGTGTTTTATAAGATACATAGGCCCTTAGTTCCTTACTTTCTTTCCGCTTATTGATCGACCCCATTTTTGTTTCATACCTGATCTTCAGGATCCCATTCTCTACTTTGGTTATGATCTTATCCCTGAACTCAATAGTAGCCGCACTCACAGCTACTTCTTCGGCAGTGCCTTCGGTCAGGATCAGGGTGATCCCTGTTGATACATCAATACCGTGGAAACTGCTGACCGTCCGTTTTTCCGCATTAGGATCATTGATAACTTGCTGGGCAAACACCGGCAGCATAGCCAGTATAAGCGAAAGTGACAACAGATATTTCTTCATATTAGCTGGTTTTCAGGTGGTACGAAGAACAGGGTAGAAAAGTTACAGATGATGGTAATTATTTTCTGCCTTACCTTTACAGCAGTTCTTATTCAGCAAAGACAAACTTTGCGATTTTTCAGTGCCTGCCTGACCGGCAGGCAGGTTTCCCGGGGTGCTCACCTGAACCCGCCAAAGGGCCCTTTGGCAGTTCAGTGTTGGCTGAGATCAAACCCGTAAAACCTGATCAGGGTAATGCCTGCGCAGGGAAGGAGGTCAATCACATGCCCTTTCTCCACAGCATTTCCCTCTCATTTTTTAACCGCTTAAAATTTAAAAAAAATGAAGAGGATTGCCATTCCAATCATTTCGTTCATCCTGTGCCAAACAGTTAATGCGCAGGAAAAAACAGCTGTCAAAGACAGTTTTTATGCCCTGTCTCCCGTGGAAGTGAAAGCTATCCGGGCAGCAGATAATGCACCGTTTACCAAAACCAATATTGGCAGAAAAGAGATCGCTAAAGTCAATTTGGGGCAAGACATTCCATTTTTACTAAACCAGACCCCATCGGTAGTCATTAATTCGGATGCCGGGAATGGTATTGGTTACACCGGTATCCGTATCCGGGGAACAGATGCCACAAGGATCAATGTAACGCTTAATGGAATTCCTTACAACGATGCCGAAAGCCAGGGGACTTTCTTTGTTGATCTGCCCGATTTTTCTTCTTCCACCGGGAGTATCCAGATACAACGGGGAGTAGGTACTTCCTCTAACGGTGCCGGGGCTTTTGGCGGCAGTATCAATTTCAGCACCAACGAAGTAAACCGGGAAGCCTACGCAGAGATCAACAACAGCTATGGTTCTTTTGATACCTGGAAGAATACAGTGAAACTGGGCAGTGGTTTAATCGGCGATCATATTACCACTGATATCCGCATATCTAATATCACCAGCAGTGGTTTTATTGATCGTGCAAAAACGGATCTGAAGTCCATTTATTTTTCCACTGCTTATATTGGAAAAAATAATTCCTTACGGTTTAATATTTTTTCGGGTAAAGAAAAAACCTACCAGGCCTGGAATGGTGTTTCAGAAACAGACCTGAAAGCAGGTAACCGCACTATCAATTATGCCGGCACAGAGAAGCCGGGCGAGCCTTATGATAACGAAACCGATAATTTCAAACAGGATCATTACCAGTTATTCTTTAACCAGGCAATTAACAGCAGGCTGCATTTTAATACGGCGCTATTTCTTACCAAAGGAGAAGGCTATTATGAACAATATAAAGCAGATGAGCCTTATTCAAAATATGGTATCAGTACAGCAGGTAATTCAGATTTTGTCCGCCGGTTATGGCTTGATAATGATTTTTACGGCTCCATATTCTCATTACAGTATAAGAGCAATAAATCACAAACCACATTCGGCGGTGCTATCACACGGTATAATGGAAAGCATTTCGGTGAACTGAAATGGGCTTCAAACGGATTACCTTCTCCCAGCTACCGCTGGTATGATCTTGATGCGTTGAAAAACGACTTCACAGTATACCTGAAAGAACAGGTACAGGTAAGTGATCACTGGCATTTGTTTGGCGATATTCAATACCGGGCTGTTCGTTATACAATCGAAGGGTTCCGCGACAACCCTACCTTGTATGTAAATAATGAATTTGATTTTTTTAATCCCAAAGCCGGGGTTTGTTATACAAAGAATGGCTGGAAGGGATATCTTTCATATGCTGTTGCGAACAAAGAACCCAACCGGGATGATTTTGAAGCCGGGGCCCTGCAACAACCTCAACCGGAGCGATTGCATGATTTTGAAGCGGGTATTGAAAAAAATAATAAAAAATTTAACTGGTCGGCAACATTGTATTATATGAATTACAAAGACCAGTTAGTGCTGACCGGAAAGATCAACGATGTGGGTGCATATACAAGAACCAATATCCCGGAAAGCTACAGAGCCGGTATCGAGTTGCAGGGTGGATATGTTTTAAATACCTGGTTAAATGCAACCGCTAATCTTGCATTCAGCAGGAATAAGGTCAATAACTTTTCAGAATTTATTGATGATTATGATAACGGTGGACAAAAACTAAATACGTATGACGCTACTGATATCGCATTTTCACCTTCAGTTGTCGGAAGTGCAGCTATCAACCTCCTGCCGGTAAAAAATCTTGAAGTAAGCTTATTGAGTAAATATGTCAGCGACCAGTATCTTGATAATACTCAAAACGACAACAGGAAACTGGATGGCTTTTACGTGCAGGATGCAAGAGCCATTTATACGATCAAAAAGAAATGGTTGAAAGAAGTAAATATTATCGGGCAGGTAAATAATCTCTTTGGCAAAAAATATGAACCCAATGGATATACATTCAGCTATATCTACGGGGGAGCAACAACCACAGAAAATTATTATTTCCCGATGGCAGGAACGAATTTTATGTTAGCGGTCAATATCAGGTTATAAAAGAGGCCGGAAGTAAGAAGTCTGGTATCCGGCCGGACTTCTTACTTCTGACTTCCATATTTTTCCTGCCAGCCAAGCATCCCGCCTACCAGGTTTTTGGTATTGGTAAAACCCAGTGCATCTAAAAACAGGCAGGCCTGCCCGCTGCGGTTCCCACTGCGGCAATAAACGATGAGTTCCTGTTGTTTCAGATCCTCAATCTCTTCAATTTGCATAGACTGCACTTTTCCCAGCGGGATCAGTGTGCCGCCAATATTGAATTCCGCATTTTCATGTGGTTCTCTTACATCAATGATGTTCATTTTTTCCCCGGCATCCAGGCGTGCCTTTAATTCTTCAGCTGTGATATTCTGCATAGTTGAAAAAATTATTGTTGTGGTGAAGGTGTATTAATTGTATCCTTTACTGGTTTATCCAGTTGCAGCCACACATCCATGGTTTGGCCCGGCCGGATATGCTGTATTTTCTTATCGATATCAAATCGCTCCGGGTTTTGTTTATAAATAAAAGCATTCGCTGTATCAGCGATGCCATCTGCAATAACAGATGCAAAGCTGATTCCATAGGCTTCAAGTCTTGCTTTTGCATCAGCGAAAGTCAGCCCGGTAATATCCGGAACCGCAAACTCTTTATCTCCTACCCCATCGCCCAGCACAAAATCAATTTTGCTACCCATCCGTATTTTAGTACCCGGTGCAACCGGGGAGCCGTTATACAATTGTTCTAACACGGCATTCCTGGCAAAGTCGGGTTTGAATGTGCTGTCACCAAAACGAAGCCCGTTATTCTTTAAGGTCATTTCTGCATTGCGAAAACTATAGCCTACCAGGTTCGGCATATCGATCATGGGAGGAACAGCCCTGTTGATAGTCAGGTAAACCTTTCGGTTCACTTTCACCACCTCATCCGCCTCCGGAAACTGTTTCAGAACAGCCATGGGTTTGGTGGTGTCCGAATAAATAGAATCCTGTATCTCGACATCAAAGCCGGCTTTCTCCAGTATACTTTCTGCTTCTTCAAATGATTTGCCCGTTACCTGGGGAACCGTCATTGAACTGTTGTGATGAGTAAGCCAGTTCAGTGATAAGATAAAAACAGAAAATATGGCTACTGCCAGTAAGATACCGGCGAGAATATTGAGCCACAAAGGACGATGTGTGATAAATTTCAGCACGGTTTAAATTTTGAATGATCCAATCTCACTTTTATTGATCAGTATAAAGCTTCTTCCACCAGTTTAGTATAAAATTCCTTCAGGCTCCAGCCCATGGCTCTTACCTGTTGCGGCACAATACTGGCCTCGCTTTGTCCCGGTATTGTATTGATCTCCAGCATAAAGGGTTGACCACTTTCCTCATTATAAATAAAATCAATCCTGACCACACCCCTGCAATTGAATACTTCATAAATCCTGTGTGCAGCCGCCCTGATCTTATCAGCGGTTACTTCATCCACTACCGCTGGTGTTGTCTCTGTTGATTTACCTTGATATTTTGCTTCAAAATCAAAGAATGCCTTATCATCATCTGCTTTTACTTCAGTAAGCGGTAACACAATAATATTTCCCTTTGTTTTGAAAACACCCACCGTATATTCTTTGCCTTTTACCATTTCTTCGATAAGTACCTGCTCATCTTCATTGAATGCTTTGACAATAGCCGCATCCAGGTCTTCCGGTTTATCTACTTTGCTCATCCCGATGCTTGATCCGCCATTACTGGGTTTCACAAACACCGGCAATTGTACCTGTTCGAGTACCTGTGCAGCAGGAACAGGAGAATGTTTGAACAGGTGAACTGAATTAGCTACTGAAATGCCTGCCATTTTTGCTACAGCAACCGTATATCGCTTGTTGAAAGTGATGGCCGATGTAGTGGCATCACAACTGGTGTAGGGGATCTTTAATGTATCAAAGTAGCCCTGCAGTTTTCCATCTTCTCCGGGGGTGCCGTGCATCCCGATAAAAACTACATCAAAATCTATTTTTTGATTATCGAGCGGGAGCGAAAAATCATTCTTATCAATTTCTACTTTTCTGCCATCGGCCAGCTCATAGAACCATCCTTTGGGGTTGATGTCGATCTTATAAACGTTGAATTTATCCCGGTCGAGATTATTATCAATAGTGTTGGCACTTCTGTACGAAATAACTGCTTCTCCTGAAAAACCGCCGGTAACCAGGGCAATGGTTTTCTTCATAGTTGATATGTATGTGTTTAGCTACGCAAATATTGAGGAAAAAAAGCGATGGCCGAAATTTCAAATGCTAAAAATCATTTATTTCTTGCCACTTTCAGCAATAAGAAAGGTGAAGGCCGTTTCTCCTTCACCTTTTTACGACGGGAAATATCACCCGCCTTTAATGGAGCAGCTTACACTGCTATATTAGTTGAATCTGTTACTAAGTTATACAACTTTGGAAAGAACAACCAGTAACTGCATAAATAATTATGCACAGCCGAAGCACAAATCAGATATGCAATTTGTCTTTTTTGGCGATCAGCTGGTCCACCGTCTCCTGGTACATCTCATCCGGCACACAGCAATCAACCGGGCAAACGGCTGCACACTGCGGCTCTTCATGAAAGCCCTGGCACTCAGTACATTTATTGGGTGTGATGTAATAAATATCAACACTGACCGGTGCATTCTTCTGGTCAGCATCCACTACTGATCCGTCTAAGAGGGTAAAAGGCCCTTTAACAGTGGTGCCATCTGAAACTGCCCACTCCACGCCACCTTCATAGATAGCGTTATTGGGACATTCGGGTTCGCAGGCGCCGCAATTGATACATTCTTCGGTGATCTTGATTGCCATAAAAAAACATTTAACGGGTTGAGAATTACATTACTGAGCAAAATTAGTTTGTTTTTAGTCTCAGCAGCCGGCTTTAAATTTTTTCCTGTGCAGTCATCCGTTAATTTGCAGCCGGAAAACTTAAAAAACTGGCGTTTAATTTACGGGCATGAATTTACAGTATCGAATTGATTTATTAGTTGACCTCGGGGAATATATTTTATCAGCTAATCCTGCATGGGCAGAAGCAAAGGAAAAAGCCTCCCGGGAGAATGGCTGGTTCATCCCCGAATTCGTTGACCTGGCCACTGAAAATATAGCCCGTCAATTCCTGTCCCGCCCGGTATTGGAAAAATGGGTCAGCTCTTACAATTTACCGGCCAATACTCCTCAACCCAAAAATGTCGGGGTTGTTATGGCGGGTAATATCCCGCTGGTGGGTTTCCATGATTTCTTATCTGTGTTCATTTCGGGCCATCGGGCAACAATCAAGACTTCTTCCAAAGACGAAACCCTGATAAAGCACCTGGCCAGCAAATTGGTGGAATGGGATAAAGCTGTAGAGCAATGGGTTTCATTTGCCGATATGCTGAAAGGCTGTGATGCCTATATCGCCACCGGCAGCAATAATTCCGCCGGGCATTTTGAATATTATTTCGGAAAATGGCCGCATATCATCCGCCGCAACAGAACCTCGGCAGCTATTCTTACCGGCAAAGAAACCAGCGAAGAACTGGCAAAACTGGCCGATGATGTGTACCTCTATTTTGGCCTGGGCTGCCGGAATGTGACCAAAATTTATGTCCCCGCAGGTTACGATTTTGTTCCCCTGATCACCGCTTTTAAGAAGTATGATTTCCTGGCCGATCATCATAAGTACAAAAAAAATTATGATTATAACCTGGCCCTGCACCTCCTGAATAAGAAATACTACATGAGTAACCCCTCCTTATTGCTTGTTGAGGAGCCCTCCCTGTTCTCTCCCATCAGCCAATTAAACTATGAGTTTTATGACAATCCCGACAAATTGACCGGTAGTTTGAAAGATCATCCCGACCTGCAATGTATAGTGGGCAGGGGTTTTGTCCCATTTGGACAAACCCAGGTTCCGGCTATTACAGTTTATGCCGACGGAGTTGATACACTGGCTTTTCTTTTCCGCTTGTAAAACGGGGCTTTTTATTCCCCGCAAATGGCATTAAATTTACATGGACAGCAAAGTACGAAGACCTTAGTAAAGAATTGTTAAACTAAACCGTTGGTAAACAAAGATGACCTGACAGTTTGTTACTTTGTAAAGCAATGGCACAGAATATGAAACAATTGGTACTTGCAAACAAAAAATCTAAAAGTATATAGCACTATGAAACTTAAACAACTTTTTCTGATCGTTGCTGTGAGTGCAGCATCAGCCGTTGGCAGTGTGTGGGTATATGGTAAACTGACCAGTAAAAAAGATGGATTTGCGCAAACCACCACCGATGGCAAACTCCCGGTTAATTATGCCGGTTTTTATGGCAATGTAGCTACTGCTGCCGACCCAATTGATTTTACCAAAGCTGCCGGGTCTGCTGTTCCTGCTGTTGTACACATCAAAACAAAGATCCCGGCTAAGAAAATAAGTAACCTGAACCGCAGCCGCGGCAACAGTATGGATGACTTCTTCAACCAGTTTTTTGGGGAAGGTTTCGGGCCGCAGATACAGCCGGAACAAAGAGCTTCAGGCAGCGGGGTTATCATCAGTGAAGATGGTTATATCATAACCAATAACCACGTTGTATCCAACGGCGGTGATGGTGTTGCCGATGAAATTACCGTTACATTAAGCAATAAGAAAACCTATAAAGCCAAAGTGATTGGCCGTGACCCGAGTACCGACCTCGCCGTATTAAAAGTGGATGCGACGAATCTTCCTTACCTGATCTACGGTAATTCTGATGCCGTTAAATTAGGCCAGTGGGTATTAGCCGTTGGTTATCCCCTGACACTTGAAACAACCGTTACAGCAGGTATCGTAAGTGCAAAAGGAAGAGCTATCGGTATCAACCGTCGCCAGAGCAACAGCCCGATTGAATCGTTTATACAAACTGATGCCGCCATCAACCAGGGAAACAGTGGTGGTGCCCTGATCACTACCGATGGGCAACTGGTAGGAATTAACTCAGCTATCCTTGCTCCGAATGGAACTTATGCCGGTTATGGTTTTGCTATCCCGGTAAACCTGGTAAAAAAGATCGTTAATGACCTCGTGAAATATGGTGATGTGAAAAGGCCTTACCTCGGTATCTCTGCTGCAGAAGATAAATATGATGCCGGTGATGGTGCTTATGTGGGCCTGGTGGCCCCTGATGGTGCCGCTGCTGAAATAGGTTTGAAAAAAGGTGATGTGATCACCAAGATCAATGATATCGCTATCGCTTCATGGCCCGAGTTGCAGGGAACCGTTGCTTCTTATAATGCCGGGGATAAAGTAAAGATCACTTACAAGAGAGGCGATAAAGAATTTAACGGTACTGCTACATTGAAGAGCAAAGTAGGTTCTTACGAAGAAGTGGCTAAGACTGATATCAACCAGAAATTAGGCGCTGAACTGGAGAACCTGAGTAAAGAAAAGGCTACTAAATTAGATATAGCTGGTGGCGTGGTTGTTAAATCAATCACCAGTAAAGACAGCCCAATCGGCAGAACAAGGATCCAGGAAGGTTTTGTGATCACCAGTGTGAATGGAACAGAGATCAGCAGTATTGAACAATTAGCAAGAATGATCGCAATGACAGATGGCAGCGTTCGCCTGGAAGGTATCTATCCTGGTTATGATGGGTCTTATACGTATCCCCTGAACCTGGATGAACAATAAGTAATACAGAAAATATAAATAAAAAGCCGCTTACAATCAAAGCGGCTTTTTATTTATCAATTAAATAGCGTCACTTCTCATATACCAAATATTCCCAGGGCTGCATTTCAAAACTTTTTTCCGTAGTAAAATCGTTGGCAGCGCCTGAGAAAACATTCTTGAAAATTCCTTTCAGGTTTTCATCCGTTATATCAAAATGCAGATCTTTTTCGGCAGAAAGATTCAACACCACCAGGACTTCCCTGTCAGCAGTTTTTCTTAAATAAGCAAGGATATGTCCTTCATCGGTGGTGGCGAGATGGATCGTTTTTACAGTACTGTCCCCGCCTCGTAAGGCCGGGTTGTTTTTCTTAAGTGAAAATAGGGTCTTATAAAAATCATGCAGCTCATTTTTACCGGTCCAGGGAATCGGGTCTTTCTCAAAAAACTCCAACCGTTTTTTGATCAGCGGCAGTTCCTGGCCTGAATAGATCAGCGGCACACCATTCCAGGTAGCACTGAATGCGGCTAATGCTTTGGCCATATCACCATACTTTTCATATTCCGTACCATTCCAGCTGTTCTCATCATGATTACTGGTGAACCAGGCCCGCATAGAACCATCTCCTATGGCACTATACCGGTACAGGATTGAATCAAGGGAACTCAATGGCAAATGCTGCTGGTAGAAATCCTTTGTCTTATGCATCCAGGTCCAGGTATAACTGGCATCAAATACTTTTCCATACTCCGGTGTTTCCAGTTCATCAAATTCACCGAGCCAGAACAATGGTTTCACTGCATCCACTTCAGGTCTTGCTTTTTGCCAGAAATGTAATTCCACCCAACTGGCCAGGTCGCAACGAAAACCATCAATATCACATTCCGTAACCCAGAATTTCATGGCATCAATCATGGCCTGCACAGTGGCAGGGTTATTAAAATCCAGTTCAATAATATCATCCATGCCCGAGGCAATATGAAAATCATTAGTGGCCGAATCTTTAAGATAGTATTCAGGATGCTCTTTTGTCCAGCGATGATCCCAACCCGTATGATTCGCCACCCAGTCAATGATGACTTTAAAACCCATTTCATGTGCCTGCTTCACCAGGTTCTTAAAATCATCCAGGGTCCCAAACTCAGGGTTGATGGAAGTATAATCAGAACAGGCATAAGGGCTGCCCAATGTCCCTTTTTTATTTTTTTGTGCAATGGGTGTAATGGGCATGAACCATAAGGTTTGCACACCCATATCTTTTAACCGGGGTAATTCATTGGCAAAAGCATTGAAGGTTCCTTCCGGGCTGTACTGGCGGATATTCACTTCGTAGATATTTGTACTGTGGGCCCAACCCGGGGCATTTAATGCTGTGGTCATACTCTTTTTACTTTTAGTTTCTTTTTCATCGTCCTTCTTCATCAGTTTGCAGGCACTGAGCAATACTGAAAGAGAAATAGCAAGCAACAGGTATCGCATGGTCTGAACTTTTGCGAAAGATAAGAAAATCAGGGTCCACCAGGAAATACGAAGTATGAGGTAAGAAGTACGAAATACGCCAGTCCCTATTTTAATAACGACCATATCTACGGGAACACCCGGCATCTGACTTCAGGCTTCTCTGCACTTCTCTCACTATCTTTGCACACATGAAGAGTTTTGATGTTCCGATTATTTATCGAAGCCCGTTGATCACCGCTATCAAAAAGAAACGGAAGGAAACGGACAAGATGAAAAAGGATTTCAGCCCCACCCTGCTGGATTTTGGGCCATTACAAATTTTCCTGGCCCGCCATTTTGGATTTTGTTATGGTGTGGAGAATGCCATTGAAATTGCTTTCAGAACTGTTGAAGAAAACCCGGGTAAAAGGATCTTTTTGTTAAGCGAAATGATCCATAACCCGCAGGTGAATGCCGACCTGCAATCGCATGGCATCACTTTTTTACAAGACACATACGGAAAACAGATCATCCCTTTTGAAGCATTGACGGCTGACGACATAGTGATCATTCCTGCATTCGGCACCACACTGGATATCGAAAAGCGATTGAATGATATTGGTATCCAGACAGAAAAATACAATACCACCTGCCCCTTTGTAGAAAAAGTATGGAACCGCAGCGAAGTGATCGCTAAAAAGAGTTATACTATTGTGATTCACGGCAAACCCAGACATGAAGAGACAAGAGCTACTTTTTCGCATGCAGCTGCCAATGCTGCTTCGGTGGTAGTGGAAGACATGCAACAGGCAAAGGAACTGGCCAGGTATATCACCGGGGAAAAACCGGCAGCTTTATTTGCAGAAGAATTCAAAGGACAGTACTCCACAGGTTTTGATGCAAGAAAAGATCTGCAGCGTATCGGTGTGGTCAATCAAACCACCATGCTGGCCAGCGACACACAAGCTATTGCTGACTATTTAAAACAGGTGATGATCGACACATTTCATCCGGCTGTTGCTGAAGATCGTTTTGCCGAAACAAGAGATACACTTTGCTATGCCACGAATGATAACCAGACAGCCGTTACCGGTATGCTGGAGACAGTTGCTGACCTGGCAATTGTAGTAGGAGGATATAATTCTTCCAACACGTCTCACCTTGTTGAGCTTTGCGAAGAAAAACTACCCACCTATTTTATCAATAGTGAAGAAAAAATTATTTCCGCTAAAGAAATACTGCATTATAATTTTCATACCAAAGAAGAAAAACTAACGGTTGATTTTTTGCCGAAAAAAGAACCTGTAAAAATTCTGATCACCAGCGGGGCCTCCTGCCCGGATGCGTTGGTGGAGGGGGTGATTAACAAGCTGTCCAGGTTCTTTCCTGTTAACATATCAGGTGACCAGTTTATTAAAAGCTTTGCATAAAAAAGGCCTCCTTAAATGAAGGCCTTTAAAAAAAAATTTGCAACCCCTTATTTATACAGCAGGTCATAATACTCATGCGCCATCCGGTTACTGTCAAACTGGAAGCGTACATCCTGCATTCCGTTCTTCATCACCTGGCGCCAGGTACTATAGTTGTTATAATACAACGGAAGAATTTCTTTCTCGAGTATCTCGTAAAGTTTATCCAGGTCATACTGATCCTGTTCATGGGTAGCCATACGGGCATAGTCTGCTTTCGGCACCACAAACCCATTATGCCCGTGATTGATGAACTCCGGTATCCAGCCGTCATCGGTAGAAAAATTGATCGCACCATTCATAGCTGCGGTCATGCCACTGGTTCCTGAAGCTTCTCTCGGCACTCTTGGATTATTTAACCAGCAATCTGCTGCCTGCTTCAATCTTTTCGACAACGCCAGTTCATACCCGGTCAGCACCGCTACATTTTTATATTTCTTGCTGATATGCACCAACTGGTTGAACTCACTGATGGCAGGATGATCTACCGGGTAAGGTTTGCCAGCCCAGATGATCTGCACCGGGTGCTTGGGATTGTTCAATAATTTTTCGAAACGTTCCTCATCACTGGTCAGCATGCTGGCCCTTTTATACCCCGCAAAACGACGTGCCCAGACAATGGTGAACACATCCGGGTTAAATATCTTTCCGGTCTGGTCAGCGACTATTTCAAAAGCCCTTTTCTTCAAATACTTTTTACGATCATCAATACCATAATCGTCACCGGCTTCCATGAAACGGTATAATTGTTTATCAGCCCAGTAACGCCAGTTCTGCGCATTGGTAATGGAAATGATCGGGCAGATATTTTCATAGCGTCCCCACATAGCCCTCGATACATGTCCATGCAATTGCGATACCCCGTTGGCTAATCTGGCAAAGCGCAAGGCTGCGAGGGAGTGATTAAACTGGTCATCCGGGTTACCGGTCAGTTTTTCCACCTGGTCAACCGAGAGACCGCAAAAGTAACTCATCTTATGGCAGAGATAGATATCATGCTTCTCATTACCCGCTTCTTCCGGTGTATGTGTAGTGAACACCAGGCGTTTTCTTACTTCTTCAATATTGTTCTTGTATTTATTGTAGAGATAAAAAGCAGCGGATAAACCATGCGCCTCATTCAAATGATATAATTCAGGATTAAACCCGATCACATCCATCAGTTTGGCACCACCTACGCCCAGTAAAATAAACTGGGCCACTTTGGTGGCCACATTCGCATCATACAAACGGTGCGTGATGGTTTGAGAAACATAATCGTTTTCAGGAACATCGGTAGATAATAAGAACAGCGGTGCTGTTTTAAAGGTCTCCGGGTTCAGGTAATAGACTTTTACCCAAACAGGATGTTCATGTACGTTTATCTGGAACTTGATGCCTGTATCTTCCAGGAAACTGTAATATTTTTCATACCAGGTTACCTGCAGCGTCTGGTCCTGGTGACGGGCCTGGTCATAATAGCCATATTTCCATAAAATACCGATGCCCACCATATTCTGGCGGAGTTCGTAAGCACTGCGAAGATGAGACCCTGCGAGGAAACCCAAACCACCACTGTATATCTTTAAGGGCTGGTGAGTGGCAAACTCCATCGAGAAATAAGCAACTTTCTTGGTATAAGCCTGGTCAACGGGGTACGGAACTGAATATTTTGTAAAACTCATATTGTGTCTTTTTTACACGAGGCTGCAATATAAAATTTAATTATGAATAGGAGACAGATTTAGGCCGGAAAGGAAATTATTCACAGGTAATGAAATAGTTGAACAAATATCCCTGCAAACGTTGGCAAGGGGTAATTATTTTCTTTTGGCAGGTTTTGGTTTTACAGCTTTTGGCTTGATTTCTTTTTTCCGGGGGAAAGAACCATCAAAAGCACAACGTAATCCCCTGTGTGCTCCGCAGCCTTCCATTTCCTTCAAAGTAACCGAAGAAGAAGTGAAACGGAATTGCAATACGCAGGGATCACCGCCTACTTTGTATTCAGCCAGGTTGGCTGATCGGATCATGGCTTCTCCTTTCAATTCCCCGGTACAGGCACCATTGTCTTTTTCAAAATGAATAAAGAAAGTCAGGCGATCCGCTTTTCTTCCATCCCGGATGGAAACAAGATTTAATTTGCCGGTGGTATAATCAGCCGATAATTTATGTTTACGGGGTAATGTGTCAATAGGGTTGATCAGTTCGGTCACTTTATCTTCCAGTGCATCCGTCATGATCAGCATAAAATTTTTTGCATCTGCATTCAGCACATATACATCTTTCCCCTCGCTCAAACTACCATCCGTATTCTTCCGCAACTGTGTCTTGGTGATCGTGTACCTTCTGTCAATGACTGTTGTTCGTACAGAAGACTTTGGAAGATCTGTCCGGATGGCGGGCAGGCAGGCTAAAAATGTATTGCCTTTATCCAGTGCAATAATGAACGCTGCTTTTTTGCCCGCACCAACCACTTTGGCAAAAAGATAAGTCTCTGCTCCGTCAGCTTTCGTTTTTCCAAGGGGATATATCTTCAATTTCTTGTCTTTCCCAAAAACCTTCGCCAATACCGAATCAGGAACAAACTGGGTAAACACTTTATAACTGATCCGTAAAGAGTCGTTATCTTTTTTTAACAGGAGACTGTCTTCAAAGGCAAATGGCAAATTAACGGGCTGAAAAAAATCGACAAAATCGGTCACTTCAACCGGCTCATCGCCGGCCAGGGAAGCCTTTTTTTTATCCTTGCAGCCGGTGAGCAGTACAAAAGAAAGGGCCAGCAGCAACAATTTCCTGAAAAGGGTCATAGACATGAATTGGATGCCGAAAATAAGCGTTTCCGCCCTACCATCAAAAGAAGGCATTTGGAAGCCTGCTGATAATAATTTAGATTTGTCTAAAAATATTTTTAGCCGTGCTGAATTATTCTACCAGCGAAGAAAATTATATCAAGGCCATCTACCACCTGCAGCAACAGGATGGCAACGTAACCACGAATGAACTGGCCGCAGAACTGAAGGCAAAACCAGCTTCCATCACCGATATGATGAAGAAACTGAAAGCCAAAAAACTGTTGCACTATGAACCCTACCAGGGTTTCAGTCTCAGCAATGAAGGCAAAAAAGTAGCACTGGGTATCATCCGCCGGCACCGCTTGTGGGAGTATTTTTTAGCGGAGAAATTGAAATTCACCTGGGATGAAGTGCATGAAGTGGCCGAACATTTAGAACATGTGAGCAGTAAGAAACTGATTGATAAATTAGACGAGTTCCTGGGTTTCCCGAGGGTGGACCCGCATGGCGATCCGATACCTGACCAGGACGGAAAAATCGAAACCAGCCGGCAGGTTTGTTTGCTTGATTTGCCTTTTAATAAAGCGGCGGTGGTCAGTCATGTCAGTGATCAGTCTACTGAAATACTTGAACTGCTGAAACATAAAAACATTGTCATCGGCACCAAACTGGAAGTAAAGAAGAAATTCTCCTTTGATAATTCTATGGAAGTAAAAGCCGGCCGCCAGCCTGTATTTACCATCAGTGAACAACTAGCTAAAAACATTTTTGTGAAGTATGGCGCATAAAGATCATCATGATATATCGCTGAGTGAAGTACATGAATCAATAGATACCACCCGTACCAACCGGCCTGTCTGGAGAAAGATACTGTCCTTCTTTGGCCCTGCCTACCTGGTAAGTGTTGGGTACATGGATCCGGGTAACTGGGCGACTGACCTGGCCGGTGGCAGCCAGTTTGGTTACAAACTGATCTGGGTGCTGCTGATGAGCAACCTGATGGCATTACTGCTCCAAAGTTTATCCGCAAGACTTGGTATTGTAAGACGAAGAGACCTGGCACAAGCCAACCGGGAAACCTATCCCCGCAAAGTGAATCTTGCTTTATATGTGCTTGCTGAAATAGCCATTGCTGCCACCGATCTTGCGGAAGTGCTGGGTATGGCCATCGGTTTGCAATTATTGACCGGGCTTCCTTTGATCTGGGGTGTATTGATCACTGTACTGGATACTTTTCTTCTCTTGTTTTTGCAGCGGCTGGGAATGCGGAAAATGGAAGCATTCATCATCGCCCTTGTATTCATTATCGGTGCTTCGTTTTTAATTGAGATCATTTTAGCCAAACCAGATCTTGGAGAAGTGGCAGCGGGATTTGTTCCGCATATTCCTAACGATGCTGCGCTATACATCGCTATTGGTATCATCGGTGCCACGGTGATGCCGCATAATTTATACCTGCATTCTGCCCTGGTTCAAACAAGAAAAATAAAAAGAGACAAGCAGGGTATTAAAAGAGCATTGAAACTGAATTTCCTGGACAGCTTTATTGCACTCAATCTTGCTTTTTTTGTCAATGCGGCCATCCTTGTTTTAGCGGCCACTGTTTTTTTTAAAACAGGCCGCACCGAAGTGGCTGAAATAAAAGATGCCCATCATTTGCTGGACCAGTTGTTAGGTACCAAGCTGGCCCCTGCCCTTTTTGCTATTGCATTGATTGCGGCAGGTCAAAGCTCAACAGTGACAGGAACATTAGCCGGGCAGATAGTAATGGAAGGCTATTTGCGGCTTCGTATCAATCCCTGGATGAGACGCTTACTGACCCGTCTGGTAGCTATTATTCCTGCAGTAATTGTTATCCTGATCAATGGGGAAGATAATATTGACAGCCTGCTGATCTTAAGCCAGGTGATCCTGAGCTTGCAATTAGGTTTTGCCATTATACCCCTCATCCATTTTGTAAGTGATAAGCAAACGATGGGTAGCTTTGCTATTAAACCATGGGTGCAGGTGCTGGCATGGTTGATCACAGCCGTACTGGTGTACCTGAATATCCGCATGGTGTCCGGCGAAGCCATTGACTATTTCACGCATTCTGATAATATGTTCTGGAAAGCAGTGATCATACTGGGCGGTTTATTATTTGTAGCCTTACTGGTCATATCCATTGTATATCCCCTGCTGAAAAAACACCGGAAAGATGTGATGATACAGCTTCACCCGGAGGCAGAAGGTCTGCAGTCGTTAGCAGTACCCTCCTATTATAAAATTGCCGTTGCACTTGACTTCAGTGAGAATGATAAGAAAATATTATCCCATGCCATCGGCCAGGGAAATAAAGACACCCTTTATAGCCTGATCCATATCGTGGAAAGTGTTTCCGCCCGTATCTATGAGCAGGATAGTGATGACCTGGAAACGTTGAAAGATAAAGAGCACCTTGAATTCTATGTGCAGCAACTGAATGAAAAAGGGTTTTCTGCTGAAGCCAAACTCGGGTATAGTAACCGGTCGAAAGAGATCGTTCGTTTAGTAAAAGAAAGTGGTGCCGAAATGCTGGTGATCGGGGCACATGGGCATACCGGAATCCGTGACCTGATCTATGGAGAAACGATCAATGCCGTTCGGCATGACCTGAAAATACCCGTGCTGGTGGTTAACCTTTAACCGCCATTTTTGTAAGATGACCTTTAATCAGGTGTTTAAACCGGCTGAAGGTTTCCGGTTTAATGTTGAGATAAGAAGCCAGGTATTTCTGCGGCACCCGCTGCATCAGTTCAGGGTTCTTCGTCACAAAATTTAAAAACCGTTCTCTTGGCGTCATCTTCACCATTTGCATCTGCCAGTTGTCTTTAATGATCATGGCAAACGTAACGATGAGGCGGCCGAGATGCTCCATTTTATGAGATTGCTGGTATACCCGTTCTAAATCTTCATATGAAATAGAAACCAGCGTTGATGCTTCAATTGTTTCAATGGTATAATCTGAAGGGGTGCGGCCATGAAAGGATTCCTGGCTCAGGATCAGGTGACCTTCCATCGAGATCTGCGTATTGATCTCGTGGTGCCCTTTTTTATAATACTTGCGGACCAGACCTCGTACTATAAAGTTGAAATGGTTCTCAACATCTCCCGTCTTTGTAATTACTTCTTTCTTCCCGAACCGCCTGACTTTACATACCGGTAACAGGTGCTGGTTAAACTCAGCATCTGTAAGATCCGTGAATCTTTTTAAATAATTCAGGAATGACTTTACAGAGTCCATACTACTAATTGCCTTAAAAGTTACAACTTTTTGGATTGATTTAAATCAATCCTGGAAAATTTAATACAAAAGTACGGCGCAATAACTTCTGACACATGACATAAGTCACATTTGATAATATTGTAGATTTGCCAACCCTGAATTTTAACCCAAAATCAATGTTTTTATGGCCCCAAAGATCAAAGTAGCTAAACCGGTAGTAGAACTGGATGGAGATGAAATGACACGCATCATCTGGAAATTCATCAAAGACAAACTGATACTCCCTTACGTTGAAGTAGATATCAAATATTATGATCTCGGCATGGAATACCGTGACCAGACCAATGACCAGGTAACGGTGGATGCTGCTAATGCCATCAAAGAACATGGCGTGGGTATCAAATGTGCCACCATCACCCCGGATGAGGCCAGGGTGAAAGAGTTTAACCTGAAACAAATGTGGAAGAGCCCGAACGGTACAATCCGTAACATTTTGGATGGAACTGTGTTCCGGGAGCCGATCGTTATTAAAAATATTCCCCGCTTAGTAACCAACTGGACAGCCCCGATCATTGTAGGCCGTCATGCTTTTGGCGACCAGTACCGTGCCACCGATACCGTAATTAAAGGAAAAGGTAAACTGACCATGACCTTCACCCCTGAAGGTGGTGGCGAGCCACAGACTTTTGAAGTATTCAATTTCAAGGGTGATGGTGTGGCCATGTCGATGTACAACACGGATGAAAGCATCATGGGTTTTGCCCGGAGCTGTTTCAATATGGCGTTGAGCAAAAAATGGCCTTTATACCTTTCCACCAAGAACACCATCCTGAAAAAATATGATGGCCGCTTCAAAGATATTTTTGAAGACATTTACCAGAATGAATTCAAAGCACAGTTTGAAGCAGCAGGCATTGTGTATGAACACCGCCTTATTGATGATATGGTGGCCAGTGCCCTTAAATGGAACGGCAACTTTGTATGGGCCTGTAAGAATTATGACGGCGATGTGCAAAGCGACACGGTGGCACAGGGCTTTGGTTCACTCGGGTTAATGACCTCTGTACTGATCACTCCTGATGGTAAGACTATGGAAGCAGAAGCTGCACATGGCACCGTTACCCGTCACTACCGGGAACACCAGAAAGGCAAACCAACCTCTACCAACCCCATCGCTTCCATCTTTGCCTGGACAAGAGGCCTGGCTTTCCGTGGCAAACTGGATAATAACCAGCCGCTGATCGATTTTGCCAATGCACTGGAAGCAGTTTGTATTGAAACCGTGGAAGAAGGCAAGATGACGAAAGACCTTGCTGTATGTATACATGGCAATAAGGTAAATCATGGCGATCATTACCTGTACACGGAAGAATTCCTGGATGCTATTGATGCCAACCTGAAAAAGAAAATGGGTCTCTGATCACTTTACTGTTTTTTTTAGAACGGGATTACGAAAGTGATTCCGTTTTTTTGTTACACGTCATTTTACATTGACTTAATCTATTAGACAGTCCTTAACGCAGATCATTTTGACAATAACCCGGAGCTTATTATTTTTACTATTGTTGTATAAAACCTTATTTACAAAATTCACCAGATGTTTTCAAGAAAACCAATTGCGGTCCTGGCTATTCTATTATTGTTTACAATCATTTACCACCAGGTTTTCATAGCCGACTACGCCTATCTTGATGAGATACACCAATTATGGAACAACAAAGACAGGTCTAATTTTACCATGTTCGCCACACAGGGAAGATGGCTGACCGGTGTAGCAATTAATAAACTTTTTGGTGCCACGAATACCATTCAGGAACTTAAGTACCTAAGAATACTTTCCTTTTTCGGCTGGATTTTGACAACCTTTTCAATTTACCTGGTATTGAACAAATGGTCAGCCAAACAATTAATTGATAACAAAACTGTCAGGTTCCTTACCCTCTACATCATCGTTTCGGCACCTGTTGCAATTTTTATTGGTTGGGCTTCCTGCCTTGAGCTTTTCATAGCTGTACTTTCAGGTCTGCTTAGCGGGGCACTATTGTTTAATAACCTCTATGGACAAACGGGCTATATCCGTGTTTCTAACCTTGCGTTGTTAGGGTCTTTAGGCTTGGGTATTATCTCCCTGTTTTTTTATCAAAATGCCTTTGGAATTTTTCTACTACCATTTTTATTTCACTATGTAAAAGAAGCAGCTATTAAACCATCCAAGATTGTTTGGATCGGTCTGTTCTATTATCTGGTAATTTATCTTGTCTATTATTTTTTATTTAAATACTCACTCCAGTCTGAACACCTGGTAGCCAGCGACAGAACAGGGATAAGCACTAACATCCCCGGCAAACTGTCTTTCTTTTTCTCATGGCCACTACCAAGTGCATTTACGTTAAATTATTTATATGAAACCAATACCCTGACCCCTCAAATTCTGGCCCCGGGACTGCTTCTGCTTTGGATAGTATCTGTGTTTCTGCGGTATAAGACAAAAGGATTTGTTCATGTCTTACCTTTTATTGCCATTATAATTGTATTCCTGTTGTTAATTTATCTGCCCTCTATGATCTCAAAAGAAAACTTCGCATCGTACAGGACCCTTTTCCCTTTACAATTAGCTGTCTTCTGGCTGATGATCAGCCAGGCAGCTTATTTTATAAAAAAAAACAGTACCAAACAACTAATCGCAGGTACTTTTGCAACAGTATTAATGATCACCGGGTTTTATAATTATAATTTCCAGTTTGTACATCCATTAAAAAATGAGTACAGCAATTTCAACAATTATATGGAAAGCCGGATACCAACATTAGGTGACACGGTTTATTTTATTCGGGCAGACAAAAAGTTATTCACCTCACTTTATTCAATTCGAAGTACAGGGGATGAGTTTGGCAACCCTTCCACCACCCGGGATTGGGTACCAGAACCATTGATCCGGCAAATAGTAATAGAAAAAACGGGGAACAGAATAAAAGCTGAACAAATAAAGGTGATCCAGTTTTCAAGCAACGAAGAATTTGAAAAATATAAAGCAACTATCCGTTCTCCGGTTTTTGTCATTAATATGAATAGTATAATCAGCATGCAATAATTTTAACGATGGAAACCAGCAGAGAAAAATATCCGGCAATGATATCTTCTTAATTTTAATTTCTAAACTTCAGGTATGATAATCAATATCCCCATACCAACCACTCATTTATTTCCAATTCTTGATCAGCAGTTAATTGAACTGTTACAGTCTTTATCAAAAGAAGATTGGTGTAAACCAACCATCGCCAAAAAATGGCAGGTGAAAGATATCGCAGCGCATTTACTGGATGGGAATATCAGGACACTATCGTTGTCAAGAGATAAACATCAACTTCAACCCGGCAAACCCATCAATAGCTATGAAGAACTTGTAAACTACCTGAATGAACTCAATGCAACCTGGGTACAGGCCAGTAAAAGAATGAGTCCTGAATTATTAACGGAGTTACTGGCATCCACCGGCCAGCAATTCTGCGGGTATATTGCTTCACTTGATCCCTTTGGAGATGCCATATTCAGTGTAGCATGGGCGGGAGAAGCAGTTTCTAAAAACTGGTTTCATGTGGCAAGGGAATACACGGAAAAATTCATTCACCAGCAGCAGATAAGAGATGCAGTAGGCAAACCCGGTCTCTTCAGCCGGGAACTCTTCTATCCTTTTATTGATACATTTATGTGCGGGTTGCCGCATACCTACCGGAATGTGCCCGCTGCTGATGGAACAGTTATCTGTGTGCATGTAACCACGGATGCAGGCGGCAATTGGTATCTTACCCGCAGCAATGATCACTGGCACCTGGCAAAAGAAACTGACAAGGATATAGCGGCTGCTGTTATCATTGATCCGGATACCGCCTGGAAATTATTTTCCAAAGGCATAACGGCAGCTGAAGCAAGAGCCAACGTTCAGCTAACCGGGGATATTACTTTGGGCACAGTTGCCCTGCAGATGGTATCGGTCATGGCCTAGTTACCAGATACCCTGCTCATGGTATAGCAAAGCTGTTTCCATTGATTATCTTGGGTGCCAAACCAACCTGCTCATGAATTATATTGCCATTGCTGCTGCACCCGGTATCGCTATCTGCCTGATCATTTTTTACCGGGATATTTACAACAAAGAACCCAAACTGAATCTTATTGTCAGTTTTATACTCGGTGGCCTGTCTATTTTACCTGCCGCTGAACTGGAAAAATATTTTGCAGATAAGGTGGTGGATGGCTCATTAGCCGGTGTGGCCATCTTTGCTTTTCTCGTGGTGGGACTGAGTGAAGAGCTTTGCAAGTTCTTCTTCCTGCGCAGTTACTCTTACCGGCAGAAAAGTTTTGACGAACCATTAGACGGTATTGTGTACAGCCTGATGGTGAGTATGGGTTTTGCAACGGTGGAGAATATTTTATACGTCACCAAATATGCCGAAATGGGCATGGGCTACCAGGTTGCTTTTCAACGAATGTTCCTCAGCGTTCCGGCACATGCTACTTTTGGTATCATCATGGGTTATTTTGTGGGTAAAGCCAAATTTGATTCAGCCAGAAGTTTGTGGCTGATGATAGTGGGTGTTGGGGCTGCTGTCTTCTTCCACGGCTTGTATGATTTCTTTTTATTCATTAATCAATATTCGCTGGTGGGACAAAACGTAAGCGAATTATTATTACTGGCAGGCGCAATTGTATCATTAATTGTAGCTTTGGTGCTTAGCCGGAACCTGACAAGGGAGCACCGCAACCTGTCAAGGCAACTATTTAAAGATCAAAATAAAACAACCCGTGTTTGAGATACAAAAAGCTTCAGTCGACGATATTCCCCTGATCCGTGAACTGGCCTATAAAGTGTGGCCGCAAACCTATGCTTCAATGATATCTGCTGGGCAGATTGATTATATGCTGGACATGATGTACAGCGAAGCATCATTAGAAAAACAGATCAGCGAAGGTGCCCGGTTCATTTTTGTGTATGAAAACAAGGAGCCGGTTGGCTTTGCTTCTTACCAGGAAATAAGCCCGGCCATTTTCAAATTACATAAGCTCTATGTGCTGCCGTCCCAACAGGGAAAAGGAACCGGCCGTTATATCATTGAGCAT
>JAFLBM010000014.1 GCA_017303455.1 Chitinophagales bacterium | reverse complement strand
GATGTTCCTCCCATCGGGCTATACCCTCCATTATAATATAAATGTGCCCCCTCCTCAAAGACCACCCATTTTTCTGCCGATTGTGACCCGCTGCCAAAAGCATAGGAAGAAGAAGCTGAAGTAATATTGGTTGTAAAGCTTGCCCCGCTGGTAAAAACAAATGCGCCTGCTAAACCGGTCGTAGTATTATCAAACCTGAATTGCTGTGTGGTGGTGATACTAACCATACCACTTACTCTTGCAGTATTGGTTGCGGCCATTGCAAAGCGTAAACTCCCGGCTGTAGTAACTGGTACTGAAAAAGAAGCGCCTGCTTCAACAACAAAATCCTCTCCTGTTCCCCCGCTTAATGTAATTGTACTGGTGCCACTGGTTGTCCGTACAAAACTAATAACAGCATTGCTGACAAATTTTATCTGTCCGCAGGTGATGCTTCCATTAGCCAGTACTGTTACCGGGCCTGTAGCAGGTGCCGTTCCTCCCACATTGGTTCCATCAAACACAAGAATATCCGTGGCTCCCGAAGAAGAGGGCCGCGGACTGCCCAAACCATCCAATGAGGTGTTCCAATTAGTTCCGATTGTAATACTGGTTGTTGGTGCCGTGCCGCCCACCCAATAATAAGTTGTCTGGCTGTATAACAACCCTGTAAACAGTGACAGCAGCATGGTAAATAAAATCCTTTTCATATAGCAGCGTTTAAATCGTTTTGTTATGGCTTTATTTTCGTTTTGATACAATGAACATGATACATATCCATGACAGGGGTACCAGCAGGGCTGCCATCAGGAAAAATGACGTGTAACTGGTTTTTGTTAATACCGGCACCAGCCAGGTAACGATCAGTGTTCCAGCTACAGCCGATGTTCCTCCCATTCCTGCCACAGTACCTACATTTTTGCCATGGAAATAATCTCCGGGTAATGTTTGCAGGTTATTGATCAGGAATTGAAATCCAAATAAGGTGGAGCTGATCAGCGCAATGGCTATCCCGGGCTGTTCTTTGAGCTGGTCCAGGTAAAAAGCAATACTTCCCAATGAAGTGAGCATGATCATACTGCCAATAGAGATAGCATTTTTCCTGGCCGTAACTGCTGCTTTTCCTTTTTTAATTTGCAGGGAGGAGAAGAAACCGCCGGCCAGCCCGCCTATTGCAGCAAATAAAAAAGGGACCCATGCAAAAGCACCCACCTGTTTGATATCAAATCCAAAATTTTCTTTTAAAAAGAAAGGCAGCCAGGTTACAAACATCCACCACACCGGATCAATGAAAAAGCGGGAAGAAATAACAGCCCATGTATTTTTAAAACCCAGTAATTGCTTCCAGGAGTACACTTCTGTTGCAACAGGAGCGGTGGCTTTGTTAGCGGCAGATTGTAAAATATGGTCCTGCTCCTCTTTGGTGATCCAGGGATGCTGATCGGGTGTATTTTTATTGATCAGTAACCAGGGAATGATCCATACTAATCCTAATACACCAATGCCCACAAAAGTCATCTTCCAGCCGAAAGCGATATATAGATAAGCAATAAAGGGAGCTGCCAAAACAGAGCCTAACGAAGCACCTGCACCAAAAATTCCCTGTGCAATGGCTCTTTCTTTTGCCGGGAACCACTCCGCATTACTTTTGGCGGCACCCGGCCAGTTGCCGGCTTCGCTCAGCCCCAGGAAGAAACGAAATACATTAAATGAGCCCAGGGTTTTAGCAAACGCATGCAGCGCAATAGAAATACTCCATCCCACAATTGATACAACAAATCCCAGGCGGGTGCCAATTGCATCCATCAGTTTGCCTGTAACGGTCTGCCCGATCGCATAAGCGATCATAAAAAAAGTAGTAATCAGTTTCAGTGAGTCCTTACTGTCTGCTTCCGTGATACCAAAATCTTTATGAATATAAGGCCAGAGTATATTGATGGCAGTCCGGTCAATATAATTAATGATCGTTGCCAGCCCGATGAGCCCGATAATATACCACCTGAGTCCTTTTATCTTCATCGCTGTTTGTTTAGTTGCTCAGCGGAATGTTGGCCACTCCG
This sequence comes from Chitinophagales bacterium, assembly GCA_017303455.1. Taxonomy (GTDB): domain Bacteria; phylum Bacteroidota; class Bacteroidia; order Chitinophagales; family Chitinophagaceae; genus CADEDV01. The sequence continues at coordinate 137,652 of JAFLBM010000014.1, read as the reverse complement.
GCTGCTGCACCTGTTACTGAATTACTGCTATATACTTTATTGCCCGCAGATGTGCTATTGCTACCGCTTAACTGGATATTGAATCCATACCCGGAGGCATTTACGGTGCATGAATTATTCCTGAATACATTATGGTTACCCCAGCCCGGATATGCCACATGCACCTGGTAACCATCTTTAAAAATGGACCCGCCCGGGTTAAAGCCCGTATTTCCCTCAATGAGATAGTTGTTTCCTTTCACATCCATCCAACTATCGCCACTGTTTGCACCGGTAATACCGGTAGCATCAAAGCTGTTGCCACTGATCAGTCCGCCGGTGGTTCCTTCTTTCACATCAATACATTCCGCGGTGATAGCCGGGCCAATTTTATTGTTCAGTACTTTGTTGGAATCACAGTTATCGGGAAAGCCGTTGGTATAAGTGGCCCAGTTACTTTTTGCAGAACCGATATAAATACCTTCGCCGTAATCAGGTGTCTTCAATCCTACATTTGTCACTTCTGTATACTGAATAATGTTTTGCGAACTGAACTTCCTCAGGTGAATTCCTTCTTCCCCAATCATATGTACTTTAATACTGTCAATCACACAATATCTTACTCCATCCGCCATAAGGCCCTTTAACCCATTTGTAAGGGTGAATCCCTTTAATTTCCAATAACTGGCCTGCAGGTATAATACATACCCTGTGTTACTATTTTCTGCATCAAGGATCACATTGCGGCTGCCCCGCAGCAATATAGGTTTTGCAGCAGAGCCGCTAACCGCCGTTTCAATAACAAATTTGCCTTTGTAAACACCATCTGCCATAATGATCTCATCACCCGGTAAAGCATTCAGCAGGGCTGCCTTCAGTTGTAAGGCGGTAGAAACATTCACTATTCTTTCACTGCCTGCCGGTGGCGGTTCCGGCGGAACAACAGGTGCAGGTGCATTGCTTTTATTACAACTCACCAGGCTGTACCAAAACAGTATGTATATGAGCCACTGCATTGTTCTGCGTATCATTTATTTTCAATAAAATCTTCCCGCATCGGGCTGAATACATCAATCAGCACACCGTCTTCAAGGCAAACCGCACCGTGCATCACATTCGGCGGAATGTAAAAGGCGTCTCCTCCTTTGAGTATTTTCTTTTCCTCTCCAATCTCCACCTCAAACACACCGCTTTCAATATGGGTGATCTGTGTATGGTGATGCTGATGCAGTTGCCCCACTGCCCCTGCCCGGAATTCGACTTTAACCACCATCAGCCTTTCATCCCAGGCCATGATCTTTCTGCGTATTCCTTTATCCATCTCCTGCCATGCTGTTTCAGTATTTTCAACAAATACTTTCACTGTTTCCGTTGTTCCCATTACTTTCTTTTTATTAATTTTTACAATGTGTGGCACCTGTTCAATTCATTTTCTTCCCGTCATAAAAGACAGCAAATGGGCCCGTCCATGATAACCCGGATGCTGAATGAACTTTCTTAGTATCAAAGTCATTATTGAGTTGTGCAATAATTAATTTTTTATCATTCACCTGCATTTCAACTATAGAGTACCTTTCATCCTGCTGCAGTATTTTTATTTGTTTTACAGAAGGGTAAGAACCGGCAGAAAACTCCAGGATCGGATCAAAATTCCCATGGATCTCCGTAACGCTGACAAAGGATTGATTCATTCCTTTTTTACGGATGATCATTGCCGGTTCGTGACGGAGATTGAAATTCGGATCGTTTGCCCCGGAACGGGTAAAGAATACCTGTGCCTGTCCCTGCACTAATGAAGAGATCGTATAATAGGTACGGTCATTCAGGAATGTCAGCTGAACGATACTGTCAGCTATCGTTGCTTCAGCTTCTTTCCATAAAAACTGGTATCCGTTTTTTTTGCCCAATGGTTCCAGCTTTGCAGTGTACGGATCGTATTTTAAAGAAGTGCTGATAAATTGACCATTGTAATGAAAAGGAAGATCATACTGGTGTTCCTCAGCAGCATTGCTGTTAAATATATCTGCCAGCAGTTTCCTGCCTTCGGGCAATTGGATCAAGTACACAGTCCGTTGGAGCTTTACTCCCTCATAGGCATGTTCTTCTTTGGCAGCCACCACCTGCACAGCAGGATTACTGACATTGCTGAATAATTTTGTGGAATGAAATTGTTCCGCTACAGATTCTTTGCCTCCAAAATGGCTTTTTTCATCTACAACGATTGTATTGTGGGCTATTGTCTGGGCTGCATATGCTTTTGTTTCGGGTAAATAACGGCCCCCGTACTTCTGTTCTATACCGATAAACCGAACAGCTCCATAATCAGTTAATATCTCATTCCCTTTATCATAAAGATTATAATTAAGCTTATCGTAATGACCATGTGATAGCCCATGCGAAGTGTACTTGTAAATCAATGTCGTAAGGTCTTTCCCTTTACCGTTTCTTAACAGGCTCACCCCGCCTTCATCACCTTTACTTCCAACGGTATACTCAACGGTACTGTAAGGATAAAATACCGGAATTACTTTGGTACCTGCTGTTGCGGCTGCAATAGAAACACCTCCCCTGTTGAGCACAACCCGTCCTTGTTTTTTAGCCACCGCCAACAGGCCATTATCTTTTCCATACATAGCCCAGGCTGTACTCACAGCGGTCACTAATTCATTACTGGTATAATCCTTTTCCTTTAGCGCATCATTCAGCGCAAAGAAAGTTCCGTCCAGGTTGGTTTGCTGCAAACCCGCTACTAATGCCTTTTGTAAAATGCGGTTACGGTACTCAAATATTTTTAAGGAAGGGCGGGCATGATCCAGGGCCGTAGCGAAAAGACAAAAAGGAAGAATTGCATACCGGGTGTAATAAGGTCCTTCTGTATAATAGCCATCGGGAGAAAACAGTTCATCCATTAAAGCAATAAATCCGCTTTTCTTATCTTTTTTAGTGCCATACAATGCCATATCCACATACTCCTGGTTACCCGTAGCAATACCAACGATACCCACCCCTGCACAAGCCCATACACCATGATTATGGATCAGGTCAAACCATGTTTGCAGATCTTTGGTAATAAAATCGACTTCTGGTCTGAATGCACCTTCTTCAATTGCCTTTCTTTCAGCTGTTGTAAGAGAATCATATACAAGATCGTATGCCATTCCTGCATACACCAGCCAATTTGCATCATTTAATGCCTGCCAGAAAATACGCCCGGGTGAGCTGCTGGTAGCCTGCGGATGATTTTTTAATGCCGGATTCAGGACTGCATATTTTAACAACATCTCCTTCACCAGCCTGGCATATTTTATATTTCCTGTCAGGTTATACAAAATACCGCTGTTAAACATCAGTGTATAATTATACTTGTGTTTATCATGCGTATAACCGCCGGCCGGATCTTTGGGAAAAGGAACATCAATATCTTTCCCGATCCATGCATCCACTTCTTTCTTTATATCGTTGTAAGATTGGGTAAGCAATGGATATTTTGCCAGGCTCCTTTTTACCTCAGCAGCCTCTGCTCTTGTAAAAAAAGTAACGGGATGCTGGGCAGCCAGCAAAACAGGGAACAAAAGAATGGCTATCATTTTCAGCAATCGCATCACAATAGATTTAGAGTGCAGTTAAAACAGGATACAGGTCAGTTATGCAAACCAGGTACCGCCATTGATCTCGACACTTTCTCCATTAATAAAAGAAGAAGCATCACTGGCGAGGTACAATACAAGATCACCAACTTCCCCTGCTTCTCCTTCTCTTCGCAGTGGAGTAGCCGCAGCTACATTCGTTCTTACTTCAGGTTTGGTAAATGTGTTGTGGAATGTGGTATTGATCATACCGGGGGAAACGCAGTTCACCCGGATGTCTTTAGGGCCTAATTCCTTTGCCAACCCTCTCGTTAATGTCAGCACCCCGCCTTTTGCCGCTGCGTAAGCCAATGCACCAAAGCCACCGCCATCTCTTGCTGCCTGCGAACTGAAATTAACAATGGCACCACCATCTGTCATATGAGGGACAACTGCCCGGGTAACGAGGTAAACAGATTTCAGGTTCACATTCATTACAGCATCCCAGAATTCTTCATCCAGGTCCGCCAATACTTTCCGGCCCATCAGCCCGCCCGCAACATTCACAAGAATATGAATGGTTTCACCATAAGCGGCCACGCAGTTATCAACTACTTTTTTTACTTCTGAACCCTTAGTCATATCAGCCTGTACCAGGATAGCTTCGCCACCGGCTTCGTTAATCAGCCGGAGGGTTTCATCCGCCTGCTCTTTATTTCCTAAATAATTGACACAAACTTTAGCACCGGCCGCCGCCAGTTTCAACGATACCTGCCTGCCAATATCTCTGGCTCCGCCTGTTACAATGGCTACTTTACCTTTTAATGAATACATGATTAAACAGAATAAATGTGTGAATGAACTCAGTTTCTGAAGGATAAGACGGAAAGAATGCCCCGGTAATGAAAAGCTGTGTACTTAACAGGAAACGTCATGCAATACAGTTGATAATAACCTGTGGCAAACTTTCTCTTGTAATATTAGGCTGAATTATCAGGCAGTAAATTTTTAACCGATTAGAAAAAGAATAAAATTTCAGCGAATAACTCAATTAAATCAAGCAGATTTCCGTTTTTTTTACACGTTTTCTAAAAAAAGAAAGCCGGTAACGTTACCGGCAACGCTGCCGGGATTTCCGTAAGCTTCTTTATCATAGCTTTATTCTTTCATGTCCGCAACTACATTTATGAATAAACCAGCTACGATCAAAGACATTGCCCGCCAGTTGAACATCTCTATTTCTACGGTATCAAGGGCTATGCGTAATGCGCCAGATGTGAATGCCGATACAAAAAGAGCGGTGATGGCATTGTCAGAAGAACTCAATTACCAGCCCAATAAACTGGCTCTTAGTCTGAAACAAAAACAAACACATAATATTGGCGTCATTGTCCCTAACCTTGACTATGTGCTCTCCACCATGGTAAAAGGAATTGATGAAGTGGCCTTAGAAGCAGGCTATACGGTAATGGTTTGCCAAAGCAATGAATCCTTTGGCCGGGAGATCGTCAATACCCGGCGATTACTGGACAGCCTTGTGGATGGTTTTATTATTTCTGTTTCCAGCGAAACAAAAGTGTTTGACCATTTCCGGAAAATCCAGGAAAAACAAATGCCGATGGTGGTGTTTGACCGTGTTACTCCCTACTTAAAAGCACCGGGTGTACGAATAGATAATGAAGACGGTGGCTTCCAGGCTACTGAACATTTAATTGAACAGGGTTATAAACGCATCGCCATCCTGGCTGGCCCGAAAAATTTAGGTATCAGCAATCAGCGTCTCGATGGCTACCTCAAAGCATTAAAGAAGTATAAAATAAAACCCGATGAGGACCTGGTCATCAACTGCGACTTCAACCAGCATTATGCATATATCGCCACACAGGAATTATTAAACATGAAAAAACGGCCCGATGCGATTTTTACCATCAGCGACCGGATGGCTATCGGTGCCATGCTGGCAATTAAGGAAAAGGGATTGAAGATGCCCCAGGATATCGGTCTTGTTGGGTTTAACAACGAACCCGTTACCAGCCTGGTAACACCGGGTATTTCCAGCGTGGATCAGCCTGCTTTCGAACTGGGCAAAGTAGCTGCCAAGCTCTTTATTGAAACCATGCATAATAATAATGACATGAGTGATGTGGAAGAAGTGCTGAAACCTAAACTGATTATCCGGGAATCATCACAAAGGGCAATCGTTAAAAACGGTCGTATAAAATAAAAGCCATGCGAAAACTAATTGTATTAAGTTTCTTTTTGTCCAGTTGCCTTTCCTGCCTGGCAAAAACAATTCCTGTAAAGAACATAGATGAACTGAACACAGCCAATAAACAAGCACAGCCCGGGGATGTGATCATATTGCAAAATGGTGTGTGGAGAAATGTTCAGATCAAACTCACCTGCAATGGAACCAAAGAAGCGCCGGTCCATTTCAAAGCGCAAACAAATGGGAAAGTGACAGTAAGTGGCCTTTCCTCACTCAGGATTGGCGGCAATCATCTCATTGTGGAAGGCCTGTATTTTACCAATGGCTATGCCGCAAAAGATGCGGTAATCTCTTTCAGGGCCGGCAAAGAGCAGGTAGCTAATCATTCCAGGGTAACCAATTGCGTCATCGAAAGTTTCAATAACCCAAAAAGAATGGAAGACAATAATTGGGTTCTCTTCTATGGAAAAAACAACCAGCTTGATCACTGCAGTTTCCGGGGCAAAAAAAATATGGGGGTATTGCTGGCAGTGATGCTGGATGATGACAGAAGCCGTGAAAATTTCCATTCTATTAATCATAACTATTTTGGTGAACGAATACCGCTTGGCTCCAATGGCGGCGAGATCATTCGTGTAGGCGTTTCTCAACATTGCGAGTTCAATTCCAATACACAAATACTTAATAATTACTTCGAGTATTGCGATGGTGAAACAGAAATTGTTTCCATCAAATCCGGGAGCAATATTGTTAAAGATAATGTATTCAAAGAATGCCAGGGTTCGGTGGTTTTAAGACATGGCGATAACAATACGGTAAGCCATAATTACTTTATCGGCAACGACAAGCCGGGTACGGGTGGAGTAAGGATCATCAACAAAGGGCAAAAAGTTACAAGCAATGTATTTTACAAATGCAGGGGTGTTGATTTCCGCTCCCCACTGGCAATCATGAATGGTATTCCCAACTCACCCGCACATCGCTATGTACAGGTAACCGATGCTTTTATCAGGGATAATGTTTTTTTTGAATGTGCTCCTGTCACTTTTTGTGAAGGAAGTGATACTGAGAGAACCTTACCGCCATCGGGAGTTGTTTTTGAACGAAATGATTTTTACAACAGCAGGGATAGTATCATTTACAAAGCCTATGATGATATTACCGGCTTTCGTTTTATAAATAACGCAACCAGTCAATCGGTAGTACAGCCATTACCCAAAGGATTTGACAAAGTGTTAAACCCGGGTTCCAAACTGCCGTTAAGTGCCCGCACCGCTGTGTCGCTAATGGATAAGTCGTATTCCCCGATTGGTGCAAACTGGTTTTCTGGTAAAGCTGCTGCCAGCCCCCCCAAAAAAACTATTGTTAACTGCAATTCAACGGCAGAAATCAGCCACCAGCTTGCAAAAAAAATACCTTTAACCATTGTTCTTACAAATCAAAAATATACCCTGTCAAAACCTTTGCTGGTAGAAAGCCGGGTACAGTTCATCAGCAATCACAAAAAACCGGTCGTGTTTGAAGCCGGGGATATGCAAAGTGTTTTTATCATTGCCGGCGGGGGGAACCTCATCATTAACAATCTCAGGTTGAACGGCAGTAAAGTCAGTGCAAAATATTTTATCGCAAGTGACAGTACCGGTTCATCAAGTCACTATAACCTGGCTATTAAGAATACAACGATCAGCAATTTTAGCAGATCCGGCGGATGTGTGGCTCTCTTCTTTGCCTGTAAAAATATTATTGCAGACAGCATTATTGTTCATAACAATAATTTTTTAAATAATAACTGCAATGGATTCCTGATGAATGACGAGACAGACAATAAAGGGTATTACAGCGCCGAAAAGGTATTTATGGGGCATAACATTTTCACTAACCAGGCAGGTACTCTGCTGAGCATATACAGGGGCGGCAATGATGAAAGTACCCTGGGACCCGACCTGGTCTTTAGTCATAATAAAATCACTACTTGTAACACGACCGGCGCATCACCACTTATTGAACTGACAGGCGTACAGCAAACAAAAATATTCTCGAACCAATTTTCGGGCAGTAACAGCCAGGGCATCCTGATCTATTATAAGGATTTTGTAAGGGCTGATCACCGGCTGGAGAGAAACATACTAATTGATTCAGGGAAAATTGCAGAAAATAAATTTGTTAAACAAACTGATAATAAGATAAAATAATCATTCTGCCGGCAGATCAGGCCGGTAACGTTCCCGGAGTTTTTTTACACTGATTGCAATGCTTTCTATAGTTTTAACTTCCTTAATCACTAATTTAAACAAACACCATATGAAGATCATACACCAGGTGCATCCTGACGATTTTGCATCTTATACTACCAGACAAATACGGGATAAATTCTTACTGGAAAATTTAGTACAAGCCGACAAAATTGAATGTGTCTACACCCACTATGATCGCATGATCGTTGGGGCGGCTACCCCGGTAACCCAACCACTCACCTTAGGTACTTATGATCAACTAAAGACCGATCATTTTCTAAGCCGCCGGGAGATCGGTATCGTCAATATTGCCGGAACTGGATCTGTCAGCGTTGATGGAGAAAAAATTGGCATGGAAAAACAGGACTGCCTTTATATCGGTAAAGGAAAAGAGAATATTTTTTTTTCGAGTGCAGATAAAAACAATCCGGCCAAATTTATCTTCTTCTCCTGCCCTGCTCACCAGGAATATCCAACCCGGTTAATGAAACCATCGGAAGCATTACCCGCCGAACTGGGAAGCCTTGATAACAATAATCACCGGGTAATCAATAAGTATATTCACCTTGATGGCATTAAAAGCTGCCAGCTTGTGATGGGAGTTACTAATTTCAAAAAAGGGAGTATCTGGAATACGATGCCGCCGCACCTGCACGACAGGAGGATGGAATCTTACTTCTATTTTGATTTGCCCGAAGGACAACGGGTGATCCATTTCATGGGGCAGCCACAAGAAACCAGGCATATTTTTTTGAATAATGAACAGGCAATACTTTCCCCGGCCTGGAGCATACATAGTGGTTGCGCCACCGCCAGCTATTCGTTTATCTGGGCCATGGCAGGTGAGAATATGGCATTCACCGATATGGACCCGGCTCCATTGCAAACTTTACAATAATAATTATTCAACTATAGTAGCATGTTAAATTTCAGAACAGATGGAAAGCTGGCGTTGGTAACCGGCAGCAGCCGTGGTATTGGTCTGGCAGTCGCAACAGCTCTCGCCGGATCAGGTGCAGATATCATTGGTGTCAGCAGCAAACTGGAAGCCTCCGGTTCCGATTTAGAAAAAGCAGTAACAGCAGCCGGCAAAAAATTTTATGCTTATCAATGTGATCTCAGCAATCGTGAGTCTGTTTATTCTTTCATCGAAAAAGTAAAGGCTGATCACCCGCGGATAGATATTTTAATAAACAATGCAGGGCATATCATGAGGAAGCCTGTAGCCGAACACCCGGATGAATATTGGGACACCATCATTGATATTAATCTCAACGCACAGTTTATCCTGACCAGGGAGATCGGGAAAAGAATGGTGGAACAAGGGTATGGTAAAATTGTTTTCACCTGTTCTTTATTATCATTCCAGGGCGGCATCAACGTACCGGGTTATGCGGCCAGCAAAGGAGCTATCTCCTCTTTATTAAAAGCGTTTGCCAATGAATGGGCCAAATTTGGCGTAACGGTGAATGGAGTGGCACCCGGTTATATTGCAACTGATAATACAGCACAATTAAGAGCAGACGCCGAACGCAATGCTGCGATTTTATCCCGCATCCCTGCAAACCGTTGGGGTACTCCTGAAGATATGGCTGGTGCATTTGTATTTCTTTCTTCTCCTGCTTCAGATTATATGAACGGAACGATCATAACAGTTGATGGCGGCTGGATGGGACGATAATAACAATGCTGCCTAAAAAATATACCTGATACCGGCAGTCCAGTAGAACAGGTTTCCAAAGTCTTGCCTGCTGGTTATTCCGTTTGTGGTCACAACAGGAATGTTCTGAGGAAAAGAGTACACAGGTGTGAATGAAATTTTACACTGCCCGAATGAATAACTAAGTGGAAGGCTGATATCAATGGACAATAGTTCAAATCGTTTTGTGGCACTGCTGACTAAACTTACAACCTCCAACTCTCCTGAACCTCCGGCATTACCCCTGCCTGGCCTTCCTTTTACACCACTCCTTCTTGTGGTATAATAATCAGAATAATAGTTTTGTGTTCCGGCTAATACATACACGGAAGGATAAATAGTAACCCGGTCATTAAACAGCCAAAAACGACGGCTTAACTCAATTCCTGTTAACACATCAGTTGATTCCTTCCCAAATAATCCGTTTATATCCAGCGTTAGTTCTGCAATGGAAAAATCATACCCGGTATATATGCCGATTCTTCCGGACATGGCGGAGGAAACGGCATAACTACTGTCATTAAATAGTTGCACGGCCCCATCCACTCCTCCATACAGGCGGCTTTTAGAAAATAAATACCCCCCCGAAAAGCTAAACATATCAATTCTTCCTGCTGAGGCAGCGGTCAGATAAGATAATTGCCCCTTGACAAACAATCCGGATTTATGATAATAAGATACTGATGGAGAAACATAAGGGCACTTTACAGAATCTTTCCGGCCGGCAAATACCCAATCGCTGGCATAATTAACAGCTGCTGTAACATATGAACTGTTATACAAACTTCTAAGGTCAGTTGAATCCATTTTTTTAGCCGTCTGCCCCGCACTGAAAAAAGGAGCTAACAGACAGAGTAGTATCGTTACAAGAATATTCTTTTTCATAATGATTGAATTGACAAAACAACACTCCCGTTATTTCAAGGAATAAATCCTTTCAATTGGGAGTGCTGCTTCAACGTTACTGGTTAATTTCAAGATGGGCGGCCTGCACCTCTCTGACGATTATTTTGTGTTTTCATCCGCTGTTCTGCCCGTTGATGCTGCCTTTCCTGTTTCATTGTTTTCTCCCGAAGTCTGTCCTGGGACCGGTATTTATTGCCATCCATATCCAGGCACTGGCCATCTTTTAACCGCAGTCTTTTCCCGTTGCGAAGCTGGCAGGTTCCATCCGGGTTAACCGTAGTTCCATTCTTTAATACCAACTGTGTCTGCAATCTTGTCTGAACCTGGTCCTGCACTTTATAAGGAATCCCATCCTTCAGCAGGATATGTTCTTTGATCCGCAGCCGGTCACGGTCTTTATCCCGCTGCTGATCCTGGGCAAACACGGCTCCCGTCATTGTAATCAATGCCAGAAGCAAAAACAGTAACTTTTTCATAAAGGGTTATTTAAATTAAAAAATCGTTTTCAATACCCTGTGGGGGAATTCTTTTCATTTCCACCCCTGCCATGGATTACCAGTTTCCATTGGGCTGTTTACAATAGCATCAAATGCTGCCTGAGTAAGATACTGTGGAGTGTAAGTTTCACCTGCCCATAGGATTTTTTTATAAAAAGATCGCAGGTGATTACGGCTGCCTCTTGCCAGGTTATTATACACCATAATTATGTCCTGGTTATCCACAGTCACCAGGGCTGTTGCCAGGTCTGAAATATCCAGCTCTTCAATACTGGCACCAACTTTACAGGCACCAGCAATACTTATGTTGCCCCGGAGGATCAACTGGTTGTATAAATTTTGCAGAAGCTGGTTAGTAAAAACACCCGGGCCATTCGCAGTTACCGGATCTTCCAGTTCATACTTTTTCAGCAACATAAGAATGGCATCCATATGTGTTTGTTCACTTGATGCGATGTTGCTGAAAATAGCCGTATTCCATTTTGTAAACATGGCTTTATAAACATCCCTGGCCATTTTTTCTTCCTCCCGCATAAAAAGAAGGCTATTCTTTTCGGCTTCACTCAGTGGCTCAGCCGGCAGCCCATCTATCTGTGCCTGGATAGCGGCAATATCAAGACCTGGCAAAATACTATTTGTTACTGCTCCGGCGTCCTTGTTCTTTGAACAGGAGATAGTAATAAACAATACAATGGCAGTTAACAGCACCAGCGAACCTGCTTTGATTATTTTTTTCATACCGTACTATTTTTAGCTGAAAAATATTGTTTAGCTGCTTGAATACTAAGAAAGTTCACCGGTTGCGGCCCCCGCCGCCCCTGCACTGTTTTGTAAAACACCTGTTATTATTTCCCCGTCCGTTTAAGGCAGCCTTTCTTCCTTGTCCCTTTCCCTTCCCAAAAAAAGGCCGGGTGGTTGTTCTGTTTTCATAATTATCGCAAACAGAATTGTTATTGGCATCTGTATAATTTGCTGCCTCTTTGTTCGTTCCGGCTTTTGAATTTCGGGGGCCGGGAGACTGAGCAGACAACAGGCTCCCCATAGCGACCAGAAGGATCGCTGTCAACATCAACTTTTTCATATTTGTATATTTAATTATTAAGGAGCTTCTTTATTCCAGCCTCTGCGGTTTTGCTGTTTCGCAGGGCCATGAATTCCCTCCTTTTTAAACAATGGCAGAAATACCTTTTCAAGTTCAGCCTCTTGCTCAGGAGTGCATTTATCTTTTAGTAACAGGTAAAATTTATATGTTTCCATTTTCAGTTCGCCATGCATTTTCCCAATGCTTAATGAATACCTGTTTAATAACACGGTATCAGGTACAGGTTTTTTCAATTCGGTAAACATCTCTTCTTTAAGCGTTTCAATCCTTTCTGCCAGCCCCAGGGTACCGGACCGGAAAGCCTGGTTGATTTGCCGGAATGAATCCATTTGCCGATCATCAAACCCCAGTGTCTGCCGGAAGAATTTTCCATTCAGCACATTTCCGCCCGGAACACTACTCAGTTTAACTTCTTCCTGATTTTTCGTCTCCCGGTAATTATGCAGAAGTATCGTTCCGATTGTGACAGCATTCATTACTACCAGCAGAATCAGCAGCCAGCGTAAAAGTCTAATATCCCTAAGCATGTTACTTTTATTTTATTCTCCTTGCTTATAAAATTCAAGTTGCTCCATTCCGTAATCATTTATGAGCACCACTTCATCAGGATAATTAGCCCGCTTATATAAATTCCCCGTATAATAGCCTGCTGCAATGGCAACCAGCAAACTCATCGCAACCACTATTTTTTTCCAGACCGGAATAAATGTGTTGGTGATACCCGTCCTTTCTTTTTCAATAGCAACCATGATCCTGGTGGCAAGAAAAGGATTAAACGATGTATCCTTTTCTTCCCGGATGGCAGCCTGAATTTTATTTTCGATTTCTTGCTCTTTCATTTGCCGGGTCATTTAACTATTAGACACATTTGCTTTAATTATCTTACGGGCGGAAATTTTTTTTTCCAATTTTTCCTGAAGATTATTTTTAGCCCTGTAGATAAGTTGCTCCACGGCACCCGTACTAAGCTGCATAATTTCAGCAACCCTGGCTTGCGGCATCTCTTCGTACTTTGACAATACAAAGGCCACCCGTTGCATTGCAGGCAACTCATTCATGGCCTGGTAGATGAAGGCATTATCAGATTGTTCAACCAGTTGTACATCTGCTTGTTTTTCTTTGGATCGTAACTGAAGAAGATCCGATAGTTCAACCCATAACTTCTGTCGTTTCTTTTTACTGAGAACATTCAAACTGGCATTCACTGTAACCCGGTACAACCAGGTGGAGAAAGCGGCTTTTGCATCAAAGGAGGAAAGAGACCTGTACACCTTAATAAAAACATCCTGTACAATTTCTTCCGCATCTTCTTTATTATGAAGCAATCCAATTGCTATCCGAAAGACAGCCGACTGGTATTTGTCGACTAATCGTTCAAAATCTCTTTGATTGCCGTTCAGGACATTTTGTATAAGTTCAGTATCGTCCACACTAATGCATGTTATCTGTTAGACACAACGGAAGCAAAAAAACTTATGCCTTAAAAAGATTATTCAATTGTTGGAGGAAAAGGTAGACAAACAGTACCGGGTATTCTGTAACGTACATCACAGAGCATAGCACCTGATTTAATTTTCCGATAGCTGGAGATAAAAGATGATCCTGGGCAGGATATGATAACGCCTACGTCATACAAGCCGGAATCTTTCTAAAATAAAGAAGCCAAACACTGCTGTTTGGCTTCTTATGTTTTGGTCGGGGCAATAAGACAAATTTCGAACAATTTTTTTACAGATTTGAACAAATTAAATTATAGTTTACAACATAAAATAAAGACATAATTATTTAACGATACAGAAATTAATAAAGTCATTATAATCTTACAAATATTGATAAACTTTAAACATTGGACATTTTTTTAATATCACATTGAAGATATGTTATTTACAAAACATATTTAAATTTTTATATTAACAACAATCCGATTACTCCCCCAATATAAATAAGCACAGCAATCCAGGAATCAATTCCCATTCCCCATTTTCGTTTTGGGGATTGAATTATCATACCCAGCAGATAAACTGCCGTAAGCACTATGGACAGAGAGGTTAGATAAATATCTGAATTATGAGCATCTGTTAAGATGGACCTCCCGGCCAAAATATTAGCCACAAAAAACAATGTAGGCAAAAAAGAATTACCCCCAAAAATATCACTGATAAGTGGCGGATATCTTTTATGTTTTACAAAAGCCAGGCCACCTGATATTTCAGGTGTTGCCGTAATTAATGAGAGTATGGTGGCCCCAAATACAACTCCGGATATATTATAATGAGCAGCAATTTTTTCACCTGTATTAGCAAGTAGTACACCAAAAAACAGAATAATTAGAGCAACAATTATAAGTTGTATTAAAGCACTTTTCTTTGTCAGCTTTGTTCTATGAATCATTTCACATTCGATTTTGGGCAGCATCTTTTGTGCTTCACACTGTTTAATAACGAAAAGGCTTAATATCCAGGAGCCTAATATCATTGCTTCAATAGGGGAGACATTCTGCATAACAAATTTTTCATCAAACCGTGACCCCATAATAACCAATGCTAAAATAGCACATAAGAAAAGACCCTGAGCAATAGAGTTTCTGTTTGATGTAAGTGTTGACAGCGGCTTATCTTCATTCTTTCTTGAAGCAAAATCAAACAAAACAAGCAACACAGTCTGTATCGCAATGCCACCCAAAATATTCCCTAAGGCTAATGATGTATCACCTTTTTGAACACCTATAACTACAATAACAATTTCGGGAAGGTTTGTGACAATGGCAAGCATTATAGTACCACCAAAAGCATCGCCCAGGTTGAACTCATCTGCAATAAATTCTACAATAGCCGAAAGCTTGTTACTAAAATACCAAATTACTGCCCCGGAAAAGAGGAACAACAGTACACTTTGCGTAATGGAAAGCTGAAGGTTCATTTTTATTGCTTTGTGTATATTAGAAAATTGATTTGCTCTTCAGCCATATCATAAAAAGAAAGAGACTTAAACAATGAGAATAGCACAGATAGCTCAGTACATGCTATTACTAACTTTTTTTTACTCCCAAAGCAGGCCGTCATATACTTTTCTGTTTCTATTGTATCAATTGCCTCACCTGCATACACTTTAGTTCTCAACTTATCAATCATCAGTTTTATTTCAGAATTAATTGACAAGCAGCTAATACCTGCTTTGTTAAAATAATCAGCAATATACATTGATTCCATTGTATACATTGTACCTAAAAGATATATTTCTTTTACCGAATGACGAAGCAACTGAGCAGCCATTAGCTGTAGCGGATGTACAATAGAAAAACTGAAGACTGAATGTTCCAATATTTTATCCAATGTCTCATGTATGGTGATATTGGGCATCAACAAATTTAGTACGCCTGCCTCTTCAAAATAATTGAGGTATGGCATCAGTGCATCTTCAAGTTTTTTAAACTGATTGGGCAGATATGGGTTGATTTTATTAAAATCAGCATTTACTAAAATAGAAGGGAAAGTACTGTATCCACCTTTCTTTTTACTATACTCTTCATTAAGCCTTTTTAAGTAGTGCAGCGTTGAAACAGCACCCAATCCTAAAATACCTGTCTTAATTTCTTCCATTACTAATGTCTGAGAAGTATATAATCAGCAAACAAATTGTTGCTGTCTGTAACTTTTTCTACCCAGGTAATATCTGTTTTGGATAATATCTTTTTAATAATACTATCGTTATATTTCCTGGATACTTCTGTATGTATCAGCTCTCCTTCTGTAAAGAAAAAAGTATGGCCGCTTACGTTTACTTCTTGAGACCTTTTACTTCGTAAATAGCTTTTTGCTATCCCCTCATTTTCATCATAAACAGGGTAATGTTCAAACTCCTTTACATCAAAATTTCCATCTAACTCCCTGTTTATCCTATGCAGCAGGTTAAGGTTAAATGCTGCTGTTATACCCTGAGCATCATTATACGCAGGTAATATTAATTCTTTGGGTTTTGTTAAATCAACACCTAAAATAAGTTTATCTCCGGGATACATATTTGCGCCCAACTGGTAAATAAACTCTGTAGCTTCATCATCGGGCATATTCCCGATGTTTGAACCAAGGAATAAAATAATCTTTTTATTACCATCCTGTTTAAGCCTGCTCAATGACTGAAAATATTCCATGTGCATGGGCTTAACCTTTAGTTCAGGCAGCTCTTTTAAAAGCATGTTTTCTAAACCCTCTAACGCATTTAAAGAAATATCAACGGGATAATACTCAAAGCTAAATTTGCGTAACTGTAACTCCCTTAACAAGTGAATTGTCTTTGTTCCATCTCCTGCTCCCAATTCTATAATATCATATTTTTCCTCCTTTTCTAACTGCATTGCAGCAATGAGTTCACTGGTTTTGTCTTGAAAAATATCCATCTCGGCCCTGGTGAGATAATACTCCGGCAGCGCCATTATTTTTACAAAGAGTTCATCGCCTGTGGCATCATAAAAATATTTTGATGATAGTTTTTTTTGAGGCTTGTTGCTTAACCCTTCAAGCACATCTTTTCTGAAATTTTCCTGCATTATTATTTCTTTAATCAATTTTCTATTAACACTACAGCACCCAGGCCCCCATCGGCACATACGCTTATTACTGCTTTTTTTCCTTTGCCCAATAAATGAAGCGACTTTACCGTCTGGCTAAGTATTCTTGCACCTGTGGCACCAAATGGGTGCCCAATGGCAATGCTGCTTCCGTTAGGGTTTAATTTTTCCATAGGAAATTTTCCAAAACTAAAATCTGTTCCTGCTTTTTTTAGATGGGTTGCATCTTCTAAGTTTTGAATGGTGGCCAACACCTGTGAAGCAAATGCCTCGTGTATTTCCCAAATATCTATATCATCATATTTTAACCCATGCCTATGTAACAGCCGGGGTATAGCAAATGTGGGAGCCATTAATATTCCTTCTTCCTCAATATTTACACCAGCCATTTCCCAATCAATTAATCTTGCCTTATAGGGTGTGCTTAATTTACCCACAGCATTTTTTCCAGCCACCCATACTCCGGCAGCGCCATCTGTATATAATGATGAATTGCCTGCTGTTATTGTTCCTTTATCTGCAATGTCAAATGCCGGTTTTAAATGGGCAATGGATTGCACCGATGTGTTTTTTCTGGGTATCTTATCTTCTTTAATATTGTTAACTGGAAATACCAAATCATCATAAAACCCTTTTTCTTTTGCAGCAAAATATTTCCTATGGCTATCTACAGCCAATTCATCCTGCTTTTGTTTTGAAATATGCAGCCGGTAATCGGTAATTTGGGCATGTTGCCCCATACTTTTTCCGGTACTGCGGTTTACCCTCGGAACATAGTCAATGCCAAAAGAAAATATACCGCCAAGTAATTTAAGTTTTGCAAAAAAAGATTTTGCAGTACTCCATTTTTTTAACCATGCAGAAAATTTTGCATTAACTGCAACCTGTAAATTACTGGGGCTTTCTACACCTCCGGCAATTGCAATTTCATGGTTTGTAATCATAGATGCCGCCTGTATAGCAGCAACTAAAGAACTGCTACAGGCCAGGATGGTAGTGAATGATATAGTTTTTTCATCCAGCATAGAATCCATTACTGCTTCTCTTGCGATATTGCTGTACTTTACATTTTGTATAACCGTACCCCATATTACATAATCAGGGTTGATGCTTTCCTTTTTGTGCATTTCATTCAATACTTCTCTGGATAAATAGAGGCTATCGTATTGGGCTAATTGCTGTCCTGCTTTTGCAAAAGGCGTTCTTAACCCTGTAGCTATCCATATCTCTCTTTCTAATTGCATTTTAACTTATCTCCTTTAAATTTTCTAATGTTGTGGGTATTAATTCAGATATGGTTGGGTGCAGCACCATCGTATCCCTGATTAATGTATAATCTACACCGGCACTCATTATGTTGAGAAGGCTGGTTATTATCTCATCGCCACCGGTACCCAGCACACATGCCCCAATAATTTTATTGGTATCAGCGTTTACCAAAACTTGTATAAAGCCATAGGTTTCTCCTTTTTCCTTTGCCCTTGCAATTCTACTCATCTCTCTTTTACCTTCTAACAGTTTAATACCTTTGGCTAATGCATCTTTTTTCGTCATTCCGGCCCTGCCGAGTGGCGGGTCAACAAATAGTCCATATGTCATAATGCGGTCAGATATTTTTCTGCTGCCATCACCAAATAAAAAATTTTCCACTACCTGGTAATCGTTATAGGCAGTATGTGTAAATGCACCCTTGCCATTGCAATCGCCCAAAGCAAAAATCCCTTCTACACTTGTTTGGCAAAAATCGTTTACAGTAATAAATCCTCTTTGGTCTGTTTGCAGGGATGTATTTTGCAACTGTAATAAATCAGTATTGGGCAACCTGCCAATAGCGAGGAGCAAATGTGTGCCTTTAATTTTCTGCGAATTGTTTATGGTTACTGTATAAGTATTGCTGTCATAAGCCGGGGCTATTGATGTTGCATTTAAAATAAACTCTACACCATCAGCTTCCATAAATGTTTGAATGGTTTTGCTTACCTCCTCATCTTCCCGGCTAATAATATTTTCTCCTCTTTCAATAATGGTAATCTTGCTGCCAAAACGCCTGAACATTTGCCCAAACTCCAAACCGATATAACTGCCGCCTATTATTATTAAATGTTCAGGCAATTCAGTAAGGTCCAAAATGTTTTCATTGGTAAGCACATTCATACCCTGGTATTCTTCAGGTATAATGGCCCTGCCGCCCACATTAATAAATATTTGCTGAGCCGTTAATTGTTCACCATTTACTTCAACCTGGTAATTGGAAATAAACTTAGCTTCCCCTTCAATGAAGGTAATGTTTTCATTATCTGATAAGCCTGAACGTATGCCAGTAACTGATTTTGCTATCAGGTCATCTTTACGTTTTTTTATGGCATTTATATTTGCAGTAAAGCTGCCTTCAAAATTTACCCCCATATCACCTGCATGTTGTAAATCCCACATTCTTCTTGCAGATGCTACGTAGGTTTTTGTAGGTGTGCAACCTACATTGAGGCAGGTGCCGCCTACTTGCTTTTTTTCGATAAATGCTACTTTTTTCCCTTTTGCTGCTAAAGAAAAAACTAATGGAGTGCCTGCCTGCCCGGAGCCAATAATTATTGAATCAAATAATTTCATACTGAGTATCTATTTTAAAATTTTATTTTCAAGAATATTATGACCTGAATTTTAATTTGGCAATGATAGCGGGGGATAATGCTGCAGCATAGCCTGCACTGTCTGTAAGCACCCCTTTTATGCCACAGGTAGTTTCTATTGCAAAAGCTTCCGCCAAATCTTCGTAGTTAGAATCCCCGTCAAAACGGTGGTACTCCACTACATTAAAGTTTTCTGCATCAAATGCCTTTTGTAATGCCGGGCAGTAAATACTGTTTTCCTGCAAATTGAAATCATATTCAAAGCCCCGTTTGTTCAAATCAGTAATGGCTTGTGTAAGTGTTGCGTATGTAACCATGTTATATAATTTTTTATGCTACTGTTTTTGTTGTAAAGATTCATTAAGCTTACCCCAGGTGGTAATAATGTCCTTTGTGTAATTATCAGGCGCAGCCGATTCTTTCAGCTTATCATTTTTAAACCAGCCTAACTGTGTAGGGCTTAAATATTGTTCTACATTTTCACCATATGGTATTGCCTGGTTTATTTTAGTACGCTGTGCTGGCGAAAGCGGCAGGTAACGAAATGCTGTTTGCTTCAGGTAATATTGGGGGTCTTTATCAGTTCTGAATCCTGTTGAAGATTCAATAGTATAAAACCCTTGCTGATTCGCATATTCGTCAAGTTCCTTTTCTGTACTTATGGTTGGGTCATATACAATTTTTACCACTTCTTTTGAATCAACAAAGCCAGCTTCTGTACTGATAACCGATTTTTGCTGTGCTAATGAAGTTTCGCCTGACCAAAAGCAAGGCGTTTCATAAATTTTTGTTTTTGTATAGCCAAACAAAAGGTTAATGTCCTTTTCAAGCAGGTTAATATATTTCGGTTCTTTGATATTTTTATTAGCCAACGTCTCCTTTATTTTAAAAAGCATTGATACCGGCTCATAGTTATCCTCCAGTTTGGGAATAATGTCTTTCCCCGTTTCATCTACAAAACGTGCCACCGGATTATTCCAGGAAGGTTCATTATACAGTTTTAAAATTTCCGCATCACTACCTGGCCGGTTGTTATATATGGCTAGCGGTATAAATTCATTCTCAATTAAATCAACCATCAAAGGATGGCTGAGAACATTTCTGCCATAATTAACGCAAGTAGCACAGCCGGGTATTTCCTGAAAAAATAATAAAACAGGCTTACCGGTTTCTTTACTTTTTTGCAAAGCATCCTTGTAATTCCTGTGCCAACTTACTTTTCCCAGTTCTATATTCTGTTTTTGCGGATTTGTTTTTTCCATATTTTCTGCTGTAATTACCCTGTTATTTTGAAAGCTGCAAGCAGTAAGACCTATTAGAATAAGAAGCCCTGCTAGCTTGTGTACATTCTTGTTTAGTAAATCCATTTTTATACAAAAACGCTAATTAAATAAAACTTCCAAACCGTTCAAAGTGGCAGGTATAGCCATTAGGCCTTCTCTTCAAATAATCCTGATGCTCTGGTTCTGCCGGCCAAAAAGTAGAGTAGGGCTCCAATGTGGTTACTACTTCGCCTTCCCAACGCTTTGAGTCATCTACAATTTTTATTATTTCTGCCGCTGTTTGTTTTTCTTCATCGTTCTGAAAAAAGACAGCAGAACGATAGCTTGAGCCAATATCATTGCCCTGCCTGTTAACCGTTGTGGGATTATGAATACGAAAGAAGTAATCTAATATTTCCCTGAAATTTGTTACCGATGCATCGTAAGTAAGTTCAATACCCTCTGCATGCCCCGGATGATTTCGGTAGGTAGGGTTTTCGTTTTGCCCGCCAATATAACCTACTTCGGTATCCTTAATACCCGGCCTTACCCTGAAGAGTTCTTCCATACCCCAGAAACAGCCACCTGCGATGTACGCTTTTTTAAGATTTTCCATTTTTATTTATTTGATTGATTGTTTAAAAAGATTGTAAGCGCATGCCAATATTCTGTATAGTTGGGTGTAGCCTCCCAAAGTGATTTACTACCATGCCGTCCTTCATTTTTGGGAATAAATAGCTGACCCAGCCCATGTGGTATAGCGTTAAATATTTTTTCCCAACTATGCACTTCCCCTTTTGATGAGGTACATAATACAGGAATTGTTATTTGTGCAGCCCATTCGGATACAATTTTTTTATCGTACACAAAATATTCTCCCGGTGAAAAAGATATTGCACCTGAAAATATATCGCCATATTTAGCAGCCATTACTAATGCAACCGATGCTGAATAAGAACTGCCTAAAATGATTTTTTTAGAAGCAGGGAATTGCTGTGTTAAGTAATGGATACCTGCTTCAATATCTGGCACCGCATCAACATACTTTAATGGGAAATTTTTGCTATGTGCAAAACGAGCAGTTTGATTTTGAACTCCATTTACTTCGTTGCCACTTCGCTGGTCAAGTGCTAAACAAGAAAATCCTAATGATAACAATTTTGGCGCTGTTTCAATATACTCACCCCTGCTATATCCTGCCTGGTGGCAAAGTAATAGTACAGGAGCAGATTTATTCTCATGCTGATATAAATCCGCTGTTACCTCCACATTGTCTGCACTGTTAAATTTAATTGTTTTCATTTTCCATTATTAAATGTGTTGTAAAATATACCGGGCCACTTACTGTTTTATGCACCGGGCATTTTGAAGCAATTTCTTTTAACTTCAATTGTTGCTCTTCAGTAAGATTACCTACCAGTTTTATTTTTTTAGTGATGTGGTCAATCTTACCCATCTCTTCAATATCCAGCCCAATCTCTTCTGCATGTTTTTTGGCATAGGTGAGATAGACGAATACTTCCTGTAAATCCCATTTGCTTCTTTGTGCATATAGTTTTAAGGTAAGGGCAGTACAAGAGCCGATAGAAGCAACTAATAGTTCGTAAGGTGATACACCTAAATTATTGCCGCCAAAATCTATGGGCTCATCCCCAATAATATGATGCGATGATGTATAGATATGATTGGTGTAAGGCACCATCGTTTCATGATAAACAAGTACCTGCTCGCCATTTGTATCTTTCTGGTTTAATGAGGCGCTTTCTTCAATAGCAACATAACGTTTTACCCAGGTGCCAATCACATCTGCCACATAAAATGCATCATCCTTATTGGTAAGTAAATGGTCTGCACCATCAAGGCTAATAAAGCTTTTTGGATGTTTGGCTTTGTGATAGAGGGATGCTGCATTTTCAATTTCTACAATTTTGTCTTGTGGCGAATGTAATATGAGCAATGGTTTTCTTAACCTCGCCACTTCATCTTCCACATGATGGGTTTCTAAATCGTCTATGAATTGCTTTCTAATTGTAAATGGCCTGCCACCAATAGCAAGCATTGCATAACCTCTTTTATCAATTGTTTCCTCCAGGTTTCCAAAATGTTTTGTTACATGCCTTGCATAAGATGGGGCCGCAATACTTATTACAGCTTGTATATTGGGTAAGCGGTTGGCAGCTATTATTGCAGCAGCCCCACCCAATGAATGTCCTATTAAAATAGTGGGGGCTACATAGTTTTCTGTAAGAAAAGAGTTGATGTCTTCAATATCAGAAATATTGTTGGAAAAATTTGTCTCGCTAAAATCACCTTCGCTATGGCCAAGCCCTGTAAAATCAAAATTAAGAACACTGATGTCTTTACTTGTAAGTGCATTAGATATATTTTTTACAATAGCCAGGCTTGATGAGCAGGTAAAGCAGTGTGCAAAGATGGCGATGTTCTTTACAGCTCCTTGTAAAGGCTTTACCATGTGAGCCGACAACGTCTCACCATTTCTATTTTTGATATTGATATTAATTGTATTCATCTAAAAGCAACCCGATTTTATTTTACTAATCTAATTCCACCATACATCCATCTCATATCAGGATGAAAAAAATTACGGTATGTATTTCTGCTGTGATTAAGCGGTGTAACAACAGAAGCTCCTCTCATCACCATTGTATTCACCATAAACTTCCCGTTGTACTCACCCAACGCACCGGGAGCCTTATTAAAACCAGGGTATGGCAGATAAGCACTATTTGTCCATTCCCACAATTGCCCCCATTGAAAATGGGCCGAGGCTACTTCCCATTCAAACTCTGTAGGAAGGCGCATGCCTTTCCATTCTGCAAAGGCAAAGGCTTCATAAAAACTAATATGCTTTACCGGTTCATTAAGGTTTAGTTCCTGCAGACCATGTAAATCATACTCATGCCATTTTCCCTCTATCAAATGCCAATATAGCGGGGCGGTTATTTTATTGTTGTTAACCCAGTGCCACCCATCATCATGCCAGTAATTGAAGTTGGAGTAACCGCCAGCGTTTATAAATTCAAGGTATTCGCCATTGGAAACAGGATTAGCTGCTATTTCAAATTCATTGATATATACTTTGTGTTTGCCCAGTTCATTATCAAAACAAAAACTTTTTCCATCGCTCCCTATCTCATAAATACCTTCACTTACAGGGATAAATTTTTGCGGAGCAGTAATGGGCTTTAATGTGAATCTATCGGCGTATACAGGAAAAGTTGGCTGATGCCCTAAAATAAATTTAATATCATAAGCCAATAACTCCTGGTGCTGCTCTTCATGGTTAATACCAATCTCAATAATTTGCAATGCCTCATGAGATACAGGCTGGCTCAGTAATTCATTCATTTGTTCATCTACATAGGCACGGTACGCAAACACTTCTGCTACCGATGGCCTTGTCATTAACCCACGATTGGGCCGGAATACCCTTTTCCCGATATTATTATAATAGCTGTTAAACAGGTAAGAAAAATCATCATTATATACTTTGTAACCATTTTTGTAAACAAGCAAAACAAACTGCTCCCAAAACCATGTAATATGTGCAAGGTGCCACTTGGGTGGCGATACAAATGCAACGGGCTGCACCGAAAAATCTTCGGTGATGATTGGCTTTACCAAAGCCTCACTGTACTTTCTAATCCGTATAAATCTGTCTTTAATACTCTCCATCTACTTGTAATTTGTTTTTTTAGTAAGCAATTTGGTAATCAATTCAAATAAAAGCTCTATTACAACAGCAAGTACAGCAGCAGGTATGGCGCCTTTCAATATCAATTCAGTATTGTTTAATGCCAGCCCGGTTACAATATACTCTCCAAGGCCGCCTGCGCCTATAAATGCAGCCAGCGTAGCTGTACCTACATTGATAACTGAAGCTATCCTAATACCTGAAAGAATAGTAGGCAACGCAAGTGGTAACTCTACCAGCCTCAGTTTTTGTTTTTGATTTAATCCAATAGCAGTAGCTACATTTTTTAGTTGTGGGTCCACAGTTTCAAGCCCGGTAATTGTGCTGCGAAGTATTGGTAGCAATGCATAAATACACAAGGCTAAAATTGCAGGCTTTGAACCAATACCTAACAGGGGAATAAGCAAAGCCAGCAGCGCAATTGAAGGGATGGTTTGTAAAATTCCGGTAAGGTATAGTACCGGCTTTAATAACAACTTGCGCCTATACAAAAACAATCCTAATGGCAAGGCAATAATAACAGCTATAAACACCGACAGAAATGTGAGAAACAAATGTTGCGAAAGATGTTTCAATAAATCGCCCCAATAACCTGAAGTTTGTTTTTTTGCAACTTTAGTTAGCCCTTTCTTGTTAAGAAAATCATTGGCTATTATTGAAAAATCTTTTTGGGCATATAAGGCCAGGGCATTCATTTCCTGCATTTCATTTTCAGTAATAAGGTTACCCAGTTTATCTATTGCCAGTTTTGCTTTATCCGGTAATGATGATGAATAAAAACCCAGGGCAGCATAGTCAGGAAAAAAATGTTTATCATCCTGTAATACCCTCAGGTTATACTTTTTTATTTCCCCGTCAGTAGAATATGCATCGGTAAAATCAATTTTGTTACTGTTCAAAGCTGTGTAAGCCAGCCCATGCTCAATACCCTTTACCGAATTTGTAATACCATAAGCAGCAGCAAGGTTTTTCCATCCATCCTGCCTTTCCAAAAACTCATAACTGATTGCCCCGGATAAATTTTTTTGCAAAGCCAAATCAGAAATTTTTGAAAGGCTGTATTTTTCGGCTGTTACTGCATTTACAACAACAGCATAGGTATTATTAAAGCCGAATGGCCTTGATGCAGCAAGTGAATATTTTTTTTCTAGTTCTGATTTTATGCTATCTAAAGAAATCCTTTCTGTGTGCTTTAATATTTCAGATGAGATAGTGCCGCTATACTCCGGGTACACATCTATTTGTTTTGTTCGCAATGCTTCAAAGGCTACAGATGTGCCTCCCAGGTTAAATTTTCTTTCAACCGTAAAGCCTTCCTGTTCTAAAAGCTGCGAAATTATTTCGCTGAGTATATAGCCTTCATTAAAATGCTTTGCCCCCACCACAATTTTTTGTTGAGCTACGCTATTAAATGCCAATAGCAAAAAAGTGATATTTAAAATCAGCCTTTTCAAATGTGCTGTTCTTTAAACTCGTTTTGAATGGTAGTTAATAACGACTTTGCCCCCTGCTTGTAAATTTTACCTTCATTTAGCCATACAAACTCATCGCATAATATTTGTGCTTCTTCAAACTGGTGTGTAACTATTATTATGGAGGTAGGTTCTTCTTGCTGAATATGCAGCAGGTGGTGATAAATGCCGGATTTGGTGCGATAGTCAAGGCTTGCAAAAGGCTCATCCATCAGAACTAAAGGAGGTTCTAAAAAAAATGCACGGCAAAGGCCCACCCGTTGTTGCTCTCCGCCTGACAATTGATGTGGCTTTTTGGAAAAATAACTCTGAGGCAACTGTACCATTTCCAACAATCTTTTCAGTCTTGCATCAATTTTACTTTTGTCCTGCTGTGTAATATTTGCCAGCAAAGTAATATTCTCTTTCACGGTCATGTGCGGAAATATACCTACATGCTGCACTGCATACCCAATTTGTAAACGCAGTTTATTTCCCATCGCATAATCAAAGGACTTACCAAAAACCTGCACACTGCCTGCATCCGGCATCACCATCCCGTTTATTATTTTAAGGATGGTTGATTTTCCGCTACCGCTATACCCAAGCAGCCCGGTAATTTTTTTTTCATTAAAATCAATAGAAAAGTTATCCAGTATTTTTTTACCGGAAAAACTCAGGTTGATATTTTTTAGTGATGCAATCAATGTTGCTATTTGATTAATATTTTTTTTACTTTTTTTTGAAGAACGGGTATCACCTCACTTTCAAACCATGGGTTTTTTGCCTGCCACCTGAAGTTGAGTGGCGATGGATGTACCAATGGAAAATAGGCGGGCAGATATTTCTTATAGTTCTTTACGGTATCGGTTAAATTATCTCTATTGCCCTGCAAGTAATAATTCTGTGCATAAGTGCCGATAAGAAGCGTAAGCTGCAAATGTTTAAATTGCTTTAAAATTTTTTCATGCCATTGCGGGGCACATTCCGGCCGTGGTGGCAGGTCTCCGGTTTTTCCCTTTCCTGGAAAACAAAAGCCCATAGGTACAATGGCAAATAATGATGGGGTGTAAAACTGCTCTTCAGTTACTCCCAGCCATCTCCTTAACGTTTCACCGCTTTTGTCAAGAAAAGGAATACCGGCATCATGCACTTTTTGCCCGGGTGCCTGTCCAATAATCAGTATCCTGCTGTTTTCATTAAACTGAAATATTGGCTTTGGTTTATTGGGTAAAAACTGAATACAGGTTTCGCAAGCCAGAATTTTTTTTGCAAGTTGATTTTTCAAAATGTAAATAAATTTCTTGTTTAATAAGGAACAACCCCCTGTGCCAGTTTTATTCTTGTCCACAAATTCATATTAATAACAATGGCAGCAACCTCGGCAATTTCATCAACAGTAAAAAAACGAAGCATTTGCTGATGTGCATCATCAAATGTTTTTCCCTTTCCAATATTCAAGGCATCTGCATATAGTAAAGCAGCTTTCTCTTTTTCTGAATACAGTTCGCTTTCCCAATAACTACCAAGGCAATCTGTTTTTTCCTGGTTAATACCCAGCTCCCTGCAAACATTATGATGGAGAATACTGCAATAGCTGCATTGGTTAAGAGTGGCTATCCGCAGGCGGATGAGCTGGGCCAGTTCTTTATCAGTTTTTAAGTTGGCTGTATATCCATACGCTTTTGCCATCTCTTCTGCAATATGCAACAGCGGTGCACCTTCTGCACTATATCTTGTATTTTTAAATTTTGCTTTTATCATTGCTAATTATACGTTAATGCAGTTCGTTCATTCCAATAAAATTCAGGCATTATATTCATTGTCCTAATGTCTTCTAACTCTTCTGGTTCTAATTTAAAGTTTAACGCCTCCAGGTTCTGCATTAAGGTTTCTTCATTATATGCCCCGCTTAAAACAACATTGGGTTGAATACTATCCATGCAATACCGTATTGCTACCGCATCAACCCCGGTATTATATTTTTCTGCAAGCTCGTAGAGCAGGGTATAGTGTGGTAGATAATGCGGATATTTTTTATTGGCAAAAACACGGCCATTCGCCAGCGCTTCTTTTACTATAACTTTGATGTTTGCTTTTTTTATTTTAGCGACAATGTCGTAAATACTTTGCTCATACACATTATAAGTAAGCTGGCAGGCATCAAAAAGCGGTTTGCCATCCACCTCAATATCCAGGGCTTTAAGCAGCGCTTCTTTTTGCCTGCTTCCACTTGTGGTTAAACCAATTTTTATTTGGTACTCATTTTTAAGTTCTGCCAGCCTGCTCAAAACTTCCATGTTATCCAGCACCCCGCTTTCCAGTGTGGCAGAGTGTATTTGATAAACCGACAGATAGGGCAATAGTTTTTTTGAATGTTCCCACTGTGCATTAAGTTTTTTAAGGCTGTGCTCCTTTATTTCATGAACTTTTGCATTCGGGTCAAACCCCGCTACATAGGTATAGCCCCATTTTGTTGCTACAGTAATATCGGAAATCTGTTTGCCAGACAACCAGTCTGTCAACATTTCCTCTGCAATACCATAACCGGCAGCTGTATCAAAATAACGAATGCCGGATTGGTAAGCAGTTTCAAGCAATGCAATGCCTTGCTGCTTGAATTGGCTTAACTGAAATGGCTCATCTTCTGCACCGGTTTTTTGTTTAATATTAATGTATTGCGGACGGCCTATTGCTGCTGTACCTAATCCTATTGTTGTCATCTATAAAGTGATATTATATTCTTTTAGTTTATCTCTGTTAATATTAGAACTGAACTTTTTTGCCAGTAGCTGTAATTTTGGATAGATGCTTGTTTGGCAAAAAGGTTTCCGGGGGTCGCTATAATAATAATCCTGGTAATCGTCAGTATTTGGTTTGTACGCTGCAAACCTTAAAACTGTTGTTATAAGCGATTCGTCAAAACTATATTGGAGTGTTTTAATAAGGGGCGAACATTGATGAAACTGCTCTTCCGTAAATGTATATACTGCCGACCTGTATTTCTTCCGCATGGAGTGGTTGGAAGTGCTGGAATGTGTGTGCAGGTGAATTTCAATCAGGTTTTGAAGCGACACAAGAGATTCATCAAAATGAACGATTACTGCTTCGGAGAAATAAGCATTCTCGTTTTCAGAGGCTATCCATCCCTGCTCCACTTTTTGTACGCCAATTACTGAAGCAAAAATGCCTTCGGTACACCAGTGACAGCTGCCACCAAATCCTATTTTTGAGAAAGCTGTCATTCATTAATCTCCTGTTTTTATTAAAAAAATGTTTTAAGACATTATTAGATTTTTCTGTATTGCAAAAAATACGAATCTTATAACTGTAAACTATTGGGAAACCCTTACACCTCTCCAAAATGCCACATGGTCTTTAATTTCTTTGGCGGCATCTGTAGGGTTTTTATAAAACCAGCCTGCGTTGTCGCATATCTCCCCCTTTACTTCAATGGTATAGTAAGAAGCAACCCCTTTCCACGGGCAGGTGGTGTGATGATTGGTTTCTTTAAAATACTCCTTTTTCAGGCTGTCAGGAGGGAAGTAGGTATTCCCTTCCAGGCTTATGGTATTATCGCTTTCTGCGATTACTGTTTTATTGAATATCGCTTTCATGATTAATAAATATTTTTTATAACAAAATTATTGTTGTTGATAGTACAGGTATCGCCGGTTTTTTTCCCTTTCATACATTGATATAATGGCGCTTCAGGAGAAATGGATAATATATCCTTACCATCAAACTGAAAAGCTGATTCTGCTACGGCTACCACTATATACCTGTCATTTACCTGCACCAGGGCGCCGGGTTCTACTACTGCACTTGGTGAAAAATCAATGGCTTCAATTGCTTCAATATGGTCTTCATGAACATGCAAATGTTTATGCCCGATATTACTATCTGTTGTAGCCTGGTGATGATGTGAGTGGTCGTCATTATCACGGGTTTCATGATAGTCAATATGTGTATTATTGATAAAATCAGTTAGATTAACCTTGAACGATTTTACTTTGTTTCGTTCATTCTCAAGTAGTTTATTTTTCAATAAAAGTTTATCCATATCAAAAGTGTTTATTTGGAGGCATTAAGCTATTATGCCTCTATATTTCGCTTTTTAGTATTTTAATCCCGATATTACAAATATATCTCCTTATGATAATAGCTAATTAACAAAAGAACACTCCAATTTGTAAATTCTTCCCAGCCCTACTTATTCTTTAATTTTTTTTAGTGAAACGGCATTTATACAATATCTGAGGCCGGAGGGGGCAGGTCCATCCTGAAATACATGACCCAAATGTGCATCACAGGTATTGCAAAGCGCTTCTATGCGGATCATTCCATAGCTGCCGTCTTTATGATATGCCACTGCGTTTTCCTTTAATGGTTGTGTAAACGAAGGCCAGCCCGTTCCGCTTTGAAATTTCTCCCCACTGTCAAAAAGTTCTGTGTCACAGCAAATACAAGCATACTTGCCGGGCTCAAACAGGTTGCACATTTCTGAACTGTGCGGCCGCTCTGTTCCCTTATTCCTTGTTACAAAAAATTGTTCTTCTGTTAAGAGTTCTTTCCATTCTTCTTCTGTTTTTTCTACCCTTTTATCGGGAGCAGGGTTGCCGTTGTTGGCAATCTTTAATACATCATTCCATTTAAGCATAATATTTATTTATTTAGATTATATAAAATCCCGAAAGGTCGTACTCGGTTGATACTACAGTTCTGAGTTTTTTTGTTTGCCCGTTTTCATCAAAATCGTATTCCATAACTACATCAAAATTTTGCAAAAAATAGCTCTCCTCTGTGGCAGAGCAATACAGGCAATCATCCTGAAGTGTAAGGTCTACAGCGTATCCTTCTGATGAAACTTTTTTAATGAGTTCTTCTTTTGTCATAATTTGTTATTGTAATAGTTCTTTAATTTTTAATTCAAGTCTAAGTAAAGCATTATTAGGGTCAGAGCCAAATATAGAATAAACGGGGTTTAACTCTTTGTCTGTAAGTATCCAGTGCGGAGTTCCTCCTGCTTCATAATTGATAAAGGTTGTATTGAAATTAAAATCTCTGTAATAAGGAAACCTGATATAATAAGTTTCCTTTGCCTTTATTAATTCCTCATCGGAGTAGTCAAGCCCCTCAAAATTTGTGTGTATGCCGCAAACATTTACCAAATTACCATAATCAACTACTATACTATTGGCAAAAGGCAGGGCCCTTCCTTTACATCCAGGGCACCCCAGGTTAAAAAATAAAATCAGCAGCGGCTTTCCGGCAAATGCGGTTATATCAGGTATATCAGTACCGGTAATCGTTTTCAGCTTCCAACCCTTAATAAGCTCTGCTTTTGTTAATCCTGTCATAGATATATTTCCTGTAATAAAACCCGGTTATTTTTCTAACACTGTTTGAATTGGCTGAATATCCCATTCTCCATTTAGCAGGCGGTGTATATAGCAGTTATCAGCCTGCTTTAAAAGTTCGGCTCTTTGTTCTTCGGTAATATCACCCTCAATTTTTAAATTTACCTTCACCACGGTACGTGTTCCACTGCTGTCTCTTTTTACTTCCTGCTCCAGTGTGGCTTCCACATTGCCTATTTCCCAGTTGTTTTTTCTTGCAATGTACCTAACCGTTCCAACCTTGCACATGGCCAGGCCACTTAATACTAATTCACTTGGACTGAGGCCCAAATCTGTGCCTTTGCTGTTTACGGGTTCATCGCCAACGATGCTGTGCCTGCCATTGGTAATAATGGATTGATAACCCTCGGGTATGTTTTTAATATTTACTGTTGTTGCCATATTCTATATAAAAAAAGGAGGAATAAAAGGTTCTTGCTCTGGTTTAGTATGCCTTTCAAAGACTTTGCCCACCATTACATCATAAAAATCAAATACTTCAAGCTTGCCTCTTTCTTTTGCTTTTTTATGCGCCGGATGTTTGTCCCAGGCTTCAAAGGATACATCATCTTCAAACTCCACTACTACTACAGCTTCACCATCATCTGCTTTATACATTTTGTGGCCTTTATAACCATCTATTCTGGCAATGTGGTTGCTCATTTCAGCATACAGTCTCTTAAACTCATCAGCAAAATCAGGGTTTACCCTGCTTTTAAATACTCCTACAATCATTGTTTTGTGTTTTTAATCTGTTCTACTTGTATTTTCTGAATTTTTATTAAGTCGTGCCCATAAAAGATTAAATAACCCAAGGCAGCAAAGAGGCAGGCCGTTGCAGCAATTAACACAACTTCAGAAACACCCCTGCTGCTCATAAAAGCGCCTGACAAGCCGGAAAAAACATATAAAGCGCTGGAGATATAAAATAATACCGTAGCTCTTGCCAGCTTTTTTAACTGGTTATTTTTTTTATCAAAAATCCGCATTTGCTCCATACAACTCTTATTGGATATCATCTGTGCAATATCTATATTCAAAGCAATAATCTGGTTGGTTGTTGAAACAATCAGTACACCAACTCCTGGAATTATTGTTATAGGAAGATACCAGTCCATTATTTGTTAAATCCTACTTTGCTAAGCCTTTTATCTTTAATGATGCTTGTAACTAACCATACATATTGATTGGTGTCTTTATCAAATCCCAGCATGCTAAAGGAATTTCCAAAGGGGCATGGTGGAAAATCAGGATAACCCAAACGTAATTCATAGCGGTGAGGATTTTCATCAAATTTCGTTTTATATACTTTGGGCAGACCATATTTCTGTTCGGCTTTATTATCGTCAAACACATAGGTTTCAAATTGCACATTAAGTTTTTGAGTAATGTCAGCATCCTCTAATTCCTGATAAATATCAAGTGCATCAATCAGCAAACCTTTGGTTTTTCCATCGGTTGATGAAATTGCAAATAAATATTGTGTATCCAGCTCTGATTCTGCACCCTCAAACTTATAGGCTGCATCAATGGAAAAATCTTTTGGTTGTAACTCAATACCCGATTGGGTAGCTGCCAGTTTATTTTCTTTAATCCTGAAATCATCAGAATAGCCCTTTCCAATTAATTCTTTTACTGCTCCAACCAAGTTGTTTTCTGTTAATTTCATTTTGTGTTATTGTTGTTTTATTGATGATAAAAATATTTCAGTTGTTTCATTTAAAAAGGCGGGGGCGGCCGCTAAAAATTCTTCCATAGTTTCAAACCTGTCCATTGGTAAAATGGCGCCACCCCAATTTTCGGTTTCCCAAATAGTGTTTTTAGCCTGTTTGAAATTAATGGGAATAATTTTTTTTCCGTTTACAAAAAAACTATTGTAAAAATAAGGTTTATCGTATGCTTCCTTATCTGCCTGGGCATAACCTGCATATTGGTCTGTTCCATTTGCGAATTGACAATAAATACCTGTATCAAAATTATTTTCCCATACCCGTATCTCACTTTGTAATCCACTCTGCAAAAGATACTCCTGCAAAATACGGTTTGCTTCGCTGCGTATTGTTTCAAACTGGTGCAGGCTGGGTTTATCAGGTAAAAATAATTTTCCATTATCATCCAGCAATTCAAGATGCCTGAACCTGAGGTTCGGCAAAAATTTATTTGCGTCCAAAGCAAGGTCATTGAGGATTTTTACAAATTTCTGTTTTACAAATTCAATAGAATTATTCTTAACCAGCACCATCTTTTTGTTATCTTTTTCATCATTCACATATACATGAAAATGTAAATGAGCAGGATGATAACTTACCCAAACCGTATCACCTCCGGGTAAAGTAAAACTTCTTGTTTCTAAGTGGTGATTTATTTCGCACCAGCGGAGATTTGTATGGCTATAGTCTGAAACGGGATTAATATACGCCTTGCCAATAGCTCCAAGAATCCGTGCCATATTATGAACACTATGTTCAGATTTAATGAATTTTTCTATTTCCATTACTCAGAAGCAAGAGTTGTAAATAATTATTACCGTAAGATATAAAAAATTAGCTATTGAACATCATAACCTGCTAACCCACACAAATCGTATACACCAGGTTTGCCTAAGGCTGATTTTGTTATATCTAATACTTTTTCATCATGAAATTTGAGGCTGCCATCGGCTGCAATCATAAAATGCTTGATGGAGTAACTGTTTAAAGCCCCAATGCAATACAGCATTTTATTATCTGGTGCAACGTACACATCTTTTAAGTCATTCACAGGGTTATCCTTTTTCACCCCTTCATACGGCAATGTTTTCACCACCTTGTTGTTTTCAATTTTAAAAGGTGTAATTACGTTTGAATAAAAACTCACTACGTACAGCATGCTTTTATCAGCATTCATAGCTGTCCAGCAGGCTTCATCTACATCGCCTGTGGCACCGGTAGTATGATTGCTTTGTTTGATGAGTTTTTTATTATCATCCCGCAATACGACCAACCCGTGGTCTGTTTTTGTATCTATCAGATTAAAGTAAGACACAAATAATGTGCTGTTATCATTTCCCCAATTAAAACCAACTGCGCCTATTACACCGTCTTCTTCAAAATAACGGGGATTAATAGCCTTGCCATCTACAAAATCATACACATATACACGGCTGGGTTGTGTTTCTTTCAAAATAGGGTGCTCGGTTAAGAAATGAGGAATGCCCCAAAGTGTAACAGCTATTTTTTTTCCATCGGGGCTAAATGCCACCTGCACCGGGCCACCCCATTTTCTTGTGTATTTATCTACCAGGCCACTGTAAGTGACAGTGCCGGTTTTTGTATCAAACTTATACAGCTGAACGTTACGCACTTCATCGGAAGCATCCGGCTTAGCCAGGTCTTGTTTGAAAAACGCATCATTTGGCAACCTTACAAATTTTTCACCTTCATATAAAGCCGTAGGAATGCCCCACTGGTTGGCAACAGTAACCCAGTATTCCGTTTCGCTACCGGCTACTTTTGTATAGCCAATACTTACCGGCCGCTGGCCCTTACTGTCAAAATTTGATTTCCATTTTAAGCTGCCATCTTTTTTATTCAAATCAAAAACCGATACTGTATTACCGCCTGTATTTACTGTAAGCAGGTAGTTATCTATTATTTGTATTGACCCCTGGTAATCGTAATCGCCAAATACAGGGTCGGTACTTTTTGAACCGCCATTGCTTTGTGTGCCATACACTTTTTCATTACCTAAATTGCCATCAGCATATCGTTCAAAACCTACCACCTGGTTTTCGCCTTCACCATTTGTAGTAGTATAAATATACCCAACAGGTGCTTGGCTGCTGCTGTCTGGTTGATGTGCTGAATGGTTAGTGGCCTTTTCATTACTACCAGAGTTATTACAGGCAGTGAACATTAAGAAAGTTACTGCCAAAAGAGGTAGGGATGATTTAAAACTTAACTGTATCATTTTTAATTTATTTAAGCGTTTGATGTAATTATTGACTATTCAGGTTTCATAAAAGGATACTTGTAATCTATAGGTGGTATAAAGTTTTCTTTAATTGTTCTGGCAGAAACCCAGCGCATCAGATTTATCTTAGAGCCTGCTTTATCATTTGTTCCGCTACCCCTGGCGCCACCAAATGGCTGCTGGCCCACCACTGCTCCTGTAGGCTTATCATTGATATAAAAATTACCGGCCGATTGATTTAGTTTTTTAGTTGCATAATTAATAATATCACGGTCATCTGCAAAAAAAGAACCTGTGAGTGCATAGATGGAAGTGGAATCCACTAAATCCAAAATAGCTTCAAATTCATTATCCCCGTAAACATATAATGTAAGAACAGGGCCAAACAGTTCTTCACACATGGTTATGTATTTTGGATTGTTTGTTTTGATTATAGTGGGTTTAATAAAATAGCCAACATCCTTGCTGTTGTCGCCCCCGGTTAGTAATTCCACATCAGGGTCTGCTTTGGCTGCATTAATATATCCATTTAGTTTATCAAAACTTTTTTCATCAATAACAGCTCCCATAAAATTACCCAAATCTTCCGGCGAGCCTATTTTAATATCGTTTACCTGCTGGGTTAGTTTTTCTTTTACCTGTGGCCACAAACTGGCTGGTACATATGCTCTTGATGCTGCTGAACATTTCTGGCCCTGGTACTCAAAAGCCCCCCTGATTATTGCTGTAACCAATGCATCCACATTGGCGCTGCTGTGTGCCATAATAAAGTCTTTACCACCTGTTTCGCCAACAATTCGGGGGTATGCCTTGTACTTGTGAATATTGTTACCGATTTTTTGCCAAATATTTTGAAATACACCTGTACTGCCGGTAAAGTGGATGCCTGCAAAATCAGGATGCTCAAAAACAACTTCTGCAGCATCAGGCCCGGAGGGATATATTAAGTTGATAACCCCTTCAGGTAATCCTGCTTCCATATAAATTTCCATAAGAACTATGGCGCTGTAAATCTGGTTATTGCTGGGCTTCCACACTACCACATTACCCATCATGGCACAGCTTGTAGGCAGGTTACAGGCTATTGAGGTAAAATTGAATGGGGTAAGAGCAAAAATAAAACCTTCCAAAGGACGGTATTCCATCCTGTTCCAAACCCCATCCGGGGATTCGGGTTGGTCTTTATAGATTTCGGACATGTAATCTACATTAAACCTTAAAAAATCGGCCGATTCACAAATGCTGTCAATTTCTGATTGGTGAATGGTTTTGCCTTGCCCCAATATGGATGCAGCATTAAGCTTTGCCCGGTACTTGCCGGTCATGAGGTCGGCCGCTTTTAAAAAAACAGAGGCTCTTTGTTCCCAAGGCATATCAGCCCACTTTTTACGGGCTGCCAAAGCAGCATCAATAGCCATTGTAACATGCTTCTTTTCGCCCATGTAATAATGGCCAAGCAATTGGCTATGATTGTGTGGAGAATAGATATTGACTTTTTCGCTGCTTTTTACTTCCTGGTTATTGATGTACATGGGAATTTCAACAACCGATGCTTTTAGTTTTTGCAGCGCTGCTTTTAGGTCTTCTCTTTCTTTACTGCCCGGCAGGTAATCTTTTACCGGCTCGTTAACAGGCTTTTTGGGGTTAAATATTGCGTTTGGCATTTAGATTATTTTTGCATACAAAAAACATAAACTTTAAAGGTTTTATATTATAAAACGGAAGTTAAATAATAATTCGCAAGTTGCAGATAATATAGTAAACGTTTTGTTCAAAATGCACCTTGTTATTTGTAAATATTGCCTGTTAATATTTTTGCTGATTACAAAATCATGTTTATTGTGTATCATTTTAGAACAACCAAATGAGAGTAACTTCAAGCACTGTTAAGAACAAACTACCTGACAAACCAAATGAAGACAATATTTGGGTTGATATTGGAGAAAATGTTTTCCTTGTAGTTGATGGCGTTTCAAGAGACAGAGAAGATGGTGTTTATCCTAATCCAAGCCCTTCTGTTGCATTGACAGAAGCCTTTGTTAATTTTTGTAAGCTGCGCTACGACAGCAAAAGCAATCTCAAAACTTTATTTCAAAAAGCTAACAAGGAAATAGAACAAATAAACAAAGGCTATACCGGTTATTTTAAGCCTGGCTTAGTTGCCCTAATAATCCGTATTCAGAAAAGCAGGGCAGAGTGGGTTTCAGTAGGCGACTGCTTTGGCTTATTGTTTAGAAAAACCCATGTGAAAATTTTCAATAACAAGCAGACAGAGCGGCTACGAAAATCCAACCAAAAATTTGACAGTAAAACAATCAGAACAGAGATATGTAACAACCCCAATCATCCGTTAGCATATGGAGTATTAAATGGCAATGCAAACGCTGACTTTTTTATGGAAAGTGGTGAATTTGATATTGAAAGTAACGACACTATTTGCATTTTTTCAGATGGATTAGAAATGTTTGTAAACCCTAAATTATCAAATTACATTTTAGAAAATACAGTTGAAAATATAATACTGTTAGCCGAACAACTTGAAATTGAACAAGGCATTAGAACCGACGATAAGACCATAATTAAAATTCAAATTTGACAAATGAAACGAACGTCCATCACGGCGTTTGCGTAAAATAAGTGTGACGGAATGTTGCTAAAAAATCAGGGAAGGATACATCGGCAGCGGTAGTTTCTAAATTATATCGGGTGTACAATTTGACAATGCACCGTTTCTCTACGTCTTCATTACATTATAGATTCATATCAGGGTTTTCCATATCGCCGGTAAATGAATCTTTTTTGTGCGGCAACGGTGCGGTAATTTTTTTGTAATCCATCTTTTTAATATTCATTAATAATTCCACGGTGTTATCCAGCATTTCCCGGCTGCTTCGTTTTACATATTCGTTCTTTTTAAACTGTAATACGTTTTTGTCCATATCCTCAGCCGTCCACCCACGGCTCCATCCTACAAAACTAAAAGGCGGAATAACAAAACCGAGACTTGTAAAGAAGCTCATCATTTGACCCGACACCTGTTGAATATTATCCTGCCCGCCAGTAATAATAAATGAGGCCACTTTGTTTTTAATAAGGATTTTATCTTTAATGGTTATTTGATTTTGTACTGTATTTAACCGTTCACACATTTTATAATATAGGGAGGAGGCCTGCCCCCACCGGATAGGTGTAGCCAGCAATACAATATCGGCCCACAATACCATGTCGGTATAAATTTGTGTCATTCCATCGGCAGGTTCTGCCTCGGTAATACTGCACGGCCAGTTACATGCCTGGGCATGTTGTGAATAGTAGCCCTCGCAATGCCTGAAATTCAAATTTCTCAATTTCAAAGTCTTTGTAGCGGCATTATGTTTCTCTTTTGCATATTCCAATACATCTTCTAAAGCAGCTTCTGATGTGGAATAACGGGGCAATCCATTATTCATATTGGTAGCAGAAATGCCCAATATGTTCAATGAATCCGGTGTGGTTTGATACTTAAGCTTTACCAAATCTTCCAGTAAGGGAGAATCATGATTGGCTTTTTTAGCAGCAACAAGTTCTTTATCGTTTAGTAAAATATCATTGCCTTCTACTTTTACTTCAAAAACAGATTGTTGGTCGTGGTAGCCCGGCGGAGCAGCCCCAGATTCAATATTATATTCCCAGCCATGCCAGGGGCATGTTACATAGTAGCCATCGTTTTTTTTTTCTACACAACCCAGCCCCAATGGGCCGCCACGATGAAGGCAGGCGTTACCAAGTGCTGTAATTTTACCATTGTAATTAAACAGGGCAACTTTTTTATTACCCAACTTTACCACTTTTGATGTGCCGGCCGGCAGCTCACTTAATTCTAATACCTTTTGAAAAGCCATAATAGTTGTTTGCCATTGAATGATTATACGGATGCTATAAATAGCTGCTTAATCTCCGGTGAAAGACAACACCCCATGCCCAAAATAGGCCTGGTATTGTTTACAATAAACTACTACAATATTATTTTTTGCAAGGTCAAGAGTAAGAGGCACAGTAAACTCGTTTACAGCTTTAGAATACTCATATCTTCCAATATCAGTATTCTTAATATCAATCTTCCCTAATGGGTTTGGGCTAAGGGCAACCGTTACATCGGGTGCGCCGGTTTCCACCCAGAAGCCTTTTGCAAACCTTAACAGTAAGCTATTATTATTGCGAATTAATTCTGCGGTGCCTTTAGCTTCAGGCCCATCAATTTTGGCAGTTGCGATAATTTTCAATTTAGCAAGTATTTAGGTTTAGAATGAAGTGGATAACCTGCAATATTCAATACCAACTACACCATTTAAAATAACAGCAAAATAATAAAACCAAGTGCAATAAGAACTCCTGCGAATTTTGGAGTACCATGTGTTGCTTCAGGAATAAGCGTTTCTGCAACCATTGCAATTAAAGCTCCTGCACCAAATAATTCTAAAACTGCAATAAATTCGTGCGATAATTGCTCGGCCAGTAAAAATCCTAAAACAGTTAATACAATAGTACCTACTGACACTAAACCCCAAACTGTATAAATCCATTTTTCACTACGGCCGGCTTCCTTCATGCCAGAAGAGCTTGAAATGGCTTCGGGCAAATTGCCCAATGCAATAGCAAGCAGTAAGGCATAATCAACTCCCTGAGACCATAAGGAAAGGCCAAGCACCAGCGCTTCGGGAATAGCATCCATAGCAGTGCCTACCATTATTGCAAGACCACTGCCCGGCTGCGCCTGTTCTGTTGGTTGTTCCACACATACACCACATCGTTTCCTGTTTTTAGCGCCAAGGTTAGCAATAATTGAATTTACATAACTAAATGCAAATGCACCGGTAAATAAAGCAACTAACCCATAGTACAGGTTAATATTTTTGATTGCATTATGAAATAACTCAACTGTTGCTGTAGCCACCAGTAAACCTGAAGCTACGGCAACAATTTTTGAAATAACAGAGTGCTGAAGGTTTAGTTTTATACCGATTACTGACCCTATTATTATTCCGGTAACAGAGATGAACCCCCAAAAGGCAACTTCAGATAATGACATGATATTAATGTTTATTCCAAGGCAAATGTTAACTGCCCAATAAAAAATATAAAAAGATATTCCCGGGAAGTTACAATTTCTCTGCAATTTTATCCGCATCAATTGAATGATGAGAGCTGTGGTAAACCACTTCTTTATTTTTTAATACAATTACCTGGGGCGATTGGTGTGTTACTTTTAGTGCAGAAGCAATTAAATTAGAAATGCTCCTGTACCGTAACAGGTTCAGATAATTAAAATCTGCTTTGGCCACTATCTGGTGGCTGCCATCTTCCAGTTTTTCTTTTGCAAAAGCACTGATGCCGCAACTAACACTATGCTTAAAAATTACCTGCGGCCTGGTTTCCGAGGCGGCAATAATCTCCTGTACATCTTTTTCA
The DNA here is from genome assembly GCA_017303455.1 of Chitinophagales bacterium. Taxonomy (GTDB): domain Bacteria; phylum Bacteroidota; class Bacteroidia; order Chitinophagales; family Chitinophagaceae; genus CADEDV01. The sequence goes on along the minus strand of JAFLBM010000014.1, from coordinate 97,040 downwards.
GATGTTATTTCTTTCCATTCTTTCATACTACAATTATTTATTTAAATAGGAATTGAACATCCAAACACTTTTTTCATGTTCGGTAATGTATCCGCTCATTAAAGCATTGGTGCCTTCGTCATTAATTTCTCCGCTTAGCTGCAGCAGTTCTCTTTCTATTTTCAAAATAATAATAAAGCCATCCAGTATATATTGTAAGCCTGCGGCCCCGTTAGCTTCGTTGCTCACCTCCTTGATAGAAGCAATTTTCAGATAATCTGAAAAACTGTTCTTTGGGGCATTGCCAAGCGTCAAAATACGTTCCGCAACTTCATCTATTTTAACCTGCAGGTCGTTATATATTTCTTCAAACTTTAAATGAAGTTCAAAAAAATCTTTTCCCTTTACATTCCAGTGAAAGCCTCTTGTATTTGTGTACAGTAACTGGTAGTTTGCTAAAAGAATATTTAGCCTGCCTGCTATTTCGTCTGCTTTTTTTGTGTCTAATCCAATTTTATTCATAGCGATATTTAAAATTATTGTGGGTTATAGAAAAAAGTTTCCCTTGTAATCTTTCCATCTTTCCATTCCTGTACGGCTATTTCGGTAAGCTTTATTACTTCCCAACCGGGCAGGTTATTTTTAAAATCTAATTCCCACTCTATGGCCGACACATTTTCGCCAACAGACACAAGTTTACCTTTGTAGGTGTTTACCTCGGTCATGTTATCCAGAAAAATTTTATAGTTTTCCAGTAACTTTTTTTTGCCACCTTCACTTGGCTTTCCGGTTACCCCTTCCTGAGTTACAATGTTGTCATCGGAATATTTGTCAATAGCTTCCAGTATTTTTCCATTGTGGGCCATACTGATAAGCCCGTTTGCAGCAGTCTTGATTTCTTCGTGTGTCATGATTTTTTGTTTTTATTGTTTAAAGATATATGAATCAGCCTAATAATACTTGTACCAGTAAAAGAAAATTACGAGCTGCAACTTAACTGAGAGCAACCAACTTTATGTTTCGCCCAATCTGGTCTTTTAGCAAACCATTTTTCATTTTCGGGCTGCTCATCATAAGGCTTTTTCAGTAATTGAAATAATTCATCCACCACACTGTAGTCTCCGTTGTCAGCCGCATCAATTGCTAACTGTGCCATATAGTTTCTCAATACATACTTCGGATTTACACTGTTCATCATCTCTTTTCTGTTACTGTTATCTTCTTTGGAAATATATAAGGAGTACATGGTAAACCATTTTTTCCAATCCTTTTCAAACCTGGAAAAATCATCTGCGTAGCTCATTACTGCCAGGGATTTGATATATGCATCTGAAACTATTCCATCGTAAGAGGAAAGGTTTCTGAAAAACAACGTCATATCCATTTCACTCTTATGTAACAGCCTTTCCAATTCCTGAATAAAGCTTTCTGCCTTTTCAATACCAGCGCTTAACCCAAGTTTTGCCAGCTTCATACTCAATCTCATTTCTTCATATCGCACCTCGGCTGCTAACAGTAATTGTTCCATTGCATCTACATCATTTATCAGGGGCACCAAAGCATTTGCAAACTGGTATAAATTCCATAAAGCTATTTGCCCCTGGTTACCAAACCGGTAACGGCCACGGCCAGCATCAGTTGTATTTGGTGTCCAGTTGGGGTCATAATCTTCCAACCAACCGTACGGACCATAGTCAATTGTAAGACCAAGCACGGACATATTATCTGTATTCATCACACCATGTACAAAGCCTACTCTCTCCCAATCTAAAACCATATCCATTGTTCTTTCTGCTACTTCCTTTAGAAATTTCAGGTACGTCTTTTTACCTGGTGAGCCCAAGTGAGGTAAGAACTGCGTTATGGTATAATCCGTTAATTTTTTCAGGTTTTCTAACTCTTTATGTGCGGCTAATATTTGAAAATTTCCAAAACGGATGAAGCTGGGAGCCACCCTGCATACTATTGCCCCTTTTTCGTAAGCCGCATTTCCGTTATACAAAACATCTCTTAACACTTCATCGCCTGAGAGTATTATTGAGAGAGCCCTTGTAGTAGGTACCCCTAAATGGTGCATGGCTTCGCTACATAAGTACTCCCTGATAGAAGACCTTAATACTGCTAATCCATCAGCTGAACGGGAATAGGGAGTTTTGCCTGCGCCCTTTATTTGAAATGCCCATTGCTGGTTGTTATTGTTAACTTCAAAAAGATTAATTGCACGGCCATCGCCCAACTGTCCTGCCCATGAACCAAACTGGTGCCCGCCATAACGCATAGCATAAGGCTGTGTATTTGGGTAGATGGAATTGCCTGAAAAAACTTTTACAAATTCTTCAGAAGCCGCATTCTCCCTGGTGATGCCAGCTTCTTCCAGCATTTCGTCAGACACATGAATTAATGAAGGGCTGGATGAGGCTGTAGGCTTTACGTAAGAAAAGCATGCATCATTTACCTGCCGTACTTTATTATCTGTATTTGTGTCGGCAGGTAATTGCTTGCTGAAAGTGTCGTTTATATTAAGCTTCATTTTTTTCTTCCTCCTGAATAAATATTGACCTGTACTCAGGGTTTCTCATTGCAACCATATTAATATAGCTGCACGAAATTCCTGCTTTCAGGTTATTATCCTGCAGGTATTTAAATGTGTTTGTAACTAAGTTCCTGCCGATTCCCTTCCCTCTTTCACTCATCGGCACCTCACTATGCCAGAGTACATATTTGTTGTTTTTAATGTAATAACTTACAAAGGATGTTACACCATCCTGTGTCCATTCAAACTTTTTTTCTTTTTCATTAATGCGGAACATTTTATTTCTCCTTTTCTAAAATTCATTATACAATATTTTAAACAGCAATTTGCATTTATTTTAACCTGCTTCTCTATTAACATTACTTGAAATAGTTACAATGATTCTGCAATCCTCAACAGGTTTTTTGCCCTGTTTTCTTTTCCTTCCTGGTGAATTGCGTAGATGACATTATTTAATACCCGTTTTATTATGGTGATGTTTGAAGCAGGCAATGCTTTCTTATAAATGTCATAGAACTCCACAGATTTCAGCATTTTTATAAAATCAGCTTCACTATAGGTGGTACCCTGGTGAAAGGGGTCAACAAAAAAGCCAATTTTATCCATTTCGTTGCCGGTAATATCAGCAACATCTTCCTTATCATTAATAAACGCCAGCACAAAATGCCTTGGCGAGTTAATGCCTATTAAAGGAATATTGAGGCGCCTTGCCACTAATAAATATAAAACACACAACATAATAGGGTTGCCCATTTTATTTTCAATCACCTTATTGATATAAGAGTTTTGCACCCCGGAATAGTCTTCTGTATTTCCCGAAAAGCCATACTTATGCAAAATCACTTCATTCATAGCTTCCACTGCTTCGGCGCCGGATTTGTTTTTTATCATTTCTGCCACCTCTTTTTCCATCTTGCTGATAAAATGTTTTACAGCATCAACATCCAGGCCTGGGTAAGCATACCTGGCTATTATTAAAATACCCTCAAGCAGGTCATCTGATTTCAAGTTTTTCCAGCCATCTATTTCCTTTTTGAGTTTTCTTAACCTTACGCTATTGATAAGAGCCTTAAGGCGATGTTTCTGCAGGTCATTGTTACTTTCATCGTATGCTGTTTGCAGCAGGGGCATAATTTCGGCACCTGCTTTTTTCAAATTATCTTTCACTTGTTCATATATAGCTTCACTTGGGTCATCAAGCAAACTAATCATTGCTTTTGCTTCAGCTTCATTTATCTTTTTCATTTATTTATTCCTTTCTTTTTTAAGTTTTTTATTAAAGCCCTTACTGGTGTTTTTTCAGTTTATCTTTAAACACTTTTTCAAATTTTTCCAGCTTGGGTTGTATCACCATCTGGCAATAAGCCTGGTTTTTGTTATTTGCATAATAGTCCTGGTGATAGTCTTCGGCCTTATAGAAAGCAACAAATGGTTCTACGACTGTAACTATTTTGCCATCATACACTTCTTTGTTCAGGGCAGATACTATATCATCAGCCGCCTTTTTTTGTTCTGGTGTACGGTAAAAAATAACACTTCTGTATTGCGTACCTGCATCAGCTCCCTGCCTGTTTAAAGTAGTAGGGTTATGCGTTGCAAAAAAAACTTTCAGTATTTCTTCTAATGATACTTTTGTATTGTCATAAACAATTTGAGCCACTTCAGCATGGCCAGTTTCTCCACTGCTTACATCATGATAGGATGGGTTAGAAACCTTGCCACCGCTATACCCGCTTTCAACGGAAATAACACCTTTCAATTCTTCATAAACAGCTTCTGTACACCAAAAACAACCGCCTCCTAAGGTGACAGTATCAATGTTTGACACTTTTTCTGCTGCTGTTCCGGCAGCTTTATTTACCGGTGCAAATTCAAGAGAGAGGGAATTAACACAGTATCGCTGACCCGTGGCAGTAGGGCCATCATCAAACAAATGCCCCAAATGACCGCCGCATTTTGCACACATTATCTCTGTACGATGCATACCCAGGCTGTTGTCATCTTTCTTTATTATTTTACCTCCGGCAATTTCTTTGTCAAAACTGGGCCAGCCACACTCGCTATTAAACTTCATATCGTCTGTAAAAAGTTCATTACCACAAGCGGCACATTTATACACTCCCTTTTCTTTATTTAAAAGGAGCTTACCCGTAAATGGCCTCTCGGTGCCTTTTTGCCTCAATACATAATATTGCTCTGGCGAAAGTTGCTTCTTCCATTCTGAATCTGTTTTAGCAAAGCTGAAAATATTTTTTACTTCTTCTGCCTTACTTTGTTGCTGTGCATTGTTTTGACCACAGGAGGCCAATGTGCTGGCAAGCAGCACAACGGCAACTACCTGGTTTTTCAATATTATTCTTTTCACAATTAATTTATTTAATAGTTTGTAAATACTCAATTGCCTTTTCAGTGTTTAAATGAAAATCATTAAACACCACATTGTTTTCCTCATCAATAAAAATGAACCATGGCGTACCGCCTGTACGGTAGTTATACATGATGTTGGAAATGTTACGGGTACTTGCATCGCCATTATCCTGGCCGAACGGGATATGCAGATTGTATTTCTTCTGCACTTCCAGCATTTTTTCAAAAGTGTTAGCCTCCTTGCCTTCAAACACAGTTTGCACAGCAAGGAATACAATTTTGTCATTTCCTTCAAGCGCTTTTACCATTTGTTGCAGCGATGGCAGACCAACGCTATGGCAGCCGGGGCACCAGCTTTGAAAGCAATACACCACTTTAAACTTTCCGTCATAATCTGAAAGTTTTATGGGGTTAATTTTTTCACCTTCTCCATTTACCCATAATGGTACATTCCATTCAGGCGCTTTGGCGCCACCAATTCCGTAAGTATTTTTTGTAGATGTCATTGTATCTCCTTTTATTTTTTTTTGTTTTTGTGTACATGCTTCAGTAACAAAAAAGCTAAGAGCAAGCAACACAGCAAAGATTTTTTTATGCTTAATGTGCATGTTCTTTTAATTTTTCCGGAAACATCTTTTTTAATTTGGCTACTTTAGGGTTAATAACCGCATAACAATACCCGGTATAAGGGTTTCGGTTATAATAATCCTGGTGATACATTTCCGCCGCATAAAAAGTATCTAACGGGCTAAGTTCCGTTACTACTTTCTTATTAAGATGAGTTTGAAACCCGTCTATTACAGCTTCCGCAATTTGCTTTTGCTCATCGTTGTGGTAATAAATAACCGAACGGTATTGTGTACCTGCATCAGCACCTTGTTTGTTTAAGGATGTGGGGTCGTGGCTGCTCATAAAAACTATAACCAGGTCTTCGTAACTGATTACGTCCTTATCAAAACTTACCTGTACTACTTCTGCATGGCCAGTATTGCCATTGCATACTGAGCGATAATCGGGATTAGGCATACTGCCGCCGGAATAGCCAGAAACTACTTTCTCTACGCCTTCCAAACGCTGTAAAACAGCTTCAACGCACCAAAAACACCCGCCGCCAAATGTAGCCATTTCAATATTTTTCATTGTTTTAAATTTTTATTCTTGTACTCTGCAGTTACCGTAATAATCCTGATGGTATTCTTCTGCTTTATAAAATGTTTCTAAAGGTTCAACCTCAGTTGTAATTGTTTTGTTTTTTTGTTCTTTTATTTTGCTGTAAACATCTTTCACTGCATCATACTGTTCATCGTTTCTATATAAAATAATTGAGCGGTACTGGGATTTGGGATAGATTTTATTGTCATTTCCAGTTGTCCCATATTTTTTTAAGAAAAGCTCTACCAGTTCTCTATATGAAATTTTCTCTGCATTAAACTCTACATTCACCACTTCTGCATGCCCGGTTTTTCCTCCGCATACATCATGGTAAGTAGGATTTACAGATGTGCCGCCTGCATAACCAGACACAGCATCTATCACCCCGGGGATAGCTTGAAAATAATTTTCAACTCCCCAGAAACATCCTCCACCAAATGTTGCTAATTGTGTATTCATTTCTTTTTTTGTTTTTTAATTAACGGGCCACTGTCAATAGCACTAATGATAATCTTCTGCTTTGTAAAAGGTATCTAATGCAGTGACCTCTGTAGTAATATCAATACCTGCCTGTTCCATTTTTTCTTTAACCTTATTTCTTACCACCAGTTCTTGTTGTTCGTTTCTGAATAAAATAATTGACCGGGTTGGTGATTTTGGATTCCAGTTATTGCTGCTATCTGTAGTACCATACTCTCTTAAAAACATATCTACCAACGTTGCAAAAGATATAACCTCCGGGTCAAACTCTACGTTTACCACCTCTGCATGCCCGGACCTTCCACTGCAGACATCATCATAATCCGGATTAATCCAAATGCCCCCGGCAAAACCAGTTATTACTTTAATAACACCTGGAATTTGAATAAAGTATTCTTTAACCTCACTGTAACACCCTTTGCCAAAAGTTGCAAACTCCGTTTTCAATTATTCAATTTTTTTTATTGTGTAAAGTTCGTTTACCGTAGTGCTCAACGGGTAATTCATAGCACACTACTATTTGTAAATTATTCCTTACCGGTAACTTCCTTATCTAAAGAGAGTGAGTTAATACAATACCGCAGGCCACTTGGCGCAGGGCCATCAGGAAACACATGCCCAAGATGTGAATCACATACATTACACTGCACTTCAATCCGTGTCATGCCCCATGATTTATCTTTGATGTATTTAATAGCATTTTCTTTTGCAGGCTGTGTAAAGCTGGGCCAGCCGGTACCCGAATCAAACTTTTCACCACTATCAAACAGCAGGGTATCGCAACATACACAGTGATACTTTCCGGGGGAGTGACTTTCGCAATACTCTCCTGAAAAGCTGGGTTCTGTGCCGTGTTTACGGGTAATACGGAATTGCCCTGGGGTTAGAAGTTCCTTCCATTCTTCTTCTGTTTTTTCCACCCTTTTATCTGGTACAGGGTTAGCTTTAGAGCTAAAGTTGAGTACATCATTCCAGTTAAGCATAATATCTCCTTTTTTGTTTGCAAAGATATTTTACAGCAGCTACGGAATGATAGCACATAGGTCACGGTTATTTGTAAATTATTCCTGACGCCGGGTAAACACTACTTAATTGAAGGCTCACTTAATTTTACAAGGCAGCAGAAACTCATTTGCGTTTGGAGCGGAATTTGAGTGGGCTTTGTTTTGTGCTTTTCTTAAAGAAATTACTAAACGCCTGTATATCGGTAAACCCAAGGTCGTCTGCAATAGTGCTTACAGGCTCATCTGTATAAAGCAATTGCCTTTTTGCTTCAATAAGCCTTCTGTCATTAATTATCTGAAGTGGCGTTTTATCAATATATTTTGCAAAAATGTTTGAGATGGTTTTAGGGGATTTAAACAACAGCCTGGCGTAATCAGAAACCTTTGTGTACTTTTTATAATGTTGCTCAACAAGATAGCTATATTCCCTGATTATAGCTATACCTGCATCATCTTGTCTTATATTGAAATTTTTTTGCCGGTAAATCCGTGCACACAGAATAAGAAACCTTTTTAAAAGGGCGCCAAGCATTTCCATTTTGTAACTGTCATTTTCTTCCATTTCCATCATCAGTATTTGCCATAGCATAGAAAAATGTTCAATTTTCTTTTGCGGTATGATGATTTTGGGTATAGAGGATGCTCCAAAAAACAGAAGACCTTTACAACCTAAGTCGTTATCGTTTTGTTCAATACAATAAAAATCCCGGTTAAATTGTATAATGTTTAGTTCATCAAAGTTGTATTCTTTTACCTTATGAAATTCGGTAAGGAATAAGATACAATTTTTGCCCAGGCTTATCTTTTGATTATCTATAACAAAATCTGCATTTTTCTTTGTATTCCAGATTACGCTGAGGCTGGTCTTTAATTCTTCCCTAAACATATAAGCCCTTTCGGGTACAATGGACCCAATAAACAGTATTTGATTTTGATTCCCTATATATCGCATTTACACACGAAAATATGGCTTAATTTAATACAACACCTCCGTAAGCAGTCTTAATCCATCCCTAAATAATCCTCAATCGCTCCTTAATTATTTCTCAATCGTAAGACTACTATTTTTAGCTAAACTTATTCACATTTTGAGATTTATTTTAAAAAAATGCAGAATTTATTTTTATGTTTGTCGCCCAACAAAAGAAAGGAACTATGATACAGACGATTAATCCAAACATGATTTTATTAGCCAGGGAAGCCAGAGGCTTCAGCCAATCGGTGCTGGCTGAGAAGCTGAACAGTTACAAGGCCAATATCTCCAGGCTGGAGCATGGCGATACTGCTGTTGATGAGGAAGTATTGGCAGCACTTTCAGAAGCCACCAACTATCCCCCGCATTTCTTTTTGCAAAAAGGCGAGATTATGCCGGTGAACCTGAGCTACCGCAAGCGGAAAAATGTACCCGCCAAACTTATAACACCCATTGAAGCACAAATGAACATCATCCGCCGCCATGTGCAAACGGTAACCCGTGCTATGGAGCAATTAGTTCCTGAACTGCCTTTGTATAAAGTGGATGAAACCAATACCCCGGAGAAAATAGCGGCTCTGGTAAGAAAGAAATGGAATATACCTGCCGGTGCCGTTGAGAACCTTAGTAAAATATTGGAAGAAAAAGGAATCATCATCAGCAGTTTTGATTTTGGAACAGACAGGGTGGACAGCCGCAGTATGCTTACAGATGATAATTACCCTATCATCTTCCTCAACAAAAACCTGCTGGGTGACAGGCAGCGGTTTTCACTGGCTTTTGAATTGGGGCATTTAATCATGCACACCTTTTGTACCGTGCCGCATGACCGGGATATAAGCCATGAAGCCAACCTGTTTGCTGCTGAGTTCTTAATGCCTGCAAAGGATATTCTGAAAGACTTTAAAGACGGTGTTACCCTTTCGCTCTTAGGCGAACTGAAACGCAAATGGAAAGTGAGCATGATTGCATTATTATACCGGGCTGATGATTTAGGGTTGCTTACCACGAATCAAAAAAGATACCTGGTGCAACAGTTTAACGACCAGAAAATAAGAAGAAGGGAACCGCAACAATTAGACGTACCCAAAGAAAATCCGCAACTGATGCAAAGGCTACTGGCTGATTTTATGAGTAAAACAAAGTTGGGCGTAATACAATTGTGTACGGTACTTGCTATTGAACATGAAGATTATTTAGCTTACTACGGCTAAGAAAGGAAATAAACTACTGACCCGGATTTATTAACAGACAAAACGAACCACGATGAGTATTACAGAAAACACAATTGAAGTAAAGCCCTACAGCCTGACAGAACTGGCAAACATTTATGGCATAACCAATCGTACTATGAAAAGCTGGATTGTCAGGCATAATGAGGCAATAGGTGAAAAGGTAGGCAGGTTGTATAATGCCAAACAAGTAGCAATTATCTTTGACAGGTTGGGACTGCCAGGGAAAGCAGTGGAATATTAAAATAATTTTGAGTTATGACAAAAAAAGAAATTGACTTAAAAGGCGGTGTACTTATTATTGGTTCATTGCTGTGGCAAGACTATTTGGATAAACCAGGTGATGATATACGCAAAAATTGGAGAGCAAATTCGTTGTCAATTACTAATAAAATTCAGGTCAGAATACCAATCAGGTATGGCAGGTTTTCAGAAAAGAGCCAGATTTATACAATGGTATTTTCAAATGCTTGCAAACGAAAGTCGGGTACAGCTTTCGTAGTACCTTTTTTATCCCAAATACAAAGTAATAAACAACTAATTAACGAAGCGGAAAAATTATCAGAAGCCGAAGGAATGAAAAAGAAATTCGTAGCAGGCGATGATGTGTGGAGTGTATTAGGCATCTTGATAAACCCAAAACATAATGGGGCAAAAGTTAAAAGAAATCTTGTTGCACTTTGGAATAATTCATTGAATAAAGCATTTGATGAGAAACTTTTTAGGATTGGTAAAGAAAAGCCTTGTTTAAAGAGTAATGGTGTTTTAGATATTCCCTGGCCTTCTACTATTGACCCTCGCAAAAGTGAAGAATTAAGTAGTTATGATTTTATTATTGCTACTGCTACCAAGCCTACAAAGTATCCATTAATAAAAGAATTATCTGGCTGCGTAAAAAATGATACCGGCAGATACTATTTCGTTGAAAATTATAAATCAGGTATTGTTACATTTCAGGATTTACAGGTAATGAGTTCGTAAAGCAACATAGTTTAATCTTTGAAGTAATTAATCACCGCTTTTACAAAGCGGCTTTTTTTTATACCCGTTCCACGCAAAACTTTCATTAGACAGAATCGGACAAAATCATCCGAAACTTACAAATACTTACAACTTCTTTCAACAACTTGCTGAAACTTGCTCAAAGTGGAAAGTGACCCCTTTGCCCCATAGTATGTTTGTGTTGTCAATCGGAATTAACAAACTAAAAAATAAAAAAGATGAGACAACAGGCACTACGAAAAGAAAGAACAACAAGACCCACGATGAGGGTTGTAAAAGGGCTGAAAGACACACAAACCGAATTAGCTCCACTCGTAAACACAGCATGGAATTTTGCTTACAGCAGCCTCTGGAACTGTACCCAATTCTCTCAAAAGGAAATTGATACTGCCAAAGAAAAAATTGAAGAATACCTGCGGCTGGCAAAGCATCCTGAAAAAGCATTTTCCATTTTCTGCCAGCGGGTACTGCTTACCCGGTATTATATCAGTAAGAACAGCAGCCGCTATGTTCCCCTGCCATCCGTATGGCTTGACCGCACAAACGAAAACGGTTTTGCCGGTACAAAAGCCTGGTATGATGAAATCAAATCTGTAAGGGAATCATTGCCCAATTACAAAAACGAATTGAAAGCAATGGCTGAAGCCGTGCTGGAGTTCAGCGAAGAACCAACGATTCAGAATTATCAATACTGGAGAAAATATTTTATAGACAAGCAAACGCCGGGACTTTTGAACCTGTTCCAGGTAGTAGCTATTCAGCAACTGTGCAACAACTAAGCAATGACCCGTACCCCAAAACCATATTACGATGAGCAGGGCCATTTGATAATCCGTCCCTACCGCATGAAGGATTTAGCAGCTATTTACTGTGTAAGTACCAAAACCATGAAGCGGTGGATTGATAGCAAAGCCCCTGCTTACAGTAACAAAACAAAAATGTTCTTTACCATAGAACAGGTAACGGGCATATTCACAGCACTTGGCGTACCACAAAAAATTGCACTTGTAGTACCACTAAAAGAATTAAAACAAGCAGTTTAAAATATTTCCTATGGAAACTAAAACAACAAGCGAAACCACATCCAGCAGCATACTGCTCACGGGGATAGTGTTCTTAGCCAACCTTGACTTTGTAGGGCTATTGGACTATGCCTTAAAAGCTGGAATTGGCGGAGCCATCTGGCTGGGATTTAAACTTACCGCTGATTATTTAGAAAGAAAAAGAAAGAGCAAGTAATGAGTGCTGCTGCAAAAATATTAACCGGCACACTCGTAGGCGCAGGTGTAGTAGCTGTGTATGGCTATGTAAAGAAGCTAAAGAAAACACAGGCTGAACTGGAAATCATTCCTACTGCTAACCTGTACCAGCTAACCTGGAACGCCATCGTTGTCCGTGTTGATGTCCTGTTGAAAAACCCGACAAAGGGGACTTTCTCTATAAAGTTCCCCTTTGTTAAACTTATCAGCAATGGTACAACGGTAGGCAGCAGCCAGGCAGTGAACAAGGATATAAAAATTCCCCCTTATGGTGAAGTGGTTATCAGTAAACTACTGGTAACAATACCGGTCAGCAGTTTCTTTTCCGTGGCAAGTGATGTATTGAAAAACCTGCAGAACAAAAAGCCGGTGAAGCTGACCATCAAAGTGATGACAACGGTAAACCTGGGATGGACAGAACTTCCTTATGAGAGCAATAATGAAGTAACTATTAAAAAGTAAAGTGTGGAAGCAACTAAAAAAAGACATATCAAAAGCGGAAAGGAATATGACCACCTGTTTCCCATAGCAGAGGGCAGCAATTCCACCATCCGCAAAAATGCGAATGTCTATCATACGGTTGATTTTATACCGAGAGTGGTGAACGAAACACTTTATCAAACCAAATCATTAGCTGAACAACTAAAAACAAACAATACCTATGAAACCTGTAAAAATATCTGGCACTTCGTATATGAACACATTAACTACAAAAAAGATGCACCGGGTTATGAGCAAATAAGAAACCCGGCAAGAGCCTGGCACGACCGTTTTAGTGGGGTAGATTGTGACTGTTACTCGGTTTTCATATCCAGTATCCTTTCCAATCTCGGCATAGCCCATACGTTGCGTATTACCAAATATCACCGTGACTACTTTCAGCACATCTACCCCATCGTGCCTTTTCAAAATGGTTATATCACCATTGATTGTGTGACTGACCGCTTTAATTATGAAGTACCATTTAGTGAAAAAAAAGATTATCCTATGGATTTACAATATCTCAGTGGCTTTGATGATGGTTTTGAAATAAATGGTGCCGGTGATGGCATGGCCGAGCTGGGCAAACTTATCCAGCGTAAAATGGGTGGTGGTAAAAAGCCCTCACCATTGAAAGCCAAATCACCAGTACCGGTTAAAAAGTCAATGCCGTTTATGAAAAAGAAAGCGGCGCTGCTTACCAAAGGGAGCAACCTCAATCCTGTGGAAACTCCAACTCCCGTAACTGCCGGAAATCCAAAACCCAAGAAGAAAAAGTTCCTGGGCAAGATGCTGAATGTGGTGAATAAGGCTAACCCTGCTACGGTGCTGCTGCGTAATGGCATTCTTGCCAGCATGAAACTGAATATCCGCAATGCAGCAGGCCGTCTTCGCTGGAGTTACCTTTCACCACAGCAGGCATCGGCAAAAAGTATTGACCCGGTAAAATTTCAAAAGCTGATTGCAGCAAGACAGAAATTAGAAAAGATATTTTTCGGTGCAGGCGGCAATCCGAAAAATCTAAAGAAAGCCATCCTCGGTGGAAAGGGCAACAAAGACAAAGCAGTGAATGGGCTGGATGGATTTGGCATGATTGAACTGGAAGGTGTGGAATACATGAATGCTTACACACCCATAAGCGAACTGTTAGGTACTGAGATTTACTATAATGAAAATGTAAATGGCATGGAAGGATTTGGTGAACTCGGTGAACCCATTACCATGAGCACCATAGCGGCGGCAGCGGGTGTGATAGCAGGTATTGTTGCCATGCTGAAAGATGTGGGCAATATTTTTCAGAAGAAAACAAAAGGATCTGAAGATTTTGACGAAACAAAAAATGAACAGGCAGATAAAGAAAATCCAGTGCCAGTTCCAACCACTGCCACACCGGGAATAGTACCAACGGTTACAGTAAAAGAAAATTCAGAAACTCCGGGAGTAATTGTGAAAACAGCAACACCAGGGTCCGAATCCGGTAATACTGAAGTTGTAAAGTTTAACACTGAGCAACAAATGGTGGAGACTAAATCAGAAACAGTCCCTGTCAATACATCTGAGGCTAATGTAACAACAAACCAAAACACGGATAATCCTGGCAACAACAATGACAATCCTGGTTTTTGGGAAAAGAATAAGAAATGGCTGAAGCCGGTTGCTATTGGTGTGGGAGGCTTAACCATTATCGGGATTGGCTATGCCATGATGAAAGGCGGTAAAACACAAAACAAATCCTCACCACAAGGTGGTGGTTTATCAGGCGCACCCAATTACAAAAAACGAAAGAACCACAAACGAAATAAATCCAAACAACAAAAGAAAAAATCAGTAGCCCTGCTCTGATTCAATCCGTACACTTTTAAAACAAAATTCAATATGGCTAAAGCGAAAAACTCATACAAGAAAAATGCCCGGAAGAAAAATTTCCTGAAAGGCATGAATGAAGAATTGCCTACCAAAGGCAATGTAAAAAACACGGTACTGGAAACCGGCAAGGATTTACTGGTAGCCGTACTCGGCGGCGGGCTGATAGGCTCTGCTATCGGAAGGCCATCACTGGCCATTGGTTTGGTAACAACCGGAACCGGTCACTACACGCAAAACCGTTTGCTCACCTTGCTGGGCATAGGAATGATGGCAGCCAATGGTTTTCAGAAAAGCAAAGCCGTTAATGGCCTGGAAGGTTTGGATGGCGTAAAAGAAAGGCTGATGGCTTACAAAGAAAACTTTTCTGAAAAGCTCTACTTAGACAAAATCATCAAACAAAAATCAGCCGCAGCAGCAACCAACGGTATAGGTGAACTGCAATACTTCAATTACAACAATGACCTGAGTGGTGGATTGAATGCTTTGGAGAGCATAGAGAACCAGCTTATAGAAAGCGGTATGCAGTTTCAGCAAATGACAGGCGCAGCACTTCCTGAAATGGAGGAAGATGACCAGTGGGAAGAAAGGTTGTATTAACCCCGCCCCTAAAGAGGGGTAAAACAAAAACACTTAAACAAACAATTATTTAATAATCACGCCTAACTCCCCTTCAGGGGTTAGGGGGTAAACTCAAATTTTATGTTAGGACTCTTAGAAGGTATTGAAGAATACAATAACCAGGGCGCATTACTCGGACTGGAAGGTGTAGATGACGGCGAACTGCTCGGCGCATTGCGTAAGATGAACCCTGTGCAGCGTTTGCGTATGGTTTCCAAATTATCCAACACCGGCTCGCCCAGCAAAGGCTCAAGGGCGGAAATGGAAAAATTCTTCGGCGAACTGCCGGTGCATATCAAAGAAGCATTGGTAAAAGGCGACCTGCGTTTAGCGGATAGTATAATCTATTCCATCAAGCCGGTTACTTCCAAAACAATCAAGCTGTTTGAAACGCAGGATGATAAAGAAATCGGTTTGCGTAATATCAGCAATTCCAAATTGCCCAAGAACCAGGCATTCCTGGCAAGCGGCATTATCCTGCTGGCCGGTACATCTGCCGATGCAAGCAAAGACAAAGTGATTGCCACTAATTACAAAGGGCTGGAAGAATTTCCTGCCATTGCAAATGGTGAGTTCAACCTGAAAAGCAACAAGAAACAAATTGTACCGGAAACCAGCAATGCTGTTTTTAAAACAGGCAGCAACCGCAATGTACCGCTGGGTTATTACAAACTGGCCAATCCACGCCTCATCCACGATGATGTGCTGATTGAAATGACAGTGGAACTCGGCACAATGGAGGGCATACCGCAGAACACCTATATCTATGCGGCCATGCACGGAACGATTACCACTCCGTAAAAGTAATTAAGAGTTTCAGTTACTACTAACTTGAGGCGAAAGCTGAAAGTTAAAACGGCGGAGAGGGATGGGTAATAACTCTCCGCCGGTAGTAGCTGATTTTTAAAAAAGGAATCTGAATAATCCGTACTAATCCGTACCCTATGCAAACTGTAAAGAAACGATTTGACATTGCTGTAACCGAAGCTGGTAAAACATTCAGCAAAACATTTGAACTGGATAAAAACATTACAGCCGTAAAAGGCATATTGTTTACATCTGATAAAGATGATTTGCTGTACTACAGGGGTTCACAAAAGGTAGAAATCAACAAAGAGGAGATTTTCCCTGAGAACTATGAGAGCAAGTTGCTTTTGTCCGGTATCAATGTTTCACCCAACAACCGCTACTATGATTTAGGCAATCAGCCAGCAGGCAACGGTGCTATCAAAGTAGAATACAAAGACAGCAATGATAGCCGTGCCCTGTTTACTCCTTACCGTGTTTCACTGTATGTAGAATGTGTGTTGCAATGATGAAGGAGCAGGTTATCATACAACCAATAAGTATCAGCAAGAGAGGTCAGCAAAACTTCTTCCAGGTAAAACTGCCCAGGGATACGCATAGAATCATTGGTATTGAAACAGGCTTGTACCTGCTGAATGTACCGGGTTATGTTATACCGGCATCCGAGCAATCAATGCTGATGCGAAGAAATAACCTGATGGGTGTGGTTAAACTTCGGGCAAACGGAAAACCAGATGTATTTTATTCAAAGGAGGTGTTTGAAAGGGACATTAATATCAGTGCTGGTGAAATGAAAATTGTTCCTCCACCGGTAGTTTCAGAAGAAAGAACCCCCTTAAGAAAACTGGATGAGCAACCAGATGGCAACAGCTTTGATTATTTCACTCACTGGACACACGGAGCAAAACGGGAAGAAGACCCTTTGAACATTTGTGGCTGTGCTTTTATCAACGGGCAATATAAAGATGCCATTGGTGAATATTTTTATATGGATGTCAGCTATAAAATAATGCTCTATATCTGGATTGAAAGAAAGACAAATCAGCAGCAATGACAATTAACCTGGCACTGGAATATATAGCAAGGCGGATGAGGGAGCTTGGTTACGGGGATGATTACAGCATCCAGTTCAGGCATTTTGTATTGTCTTCAAAAGCAAAGCTGAAAATACATGCCGGAAGCCAGTTGTTTATCCTGATTGAACCATCAGAGAGCATTGCTGTAAGAAGTGATAGCGGCGTATTTGATGTTACAACCGAAAATGTAAATGAACTGCATTATGAACACCGGGGAGAGATACGGATAAGAAACTATACCGTCATTACCCAACATGCAAGATTTATTCAGGTAATACCAAACGAAAACAAACCATGCCCATAACACACGATAATTACGACCAACTGAAAATTGATAAGCTGCGGCATTACCTGGAAGACATGACAGCAAAAGGACATGCCAAACCTTACGAAGTTTTTGTGGACAGCCTGAAAGTTGTTCCCAAAACGGAAGACCCGAAAGATTTTGAAAACTATGAGTATTACATGAATGATGATACGGAAAAAATCCGAATTGTTATTTATAACTCTAACCTATCACCACGCAATGACCAGTATTGTTTTTATGTAAAACAGCATAAACAGGACAAAGGATTGAACGGCCTCGGTGATATAGAAAACATCATCCAGGAAAAACTGACTGCAAGGGATAAAGAACATGAAGTGAAACGGATGCAGGAGGAACTGACGGAGACCAAACAAAAGCTGGAAGAAGCGGAAGAATATATTGATGAACTGGAAGAAAAATTGGAGTTGTCTGCTAACGATAAGCACAAATTAAAAAATATTGACCTGGTAGAACTCGGTTCTGCCGTGCTGGGCAGGTTGGCTGAAAAGAATGCTGATGTGTTAAGCGGTTTAGGTTTATCAGGTATCGGTAATAAGGAACAAAAACAATTAGATACTCCGCAACCACAAGGTGAAGTCAGTTTTCAAAAGAAAACTGATACCGCAGCAGTAACAGAAGAAGAACAGCAATACATTGCCACCTTAAAGCAACTACAGAACTGCTTTGATGAACCACAAATGGTTGCGGTGATTGGCATACTCAATCAACTGATGGTCGACCCGTCACAGGTGGAGCCTGTGGCGGATTTACTTAACGCAAAAACTTAATAACTATGAAAAAATATCAGTACGACATTTCCATTGAAGCCAAAACAGAAGCAGAGGCCGATGCAAAGATGACAGCACTCATAACATTGGCTTCAAAACTCAGTCAGAAAGAATTGACTAAGCTGGCACATACCATTATGAATGACCCGATAAAAACAGCTTTGGCAAAAAAGTATCTCGGCGTTTAAGCCCCCTAACCCCCTAAAGGGGGAATAAGAAATCCAATATCCTATGAACCAGGAAACTCCCATCCACCAACAGGACGAATTTACCCTTGAGGAAAAAATCAAGTATGGCATACTCGGCGTGATTGTGCTGGGTGGGAGTTTCTTTATTGGCAGAAAGCTGGTACGCCGGGCTAAGTCCTATTCGGAAGAAAAGAAAACTTATGAGGAAGGTAATGAAGCGACTTATGCCAAACAACTGAAAATGGCTTTTGACAATGATATGTGGTTTGGCTGGGGAACTGACGAAGAAGCTATTCGCAAAGTGTTAAGGGCAATACCAAGCAAGGAGTATTTCAGAAAAGTTATTAATTCCTATCAAAAACTGTATGCAAGAAGTCTGATGAAGGACATGCAGGATGAACTGACATCCGCTGAGTACAATGAGATGCTGGCTATCCTTTCGGTAAAACCGGAAAGAGGAAAAACATTGCAGCAGCCCAAACTGACCAGTGAACAGATACTATCCTGGGCAAAAAGGTTAAGGTCGGCGTTTAATGAGAACACCTGGGGATTTTTGCCGTATGGAACGGATGAAGATGCAATAAAAGCAGTGTTCCAGGAAATACCTACACAGTCGGCATTTGCACAAGTGGCGGCAGCATACAAAAAGGAGTATAATGATGACCTGATGGCCGACTTAAAAGATGAACTCACTGTGTTTGAGTATGCTGATATGATGGGCATCCTTACCAAAAAACCGAAGATGTAAACTATGAAAACGAATCAACACAATAAAAAGCAGAAAAGGAAGCGGATTGTGATTACGACCCTGGCGGTGGGAGCAGCAGGTATCCTGGGTTATTTTGGCTGGCAGTATTACAAAAAGAAAAAAGGGAAGAACAGCGATGAGCCCGATGTATCATTCAAAAAGAAAGAACCGGAGGATATTAAACCGGTTTATGTTGATACACCTGCTTATACCCCGGCGATAAAACCCAAAATTAAACCAAGACCAAAGCCGCAAGTAATTTATGATAACCCTTTCCTGGAAGTACCACCGGTGAGCAAGGACGGTTTTCCACTCAAGCGGGGAAGCAAGGGTGAAAAGGTAAGGGCATTACAGGAAGTATTGATTGCAAAACATGGTAAACAAATATTGCCCCGCTATGGCGCTGACGGTGATTTTGGACCAGAAATGTCCGCTGCACTAAAGAAACTGAAACTTCCTGCAACGATTGAACAGAGCACCTACAATGTACTGATGCAGGGACAGAAAATAAGCAGTGGAAATGGAAGCGGCAGTCTCGCTCAACAATTTATTGCAGCAGCAACCAAAAAAGATTTTAACCAGACCATTCAGTTACTCAAGCGGCTTAAATCAAAAGATGATTATAAAGAAGTAAGCGGTGAATTTAAAAACTACCGTATTGGCGGCGGAGTTCGGCAGACACTTGTTAATGCACTGCTCAATACATTCAGCAAAGAAGACCAGAAGCAGACTATCCGTTTTGAGTTCCTGCGGATGGGGCTGCAGTTTGATGGCAAGAAATGGAGTTTAGACGGATTTGACGGGGTGAGTATCGTAACCATTGAACCCGCAACTGTTTGGGTGAATGCTAACCAGGCAATAAAAGTTCCCGCTAAAATGGTACTCGGCAATGAAGTAACCAAACGGCTTGACTACACTCTCTTTGAAAACAACGGCAAGCATTTTTTAGTGCAAACAAAATCAGTAACACAACTATAAAACTCAATTTATGAAAAGACATATCCGCTACATCGTTGTACACAGTACCGCAACATTTGACCCAAAGGTTTCCCAGTTCTATGGCCACTATCATTATGTGGTGGAAAGAACCGGCGAAATAAAAAAAGTACATGGCGATACCGCTATCATAAAGAATGTGGAGAAGGTGGATAATGAAGCCATCCATATCGCCTATGCAGGCGGCAGAAATAAAACCGGTACACTTGGCGACACCAAAACACCCAACCAGGAAGAAGCCCTCTTTAATAAAATTGTGGCACTCTCCATTAAATATCCAGGTGCTGCTATTGTGGGGCATGATGAACTGGAACCGGGTTCCATCTCACCTGGCTTCAGTGTGAAGGAATGGATAAAAAATTATGAGCCAGACCTTAACCTTTCCAAAGCCAGTTAACCAATTAATCCATTTTAAATCCAACCCTATGTTACAATCTATATTAAAAACCATGACTGAAAGAGGCTATAAAATTTACAGCCGCCCTTTTGAACTCAATATTGTGGGCATTCG
Organism: Chitinophagales bacterium; assembly: GCA_017303455.1. Taxonomy (GTDB): domain Bacteria; phylum Bacteroidota; class Bacteroidia; order Chitinophagales; family Chitinophagaceae; genus CADEDV01. The sequence goes on along the minus strand of JAFLBM010000014.1, from coordinate 76,674 downwards.
TGCCAACAGCACCGTGCCTAATAGTTTTGACGACACCCTCAATATCTTTTATAAAAACTCATCCGGTGACTGGCAGCACCACCGCTGCCCGGCAACAACTGACCCTGGCACGTTCTGGCTGCGTAACCTGATGAACCCCCAGGGTACGGCTATATTGAAGCAGGGACAGTATATCGGCTCACACGGTATCGGTATGCACCGGGGCAAATACTTAGCCCTTACGCAGAAAAGGCCTTTGACTGTAATCCGGGATTATGACCGTGATGCTATACTTGACTTTAATAATGGCAAAGAACAGACCGGCATATTCGGTATCAATATTCACCGGGCATCCATTAACGGTACAACAAAGTTTGTGGAGAAGCATTCCGCCGGTTGCCAGGTGTTTGCCAATATCAATGACTTCAACCTGATGATGCAGTTGGCGCAGCGCCATAAACAGCTTTATGGTAATGATTTTACCTACACACTGATTGATGAGAGGGCTTTAGTCCGTGAAGCAAAAAAAAATTAATGTTTGACCTGGTGGGGCTGGGTATTGCCACAGCCCTGGGCTTCGCTACTTATCAGCTTGTAAAAGACCCGTAATGAGAAAGTTTATAGCAGAATTATTTAAAGATAAAAACGGCTGCTACAGTTTAAGGGAACTGGCAATCGCATTGCTTCTCCTGGCACTGATAGCAAGCTGGATAGCACAGCAGTTTTTCAATAAAGCTGTTCCTGAATTTATGTTTTACTCTTTTGCAAGCCTGATTGGTGCCGGTTGCTTTGGTTACTCTATTGAACGCAAATCAAATATTGACAATAACAATCCTACAATCTGATATGAAAAACTTAAAAACAATACTTACCCTTTTAATTGGTGCCGTTATCGGCTTTTCCTTTTGCCAGTTCTTTCACCGAAACTGCCCCGATGTTTATCCTCCGGTTAAGATTGCTGACAGCAAGGCTTCAGAACTGGAAAAGAAAGCACAGGATACAGAAGCAAAGTACCTGCAAAAGATAGATTCTGTCCAGCAGCGTACACAAGCCCTGAACGAATCCCTTAAAAAAACAAAAAACGCATTGGATAAAACCAAAAGAAAAAACATTGAGTTGCAAACACAGGTATATGATTTAATTGACAGGCAGAGAGTTTATAAAGAGGTGCTTGATACAGCCAGCTTTATTACCGGGTGTGATTCGCTGCAAAACAGGGTTGAAGAACTAATTACCGAAACAAATCTACAGGACAGCATACAAACCGCAATCACAGACAATCTGCATGAGCAGCTTCTGCAAAAAGATTCTGTTATCCTGCTGAAAGATTCGCTGTACCAGCAACTGAACAAATCATTTGAGCAGAGCATCGAACAGCAGAAACTGCTGGAGCAACAGGCAAAATTCTACAAGAAAAAATATAAACGACAACGGCTCGGCAGCAAATTAAAAAACCTGGGGCTGCTTATTATATCCGGGTTTGCTGCCTCCCAACTTATTCACTAATCCAAAATGTTTACATGGCTGCGAAAGAAAAGACAATTGTAGCTACTGCCACATTTGTTACATCCCTTTTATCCTACCTCTATGCAAAGGAAGCGGATAAAGACTCAGTGGCCTATGTGATGGTGGGCGGTTTTATCGGTTCCCTTCTTGGAGAAGGTATAGCAGAGGCTATAAAAAAGAACAGTTCGGACAATAAAAATAATTCAGATGCCAATAGAAATATATAACAACGGGCCTTCACTGAAAATTGTAAACGGAGGCAGTGTAATCCTGGTAAGCAAAATTCAAATTAAGACTATTGAAACCATCCGTAATGATGTGATACGGCTGGACATTGGTGAAGGGGCATTGAAAAACATTTATGTCAGGTTCGCTGATGTAACAACTCCGGCAGGTCTGGCTGATGCAGGCCAGTTAAGAGATGCTATTAACGCCATGCTGTTAAGCAATGTGGCAGGTGGGGCAACTGAAATAAAACAGGACACCGAAATAGGTATTTTGAACGGTATCCTTGGTGCGCTGAACGACCTGAAAGGAATTATGAATACCGGCGGAGGTGGGGGTATTAAGCAGCCTGTCCGCATAGATGAATCCACACCTAATGTGGTTTATTACGGATATGCTGCCATCGGCTCTGCCATTGATGCGCCAGTTTGGGCAATCCAGCGTGTTACAAGAGCCAATGATATTATTGTGTATGAGTGGGCTGACGGAAATGAAAACTATGATAATGTTTGGGAAAATCGCTACATGCTGGACTACTCCGGTATCGGTATTATCAGGGAATAACCATCCATTAAGAAACCATGAAATACCAAACCATACCTGAAATTGTGCTTGGCGAAACTCCGGAAGTTAATGTTCCGGAGTTAGCTGTTTCTTATACAAGGAGCAGGCAGAAAGATTTTGGTAAAATCACTTCATCAAAAGATGCGGCTGATTTTATCAGAAATACTTTCAATGAAGGTGAAGTAGAATTGCAGGAACAGTTCATCGTTCTTTATCTCAACCAGGCAAATGAAATCATCGGTTATTATAAACACTCTAAAGGGGCTATTAATGCAACAGTAGCCGACATTCGCATTATTCTTGCCACTGCTTTAAAAAGTTTAGCAGTGTCAATGGTAATTGCACATAATCATCCGTCCGGCAACCTAAAACCTTCAAGAGCAGATGAACAATTAACAGCAAAGATTAAAGAAAGTGCTGCCATGATGGAAGTGCGGTTGCTTGACCATGTGATTGTAACAAGGGACAGTTATTATTCTTTTGCCGATGATGGTTTATTAGGATTGGATGGCTTAAATAATAAAGAGGAACAGTTTGTTGCTGCGATTGAATTTGATTTAGCTACTAAGAAGTCACACAATAAAATATCCGTAGAAAAGCTGGCTGCTTCATTTGGTATCATTGATAAAAATGACGTAAAAGAACTGACAGAGCTTGCCATTGTAAACCGGGCAAGATTGCTGGGGCATAGCGGGGGGACAGTGAAGCAAAGATTTGACCAGATAGTTGAACTCTATCAAAGCCAGGTAAATCTATCACACCGCACTTCACAAAGTATTTTACTGCAGCAATATTCTACACCTGCGCCCATTGGTTATTTAGCAGGTGTGTTTTGTGAGATTGATAAACTTCAGTTCAATGGAGGCTTTGCTTTTGAACCATCAGCAGGCAATGGCTTATTGACTATTGCTGCCAAACCTGAAAGAGTATATGTAAATGAACTGGATAGTTTTCGTAACCGCAACCTGAAAACGCAAGGTTTTGCAAACGTCTGGCAAAGAGATGCCACAAAACCTTTCTTTGATGTGCAACGCACATTTATGGCAGTAATGACAAACCCACCATTTGGCAAAATGGAAACGGAAGTTATGTTTGATACTTTTCCGATTAAACCCTTAGAGCATGTGATGGCTTTAAGGGCCTTAGACTGCATGGTTGATACTGGTAAGGCAGCCATCATCATTGGTGGCCATACTACCTGGGATGACAAAGGCAGAATCACAGCAGGTAAAAACAGGATTTTCTTTAACTACCTATACAGTCGCTATCATGTGGCTGATGTAATCAATATTGATGGCGCAAAACTTTATTCAAGACAGGGAACATCTTTTGATGTCCGCCTGATTTTGATTAATGGCAGAAAACAAACAGCATCTGGTGCAGCACCTGTTTACAATCCCGATAAAGAGAATGAAGTAAAAGCCTTTGATGAGCTTTTTCAAAGAGTGATGGAAAGCCTCTCCCTTACCCTCTCCAAAGGAGAAGGAATAAAAACAGAACCTATGAAAAAAAATATTTCTTCATTAGAACAGGAAGCACAGAATTTAATGAAGCTGTTTAAAGCCCCTCCTTCGGAGGGGTTGGGGGAGGCTCTCGGAGCGCCTTACGAACCAGCATCCGAAAGTTGTGTCGTATTAAATACACAAGTGCCCGACAGTATGGCTTTTGAAACAAGACAGGCTGTACTAAGTATAAAAGAAGAAGTTGGCGGAGATATTGACAACTTTGTTCGCCACCGCTTAAAATATCCTAATAAAGCTGCGCTGTGTAAAGTTTTATCTGCTGAACAGATTGATGCGGTGGCAATGACTATTTATAATATTGAAGCAAGAAGCCAGGGCATGATTATCGGCGACCAGACGGGTATTGGGAAAGGACGGGTTGCTGCTGCTATGATACGCTATGCAGTGAACCAGGGTGTCAAGCCGGTATTTCTTACAGAAAAAGCAAACCTGTTCTCTGACATTTACCGTGATTTATCAGCCATTGGTTCAGGACATTTAAAGCCACTGATTGTAAACAGCAAGGAATCCAAGACAGATATAAAAGATGAGGATGGTGAAGTTATATACCAGGCACCGTCTCCCACCGAGCAGCAAAGTATTATCAGTTCGAGAACCGTATCTGCGCAATATGATTTTGTACTGGCTACCTATTCGCAGTTTAATTCTCCAGAAAAGAAACCCGAAAAACCAAACTTTCTCCGGGCTATTGCTGATGATAATATTTTTATCATGGATGAAGCACATAATTCCAGTGGCTCATCCAATACGGGTGAATTTCTGCAAGGTGTTGTTTCAAAAACCAAAGGTGTTGTATTCCTGTCAGCCACATTTGCGAAGCGACCCGACAACATGCCCATCTATGCTATGAAAACTTCCATTGCCGATTGCAATATGAGCAGGGATGATTTGGTGGAAGCTATTACAAGAGGCGGCGTGGCATTGCAGGAAGTGTTATCCTCACAATTGGTTGCTGAGGGACAAATGGTGCGCAGGGAAAGAAGTTTTGAAGGAGTGGAAGTAAATTATTTGTCTTTAGATACTAAGTCAGAAGAACACCGTGCCATTGCAGATAACATTACTGATATACTCCGTGATATTATTGCCTTCCAAACAAACTTCGTGGATGCACAGGTAGAGGAACTGGATAAAATTGCAGTAGCTGAAGGCAAAGAAGTTGCACTGCGTGAAGGTACTTCACAAGCTGGCGTTGATAATCAACCTTATTTTTCCAAAGTGTTCCAGGTAATTAACCAGATGCTTTTTTCTTTAAAGGCGGAAGCAGTCGCTGACCAGGCAATTAAAAGATTAAAGGAGGGAAAAAAGCCGGTGATTGCCTTCGCTTCTACAATGGGCAGCTTTATTGAATCAATGGAAAATGAACAGGGCGTTCCGGTTGGTGATGGCGATACTATCAATGCTGATTTTAGTGAAGTTCTTAAAAGAGGGTTAGATGGTATTTTACGTTATTCCGAAAAAGATGTGGACGGCAATGCTATTCACAAAAAATTTGAATTAAGTGAACTGCCGCCGGAAGCTCAAACCGAATACCACCGAATACTGGGAAAGATAAATAACGTCTCAACGGGTATTACTATTTCCCCGATTGATATTATCATCAAGAAAATAAAAGACGCCGGCTACAGTGTCGCCGAAGTAACAGGCCGTAAGTATGAACTGCAACTCAACTGGAAGGGCAGTAAGGCTTTGATACTGGCAAGAAAACGTATCAATACCAATGATGCTTTCCGGCAGTTCAATAATAATGAAGTGGATGTGCTGATGATTAACCAGTCCGGCAGTACCGGCGCATCTGCACATGCCATACCTACGGCTAAAGTTTCCAAAGAGCAGGTAAAGCAAAGGGTAATGATTGTGCTGCAGGCAGAGCTGGACATTAATACGGAAGTGCAAAAAAGAGGCCGCGTCAACCGAACCGGGCAAATCTTAAAACCGATTTATGACTATGTAACGTCCGCCATCCCGGCTGAAAAAAGGTTGATGATGATGTTACAGAAAAAACTGAAGTCATTAGATGCAAACACTACCTCCAATCAAAAGCAATCCACGAAGATTTTAGATGTGCCAGATTTCTTAAATAAATACGGCGACAAGATTGTGAAGGACTACCTAATGGAGAATAAGGATGTAAATGAATTACTGGACGACCCATTGCATTTGAAAGATTCCAAGGCTGATAGCGGCAGTAGTGAATCGCAAACATTGGAAGATGCGGCACATAAAGTTTCTGGCCGGGTAGCTGTTTTATCTACTAAAATGCAGCAGGATTTTTATAATGAGATTGCGGAACGCTATAATGATTATGTAGAGTACCTGAAACAAACCGGTGATTATGATTTGGAAGTGGAAGCCATGAACCTGGAAGCTGAAACGGTTTCTTCTAAGGTAATAAAAATGGGCAAAGGCAGTGACAGCGCCTTTGGCGATGACAGTACGCTGGAGACCGTCCGTGCCAATGTGTTGAAAAAGCCTTTTTCCAAAACAGAACTGGAAAATCTTATCAATGAATCATTAAAAGGTAATGACCCTCATAAACTACAGGATAAACTGGTGGAAGATTATGAAGCATCTGTGGCGGAAAGATTGAAAGAGGAAGAAGCTGAAACCGAAGCCAAGTATGATGAGCTGATAAAAAATGTCCCCGGTGAAAAGAAGATTCAGAAGATATTGGAAAAGCAGGGCGAGGGAGCATGGCGGCAGGCTGTCGCAGAAAGAGAAAAAGAATTGACTGGCGCAAAAGAACTGCAATTACAAAATCTCAAAAAGACCTTTGATAACCGAAAGCAGTATATAGAAAAAGCCTTCCGGTTTTTCTATATCAGCCGTAATATCCGTTATCCCATTGAAACTTACAATGGCGGTAATGAGTTGGTGCCAGCCGTGTTTTTAGGATTTGTAATTGATAAGAAAAAGAAGAACCCTTATGCTCCTTCAGCAATCAAACTGCGTATTGCTATTGCCAACAGTTCTAAATACCTGGCCATCCCGGCATCTTACTCAGAAGATATAATGACAATCATTGGTGCAAGTGCAGATATATCTCAGCCCAGCATGAATGTTTTACTGCATGAGTGGGAGAAATACACTAAGGAAAACAACACTGACCGACGTATCCGCCACATCATCACCGGTAACCTGCTGCAAGCCTTTTCTGATTTTAAGGGCAAGTTGGTAAGTTATACAACAATTAAGCAAGAAACCAAAAAGGGAATCCTGATGCCGGAGAACTGGAACTCTGGTGAACAGGTGCAGGATAAAGTAGTAGTGCCAATACTGAAAGCTGCACCGATTGTAAAATCATTGGTGCAGAACTCTCAAATCATTACCAATAATGGCTTATCATTTTTCAGGACAGGTAATCACTTCAAACTGATAATATCAGCGTCCAGGGCAAGGGGCGGCGATATTTATTTAGATAAGAATATCCTTGAGCTGGTGGAGAAAACCAATTTTGAAAAAGTATCTGACAAAATGGTGGCCATGTTGCCAGAGAAGAATATTGATAAACTGCTGGAGATTTTACAGACTACTCATGGATGTTCTATAACTATTCATTCATCTGACCTAAAAAATATCAAGTCTGATACAGGAAGATACAGCAACCGGAAAAAAATAAAACTACCGCCCGATGATGAGGAAGAAGAACTTCCGGACAATGTAGCCATCCTTGAACTGGAAGCAGAAGCCCTGGCACTTGAACTTGAATTATTAGCAGCATAAAAACAATCCATCCTATGATAACAATAGATAACTACTTTAATAAGGTCAATTCATTAGATTTAAAATCATTACCGGAAGCATTAAGAAAAGGCCATGAATTTATTTTAAAGGCAACCAGTAATGGGTCAAGCTGGGTGTCGTATCATTCCAGTGAGCCGATTAAGAAAACGGTGGATATGTACCTGGCAAAACTGAACGAGTTTGTCAGCAATACTTCAAAAGCCCAAAAGAAACAGGCGAAGAAAGAGGGCGAAAGAAAACAGCATGATGAAGTCATCAAAGAAACTATGCGGAGGCAAGGTATTACAAAGCCTACCAAGTCTAAAAAAAGTGATGAAGATATGCCTGCTGAAGATGGTCCGCAGTTGGTGGAAAGGATTCCAGAAGAGCTTCGGTTTATCCGCCGCTTTGTAAACCTGAATGGCAAGACAAAAACAAAGGATGATTTACTCCGCTTTATCAACGGCCTTCAAAAAGCAATTTTGGAAAAACGCATCCGTAAAACTTCTCCGTATGCCGTGCAGGTAAAATATATCCAGGATAGTCTTGTTAAGACTTTCAATACCATGAAGGCTAAAATAAAGCTGGAAGTAAATGCGAAAACATTAAAAGAGTTTACTGATTTATTAGGTGGAGAAAAAATATATCCTTCTATACAGTTATTGAAGAAGTACATCAACCTGAATGGTAAAGCCGGGATGAAAGAAAAAGCCATTAAACTGGTAAAACAAATGGAAACAGCGGCTAAAAAGCGAAAAGTGAGGAAGGGTGATATGTATGAAGCCCCTTTGCAGCAGGCATATAAAAACCTGCGGGAATTTATTAGTGATAAAAAGCAAAAGACATTACTCATAGAGCAAAGAGAGCTTAATGGTATTGAAGGAGTTTTGGGCTGTGCCTGCAATCCGTTAAACGGTTTTGAAGAAATGCCGGCCATTATGAACAGCATGGATTTTGCCAATATGCAATTTGAAACCATCGGTCTTAAAGGGAAATGGTTTGACCTCATCGGCGACCCATCCTCCAACTTTACCGCAATGGTATTTGGCAAACCCAAAATGGGTAAGTCATATCTCTGCATTGACTTCGCCGGTTACCTGGCAAGGAATCATGGAAAAGTGCTGTATGTGGCAAAAGAAGAAGGGTTGGATATGACATTGCAAAAGAAACTGAATGATAAAGATGTGGCACACCCGAATTTATTTGTTGCGGCTGTATTGCCGGAAGGCTTATCCCCTTATGATTTTATTTTCCTGGATAGCGTAAACCGGCTTGGCTTATTACCTGAAGACCTGAACCGGCTGAAAGCCTTTAACCCAACCAAATCTTTCATTTACATTTTTCAATCTACAAAATTTGGGAATTTTAAAGGCTCTCAAAGTTTCCAGCATGATGTGGATGTGGTGATTGAAGTGCCGGAGAAAGGAAAGGCTGTGCAAATGGGAAGGTTTAATCAGGGAGGGGAAATAGATATTTTTAACGACTAACAATCATAAAAATCCGGTTCCTCTCAACCGGATTTTTCAATTAATAAATCCATATCCAATGAAAACTAAGCAAAACAAGCTGGGCGTTTGTGCGGTTGATATAAACCCCTGTATCATTCCATTAAACCCCGAAATCCTTCACTCCTTCCCCGGTTGTGAACATTACTCAGAAACCGAGGCTAATAATATTATCAAAACCCTAGAAAAACTGAGTACTGTCTGCCACCAGATCATTAAGGCGAAAGAAATAGATATAATTGATAATCAACAAGTTGTATATTTGAATCCAACAAAACGAACTAAATCAAAAGCCGCATGAATACAAGTATTGATTTATTTTCAAAATGGGCTAAAAAGCCTTCGCTTGCTATTGTAAAATCAGGTGAACGTAAAGCCATTGTTTATACCAGGGTTTCCAGCAAAGAACAATTTGATACTAACCTCTCTTTAGAGTGGCAGCGTAAAACCATTGAAGAATACGCAACCCGTCAAAATTTTGAATTGTTGGAATATTTTGGTGGTGTATATGAAAGTGCAAAAACGGATGGGCGTAAAGAGTTCCAGCGTATGCTGGATTATGCCCGCAAGAATAAAAAGGTAACACACATTTTCGTGTACCTGCTCGACCGCTTTTCCCGTACCGGTGGTGGTGCGATTAAACTGGCTAAAGACTTGCGGGAAAAATATGGCATCACCATCATTGCGGTTACCCAGCCCATTGATACCAGCAACCCAGGTGGCGTATTCCAACAGAATATCCAGTTCCTTTTTAGCGAATACGATAACCAGTTAAGAAGACAAAGGGCAATGGCGGGTATCAGAGAAAAATTACAGCGGGGTATCTGGTGCGTGAAACCGCCAATGGGTTATGATATTGTTTATGATAAAACAGGTTTCAGTGACGAAAGAAGCAAAGGGGAAAGAAAGATTATAGTGAATGATACCGGAAAGAAACTTCGCAGAGCTTTTGAATGGAAAGCACAAGGCATGAAAAACGAAGAAATCCTCAGCCGTCTTAAAGCATTAGGGCTAAAAATTTATAAGCAAAAAATAAGTGCCATCTTCTCCAATCCCTTTTACTGTGGTATAATCTCCAATAAAATGCTGGAAGGTAAATTGATTGTGGGTAAACATGAGAAACTTGTTTCGCAGGAACTATTTTTAAAAGTAAATAATGTCCGTGCTGAAGCCAAAGGTAAATATGGCATCCTTCATCAAAAGCATCATGAAAACGTTCCTCTAAAGGTTTTCATGAAATGTTCCGATTGTAGTAGCCCCTATACCGGCTATATCGTAAAGAGCCGGAACCGCTGGTATTATAAATGCCGTTCTAAAGGTTGCTGCAATAACAAGAGCGCTGAAAAAGCCAATACCCATTTCATTAATTATCTTACAAAGTACGCCATTGTCCCACACTTGGTGCAGCCTTTTTTATTTGCCATGAAACACGAAGTTGCCAAACTGGAAACAGCAAAAGTGGACGAAGAAAAACTCTTAAAAAATAACCTGAATGAAGTGCAGAAAAAGATAGATACAATAGAGGAACAATACTTCATTCTGAAGTCCATGCCTGACGAAACTTATCAAAAGTTTCAGGCTAAGCTCACCGAAGAAAAGGCGCAAATCCTCCGAAATATTGACCAGGCTGGTTCAAGTATTTCGAACACAACTGAAGCACTGGAAAAAGCATTGCAATTTTCCCTGAAACTCCCGTCCCTGTGGGGTTCTGCAGATGTCAATCAAAAAGAAATTATCCAAAATCTAATCTTTCCTGATGGCGTAATCTACGACAGGAAAAAAGAAGCATTTCGAACAGAAAAAGTTAATGAAGTATTTCGCTGTATTGCAGTACTAAACAGCAGTTCAGGTGAAAATGAAACAGGACAAACCAGTAATGAAACCAATTTGTCCTGTTCTGTCGGGAAGACAGGATTCGAACCTGCGACCCCCTGGTCCCAAACCAGGTGCGCTACCGGCCTGCGCTACTTCCCGGGCCATAATAAAAGCCTGCCGGTCTTTGCAGGCTCCTGCGGAGAGGGAGGGATTCGAACCCTCGGTACAAGTTTAAGCTCGTACAACGGTTTAGCAAACCGGCCCTTTCGGCCACTCAGGCACCTCTCCCTAAGAACTTTACCCCGTTTTTACCGAAGGGGTGGCAAAAATAAAGATTAATTGCTTTCCTCCGGCATCTTTAACCGTTTAAATTCAATAAAAAAAGAACCCCGTCATCGCCAGAAGCGAGACGGGGCTGGTTCAATAATTTATTGAAACCGTCCAAAATATCTTACATAGCAGCTAACTGCACTTTCTGTTGCAATTCTAAAACGTTTTCCCTGAACACAGTATCTGTATCCATCAGGTCTTTCACGGTCTGGCAGGAATGGATGACCGTGGTATGGTCTCTTCCACCAAAATGCTCACCAATTGTCTTCAGTGAATTTTTGGTGAAAGCTTTTGCCAAATACATAGTGATCTGCCTTGCCTGTACGATCTCCCTTTTGCGGGTTTTCTGCAAAAGCTTATCATAAGACACGTCAAAGTATTCACATACCATTCGCTGAATGGTTTCAATAGTGATCTCTTTGCTGGATGATTTGACGAAGTTGCGTAACACTTTCTTAGCTAAATCAAGGTCAATTTCCCTCCTGTTCAGCGAAGATTGTGCCAACAGTGAAATCAGGGCCCCTTCCAATTCCCGCACATTGCTATTGATATTGTAGGCTATATATTTTACCACTTCTTTCGGCATCTCTAACCCGTCATTCTTCATCTTACGCTCCAGTATCTCAATCCGGGTGTCATAATCAGGCACCTGCAAATCAGCGCTCAAACCCCAGCGGAAACGGCTCAGTAATCTTTCCTGTACCCCTTCCAGGTCCTTTGGCGGTTTGTCCGAAGTCAGGATCAGTTGCTTCCCGGACTGATGGAGGTGGTTAAAAATGGCAAAGAAAGCATCCTGTGACTTTTCTGCTTTTGCAAAGAACTGAACATCATCAATGATCAGCACATCGATCAGCTGGTAGAAATGAATGAAATCGTTGATCGCATTATTCCGGCTGTGGTCCATGAACTGGTTGATGAATTTCTCAGAACTCACATACAATACTACTTTATTGGGATTCGACCTCTTTACCTCATTTCCGATGGCCTGTGCCAGGTGAGTTTTGCCCAATCCTACCCCACCATATATAACAAGCGGATTAAAAGAGTTTGCACCTGGTTTTTCCGCTACTGTTTTACCAGCACGACGGGCTACCCGGTTGCAGTCACCTTCTATAAATGCATCGAATGTATAAATATGGTTGAGCTGCGGGTCGATCTGCATTTTTTTCAGACCCGGTATAACGAACGGATTCTTGACTGGATTATTTATGACTAATGGAAAATCCATTTCGTTATTTGAAAAAGTTTTAAATCCCTGTCCGCTTACATCCATGGTAACAGGCTTGTTCTTACTGTTGCCACTGTCCACCATGATGCGGTATTCGAGGCGGGCCTCTTTACCCAGCTCTCTCTTTAATGTCTTCGCTAATAAATTTACGTAATGTTCTTCAAGGTATTCAAAAAAGAATTGGCTGGGAACCTGTATGACAAGTACATTATTTTTTAAGGAAACCGGGGTGATAGGTTCAAACCATGTTTTGTAATGCTGCCACTCAACAATATCCTTGATGATCTTTAAGCAATTGGTCCAGACTTTTTCAGCATTTTTCTCCATCTGTCAACTAGCAGTTTATATATCGTGTTAACTATAGTCCTTTGAAATGTCCAATAATATTCTTCACACAATGTCGATAAAAAAAGTTGGACAGGACGGCGAATATCTACATTTCTTTTATAAAAAAAAATTTTTATTCCCCTGATTTTTTGGTAACTGAAATAGACCGGGAATTTGCCATTTTTTTGCCTGAAAATTTGGAAAATTCAAAATCTAATCTGCCCAGTATTATACCGGCCCAGCCCACCTGGTTTACCACCACATCATCTCCCTTTTTATTCTTGAACGTAACAGGATTATCAAGGAATGTATGTGTATGGCCCCCAATGATCAGGTCGATGTTGTTTGTTTCTTTAGCCAGCTTTTCATCACTCACTTTATTGCTTCCCCTGTACTGGTATCCCAGGTGAGACAAACAAATGATCATATCACATTTCAACTCTTTCTTTAACCGTTCAGCAACTTCGTTCGCCTTTTCAACAGGATCCAGATATTTAGCACCCGCTGATAAATTATCAGGAACCAATCCCTGCATTTCAATCCCCACACCTAACATACCGATCTTTAGCTTCCCTTTGGTAAATATCTTATAAGGTACCGTTTTATTCTCCATTGCCGTACCGGTAAAATCATAGTTACTGACCAGCATCGGGAAGTTGGCGTGATTGTGTAACTGTGTAGCTAAATTTTCCAGCCCGCCATCAAAATCGTGGTTACCGATCGTGCAGGCATCATACCGCATGGCAGACATAGCTTTTATTTCTGGCTCTCCTTTATAGATATTAAAATAAGGAGTGCCCTGGAAGATATCTCCTGCGTCAAGTAATAATACGTTTTCTTCCTCTTTTCGTACCTGTTCGATCAGTGCGGCCCTTGCTGCCACACCTCCTAATCCCTGGTTGCGGCCACCATCCATGGGGAAAGCTTCCAACCGGCTGTGGACATCATTGGTATGAAGGATAGTCAGCTTTTGTGGAGCCAGGTATTCAGCAGCCTCCAGTAAAGATGGGCCTGCCAGCATGGCTCCCGCAGAAAGGGCTGTTTGCTGTATAAATTTTTTTCTACTGAGCATTGGTAACACGGTTTTCTTCGTTCGCAGTTATATTCTTTCCCTGGCTTTTCAGTTTATTGATATAATCAAAGAGAGCATCCCGCATCAGGTAGCCGATATTGATCTGAGGTATGGTACGCAACATCGCCGCATCATCGCCTCCATTAGCTATAAAATCAGAGTTGGCGGTGGTATAGGTTGCTTCAGGATCCAGTGGCTTACCCCCGATCAGCACATTGACCGCTTTTTTATCTTTTATCTGCATAGTTATTCCGGCTACCGGCCAACCGCCTCTCCCGGCTATATGATCTAATAATTGCTGCAACACTGTCCCTTTCATTTTTTGCAGCAGCAACACATTATCAAAAGGCATCAGTTCAAATATCTTTCCCCGGGTTACATTACCTGCAGGCAATTGTGTCAGCCGGATTCCGCCAAAGTTCATAAAAGCCACATCTACCTTTGTCCTGAATCTTTCATTGGCCATTGTAAAAAAAGCATCTGCCATAAAGTTTCCAAGTGTGCCTTCCGGTGTTTTTTTCTCCAATGATTTTTCTGCAATACCAACCACATCATTCATACTCATATTAACGCTGTCGCTATACGGCTTCAGCACACTCAGCAAAACAGAATCCTTTGCCTGTGATGAATTGATCCGGTAATCTTTATATTGTATGCTTTGGGGCTGGTAGGCAGTTTTGCAGGAACTGACCTGGATAACTACTAATAAAATAAGGGCAATCGGGATTGGTCTCATACTAATCAATATGCCTGAAGGTAGTAAGATTTTTATATCCCGAAGAACTGATTTTACTCTTTTAAAAACAAACTTTCGTCAGCCTTTTTTTATTTGCATCTTTGCAGCGCAAAAGTTTTTTTCAGGATAAAAACCTGACCCCAATGCAAAAGACAATTATCCTCAAACTGCTTCCTTCAGAAGCGGTCAATGAGCTGCTTATTAAGCAATACATAGCTAAAGCAGAGGCTGTTAACTCCTCAGCAGTTTCGGGTTATCATATTCTCAAAAGCTCCATCGATGCCCGCAGCAAACAGGCATGGGTGAACCTCCAATTACAGGCATATATCAACGAACCGTACGAACAACGGCAATTACAAACATTCAAGTTCAACGACGTCACAAAAGCCACCAAAAAAGTGATCATTGCAGGTGCAGGGCCGGCTGGCTTATTTGCTGCTTTAAAATTGCTGGAATCTGGCATCAAACCCATCATACTTGAAAGAGGAAAAGATGTACGGTCCCGAAGGAGAGACCTGGCTGCACTGAACAAAGAAGGAGAAGTGAACCCGGAAAGTAATTATTGCTTTGGCGAAGGCGGTGCCGGCACCTACAGCGATGGAAAATTATATACCCGCAGTTCCAAACGGGGTGATATCAACCGTATCCTGAATCTATTTGTCCGTTTTGGGGCGGAAGAAAAGATCTTATACGAAGCTCACCCGCATATTGGCACAAATAAACTTCCGCATATCATCACTGCCATGCGAAAACAATTGCAGGATTGTGGTGCTGACTTTTTATTTGAAAAAAAAGTAGTTGATCTTATCATATCCAATAATAAGATCAGGGGAGTGAAGACGGCGGATGGGAACAGTTTTGAAGCCGATGCCGTTATCCTTGCCACAGGTCATTCTGCCCGTGATATTTTTCAGTTATTACATGATAAAAAGATACTGATCGAAGCAAAACCCTTTGCGTTGGGTGTAAGAGTGGAGCATCCGCAAAGCCTGGTAGACAGTTCGCAATACCATTGCACGGTAAGGGATCGCTTTTTACCCCCGGCTGCCTACAGCCTGGTGCAACAGGTAGATGGCAAGGGTGTTTTCTCCTTTTGCATGTGCCCCGGCGGTATCATTGCACCCGCTGCTACATCCCCAGGCGAATTAGTTGTGAATGGCTGGAGCCCTTCCAAACGAAATAATCCTTATGCCAACAGTGGCATCGTTGTTTCCATAGAAGAAAAAGATATCCAGGCTTTCAAAAAGCATGGCGCATTAGCGGCCATGGAATTTCAACGATCCGTAGAACAAAAGGCATTTACTGCCGGGGGAGGAAAATTTGTTGCCCCGGCACAGAGATTGGTTGATTTCACCCAAAATAAAATCTCCTCCCAACTACCCGACTGCTCTTATCTGCCGGGTATTCATTCTGTATCATTGAAAGAAGTACTTCCCTCGTTTATACATAAAAGGTTACAGGAGGCCTTTGTGGTCTTTGGCAAAAAAATGAAAGGCTATTACACCAATGAGGCAGTCGTGGTAGCAACAGAATCAAGAACCTCCTCTCCTGTCAGGATACCAAGGGATCCGCAGACCTTGCAGCACCCGCAAATTGCAGGTCTTTATCCCTGTGCGGAAGGTGCCGGTTATGCAGGGGGCATTGTGAGTGCCGCCATGGATGGTGAACGGGTAGTGGATATGATCACTGCTGTTCTGCAACCTGCTTCCGGGAAATAAGTAGTTTCTTCTTCAATAACTCATTATTCCGCCAGGCTTTTAATTCATTTTTGAGATCATCTTTCTCTTTATCGCCGAATGGCTTTGTTGACAGCAGGGAAAGATCGGGTTTACCTGCATCCACCCAGGCGGTGTACCAAAAATCAGCGATCATTTTAGCAGAATACAATAATTGTTCATTGATCGTTTTGCCTAATTGCTTACTGTATTCCTTGGCAAACGCTGTTGTAAAGGATTTTGATTCACGGCCACGGCGTACCTGCACCCTGAATTTGGTGGAATCAACAAATCCTTTAGTGGCACTTATTTCTTTTCCAAACACATCGGGTAATAATGTATGAGCCTTCCTGACAGCATCCCATATAGCCTGCTCAGGATCGGATAAATACTTTGCTTTATGTTTACTGTATAAATTATACTGGTCGATCTCCAATTCAGGAATCATCGATTCCCATAAACTGTGTAAACCCTTTTGATTGGTCAGTTGCCCGTCGTAATTCAAAGAAGTATGCAACGGAACATTGGCATCTCCAACATAATGACCCAGGTCAGCAGCATAGAAGAGAATACTGTCTTTATTCCCGGAACGAAATGCTTCCGTTAGTTTGTTTTTCGTCACAATAACCTGGTAAGGTACATATCCATATTCCAGCAGGCTGTCTTTTGTATATCGTTTAACTGCTTCATTCCATGTTAAAGGCATTTTCCAGGCAGCAGAATCTCCAAAAGCTTCCAGGTCAATAAAATGTTTGGAGGCCTCTGAGGAATCCTGGCTACGCCGCTGATCCGGTCTCACCGAATGTTCCACCAGGTAATTCATATTGGAATAAAAGAACGACCGCATGGGCCTGGGTAATTGATAGACGGCCAGTTGATGCGTGGTCCGATGCACGAGGAAACCCCATCCGCTGAACACAACAAATACTACCAACAAAAACGTCAGCCGGAACAACCTGTTTTTCATACTTTATTTTCAATTGAACTGCGAAGTTGGATAAAAATTGTAACCGGGCAAACGATTTATCATTATTTAACCTAGTGCAGTTCACGCCTCAAATCATGCTTTTCACCGATATGAAAAGGCGATGAAACCGGGTTAAACTATATTTGACACACAAAACCATTCTATATGCCGCTGCTGGAGCTACAAAACCTGAAAAAATACTTTGCTACTCAAAAGGCAGTTGATGATATCAG
Organism: Chitinophagales bacterium; assembly: GCA_017303455.1. Taxonomy (GTDB): domain Bacteria; phylum Bacteroidota; class Bacteroidia; order Chitinophagales; family Chitinophagaceae; genus CADEDV01. The sequence continues at coordinate 59,229 of JAFLBM010000014.1, read as the reverse complement.
TTTATCAATCGAGCCGGGAAGCATCTTTGGATTATTAGGTCCGAATGGGGCCGGGAAAACCACCCTGATCAGGATGATCACCGGTATTTTTTACCCGGATGAAGGCCAGATCATTTTTGATGGTAAAAAATTTGACCCCGTAAACGATATTGGCAGGATCGGCTATATGCCCGAAGAAAGAGGATTGTATAAAAAAATGAAGATTGGTGAGCAAACACTTTATCTCGCCCAGTTAAAAGGTCTTACCCGTTCAGATGCCACCAAAAAGATCAAAGAATGGTTCATCCGTTTTGAAATGGAAAGCTGGTGGAATAAGAAAGTAGAAGACCTCTCAAAAGGAATGCAGCAAAAATTACAGTTTGTTACCACCGTTTTGCATGAACCAAAGCTGATTATCCTCGACGAACCATTCAGCGGGCTGGACCCCGTGAACAGCAACCTGATCAAAGAGGAAATATACAAGCTGGCACAAAGCGGCACTACTGTTATTTTCAGTACACACCGGATGGAGCAGGTGGAAGAAATATGCAGCCAGATCGTACTGGTGAACAAAGGGCAAAAGATACTGGACGGAACAGTTAAAGAGGTAAAACAAAACTTTAAGGAAAACCTGTTTAGCGTGGGTGTTGACCAGTTGCCTGGTTCACTGAATGGTAACAGCCCGTTTGAAGTAGTGGGTAATAAAGAGCAGGCCTTTGTGGTGCGGATCAAAGCAGGCAGTAAGCCGAATGATGTGCTGCAATACCTGCTGCAACAGGGAAGTGATATCCATTCTTTTAATGAAATCCTGCCCTCGCTCAATGATATTTTCATCAAGCTGGTGGAAGGAACTCCCACAGCCCGCCAGTTTCAACAGGTAAATAACTGATTGGACCACCATTAAAATCATTCCAATGAACAAGATACTGCTCATTATAAAAAGAGAATACCTGACGAAGGTCAGAAAGAAAACATTTATTATCAGTACACTCTTATTTCCCCTGCTTTACCTGGGTCTCATTTTCGGCATCGGGTACCTGGGGGAAAAATCAAAGAAAAACTTAACCGTAGCCGTTGTTGACTCATCTGGTTATTTTGATGCGGGAAGGATTGCAAGGGCGAACAGTAAAGACAGTTCCTCCGTATTGGTACTGACCAGCATGAAAGTGGATAGCCTGAAGTCGAACCTCGGAGCGACTACTTTCGATGCCTTTGTTGTTATTCCCGCTATCAGTGATTGGAAAACCGGCCTAAAAAATATATCGCTCCAGGCCGACAAAACACTGGGAATGGAAACAGCGATGCCGGTGCAATCCAAGCTGAATAATATATGGGGCGAGATTAAAAATGAAAAACTCGGTATCAGCGACAGCACCATCAACCAACTGGAATCAAGCCAGGTGAGCATCAAACCCGTCAATATCAACGATGAAAATGCCGATTCCAAAATCGCCGGAACGATTGGCTATGTGGCAGGCTTTCTTATTTATTTTATTTTATTGATCTACGGATCCCAGGTAATGATGGGGGTGATGGAAGAGAAGACCAACCGGATTGCCGAAGTGATCGTTTCTTCGGTAAAACCATTTCAACTGATGCTGGGTAAGATCCTGGGCATTGGCCTTGTTGCACTCACCCAGTTCTTTCTCTGGATCGCCTTTATTTTTATAGTTTATAATGTTACCAAAGCATCCGGGGCGGGTGATTCCGTAAGCGGTATGGTAGGTGGAGTACAAAAAGTGTTTTCCAGCATTAACGTTCCGCTTGTATTATTCTGCTTTGTTTTCTATTTCTTAGGTGGTTTCTTTTTCTATTCTTCTTTGTATGCTGCTATCGGCAGCGCCGTTAATGAAGACATGAGAGAAGCACAATCATTAAGCTTCCCGGTAACCATGCTTGTTATTTTTTCTATCGCCCTGATGTCAATGGCGATGAATGATCCTACCGGGCCTATAGCAGTATGGGGCAGCATCATCCCATTCAGCTCGCCAATTGTGATGATGGCAAGGATACCTTATGGCGTACCCGGTACTGTTCCCTGGTGGCAGTTGGGGCTTTCTATGGCGTTATTAATTGCCGGCTTCGTTTTCACCACCTGGTTTGCTGGTAAAATATACCGTACAGGTATCCTTATGTACGGCAAAAAACCAACCTGGAAAGAACTGATCAAATGGGCATTCCGGAAAAACTGATCCCGTAACTAACTTCCTATACAAAAGCACCTGCCCCACAGGTGCTTTTTTGTTAAAATTTCCTGCAAAATAAAAAGGATGTAACTAAATACGAATACAATCGTATATTTGATACGAAGTATTTCGTGATTCATTTTAACCTTAAAACAACTTGTATGAAAGCAGGAACCTTAACCAGCCGCCGCATCTGGCTTCCCGTGCTGGCTCTTGGGCTGATTGTTGCACTTGTATCGTGGGACAGAAAACAAAACCCCACCGGTACTTACCAGCAAGAGGCCAATCCAACCGACACAACACCCAAAAAGAAAAAAATCCATACTGACAAAAAAGCCCGTGACCTTGATGAGGTGCTGGCAGAAATGGAAAATGTGGACATGGACAGGGAAATGAAGAATGTTCATGAAGAATTAGCCAAAGCACTAAAAGAAATTGATGGTGAAAAGATCAGGCTGGAAGTGGAAAAAGCAATGAGAGAAGTTGATTTCACCAGGATCAAAGCAGAGATCGAAAGTGCGATGAAAGAAATTGATTTTGAGAAGATCAAGAAAGAAGTACAGGAATCCATTGCAAAGATCGATTTCGACAAGATCAAAGCAGAAATAGAACAAGTGAAAAAGATAGACTTCAAGGAAATGGAGGTGGAAATGAAGAAAATGCAGGAAGAACTCCAAAAGATCAAACCGGAGATCGAAAAAGAAATGGCAAATGTGAAAGTGGAGATGGAAAAAGCAAAAGTGGAAATTGAAAAAGCCAAGGCAGAAATAAAAGAGTATAAAACATTTGTAGATGGACTGCATGAAGACGGGCTGATCAATAAAAAAGGCTCCTATACCATCAAACACAAGGATGGCGAATTAACCATTAATGGTAAAAAAGCCGACGCAGCTGTTTATACTAAATACCGCAGCTTCCTTGAAAAGCATAAAAAATTTAATATCGAGAAAAGTGAGGATGATTTTGATATCGATATGGATTAAGTACCGCCGTAACCAGCCATGAAAAACAAAAGGGATGCAATTGCATCCCTTTCTTATATTTTTTTATACTCTTAAAAGTCAGAGAAGTGAAATGGGGAAGGCATCAGGTCGTAACTGCCACTTTCTATCATTTCAATATTCAACTGGAATGCCTCATCTGTTTTCACCACGATCTTTTCCTTCGTTACTTTTTTAAAGCCTGCTTTTTCAAAAACAAACTTATAGGTACCCGGCTTTAATTCATCAAATGCAAAGCCTCCCTCCTCATTGGTCAATACAATTTTTTCTTTTTTGGATACAAGAAAGGCCGTTACAGAAACGTCTTTCAGCGGCTTCTTAGAATCTGAATGTATTACCGTGCCATTTAAATCGTCTTTTTTACCTTTTTGGCAGGTGCCGACACCCGGATCGTCTCCATTGGCTTTAGCAGCTACAAAACCCAAAAGGCCAACTGCAAGAAGAATGACTTTAGGTTTCATGAATAAATAGTTTAATCGTTGGTTAAATGGTATACGAAATGTTCCGTGGTTTAAAATTAAAGCATTTTAACCGGATTCAGCAAGGCCTTATTAAATTCTGTCCAAACATTTTTTACGATCTCCCCCGCAGGTAAAATACGATCCAGCAATGCACTCACCTGCCCGATTTCCAGTTCACCTTCTTCCATATTTCCTTCAAACATTCCTTTTTTAGCCCTTCCCCTTCCCAGTAAGGTTTTTAACTCCTCAGCAGTTGCTCCCCTCGCTTCAGTTTCTTGCACCTGCTGATAGAATTTATTTTTAATTAGCCGGACCGGGGTGAGTTGTTTCATCGTTAAAACCGTATCTCCCTCTTGCGTATTCACCACAGCTTTTTTAAACTCAATATGTGAAGAGGCTTCTTCACTGGCTACAAAAGCACTCCCCATTTGCACTCCTTCGGCTCCCATCACCATCGCTGCGAGCATTTGTCTTCCCGTTGCTATTCCCCCTGCAGCAATCACCGGTATTTTCACAGCTTCCACCACTGCCGGTATCAATACCATCGTGGTTGTTTCTTCCCTACCATTGTGCCCCCCTGCTTCAAAACCTTCTGCCACCACTGCATCACATCCTGCTTCTTCTGCTTTCCTTGCAAATTTGGAAGAGCTGACCACATGCACCACTGTGACAGCTTTTTCTTTTAAGACGCTGCTCCATGTTTTCGGGTTACCGGCAGAGGTAAAAACAATTTTCACTCCTTCTTCCAATATGATCTGTATGTGTTTATCAATATCCGGGTAAAGCAAGGGCACATTTACCCCAAAAGGGCGGCTGGTTGCTGCTTTGCATTTTTGAATATGCTCCCTCAATACCTCAGGATACATGGAGCCGCTCCCGATAATACCCAGCCCCCCTGCATTACTGACAGCACTGGCCAGCCGCCAGCCACTGGCCCAGATCATTCCTGCCTGGATGATGGGGTAATCTATACCAAAAAGTTTTGTGATGCGATTAGCGAAGGGAGTCGTGAGGTGTGAGTCATGAGTCATGAGTAATTACTAGTTAGTGGTCATAAAGATAATTCATGGCTCACTACCCTCTACCAACGATTGATTTCATCCCAGGTTAATACTTGTATTATCGCCAATATTAAGGGTTCTTGTTTCTCCTTTCAGATCGGTATCACTGCCGATGATGGAGGAGTCCAGTACGATATCAAACAGATCGGAAAAAGAGCCAATGATCGAATTCTTGATAATGGAAGAGTCAATAGTAGTATTCTCACCAACCGCCACATTGGGTCCTATAATTGAATTCTTGATAGTGCAACCATCACCAATACTCACGGGGTGAATGATCACGGTATTTTCAAACCGATCAGGATCTGTTTTAGGTGCAAACTTTTTCAGGAGGATCGCATTGGATTCCAGCATCGTTTCTTTCCGGCCGCAGTCAAACCAGTTCTCTACTTTGAACGATCTGAATTTTGCCCCCAGGTTGATCATACAATCCAATGCATCGGTCAGGCTGTATTCTCCATGGGTGCGAAGCCCCTGCCGGATATTATTTTCCAGGCATTGAAACATCTGCTCAGTTTCTTTGATCTTATACACTCCCACCAGGGCCAGGTTTGATTTGGGTATCTGTGGTTTCTCCACCACATGATCAATGATACCTTCCTCATTGATCTCGGCCACACCAAAATCCCTCGGGTCATCTACCTTCCGTAAACCCAGCATGGAAAAAGGACTGTTTACTACTTCTTTTACATCATATTCACAGATGCTGTCGCCCAGCACCACAAACACCTCATCATTGTTCACAATATTCCTGGTCAGCCTGATGGCATGCCCAACACCCTGCCGGTCAGCCTGGTGCACATAGTGTGCCTTCAGGTCAGGATATTTATTCCGTACATGATCCTGGATCTTATCACCCAGGTAGCCTACGATAAAGATGAATTCATTGATCCCTGCCTCCCGCAACTGGTCAATGATGATGCTGAGTACAGTCTTGCCCGCCAGTGGAATTAAAGCCTTTGGTTGTGTATAACTATGAGGACGCAGCTTTGTGCCTGCACCCGCTACTGGTATGATCGCTTTCATTGAACCTAACAACCGCCGGGGGCGGTAACCTTTTTATAAATTAAAAGCCAACGAAAGTAACGATTTTAGAATAAACAAAAACTTTGCACAAGCCGCCCACCCGATGCCCGGCTAACTTACTTTTGCAGCAGATTTTATAGGTGCCCAACCATAGTACTGCTATTCTACTTCGTTGCGCCGCACCCCCTGCCTACCGGCAGGCAGGTTCATCGTCCGGTAATTCTATTCAGCTAAACGAAATATCAACAACCCGTATGCAAAAAGACACGGCAATATTCGATCTTCTCAACAAAGAACTGGAACGGCAGCGTCATGGTATTGAACTGATCGCTTCAGAAAATTTCACTTCCCTGCAGGTAATGCAGGCCATGGGAACAGTGGCTACTAACAAATATGCTGAAGGTTATCCCGGCAAACGTTATTATGGCGGTTGTGAAGTGGTGGATGAGATCGAAACGCTGGCCATTGAACGATTAAAAAAAGTATTCAATGCTACCTGGGCCAACGTGCAACCGCACAGTGGTGCCCAGGCCAACGGAGCCGTTTTTCTTGCCGTCATGAAACCGGGAGAAAAAATCTTAGGTCTTGATCTTAGTATGGGCGGGCATCTTACACACGGAAGCCCGGCCAATTTCAGCGGTAAAACTTACCAGGCTCTGCATTATGGCGTTACCAAAGATGGCATTGTGGATTATGACCAGTTAGAAAAAACTGCCCTGGCTGAAAAACCGAAAATGATCATCTGCGGCGCTTCTGCATACAGCCGCGACTGGGATTATAAACGCATCCGTGAAGTAGCCGATAAGATAGGGGCCATTGTATTTGCAGATATTGCACATCCTGCCGGCCTGATCGCTTCAGGCTTATTGAATGATCCGTTTGATCATTGTCATATTGTTTCTTCTACAACTCATAAAACATTGCGGGGACCAAGAGGCGGTATCATTATGCTGCGTCATGATTTTGAAAACCCCTGGGGCATTAAAGATCCCAAAGGGAATACAAGGATGATGAGCCAGTTATTGGATCTCGCCGTCTTCCCCGGCACGCAGGGTGGTCCATTAGAACATGTGATCGCTGCCAAAGCTGTTGCATTCGGCGAAATACTGTCCGAAGATTTCAAAGCCTACGGCAAACAGATCATCAGCAATGCACAGGCAATGGCCAGGGCTTTTGTAAGCCGTGGTTATAATCTCATCAGCGATGGCACCGACAACCACCTGATGCTGATCGATCTCCGCAATAAGAATCTCACGGGTAAAAAAGCACAGGAAACACTGGATAAAGCCCATATAACCCTGAATAAAAATGCCGTGCCTTTTGATGATAAATCTCCGTTTGTTACTTCCGGTATCCGGGTCGGCGTTCCGGCCATCACAACAAGAGGTATGAAAGAAGCCGATATGGAAACAGTGGTTGCGTTCATTGACAAAGTGCTGTTGAATACCGATGATGAGGAGATGGTAAGAGGAGTGAAAGCCGAGGTAAAAGAATTCATGAAACAGTTTCCTTTGTATCCTGAACTCGGATAAAAGTATTTTAATAAAAAACATCCGCCAGCAACGGATGTTTTTTTATGCCCCGCCTGATCATGCATAGTAACTGCAGGATTCACTATTTTAGCAGTAAATATTCCATGTCATGATACAACGCCAGCAAACATTGTGGTTATTATTAGCAACCCTTTGTGCCATATTCAGTTTTCAGTTCCCTTTCCTGACCGGCTCAAAACTGATCAATAACCAATCCGTGGCGGAAGACCTTGATGCGGCCAGTAATTTCTTCCTGCTGATCATGACAGGTGCTTCCGTGATCTTGTCTGTTATAACCATTTTTATGTTCAAGGACAGGAAACTGCAAATTCAGCTTTGCTTGTTAGGCATTGTCCTTTCCATTGGCATCCTTGCTGTTTACATCGTGCAAATGCAAAAATTTGAAAAATCCACCTTAGCCCTCTACTGCATTTTACCCTTTGTGGTTTTAATAAGTTATTTCATGGCTTTCAGGGGTGTCCGGAAAGATGAAAAACTGGTAAAGTCCTTAGACAAATTGCGCTGATCAGAGATACTTTGCTGTATGGCTTTCCTTATTCTTTTTCAGATCGGCGGGCTTTCCGGCAAACACTAAATTACCGCCGCCATCTCCCGCCTCAGGGCCCAGGTCGATCACCCAATCGGCACTGCGGATCACATCCGTGTTATGCTCTATCACCAAAATAGAATGCCCCTGTTCAATCAATGCATTAAATGAAGCCAGTAATTTTTTGATATCATGAAAATGAAGGCCTGTTGTTGGTTCGTCAAAAATGAACAACACTTTATTGGCAGCTCTTCCCTTACCCAGGAAGGAAGCCAGTTTCACCCTTTGTGCCTCACCACCCGATAAAGTGTCTGATGATTGCCCCAGTTTCACATAGCCGAGACCCACATCACTCAATGGTTGTAATGCTTTGGAAAGGTTCTTTTCCTCATAAAAGAATTCAATGGCTTCATCCACACTCAACTCCAGTATATCAAATATGCTCTTGTCTTTGTATTTTACTTCCAGCACTTCTTCTTTGAATTTTTTTCCGCCACAGGATTCGCAGGTCAGGTGCACATCAGCCAGGAACTGCATCTCCACCACCTGTTCGCCTTCTCCCTTACAGGTATCACATCGCCCTCCATCCACATTGAAAGAAAAATGTTTGGGTTGGAAACCTCTCATCTTACTGAGTGGCTGCCGGGCATACAAATCCCTGATTTCATCATAGGCCTTGATATAGGTGACCGGGTTGCTTCTTGATGATTTGCCAATGGGATTCTGGTCCACCATTTCTATTTGTGCTATACTGTCGATATCGCCGCTGATTGCTTTATGAAAACCCACCTTATCCCCGAACTCTCCTTTTATCTTTCGTAATGCGGGATATAATATTTGTTTGACCAGGGTTGTCTTACCGCTCCCACTTACACCGCTTACCACGCACAACACATTCAACGGAAATTGAACGGTGATGTTTTTGAGATTATGCTGTCTTGCTCCTTCAATAGTAATAGAACTGCTCCATTTACGAATGGTTTTGGGGGGATCAATGCTCAATTGGCCGCTGAGATATTTTCCCGTCAGGCTATCGGGATTAGCCACCAGTTCATCATAATTACCCGCAGCTACCACTTCTCCGCCCAGGTGAGAAGCTAATGGTCCCATATCAATAATATGATCGGCTTCCCGCATCATCATCTCATCATGCTCCACCACCACTACTGTATTGCCCAGGTCTCTCAATTCTTTCAGCACTTTGATAAGATTCGTTGTATCTCTGGAATGAAGACCTATTGATGGCTCATCTAGAATATAAAGTGAGTTGGTAAGGTTACTTCCCAAACTTCTGGTAAGTTGAATGCGCTGGCTTTCACCACCACTTAATGAATTAGCAAGGCGGCTTAAGGTCAAATAGCCCAGTCCCACTTTTATTAATGTATCAATCCGGTTGTTCAGTTCGATCAATATCCGTTTTGCCACTTCTTTATCGTGGGTACTGAGTTTTTTTCCTGACTCATCAAACCAACCTTTCAGGTATTTCACGGGCATATCACTCAGTTCACCAATATGTTTGCCATTCACCTTAACATATAAGGCTTCTTTTCTCAACCGGTATCCTTTGCAGTCGGGACAATTGGTTCTGCCCCTGTACCGGCTTAGCAGTACCCTGTACTGCACTTTATATAACTGTGACTCCACATCTTTAAAGAAAGCATTGATCCCAATACCATCCACTCCTTCCCATAAAACTTCATATTGTTTGTCCGTAAGATCAGCAATTGGTTTGTGCACCGGGAAATTGACCTTCCTGGCTACTTTAATGAATTGTTGTCTCCACCAATCCAGCTTTTCGCCTTTCCAGGGTGCAACAGCCCCTTCATATACACTTAGCCGCCTGTCGGGAATAACAAGGTCAGCGTCAATTCCGAGTACCTGGCTGAATCCTTCACAAGTAGGGCAAGCGCCAAAAGGATTATTAAAAGAGAAAAGATTGGGTACTGGTTCCTCAAACTGCATTTCATCCAGCTCAAACCGGTTGTTGAAATGCAACAGTTTAGTTCCGTTCACTTCAATATAAACATCTCCCTCTCCTTCGTAAAAAGCAGTGCCAATGGAATCGGCCAGCCGGTGTTTATCATCTTCATCAAATTCTTTTACCACAATCCGGTCAACCAGTATATAAACTGTGGCCTTTTTCTTTCCGACAATTGTTTTGGGATTCTCCATCTCTTCTTCGATCCGCAATACCTGCCCGTCGGTATAGATCCGGCTGAATCCTTTTTGAGCAAGGATATTCAGCTCCTCTTTTATTTCCCGGTTCTTATGTTGTTTGAACAAAGCCAGGATAAAAACTTTATCGCCTTCTTTTAGTTTAACAATAGCATCCAGTACATCCGCCACATCATCTTTCTTAACTTCTTTTCCTGATACCGGTGAGATGGTTTTACCGATCCGGGCATATAAAAGGCGGAGATAATCATATATCTCGGTCATACTGCCCACGGTACTCCGGGGAGTCCGGGTGATCACTTTTTGTTCAATAGCAATCGCCGGGCACAAGCCTTTGATATAGTCTACATCCGGCTTATTCATCCGGTTGAGGAACTGCCGGGCATAGGCACTCAGGCTTTCTGCATACCGCCGCTGGCCTTCTGCATATAGTGTGTCAATCGTAAGTGATGACTTGCCGGAACCGGAAACACCCGTCACGACAACGAGTTTATTACGGGGGATTGTCACATCCACATTCTTCAGATTATGCACCCTTGCCCCTTTTATGGAGATGTTTTCTGCGGAATTTACGGTCTTTGCTTTTACGGGATTTTTCCCTTTTATCGTCTTTTCCATTATTGTTATTACAAATATAAAGCCTTGCTGGGCTTAGATTTCAGCGCAAATCATTAACAGTTTGCTAACACACTAAACTACGCTTTAAGCCTACAAATGTTTGGCAATTTCATGAAATGGCCTATTTTTAAAGTCCAATATCCAAAAAAATGAAAAACCAAAAATCTACACCGCCTATCGCATAACTTCTACGCTGTTATTTAACCAATCACCGATTTCGCAACCAATATCCATTGAATATCTGCCAAAGCTATTGCTTAGGTGGAGCAACCTAAACCTGTAGGAGTTATGAAAGCTTATACTAAAAAGACCGACCATGAACTGATTCATCTGTTTACAGATGGTCACCTGGATGCCCTTGAAGCCCTTGTCCTCCGCCACAAGGACAAACTTTACACATCCATATTATTTCTTGTAAAAGACAAGTACCTGGCCGAAGACATCTTCCAGGATGTTTTTATCCGGATCATTGACACCATGCGCAGCGGCCGCTACACAGAAGAAGGAAAATTCCTTCCCTGGGCGATGCGGATTGCACACAACCTTTGTGTGGATCATTTCCGTAAAGTGAAACGGACCCCCACTATCCGCAATGGTGAAGACAAAGATATTTTTGAAGTACTGAATTTCTCCGAAGACAGTGCTGAGACAGTGATGATGAAACGGCAGAGCCATGACCGTGTTCGTGATATGTTGCAGCGCCTGCCCGAAGACCAGCGGGAAGTGATCATATTACGTCATTATGCAGATATGAGTTTTAAAGAGATTGCAGCGGCGACGGATTGCAGTATTAACACTGCTTTGGGTCGTATGCGCTATGGTTTGATTAATTTGCGTAAGCTGATGCTGCAAAAGCAGATTGCTTTATAAGTAAGATTTTGTCATTCTGTATCTCCACCCGGAGATTGAAGAATTCGATATAAAAGATTTTTCAGTTGCTTGCCTAACCGGAAGGTTGGTACAGAATGACACCAAATTGAAAGCCCCGATACAACAGGTACGGGGCTTTTTTATTCATTGACCAATTTTATTTTTATTGTTTCTGTTTCCGGTGTGCATCGAGGCCGCATTGCAGCCATTCAGCAAACTCATCAGCATCTGGTGTATAAAATTTACTCAGTGTTAATGCCTTTTGATCTGCATTGATGATAGCATATTGTGGTTGTGATACAGCCCCGAAATTTTCTTTCTGGAAAGCTGTCCATTTATCACCAACGGTAATGATTGATTCTTCCTGGCCGGCTGAAGTTGTGTAGGTTATACGTTCAGTTAATGGCAGCTTTGTTCGCTCATCTACGTACAAGGAAACAACTACAAATTCTTTTCTCATCAGGCTGTCCACCAGGTTATCCGTCCAGACCTTTTCTTCCATCCTCCTGCAGTTCACACAGGCCCAGCCGGTAAAATCGATCAGCAGGGGTTTATTTTCTGCCTTCGCTTTTGCTAATGCAGCTTCATAATCGTTTACCAATGGCTTTACTCCATTTTTATGCAATACATGGTCGGGATAAATACTGTAAGATACGGGCGGCGGAAATCCACTGAGCAGTTTTAATGCTGCCCACTTTGTATTTGTAAGCCCAGGAATAAGATACAATGTTATAAAAGAAAAAACAGCAATAAAAGCAATTCTTGTAAAGGTAAAATCAGGACGCTTATTTTTTTTGAAAGGTATTATTCCCCATAAATACAGAACAATCAGTATCCCGATAATGATCCATAAAGCAACAAACACTTCTCTTTTCATGATACCCCATTGCTCCACGTTGTCAGCATTGGCTAAGAATTTAACTGCCAAAGCCAGCTCAATAAATCCTAACACCACTTTTACTGTCGTCATCCACCCTCCGGATTTTGGTAAGCGTTGCAGCCAGTTGGGGAACATAGCAAACAAAGCAAAGGGCAATCCCAATGCCACCCCAAAACCCGCTGCTCCGGCGGTCAAAGGCCAGGCACCCTGGTCAGCCACGCCGGCTAACAATGTTCCCAATATCGGACCTGTACAGGAGAAAGAAACAATGGCCAGCGTAACAGCCATAAAAAAGATACCGGCAATATTTCCCAGGCCGGCTTTTGAATCAGCTTTATTGGCAAACCCGGATGGCAGTGTCAGCTCAAATAAACCAAAGAAGGATAAAGCAAACACGACGAACACCACAAAGAAGACCAGGTTAAGCCATACATTGGTAGAAATATTATTGAAGACCTCACTCTTCGTGGAATCCACAACGTGAAAAGGAATAGTGATCGCTACATAGATCAGGAAAATGAACAGGCCATACAATACCGCATTGTACATTCCTTTCTTTTTATCCTGTGATTTTTTGGTAAAGAAAGTTACGGTGACCGGTATCATCGGAAATACACAAGGTGTAAGCAATGCTACAAAACCTCCTAATAGGCCCAACAGGAAAATAACCATGATACTCTTTCCTTTTGTATCGCCATCTCCGCAATCATTAACCGGGTTCTTCAGATCAATTGCCGGCACCTTTATGGTTGTATCTGCTTCTACACCGCCTTCCAGTTTAACGTTGAAGGTAAAGGGAACATCGTTGTTGAATGCATCACCTTTCCCGTAAAATGAATTCAATGTCCCCTGCAATTGTGCCGGTACTTTCCCGTTGATCTTAATTACCACTTTCCAAACAGCAGCCTTCTCATACACGGTAACCTCCCTGCTAAATACCGGGCTGTTTATTTTGCTAACAGTTCCTTCTTCCGCAAACCGGCCATCAATCACCACACTCGAATCGGCAAAAACCAGTTCGGCCATCTTAATTCCATCTATTTCCTGGTTGGGTGAGTATAATTGCCAGTTAGCAGCACCATTCGTTTTAAAGATAAGTTCATATACCCCATCACTGATCTTTTTACTGCTCACTTCCCATTTATACACGGCAACAGGCTCTTGTGAAAGAACAGGGCTTAAAAAGGAAACCAGTAATAACAGTAATGAAAAAATCTTTCTCATGATCATCTCTTTATAAAAACAAACGAGTTCCTTTCTTAGAACTCGTTATATATAAAATCTTCAGGGCATTTTACCGGATAGCGATGCTGAAATTAACTTTTTTGGGAGGTAAACATCTTTCGTCGTTACAGGTCTGGTATTCCACGTTACCGGTAAGACTTGTTTTTGCATTGGTCTTTAGCTTTACCACCTGCACAAAATCTACTGTATTCGAATATTGGTTAGCAGAAATATCCAGCTTCTTATCATAAAATTTTTCCAGCTTGCCTACTTCTTTGATCTTTCCATCCAGGGTAAACAATGGATTTGCGGCCAGGGTGAAGCCTGTTGGAATAGCTATTGCGTCCTCCGGCTGGTTTTGTGAATATAGGTGCCAGCCCGGCTGAATAACAGCTTTCATATGAACCTCGTAGGTCTTGTCAGCTATTTTTTTGGAAGAGAACGTCCAGGTAACCGGGTTTTGGGCCCGCATTACAAGGGTGCCAAGCATCAATAAAAACAGAGTGAAAAATTGCTTCATAATGTTCGTTTATATCTATACGGCAAAATTCCTGCTTTGGGTTCAATATTACCTGTTAAAATTTCTTCTCAAAAATACCTTATTATGATCACCGTTTTGTCTCTTATACGACAACATATCGAACACAGATAATGACGAAAGGTTCAGGAAACCAGTTGCGCCGTCATCAGCAGGGATTTGATGATTGCCCGGCCATCCGTATTGCCAAGGGCCGCGGAACAAGCCCTTTCGGGGTGCGGCATCATGCCAAATACATTGCGGTTGGCATTACAGATCCCGGCTATATTCCGGGTTGCGCCGTTGGGGTTCGCCTTTTCTGTTATTTGTCCTTCTTCATCACAGTAATAAAATATGACCTGGCCATTGGCTTCCAGTTCATCCAGTGTTTTTTCATCTGCATAATATCTTCCTTCCCCATGCGCCACCGGTATTTTAAATACTTTTTCCGAGTCGTTGGTGATATATACATTTTTACAGACAAACTGCTGGTTGGCATTGCGGAGCAAACCACCGGGCAGTAAATGCGATTCACATAAAATCTGGAACCCGTTACAAACGCCAAATACTTTGCCACCGGCATTGGCAAATTCAATCACACTTTGCATCATCGGGCTGAAACGGGCAATAGCACCGCAACGCAGGTAGTCGCCATAAGAAAATCCTCCGGGAAGAATGATACAATCTTCTGTATTGAATTTACTAAGGTCCCGGTCCTTATGCCAGAGCATACTAACATCCTGCCCGAGATCATATTTCAGGGCATCATACATATCTCTGTCGCAATTGGATCCGGGAAAAACTACTACGCCAAATTTCATATTAACTTTTTCAGTGAGGAAAGCACAAAGATAAATCATGGAGCTGAACCGGCTATAAGGAATTACCAACCGGGGCCATAATACTGGTAGGCTATCACAAAAGCCGTTGTCAGCCAGAATAAAAGAAGGGGCAATATTCTCAGGTTGGCATACAGGTAGGTACAGGCATGAAAAGCCGCCATCGGTATCATGGCCATTACCCAGTTTTCAAAGCTGTCGTTGTTATTCACAAAAGGGAGCAGCATGGAAGTAAGCAGGTAAAGCAGCAGCAGGCTCCACCCCTTCCTGACATGGATCAGCATCTTTCGCAGGTTTTCCTGCACATAATACCCGCCCGCCAGAAAGGGTACCATCAACAAGAAAACGCTTCCCGCCAACCAGGCCGATTGTTTAATAGCCGGTATCCCAATAGTTAATTGTGGTAAAATGGCATTCCAACTCCATTGGTCGTTGATAAAAATATAGATACCGTAAAAATAGAACGGGGTGGTAATGCCAAGGATACAAAGCAGCCATTCGTTCAGCCGGAAGGGGCGCATCAGGGCCAGGGCCAGTAGCACCCAAACCACAAAGGTCATGGCTGAAACAAATAAGAACCCGGCAATACCTAAGGCCACTCCTATATTGAAAATGGTAGCTTTGGCACTTTGCTGGTTATATGTTTTGAAAAGAGCAGCCAGTATAAACAACAAAACCGTGTTGATTAACAGGGGAGCAGAAAAATAATTCCATTCCGGCAGCAGGGAGGTGATCAGCAGGTAAGACATACCCGGCAGGTAATTGGCCCTGTTCATCATCCGCTGATTATTGATAAACCGTGTCAGTACAACGGCCTGGAGAAACAACAGGCCAAATGCAAGCAGCGGGTAAATAAACGGGGAGGATTTGCCGGTGGCCGATAAAAATTTAAGCAGGTGTGTAAAGAGTATCCCATCAGCCGGTTTATCCACGGGAGTATGCGGATACAGGAACATGGGCAGCTTGATCAGCACACCGAAGACCAGTAACAGCAACAGGTTGGCGGGGGTTTTCTGTTTAAATATGCCAATCACGGATATAGGAAATAGTTGTTAAGTTGGTTAGTTATAATCTACTTTGGCAAAACAAATATAGTTCCTGTACAGGCAAGGTATAATAACCTGGCGGGCACTTACCTGTTTACCATATTTGGGCATGAATTCATAGCCCTTGTCCAGGTTCTTTAAGGTGGGGTTCCGGTTCATTTGCCCGTCCGGGGCCACACTATAGTCATTCAGCAGTTCCACCCTTCTTTCCGCCTGGTTGAATAAGAAATGCAACTGTCCGCCGGTAATCATGAGTACATAAGAAAGCAGGTCATCCGACTGATCATTAAACTGTTCTTTTACGATCACATTGCTCCATTCCATTTTACCATCTTTATCAAATGAGAGTACGGTAATATTATCAGCATGGTAGCGAACAGACTGGTTGCCGCTGTTCCAGCGGGAATTACCCCACCAATTACTGTAATACGGCGAATAGAAATAATAATCGGAAGGACTCATGTAAGAGTAGCGGCCCAGGTAATCCCAGCGGTTCCAGGTATTAAACCTGGAGGTGGTGAAATAGGCTTCTGCACCGATAATAAAACCTCCATCCTTTCGGGTAATAATATTTTTGATAAAATAATCATCAAATGCATTCCTGACTCCCGCATCACCTTTTGCTTCCTTTCTTAACTCGTCGGAAAAAGGAACTGTATTCTCGTTCACCAGGCTGCTTGTCTGTTTGTCCCATACATAATAATACAGCCCTTCAATATTCCCCCTCCGTTCTTTTAAATAAAAAGAAGTCAGGAAGTACCGTTTATTGGCATTATCCACTTTGATCCGGATCTCATCCAGGTTGGTCTTTTCCAGGTTCAGGGGTTTAAAACTGAATGAATCGGCCTGTGCATATTTGATCACAAATGCCCCTTCGGAAATATTATCATTATTGTTACGCAGGAATTTGGAGAAAACAAGATCCCCCTCATTATCCAGGTTAAACTCCCCCAGGTATTCGTGCCGGTCGTCCATCGGAACAGCCAGGCGGCTTTTTTTCAACTGGGTCAGCTTATCATCCAGCAATACAGTTGTAATAATATAATTCTTCCTGTTCTTACTGTTGATCTTAAAAACGATCAACCGGCTTTTATCATCACTGGATAATACAGTATAAATTTTATTATTGGCGGCAAAACCCAGTTGCGTGGTATCCAATTGCATCACCTCTCCTATTTTTTTCCCATTGCCATCAATTTTGGCGGCCATGCAATAGATAATGTTTTTTTTCTGGTACTGGTAGATCATATAGCAAAAATCGCTGTAAGGGAAAAAATCAACATTGATCATGCGGTCATTATCGGGAACAAAGTCCTGCTCCACACTTGCAATTTCCACCATCTCATTATTAAGAACTGAAATAATGTTATTATTCCTGATATTCTTGTAAATAAGAAAATTACCGCCCACCTTCCCGGCGATCTCAAAATTCATCCGGCGGGTATCATCTTTACCGGGCTCTGAATAAACGATCTTCTGAGAAAGGGCCGGGGAAAAATAGGCTGCAAGTACCAGCAATAACAGAGTTCGCCTGAAAGTCATAATGCCGTGATTTTTTGCTTATTAAAATTAAAGTTTACCGGCCAAAAGCAGGCCATTTTTATTTTAATGATGCTGTTATAGTAAGAATTACATGCGGTAGATGAGTGAAAAGCCCAGCCTGTTGCACGACCCGGCTGCCCTGAAAACAGGAATTTCACAGGTGGTAAAGTTTTTTACTCAATTCGATGGTAATTCAATTTTGCCTGTACATTTGCAGGCGGGTTTCTGTAAAGACCAAATCTGTACCGGAAGCCCGATTATCAACCTCAGACAGTGAAAATACCCACCAACAAAGTTACCGCCGCAGGATTAGTTATTGCTTTAGGAATCATCTACGGAGATATCGGCACTTCACCGCTTTATGTGTTTAATGCAATCATTGGTGACAGGGTCGTCAATGAAGAGCTTATCCTGGGAACACTTTCCTGTATCATCTGGACATTAACATTACAAACGACCATTAAATATGTTGTCCTTGTTTTGAAAGCGGATAACAGGGGTGAAGGAGGAACATTTGCCTTATTTGCCCTGGTAAGGCGAAGAAAAAAATGGCTGGTCATACCGGCCATGATCGGGGGGGCATCACTGCTGGCTGATGGGATCATCACCCCTCCCATTTCCATCACCTCTGCCATTGAGGGCTTAAAAGAATTGCCTTCGCTGGGTATTGAAGATGGCAGCAATACGGTTGTAATCATTGTACTTTCCATTCTTGCCCTTTTCTTTTTTACGCAGCAATTTGGCACAGCATCAATAGGACGTTTGTTTGGGCCCATCATGTTTATATGGTTTACCATGCTTTTAATTCTCGGCGTTGTCCATGTATTCGATGATCTAGAGATTTTCAAAGCACTTAGCCCTTATTATGCTATAAATTTCCTGCGAACCTATGACGGGGGCTTTTGGCTACTTGGGGCAGTATTTCTTTGTACTACCGGGGCCGAAGCCTTATACAGTGACCTGGGTCATTGCGGCCGGGGTAATATCCGTATGTCATGGATATATGTTAAAACCTGCCTGCTCATTCATTATTTTGGGCAGGGTGCTTATTTGCTTGCTCATAGAAATGGCCTCGAGATTACAGCTGAAGTAAAAAAGTCACTAAGTATTAATGCTTTTTACGACCTCATGCCACAATGGTTCATCATTCCGGGTGTTATCATCGCCACCACGGCCGCCATTATTGCCAGCCAGGCCATGGTTTCAGGGGCCTATACGCTGATCAGCGAAGCCATGCGGTTGAATTTATGGCCAAAACTCCGTATCCGTTACCCGTCAGAAGCAAAAGGACAATTGTTTATTCCTGCGATCAACTTTATTATGTTCCTCGGTTGCGCAGGGGTTGTTTTATACTTCCGGAAATCGTCCAATATGGAAGCGGCTTATGGACTGGCGATCATCGTGACCATGCTGGCTACAACAATCCTGTTTGCCAACTACCTTGTACTGCACCGGGCTAAATCAGCCTGGATATACGTTTTCCTGGTGGGCTATTTATCCGTAGAGATTGGTTACCTCGTTGCCCTGATGGTGAAATTCACACACGGCGGTTATATTACCCTGATCATTGGTATGCTTGTGTTCCTGGTGATGTATATCTGGTACAGGGCCAGAAAGATCAAAAACCGCTACGTGGAGTTTGTACGGATGGAACATTATATTCCTAAAATACAGGAGCTGAGTAATGATAAATCAGTTCCAAAATATGCTACCCACCTGGTTTACCTGACCAGTGCCAATAACCCCAAAGAGATCGAGCATAAGATCATTTATTCGATCCTGAATAAAAAACCCAAACGAGCAGATATTTATTGGTTTGTGCATGTGGATACACTGGATGATCCTTATACCTGCGAGTATAAAGTAGAGCATATCATTCCGAATGATATCATCCGGGTTGATTTTCGTTTAGGCTTCCGCATGGAGCCTAAGATCAACCTCATGTTCCGTAAAGTAGTCGAGGATTTGGTCGCCAATAAAGAAGTAAATATCATCAGCCGTTACGAAAGCCTGGCCAGCAGCAACACGGTAGGCGACTTCCAGTTCATGGTGATGGAGAAATACCTGAGCCAGGATAATGAATTACCCTTCTTTGAAAGAGTGGTGATGAAATTCCACTTCTGGCTGAAAGATCATAGCCTGTCTGAAGAAAAAGGATTCGGGCTTGACCTTGCGAACGTAACGGTAGAAAAATTCCCGCTGATTGTGGCACCTGTTACCAACCTTAAGTTGCGAAGGGTGGAAGATTAGTTTTCTTCAGCAGGTTGATTGTTTTTGAGTTGTACAGGAATCGGTTTATCTTAAGCCCTGACTTAACAACCAAAACCTGCCTGTCTTCATCTGGTATATTATCATTGGCATTGCTGTGCTTTCTGTGCTGGCGTATTTCCTGCAGGAGAAATTCATTTTCAAGCCGGAAAAACTCAAACAGGATTTTGAGTTTAAATATGATGTTCCTTTCAAAGAATATTTTTTTGACATCGAACCCGGCGTACGCATCAATGGGTTGCATTTTTACAGGGACAATCCCAAAGGGCTCATTCTTTATTTTCATGGCAACACCCGCAGCATAAAAGGCTGGGCCAAATATGCCCGTGATTTTTACCGCTATGATTACGATGTGGTTCTTGTTGATTACCGGGGTTTTGGGAAAAGCACCGGCAAACGCAGTGAAAAGGAAATGATGAGTGATATGCAGTTCATCTATGACCGGCTCAAAGAAAAATATTCCGAAGAACATCTTATTGTTTACGGCAGAAGTATGGGAAGCGGTTTTGCCAGTAAACTTGCATCAGATAACGACCCCCGCTACCTGATACTGGATGCGCCTTATTATAACTTTACAAGAGTGGTGGAACGGTTTCTTCCCATCTTACCTGTCCGGTTTGTATTGCGTTATCATCTCCGGACCGATAAGTGGATTCAAAAAGTAAAGTGTCATACCTATATCATTCATGGTACCAAAGACTGGCTGATACCGATCCGCCACAGCGTGGCTTTACAAAAATTCAACCCGCAACGGATAACCCTGATCCGCATTCATGGCGGCGGGCATAACAACCTCCCTTCTTTTGATGACTATCACAATTTCGTACGGGATATCCTGAAGTACTAATGTATTTCTCTTATCTGTTAATGATTATCTAATTACTTGTTTTTCATTTAACATGGAGTACTATTTGTCCGTCACACTGAAAACGGAGGTGTTTATGAAACTAAAACTCTACTCATTATTTGCTTTACTGACCAGCCTGCTGCTCTTGTCCTGCAAGACAGCCAGCAAACTATATGAAAAAGGCAGGTATGATGAAGCTGTTGAACTGGCAGCTAAAAAACTACAGAAAGACCCCAATGACCCAAAATTGCTGGATGTGCTGCAAAATGCTTATCGCTATGCCGTGGAAGACCATGAAAACCGCATCCGTAATTATGCCTCCGGTAATAACGACCTGAAATGGGAATGGACCTATAATGAATATGCCGATCTGCAACGCTTATATGATGCGGTAAGAAGATCACCCGGCGTATTTGATGTAGTGAAACCAGTTGACTATTCTTCTTATATGATCACTTACCGGGAAAAAGCCGGTGAAATGAGATACCAGCGTGGACTTAACCTGATGACATCTGGCAATAAACAGGATTTCCGGAGAGCTTACCGGGAATTCCAGGTGGCCCTTGGTTTTATACCCGGTGATCTCGGCATCCGCCAGAAAATGGATGAAGCTTACAGTTATGCAGTGATAAACGTAGTGTTATTGCCGATTGAAGAAAGGAACAGCTACCAGTTCAGTTCTTATAATAACAGGTATCGCCGTTTTGATGACAATATGCTTCGCTACCTCCAAAATAATAATGGCAACGAGTTTGTGAAATATTACTCTTCCTTCGAGGCAAGAAACCGGAATATCAGGCCAGATCAGGTCGTGGAAGTCCGCTTCAGCAGCATGAATATCGGCCGCAGCTACGACGACCAGGATACCAGGACTGTTTCTAAAGATGTAGTGGTGAAAGAAACCGTTTACAAACCTGACTCCATCGTAAAAGAATATGCCAAAGTATTTGCAAAGATCACCACTACTAAAAGGACCCTGCGTTCTGAAGGATTTATGCAGATACTGGTAAGAGATGAAAACGGCCAGCGGGTCTGGAGTGAGAATTATAACGGGCAGCATTTCTGGAGCACCGAGTTTGCCACTTATACCGGCGACGCAAGGGCCCTGAGTGAAACGGATAAACAATTGCTCAACAGGAGCCGTGATTATCCTCCCAATGAAGACGATATCATCCGTTGCATCGTGGATGAATTGCAGAGCAAGGCAGAGTGTGGTATTAAAGACTATTTTAACCGGTATTAAAAGCTACTGATAATATCATATACTCCAGGGACATGCTTTTCATGTCCCTTTTCTTTACATCTTTGCCAACATGAGCCGGAAGAAAATAGTAAAATGGGTAAAGATCATTTTGACCATCTATATACTTGGAGGTGTCGCCCTATATTTTTTACAGGATGCCATTCTTTTTCACCCGGTGACACTGAAAAGAAATCATAATTATAACTTCAAAGAGCCCCACGAAGATATCAGCATTGCCATGAACGATGAAGACACCCTGAACCTGGTCCGGTTTTTCAGTACCAGCCCTGTTAAAAAAGGAGTCGTCTTGTATTTTCATGGCAACAAGAAAAATATTTCCTGGTATGCCAAATACCCTCCCTACTTCACCCGGCATGGATATGAAGTGATCATTATCGACTACCCCGGCTTTGGTAAAAGCACCGGGAAACTGACAGAAAAAGTTTTATATGATTGGTCTAAGCAACTTTACAAATATGCCCGTACCATGTATGCGGCAGACAGTATAATTATTTATGGAAAAAGTATGGGTACGGGCATTGCAGCTCATCTTGCCTCCATTGAAAATTGTAACCGGCTGATCCTTGAAACCCCTTACTACGATTTTCCTTCAGTGATAAGAGCTTACTTGCCTATCTATCCTGTAAGCCAGATGCTGCATTACCAACTGCCCACTTACCAGTACCTGCCGCATGTAGCAGCCCCCATTACTATTTTTCATGGCACAGATGACTGGACGGTTTCTTATAAGAATTCAAAACGGCTGAAACCGCTGCTAAAACCAACTGACGAACTGGTCAGCATAGAAGGCGGAAGTCATAATAATCTCTACAGCTACAAGCTTACTATTCAGAAATTAGATTCTCTTTTGAGTTTGTAATACCCGCCAGAGCCATCGGGTATTCTATTCTTCGAGTGTAACTTTCGCTTTACTAACTTTCAGCTTATACCCTGCTCCGATTTTGAGTGCATAGTTCCTGTCAGTATGGCTAACAGGAAAATCAAAACAAACCGGGAAATCATATTCCTTCACTATCTCATGAATCACTTCGTAAGCAGTTTTCCCAAATGGCCTTTCCGTATCTTTTATATCGCTGAAACCACCGATGATAAGACCGGCCAGTTTGGAAAGTTTACCGCTCCGTTTCAACTGGTAAAACATCCTGTCAATATTGTAGACATACTCACCAACATCCTCAATAAAAAGGATCTTCCCTTTTGTTTTGAGATCAGAACCTGTTCCAACAAGATGAGCCAGCAACGCAAGATTGCCACCGACAAGTTCACCGACTGCCTCCCCTTTCCGGTTGAACACATGCACCTCACACTGGTATTTAGCTTTTTTTCCTTCCAGCGCATTCCTCAATGACAATACAAATTCATTTTGATATCCCTCCTCATTAAAAGCCCCGGCCATCGGCGCATGCAATGAAGAAATATAATAATTCGTGTAAAGATGTGAATGCAGGATGGTAATATCACTGTATCCAATGATCCACTTCGGTTGCTTTTTAAATTTCCCGAAATCGACCTGGTCAATGATACGGCCGGTACCATAGCCACCTCTTGCACAGAGTACAGCTTTCACTTCATCATCATCCAGCATTTGCTGGAAATCGGCCAGCCTTTCTTCATCAGTACCGGAAAAATAATTTTGTGAATTACCGCCTATCGTTTTGCCCAACTTAATTGCATATCCCCAATCCTGTAATGTGTTGATACAGGTTTGGACTTTATCAAGCGTCATAAACCCGGCCGGGCATACCAGCCCGATTGTATCGCCTTTTTGCAAATAGGGTGGAATCTTTATCATTTATAAATTATATTACAGACAAAATAAACTCTTTTCTGCTTACGGAAGAAAAGCATGACATTCTTCTTGCATAGTATTCCATATTTAAAGAGGTTTTTTTCTTTCCCTACCTTTGAATTCCCTCATCAAAAAAAGTCGTATGAAAAAAATTCTGCTTTTCCTGAGTATTGCATTGCTCGGAACAACCGCCATTCATGCACAACAAAAAGTAATCCCCTTATATGATGGCCCGGCTCCCGGCTCTGAAAGCTGGACCTGGAATGAAGCAGAGAATGATAATAATAGCTGGCAGACAAAAGTGGTGTATAACGTCAGCAAACCCACATTGACTGTTTTTCAACCTGAAGCAGGTAAAGCCAATGGAACTGCTGTTATTATTTGTCCCGGTGGTGCTTTTTATGCCTTATCTATCAACAGTGAAGGTTTTGATGTGGCCAAATGGCTGGTACAAAAAGGAGTCACCTGTTTTGTTTTAAAATACCGGCTGGTCCGCTGTTCAACAAATGACCCGGCAGCGGAAGTAGCCGGAAAAATGGGTACAAAAGAATTTGAAGAAGAGACAGGCAAAGTGATTCCCTTATCCATAGCTGATGGCAGGGCGGCGATTGTGTATGTAAGAAAACATGCAGCGGAGTATAATCTTTCAACAGACCGCATCGGTATCATGGGCTTTTCTGCCGGTGGCACAGTAGCAGCTTCTACCAGCTTTGGATATTCAAAAGAAAATAAACCGGATTTCACAGTGCCTGTCTATCCATTTTTCCCGAAAGAAATGCAGGGAACTATGGCCGCTGATGCAGCACCTATGTTTATTGTTGCAGCCAGTGATGACCAGTTAGGCCTTGCCCCGCACAGCGTTGACCTTTATACAAAATGGATTTCTTCTAAAAAAGAAGCCGAGCTGCATATGTATGCAAAAGGCGGACATGGTTTTGGTATGAAGCCGCAGAACCTGCCTTCTGATCAATGGATCGAACGGTTTGGAGACTGGCTGAACATGCGGGGATTATTAAAGAAACCGGCATTCAACCCGGCCTATGCACTGTACCAGAAAAAAGAATTTGTATTTGCTGAAGGCAAAACATTGCCTTATCGTATTCTTTACCCGGAGAATTATGATAAAACAAAAAAATACCCTTTACTGCTGTTCCTGCATGGTGCAGGCGAAAGGGGCAAGGATAATGAAAAGCAACTGACACATGGTGCCAAACTCATGCTCACAGAACAGAACCGCAAAAACTTTCCTGCCATTATCATATTCCCGCAATGTCCTGAAGAAAGTTTCTGGGCTTCTTCAAAAATTGACAGAACAGTTCAACCTGTAAAATTTGAACTCGATTACAGCGGGGAAGGCAACTGGCCTTTATTAGCAGCAAATGAACTGGTGAAAAAAATAATGACTGAAGAAGCTGTGGATGCTTCCAGGGTGTATATAACCGGTTTATCCATGGGTGGGATGGGAACTTTTGAATCCGTTTACCGTTACCCCAATTTATATGCAGCTGCCTTACCCATTTGTGGTGGTGGCGATGTAAAAAGCTATGATAAAAGAGTAAAGAAAACTGCTTTCTGGGTATTTCATGGTGCCGCGGATGCGGTGGTGAATGTAAGCCTGTCAAGAGAAATGGTGGATAAACTGAAAGCTATTAAAGCGGAAGTAAAATATTCAGAATATCCCGGGGTGAACCATAACAGTTGGGATAATGCTTTTGCCGAACCGGATTACCTGGGCTGGATGTTATTGCATAAGCGGAAGAAATAAAAGATCATCCAGCAACTCTTTAAACCCTCTGCCACTCAGAGGGTTTTTTGCAGGGTTTGGGTAATGCCTGCTATTCCGGTATTTTTGCAGGCTAAATGAGTTGTTGATTTGCTGAATAGTGATATAAAGTACAAGAGTGCGACTTGCCTGCTGGCAGGCAGGCGCAAGGGACGATGACCAAAGATTCAAAAGCTGATTACAAAAAAATATGAGTACTCCGAAACGATATTTAATTACCTCTGCCCTGCCCTATGCCAATGGATTGAAACATGTGGGTCACCTGGCCGGTGCCTATATACCGGCCGATATCTATGCCCGCTACCTGCGGGCACAAAAAAGAGATGTGGTATTTGTCTGCGGCAGCGATGAGCATGGTACTGCTATTCCCATCCAGGCCACCAAAGAAGGAACAACACCCAGGGCGATCATTGATAAATACCACGAAGCGATGAAACAGGATTTTGAAGACCTGTCGATGAGCTTTGATATTTATCACCGCACCAGTGAACCCCTTCACCACGAAACGGCACAGGAATTTTTTACCTACCTGAATGACCGGGGCGAACTGGAAGTAAAAGAAACGGAACAGTATTATGATGAAGAGGCCAAAACCTTCCTGGCAGACCGGTATATCAAAGGCACCTGCCCGAATTGCGGCAGCGACCGGGCTTTTGGCGACCAGTGTGAAACCTGCGGCAGAACATTAAGTCCTGATGAACTGATCAACCCGGTGAGTACTTTAAGTGGTAAAACACCGGTCAAGAAAAAAACATCGCACTGGTACCTGCCATTGGGTAAACACGAACAATTTTTAAGGGAATGGATCTTAGAACAACATAAAGATGACTGGAGAGCAACCGTAGTAGGTCAATGTAAAAGCTGGATCGAAGGCGGTTTGCAATCAAGGGCTGTAACAAGAGATCTTGAATGGGGCATAAAGCTGCCCCCCCTGCCCCCCAAGAGAGGGAATACAGAATCCTATAATTCAAAGGCTGCTTACGGGTTTCGAACTTCTGATCAAGTTTCGTATAGCCTGCTTAAAAAATTTGTTGAAGAACATCGCAGCAACCCGACAGAAGCAGAAAATGCTTTGTGGCAAATCTTAAGAGGCAAAAAGTTATCTGGCCATAAATTTAGAAGGCAACATATTATAGGCTCTTATATTGCAGACTTTGTTTGCCTTTCAGAAAATCTGATCATTGAAGTTGATGGGTTAATTCATCAGCTACCTGAAAATAAAATTTCTGATGAAGAAAGAACCCGGGAGCTTAATAAACTTGGGTTTGAAGTAATTCGCTTTACAAACGAACAAGTGTTGCATGATACCGATACGGTATTGAACGACATACTTCTTCAGCTTGAAAAAAAGAAACTTCAAAATTCGGAGTCTGAAATCCCCCCCCTTGGGGGCGGGGGGGCCGGAAAAGTCCTGTATGTATGGTTTGATGCGCCGATCGGCTATATCAGCGCCACCAAACAATGGGCCCTTAATAATAATAAAGCATGGGAACCTTATTGGTATGATAAGGATACCAAGCTGGTGCATTTTGTGGGCAAGGACAATATTGTTTTTCATTGCATCATCTTCCCGGTGATGCTGAAACTGCATGGCAATATTTTACCGGCCAATGTTCCTGCTAATGAATTTCTGAACCTGGAAGGTGATAAAATGAGTACCAGCCGTAACTGGAAGCTGGATATGCGGGATTATATCAATGATTTTGTAAAAAAGGAAAATGGCGGCGGGCAGGCCGTGGATATGCTGCGGTATTATTTAACACAGATTGCACCGGAAACCAAGGACAGTGAATTTATGTGGAAGGGTTTCCAGGATGCAGTGAACAGTGAACTCGTTTCCATCTTTGGCAATTTTGTGAACAGGACCTGGGTGCTGATGCATAAACTTTGCGGCGGAAAAGTGCCCAAACTGCATGAAGACCTGCTTGATGAGAATGACCGGTTGCTGATGGAAGAGATCAAAAATGCAAAAACAAAAATTGAAGGCCTGCTGGAAGAATATAAATTCCGGGAAGCCTTGTTTGAAGTGATCGACCTGTCCCGCAAGGGCAATCAATACATGCAGAAAAAAGAACCCTGGATCGTAGCCAAACAGTTGGCAGAAAATCCCGGAGTGCAAAAAAGCATTGATAACACGATGCACCTGTGCTTACAGTTAACAGCAAACCTGGCCATCTTTATTAATCCCTTCCTGCCCAACACCGCCAAAACAATGATACAAATGATGAAAGTGGTGGACAAAATGCTGGATTGGGAGAATGCCGGAAAAATAAAACTGCTGAGTGTGGGATATAGTTTAAGAGAACCGCAGTTATTATTCCGGAAAATTGAAGACGCCGAAGTCAGTGAACAAATTGAAAAGTTGAAAAGTAATTTAATTATGAATGAACCTGTAAAAACTAGTACCCCGGAGCCAGCACCCCAGTCAACTGATCAACCAGTTAACAAATCAACTATCCAATTTGATGACTTTGCTAAAATAGACCTGAAGGTGGGGACAATCGTGGCTGCGGAGAAAGTGGAGAAAGCCGATAAACTTTTAAAATTGTCTGTTGATCTTGGTTTTGAAACAAGAACGATTGTCAGCGGTATTGCACTTCACTTTAAGCCCGAAGACATAGTTGGCAAACAGGTAACCGTTGTGACCAACCTGGCACCACGGAAAATGAGAGGTATTGAAAGCAATGGTATGATCCTGATGGCGGAAGATAAATCAGGTAAACTCCATTTTATCAACCCCGAAAATGCGATAGATACCGGCTCAAATGTTAGTTAACCGGTAAAAATGGATAGAACAACCCCGTTTCTGGTAGCAGAAACGGGGTTTTCGTTTTATGAGCCGTTGGTTTTCAGTAAATTTATGCCTTAATCTTTCCGCACCTTGACGGCAAAACCGCTTACCAGGAAAATTCTAAAAATTACCGGCATCATCGTTGGCAGTTTACTTGTACTGCTGACAGCCTTTCATTTCTGGGTGGTGCATCATGCGGAAGAGATCATACAGGATCTTGTGGCCAATAAATCGAATGGCAATATCAAACTGGAGGTCAGCAATTTCAAATTCAACTGGTTCAGTAAAAAAATGGAATTGGAAGATGCCGTTTTTTATACCACCGATTCTGTAACCGCCGGCACCACCTATCGCTTCGCGGTGAAAAATATCAAACTAAAAGTAAAAGCTGTTTTCCCGCTGATCTTTGAAAAGAAAGTGCTGATCGATAAATTATCGCTTGACAGTCCCGATATTCTTGTTACCCGGCTCCGGGCTTCCCGGGACAGTACCCGGGGAGAAAAATCTTCCATTCCGCAGGAAATGGGCCGCATCTATAAATCCATCCAGGATGCGATGAAGGTGCTGGAAGTAAAAAAGTTTGAGATCGAGAATGCCACTTTCACCCTTGTCAATAAAATGGACCCGGACCAGTTGCCCGTGCAAATCGGGAAGATCGATTTCCATATTGACAATTTTAAAATTGATACCAGCCGGCTGACAGGAAAAGAAAAAATTTTCTTCAGCGATAACATTGTATTGAAATCAAGAGACCAGGATATCATGTTTCCTGATGGGAGGCACCGGTTGACTTACCGGAAATTCCGTATCAATATCGAAAAGAAAATCGTGGAGTTTGACAGCTGTATGATCGCTGCGCTAAAAACAGATAACAACACTACCGGCTTCAGTATCTATTTTGACGCATTACAGTTAACCAACATCAATTTTGATACCCTCTACCGGTCTGAAGTGATCAAAGCAGACTCGGTGTATTGCATCAACCCTACATTTAAACTGGTTGTTGATCTGGATAAAAGAAAAAGTAAAGGAGTTAAAGCACCGAAGCTGGATGAGATTATCCGCCAGCTGACAGGTGATCTGCTGCTCAATTTTGTGGTGGTGAACAATGCCAGCTTTGATATTAATACCATCAGGAATGGCAAGCCCAGTTCCTTCACTTCCAATAAAAATAATTTCGAGATACAGGGCCTCACCATTGACAACGATGCCGCAAGGCCGTTCCGGGTGGAGAAATTTGGTATGGCGATCCGGAACTACGAGAATTTCCTCAGGGATAGCCTGTACGCATTGCAGTTTGACAGTATTCTTGTCAATAACGACAAGATCTATCTTAATAATTTTTCCTTTCAGCAACGGGTGAAAGGTAACCCTGTTAATAGTTTTAAAGTTCCGAAGTTCCAGCTCACGGGTCTTTCCTGGGATGACCTTTTATTTGAACAAAAACTTACAGCACAACAAGCCATTTTATATAACCCGGTGATCCATTATACGGAAGAGCCTGCTAAAAATACCGGGCTGCAGCAAAAGAGAAATCTCTTTGAAGCCCTCGCAGATATCAGCCAGGTATTTATGCTCGAAGACCTTTCCATCCGGAATGGCAATATAAAAATGCACTTGAATGGTGGTATTGATATGAATTTAAAAGACGCCACCTTATCCGTGGAAAGCCGTTTGCTACTGGGCTCCAGCCAGCTTTCGGGTATCCGCCGTTCCGTCAACCACCTTGATTTCAGCCAGGGTAATTTCCGGATCAACGACCTGTCGGTGCAAATGGACAGCATTATCTATACTGGCGATAACAGTAAACTGAATGCAGGCAGGTTGCTAGTGCAGAATGATGAAAAGAGTATTGATGCCTCAGCATCTGCTGTTCGTATGGATGAGATCTTTATTAATGAGCTGACAGGAGATGTAACCATTGCCGGGATCAACTGGGATAAAGCCAATATCAATCTTTCCACTATTCAGAAAAAGGAAAGCGGTAAAGGGACATCATTTATCAGCCTGACAGATATCAACGGCAAGAATACCACTGTTCAGTTTTCCGGCGCTGGCATATCTGCATCTGGCCATATCAATCATTTATCCGCCATTGCATTCCTGTTAAAGCCGGGCGAAAAACCGATCATCGCCGGTCTGCAGCTGGAAGGAAATAATTTAAAAGGCGCTGATCAGCACTCTCAATTAAGTATCCGGGAAGTTGATATTGCTGATCACAGAAAAGCTGTCCTGAAAAATATCAGTTTCAAAAAGAATGGTAGTACTGACACAGTTAATGCTGTCATTCCACAACTTTCATTTATACCCGATATACAATCGGCCATCGCCGGGGAGATTAATGCCCGGGAAATGAAGATCACTAAACCTGACATCAGCATCTGGCTGAATAAAAAAGAGGATTCATCCATAGTAAAAGATCTGTCGCTCCCGGTGGGAATCATCGATCATCTGAAAATTGAACAACCGGAAATACATTTCAGGCAACAAACAGAAGATGGCTTTGTAAAGCTGGATTGGTATGGCAAGAGAACTGGCAATAATTATTTATTACTTGATGAAGTGAGTGCAGGGAAATCCTTTATAAATGCCGGGCAACTATCTGTACTCCTCAACAGTTTTATCCTGGAAAATGAAAAAGGACAACTCTTTGATGCAGGAAAAGGGGAAATAACCGCCCGGTTGCAGGATATCAGCTACCGGCAGCTAAGTGATTCCGGCATTCACTGGCAGGCAGGCATCGCTTTACTGAATGGAAAAAATTTCCGGGTTGACAGCCTTGGTAAAAAAGCCGGATCATTAATAATTGAAACTGTACAACTGAAAGATCTTGCTCTTCAATCCGGCTCCTTATCCAGTGTAAGGAAATTAATTGAACAGAACACCCGGTTCCGTTTGGATCGCATCACGGGCAGTTATACAAACAGCGATAACGTTTTCAACTGGTACAATGCTGGCTATGACCGCAGCAACCGGTATTTCACATTGGATTCGTTCCGCTACTCCCCTGCTGATGACCGGGAAACTTTTGTAAAAAAACACCCTTACCAAACAGATTTTGTACAGGCAAAGACGGGTGCTGTCAGCATCGGCCCGTTTGATCTTGATAAATATCTCCGTGATACCATTGTTAATATTGGTACAGCAAAAATTGACAGTGTCCGCTTTTCCGATTACCGGGATAACCGACCGCCATTCAAAACCGGTGTCATCAAACCACTAATGACCACCCGGATAAAAAGTATACCTTTTAAAATTTCGGTTGACAGTGTGCTGCTGAATAATGCGTATGCCGTTTACACCGAGCACAACCCTAAAACAGACCAGGCCGGAACAATTCCTGTCACAAGAATGACCCTGCGGGTCTTTCCATTCCGGAATTATGACCTGGTTGAAAAAGACAGTTTGCGCATACAGGCCAATGGCTATCTATTCGATTCGGTTTGGGTACGTCTTCGTTTAAGAGAATCCTATTTGGATTCCCTGGCAGGTTTCCTGATGACAGCCCGCCTAAAACCGGCTGATATGCGGATACTGAACCCGGTACTGGTGCCATTGGTATCCGCCCGGTTAAAATCCGGTTATCTTGACACCATGAGTATGCGGGTACACGGCAATGAGTATTATGCGTATGGAGATATGCTGATGCTTTACCATAACCTGAAAGCAGAAATCATTTTAACCAAGAATAAAAAGAAAAGAAAATTCCTCACCGGCCTGCTGAATTTTGCAGCCAACAGCTTTCTTATAAAAAACAAGAACACAAAAAGAACCGGGAAAATATTCTACCTGCGCAACCGGGAACGATCATCACTCAACTACCTCATCAAAATGGTGATCAGCGGGGCCAGCACCAGCACGGGTGTAAAAGGTAACCGGAAGCTGATCCGGCATTACAAAAAAGAAGTACGGCAGCGCAACCTTCCGCCGGTTGATTACGATTGAGACAGGTGAAATAATCTGCATCAAGTGAACCGCAAGAAAATAATTTTACTTACCCTTTTATTAGCAGCAGTAGCCGCTGCCTGGTATGGTTATAGAGAATATACCCGGACCCATAAAGATCTTGCTGCTGCAAAAGCGGATTTTGTGCTGGCAGCGACTGATCTCATTAAAGAATATGAAAGCAATGATGCTGCAAGTGCTGAAAAATACAATGGCAAAATACTGGAGGTGAATGGCCAGGTAAAAGCGGTGGAGAAAGATGACAAAGGTTATTACACCGTTGTGATAGGGGATAATACGGGAATGTCGTCCGTTCGTTGCGCAATAGACAGTTTGCACCAAGACAAGGCAACGGGATTGATCAATCAATCGTCTGTTACCGTACGGGGAGCCTGCACAGGGTATAATAAAGATGAAATGGGGTTGGGTTCCGATATTATTCTAAACCGTTGTGCTGTTATCAATAAAAAAGATTAACGAAGAATATGAAAACAAAGAGCCTCATTACTATTGTTCTTTTTTTATTATTGCCCTGCCTGGTAATGGCCCAGGGTAAATTTTATACCAAAAGCGGCCGGATTTCTTTCTTTTCTTCCACTTCTATAGAAAACATTGAAGCTGTCAACAGGAATGTGGTAACCTTACTGGATTCCCAAACCGGCAGTTTACAGTTCGCTGTACTGATGAAAGGCTTTGAATTCAAAAAGGCATTAATGCAGGAGCATTTTAATGATAAGTATGTGGAAAGTGACAAATTTCCCAAAGCTGAATTCAAAGGCCAGATCACTAACCCTACCGAGATCAATTATACCGTCAACGGAACCTATACTGCCAAAGTAAAAGGCAAACTCACTATTCACGGTGAAACAAAAGATATAGAGACCAGTGGAACCGTAACGGTTAAAGAGGGTAAGATTGTTTTAAACGCTGTGTTCAATGTACTGGTGGCAGATTACAAGATCAGCATTCCCAAACTTTACCGGGATAATATTTCCAAATCCATCAGGGTAACGGTTGACTGCAGTCTCTCCCCGCTCTGACGGCCCGTTATCTTCATTTTAAGCTCCTTACAATTTGCTTTTCCTGCAAGAAAAACTCCTATCTTCGATTTCAAAATAGTTGCATAACTAACTAATTTTGTCATATGAAAAGGAGTATAAAAAAAGTAGCCGTTTTGGGCTCCGGTGTAATGGGTTCACGGATTGCCTGCCACTTTGCAGGCATAGGTGTACAGGTCTTGTTGCTGGATATCGTTCCAAAAGAAGCTACAGAAAGCACTGATCCAAAGCTGAGGAATAAGATCGTAAATGATGCCCTGGCTGCTGCTATTAAAAGCAATCCCTCCCCGGTTTATCATAAAGACGTAATAAAGAAGATCAGCACCGGCAACTTCGATGACAATATGAAAGATATTGCCGGTTGCGACTGGATCATTGAAGTGGTGGTGGAAAGATTAGATATCAAAAAGATCGTGTATGAGAAGGTAGAACAGTTCCGCAAACCCGGCACACTGATCACTTCCAATACATCCGGCATTCCCATTCATATGCTGAGCGAAGGAAGAAGTGAGGATTTTAAAAAGAATTTCTGCGGTTCGCATTTTTTCAACCCTCCCCGTTACCTGCGGTTACTCGAAGTGATCCCCACTCCTGATACTGACCCTGCTGTTGTTGATTTCCTGATGAGCTATGGTGACCTGTATCTTGGCAAAACAACTGTGTTGTGTAAAGACACTCCTGCCTTCATTGCCAATCGTGTTGGTGTATTTGGTATGATGGCCATTATGAATGTAAAAGAGAAACTGAAACTCAGCATTGATGAAATTGATGCTTTAACGGGTCCGGTCATTGGTCGTCCGAAGTCAGCTACGTTCAGAACAGCAGATGTGGTGGGTATTGACACACTGGTGAAAGTGGCAAAGGGTGTAGCCGATAATTGTCCTGATGATGAAGCAAGAGACCAGTTCACTATTCCCGCCTGGTTAGATAAAATGGTAGCCAATAACTGGCTGGGTGATAAAACCGGCCAGGGATTTTTCAAAAAGACAAAGGGTGCAGCCGGTGAAAAAGAAATACTGACACTAAACCTGGATACGATGGAATACGGACCGAGGGTAAAACCAAAGTTCGCCACGGTAGAAGCTGCAAAACCAATCGATGATCTGTACCAGCGTTTGAAAATGTTATGTGCAGGCCAGGATA
This sequence comes from Chitinophagales bacterium, assembly GCA_017303455.1. GTDB lineage: Bacteria > Bacteroidota > Bacteroidia > Chitinophagales > Chitinophagaceae > CADEDV01. Next base: position 24,837 of record JAFLBM010000014.1, on the reverse strand, counting down.
AGGCCGGCGATTTTTATCGTCACTTTCATTATGGATTGTTCTCCTATATCTCTCACCGCATTCCCGAGATCAGTGATGAGCTGTACCGTGTTGATGATGCTATGATGGCTGGCTTCGGCTGGGAGATCGGTGCCTTTGAAAGCTGGGATGTGCTGGGCGTGGAAAGAACAGTAAAGGCCATGAAGGAAGCTGGTTATTCGGTAGCTGAATGGGTATATGAAATGTTAGCAAAAGGAATTAAATCATTTTATAAGATAGAAAATGGAACCCGGTTGTATTATTCACCTCTCAAGGGTTCTATGATCCCTCCTGCGGGGGGTGGGGGGGCTGCCTTTATCGTCATGAGCAATTACCAGGATAAACTGGTTTGGAAAAATGGCAGTTGCAAATTGTATGACCTCGGTGATGATGTGCTCGGCCTGCAATGGTTCACTAAAATGGGAAGCATTGGCGGAGATGTATTGGCCGGTATTCAAACTTCGATTGAAAAAGCAGAAAAGAGTTATAAAGGATTAGTGATCGGTAATGAAGGTCCCAATTTCTCAGCCGGTGCCAATGTGGGGATGATCTTTATGCTGGCCATCGACCAGGAATACGACGAACTGGATATGGCCATCCGTTTATTCCAGAATACGATGATGAGAGCCCGTTATTCTTCTGTACCCGTTGTAGTAGCGCCGCATGGATTAGCTTTAGGCGGTGCCTGTGAATTAAGTTTACATGCTGATAAAGTTTGCCCGGCTGCAGAAACGTATACAGGTCTTGTTGAACTGGGTGTGGGTTTGATTCCCGGTGGTGGTGGAACCAAGGAATTTGCATTAAGAGCATCTGACGAAATGCATGAAGACGAACCGGAAACCATTACCCTGAAAAATCGTTTCTTAAATATTGCCACGGCCAAAGTTGCCACTTCTGCTTTTGAAGGATTTGATATTGGGGTGTACAGGAAAGGCCAGGATGAAGTGGTGGTAAACCAGGGAAGAAGAATTGCCGAAGCAAAAAAATCAGTCATCGAAATATTCGACAGCGGTTATACGATGCCCGTACAGCGCAAAGATGTAAAAGTATTGGGGCGTTCTGCACTCGGTGCTTTATACGCAGGTATCCATGCTATGAAAACAGCAAATTATGCTACTGAACATGATGCACTGGTGGCAAAAAAATTGGCCTGGGTCATGTGCGGCGGCGACCTGAGTGAACCAACTTTTGTTTCCGAACAATACTTATTGGACCTGGAAAGAGAAGCCTTCCTTTCCTTATGCGGCGAAAAGAAAAGCCTGGAAAGAATACAAAGTGTGTTAAAAAGCGGAAGGCCGGTCAGGAACTAAAAAAACAATTATAACTTGTAAGGTTGTTGATTATGAAAAAGATGCTGTTGTTTATAACATTACCGGCACTTCTAAAGCAGAACTGGATAATAAATTAAACCTGTTCTTTACTTCCGAAGACCTGCCGTTAAAAACAGATAATGGAGAAGAGAAGGTTTTTCAGAAAGGAAATAAAGTGATGCGGATCCTGCTGGGTGTATTTGTAAAATATTTCAAACTGGTAGTGACGGTCAAACAACAGGATGATCTTTTTCCCGTTCGTTTACACCTTGACATGGGGCTTATACTATCCGGCGGTCTTATGGGTATCAAAGCTTCCCGCAAAGAATTTGAACGGATCAATGAAGCTTTCAAAGTTTACTTTAATAACTAATTAATTCCATAGAATTGCAGGGCGTTAAGTAATTTGCTTAACGCTTTTTCATTATGGGTACAGCAGAATACGATACACAACAACTGGTCATCACTTCCAATATTATCACTTATGGTAATGCGGCTGATGCGGCTATTACCGAAATGATACGGGATGAGATTGAAACCATGTGGAATGAACCCCAGGCTGTACTTGTTATAGAAGGGTATGAACTACTGATCCGCTTTAAAATAAAAGCCGAATATCAACCCGGTATTTCACCTGTTGACATTTACCAGAACCTGGATCCCCGCAATAATTATTTCCGCATTGAAGAGTTTGCCCACGGCAATATCTCTTTCGTGGATGGACTGGGCTGCAACAGCGGTTATTTCAAACTGGAAAATTTATACAAAGGCTCCACCACAGCAGCGCATGAATACGGGCATACACTTGGATTGGAACATCCGCAAGACCTTGATCTGCGGGGACGTGGTGTTCCGGGGATCATGTACCCAAGGGGTACCTTGGTAGATCCCCAATTTCAATATAACCCGGAGGGCCGGGCCGGTGATAGCAGCAATGGAGGCACCATGCACCCCATGCACCGCAAAGTGCTGAAGCAGGATATTGACTTACTGAAACTCCACAAACTGGATTTCGAAAACGGTAAAGCCATTATTGGCGAGTTTACCAGCATCTGGCACCCGGATCACCGCACTGTTTCACCTGGTGATGAACTGTGACCGGGCATCCTTGTTAAAGACCGGAGCTCCCAAACCAGGAAGTAACTTTTTTTACTTACCTGCGTCTTCAGTACCTTAAGGCCAGAATAATCAAAACCTCAATCATTTTCTTATGCACAAAAATTGGCTCGTATTGGCAGGCCTTGTTGTTACTATTGCAGCAACTGCTCAGCCTAAACTGCCGAAAGGCTATCATTGGCAAAAATTGGACAATGGTCTCGAAGTGGTGGTGATCGAAAATCACAAGGTGCCGCTGGCTACTATTGAGATCGCCGTAAAGAACGGTGCCTATACCGAAGGCCCTGAATACAGTGGCCTCTCCCATTTATTTGAACATATGTTCTTTAAAGCCAACAAAGATTACCCTGATCAGGAAAAATTTATTGCCCGCACAGAAGAACTGGGTATGATCTGGAATGGCACTACCGGCGATGAACGGGTGAATTATTACTTCACTTTTGATAAAGATAGTCTGGATGCCGGGCTTCGCTTCATGAATGCCGCCATTCGTTATCCGATTTACCGCACAGAAGATATGCAGAAAGAAAGACCCGTGGTGGACGGAGAGTTTCAGCGGGGTGAAAGTGATCCCGGTTTCCAGTTATGGATTGATGTGAACAAACGTTGCTGGGGAGAACATTTCTCCCGTAAGACAGCCATTGGTGATCATGATATCATCAATACAGCTACCCCTGAGAAAATGATGATCATCAAAGACAAGTATTATCATCCTAATAATTCATTACTGGTTATTTGCGGAGATGTTACTCCGGCAACTGCCTTTGCACAGGCTAAAAAAATATTCGGTGATTGGGAACACAGTGGTTTTAATCCTCATGAAAAATATCCTATTCCAGAATTCAAACCGATAGAAAAGACGAATTATAATGTTGTAGTAACCTCAATTGCGCAAACACCTTATGCCATGTACCAGTGGCAGGGACCTGATTACCGGAATGATTCTGCGGCCACTGTTGCTGCCGACGTCTTTTCAGCCATATTGGGATTGAATTCCTCCAAATGGCAACAGGCTTTGGTAGATAAAGGACTGGCTACTTATGCCGGTGTAAGTTACCAGACCTGTAAATATGTGGGCCCGATACAGGTTTTTGCGGTACCAAATCCAACAAAACTGGCCGAATGTCATAGCACTATTCTGAAACAAATCATGGCCTGGGCCGATGATGATTATTTTACAGATGAGCAACTGCAAACGGCTAAAGATATTTTGCGCCGTAATCATATCCGGAATGCTGAAAAACCGTCTACGCTTTCCATGCAGCTAACCTTCCAGTGGTGCAGTACTTCCCTGGATTATTTCACCGCTTATCCAGATGATCTGCAGAAAGTGACCCGCAAAGACATCCAGCAGTATATCAACAAATATATCACCGGTGCCCCATTTGTTGCGGGTATGATCATAAATGAAGAAATGAACAAACAATTGAAGCCCGAATCATTCTTCACGAACTAAACCAACCAATATGAAAAAAATATTTCTTTATATAACACTTACAGCTTTCCTATCACTGCCGCTACTGTTGCAGGCACAGATGGGCAAAGCCTATGATATGGTAGTGAATGGCGTAAAAGTAATCGTGCAACCCAGTGGGAATGATATTGTGGTCATTCAAACGATCGTGAAAGGCGGCGTACAGAACTATCCTGTTGCCAAAGCAGGTATTGAAAGCCTGGCCATGTCAGCCCTTACAGAATGCGGTACTACCAAGGATGACAAGAACAGCTTCAAAGACAAATTGGATAAAGTAAGTGCACAGGTAGGTGGCAGCACGGGAATGGATTACGCTACCTTCAGGATGAACTGTATCAAAAGTGATTTTGAAACTGTATGGCCTTTATATACAGATGCTTTGCTTTTGCCAAAATTTGATGCCAAAGAGTTCAGCCGGATCAAACAGGATGCGATCAATAGCATCCGGGCGAATGAATCGAACCCGGACTATGCGATTGATAATATGGCCCGCCAAACCGCTTTTGCCGGAAAAAATTATGCAAAAGATCCGCAGGGTACTGTGGCTTCAGTAGAAAAATTAACCCCGGAAGAAACTAAAAAATACTGGCAATCCGTTTTCACCCGTTCAAGGCTGACCATTGTAATTGTTGCCGATCTTGATAAGACAGTGATTGAAGCCAAAGTGAAAGATCTTCTTGCCAAGATACCACAAGGTGCCCCTTTTGTGATGAAGAAAGAAAGTTATACGCCCCCTGCCAATACCTTCAAACCACAGGAAAGAGAGAATGCTACAAACTATATTCAAGGTATTACCGGTGGCCCCAAACCAGGGACTCCTGATTTTAACGCCTTTGTTTTAGCTATGCGGGTATTCAGCAGCCGCCATTTTGTAGAGATCAGGAGCAAAAATGGCCTGTCGTATGCGCCAGGTGCATGGTTTAGTGCAGGTGCATCCAATTATTCTAATATTTATGTAACCACCACTGATCCCGATAAATATATCGCCGTGGCCCGCCAACTGATCGATAAAGTAAAGCAGGAGGGCTTTACAAAAGAAGAATTAAAGAATATTAAAACACAATACCTCACCAATGTTTACTACCGCCAGGAAACAAATGATGCGCAAGCCGGTGCTTTAGCAGCCAATGAAGTGATCCACGGTAACTGGAAAAGAGCTAATACCATCAAAGATGAAATAAAGACAGTGACGCTTGATCAAATGAATGCTGTTTTTAAAAAGTATATCAATAATATTACCTGGAGCTACCAGGGCGATCCTAAAAAAGTAAAGCCGGTTCTTTTCACCCAAAAAGAAACACCGAAACTGCCGGAAGAAAAAAAAGGATTCTAATAAAGTAAAAGCCCCGTTTTGGGGCTTTTACTTTATATCCTTAAACGCTGCAGTAATGGTTGGGTATTGAAAGACAAAGCCAGCCTTACTTAATTTCTCGCAACTAACAGTGGCACTTTTCAATACTTCAATACTCATTTCTCCCAGCATGATCTTTAACACAAAGGAAGGAACGTACACCGGTATAAAGAATCTGCCTCTTTTCTTCCTGGCCAGCGCCATTATCAACTGCTTATTCGTAACCGGAGATGGAGCAACTGCATTATAAACACCATTCATATTTTCTTTTTCGATGGCGGTAATATAAAGTCTTACCATATCATCTATATGTATCCAGCTGATCATTTGGCGGCCCGTACCAAGAATGCTGGCAATCCCAAACCGTAATGGTTTTAAAAATTCCTTTAAAGCACCGCCATCTTTACTCAGCACGATTCCTGTCCTGAGTTTTACCAATCGTTTTCCCAACTGAGTAACCGGTTCTATACTGGCTTCCCATTGCTTACAGGTTTGTCCCAGGAAATCAGATGCGGGCGGGGCATCTTCTGTGAATGCGGCATTTTGTTTCTTACCATCCGGTCCATACCAGCCAATAGCCGAAGAACTGATTACTGATTGCACTTTATTCGCCGTTTCCTTTAACGCCTTTACCAGCAACTCACCGCTCTTTACCCTGCTTTCAACAATTTCCTTTTTTCTTTTTTTACTCCATCGTTGATCTGCCACCCCGGCTCCTGCCAGGTGAATGATATGATCCGCTTTGGTGATGGCATCCGTGTCGATCGTTTGGGCAGCCAGGTCCCAGGCGGCATAATTGAGCCGGGTTGTATGCGTTGCAAATTTTGACGGATCACGGGTAAGAATAATCACTTCATATCCTTTCTCCAGTAATGCTTTTGTGAGTGCCCTGCCGATCAAACCGGTACCACCTGTGATTAGAACTGTTGCCATAAATAGTGTGTTTCTTCCTTACAACAACATAAGGCTGCCATTGTTACAAAAAATTACTGCAAAGATGGAAAAGAATTATCTTCATCGGGTAATCAATTTTTTTTTCTATGAGTTCAGTTCTCTCCATTCAGCACATCAGTAAATCATATGGTTCTGTGCGTGCCCTGAATGATATTTCTTTTGAAGTACCGAAAGGGAGTGTTTTTGGTATCCTTGGACCCAACGGAAGTGGCAAGACTACTTTGCTCGGGATTGTCATGGATATTTTAAGAGCCAATGCCGGTACCTTCCTCTGGAATGGTCAGCCGGGCAGCAGTAATGAAATGCGCAAACAGATCGGCACTTTACTGGAAACTCCCAATTTTTATCATTACCTGAGCGGCGAAAAAAACCTGAAAATAGCAGCCGCTATCAAAGAACGGGGATACGATGATATACCCAAAGTGCTGGAGAAAGTAAATCTTTCGCAGCGTAAAGATTCAAAGTTCAGTACCTACTCATTGGGGATGAAGCAACGCCTGGCCATTGCTTCGACTTTATTAGGCAATCCCGATATCCTCGTTTTTGATGAGCCCACCAATGGTTTAGACCCGGCAGGTATCGCCGAGATCAGGGAACTGATCAGGCAACTGAACCGGGAGGGCAAAACCATCATCATGGCCAGCCATATCCTGGATGAAGTGGAAAAGGTTTGTACCCATGTGGCCATCATCCAGAAAGGTGATCTGAAAACAGTTGGCAGTGTGCATGATGTATTAAATGCATCTTCATCTGACAGCGGCCATGCAGTGACCACAGCCGAAATAGAACTTGCCGCAGAATATTTACCTGAACTGGAAGAATCCTTACGTCAAATGCCGGGTATTGTACATGTTTACACAAACGAAAAAACAATAACTGTGGAAGCAGAAGATACCGTAACCACTGCTGCTATCAATAAATATTGTTTTGAAAAAGGGATTGTTCTCAGCCAGTTGGTGCTGAAGAAAAAATCACTGGAAACGAGATTCTTAGAGATCACCGGTGGCAAAAGCGACCGTTAATTAAAACAACTACTTTAAACTTATTGTATATGTTCAGGAATTTGCAAATAGAATGGATGAAAATTAAAAACTACCGGGTATTCCAGGTGTTTTCATTACTATATCTCTTAGGGATCGTGATATTGATATACATAGTATATCGGGTATATATTGCTGTAATGGGGGAAATGTCAGCAACCATGGGTGGCAATTCAGATGGTCGTGATTTCTTTAATCTTTTCTCGTCAGGCAATATTTTTTATACTGTTGGTTTTTGGAGTAGCCTTTTGCTTTACTTACCCGGCATGGTAATTATCAATTTATTCATAAATGAAGCCAATTTTAAAACACATAGACAAAATATCATTGATGGCTGGAAACGGGAAACATTCATATTCACTAAAATCGGGCTGATTGTATGCTTCTCACTTGCCATTACATTAATGAATCTCATAGCAGTAATAACTCTATCTAATATTATTGATGTTTCGCCTGACTATACTCTTGGCCTGAAGGTTTTGTGCTTTATTTTTCTACAAGCAATGGTTTATTTAATGTTTGCTTTAGCATTAGCAACATTCTTTCGGAGGAGTGGAATCGCAATAATTGTGTTTTTCATTTACGGGATTATATTTGAGCTTTTACTTGCAGGCATTATTTGGTACTTTTTTCCAAAAAGCTCTATGCCCTATTTTTTACCCCTTCAAGTAGCGGATGCTTTAACACCTGTAAAACTATTTGGTAATTTATATGCTTATAGTCCAAGTGAAATTGCCTTAGTGCTTGGTGCAGTATTTTTCATAGCATTATATATTTATTTAGCAGTACGGAAGTATAAGTATGATGATCTGTAGAAAATAAACACCTTAATAACTACTATAGCCAGCCGTTACCTGCTGGCTTTTCTTTTTACAGGCATTGACAGCAGCAATGGACCCGGGCAAAAAAACCCCCTGATAAAAATCAGGGGGAACAACTAAAAACACTAGCTATTGTAGTGGCTTCATCGGAACGAAATCATTAATCGGGTTTCTTCCCGTCCAAGAAGGTATTGATCGTACTTATTTGTGCTTGATTGTTGTGGTCGGTTTTGACCTCGTAGTTGCTGTAGAAGTTCTCTACCTGGGAATTATTGTTGTATAATTCCATGTTGCGGCGGATATAAGCCGGCACGGTTTCAAACTCATTATTCGGGTCGTTTGCATTAACGTTGAATGACAGATTACGTAATTTCTGTAAACGTTCTGCTGCCCTACGTTTTTGCTCCTCTGTTTCGTCCGGCATCGCCGGATCCTCAACTTGGGTGGCTAAAGGTGGTTGAGCTTGATAGGCCATAGGCACATCCGCCGCAGGAATGTCATCCCGTTCAACGATCTGCATTTGCAACTCAAGGAGTTCTTCCTCTTCGTTACTGGCGATCTTATATGAAGGGACCGGCTCTTCGGCAGAAGGCATTGAGGTGGATACCTCTGCTTTTGATTCTGCGTAGATATTGGATGGTCTGGCCAAATAACCTCCCGCAGCTGCAGGCAACGGGCTGGTTGTACTAGTACTATCTTTAATGCTCAGCCGCAGCTCAGCATTTTTTTCTTCTTCGTTCTTAAAAAAGGGAGATAAGGTTTGCGCTTGAGTTGTCGAATTTATACTTTCAGTTTTTACCTCCGTTAACATTTTGTCAACAGTAGTTGTACTGTCGTTATTTACCGTAGTATTACTAAGTATTTTTTCTTCTAACTGCAATTCAAACCGCTCCATAACAGGTTCCTGCTCTTTAATATAAGAAGAGGGAACTCCTGCCATATCATTCACGGATGGCATAGGTGATTCCAGCAACGGAAATTCTTCTACCAGTTTGGGAGCCAGCAGGTCTTCCTTTACAGGAGCCGCTTCAACAATAGCCGGCTTTTCTTCCACAACAGGTTTTACTTCTTCCTTTACTATTGCCTTCACAGGAACCGGAGATTCTTCTGTTTTGCCCAGCACCATCACTATTTTCTCCTCTTTCTTTGGCTCCTCCTTCTTTGGTTCTGCCTTTGCAAAAGGATCTTTATGTTCAAAACCCGTTGCGATCAGCGTAATACCCAGTTTATTACCGAGGGTATTGTCATAGCCCATACCCAGGATCACATCAGTACCTTCACCCGCCTGGCTCAGTAAATAATTCTGGATCACTTCCACTTCATCCATAGTAAACTCATGCTCACCTTCAGCAGAATTGATATTGATAAGTATCCACTTGGCACCATGAATATCATTGTCATTAAGAAGCGGGGAGTTCAGTGCTTCTTCGATGGCTTTTTGTGCACGGTTCTCACCAGCGGCTTCCGCATTTCCAAGAATGGCAACACCACCGTTTCTCATCACGGTACATACATCTGCAAAGTCAACATTGATCTGGCCGGTACTGTTGATCACATCGGTGATACATTTGGCTGCAGTAGCTAATACATTATCCGCTTTCTCAAATGCTTCCCGCATTTTCAGGTTGCCAAACTGGTGGCGCAGTTTATCATTGCTGATGACCAGCAAAGTGTCAACATATCCTTTTAGTATCTTAATACCTTCTTCCGCCTGTTGCTGGCGTTTCTTTCCTTCGTAAGCAAATGGTGTGGTAACGATACCAACAGTAAGTATCCCCAGATCTTTACAAATTTTTGCAATGATAGGAGCACCGCCTGTTCCTGTACCACCGCCCATACCGGCAGTGATAAAAGCCATCTTGGTATTTACTTCCAGGATACGTTTGATCTCTTCGAGAGACTCTTCTGTAGCCTGGCGGCCGATATCAGGATTAGCACCTGCACCTAAACCCTGGGTAAGGTGTGGCCCCAGTTGCACGCGGTTAGGGATGCCACTATTAGCCAATGCCTGTGCATCGGTATTGCAGATAATAAAATTGACACCCTCTATCTGCTGGCTGAACATATGGTTCACCGCATTTCCTCCCCCGCCCCCAACGCCGATCACCTTCAGTATGGATGATTTTTCTTTCGGCAGATCAAAATGAATCATAGTCTTTGAATTTAATGAAGCTGTTCATCAGTCACAGCTTTATGTAGTAATGGGTTAGTTATTTTCTCAATACAGTTTTCGGATCAGAGATGTTTATCTTCTTCTTCCTTGAACAGGTCGATAATACCATCTTTGAATTTGCCCCAAAAATTACTTAGACCGCGGCGCTGCTTTACCCTTTCCGCACTCACAGCTTCTTCTGTTTCCACAACAGCTTCTTCTGCCGCAGTTTTCTTTAAACCATCCGGCACTTCCACTTTCTTGTATTCCTTTTCAAATTGCTTACGGTTATGTTCGTAATCATCATACCCTTTCAGGATAAGCCCGATACAGGTAGAATAGGTTGGTTTCGCCAACTCTTCAATATGACCGGCAGCTAAATGCTCATTCGGGAAACCAATCCTTGCAGGCAAACCGGTTACATATTCTGTCAGCTGTATCAGGTGCTTTAATTGAGAGCCACCACCTGTCAGCACCACACCACCATTCAATGCTTTGTTATCCAAACCAACCTGTTTCAGGTGATAGGTAACAAAATCCATGATCTCACTCATCCTTGCCTGGATGATATTCGCCAGGTTCTTTACACTGATCTCTTTTGCCGGCATCCCACGAAGACCGGGAATAGTGATATAAGCATTGGCCTTAGCTTCATTCGCCAATGCAGAACCAAACTGCACTTTCATGGCTTCGGCCTGCGTTTTCAGCACACCCAATCCTGTTTTAATATCATTCGTGATATTCTCACCGGCAAAAGGAATTACAGCCGTATGTTTCAGGATACCTTCATAGAACACGGCCAGGTCTGTTGTACCACCGCCAATATCAACGATAGCAACACCTGCTTCCAGGTCTTCTTGTGCCATTACAGCAGAAGATGAAGCCAAAGGTTGCAATACAAGATCTTTAGTATGCAACCCCGATTTCTCCACGCTGCGGTTGATGTTGCGAATCGCATTCTTATCCCCTGTGATGATATGGAAGTTCGCTCCGATTTTCACTCCGCCATACCCGATCGGGTTAGGAATGTTCTGAAAATTATCCACGGTGAATTCCTGCGGGATCACATCAATGATCTGGTCACCGGCAGGAATATAGGTTTTGTACTGGTCGTCGATCAGCTGATCAATTTCTTTCTGGGTGATCTCTTCGTCCGTCTTCTGGCGAACGATATCACCTCTTGTTTGGAGGCTCTTAATGTGATGCCCGGCAATACCGACATACACTTCATTTACTTCCAGGTTCGGATTAGAGGCAAAACAATTGTCTAATGCTGTCTTGATAGCTTTGATAGTCTCATCAATGTTGAGCACCTGTCCGTGCTTCACGCCATTGGAGTTGGCTTTACCAAAGCCCAGTATCTCCAGCTTGCCGAATTCATTCTTCCTTCCGGCAATTACTGCGATCTTGGTTGTTCCGATATCCAGACCGACAATAATGGGTTGTTCGTTGTTCATAAATGTTGTTTTTAGTTGTTGTTTTTATCGAAAGTTTTTATTGTCCAAACTTCAGTTCTCATGGCATCTTCGTTACGCTTGTCCTGCAGCACGCCGCAGCAATTGCTGCGGGAACGCTCCCATTCATCTTCCGGCTCACTGCTATCCCTACTAATTATTCCTCTTCGGCATCACTGCCTTCGGTTCCCGTTGCACAGGTTTCGGGTCTTGCCCGGTTGGTTTAGTCCCGGTTTCAGAAAGTTTCAAAGGGTTGGGATTGGGGCCATCATCATTTATAATACTCGTCGTAGCATTCAGCGGTATATCATTCTCCGCAGCAGGGTAAGGCACCGGCTGTGATACTGTTACTCTTGCAGCGGTATCATAATTCATATCCCGGGCCTGCTGTAATAGTTTTTCTACATTTCTTCTCAGTTGGATTGAGTCCACCTTTGTCGTGAATCCTTTCACTCCCACCACCTGTCCTGCATACTGCACATCAATGGTTCTGTACTTATCAAATCCGGTTTTACTTAATATATTCTTATAGAATACAAACAATCTGTTGAACTTGGCTTCAATATGATCGCCCTTCCCAAGTTTCACTGTATGGTTACCTACCACCGGCACCATTTCAAACTCTCCTGCCATATTAATATCTATTTGTGCTACCTGCGCTGTCCAGAATGGATTTTTATTGATGAATCCTGCGGTTACTGCAATATCATGTAACAAACTGCTGTCATTGCCTGTCATCCGTTTCATCATTTCCGGAAATCCTGTAAATACCGGAACATTAGCACTCATCTTCTCCGGTAAGGGTATTTTCTTTTCTTCCTTGTCGATATAAAAAGATTTACCGGTGGTTGAAAATATCCTGGCGATTGGCTCTCTTTCTGTTACTGATACATGCAGCACATCCTTATTATCAAAATAGAGTTCTGCGTCTTTGATCCATACATTCTTTTCCAGCAGTTGCTCCAGCTTGAGAAGATCGAAAGCAGACATGGGCTGCCCTTTAATATTTCCTTTCGTTCCGGCTGAAAGTAATTTCAGTACATCCTTTTCATCAACAAACAGGTTTTCTTTGGCCCCGTTGATGCTGATCGTATAATCCTTACAGCGTTCACTTTTCTGCTGCCGCATAGCCGCTGCCAGCAGGGTGATCATACCTCCGCCAATCAGCAACCACATGCTGACAACTAAAATCTTCCGTATCTTCTTTTTTGTACCCACTTTACTTATACTCCTTTCAAAATTTCTTTAATTGGTTCAACCAGGGTATCTATATCTCCCGCTCCCGCCGTGATCAGCACTTCTCCAAAATCTTTATTCACGGTCTTTACAAAATCCTGCTTCACCCATTCCAGTATTTCCTTTTTACCCAGCACCTTTTTATAATCATTCCTCATTCTTGTCAATATCATTTCGCTGTTCACTCCTTCCACCGGTAATTCCCGTGCCGGGTAAATGGGCAAAAGGATCACTTCATCCGCCATATCCAGTACTTCGGCAAATCCCTCCGCATGATCCTTTGTGCGGCTGAACAAATGCGGCTGAAAGATCACGGTACATTTATTTCCGCTGAACAAAGTCTTTGCCCCATTAATCAAAGCCCTCAGCTCTTCCGGGTGGTGGGCATAATCATCAATAAAAACCAGCCGGTCATTTTTGATGATATACTCAAACCTTCTTTTCACACCCCGGAAATTTTCCACGGCCGATTTAATCTTTGCATTATCTATTCCCAAAGAACTGGCGACTGTTATTGCCGCTATCGCATTCTCCACGTTATGCATCCCTCCCATATTCAACCGCACATTATCCAGCATATTATCCCTCATCATCACATCAAATTCATAACTGCCATTCATCATCCGGATGTTCGTGGCATATACATCCGCACTTTCATTCTGCAGGCTGTACGTAAGATGCGCATCAGCACTCAGTTCCTTTCCCCTCTCTAACCCAAATTTTCTTACCAGCATACCACCCGGCTTCACTCTTTTACTGAAATCAATAAATGCATGCTCCATCGATTCAGCCGTACCATATATATCCAGGTGATCAGCATCCATCGCAGTGATGATGGCTACATCCGGGCTTAATTTCAAAAAACTCCTGTCGTATTCATCTGCCTCTATCACACATACATTTCGTTCGTGGCTCCAGAAATTAGTTCCGTAGTTAACGGAAATACCACCAAGAAATGCATTGCACCCAAAACCTGTATCTCTTAGTAAGTGTGCCACCATCGTGGTGATCGTTGTTTTCCCATGGGTCCCGGCAATACAGATATTAAAAGAACTCTCCGATATGATCTGCAACACATCACTTCGCTTCACCACTTTGTATCCGTTTTGCTGGTAAAAGACCAGCTCTTTATGCTCTTTTGGTATCGCCGGTGTATATACCACCAGGTCTACTACTTTCGGGATCAGCTCCAGGTTCTCTTCATAATGAACGGCTATGCCACTTGCTTCTAACTCTTTGGTCAGCACAGTTGCTGTTTTATCATAGCCGCTCACTTTTACTCCTTTGGCATGAAAGAATCTTGCGATAGCACTCATGCCAATGCCGCCGATACCGACGAAATACACTTCTCCGATCTTGTCAATCCCCCGGAAGGGGGCATTCATAAGGACAGTATTGTCTGGACTAATCATGCCCCCAGCCCCTAAAGGGGAGTTGGGCGAATACTTTTTTATTATACTTCTACCAATCAATTTGCTGTAATTATTAAATACTTTTCAAAATTTCCTCTGCAATGCGAACATCCGCATTTGTGACACCCAGTACCGCAATATTCTCCTTTAACTCGTTCTGCTTACTTATATCTTTTGCCAGTTCGATTGTCATGAACACTAATTTCTCAGCCGCTTCATTGTCTTTCACCATCAGTGCTGCATTCTTACTGACCAATTGCACGGCATTCACCGTCTGGTGATCTTCTGCTGCAAAGGGATAGGGTATAAATAGAACAGGTTTTTTAGCCACACACAATTCGGCTACAGACATTGCTCCGGATCTTGACACCACCACATCAGCTGCAGCATAGGCATTTTCCATCTTCGTGATAAAATCATTGGCCCATACTCCTTTTTTTCCAGCCGTTCTTTCCTTTGCTTTTCCCGCATAGGGTTTTCCTGTTTGCCAGATCAGCTGAATGCCGGCATTCAGTATCTCATCCAATCCTTTATCAATAGCTTCATTAACAGATTTAGCTCCCAAACTACCTCCCACCACTAAAACAGTCGTTCTATTCTCATCGAGTGAAAAGAACTTCAAAGCATCTGCTTTACTAACGGCTGAAGCTACTATCGCTGTTCTTACCGGGTTACCTGTCACCATTATCTTTTCCCCGGGAAAAAATTTCTCCATCCCCCCCGTACCGGTAAAAACCTTTGTTGCTTTTTTCCCTAACAGTATATTCGATTTACCGGCAAAGGAATTCGATTCATGAATGAAGGTTGGAATTCCCCTCGCCTGTGCAAATCTTAATACCGGGAAACTTGAATAGCCCCCCACACCGATAGCTGCATCCGGTTTAAATTTTTTGAAGATCGTTCTGACCTGCAAAAAACTCTTTATCAGTTTAAATGGTAAACCAATATTTTTAATCAAAGAGCTCCGGTTAAAACCGGCTATATCTAATCCTTCAATCTTGTATCCAGCCTGAGGCACTTTTTCCATTTCCATTTTCCCTTTGGCGCCGATAAATAGTATTTCAATGCTGTCATCAATTTTTTTCAGTGCATTGGCTATCGCAATCGCCGGAAAAATATGACCGCCTGTTCCCCCGCCCGCTATGATCACCCGTTTCCCCATTCTTCTTTTTTTATGCTACTACAGGTTGCTCCATATTGCCTTCTGTTTTCTCCACGTTTCTTGCCACACTCAATATGATACCAATGGCCAGGCAGGTAAATATGAAACTCGTTCCTCCCATACTTACCAATGGCAGTGTTACTCCCGTTACCGGAAATAAGTTGACCGTCACCGCCATATTAGCTAATGCCTGTATTGCTAACGTAAAACTTAATCCCAATGCCAGGAACGCTCCAAATGCATAAGGACATCTTTTGAATATCCGTATGCACCTGTACAGGAACACCAGGTAGATGAATACAATAAATGCACCTCCCATCAAACCATACTCTTCAATGATGATCGCATAAATAAAATCGTTATAGGCCTGTGGCAAATAATCTCTTGTTGTACTGTTTCCGGGGCCAACACCCAGCACACCACCTTGTGCAATAGCTATCTTGGCCTGGTTCACCTGGTACATTTCATCATTATCAGCCGCCTTGCTTCCGTACATGAAATTTTCAACCCGGCTGATCCAAGTTTCCACCCGGCCAAACAAACCGGAAGATTTTGCACTGGCCGCCGCTTCTTCATTCGCTGATGAATGCCTCACTACTGCTGACAACACCAGGAACAGGATCGGTATCATCGCAATGCCGATCGTTATTAAAATATGTTTGGTACGGGCACGGCCAATAAATAACAACATCAAACAACTGGCTCCCAGCAATAAAGCCGTTGAAAGATTCGCCGGTGCAATCAATAAACAGGTAATTGCAACTGGCAACATCACCGGCAGAAATCCTTTCTTAAAATCTTTGATCACATCCTGCTTCTTACTCATCAACCTGGCCAGGTACATGAACAAGGCCAACTTGGCCAGGTCAGAGGTTTGCATCGTCATGTTAATGAGTGGCAGCCGTATCCAACGGCTTCCTTCATTCATTCGCACACCAAAGAATAAGGTATAGGCCAGCAACGGAATGGATAACAGGAAAGCGATCTGCGCTACTTTAGAATAGAAGGTATAATTGACCAGGTGTGCAAAATAGATCACCATGATGCCCACTACGATAAAAGCGATCTGCTTGAACAAATACACTTCCGTATTCCCCTTATAATTTTTATACGCCAATGAACCGGTAGCACTGTAAACAGCGAGTAACGACACCAATGTCAGTAATACCACCAATGCCCAGATGACTTTATCACCACGGGTTTTGCTGGCAAGCTGCCCAAACGGGTTCTGCATCGGTTGCTGTATGTTCACTGTTTCTGCCATTACTTATAATTCTTTCACTGCCTGCTTAAACTGGTTGCCCCTGTCTTCGTAATTTTTAAAGAGATCAAAACTGGCGCAGGCCGGGCTCAGCAGCACCACATCTCCTTTTTCAGAAAAATGAAAGGCAGCATGTACGGCTTCCAGGGCACTGCCGGTGTTTACAATAGGGCTAACTATATTTCCAAAGGCCTCGTGTATCTTCCTGTTATCAGTACCCAAACAAATAATTGCTTTTACTTTTTCTTTCACCAGGTCGGCAATCAGTGAATAGTCATTGCCTTTATCCACACCACCCAATATCAGTACCGTTGGCTTTGTCATACTTTCCAGTGCATACCAGGTAGAATTGACGTTGGTGGCTTTACTGTCATTGATAAAATCAACACCGCGGATCGTGGCCACATGCTCCATCCTGTGCTCCAGGCTCTGAAAATTCTGCACGGCATCACGGATCTTATCCTTCCGGATATCCATGGTGGTTGCTGCTACACATGCTGCCATTGTATTATACTGGTTATGTTTCCCCTTTAATGCAAAATCATATACACTCATAGAGGTAAAATCTTGTCCTGTTCTTACGTACATGTCCCCGTCTTTAATAAATGCTCCGTTTGGTAATTCTCTTTTCATACTAATGGGCAGTTGGTTAGATTGAATATTGAACCTGTTTAGATATTTCATAGTTACTTCATCATCACAGCAGTAAATAAAATGGTCGGTTGACTGCTGGTTCATTGTGATCCGGAATTTGCTCCGGATATAATTCTCAAAATTGTAATCGTAACGATCCAGGTGATCCTCGGTAATATTGGTGAGGATAGCGATATCCGGTCTGAATGTTTTGATATCATCCAGCTGGAAGCTGCTGATCTCTGCCACATACAAGGGCTTCGGATCTTCGGCCACCTGCCTGGCAAAGGAGTAACCAATATTACCCACCAGTGCACAATCAAGACCGGCTTCTTTACAAATATGAAAGGTCAGTGCTGTTGTTGTTGTCTTTCCATTACTCCCTGTGATAGCAATGATCTTGCTGTCCCCTTTGAAACGGTAAGCCAGTTCGATCTCGCTGATGATGGGAATAGCTTTTGCCCTGATCTTCTTTACCAGATCATTCTTTTCTGGTATGCCGGGGCTTTTCACCACTTCATCAGCGGCGAGGATTCTTTCCTCGTCATGCTGCCCTTCCTCGAAGCCGATACCTGCCTGTTGCAGTTCGTTACGATAATTTTCTTTCAAAGAACTTCCATCAGAAAGGAATGTGTCATACCCCTGTTGCTGTGCGAGTAAGGCAGCACCCACGCCGCTCTCACCACCTCCGAGTATGACCATTCGTTTGCTCATGCTTCAATGCATTCATAGTCCGGTGTACGGAATCAGGTTCTTCGTAAGCATTAGTTTTACGTAATAACTGCACCACAATTCGATTGGATCAGAACGTCGGTTCTTGACAGGATTGGATAATGGATGGGTTTTTCAGTAATATCTTCTCAAAAGCAATTATCGTCTGTTACCTTAGTTTCAACGTTGCTATGCTTAATATCACACAGAGCACTGTCACAATCCAGAACCGGGTTACGATCTTTGCCTCCGGCAAACCCTTCTTCTGGTAATGATGATGCAATGGACTCATTAAGAATATTCTTCTTCCTTCCCCAAATTTTTTCTTCGTGTATTTGAAATAGGTTACCTGTACCATCACACTCACCAGCTCCACCAGGAACACACCACAGAATATCGGTATCAGTAACTCTTTATGCACTATGATGGCAATAGATGCAATAATGCCGCCTAATGTTAAACTCCCTGTATCACCCATGAATACCTGTGCCGGGTATGAATTATACCATAAGAATCCAATACAAGCCCCGATCATGGCAGCAATGAAAATGGATAACTCTCCCAATCCCGGTATGTACATGATATTGAGGTAGTCGGCGAAAAAGAAGTTTCCGCTGGCATAAGCGAAGATGCCGAGACAGACTCCTATCAATGCCGAAGTACCCGTTGCCAAACCATCTAACCCGTCTGTTATATTTGCCCCATTCGATACAGCAGTGATAATAAAGATCACAATGAGGATATAAAGCACCCATGAATACTGACGTAATCCAGCGGGCAACAATTTGGTATAATTGAATTCGTGGTTTTTGATCAGCGGGATAGTGGTGATCGGTTCTTTGGTTTCAACAAAATGCTTCGGCTGGTTATTGACGATCTTCGTGATTACCGTTGAATCTCCGGGCTTAGGTGTGCCCTGGTATTCTCTCCAAATCGTTACGTTACTATTGAAATAAAGAACAGCACCAACTGTGATACCCAAACCTACCTGCCCTAAAATTTTAAACCATCCGGCGAGCCCGTCCTTATCAGCTTTCTTATAGTTCATTCCCTGTTGCTGGGCCAGTTTTTTGGAACGCAGTTTTAAGTAATCATCAATAAAGCCGATAATACCCAGCCACACTGTTGCCACCAGCATCAGCACCACATATACTGTATCTAATCTTGCTAATAATAATGTTGGGATGATAATGGCTGCGATAATGATCAGTCCGCCCATCGTTGGCGTTCCTTTTTTACTTTGCTCGCCTGCCAGCCCCAAATCCCGCACTGTTTCACCCACCTGTTTCTTTTGTAAGAATTTGATCAGCTTCTTACCATAAACCATCGTGATCAGCAACGACAATAAAACAGCCAGCATCACCCGGACGGATATAAAATCCATCAGGTTTATCCCCGGAAAATTCATCCCCTGTGCCTTAAACCATTCAAATAAATGATACAGCATGGCTGGTTATTTACTACTTGTTTACTTTTATTTATCCAACAGTTCAAACATCTCTCTCACTATCTCTTTATCGTCAAAATGATGTTTAACTCCTTTTATGTCCTGGTATTTCTCGTGTCCTTTTCCGGCAATCAGTACGATATCTTCCGGCTTTGCCAAACTGATCGCTGTTTTAATTGCCTCTTTCCTGTCTGCGATAGCTATATATTTCCTTTTATACGCCACCGGCAATCCCTCTTCCATATCTTTTATGATCTGCTCCGGGTCCTCACTTCTCGGGTTATCACTGGTGAAAATGGCTTTGTCGCTATGTTCACAAGCCGCCTGCGCCATCACCGGCCTTTTTGTTTTATCCCGGTCACCACCACAACCCACCACCGTGATCACGGTTTCAAACCCTTTCTTCAGTTTTTTGATCGTTGCCAGTACATTTAAAAGAGCATCCGGTGTATGAGCATAATCCACGATCGCAATCACTTTTTCTTTTGCCGACACCATATAATCAAATCTTCCTTCAGCACCGGTCAGCACACTCAAACATCTCAGTACTTCCTGTTTATCTTCTCCCATACACATCGCTGCACCATACACCGCCAGCAGGTTATAGGCATTGAACTCGCCGATCATCCTGAAATGCACTTCCTGGTCATTCACACTCATTACCAATCCTGCCAGGCTGTTCTCCAGTATCTTACCTTTGAATTCAGCCATCGTTTTCAAACTGTACAAATACTTTTTTGCATTGGTATTCTGCAACATCACTTCCCCTCTTTTATCATCTGCATTACTGATCGCAAAAGCAGATGATGGCAATGAATCAAAAAAGGCTTTCTTCACCCGGATATACTCGTCAAAAGTTTTATGATAATCCAGGTGATCATGTGTGATATTACTGAACAACCCTCCTGCAAACTGCAAACCTGTCACCCGGTGCTGGTGTACTGCATGTGAACTCACTTCCATGAACACATGGGTACATCCTTCATCTGCCATCTGTTTCAGCATCTGGTTCAGGCTGACAGCATCGGGTGTGGTATGCGTGGCAGGTACTATCTTATCACCAATGTGATTTTCGACAGTACTCAGCAACCCGCATTTATATCCCAAAACCGTAAAGAGCTTGTATAGCAATGTTGCTATCGTTGTCTTGCCATTCGTTCCTGTTACACCCACTATCTTCATCCGCTCCGAGGGCTGACCAAAAAAATTATGTGCCATATAACCGGCCGCCGCTGCACTATTCTCTGCCTGCACATAGACAATACCTTCTTTTTTTTCAGCAGGCATTGTTTCTGCCACCACTACCGCTGCGCCGTTATCAATTGCTTTTTCAATGAACCGGTGACCATCCGCTGCCACTCCTTTTACTGCTACAAATACAGCTCCCGGCTTCACTTTTCTCGAATCGATCTGTATATCTTTTACATCAATCTCTGTACTTCCCGCAACTGACCGGATCGCCACTTTATATAAAACATCTCTTAATAACATAACCCGGCTTTAAATCATTTAACTCAACTCCAATATCACTGTTACTCCTTTTGCCAAAGCACTCCCCGGCGCTACGGATTGGTTCGCCACTTTTCCTTTCCCGCTTATTGTTACTTTTAATCCCATACTTTCTAAAAGATATAGCGCATCCTTCAGCCCCATCCCCTTCACATTCGGCATCAGTTTTTCTTTTACAGCATTTGTTCGCAGCACCGGTTGGTAATTATTCCCGGCATACACACTGGCCCAATTACTCTGCTGTACTGAATCTGCGTACCACATATTGAATGTGCCGAATACCTGTTTTATATTTTTGGTATTGCCTGCATAGAAATAAGTGCTGCTATCTTTCTTTGCAGTGTATAGTGTTGCAGGCTTTTGATCCACATACATCGCATAGAGCTTTGTAGCGATCTCCCTGAATACAGGAGCCCCCAGCATACCACCATAGTGTGCAGCCGCATGTGGCTTTGTCCTGACCACCACGATACAGGAATAAACAGGTTTATCTGCGGGGAAATAGCCCACAAAAGATGCCTGGTATACACCGTGACCATACTTAATGTCTTTGTCCCATACATGTGCAGTTCCTGTTTTACCCGCCACGGCAAATGGCATATTCTTAAATGCAGACCGGCCGGTCCCTTCTGTCACTACAGCTTCCATTGATTCTCTTGCCGCTTTCGCTACTTCGGGTTTGCAAATACTATTATCAAGAACCGTCGGTTCAAATTGCTTAATAACAATTCCATTGCTTTGAATACTGTTCACCAGGTAAGGCTTCATCATTTTACCATCATTGGCAATAGCATTGTATAAGCTTAGTGTATGTAAGGGGCTAACATTGATAGCATAACCAAAACTCATGGTCAGCATATTCATCAACCCGCCATTTTTAATCTCCAGTGATGCTAATCTTGGTGCCGGGATATTTGAAAGATCTATTGGCGAACGCACATCCAGGTGATAACGGTGTAAATACTCTTTGAATTCCTTAGGATTATCAGCAAAGGCCTTAAAAGCCAGTTTACTCATCCCCACGTTAGAACTGTGTGCAAAACATTCTTTCACTGTCATCACCGCTTTTGGAGATCGTTCCGCATCATTCACTATTCTCGGACCAACCTGTAATCGCCCCGCACTTCCCACTTCCACCATATCATTCAAAGAAGAAGTTCCTTTATCTAATACTGCTAACAGCGTTGCTAATTTGATCGTTGATCCCGGTTCTGTTACCCGCAAAGCATAATTATCATCTTCCCAGTAGCTGCCATCCGGCCTGCGCCCCAGGTTTGCAATTGCTTTTATTTTACCGGTTTTAACTTCCATCACGATACAGGTTCCGTATTGCGCCTCGCTGCTTTCCATCATCCGCAACAAAGCGTTTTGTGATATATCCTGTATGTTCACATCCAGCGTGGTAAAAACATCTTTCCCGTTTTCCGGTTCTATCTGGAAACCTTCCACGGGAACAGCACCACCGGCGATATACCTTACCAGCCGCTGACCTTTTTGTCCTGTTAGCAGGCTGTCGTATGTTTTCTCAAGACCAACATTCTGTTTCTTCAACTTACCGTTACTGGCCACATGTTCTCTTGATAAACCAATGGTCCTGTTGGCCAATAATCCAAAAGGAGAAATACGTTTACTGTTCTCCTCCACGATCACACCGCTTTTATTTCTCCCGAGTTTCACTAAAGGAAAACTGCGGAAGGCTTTGTAATCTTCAAAAGTCATTTTCTTGCGGAGTGAGTAATAGCGGCTTTTGCTTTTATAAGCAGCCTGCAATTCTTTTTTATACTGGGCAACTGTTTTATCCCCGAAATAACCAGCAAGAGCAATGGCAAATGAATCAACATTCTCTTTAAAAACTTTCCCACCTTTATCTCTTAACCCGTCCGCCTGGAAATCCATATAGATATCAAACTGTGGTAAGGAAGTGCTCAGCATTTGCCCATCCTCGCTGTAAATAGTACCCCGGTCAGCATCCAGTTCTTGTATTTTCTGGTGCATACTGTCGCTCATGCTACGCCAGTGTTCGCCCTGGAAACGCTGAATATAGAAGGCCTTACCCAACACCAGTAAACTCAGCACCACCATGCCGAGAAAACTGAGGTAAACCCTCCACAATATGTCACGTTTTACTTCCACTGTCTCTTTGCTTGCGTTAGTTGTTATAATAGTTCCTTCAACCTGGTTCTTTCATCAATTGGTCATGGCGCTGTCTTTCAGCACCACCGGTGATTGCACCAGCTCCTTTAACCCCAATGGTTCCACCGCTCTTACCAGTTCGCTTTGCTTACTCCGAAACATTACTTCGCTTTTTACTGCCTTGTATTCCCATTGCAGCTCTTCCACTTCTTTAGCTGTTTTATTGATGCTGCGTATTGTTTTATCTGCTTTATGCCCGT
Organism: Chitinophagales bacterium; assembly: GCA_017303455.1. Lineage (GTDB taxonomy): Bacteria > Bacteroidota > Bacteroidia > Chitinophagales > Chitinophagaceae > CADEDV01. The sequence goes on along the minus strand of JAFLBM010000014.1, from coordinate 1,383 downwards.
TATAGATATAGATCACTGCCAATAAGGCGAGAAATAAGAAGAACGGTACCTGCTTAACGATGGATTGGTAATTCAAAAAGCGTTTCCATCCGGGCTTTTGTTGCTTTTCGCTGGCGGGCAATGTTGTTGCTTGTTCCTGCTGCATGAAATAAAATTGGTTGTGGTTTTCCGGTTCCTTTGTAAAACTGCCTGCCTTGCAGCAGGGGTTGATTTCAAAGGATATAGATTTCACGTTCTTTTATATCCTGGTGTACATACTAATGAGCGATCCGTTCATTCATTCTCACACCAGCATCACTTTTTCAGCCACCCGCAGTTTTGCACTTCTTGATCTTGAATTTTGTTTCATCTCCTTATCTGAAGCGACTACCGGTTTTTTGGTAATGATCTTTAATGTGTTTACCGGTTCATCATTGATAAAGGGATTCGTATCCGGCTCATCGAATGTGCCGCGACGAAAAAAATTCTTGACCAGTCTGTCCTCCAGGGAATGAAACGTAATGATGGCTACCCGGCCTCCGGGCTTCAACAGGGCGGGGACTTGCTCCAGCATCTCTCTCAATGCACCTAATTCATCGTTCACTTCAATGCGTAAAGCCTGGAAAACCTGGGCAAAGTACTTGTTGGGGTTTCCTTTCACAATTTCACGGAGTGCATTCTTAAAACTTTCGATGGTCTTCAATGACGTGCTGCTGCGGACCTGGACAATTGTTTTGGCCAGGGTCTTTGCATTGGTTACTTCTCCATACTGTTCAAACAACTTATGCAGCTGCTGTTCCGTATAGGTGTTAACCACATCAAAAGCAGTCAGTGCCTGTCGCTGATCCATCCGCATATCAAGGGCAGCATCAAAACGGATCGAGAATCCTCTTTCCGCTTCATCAAACTGGTGACTGCTGACTCCCAAATCGGCCATGATCCCATCAACTGAGGTGATGTGATGTAACCGGAGAAACCGCTTCAGGTGTCGAAAGTTGTGCGGCACAAATACCACACGGTCATCATCCGGCAGGCCTGCCTGTCCGGCAGGCAGGTTCTTCCTTGTATCTTCATCCTGGTCAAACACGATCAACTTTCCCTTTTCACTTAATTGAGCGAGGACAGCTTTTGAATGACCGCCGCCGCCAAATGTGCAATCCACATACACACCGTCGGGGTTGATACGCAGACCTTCCACTGTTTCAGTTAACAGGACCGGTATGTGATATTCAGCGGCTGATTCGTTAACGGGTCGGGTTGATAAGTTATCGGCAGATATTTTATTATGCTTACCCATACTTTTCAACTGATCAACTTTTTAACTTGTCGCTATCACCTGCCATCACATCCTTTGCGAGACTACTGAATGCATCCGGTGAGAATGATTCAAAGAGCTGTTTGTAC
>JAFLBM010000013.1 GCA_017303455.1 Chitinophagales bacterium | reverse complement strand
CCATTAATCTGTGCTGATTCAAAAGATTTTTTTACATAATTAAAAATAAAATCATAATAAGTAGTCTTCATTCTATGCGCCAAATCGAAACCATTGCCGATAATAACCAATCTATTCATAACAAATGAATTTTAAAATAATATTTTTAAGATTGCTGGCTACTTCGAATTCTACTTCCATGCCCTACGCAATAATAGCAAATGAAATTAAATAAAGCCTCACAATTAAATGAGATGGGATTTATAAAAATTTAAAAACAGCTTACCACAGTTTGTAATAAGCTGTCAAAAATCTAATCTTATTATTGTTACTTCACTTTCTCCGGCGTCTCATCCCTAAACACCACCGTATTATCAAACACCTGCCTGCGCTTAATCTCCCCGCAGGCAGGCATCCACCAGCCTATTTCACTTTCTCAGGCATTTCATTCCTGAAAACAACGGTGTTGTCGAATACATCCACCAACACCGGTTTGGTCTTATCAATATCACCCGCCAGTATGCGTTTGCTTAACTGGTTCACAATTTCCTTTTGTATCAATCGCTTCAGGGGCCGGGCACCAAACTGCGGGTCAAAGCCCTGGTCGGCCAGGAACTCCAGTGCATAATCGCTGAACTGTAGTTGTATGCCGCTGCCGGCCACTAATTTTTTCAGGCCATTCAACTGGATCTTTACAATACCCATGATTTCTTTTTTCAGCAAAGGCTGGAACATGATGATCTCATCCACCCGGTTCAGAAATTCAGGCCTTATGGTTTGCCGCAGCAAATTCATCACTTCCACTTTCGCTTTGGCACCGGCCGCTTCAATATCTTTTTCTTTTACATTTTCAAAAGCATCCATGATCAAATGGCTGCCGATATTGCTGGTCATGATGATGATGGTATTCTTGAAATTCACCACCCGGCCTTTGTTATCGGTGAGGCGGCCATCATCCAGCACCTGCAGCAATACATTCCATACATCAGGATTGGCTTTTTCAATTTCGTCCAGCAGCACCACGCTGTAGGGTTTGCGGCGCACGGCTTCAGTCAATTGCCCGCCTTCATCATAGCCCACATAGCCGGGAGGTGCACCCACCAGTCTTGATACGGTATGTTTTTCCTGGTACTCACTCATATCGATCCTCGTCATCATACTTTCATCATCAAACAAATATTCAGCAAGGGCTTTGGCCAGTTCAGTTTTACCCACGCCGGTGGTACCGAGGAAAATAAAGGAACCAATCGGTTTCTTCGGGTCCTGCAAACCGGCCCGGCTTCTGCGTATGGCATCGGCCACGGCGGTGATGGCTTCTTCCTGTCCCACCACCCGTTCATGCAAATGCTCTTCCAGGTGCAACAGTTTTTCTTTATCACTCTGCAGCATCTTCATCACGGGTATGCCGGTGGCTTTGGCAATACTTTCGGCAATATCTTCAGCATCTACTTCTTCTTTTAGTAAGCGTTTTTCGGTGGAGTTTAATAGTTGATTGGTTAATTGGTTGATCAGTGTTTCCTGTTCTTTGATCTTCCCGTAACGGATCTCGGCCACTTTTCCATAATCACCTTCCCGTTCTGCCCGTTCTGCCAGTTGTTTTAAATTTTCGATCTCTGCTTTTCCATTCTGTATCTTCTCCACCACTTCTTTTTCTTCTTTCCATTTTGCTTTCAGCGTATCTCTGGTTACGGCCAGGTTAGCAATTTCAGTATTCAGTTCCTTCAGTTTCACTTCATCATTCTCCCTTTTGATCGCTTCCCTTTCAATTTCCAATTGACGGATCTGTCTTTCGAGTGTATCCAGTTCTTCCGGCATGGAATTCATTTCCAGGCGTAGTTTGGCTGCACTCTCATCAATCAGGTCAATCGCTTTATCCGGTAAGAAACGGTCCGTTACATAACGGCTGGATAATTCCACCGCTGCAATGATCGCTTCGTCTTTGATGCGGACATGGTGGTGCGTTTCATAGCGGTCTTTTAATCCCCGCAAAATAGAGATCGCATCTTCGATACTGGGTTCATCGATCATCACTTTCTGGAAACGGCGTTCGAGTGCCTTATCTTTTTCAAAAAATTTCTGGTATTCACTGAGTGTGGTGGCACCCACGGCACGGAGTTCACCTCTTGCCAGGGCAGGCTTTAAAATATTAGCGGCATCCATCGCCCCCTCTCCACCACCGGCACCCACGAGGGTATGTATCTCATCAATAAATAAAATAATTTCTCCATCACTGCCGGCCACTTCTTTCACAACGCCTTTCAAACGTTCTTCAAATTCGCCTTTGTATTTGGCACCGGCGATCAGTTGCCCCATATCCAGCGCATAGATAATTTTTGATTTCAAATTCTCCGGCACATCACCATTCACGATACGGTGTGCAATCCCTTCGGCAATGGCGGTTTTACCTACACCGGGCTCACCCACGAGGATCGGGTTATTCTTTGTTCTTCTTGAAAGGATATGTAAGGTTCTTCTTATTTCTTCATCACGACCAATGACGGGATCGAGTTTGCCCTGTCTTGCCAGTTCATTTAAATTTTTGGCATATTTATTCAGTGCATTGAATTCCTGTGATTGTGTTTGCGAAGTAACCGTCTCTCCTTTTCTTAATTCTTTGATCGCAGCTAACAAACCTTTCTCGGTCAGGCCTGCATTCTTTAATAGTTTGGCGGTGGCATCGTTGCCTTGTACAATCGCTAACAGCAAATGTTCCGGCGTAATAAATTCATCATTGAATTGTTTTAAGGCTGCACCGGCCCGCAGCACCACGCTGTTGGCATCCCGGCTGATGGATTGACCACCTTCCCCGGACGTAGTGGGCAGTTTACTGATCAGTTCATCCAGTTTGGTATCCACCAGGTTCACAGTCACGTTGTTCTTCTTCAGCAAATAATCCACCGGTGAATCCTGTTGTTCAAGCAACGCTTTCAGGATATGTTCGGTCTCAATATTCGAATGCTGCGCATTAAAAGCTAATTGCTGTGCCTGCTGAAAAGCTTCAGCTGCTTTTATGGTAAAGTTTCCTAAGTTCATAATGATTAATTTTAAGGCCAACAGGCCACAGACGATAGTCCACGGCAATACAAGTGAACTACTGTGGTCGGTGGACTGTTGACAATGGACTGTAGTCAAATATTTATCCAACCCTCTAAATCCCGAAACAATGTCACATAAAGTTAGTTCTATCTGCCTGAAAGTCTTGTCCGTAGCACTTTTCCTGTTATTGTTGCAGCCGGCGAAGGCGCAATACGACTGGACGGAGTTGTCGCAGGAACTGGAAGCCAAACAAAAATTGCTCGGCGATAACGTGGTGGCCATGATCTGGAAAGGCGACTCGCTGGTCTATAAAAAAGAAATGGGCGGCTTTAACAGCAAGACCCAGGCACCCATTGCCAGTTGCAGTAAATGGCTGACCGCAGCCTTAGTGATGCAATTCGTGGATGAAGGAAAACTCTCTTTAGATGATCCCGTGATCAAATACATTCCTGAGTTTGAAAAATATTTTAAGAAATATATCAGCATCCGTCATTGCCTGAGCCATATGACGGGTATCAGCGATGAAGGCAATTTTTTCAAACGGATGTTCCAGCGTAAAAAGTTTTCTTCCTTAGAAGAAGAAGTGAACAGTTTTGCCGCCCGTGATATCCGGGCCAATGCGGGCACTGATTTCTGGTATGGCAATATCGGTTTGAATATAGCCGGCCGGGTACTGGAAGTGATCAGTAAGAAAAAATTTGAGCTACTCATCAAAACAAAACTGCTGAACCCCTTGGGTATGCGGAAGACATCTTTCTCCACGCTGGACGGCAGTGTTGTGAACCCTTCCGGTGGTGCGGTTTCTACGGCGGAAGATTATATGAAGTTTTTGGTCATGCTCCTGAACAAAGGAAAATATAACGGGGTTCAGATATTAAGTGAAGAAGCTGTGGAGCAAATGATGCAGACCCAAACCAAACCTGAACTGATCAAATATGCACCCAAGGCAGCCGAAGGGTATGGCTATGCACTGGGCAGTTGGGTAGCGGAAAAAGATGCGAATGGAAAAACAACCGTGGCTGCCAGTCCCGGTCTGTTTGGCACCTGGCCCATGATCGATTATTGCCGGGGTTATGCTTACCTGGTTTTCGTGAAAAACCTGCTTGGCGAAGAAAGGGCCAATGCACATGAGCAGTTAAAACAAACGATTGACGAACAAATTCCGGCCGGTTGTCGTTAATTAAGGCGAAACTATTTTCGTTCACGCTATCTTCACCACTTAAAAAATACATAAGATGCAAAAGTTCAGATTTCTTTCGCTGGCCTTGCTGGCAGCTTCATTGACCGCAACGGCACAAACGACAAGGATCGATGTGCAAAAAGGTCAGAAATATAAAGTAGAAAACAGCACCAAACTGACCAGTGCTGCGGAAGTCATGGGACAGACAATGGAAAATAATACCGATTCCAAATCCACCACCCTGTACGAAATATTGGCTACCGGGCAGGAAGGAATCAACCTTCAGTCTACCATTACTAAAATGGCCGTTACCGCCAGTGCCATGGGACAGGATATGAGTTATGACAGCGACAAAACGGATAATACAGGTCCTTTGGCTGATATGCTTTCAGCAATGCTTAATAAAGCCAATACCCTGCAACTGAATGACAAGGGACTGATCACCAAACAGGACCAGGAAGGAAACAGCACACAGGCTGCACTCACGAACGGAGCTGCAGTAACGGTGACCACAGAACTCTTTATCCCGGCCCTGATCGGTAAGGAACTGAAAGCAGGCGATAGCTTTACAGATACGTTTTCCGTTAAGAAAGAAAAATATGATTCACGTGATTCCGGTACGTACACGGTGAAAGCGATTGAGAACGGGCTGGCAACCATCTCCTATGCGGGCACCCAGGTGGTCAATGCTGTGCTGGAACAGATGGGTATGGAAATGAACAGCTACAGTAACAATACTGTGAAATCAGATCTTTATGTAGATATTAAAACCGGGCTTGTGTTATTGAAATCAAGTGTTATTGAATCCAGCACCACGGTGGATGTGGCAGGTATGAGCATCCCCGCAACCGGGAAAACGATCATCAATGTAAAAGTATCACCGGAGAAATAAAATCGAAGGCAGAAGACTTTATTGAAAAGCGTAAAAAGGATTGGTAACTTCAGTGTACCAATCTTTTTTTATGTACGAACACAAATCTGATCCCTTAGTACCCGTCAACGTTTTTTACCGTCGTGTATTCCGGAACCTGATGATCGCCTCCGTGATTATTCTTATCTGTCTGGCGATCGGCATCCTGGGTTATCATTATACGGCCCATATTCCCTGGCTGGATGCCCTGCATAATGCATCAATGATCTTAAGTGGTATGGGGCCGGTAGTGGAAATAACCACTGTCAGCGGTAAATGGTTCTCCTCTATTTATGCTTTATTCAGTGGTGTGGTCTTCATTACCAATGTGGGTATTATACTGGCACCGGCGATACATCGTTTGTTTCACCGGCTGAATTTGGAAGATGATGATTGATCAAAACCCTTTCAACGCCGGGGCAGATTCACTTTTCACCAGCACCACTTTGCTGCGGTCGGCCTTATAGACAGATTCATAAAATTTCACCAGCTCATTATAAGCAGTGGGTGGAAAACGTCCGCTGTAATGCTCATAGCTGCGGAAATAACTGATGGTATCGCCAGACAGTTTCACAGATGCCGTATATTTTCCAAATGGTGATTCGATCTTTATATCAGCAGGGATTGATTCCGGGGTATACCCTGCTGGTATCTTTATCTTGGCGGTATCCACATCTTTAAATTCAAAATCAAGCACCAGGTCATAGATCCTTTTTTCAGCCGCTTTTAATTTCCGGTGCGTACGGGTAAAAATATTAGGGATCACAAAAAAACGTTTGCCGCTAACAGTGGCATAGTTGCTCGCCACCAGGTCCAGTGTTTCATTGATCTCCGGCAGTTTGTCTTTCTGTTCTTTATAATTAAAACTCTTTACATCATAGGTAGCCAGTTCAATATCTTCTTTCAGAAATTCCATCAGCTTATCTTTTGACAAGCCATTGATAATAGAGTGCAGGCGGTCCTGCTGTTCGGCCCTGTAACTGGTTTTAACAACTGCTTCCAAAAATCCTTCGGTATCAATTGCTGCATCAATATGCCGGACCTGCAGGTTATCATTCAGGCTATACCTGGGGGTGCGGACAAGGTACCCACCGTTCTCATCTACTGCAACAGCATAACGGTTGCTGGTTCCCCCGCCAAAATACCCGGCGGCTTTGGTTTGGCTGGTACATTCCAGCCAGGTGGTATCTTTTCCCTGTGGTACAAAAAGCACTGCATGGTTGAATTGTGAACTGGGAAGATCGGTCAGCAGGTAATCGTCATTTCCACCAGCCCTGATCACCGTATAAACAGAACGGATACCGGCTTCTTTCAATAAGGCATACATATAATTACTCAATGCCTTACAATCACCATATCGTTTCGTGGCCACATATTTCGCATCAAAGGGTTGCCAGCCGCCAACACCCAACTGGATACTGATATAACGTGTATTCTGCTGCATGTACTCATACAACACCTTCACTTTTTCTTTTTCATCTTTTAGACCATCCGTCAACTGGTGCACTTTTGCTTTTATATCATCCGGTAATACATCCCTTCCTTTGGTAAGATCATATACGAAGCGGCCAAAATCTTTCCAGCTGGCATTGCTGCCTTCATAATCATCCAGTACAAATTTCTCCGTAGCCAGGAACACACTGGTGGTGAGCTCATGCCAGGCCGGTGCTCCGTATTCCTGTTCCACCGCAGGCAACTCCTTTATTTCCCAGGTGTATACCTTATCCGCTTTATCATCGGTGATTACCGGCTCTCCTTTATAGTTGAACATTTTATAGTGCAACGGGTTGCTGGCCGGAATCGTAATGGAAAGGCGGCTTTGCTGCACAGCCATGATGGCTCTTTCCTGGGGTATCCAGTCACGCAGGAACATCGTCCCCTTGTAACGAAGTTCCACTTCATACTCCACTGTATAGGGGTAGGTCTTATAAAAAAAACTATGCCATTTCACCCGGTTATCATCTGCCAGGTTATCATCACTGCCACTAACATCCCTGATCTCGCTTTTTTTCAGGCTTCTCACTTTTTTCCCGGCCGCATCAAACAATGTTCCTTCAAGAGATTCAATACTGCGCAGTTTATCATAGCCTTCTCCAAAACCTCCCCAGCGGTCGCCCTGCTCATTTAAAATGGTATAGGCTGCTTTATAAAAATACTTTGCCTTATTCCCTTCGGAAATATCATAGCGTATCTCTTCCATCCTTTTCACCACACTGGCATTTTTAAGTAATGCTGCAGGGATAGCCGATACCGCATAAGGTTCCTGCGCAGCAATTGTAACTGCTACAAGAATGCCCGTTAAAACAATCATCCATTTCCGCATACACTATTTTTTCTTTTTGAAAACGATCTGTTCCCCATGCTTTTTAACCACAAACGCAAAGAATTCCCGCAGCATTTCATACTCTTCCGGCATAAACAGGGCCCGTTTGATCTGCAATCTTGAACGCATTGAAATACTTGTACCCGACTGGGTGATCCGGTATTCAAATTGACCATCCCCCTGTTCATTCATTTTCACCATTACCTGTTTGGGCAATTCATCAACGAGGTATCCCTCCGGAACTTCCATTTGCAGGTTATAGGTTTCATCAATGGTGTATGGCATTTCCACCGGGTAATACCGCTCTGCCGATTTAAAAGGGTTGTCCTTGTAGCCTTCCCCGAACATCGGGTTCAGGTAAATAATATCTTCTTTTTCTTCTTTAATATCGAAATCATAACTGATGCCCAGGTTCTCTTCATATTTATCCAGGGAATCGAACTTCGGGTTACTGATCTCAACGGCCAATCCGAAATCCCGTTTGATCTCCTTTACTAATTCTTCTTTCCCCTTCTCTTTAATCCGGTTGCGCAGGGAAAATGATTCATATTTTCCGGGAGACTGCTGCATGCTGCCCACCATATTTCCTTTTTCATCATTGATGATAAAGACAGTACTGTTCTTTCTTTCCTTCAGCGAATCAGCGGTCAGTTCCACCGCTGTACCAATTTTATTAATGACACGGGCAGTTCCATTATAGCAGCGCACCGGCAGCGTACCAAAACCCAGTCTCGGTTCGCTGGCATCCAGGAAATATTCTTTTCCGTCAATACTGGTTTTACAAATCACATAGTTGAACCGGCTCATTAACGGATACAGCGGGTAAATAAAACCGTGTGACCTTGTACTCAGCAGTACCGGGTCAGTTTCAATACCCTCATGGCGGAGCATAGCGGCCAGCAAGAGATTCACTTCCGAAACAGAACCATTTTTGGTCTTAATAATATTCTTCAACCCCTGGTTCATGTACACATCCTCATGATCGGTGCAGGTAATATTATCCCGCACCCAGGCATAGATATTCTTTGCTTTCTCCAGTTTACTGGCCCCTCCTTTTGCCAGCGGTTCAGTAATTTCATCCAGCCATTTATTATCCTTTGTCAGTGGTTCACCAAAATATTCGGCATTCATCAGGTCTTCGGAAAGCTTACCCCAGGTGCCCAGGAAACTCCGGTACTGCAATGGTGGCCGGTATTCAGATAATTGAAATTCGATCTTGGAGATATAGTTATTTACGGTGGTGGTAAAACTTTCTTCTTTTAATGCAGGTACGTCTTTGATCACCCATCGGTAATCCGTAATATTTGCATCAATCCTGTATCGTTCTGAACGCTCCGTTCCTTCTGAAGAAATTACGTTATACACAGTAGTCCCGCTTTTACGGGTGTTGATATCATAATTGAGGTACCCCTGGGTCAGGAATACATAATTAAAGAAAGAAGGCAGGCTGAGATTATATTCACTCCACAACCGCGGGTAGGAACCCTGGAATTCCCAGGGCTGCAGGTTGCGTAAATAATCAGAGACGATGGTGTACTCGTATTCAATGATACTTCCTTCTTTTACGTTCGGGAAGGTGAATTTCTTGACCACCAGGTTTTTGTTTATTTTATCTTTAAAAATTCCATCCTTCGTGTTAAGTTTTGTTTCCACCACTTTGCCGTCTTCAAGGTTATAGGTAACGGCTTTTACTTTTTCCAGCAACTCTTCGGCATTTCCTTCAGCATATAGGGGGATGGATATATTGGCCATATCATAGGCATTCTTATTCAGGATGTGCACCCGCTTGAATCGTTTATACACCAGGGAGAACCATCCTTTGGAGTTGCCATCAATACTGCTGGAACCAATGTCTGCGATCACTACGGCATTCGCGTTACTATCGATGCTGTACATTTTCGTAGCAAAATCAGCAGCGGTAACATTGCCGAACTTAGCTTTGGATTTATCTTGTGCACTGGCGGGCAGGAGTAAAACGGAGAAGAATAGTGACAAAAGAAGTCCCTTACATTTCATAGCGGGTGGTTTATCGTATAAATTACATTGATAAGGAAAGGTCAATTTTACATAAAAAATCTCAAATTGCTGGCTGATGCGTGTCATTGACGATGCTGAGTTAAAAAAAGTGAGCTTACTAAGTGGAAAATCGTAAAAAAAATACAGCTTTTATCAAAAAAACAGCGGCTTCGCTGGGGTTTGACCATTGCGGTATTGCCCGGGCAGTGCGACTGGATGAAGATGCCCGCCGGCTGGAACAATGGCTGCACAAAGGCATGCATGGCACCATGCGATACATGGAAAATTATTTTGATCTGCGGGTGGACCCCACTAAGCTGGTTCCGGGTGCCAGCTCGGTAATTACCTTATTAAAAAATTACTTCCCTTCACAGGAACAAGAACCGGGCACGCCGGGTATTTCCAAGTATGCCTATGGAAAGGATTATCATGAAGTGATCAGGGAAAAACTCAACCAGCTATTACAGCAGATCAAAGAAAATATCGGGGATGTTCATGGAAGGGGTTTCGTGGATTCGGCCCCGGTGCTGGAAAGAAGCTGGGCACAGCGAAGTGGCCTGGGATGGGTGGGTAAGAATGGTAATCTTATTAATAAACAAAGTGGCTCCTTTTATTTTATTGCCACACTGATCACTGATCTTGAACTGGAATATGATGATCCTTATGTCAAAGATTTCTGTGGCACCTGCACCAAATGTATTGATGCCTGCCCCACAGAGGCTATATTACCCGGCAAAGTAGTGGATGGGAGTAAGTGTATCTCCTATTTCACTATTGAATTAAAAGAACTCCTGATACCGGGTGAGATGAAAGGAAAATTTGATAACTGGATCTTTGGTTGCGACACCTGCCAGGATGTTTGTCCCTGGAACCGCTTCAGCCAGCCGCACCAGGAAGCAGCATTCACCCCGATTCCTGGAATACTGAATTTTTCTGTTGCTGACTGGGAATCGATGACAGAAGACAATTTTAAAAAACTATTTGCCCACTCGCCTTTAAAACGTACAAAATTCAAGGGTATTCAGCGCAACCTGAAATTCTTACAACAGGGAAAATAAAAAAGCCATGTCGTACGAAAGGATAAGGTGCGTACAGACATGGCCACTAACCACACACAAGCGTCACGGATCAGAAGCTGAATCCCAATTTTATCATGATACGGTTGAACCGGTACGTATTTACATCGGTAACAGGTTCATTGGTTTGCCAGTCGAAATAGGCAAATGTTTCTTTCATTGTTTTTCTTGAATAGCCCAACGATAACACAAAAGCATTTCCGTTCCTGAATGATGTAGTCAAACCTATTCCGGCATCTGTATACAGGCCATTGGAGAAATCACTGGGGTTGCCCCACCATATCCCCATTTCATCATCAAAGGCTCCGGCTACCCAGCTACAATTGATACCGGCATCTGCATACGCAAATAGTTTATTCTTTTTTTGTCCAAATTCGTAACGAACATCCGCAAACAAAGGCACAGACCGGTACTGGTAATAATCTAATCCCACACCTATTCCTGCAAACAAAGGACCATTCCGCAAACCATTCACCGTTTGTAAAACGGCTGCAGCCCCGTTACTGCCATTCACCACACCAATACTATTGATCGAATGAAAGCTGTATTTTTTTGCTCCTGTCTTTTGTGCCAGCAAACCAATACTGATAAACAGGAACAGGGATAACAAACTGCAGTTTCTCATGTGATTTATTTAACAGCCAGCTTACTCAACAGGCGGATATTATTCAATGAACTGTAATCATACTGGTATAACCCGTCATCAGATACCACCAACGCCCATCCGTTCATAGCGATCACATCAAAGGTTTCGCCGCTACTGATTGTGGTCAGTAATTTCAGATCATTCACATCAGCAGCATTATAAAATTTCAATCCTGCTTTCCCGTCACAAATGATCAGTGTGTTCCCGTCTTTTGATAACCCGTGCGGGTTGCTCATGGGGTAGGTTTTCTTTAAAACAGGGCTGTTGATATTAGTGATATCCAATACATCCAGTTGGTTGGTAAATCCCTGGCAGACGGTGCCCGAACGGAGTGTTACAAAAGCATTATTATTATCTGCTATCACCGGGTCACAACTGCGAACATGGGTAAAATTGCTTAACTGTACCGGTGCAGTTGGGTTGGCAATATCATACACAAACATGCCGGTATTAGAACCAATGAATAAGCGGTTATTAAAGGGATAAATTGTTTCAATACCCCAGCCGATATTCACCCGGTTATTAAAAACAGGATCAGCCGGGTTGCTGATGGAAACAACGTTCAGGGCTGTATTGGAAACAGCATACATATAATCATTCACAATAGTAAACCTTGCCATCGATCCACCAACGCCTTGCGGTGATGTTGCTGAACTATTAGCTCCGACACCGGATGAATTGGAAAGGAATAATACATCTGCTGATCTTAATGGCCCACCACCAAAGAAACCGCCTCCACCACAATCCACCGGCACTACCGTATCTTTTTTGATCCAGTCAGTGATCACCATATTGGGATTGGGAGAAAATCCATTACCCCATACTCTTTCAGGAAAAACATTTTCGGTGAATTTTTTTACCAGCACACTCTGCGGGTTACTGATATCAATCGCCACCAGGTCGGTATAAAAATCTGCATACAATATATTTCCCTTCACCGCCATATCCAGGTTACCGGGAATATCAACAAATGATACTTGCCGGGGCGCAGCGGGGTTGCTGTTGTCAATGATATGAACGCCTTTATCTACCTCATTCAGGAAAATATAATTGCCGCGGATATAGATCTTGCCGGGCCGTTCAATTTCTCTGGATGCATTATTCTTAACGTTTGCCCTTACCTCGGCTTTTGTTCTGTAGACAGGTTCCCAGTAAGAATACCGGCTGGTACATTTATCTTTTACACAGGCTGGTAAAATGATACCCATGAAAGACAGTAACAACACAGTTACCGGCAGCAATGAAAAATATTTTCTCATAAACTTGGTTTTCATCACTGACAACAGCGCAAAGTACAGCGTTGCGCCTGCTGTATTATTTTTTTAATACCCAGCCAAGCCGCAGCCCAAAAGAAGCAAGATGATTACCATCCGTTGTTTTGACTTTCTCCAGTTTACTGAGATGATAGTTGAAAACAAAGCCAGCGGTCAGCGGATGTTTTGCCTTGTTGAAGAACCTGGCAGTAATGCCGGACTGGTAAGCCAGTTGAAATGTATTGAAGGAAGAATTATCCTTAAAGTAAACATTGGAAGCAGGGCTATATACCAGTGCATTGGTGTTGGTCATCCAGCCCGCCGACAGACCGTTGTGCCATTCGAGGGGAAGCTTCTTTCCTTTATTAAACTGCCAGTGAAAAGAAACAGGAACCTGCAGGGAGTAGTACCTGTTCTTATAACTAGAGGAAGTGCCGCTGTAATAATAGTCAGCTACGGTAAAATTACTCAGCCCGTTATTCACCATCCTTGACGTTTCAATAAATACGCCGGTTGCCCGGACAGTGGAATAGGCCGAAAGATCAAGTCCTGCTGAAACCGCTGTTTTCTTTGACAGTTTTCGTTTTGCATAAATTCCTGCCTGCCAGTAAAAACTGTTTTGTGGTGCTGCCGCTGTTACCGGCGCAAGAGGACCCGCCATATTCAACGGGCTACCGGGGCTACTCAGAGCATCCGCACTTTTTTGTGCATCAAAAAAAGATATGCCTTCACTTACCCCGGACGAACCTGCTGCTGCATGAACACCAAACTCCCATTTGTTATTTTTCCCTTTCGGTTTCTTTGTTGGCCCGGTCACAGGAACTACTTCTGCTTCCGGCTCTTTTTTAACTCCAGGCAGCACCCGGGCTGCTGTATCTTTTTTATCATCCAGAGTGATGATATTATTGTTACCACCTGTTACTGCCGGTTTCAGCTCATCGGCTACCGGTTGTATTTTTATTTCTTCTGTCGCACTCACTATTTTTCTATCAACTGGATCAGTTTTTACATTAGACGGCGGATCTTTTTTCTGTTTCCCGGCGGAAGCCATGGTCATCAGCATGTTTTCTTCACTATTCCTGTTATTGCTGGTTTTTACGCCTGCATTTTTCCTTTTGCTGATGCCTGCTGCTGTAGCTGTTATTGCAGCTGATTGTGCCGGTACGGGCATGGTTTTCTTATCAGCAGCAACGATCTTTTCTTCGCTGATGCCAGTAGTTTGTTCTGAAGCAGGCAGATTATTTTCTTTATTTGTACTGGTAGTAGTATTATTATTATTCGGTTCGTTGCTATTGATGTTATCTTTTGTGCTGTTATCGCTGTCGCTGTTTTCAGTTGTTTGCGGGTCAGGGTTTCGTTCAGTAATTGTCAGTTTTTCTTCTTTATCATTATATATATAGACTGCCGCACCGCCGCCTAACAACAAAAGCGGGAACAGCCACCAGAAGATCACCCTCCGGCGTTTCTTTTCTTTTTGGATACGTTTTTCTACTTCCTCCCACACTTCGCCGGAAGGTTGTAGTTGCAGCTCCTCCAGTTTTTGCTGCACCTGTTGCTCAAATTCATTGACCGGCATAGTTCTTAATTTTTTTTTCAACGGAAATTTCTTCAAGCCAGCTGATCAGCAGGGCACGGGCCCTTGCATATTGTGAACGGGAGGTGCCATCACTGATCCCGAGCATCTCTCCTATTTCTACATGGGAATAACCTTCCACGGCATGCAGGTTAAAGATCGTTTGATAGCCATGTGGTAACTGGCGGATCAGGTCGGCCAGTTCTTTGGCCTGCAGGTGTATGGCAGGATCGCTGTCGGCAACCGGGTGCAGCAATGGCTGCTGATCGGTAAAAAACATTTCGTCCCGGTATTTGCGGTTCCGCTTCAGGTAATTCAACGCCGTATTCACCATTACCCGGCGCACCCAGGCCCCTAACTCGCCTTCAAATTTGTATTGTTTCAGCCCGGTAAATACTCTTACAAATCCTTCCTGCAACACATCTTCAGCATCCGTCAGCGACCGGGTATAGCGATAGCAAACCCCGAGCATGGTTTTAGCAAACCGCTCATACAATTGCCGCTGCGCCCCGGGCCTTCCCTTCAGGCAGTCTTTTACCAGTTGGCGTTCATCCATAATCACTGAATCATGTTGACTGACAATTCTGTCTTACTGTTCGTTGCACCGGGTTACCAGCAAAATTCTTTTCGGGTTTAACCTGCAAGCTAATAGTTTTGACAGCTCAAAACTATACTTTGCCGACCGAACTGAACAAAACACTGGCAGAAAGGGATCAATCCGTTATCTGGCATCCCTATACCCAGCATAAAACAGCTTCCCCGCCGCTGGCTATTGCTAAAGGAGAAGGCGTTTACCTGGTGGATGAAAGGGGGAATAAATACATTGATGCCATCAGCAGTTGGTGGACCAATATTCATGGGCATGCCCACCCGTATATTGCTGAAAAAATATATGAACAGGCCCGGCAACTGGAGCATGTGATCTTTGCCGGCTGCACCCATGAACCGGCGGTACAATTAGCAGAACGATTATTACCCCTGCTGCCAGGTCAATTTTCAAAATCCTTTTATTCAGATAATGGTTCCACTGCGGTGGAAGTAGCCTTGAAAATGGCCATCCAGTTTCACCGGAATAAGGAGCAAAAGAAAAGAAACAAAATACTGGCATTACGAAACTCCTACCATGGAGATACATTCGGAGCCATGAGTGTAAGTGAAAGAGGTGTGTTTACCATGGCTTTCGATAATTACCTGTTTGAAGTGATTTTCATTGAGCCCAACGCTTCCTTATCTCTTCCGCAGGTACCTTATGAAGAGATCGCCTGTTTTATTTACGAACCCTTAGTACAGGGAGCCGGTGGTATGCATATGTATGAAGCAGCATGGCTGAACGAACTCATCTGCAAGCTGAAGCAAAATGAAGTACTATGTATTGCAGATGAAGTGATGACCGGTTTTGGGAGAACAGGTAACCTGTTTGCGTCGGAATACCTGCATCACAAACCGGATATCATTTGTTTGTCCAAAGGATTGACAGGCGGAAGTCTTCCTTTAGCGATCACCGCCTGCACACAAAACATATTCGATGCCTTCCTGCAGGATGATTTGTATAAAACTTTCTTTCACGGACATTCCTATACTGCCAATCCCATCGCCTGTGCAGCAGCATTAGCGAGTTTGGACCTGCTGCAACAGGAAAGCTGCATGGACAATATAGAAAATATTGGTGCTGCTAACCGGCAGCTTGTACAAGAGATCATTCATCATCCAAAAGTGATGAATGCCCGCAGCCTGGGCACCATCCTGGCTTTTGAATTTCATTCCGACAAAAAAGAATACCTCAATAAAGTAAAAGAAGAGACGATGCAACTGGCCTTGCAGCAGCATGTATTCCTCCGGCCGCTGGGCAACACGGTTTATATTATGCCGCCGTATTGTATTACTGCTGAACAACTGCAACAGGTGTACAATACTCTGCTCCTCATCATTGACCATATATAAAAAGGTTGCCGTTGCCGGCAACCTTTCACACACTAACTGCTTACTTGTTCTACGTCTGCAAAAAATTAAAATACGGGATCAGGAGGTGTATTAGGATTATTATCTCTTTCCCTGAACGGATACGGTAACAGGTTGCGGGTACGTTCTGCGTTTGGACGGCCAAATCTCCGCATATCTTCCAGTTTAAGACCGGACATATACATTTCAATACACCTGTTTCGGTATATCTGATCCAGAATTTGGGGCTGTGTAAGCGGACCCATGATGGGAGGCAAATCAGCGCCAATTCCCAAAGGATCGTTAACCGCCTGCTTAGTCACTACTTTATTCAATTCGATCAATGCATTATTCAAATCTGGTGTAGCCTGTCTGGCATAGCACTCTGCTTTGATCAGGGTAATTTCACCCGGGTAATAAATGGGATATGCCGTTGTGGTGGATGCAGCAAATCCTTTCATCAGGAAGCGGGAAGCCGAAGATCCGCTCAATACCATATAGAAAGGTGTTACCCTTTTATCGGCCAGATCAGGTTTCAAAGAACCTAGTAGTCCCATCGTTGAATCAATTGGCTGATATACATTAAAATTTGAGCCGGCAACATCATAGATGGGATTGGGAGCAGCTGCTTCAAAATTCATTGTTGATTTTTTTGTCAAATCAACAAGGTTTGCAGCAGCCAACGCCTGAGTATAATTTCCGGCAAATAAAGAGTACCTGGCTTTTAGTGCATTTAATGTATTGACAATATCAATTCCTGCGGGGATAGTTCCTGCAAAAGAAGAACTAACAGGATTAGCAGCAATCGTGGTCAAGGCATTATCAATGACTGTAATTGCCTTGATGAATCCTTCATTTCTGGTAATGAATTCAACATTAGTTCCAATTCCGGCAGGTACCCGCTCCCAAAACATGGACATACTTCCAATAGACAGGGCTTTAAAAATAGAAGCATAGCCAATTAATCCGCTTGCTATACCTTTATCAGCCAAATTTGCTGCGTTATTAATTACCTGGTCGGCTTCATAAATGATCTTGTTACTACTGACCCATAAGCCAGAGAGCATAGTATTGGTACCATCAACTGCAATCCCACCTGTGCTTAATTGAAATTCGGGTAAGTTACCCGGGTTTAGTAACAGTAATTCCTTTGTTACAAATCCATTAATACTGACAATATTATACAAGGAGCTTGCCCTGCCTAATGAATAAGTACGTTGCAAACCGACGCTTATACCCGTCAATCCGCTAACAGATGACAATACTTTATCACTGGTTGCCCTGTTGGGGTCTGTATAGTTTTTCTTACACGATGAAAGAAAGATTGCAGTCACTGCAATAATCATCCAACCGTTATTTTTTATTGTAGATAACATAACACTTTAGATTTAAGGATTAAAATTTTGCCTGTACACCAAAACTGAATGTCCTGGGAATCGGAACGGCTCCAAAATCAATGCCCCGCAAAATCGTACTTTGTCCGCCGGCATTAACTTCAGGATCATATCCTTTATAATTATCAAAGGAAATCAGGTTTCTTCCGCTAAGGGAAATTGTCAGATCATTAAAAATATTTTTAAGTTTCCCTAACCGGTAACTTACCGACAACTCCCGCAATTTTACAAAGGAGCCATCATCTATTCTCCACTCTTCAATACCATAAACCCCGGAAATATATCCTCTTGGCAATTGCCCTCTGTGTTCCTGCTCTGCCACTTTTCCATTACCAACGCCCTGGCGTGTTCTCCAGTCTGCATTAAATACATCCACTCCCTGCACTGCATCAAACTGGAGGCGGAGGCTCAACTTTTTATAACTAAGCTCATTCACCAGGCTGGCTGTAAAGTCGGGGTTAGGATCACCAATCACCTTCCTTAATACTGTTCCGGAAGGTAATCCGCCTGCATCCCGTTGAGTTGTATATACCAGTGCACTATTCTGTACCCCTCTCTCTGTAAGCGGAATACCTGTGGCATTTTTAATCTGGTTCCCATTGGCATCCACCGCAAAGAATGTTCCGTAGAAAACACCAATCGGCTGACCTTCCAGTATCGCCACAGGTGCCCCTCCATTGGTGGCAAACAATGTCAATGCCTGACCTATTTTGGTGGCTTTATTTCTGTTCTGGTTATAAATCGCAGTTATATCCCAACTGAAATCTTTTTTTCGCACAGCACCAAGATTTAATACAACTTCAAATCCTTTATTTTCCAAAGAACCAAAATTGTCCAGCAAACTGGAAAATCCGGTTGTAGGAGCAATGACCCTGTCTATTAGAAGATCATTTACTTTTTTAATGTAATAATTGAACTGAACACCAATGCGGTTATCAAGGAACCCGAGATCGGTTCCAAACTCTAATTCGGTTTGTCTTTCCGGTTTAACTTTTGTGTTGGCCAGCGTAGAACTGGAGAAAAAAGATGTTCGGCCCAGGAATGCCATACTGGAGTAGGAATTGAAACGGTCGTACGGTCCGATTCCAGTCAGGTTACCTGACTCCCCGTATGCCATCCTCAGCTTAAACTGGTTCCACCATTTAGATACGCTTAATTTTTCCCAATACTCTGTTCCGGATAAAACATAACTGCCGCTTGCTTTTATATATACCTGGCCTCTTTCTTCTTCGCCAAATACAGAGGATCCGTCAATCCTGACTGCTCCGGTTACAAATAAATGGTTTTTAAATTTAAAGTTCTGCTGCAGGTAGGCACCGGATACAGACAACTCGCCGCGTCTGTCGATGCCGGGAATTATGGTACTGGCACCACTGGCTGTTTCAACAAACGGAGCCAGGCCCCGCCCTTGCAGCAGGCTATATGTAGATTTCTCATACTGCAATGAGTATCCTACTTGTGTTGTGGAGCTGAGATTATCATTGATCTTTGCATTGTAGGTGCCATTTATTTCATTGTTGATCTGGAAATAGTTACTGGTAGCAGCACTCGCATATCCGTTCTGTGCAGGATCCAGTGATAAACCACCTCCATAGAAGGCCGTATTCACTGCATAGGCAAATGGCGGGATAAATGTTTCTCCCCGTTGCGAATAATTGTCAATACCCATTGTATAATCAAGAGTAAAGTTTTTTAAGGGCTTCCATTTTAAAGAAGTATTGGCCAGTATCCGGTTGGTTTCCTGCTTTTGCTTAATGTCTTCAATAACGGAAACAGGGTTTACCCGCTGACGTTCGCCGATGGCTTTAATATTTCCGGCAGCATCTCTCTCCTGTATATTGTGAAAATTACCAATAATGTTGATAGCGTTTATAGGAGAGAAAAATGAATTGCCATCCGGTTTTTCATTACTGTTACTATTTATATAGTTTAAACCCATAGAAAAACTGAGCTTGTCAGTAATTGCCTGGTCAATATTACTCCGGAAACTAAACCTCCTGAAATCAGTATTTTTTATGATGCCCTCATTGAAGAAATAAGATCCCGATACATAGTATTTTGTTTTATCCTTACCGCCACTGACCGAAACATTGTTATCCGTACCAATACCGGTAGTAAATATATAATCGTTATAATCATACCGGCTAACGGGTGTCGTCGTGGTTAAAGCTGTTAAAAGTATATCTTGTGTTACAGCACCCGGACCATCAGGAGGGCCTCCGAACTTCGTAGGTGCCTGGTTTACTTCCACTGATTTACGCAGCTTACTGACCATGACATTCGTGGAGAAAGTAATTACCGGGGCACCTGAGCTTCCCCTCTTTGTAAATATCTGCACCACTCCTGCATTAGCTCTTGATCCATAAATAGCAGCAGCAGCGGCACCATTCAATACTTCAATTCTTTCAATATCCGCCGGGTTAATATCTGCCAGCCGGTTTTGTCCAATCTGACCAATAAAATTTTGCCCATCATAGTTTCCAGATGTATTGGTTACACGTGTAGTGGCATTGTTTACAATAATTCCATCTACAATATAAAGCGGTTCGGAAGAGCTGTTAATGGAACTGATGCCCCGAAGCCGGACCGAAATACCACCACCCGGGTCCCCGCTATTTTGAATAATCTGTGCACCTGCCGTTTTTCCTTGTAAAGCAGCTAATACATTACCTGTTGCGCCTTTAGTCAACTGGTCGGCTTTTACCGTACTTACATAACTTCCCAGTTGTCGCTTAGTAGTTCCCGCTGAAGTACCTGTTACTACTACTTCATCAAGACTCAATGCATCTTCAGACAGCTTCGCATCAATTGTGTAAGTGGCAGCATTATTTACTGCCAGGGTTTGTTCTGTTGATTTAAAACCCACACCGGTAAAATCAAGCAAATAGTTGCCCGGTTTCAATGTGGCACTTAAATCATAATTTCCGGCAGCATCAGTAACAGTACCAATGCTGGTATTCCTGACGATAACAGAAATAGCAGGAATTCCTTTTCCGGCAGCATCTGTTACTTTACCGGTAACACGAACCTGGGCCGTAACCAGGAGAGCAGCAACTTGCAGGAACAAGAGGAAAGAAAAGGCTTTCCACCGCCCCTGCCCTAACCAAAGCAGATTTTTCATACTACAATTTTTGGGGTTAAAAAACTATATAGGTTTACAAAATCGTTACAACACTTTTATACCGGCCTTTACATACGCTTCCAGTTGCGGATCACCGGGAGGAAGTTCTGTGATCAGCATATCAATCTCATCCAGCCCGCATACATTGATGCGTTGTGATGAGTTCAGTTTCTCCGAAATGGATAAAGCCACTACCTTTTCGGAAGACTCTATCATTGCCCGTTTTACCTGCACCACATCCCAGTCATTATCGGTAACACCATTCGTGGCATCAATTGCATTGATGCCCAATATGCACAGGTCGGCCCGTATCTGTTTGATCCGGGAAATCGCTTCTCCCCCAACGGTTATTCTTGAATTTTTAGAAACACGGTCACCAATAAAAATGATATCAATATTCGGGTGATGCACATACTCCATCGCTGCGGGCAAACTGCCGGTGATGAAAGTGGCTTTTAAATTTTCGGGTAATGATTTAGCTAATTCAATGATCGTGGTGCCGCCGGTGGTGAGCACAAACATGTCATCTTTGATAAGGGTCATCGCTTTGCGGGCAATGATCTTTTTATTATCCAATGAATAAACACCATTAACATTGAAATTAGCCTGGAAGGATTTGGAAAGGGCACCACCATGTACTTTAATGATCTTGCCGGTGTCGGCTAATTCCTGCAGATCCCTGCGGATCGTATCCTCAGATACATTAATAGCCTCGGAAAGATCAGCCGTAAACACCCTGTTGTGGAGGTTCACTTCATGCAGAATAAAGTCCTGTCTTTCCCTTTTCAGCATAGAGCAGATCGTTGGTTGTGTAGTCGAATTTAAAATTGTTTTACCCAAATCAGCAAAAAAAAGCAGTCTTTTTTACCAAAACCTGCAAAAAATCTCAACAAATCGTAAATTTAGTTGCACGAAACCGACAAACTGAGCCTCCATGAATAAACAGATCCAGCAATTGTATGATATCGCCTGTAAAGAAAACAGGCTGATCATTGGCCTGATGAGCGGAACATCTTTTGATGGATTGGATCTTGCTCTTTGCCGGATCAGCGGCCATGGCAGTAATACCCAACTGGAGTTAGTAGCATTTGAAACAGTAGCGTATGAAGCTTCTTTCAAAGAAAAATTAAAAAGTATTTTCTCCCGCAAAGATGCCAACCTGGAAATGGTTTGCTTACTGAATGCATGGGTGGCTCAACAACATGCTGCTATTATAAATAGCTGCCTGAAGAAATGGAACTATACTAACGAACAAATAGATCTTATTGCCAGTCACGGGCAAACTATTTATCATGCTCCTCAATTATTGCATGGCTATGCTGAATTTCCGAATGCCACTCTACAAATAGGCGATGGCGACCATATCGCTGTTGACACCGGTATTATCACTATCAGCGATTTCCGGCAAAAACATGTGGCGGCGGGCGGTGAAGGTGCTCCTTTAGCGGTATATGGCGATTATCTTATTTTTTCCAGGGCTGGTGAGAACAGGATCATGCTGAATATCGGCGGTATTGCCAACTTCACTTTTTTACCGGCCGATAAAGATGCTGCAAAAGTATTTAGTACGGATGTGGGGCCGGGTAATACCTTAATGGATGCCTGGATACAAAAAAACTCGCCGGGCAACTATTTCGATGAAAATGCAGCGATGGCCAGGAAAGGAACCATCCATGAAGAACTATTAAGTGCCTTAAAAGATCATTCCTTCTTTACCGCTCCTTTTCCTAAAACGATAGGACCCGAATTATTCAATCTCTCCTATATACGATCAGCACAGGAACGATCAGGCACTATGGATCTTTCCCCCGAAGATGTTATGGCCACTCTCAATTGCCTCTCCGCTGATATGATCGTAAAAAGTATTAAAACCTGTTTCCCTGCGGGTGAAGAATTTACAGTGTACTGCAGTGGTGGCGGCATGCATAATCCATTACTGATGGAACATATACAGGACCAGTTGCCGGGCATCACTTTTCATTCAACAGAAGACCTGTCTGTTAACCCCGATGCAAAAGAAGCAGTACTGTTTGCCTTACTCGCCAATGAATGTGTGGCAGGCGGGCAATTAAAATTTGGCGATGGCAGAAAGGGCATCCCCAATGTATCCATGGGTAAGATCAGTTTCCCGGCATAAAAAAGGGCTGCCACAGCAACCCTTTTCAGATACGATACATTCGATACAGCCTAAAAACTGAACGGCACTTCCACCTGTGTGTCATCCCATTCAATGATCAGGGAATTATTTTTGTCAAACCGCAGGGTGAGTTGTTCCACTGTTGTACTCAATTTCTTCACCTTTACATTCATCTTCGCCACATCTTTATCCTTATTCTTTTCATAGCTGAAAGCACCCCACTGGCCCAACTGCGAATTAAGAATAATGGTCCATTCCATTTCATTAGGAATCGCAAACAAAGTATAAGTACCTGCTTTAACACCAGTACCGCCGAATTTCACATCCTTGTTGAAGGTAATGGTAGTGGCTTCATCAGCACCCACACGCCATACTTTACCAAATTTTTCCAGCGTACCAAACACAACACGGCCATTTTTATAAGGACGGCCATAGGTAACAGAGGCATTGGCACTGGTTACCGTATCATGCGGGCTCTTGCGCTGGCGTGGGCCATTTTGTGCGGTAACAGAAATAGTCGCTATAGTTGCTACTAACAGGAAAAGAGATTTGATATACATAGTTTATGTTTTTAAAGTTATACTATGAAATTAAGTGAATCTTGCGCAAACTCCGTACCACTGGTCAATTATTCTCCAACATTTTCTTGAGCTTGCCCAGGCCCATTTCCATGGGTGTCCCATACTGTTTATCAAACAGGAGGCTGGCAAATTTTTCCCAGGGATACCAGCGGAGTTGAAAATCCATATACCACTGCACCGAAGTGGTGCTGCCCCCACTCATGATCTTCCAGCCGGTTTTGTTTTCTTTAGAACCCTTACCCACATTTGCAGCAATCACTGTACTGTCGTTTACTCCGATGATCTGCAATCCTTGTAGTGAATCATTAGCAGATATGACTCCCTTGGGTTCCCCGGCGATCATCAGCAATCGTAATGAATCAGCTCCCGGATACCAGTTCTTCCAGTTTTCTGCATGGGCAATTTGTTCCATTATCTTTTCCTTCGGGGCAGTTATTTCAACCGCCCTTGATATGCGTACGGAGGAAGGTATAAAAAGCGATATGCCTGTGATCAGCAGGAAAAAGAATAAAAAACTAATGATGGCCAATTTCAATAATCTCAAAGCAAAAAAATTAAACGATACAATTAATCAATAAAAAACGTTTACTGCCAGCGGATCACCCTTGCCAGGATCGCATAAATAATAACCATCCAGACACCAAGAATTCCGATCTCTTTCCAGCATTCAAAAATGCTGAGGCCTTCGAAAGAGATTTTCCGCATGGCATTGTTGAACTGGGTCAACGGCAGGTAAAAACAGATTTCCTGCAGCCATTTGGGAAACACTTCAATGGTAAAGAAAGTTCCGGACAATAACATCTGGGGGAAACCGAATAAATTGATCAGTAACGGAATGGATGCATCTGTTTTTACAATGCTGCTGAAAATGAGGCCCACCCCCATCAGCAAAAAGAGCATAAGAACAGACATGAGCAGCATTTCAAAAAACGTCAGTGCGCCATGCTGCAAGGTAAAATCCAGGAAGAAATAGCCAAACAGGATCAGCACCACCACGTTCACTAACTGGAAGAACAAACGGCTCATGCCAATACCCAAAAGAATATTGATACGGCTGACCGGTGAAGCATAAAAACGTTTCAGTACCAGTTGTTCTCTCAATCCAAAAAATGTAAAGGCTATACCAAACAGGGTGGAGAATAAAATAGAAAACCCTAACTGGCCGGGCAATATAAAATCGATCTGGCGGTATTTTCTTACTTCCCTGATTTCCGGTTCATCGATAGTTACATATTCGGTCTTATCCGCGGACATGGCTGCATCAAACTTCAGTTTAGTGTATTCAAGAACCTGCTTAAAAGAAAAAAAAGTGTTGGAACTTGCTGTAGTAGTATTTGTACTGATTGTAAAATGAGGTTTGTTAAGTGAATCTCTCTCTGCCTTTATATCTACAATTGCTGTAAGCCTTCCTTTGATCAGGTCTTTATTCAACGCTATAGTGTCGGCATACCTGTTAATACGAATGCTTGGATTATTCTTAAGTGCATCATACAAGGCATTAGACGTATCAGCGCCTGTTGCCATGGTGATCCGGTAAGTAGGCCCGCCTCCGTTTCCAAAAGCCCCGAAGATCAAAATAAAAATGATCGGGAACAGCAAACTGAATACGATAGCCGTCGGTTGGTTGAAGATTGCTTTAAAACTGGCCCTTGTGATCGCCCAAAGGGCTTTTGACTGGCTATAAGGTTTTGACATGAAAATTAATTGTGGTGCGCAAATGTAAGCCTACCCGCCGAACTGTGTTCCCAAAAGCAGTAACCTTCGTCCTTTTTACCGGACAAAGAATTCAAAGGGCAACCTTGCCTGTACAGAGCCTGTCATCTGCTTTATTTTTTTCAGTTGTTCATATAATTTAAAGTTCTCTTCCCCGATCTCTTCTTTCATTTTTTGTGCATAGTTCAGCGGGTTGCTTGTTTTACCCATGATCTGGTCAAAGAAATTTTCCGGCTCAGGAAATTCCGCCACAAAATAATCTGTCAGTTTTGCTTTGGCCGCCGCGGCTTTCACCGCATCTTCCAGCCCGCCGAACCGGTCGATCAAACCAATTTCTTTTGCTTTGATACCAGTCCATACTCTTCCCTGTGCAATGCTGTCGATATAGGCCGTGTCTTTATTTCTTCCTTCGGCCACTCTTTTCTTGAACAGGGCATAGATACTTTCAATTTCTGCCTGCACCAGTTTCTTTTCCTGTTCATTCATGGGTTTGCTGATAGTCATGGCATCAGCATAAGGTCCTGTTTTAACTCCGTCAAAGGTGATACCCAGTTTATTTTTAAAAAATCCCTGCATATTGGGAATAATGCCGAACACACCAATAGAACCGGTGATCGTACAAGGCTGTGCAAAAATGCTGTCAGCCGCCGTAGCAATATAATAACCGCCCGAAGCCGCCACATCCCCAAAACTTACGATAACCGGTTTTTCCTTTTTGGCCAGCTCCAGTTCCCTCCAGATATTTTCGCTGGCCATAGCACTGCCGCCACCGGAATTGATACGGAACACAATTGCTTTCACCGACTGGTCCAGCCGGGCTTTGCGCAATAAAGAACGGTATCCCTCTCCCCCGATCATATCCTTGCCGCCCTTTCCATCCACGATATCTCCTTCCGCATAGATCAGTGCAATTTTTTCTGCACCCGTTTTAATATAGTTGGCGGTGCTCATGTATTTGTTGACAGATATAAAAGCGATCCGTTCATACTTATCGATCTTCAGCCTGCTCTTAATTTCATCCTTTACCTCATCGTCATACTTAGCTCCGTCGATAAGTTTATTATCCACCGCATCCTGCACGGTTTGTATAGCCGCTGTATTCGCCAGTTGCCGCAATACTGCTGTATCTGATTTTCTTGCCACTGCTGTATTGATCAATAACTCATCATACAAATCATTCAGCCAAACTGTTGTTTGCAGTTTATTGGCTTCCGTCATCCTGTCGGAACGGAGCGGCTCGGTAGCACTTTTGAATTTACCCGCATAGAATATTTGGGGTTCGATCTCCAGTTTATCCAATGTCCCTTTCAAAAAAGCATAATCCACACTATACCCCACCCATTCCAGCATACCCTGCGGGCTGATATAAATTTTATCCGCCACATTGGCGATGGAATAGGTGCGTTGCGTCATCACATCACCATGTGCAATGATGAACTTACCGCTGCTTTTAAAATCAAGTAAGGCTTTTCTTATTTCTTCGCTGGCTGCAAAACCATTCGGACTTGCATGTGCCTGCAGGTAAATCCCTTCAATGTGTTTATCAGTTTTGGCATATTGCACTAACCTGACAAGATCATACAAACCGGGAATGGTTTTTTCCTCATCACCACTTACAATTGAAAAAGGATCCTCCTGCACCTGTTCTTTAAAATGCTGCCCCAGGTCGATCACCAGTACGGATTGTGGCTCCACTTTAGACACCTGTTTGGTGGCCAAGCCCCCGATAATGCCTGCCAGCACAAAAAAGACCAGCAATGAAAAAAGTACCAATGCCAGGAAGGCGGCAAAAAATGTTTTAAAGAAACTGCGCATACAAGTAATCCGTTGATGAATGCCAAAAATAAAGATATTTGACCCTTTAGCAGTTGATCAATCATGAACAGGGCATATTTACTTACAGGCGGCAATATGGGCGACCGGGAGGAAAACCTGGCAACGGCAAGAGTCTTGCTGAATAAGGATTGCGGTACTATTGTACAGGCTTCTTCGTTGTATGAAACGGCGGCCTGGGGTAAGACCGATCAGCCGGCTTTCCTGAACCAGGCACTGGCGCTGGATACCAAACTGAATGCCCGGCAGCTGATCCGGCGCATCCTGAAAGCGGAAAAAAGCATGGGCCGGATCCGGGAGGAGAAATATGGCCCCCGCATTATTGATATTGATATCCTCTTATTCAACCAGGAGAAACATAATTATCATTTCCTGAAACTGCCCCATCCGGAACTGCCCAACCGCCGTTTTGCCCTGTTACCACTGGCAGAGATCGCAGCGGCTGTTATGCACCCCGTATTGAATAAAACCATTGCGCAGTTGCTGGAAGAATGCCGGGATGAACTGGAAGTGAAACAGCTTTCCTGATTTATCCACAAACTTTCCGGGCTTCCGTATTTCACCTTTCATTTCTTTTATTTTGCTGCTTTACACACCGTACAGTTACAGTTCTCGTCAATGAAGTACCACTTTATCACCATAGAAGGAAATATCGGCGCCGGTAAAACAACCCTGGCTCATTTATTATCCAAACATTATAATGCAAGACTGATCCTGGAAGAATTTGCCGACAATCCCTTCCTGCCAAAGTTTTACGAGAACCCGCAGCAATATGCCTTCCCGCTGGAATTATTTTTTATGGCCGAACGTTTCAAACAGCAAAAAGACCTGCTCCAGCAATCGGATATGTTCCAGAGCCTGACCATCTCTGATTATCTTTTTACCAAATGTCTCTTGTTTGCCAAAGTAACCTTGCCGGAAGATGAGTTCCGGCTTTACCAGCGGCTGTTCGATATCATTCACCAGCAACTGATACAACCGGATATCCTGATCTACCTGCATGCACCCGTTAGCAAACTGCAGCGTAATATCAAAAAACGAAACCGTTCTTACGAACAGAATATCCCGGATGATTATTTGTTTAACATCCAGGAAACGTATACGAATTATATTAAACAGCATAATATCAAAACCCTGTACGTGGATGCCAGCAACGCCGATTTTCTCGGTAATGAAAAACATTTGCAGGTGATCTATGAAGCACTGGAGAAAGACTATGAAGATGGTCAGCATTTTATTTCACTTCCATGATGAAACGCATTCCCATACCGGTCATCAATAAAGAATTTACCTGGTTCATCATTGCAAGGATATTATTTATTGCGGGACTCAGAATGACCCCGGTATTATTAGGCTGGAGATTATATGAAATAACCGGCAGTAAACTGGCGCTTGGTTTTTTGGGATTGTCTGAAGTGATCCCTGCTATCCTGCTGGCCTTACCTGCCGGGGTAAAAGTGGATAAAAGCAATAAACATAAACTCATCAGCATTTGCATTGCGCTGTATTTTTTTATCATGCTGGGTTTACTGATCGTTACTTCCCACTGGATGCAGGAGAATTATTCAAGACCCTTAATTGAATGGAGTATTTATGCATTGGTATTCTGCACGGGTGCTGTACGGGCCTTCACCGGCTCAGCGTTCAATGCATTTTTAGCGCAACTGATCCCGCAGGAGTCATTGGTAAAAGCCGTTTCGGTCAATAGCATGGTGTGGCTCATTGCTGCAGTTGCCGGCCCGGCTGTGGCCGGCGTTTTAATGGGTTATACCAATATAACAATCGCCTTCACCCCGGTTTGTGTACTCATCGCTATTTCATTCTTTTTGTTTCAACAAATAAAACCAAAGCCGGTCAGTTGGCAGGGAAGCAGTAAAACATGGGACGGCGTGAAAGAAGGATTACGTTTTGTCTTTCGTCAAAAAGCATTGTTAGGTGCCATGAGCCTTGATATGTTTGCTGTGTTATTTGGCGGTGCCATTGCATTGTTGCCCGTATTTGCGAGTGATATCCTGCATGTGGGTCCGCAGGGATTGGGCTGGTTAGTAGCGGCCACTTATTTAGGCAATTTTGTAGCTATCGCCTGGCTCACCACCCACCCGTTGAAAAAGAAACAGGGAAGAACATTATTATACGTAGTAGCCGGGTTTGGACTTTGTATTCTTGTCTTCGCCATATCACAAAATTTCTGGTTAAGCTTTATAGCCTTGTTTGCCGGTGGCTTGTTCGACGGTGTGAGTGTGATCATCCGCGGCACCGTGGTACAATTATTTGTGCCGGATGAAATGCGGGGCCGTGTTTCTTCCGTGAATTCCATCTTCATCAATTCTTCCAATGAACTGGGCCAATTTGAAAGCGGCGTAGCTGCCGCTGCCATGGGTACTGTACCTTCTGTCATCTTTGGCGGTTGTATGACGTTGGTTGTCGTAGCCGTTACCTGGTTCAAAGCGCCGGGCCTGCGTAAGTTTGAGTATTAAACAGCTCCCCTCTAACTTATTTAAATAACGAAATCGTAACTTCAAATCAGCAAACAACCATCCGGGTTGTTACCCCATTAACCAGTAAACTAATTAACAAATCAACTTCTCCATATGA
The DNA here is from genome assembly GCA_017303455.1 of Chitinophagales bacterium. Lineage (GTDB taxonomy): Bacteria > Bacteroidota > Bacteroidia > Chitinophagales > Chitinophagaceae > CADEDV01. Next base: position 118,521 of record JAFLBM010000013.1, on the reverse strand, counting down.
ACCGTCGTTCTTTTATTCAAAACTCCGCCATGGTTGTTGGCGCACTGACATTATCACAACAAAAATTATTAGCCGGCTTCTTTGATGATCCCTGGAAGATCACTATGCTGCGCAATGATGTGGGCATTTTTACGGAGAGAGGCGGCACCATTGCTTTCTTATTATCCAAAAAAGGGATCGTGGTGGTGGATTCACAATTCCCCGACCAGAGCAAGCACCTGATCGATGAGCTGAAAAAGAAAAGCGAACAGCCTTTCAAGTTACTGATCAATACCCACCATCACGGCGATCACAGTGGTGGTAATATAGCTTTCAAAGGAATTGCGGAGCATGTGCTGGCCCATGAGAATTCCAAAAAGAACCAGGAAGCAGCGGCACAAAAAAATAAAACGGAAGACAAACAATTATATCCTGATCAGACCTTTGGCACCACCTGGTGCGAGAAAGTAGGCAAAGAAAAAATATGCCTGCATTATTTTGGTGCGGGGCACACCAACGGCGATGCTTTAGTGCATTTTCAGCATGCGAATATTGTTCATATGGGCGATCTGCTCTTCAACCGCCGTCATCCCTTTGTGGACCGCAGCGCCGGTGCTAATATGAGCAGTTGGATTAAGGTCCTGGATAAAGCAGTGGATACTTTCGACAAAAAAACGATCTATGTATATGGCCATGCCGGTACCGGCTATGATGTAACCGGATCTTCAGATGATCTTAAAAAATTTGGCGATTACCTGGGCCGGGTATTAAAGTTTGCCGAAGACGAAATAAAAGCCGGTAAGACCAAAGAAGAAATCCTGAAGAACACGGCTTTACCCGGTGAAACTGAATGGAAGGGAGATGGATTCCAGCGGCCCCTGCAGGCTGCGTACGAAGAGTTGACTACAAAATAAAGGGCATGAAGATCGTTGTTATTATTATTGCGGCATTGATCATCTGGGGGTGGATCAGTACGTCGGGAGGAAAGAAGGATGATAACGGAGAATAATAATTCAGTTAGATTAACGAGAAGTATAAAATAATTTATTTCCCTTTCTCCGCCTCAATCAGTTTCTCAATTACATAGTACGTAATAGGACAAAAACTGGTATTCTTTAAAGCCATTGGTTGCCGTTTTAGCATAAAATCATCATCCATATACGGGAAACGGGCGCAGTCCGTGGGACGGACATCATAAATGGAGCAATAATTATCTGCACCCAGGAAAGCACAGGGCATTTCTTTCAGCACATTATCGCCTTCTTCATCCACCCGCAGGTAGGTGTCCCGGAAATCGCCATCTTTCATGCCCAGGAATTTGCTGATGCGTTTGATATCCGGCGGCGTGAACCGGGGAGAATAATTCTTACAGCAGTTGGCACATTGCAGGCAATCGATCTTTTCAAAAGCCTGCTCATTCAGTTCCGGCAGTTGTTTCAATACCTTGTTCTTATCCGCCCGGTGCAGGTACTTTTTATACTCTTTCTGGCGTTCGCCCGACTTCTTTTCCCAGTTCTGTAACAGTTTTTCCTGCATCCTGCAAAGAAAGGCATTTGCAGGCAGACCATCCTCCTATTTCACCCCTTATCCCCACCCTTCAACAAGTCAGGTATTTTATGATGTCCCTCCCGTAACTTTGCGCATCTTTTTACACTCTAAGCACCCTTTTTATGAGCCTTTTTGAACAACAATCCAACGAGTTCATACCCCGTCATATCGGACCCAATGAAACGGATACCCGGAGCATGCTGAAAACCATCGGCGTCAGCAGCCTTGCTGCATTAGTTGACAAAACCGTTCCGGCGGCAATCCGGATGCAGCAGCCGCTTGCAATTCCGGCTGCCATGAGTGAGCATGAATACCTGCAGCATATCAAAGAAGTGTCGTTACTGAATAAGGTCTATAAAAATTATATCGGCCAGGGTTATTATGATACCATCACCCCTTCGGTGATACTGCGGAATGTGTTTGAAAACCCGGGTTGGTACACCCAATACACGCCTTACCAGGCTGAAATTTCACAAGGCCGCCTGGAAAGTTTGCTGAATTACCAAACCATGGTCAGCGACCTGACGGCTTTACCCATAGCCAACGCTTCGTTGTTAGATGAGGCCACAGCTGCTGCTGAAGCGATGACCATGTTCTTCAACACCCTGAACAAACAGGATCATATTGAACGGCCTAAATTCTTTGTTGACAACGAGATTTTCCCGCAAACAAAAGACGTACTGGTAACAAGAGCCGTACCTGTTGGCATCGAGATCGTTTACGGCGATTATAAAACAGCAACGATTGATACCAGTTATTTTGGTGCTATAGTTCAATACCCCAATGATAAAGGAAGCATTGAAGATTACCGGGCATTCATTAATACTGTTCATGAAGCCGGTGCATTTATTGTAATGGCAACTGACCTCCTTGCATTGACACTTTTAACGCCTCCCGGAGAATTAGGAGCCGATGTAGCTGTTGGTTCTGCCCAGCGTTTTGGTGTGCCGTTGGGTTATGGCGGACCACACGCCGCTTTCTTTGCTGCCAAGGATGACTTTAAAAGAAGTATCCCCGGCCGCATCATTGGTGTAAGTGTGGATGCACAGGGTAACAGGGCCTTGAGAATGGCACTGCAAACAAGAGAGCAGCATATCAAAAGAGAAAAAGCAACTTCGAATATTTGCACGGCACAGGCATTGCTCGCCAATATGGCGGCTATGTATGCCGTATACCACGGACCGGATGGATTGAAGAATATTGCAAAGAGAGTAGCTTTCTTAACCCAAACCATTGCTGAAGCCATTGAAGAAAGAGGGTTTGAATTGTATTCAGCCAATTTCTTTGATACCATTGTAGTGAAAGTAAAAGATATAGCCCCGGTAAAAACAAAAGCGGAGCAACAACAGATCAATCTCCGGTATATCGGTCATAACCATATCGGCATCTCTATTGATGAAACCGTGGTATTGGAAGACCTGTATGACCTGATCAATTGTTTTGAGAATGATAAAGACCCGGTGGCATTTGATATCCATCATGATGATGAATTGAATCATATTCCTTCATCACTGACAAGAACATCTGCTTTCTTATCCCATCCCCTTTTTAATACACACCATAGTGAAAGCCAGATGATGCGGTATATCAAATCGCTGGAGAATAAAGACCTGTCCCTGAACACTTCTATGATTTCACTGGGCAGCTGTACCATGAAACTGAATGCCGCCAGTGAAATGATGCCATTAAGCTGGACTCATTGGGGCAAAATACATCCTTTTGCTCCGGCTGATCAGACACAGGGCTATAAATACATCATTGATGAATTGAGCAACTATCTCTGCGAGATAACTGCCTTTGATGCCTGCAGCCTGCAACCCAACAGCGGCGCACAGGGTGAATACGCCGGGCTATTGACCATTAAAAGTTTTCATGAAGCCAATGGCGACCATCACCGCAAAGTCATGCTGATCCCCATCTCTGCACATGGTACCAATCCTGCTTCTGCAGTAATGGCCGGTATGAAAGTAGTGGTGGTGAAAGCACTGGAGAACGGTTATATTGATGTGGAAGATCTGAAAGCGAAAGCAGCGCAATACAGTAATGAACTGGCCGGTGTTATGATCACTTACCCCAGTACCTACGGTGTATATGAAGAAACAGTAAAAGATATCACGGATATCATTCACCGGCATGGCGGGCAGGTGTATATGGATGGTGCGAATATGAATGCACAGGTTGGTTTAACTGCACCCGGCCTGATCGGAGCCGATGTTTGTCACCTGAACCTGCATAAAACATTTGCCATACCGCACGGTGGTGGCGGCCCCGGCATGGGACCTATCTGTGTAAAAGCACACCTGGCCAAGCATTTACCGGGTCATGTGGAAACAGGATCTGCTAATGCAGTGAGTGCTGCCCCTTATGGAAGTGCGTCTATCTTACTCATCTCCTATGGTTATATCCGTATGCTGGGTGCCGAAGGTGTAAAAGCCGCTACTGAATATGCGATACTGAATGCAAATTATATGCGGGCCAAACTGGATGGGGCATATGATGTATTGTATTTGGGAACAAATGGCACTTGTGCCCATGAATTTATTGTTGATCTGCGTCCATTCAAAAAAACAGCAGAAATCGAAGCAGAAGATGTGGCCAAGAGGTTGATGGATTATGGTTTTCATGCACCAACGATGAGTTTCCCGGTCCCCGGCACGATCATGATCGAGCCAACAGAAAGCGAAGACAAAGGAGAGCTTGACCGTTTCTGTAATGCATTGTTATCTATCCGCGAAGAGATCAAAGCCATTGAAGATGCTGTGGCTGATAAAAAAGATAACCCGCTGAAAAATGCACCGCATACACAGTTTGTGGTAACTGCTGATGAATGGAAGCATGCTTATACAAGACAACAGGCTGCATTCCCGTTATACTATGTAACACAGAATAAATTCTGGCCTTCTGTGGCAAGAGTCAATAACACACATGGTGACAGGAACCTGATCTGTACCTGTGAGCCGGTGGAAAGTTATATGGAAGCTGAAGCCTGATCGCAACATATTACACATTAAAAAAGCCTGCAATTGCAGGCTTTTTTAATAGTTGGTTTTTACTTCGGTTTTCGTGCTGTTATCCGTTGGGTAAAGTATCAGCATCAGCACATGCATTGACAAATTACTATCCAGTGCATCTTCCGCACTTACTTTTTCTTTGTTGAGTAAATAAGTAGACCCGCAATTCAGGCATCCCATAATAACAGCTATTTCTTTAAAATCAATATCCCCTTTTTCTGCGGCAGCATCAGCCTTCATAAAATAATCGGATTCTTTGCCATAGATCGTAAAATCCTTGCCATTTAACTCCAGTAACTCTTTTAGTTTCATATTCGCCCTGATCCCGTTGCGCAGCCTCCATGCATTCTCAGATATCTGCAGCATTTCATTCTCTGTGCTGCTTCCCCCTCTTACACTACCGCCGATGACGACAGAGCCAAGATCAGACAAATTCATTTCATCAGTCCAGATGAAAATGGCCTGACGGCTGGTGTTGGGGAATAACACCGTACAGGCATTGATCTCGTTATCCGAAAAATAGTATTGATCTTTTGTAACGTTGGCCGCACCAAACATTGTAACCAGGTGCTGGTGAGAAGTGAACTGCAACAGGTCATCGGCAAAATTGACCCGGGCCGGAGCGGGTAAATTCTTATACTGGAAACGGAAAGAATAAACGGTATCGGCGGGGCTTACTAAACAGGCAGCAGCCACCACCATATTCCTCTTTTGAAAAAGAATTTCTTTACCGTTGTAGATAACAGAATCAACCGGGCAAAAGAAACCTTCCTTTCTTAATTTTTCCCTGATGGTATTATTTTCAGCTAAAGAGGAAGTGGCATAGACCAAAAACTGTTCTTCTCCCTGCTGGTATTTTTCAGCGTATCGTTTTATCTTAACTTCTTCGGCAGTCTTTTGTTTGGGATTGAAAACATGCACAACCGCATCGCCCCTGTCAGTCATATCAGCTTTCTGGTAACCTTTTTTATTAATCGCCTGCTCAAATTTCTGCGGGGTCAGGGAAGTAAGTGAAATCAGTTCTGCCGTTGACAATTCCTGGGATTGCCCGGAGATGGTTATAAAAGCAGTAAACGTAAGAATAACTATTCCTCTCATTAGTTTTGGAAGTATCCACCGGGATTACGGAGAAGGTTTTTACGGGAATAGAGGGGGTACAAAGAATAAAACCGAAAATATGTATTTATGGATAGCCGGAGAAATTATTTTTTGATTATGGCTGCGGCAAGGTAAAAGAAAAGGTACTACCTCTCCCGGGTTCGCTTTCGATCATCATGTTGCCGTGATTGCGCTGGAGGAATTCCCGGCACAACATTAAACCCAGACCGGTGCCGGCTTCACTGGCTGTGCCTGGTGTGCTGTAAAAATTATTCTCATTGATCTTCTGCATCGCTTCTTTGGTAATTCCGGATCCCGAATCCCGGATAAATACCTCCGTAAATGATTCATATGCCTGGATACCGATCACAATACGTCCTTCCCGGGGTGAGAATTTGATGGCATTGGAAAGAAGATTCCGCAGCACCAGGTTGATCATGTCCCTGTCTGCCAAAGCATAGGCAGGCAGAGCCATTTTACGTTCAATGGTGATTTGCTTGGCATCTGCCTGCACCCGTAATAACCGGATCACATCCTCGGTCATATTGTTCATATCCAGTTCCTGTTTTCTTACTTCATTCGACTGCATCTGGCTCTTGGCCCAATGCAGCAGGTTTTCCATCAGGCCGGTTGTATAATTAAGGTCATTGATCACATCCGGCAGCATGGCCTTAATTTCGGAGGCAGACATATTTAACTCCTGTGCGTTATGAAAAAGATTACGTAATGCATACATCGGCGTTTTCAGGTCATGAGAAATAACCGAGAATAATTTATTCTTTAGTGTATTCAGTTCTTCGAGTTCGGCAGCCTGTTTTTTTAATTGTGCTGTTTGTCGTTCCATCGCTGCCTTTTGCCGTATGATACTTGACTGGTAACCCGCATTTTCTCTTTTAATGAGATAGAAGCCGTAAAAAATATATCCGATAGCCAGCAACTGGTTAACGAGATAAGCTACGAGGTGAATAGATTTTAGCTGGTACCTGTAATCTTTTAAAACCACTGAAAGAATAAAATAACTGATCATCGAAAGGCCAACTGAAAAAAGCATATACCCGATCTCCTGCAAAAAGAAAACAGAGAGCAGGCCATACAATACAAAAGATAACTCTACCCCAAGATTGATCCCGTTGATATAAATGATGCAGGTAAATACGGGATATAAGATAAAATAAACCAGTAAAGCTGCTTTATACCGGAACTTTGCATTCAGTATCAATGCTGTTAAGCTAACCAGTGCCGGTAACATAGCAACAGCCCATACCGAAACCGGCAGGCTTGATATAGTCAAAAAATCAATCACCGGGATCAATACCCCCGTAATAAGCTGAAAGAAATTCAATAAGTTAAAAATACCGAGCTTCCTTTTTTCATAAGCTTCCAGTTCATCTGTAAACCCGGTTGATTTGATTTGTCGTAAAAACAAAAGGACCCGCTGCCAGGGAGATAATAAATGCATAGCAGGCGTGTTTATGCTTTCTTTTCGTTGCTGCCATTGCTGAAAACGCTGCAGTAATTCCATAAGTAGATATCAGATTTTACCTGTGGTTCAAAATACTACATTTAATCCCGGTAAACGCAGTTTTAGCCTATGTAAAATAACGGTCACGCTACCGTATTTTTATCAATTGCAATACCATATACAAAGCAAAAGGCCTCATAATGAGGCCCTTTGCGAATACATGACAGTGATCAATTAAAATCTGTTTCTTCCCCTTCCGTTACCGCCTCCACCATTATCAGTTCTTCCCTGCGGGCGGCTATTATTATCACTACGCCGTTCAAACTGTCGTTGTGGTTGCTGCGGCTGTGCTTGTCTTCTCTCCACTTGCTGCGGCGGGCGGCTTTCGCTCCTGATCTCTCGCCTTGGTTCACGCACCTGCGGCTGAGGGTTTCTTTCCGGGGTTCGTCTTTCAAAATTCCGGTTACCTCCATTGTTGCCAGGATTTACCCTGGGTTCTCTTTCCCGTGGAGTTCTCACTTCTCCCTGCCGGTTGTTATCATTCCGCTGGCGTTCAAAACGACCATTACCATTCTGTTGCGGCTGACGAACATTTTCATCTCTTCTTTCTATCCGGCCGTTATTCCTGTTTGGCTGGTTATCGTTTCTTTCAAAACGACTATTACCGGGTCTGCCATTCCTCTCATCTCTTCTTTCAAAACGTTCACCCCGTTGTGCTCTTTCCCGGTCATATCTTTCAAACTGGCGGGGAGCAAATTGTCTATCATTATCCCTGCGAACATTCGGACGATAGAAATTCACTTCATTGTTTCTGAAGACAGAACGTCCCGGTCTGGAAGAACCACGGAAACGAACCGGGGAAATGCGGCCGATATATATTTCCACATCTGCCCTGCGTGGACCAGCGCAGAATACGTTACGACGGTATCCGTAATTATTGATGATCGTTGTCTGGTTAATGATCGTAATGTTCTGGCGACGATCATAACAGTAATCATATATCCTGTTATAATTGATATAACGCCGCGGTGCAAAACACCAGTAATCATAAGGAGGATTGTAAGTACCAATGCTGATATTGATGCTGATACCGGGTCTCAACGGTGCCCAGCCGTAATAATCACCACCATCTCTCCAGGCTACCCAGGCCGGTGACCATTCATAACCCGGTACCCAATACCATCCCAGGTAGGGATCCTGGTCCCAGCGGCCATAGTGAAAAGGTGCCCAGCCCCAGTCATAATCCGATACCCACATCCATTCATAGTCGTCGGTATATACCCAATGACCATTGGTGGCATAAGGACGGAAATTATCATCTGCATCGGGTACCCATACATACCCGTTAGACGGATGCTGTACCCATTGCCCGTAGGGACTGAGTTCGTCATAAAATTTTTGATAAGAAACTTCTTCATCGCCGTACTCATTGCTATTGTTGTTATAATTGTCCGGCGGGTACGGTTGTGCAGCAAGATCGCTTCGCCAGGAGCTGACCAGCACTATAAACAATGCCAGTGCAGCAGTTTGAAAGATCCGTTTCATGGATGACTGTTTTTTTGTAAAAAATAGACGCATGTAAATGTTGTTTAGTAAACTGGTTTTCTTCAATTAGTACTTCACCTGTAGGACGCCAGTTTTATGCCATACAACTGGCGACGGGATGACAAACCGGGTGTTTTATGAAAACTTTGTACAAAAGACTTTCACATTTCAAAAAGTGGGTAACTTTAAACACACTTCAATTTTTTATCATGGACCAGCAAATCATCAACCTGTACGACGAATACACACATAAACCATTAAGCCGCCAGGAGTTTCTGAAGCGGCTGGCCCTATTAGCCGGTGGCACTGCTGCGGCTATGGCATTACTCCCCTTGCTGGAAGTAAACTATGCCCATGCGGCGGTTACAACAGATGATGATCTCTTTACAGAATACATCAGCTATCCGGGTGTTCCGGCAGAAATGAAAGCCTATGTGGCCCGCCCTAAAGAAGAAAAAAAATATCCCGCTGTAATTGTAATACATGAAAACCGCGGACTCAATGCACATATTGAGGATGTAACCAGGAGAGCTGCACAAGCAGGATATCTCGCCATTGCCCCGAACGCCTTAGCTGCATTAGGCGGCACCCCGGCCAATGAAGATGAAGCAAGAACAAAATTTCAAGAACTGAAAGCAGAGGACAACCTGAAAAATTTTATCAATGTATTTGATTACTTACCCTCCCGCAAGGATTATAATGGGAAGGCGGGTTGTGTTGGTTTTTGCTGGGGCGGAGCAATGAGTAATAACCTGGCCGTAAATGTTCCTTCCTTAAAAGCAGCCGTTGCATTTTATGGCCGTCAGCCGTCGGCAGAAGATACTGCTAAGATCAAAGCTGCCATTCAATTGCACTATGGCGGGTTAGATGAGAGAGTTAATGCGGGTATCCCGGCTTATGAGGAAGCCCTGAAGAAAAATAATATCCCTTACGAGTTATATATCTATGAAGGCGTTAACCATGCTTTTCACAATGATACAGCACCAACAAGATATAATGAAACCGCTGCCAAACTTGCGTGGCAGCGGACCATTGATTTCTTCAATAAAAACCTGAAATAGCATCAAGCCATATCATAACGTTGCTGTACAATTTTCCAGTTCACTGTTTTCCACCAGGCATTGATATAATCAGGCCGGCGGTTCTGGTATTTGAGGTAGTAGGCATGTTCCCATACATCCAGGCCCAGCAAAGGAATTCCTTTCAGATCGCTGACATCCATCAGCGGGTTATCCTGGTTGGGTGTTGATCCTACCACTAATTTACCATCGGCTGATTTTACCAGCCAGGCCCAGCCACTGCCAAACCTGTTCTTTCCGGCATCTGTAAATTGTGTTTTGAAAGCTTCAAATGAACCGAAATCACGAATGATGAATTTGGTGATTGCTGATTGCGGTGAGTTATCTTCAGCCGGTGCCTGCATAGTTTTCCAGAAAAACTCATGGTTATAATGCCCGCCACCATTATTACGCATCTTGGCAGAGTACTTTGAAATTTTTCCCAGCAACCATCTCAGTTGTTCTTTTTCTGTATCCACTCCTTCTGCTTTTACAGCATCAGCCAGGTTATTGGCATAAGCAGCCGCATGTTTCATGTAATGAATTTCCATCGTCATAGCATCAATCACAGGTTCTAAAGCGGCAAAGGCATAGGGCAAGGGACGTTGAGTAAATAACACGTCTTCGGCCCCGCCATTTACTATCTGCTCATTGTTACTGACTGATGCCAGGGCAGGTAATATGGTAGCAGATAAACCAGCGGCCAATCCTGCTTTCCCCGTTGCTTTTAAAAAATCTCTGCGGTTTTTTTTACCAGGTGTGTTCATATATAAAAGATTATAAAATGAATAGGATAATTAAAATTAAACTTATTTGCCCTTACATGACCATTTTGTAAGTTAGTTGGTTGTAAATTCTTGTCAAAATGCCCGTTTATTTATGAACAACCGCCGCCTTACCTTCGCTGCCAGCTATGCATTTGAAGGATTATTATAAACTACTGGAACTGGAACCATCGGCTACGTTGCCCGAGATAAAAAAGGCTTATCGCAGGCTGGCTTTACTGCATCACCCGGATAAAACCGGTAATGACCCCTACTCCGCTGCACAGTTTTCGGATATTAAAGAAGCCTATGAAGTGCTGACTAATCCAACAAAAAAAGAAAAATACCTGCAACAGCGCTGGTATAACCAGAGTATTGGCAAGCGAAAAACGCAGGAGGTGATAACTCCTGTGTCTGTACTAAAACAGGCATTAGAATTAGAACGATATGCGTCCAAACTGGATGTTTTCAGGATGGACAAAGAGGGGCTGAAGGATTATATACTGGACCTGCTCTCTCCTTCTGCTATTGAACAATTGAAACAATTCAACGAACCTGCTATCACCCGTCAGATCATCAATACTATTATCAAGTCCGTTAATCCCCTGCAGGAACAGCAGGTCATCCCAATTGCCAAACGGCTTCAACAGGTTGCGGGTAATGATTCTGTCGCCAATGAGCAGATCAATATATTCACTGATAAACATCGCTCCAGGCAACAGCGGGAGAAATATAATTTCCTGATCATCCTTGTTGCCACCATTCTTATTTGCTTACTCATCTGGATTGCGGGCCATTAGGTTATCTTTGCAGCATGCATTATGTTTCTGTAGAAGGATTATCCAAGAGTTACGGTATCAAGCCCCTTTTCAATAATATTTCCTTTCATATCGAAGAAGGTGACAAGATCGCCCTGGTGGCCCGGAACGGTACGGGTAAATCAACCCTGTTGCGCATATTAGCCGGGCAGGAAACAGCGGATGAAGGCAAATGCTGGATCAATAAAGATGTGGATGTGGTGCTTTTTGAACAGGACCCTTCTTTTGTGGAAGAAAAATCCGTACTGGATAATATCTTCTTTCATAATCACCCGGTGATTAATGCCATCAAAGAATATGAAGCCGCCAGTGAAGAAGAAGACGGACACAAACTGGGCGATGCCTTAATCAAAATGGATGAGTTGAATGCCTGGGATTTTGATGCCAAAGTGAAACAGGTATTAGGTAAGCTGAATATTCATCACCTTGCTCAACCGGTTAAAACATTAAGCGGTGGCCAGCGAAAAAGGGTGGCCCTTGCCAAAACACTGATTGATATTGGTTTTGAACACAAACATGTGCTGTTGATCATGGATGAACCCACCAACCACCTGGATGTGGAAATGGTGGAATGGCTGGAACATTATTTAGATAAAGAAAATGTGACGCTGCTGCTGGTTACACACGACCGTTATTTCCTTGATGCGGTTTGTAATGAGATCTGGGAACTGGATGGCAGCAGCAATATGTATGTGTACAAAGGGAACTATGAAAATTACCTGGAGAAAAAAGCAGCCCGTATAGAAAACGAACAGGCCAGTATTGATAAGGCCCGGAACACTTACCGCAAGGAACTGGAATGGATGCGCAAGCAACCCAAAGCAAGAACAACAAAAAGCAAAAGCCGCCAGGATAATTTTTATGAAGTTGAAAAAAGAGCCAAACAAAAGATCGAAGATGAACAAATGCAGCTGCAGATGAAGATGAACCGGCTCGGTGGCAAAGTGATCGAATTAAAAAAGGTATATAAGAGCTATGGAGAGAAAGTAATCCTGAAGGGATTTGATTATACATTCAAAAAAGGAGAACGTATTGGTGTGGTAGGGAAGAATGGTGTAGGCAAATCCACCTTCATCAATATTTTACAGGGCATAGAACAGGCGGACAGCGGTAAAGTGAATGTTGGTGACACCGTTATATTTGGCAATTACTCGCAACAGGGCCTGATTGTAAAAGAAGACCTGCGGGTGATAGAATTTGTAAAGAATATAGCAGAGAGTTTTCCCTTAGCTGCCGGCGGTTCTATCAGTGCGGCGCAGTTCCTGCAATTATTTTTATTTGACCCCGACAAGCAGTACACGTATATCAGCAGTTTAAGTGGTGGGGAGAAAAGAAGATTGCATTTGTTATCCATACTGTTCCGCAATCCCAACTTCCTGGTGCTGGATGAACCAACGAACGATCTTGACCTGCCCACTCTCGGTGTGCTGGAAAATTTTTTAAGTGAATTCCCGGGCTGCCTGCTGATCATTTCGCATGACCGTTATTTTATGGACAGGCTCGTGGATCATTTATTTGTTTTTGAAGGGGATGGTAACATAAGAGATTTCCCGGGCAACTACTCCTTATACAGGTTGGAAGAAAAAAATCCAACTGCTGAGCCCGCCAAACCAGCAGCGGCTGTTATTGCGCCTGTGGCTCCGGTACCCACAACTCCCAAACGCCAATTATCTTTTAAAGAAAAAAGAGAATTTGAGACATTGGAAAAGGAGATCGCAGCTCTGACCAAAGAAAAACAGGTGATTACAGAAAAATTAGCCAGTGGCAATGCTCCTTTTGAAGAACTGCAGCAACTTTCCCACCGCATTGGCGAAGTAACACAATTGCTGGATGAAAAAGAATTCCGCTGGCTTGAATTAAGTGAATTGGCAAACTGATCTGTTTATTCAATAAGACCAGTATAAGCTCTCACTTCGTAATACTTGTATTTTTTGGAATCGAGTTTTGTCCCGGCCAGGATGGAATGGATAAAACCATTCAGCTCTACCTGCTGGGTATGAAAAATTTTCCTTTCCGGGTTTGTTTTAAAAAAGAACTGTACTTGCCGGTTAGTTGTTTTATAAACTACCAGGCTATCTTCTCTTATTTTTCCAAAACTGTAATCAGCAGATAAATGATTCATCAATAAATGGCTCCTGTACCAGGTACCTCCTGTTGCTGATACTACCGGTTTCCCGCTATACAACGCCACACTGTCGTTATACGCAAATACATTTAATGCCGCTCCCTTTACCTCTTTCAGCCATTGCCTGAATTTGGGGTAATAACTGCTGTCGTACCCGTAATCACTGTCCAGGAAACTGATCCGTTTTATATACGGCGGAATTCTATCATAGGAAGCCAGGAATCCAAAAATAAAACTGCCACCACCGCTGTGGCCGCTCAGGTAAACTGATTTCTTTTTACCAGTGATAAGGCTGGTCAATGAATCAATGATATGCGGGATCAGTTGCTGGAAATCCGGATGACGATGCTTCCAGGCAGGCCAGCTTTTCAAATTATTCTCCAGGTAAATAACAACAAGATTCCTTTTACTCCACTGTTGCCGGATAAAACGGGTCTGCGCTTTGATATGCTGAATATCAAAATGCCAGTCATCACCCGGCTGCATTTTTTTACCCATTGTTTGCTCTGTACTGTTTCCATTTGGCAAAGCAAAAAAAACAATAACTGTTTCTTTATTCTTTTTAAGTGCAGCGGGTTGATCAATCGTTACCCGTACACTATCACTCATCAAAAATGAACTGACGGACGAAGATGGCTGCCCTGAACAAAAACAATAAACAGCCTGAACTGACAATAAAAATATAAGCCGGTATAGGATCGTTACATTAGTATACATCATTAACTACTCTTTAGGATCGTTGATATTAAAGACGCTGTTTCAGGTCTTAAAAATAATATCAACACAAACGTACAATTACGAGTGGATAAGTTTTAGAATATTTTAACCGGGTTTATCTCTTTTAGCTTCAAACTTTTGTATTTCAGGTACGTAGTTTTCCTATCAAAACAGCAGCTCATTTGTTTTGCATCAACGTATTTTCTTTATAGTTTGCATCCAGATTTCGTACCCCAATTCCTGCGATTAACAACTTCCAGTATCCGGATTGTTTCATTAAATCGTACCCTTTATGAGCAGGAATTTCACCCCGGAGCAAACCCTTATTGACCAGTTATTAGTAGATGATACTTCAGCCTTTGAAGAGATCCATCACCGCTACTTTTATCCCTTATTTTCCTATTGTTTCGATAAAACAGGTTCGCCTGAAGCGGCAAAGCAGATCGTGAGAGATATTTTTATTTCACTTTGGGAGAAACGGCACACATTACCCGTTAACTTTTCTCTTTCCTTATATCTATATACAGAAGTCCGCCGGTCTGTAGTTAAAAGTATCTATACCCAACTCGCTGACGAAAATGAAATTCAGGTTACGGCAACAAAGGTAATTCCCGGTTTCAGCGTTGATCAGTTACAAAAAGCAAGAAGACCGGTGAACCAGCCGGTCTATGCAGAAAATATGGCCACACTCCGATCTTCCTTGTTTATGCAAAAGCAACCGGGCAACTGGTGGAACCAATACCTGCCATCCATTGACGTTAAAATGATCAGGTATGCTTTTCAAAAAGCATTTAACCTGTTTTAATATTTGTAATTCCCAACCATTAAACTTACCCTTATGACAGCAGAAACTTTAATCCAGAAAACAGGCAGGTATCTCCGCGGAGAATCTACCCCTGCAGAAGCAAGACAAATTCAAAACTGGCTCTCCTGCACCAACGATAATAACAGGCAACTGACCGCAGAAGAACGTTCTATGCTGGAATTAGAAATACTTGCAGAAGTGCAGGCGCATACAGCTTACCCTTTATTCCACCCGAAACCCGAGCCCTGGTGGAAAAAGATCACAGCCTTCTTTTAACAGCCGTTACGATATCATCAGCGGCGATTTTCTGCATGCACCTGAAATGCCCGAGCGGACATTTATCATACCCGATCTTGGAGCAGGGGCGGCACCATAATTTCTTTGTTTCAAACACATCGAAATAATGCTGGCGGAAATTATCGCCATAATAAGGATACATGCCAAAAGCCGGTACTGTATTGCCCCATAAAGAAATGATCGGTTTTTTGAATGCAGCAGCGATATGCATCAATCCTGTATCATTGGTGACGACCAGTTTTGCTTTTTTCACCAGGTCAGCACTTTCATTGATACTGAATTTACCACAGGCATTGTACACTTTCACATCATCCACGGATGCAATCTCGTTGCCTGCTGCTGCATCTTCTTTCCCCCCCAATAACATAACCGGGTGGTCCATATGGGTACAAAACTCTTTCCATTTTTTAACAGGCCACCGCTTGGTACCATGTGCAGCGCCGATCACACAGGCAATATAACCGGCATAATGGGAAGCAGGGATATCCTGCTTTTTTGTTTCCTCCTCCGGGGCAATAAAATAATCAAGCCCATTACCGTCATTCTTCACCCCGAATGATTCCACTGTTTTCAGGTAACGGTCAACAATATGAAGTTTTTTGGGCAATACATTTATCTTGATGCTGGTATAAATATATTTTTCAATATTCAGTTTGTGAAACGAAAAGGATTTTACGTTGAGTGCCTTCTTTAGTTTTAGCGTCTTCACATTATGATGAAGGTCGATAATATAATCATAACCTTCCTCTTTCAGTTCCTCGATCATCAGTTCCCAGCTATGTGCCAGCACATGGAGTTTATCAATGTAGGGATTATGCACTACTACGGAACGAAATGCATCTTTGGTCAGGAAATGCACTTCTGCATCCGGAACCTGTTGTTTCAGACAACGGATAACAGGTGTTGTGAGAACAATATCACCAATGGAAGAAAAGCGGACGATGAGGAATTTAGCCATATTCAAAACTAAGGCATCATTTCTTCTGCCTCAACATAGTTTAGATCTTTATGAAAAGTTTCTTCCGTGAAATAAGCTGCTACCAGAGTGATTGCCATAACAATGATACCGGTAATAATGCCGCTCTGTACAATATCCCAGCCCCAGTTTTTCTGAAATACATCCAGGAACATCATATTGATCAGTGGCAACGCACCACGGACCATATTCGGAATCGTGGTGGCAGCCGTAGCCCGGAGGTTCGTTCCGAATTGTTCAGCTCCCATCGTAACAAAAATGGCCCAGAAACCTGTGCTGAAACCTAATGCCGCACAGGCTATGTACATGGTAACATCTGACTGCACAAAGCCACTGAAGAAAAGGATACCTGATAAAATCGTAAAGCCATAAAATAAATACAAAGCTTTTTTCCGGCTTTTGAAATACTGGCTTATAAGACCTACTAAAATATCGCCGACGGCAATAGCAGCATACGCATACATAATAGCCCTGCCGGATTCAATTTTATTATCCTCGTAAAAAACATTGGCAAAGCGGTTACTGTAATTTACCAGTATCCCGATTACATACCAGGTGGGCAACCCGATTAAAATAGCAAGTATATATTTTTTAAATCGCTGCCCGTTATTAATAAACATGAGTATGTTCCCTCTCGAAACATTTTGCTCCCTGGCTTGTTTAAACATGCCACTTTCTGCGACACTGATCCGGAGAAATAATAAAGCAACGCCCAATCCACCACCGATCTTATAACAAAGGCGCCAGTCATTGGTAAATTTGAAAGTGAAGTAAGCAAACACAGCTCCAAACAAACCGATACCGGCAACTAATGATGTTCCGATACCTCTTTTTGCTTTGGGCAACAGTTCGCTGACCAAGGTGATCCCTGCGCCCAATTCACCTGCTAAACCAATACCGGCAGCAAATCTGGCGTAGGCATACTGATCAGTGTTTTCAACAAAGCCGGTGATGAAATTAGCCACTGAGTAAAGAATGATCGACCCAAATAATACAGAAAGCCTTCCTTTCTTATCTCCCATAATTCCCCAGAGGATACCGCCAATAAGCAACCCGATCATTTGCCAGTTAATGATCTTGGTACTGGCCGCTAACACCGCTTTCCCATCAGCCAGGTCAACACCGAGGCCTGCAAGACTGGGCTCTCTTACAATGGTAAACAACAACAGGTCATAGATATCAACGAAATAGCCTAATGCCGCCACAATAACAGCTACATTGAAGATGGATGCTGGTTTGGGTTGATTCATATAGGCAAATATTATTTTAGCTTTTCGCCGGCGTCTCCGGGTGTTTGGCTTTCCCGGTTATCATTTTAATAATGACGGGGGCTGTAGTTACGAGGACGATACCGAGTACAATGATCTCCAAATGCTCTTTAAGATCAAAGCCAAACCAATCCAATATCCATTTTTGTAAAAAGAAGCCGCCGAGTATCATACTGCTTACCCAGGCAATACATCCCACTACGTTGAAGAAATGAAATTTCTTCCTGTCCATTTGTACGATGCCGGCCACGATGGGAGCAAAGGTTCTGATGAAGGGAAGGAAACGGGCACCGATCACCGCAAGGCCGCCATGCTTCTCATAAAAATCATGTGCCTGGTGTAAATATTTTTTCTTGAAAAGGAAACGGTCTTTCCAGTTATACATGGCCGGGCCTACTTTTCTTCCTGTCCAGTAACCCACCGCATTACCCAGGATACCCACGAAGGAGATCAGCGCTATCAATAAAAAAAGGTCCATCCAATACGTATACGGGTATTCAACCCCAAACAATTTTAAGAACTGGTAACCCAACCCCGGCTTAGGAGGCTCTCCTGTTTTTGTAATTTCATGTGCAAACATGCCGGACACAAATAATAAGGAATCTCCGGGCAAAAAGAAGCCTACAAACAACCCTGTTTCTGCAAATACCACAAATAACAACAGCCACAACCCGCCATTTTCAATATACCATTGCGGTTGTACTAACTGTATCCAGTGAAACGCTTCCAGTAAAAACATAACTATTCCCTCCTGATTTAATGATTATGTGTTGTTGAATGATCATGCCCTTCCTGATGCTCATGTGGCGCATGGGCCAGTGCACCTTCCCATTTACTAACGGCAGCCGTTGCTAAGGCATTGCCCAATACATTGGTCATGGTACGTCCCATATCGCAAAAAACATCGATGGCTAAAATGAGACCGATCCCTTCTGCAGGAATACCAAACATACCGGCTGTTGCCAATACCACCACCAGCGAAGCCCTTGGCACACCGGCCACGCCTTTGCTGGTAAGCATGAAAACCAGCAGCATGGTGATCTGTGTTCCAATATCACCGGTTACCGACGTAATATTATACGCCTGTGCAATAAACATGCTCGCAAACGTCATATACATCATACTGCCATCCAGATTAAACGAATAACCTAACGGGAGTACAAACGAAACAATTTTATCCTTGCAGCCAAAGCGTTCCATTTCTTCGATCAGCTTGGGTAATACCGCTTCACTGCTGGCAGTACTGAAAGCAACGGCCATCGGGTTGGAGATTCGTCTTAATAAAACAGGCAGCCTGTTCTTTAAGATCAGGTAGCCAACAAATAATAGTAAGGCCCACAATACGATTAAGCCAAGGTAGAAAGAGCCGATATATTTTGCATAAGTGGTGAGTATTCCTAATCCTTTTGCAGAGATCACCGCACACATGGCTCCAAAAACGCCGATCGGTGCCACATTCATAATATAACCCACCATTTTCAGCATTACATGCGCCACTGAATCCAGTGCTTTGATCACCGGCTCACCGGCCTTACCAATTGCCGTTAATGCCACACCAAAGAAAACAGAGAATACCACCAGTTGTAATATCTCGTTGGTCGCCATTGCTTCGATCACACTTTTCGGAAACACATGTTCAATGAATTTTGCCAGGGAAAATTCTTCCTGCTTTTTCATCAGCTCTTTTACTCCTTCCACATCGGTATCGGATAAATTCACACCCACACCCGGCTTGGTGATGCTTACCAGCAATAACCCGAGGAATAAACTGATCAGTGAGGCTGAAATAAACCAAAGCATGGCTTTCCCTCCCACACGGCCTACCGTTTTCAGGTCGCCCAGTTTAGCGATACCCACTACGAGAGTAGCAAAAACAAGCGGGGCGATAACCATTTGTACCAGCCGTAGAAAGATAGTGGTCAGCAATTTGATCTTGGGGCCAAATGCTGTAATAAATTCAGGGGAAGCATTGGTATTAATAAAATAACCAACCACAATGCCGAGCACCATGGCGATCATTATGTATAGAGTAAGCCGGTTATTTTTTGACATGCAACGGGTTTGATGATAACAATGATGGCCGAAAATCGGTAAAAAATGCCCAGCCACAAAACTTTTAAAAAGCAGCCGTTAATAATTCTTTTGACCTGCTTTTGCCGGAAATCTGTATTTTCCCTGCTTCTAAAAAACTGTCCCTCTTAAACTAACGCTATGCAGGATCAACCAACTTCCTTTAAGCCCACACTCGGACTGTTTGATGGTACCATGATCGTGGCCGGTTCCATGATCGGCTCGGGTATCTTTATTGTAAGTGCCGACATCACCCGGAACGTCGGCAGTGCCGGCTGGCTGGTGGCCGTTTGGCTCATCACCGGTTTCATGACACTGACCGCAGCCCTGAGTTATGGTGAACTGAGCGGTATGTTTCCCAAAGCAGGGGGGCAATATGTGTACCTGAAAGAAGCCTACAATCCACTAATGGGGTTTTTATATGGCTGGAGTTTTTTTGCGGTGATACAAACCGCTACCATTGCTGCAGTGGGTGTGGCCTTTTCCAAATTCCTTGCTTATCTCGTTCCTGAATTGGGGAATAGCTATTTCCTGTTTGATGCCGGCATCATTAAAGTGTATTCCGGCCAACTGGTTTCCATTGTTATCATTTGCCTGTTGACTTATATCAATTCGAGGGGTGTTAAAGAAGGTAAACTGATCCAGACCATTTTTACGTCTGCAAAATTATTTGCCCTATTCGGGCTGATCGCTTTTGGTTTCTTATTGGTCAAAGAAAGTTTCTGGGCAGAGAACTGGAAGACCGGTTTTACGGCCATGCAGGATTTCGGGCAAAAAGATGCGGCTGGTCAATTACAACCCACAACCTGGATCGGTATTTCGGGCAGTGCCCTGGCCGGTGCTATTGCCGCCGCAATGGTGGGTTCTATCTTCAGCAGTGATGCCTGGAATAACGTAACGTTTATCGCCGGGGAAATGAAAAACCCCAAACGGAATATCGGGCTGAGTTTATTCCTCGGTACATTGATAGTTACTGTCATCTATGTTGCGGCCAACCTGATGTACCTGAATGTACTTCCGCTGGAAAGAATTGCATTTGCAACTGATGACCGCCCGGCCGTGGAAGCTTCGTTACGCATATTTGGAGATAACGGGGCCATCATTATTGCCCTGCTGATCATGGTCTCCACCTTCGGTTGTAATAATGGGTTGATCCTGGCAGGTGCCCGGGTATATCACACCATGGCTAAAGATGGCCTGTTCTTTAAAAATGTAGGCACATTAAACAAAAATGCCGTGCCACAGGTAGCTTTATGGATACAATGTATTGCGGCCAGTATCTGGAGCCTGAGTGGGAAATACGGGCAGTTGCTGGACATGATCTCCTTCGTAGTAGTTTTATTTTATATGCTTACCATTGCCGGTATTTTTATATTACGCAAAAAAAGACCTGATGCAGAGAGGCCTTACAAAGCATTTGGTTATCCTATTTTACCGGCACTGTATATATTGATGGGAGCAGCCTTTTGCGGTTTGCTTATTATTTACAAACCGGAATTTACCTGGCCGGGGCTGATTATTGTATTACTGGGAGTTCCCTTGTACTACCTGGCCATTTCCACGCAGAAAAAAGCATAAGGCCATTCAAAAAAGAACGCATCAAGTTTAGGCTTCAATACTTATCTTAGTCACTTATAAAAAACCAACAAATGAGTTTATTTATCAAGAAACCCCTTGACCAGGTGCTGGCGCAGGCAGCAGATACGGAGAAGGGATTGAAAAGAACATTGGGAGCCGGTAACCTGGTAGCCCTTGGTATCGGTGCGATCATTGGTGCAGGTTTATTCGTACGTACAGCTGCGGCTGCGGGGCAGGCTGCCGGACCTGCTGTAACCTTATCATTCGTGGTGGCCGCCATTGGCTGTGCTTTCGCCGGTTTGTGTTATGCAGAGTTTGCCTCTATGATCCCAATTGCCGGCAGTGCTTACGCCTACTCTTATGTTACGATGGGTGAATTGATTGCCTGGATCATTGGCTGGGCGCTGATCATGGAATATGCACTGGGTGCTGCCACTGTTTCTATTGCCTGGAGTGAATATTTAAATAAGCTGCTGGGAGGGGCTATTCCATATGAATGGTGCCACTCGCCGTTCGAAAGTTTTACTGATACAGCCGGTGTTCATCATTCAGGCATCCTGAATGCCCCGGCACTGGTTATTTTGCTGGCCCTTACTTTATTATTGATCAAAGGAACACAGGAATCTGCTTTTGTGAATATGATCATTGTATTCATCAAAGTGGCCATCGTTATCCTGTTCATTGCCATTGGCTGGCAGTTCATTAAACCGGAAAATCATACTCCTTATATGATCCCTGAAGGCACACAGGCAGTGGCCGACCAGGCAGGTAAAGTGATCGCTGATTACAGCGGCTGGAATAAACATGGATGGGGAGGAGTTCTCGGTGGTGCAGCGATCGTATTCTTCGCCTTTATTGGTTTTGATGCAGTAAGTACCGCAGCACAGGAAGCCAAGAACCCTAAAAGAGATATGCCGATCGGCATCCTGGGTTCATTAGTGGTTTGTACTATTCTTTATATCCTGTTCGGGCATGTACTCACCGGCGTGGCACCCTGGAAAGATTTTGTTGATCCGGAAAAAGGAAGAGAAGCATCGGTTGCTTATGCCATCAGTACCTATATGACAGGTTATGGCTGGCTGGCCAATGCAGTAACCATTGCTATTCTTGCCGGTTTCTCATCAGTGATCCTGGTGATGCTGATGGGACAAAGCCGTATCTTCTATACCATGAGTAATGATGGTTTGATCCCAAAAGCATTTGGCGACCTGCATCCAAAATATAAAACGCCGTATAAAGCCAACTGGATCCTGTTCATATTTGTTGGCGCTTTTGCTGCTTTCGTTCCCGGGCATGTTGCCGGTGACCTGACCAGTTTCGGAACCTTGTTTGCTTTCGTATTGGTAAGTATTGGAGTATGGATACTACGGGTCAAAAGTCCTAACATTGAAAGACCTTTCAGAACACCACTGGTGCCGATAGTCAGCTCTCTCGGTGCGATCATCTGTACACTGATGATCGTTGGACTGGATGCACAAACACTGAAAGTGGCCTTTATCTGGATGGGTATTGGCCTGGTGGTTTACTTTGCTTACAGCCGGAAAAGAAGTAAGCTGAAAAACCCGGGTGAAATTCTGCCGAAAGCATCTGATTTTAATTAATAAGAACTGATCTTTAGTTAACGACCGCCCCAATTGGGGCGGTTTTTCATTTACCCCTATTACCTTAGATTTGCAGCCTCAAAAGAATATGCGCTATGGGAAGAATATTTGAAGTCCGTAAATCCACCATGTTTGCCCGCTGGGACCGGATGGCCAAGCAGTTTACCCGTATTGGTAAGGAAATTGTGATCGCTGTTAAAGCTGGTGGCCCTGATCCCAATTCAAATGCCGCCCTTCGCCGTTGTTTTCAGAATGCCCGTAGTGTGGGTATGCCCAAAGACAGGGTGGAAGCTGCCATCAAAAGGGCACAGGGTAAGGAACTGGTAAACTATGACGAGATATTATATGAAGGATACGGTCCGCATGGGGTGGCTATCCTGGTGGAAACAGCTACCGATAACCATGTAAGAACAGTAGCCAATGTAAAATCGCATTTCAATAAAGGCGGCGGCACATTGGGCAATAGTGGCAGCGTGGCTTTCCAGTTCAAAAAAATGGGTGTATTCAAATTAAAACCCGAAGGACTGAACGCAGAAGACATGGAACTGGAGCTGATCGATTTTGGTTTGGAAGAACTGGGTGAAGGCTCTGGTGAGAACGGAGAAGAGGTGCTAGTGGTTCGCTGCGGCTTCCATGATTTTGGCAATATGCAAAAGGCATTAGAAGATAAAGGCATCACACCTATCAGTGCAGAACTGGAATGGATACCCTCCACTACAGTACCGGTGAATGATGAGCAGGCCGCCGATGTCAGCAAACTGATCGAGAAATTAGAACAGGATGATGATGTGCAGAAAGTGTTTCACAATATGGGATAAGAAAAACAAGTAATTAAAAAGACTCCTGAAGGAGCCTTTTTAATCTATCATATAAAACAAACTGCTTAATCTGTTCGCTTGTACTTATCCTTCATAAACTCAAAGTACATGAAACCAAAACGCTGGTACCAGTCCGGTAATCCATACTGCTGCTCACAGGCACTGATACTTTGTAAGGCTCTCTGCAGTGCTCCCATCATATCGGTGTACTTGCGGTCGTAGGTTTGCTTAAAATGTTCAAACTCGGCTACAATTCCTCCCCGTTCATTTTGCCAGGCAATACCGGTTACGGCATGGATGCCACTCATATTGTCGCCAAAAGACAGGGCCTTTTCTGTAAAGTTTTTCGTGTTGTTATAAATGCAGCGTAACCTTCCCAACTGGCGGCGTATAAAATTCAATTCACCAACAGCTCTTTGATAACATTCCCCGCACCCCGCATTGTCGGCACAGGTGGAAGCCATCATGGCACCGGCACTGGCATTAAAATCAGGTGCACAGGCACCCGGCTCAAAATTCTGAACCGCATTCCACTCGTTTCTTCGCTCCTCCAGCCAATCCAGATAGCCTTGTAATTCTTCATACGCATCATTCACCGCTTCTGCAGGATCATTATCTCCACCTACATCGAAACCATCATCATCCTGTGCGTTTACGGCGAAGGATACCAACAGTACTGCAAATATCAGTACCCCCTTTTTCAGCATGGTGTTAATAATAGTTTTCATGATTTTTTCTTTTTAAGTTTTACTAATAAGAAAGCTATGATCAGTAATGCTGCGGCGGCAACAATCACCAGTGTCATGTTCTTTTTTAACCAGCCACTCCCGCCGGCAGATGAAGCATCAGCAGGTTTAAACACGGATGGCATTTCCACTTTCAGTTCATCGCCGGTCCAAACCATTAATACATAGGTAACCGGTTTTTTGTTAGCGATTACCATGATACCAAAATCTCCTTCCGTTTTAAAATCAGACTTCCAGAGTGATTTTCCTTTCACCCCGCCTGAACGGTGAAATGTTTTCCAGTTCTCTTTGCACAGTTTGATGGTAATATCTGCATCCCGCTGGTTGCTGTTAAGGCTGAAATAAGTAGGTGCATACATATTTAACCCCTGTATAAAATAATACGCCGTATCCTGCTCCTGTGTAAGTGTATTGACACTGATCCTGCCTTTTGCCTTTTCTTCTCCCTGCTTTTTATATTCTTCAAACTTCAGTTCAACAGGTTTTACATTTTCATCCAGGTTAAACGGCTGCGCCTTTACATGCAGTGCTGAAAAAAACAACAGCACCGGCACCAGCATGAGTTGGTTTTTGTATTTCATTTTTAATGGGGTTAAAACTTCTATTAAAGTAGCTATTTAGTTTTGTTTATGCAATATTCAGTCCGTAGTGGCATTTACCATATAATACTGGTCGCTGCCCGTAAACCGTTTTAACGGAGTTCCTTCTTTTTCCACAATTACTTTATAAGCCCCTCCACCCCTTGCCGCTACTTTAAAAACATCGAGGTTCCAGTTATCTCCGCCAATACCACCTCCAAATGTTGTAGCCAGGGCTACGGCTTTTATTTCCGTAACAGGTACCTGCCTGTTTAAGATCACCGTATAGGCTTTGTAAGAGCCCCCGCCAAGCCCGGCTCCCTTGTTTAGGTTTTTAACTAATTGTTTGCTGCCGTCTTTATAAAAAATTGTCAGGTCCACATTATCATTGCCACCACGCAGGTCATCGCCACCGGTAACAAACTCAACAATAAGTTCTCTTGCTTTACCATCCGCTGAAGGGTTTACTGTCAAAGGCAGTGTGAGTGTCTTTGCAGAGCCGGTGAACCTGTATACAGGTGACGAGGAACGCCACAATAATTCCTGGTCATTGTGCAGCACTCTTACCGCATCCATGTTCCAGTTATCACCACCAATGCCACCGCCAAACGTGGTGGAGAGTGTAATACTTTTCAGTTCATTTAACGGAACAGGCGTCAGCAAGCGAACAGGAACTGTTTCTGTATAATTACCGATCCAGCGGGCACTCCTGTTTACATTACTGATCGTTTGAGAAGGCCTGGTTTTAAAATTCAATGTCACGTTCAGGTTATCATTGCCGCCCCGCAGGTCATCACCTCCTGTTCTTATTTCCAGCAACAGTTCTTTTACTTCGGCTGCTGTTGATACCGGGCCGGCTGCAATAGTTGGCGGAGCTGTGTAATTATATTTTTTATTGACAAAATAGGTTTGCCACTGGCAACGGGCATTGCCCGGATCGTCTTTGTAATAAAAAATATTTGCGGCCGGGTTTGGTTTCAGTATTTTGGTTACTCCCGGGAAATTCGGATCATAGACCATGATCTCAAGATCTTCTTTGTATGCACCCAGATCGCCTTTATAACGTCCGCCATTATAACCAATCGCCAGTACCTGGTGATGCGGGCCTGCGCCACCATCTCCCGGCTTAAATAACCCCAGCGGAACGGGTGATCCTTTATCAATTTCCTTTTTTAGTTCTTCCAGTCTTCCCCCGCCATAACCCTGCAATCCCCAGTTAAAAAATTCACTGGTTCTCCAGCCAAAAGGATTTACAAACAACTCAGTCCATTTATCAATATTATCAATAACAGAACTGCGCTGACGGCCCCACATATACGTATATAAAGGCGTACCATTGGCGGGAGCATAGGTTTGTGAAGGGACTGTTTTCCTGGCTTTATAGTAATCCAGTGCTGTATAGACCATGCCCCCGCAAAACCCAGACATGCGTACATCATTGATCACTTCCACCTGCAGGCTGTTCACAAATTTCAGCCCGTGTACTTCGGGCCTGAAAGCAGTGGACCTGCTGCCGACCTGGCTAAAAAGTACCGGCGAAACAGCAAGCAACAAAAGGCAAGAAGAAAAAAATCGTTTCATTGCAATCATTTTTTTGTTGAATAAATATTAATCATCGCCTTCATTGAGGCAGTCAATCTCTTTTATACTGATTAACTCAAAGCGTCTTTTATCCCTGTTGAACCGCCATGCTTTCAGGGCCCGGGAATATTCGCTGCTGCCGGGTTGTGTAACTGCAACTATTGCTTCATTACTGATCTTATCCTGGCGGCACACTAAGGTTTTAATTACCTGGCTGCTTTTAACCCGTTTGATCAGCAGCACATCCAGGATAGTATAATTATTTGCTGCCGTATCCTCATTGATGGCAAAGAATACAATATATGTGGGTCCGTTCTGAAAAACTGTGACGGAGAACTGCTCCGGTTCATTGATGCCGAACGCAAGACCCGATTCCCTGTATTCAAAACCCGCCAGCCCCGGTAAAGAAGGCCCCTGGTTATACTTTTTTCCAATGAGTTCCCTGCTTTTTACCCCGGCAAACTGTCCCTGTGCAAAAAGCTCCAATGCAGTTAAACAGCAGAACAGTGACAGCCAAACCAGTTTAGATTGTTTCATACAAGCAATTATCCGGTTCGTTTTACCTGATCGCCACCACATCCGAATGGCTCACTAATTTATCATCACTGTACATTTCCACTTTGACGATGGTAACTGCCGGATCGTAAAACATCACAAAGCTTTGCTTCGGCATGGTATTCTTCATGGATTTCATGATCTGCTTCATTTTCTCATCCATTCCTTCAATATCCACTTCGGCTTCTGATGTGGATGATATCCTGTAACAATTAAATGTACCGGCCGGAGTGGTTATCTTTTCTTTTGCCCCTACCTTCCTGTTCTTCATATGCACGGTGGTCTTCATTTGCTTACCTGCTTTTGTGACTGTCATAGAATAAGTCACATCCGGCAGGGTCTCTCCTTCCGTTACATTGATAGGAAAACTAACAGGGTCTCCCTCTATTTTTGCTCCTTTTGCATCCATATTGGCAAACAGGCTGCTGAGGTCAGCATAGAAATTTTTGCCATCGCAACTGTATTTTCCTATAAATGAACTTTCCTTTTTACTTATACCACTGCTCTTCATTTCCACTTCCGCTGTCATTCCTGTTGCTGTTGCTGCTATGTCAAGCACTGTTGAGCTTTGCCTGGTTGTTTCTTCGCCGTCTTTGTTATAACTGACCGCTTCAATCACGGTACCCTTTTTAAAAAGTAAAAGGCTTCCACAATTGCCCGGCAATACAGATGAAGAAGTGGTTTCAACTTTTGTGGCAGTAGTTGGTGCCGTCATTAAACTATCCCCTGAAGTGCCGGTTTTGCTTTCATTGTTGCAGGCAATGGCGCAACACAAAGCCAGGGAGAGAAAAAAATTCCTTTTCATATTGTTGGTTTATGAGTTTTCAAAAAAAATTATAATCCAATAAGAATTCCCGTGGTGCTGTTATTATTTTCAGACCCCTCAGCTACCAGGTTGGTACCATCTGCTTTCAGTACAAGGTTAAATTTGGGAACCTTGTGCATCGCCCAGTTGTTGTCCCTTAGCCTGATCTCTGTTGTGATAGTTTGGCCAGGACCAACTTTCGGGCAATCGGCATAACCGAAATTCTTCCAGGGGTTATTGCCGGCCACAGCATTTTGTGCCGTGGCTTTAAACTTTGTGGCGGGTGTCATCATACCGCCGTTATTTTTTACCGTTACCGATAAACGGATATCCCAATCAGCGGATACGCCGCCCGTAGCAGATACGACCGTTACATTGGTGATAATAAGATCCGGCTTGGCAACCACCTGCAGGTTTTTAGGTGCAGGTAGTTTCCCGGGGTTTTGCGGCAATGTGTTTTGTGAAAAAGCCATTACGGCTGCCAGGCAAAGTAATAAGGAAAGTTGTAGTCTCTTTTTCATACATCAAAGGTTTTTGATGACGTAAAGATGGCCTTATTATGAACGTAAGTCAATTACACATTCGGGTACTCTAATCGAGCTTGATGATCTTATGCTGCAATGCTTTTGCTACCGCCTCGGTGCCGCAGTTTACATGAAGTTTATGGTAGATATTCTGCAGGTGCTTTTTAACAGTATCAACTGATACATGGCTTTTATCGGCAATCATCTTGTAGGAATTACCCCTTACCAGCAATTCAAGTATCTCCTTTTCCCTTGGAGTCAGGTTAAAAGTGTCTTCCACAGGCCTGGTATTCCGGAAGAAAGTAAAAACTTTTTGTGCCACAAAGGGGCTCATGGGGGCACCCCCTTCGGCCAGCTCCTGCAATGACTGTATTAATTTGACAGGTGATGTATTTTTTAGCAGGTATCCATCAGCTCCGGCACAAAGACAGTCGAATATCCGGGTATCATCATCAAATACGGTATACATGATCACTTTAATATCCGGGAATTCAGCTTTGATCTTCTTCACTCCTTCAATACCATTCACTCCCGGCATATCAATATCCATCACCACCAGTTCAGGAAGCAATTCCTCCATCTGCTTTGACACTTTTGTACAGTCGGGGAATGCGCCGACCACTTTAAAACCACTGTCATCACTCAACAGTAATTCCATGGACTGCCGCAAACGGGCATTGTCTTCGTATATAACGAGGGAAGTGGCCATCTTCGCAAAATTAGATTTGTTTGCCGCCATTCGCAATTACACTTTCGGGTAAGTTACACATTCACTTTCATCGTCAGCAGGATCGTTGTTCCTTTTCCCGGAACAGATTCCACCTGCAGATCACTATTCCATTTCTGGGCCCTTTGTTTCATATTCTGAACACCGTTACCCATCCGGATGCTTTTACTGTCAAACCCCTTTCCGTTATCAGCAACTTTAAGATGAATTTGCTGATCATCCGAGCGGACCTCAATCGTTGCTGCTGTGGCTTTTGAATACTTTGCCAGGTTATTCACTGCTTCTTTAAAGATGAGATAAAAATCACGGCGCTGATCCATGGGCATACTGATCTTTTCATTATCCGCCGGGAACACCAGATTGGCTGCAATTTCTTTTCCATCCAGCATATCGGCAGCATACCGTTTCATCCGGATAAATAAATTATCCAGGTCATCATATTGCGGGTTGATATTCCAGACGATATCAGATAAGGATTCACTGATTCGCTGGATATCGTCGCCGGCTTTGGAAAGATAGGAAGATGCTTTTTCCGGATTGGCCACATTCCGCTTGGTAAGTTCATTCAGGATATTAATATTGCTGAGTGATGCCCCGATATCATCATGCAGGTTACGGGATATATCATTACGGATACTGAGCAACTGGTTTTGCTGTTCCAGTTTTTTCTTCAGCTTATACCTGTTAAACAGTATTCCTGCAAACAAGGCCAGTAATACAGCACCTGCGATCAGTATATTCCGAAACAGCTTCTGGGCTTTCAACTCCTTTTCACGTAATTCCTTTTCCTGGTTGGTAAGTTTTAGCTCTTGTTGTGAAAGCTGAAGGGCCTGTTCATTATTTTTGGCCAGTAACGATTGTCTTTCCAGTTCTTCCTGTGATTTTAGAAAGGCAGCCTGTTGCAATTCCCGCTGCTGGGATAATAATTTAATTTCGTTCTCCTTTTGTTTTGCTTCCAGTGTATTCCCGGCAATTACCGCTTTTTGTTTTTCAATTTCCAGCTCCCGGATCCTTTGTTCCGTATTGAGCCGGGCTATTTCGTTATCCTTTTTCTCTGTTTCATACTTAGCCCTGATCTCTTCGATCCTGGCACCTGTGCTGGTGGCAGCAATACTGTCCCGGTAAAGAATATGTTTTTTGTAATACTGAAAAGCTTTATCCGGATCATTACGGGATTGATAAAAAGCACTCAGTTTTTCATTGGCATTACTGATATTCTCTTTATTATTTAACAAGATGGCCAGGGAGAGTGCTTTTGAATAGTATTCAACAGCTTTTAGCGAGTCTTTGGTAGCATTCGCAAGGTTACCCGCTGCCACATACAGTCTTGACAGTAATGGTTTATTATCCGTTTCTTCAAAAAGTTTGATCGCTTTGGATTGCCAGTCGAGTGCTGCCGGAAAATCTTTTGTCCTGCTGTAATAGGCCGACATCCCTGAATAAGCACTGCCTTTCAATTTGGGGTTATTGATCCGCTCGGCATACTGTACAGATTGTTTCAGGTGCTGAAATGCAAGCGGGAAAGAATCTTTCAGGATATACAACTGCCCGATATTGACATTCGTTATGACGAGGCCTGACTGATCATTGGTCTTCTCCCGCAGTTCAATACTTTTTTTCTGGTAACTGATGGCATCACTAACCTTTCCCATCAGGTAATACACAGAAGAGATATTGCTGTATGTTTCACCCTGGCCTGTTTCATTATTATTAATTTCATACAAACGCAGCGCTTTAAAAAACCAGTCAATCGCTTTATCCTTATCGCCTGTAGCCAGGTAATTAGAACCCAGGTTACTGTATACTTCTGCAGTCTTACCCGATTGCCTTTTATCCAATCCCATATTTAATGCCAGCAGGTAACTCTGTTCTGCTTCCTTGTTCCTTCCTTTCTCCATGCAATAAACACCATGACGGTTATAGGCATTGATGAGCAGGTTCGTATCCTTTAACTGCCCTGCGAGGGGTAACAGCAGTGAATCATACTTATTCACCTCAGTCATTCTGCCATTGAGTAACATGATCTCCGCCAGCTTATCGTAGCTGTTCGCCTCCCCGGATCTGTACATTTTTTCTTTAGAAATAATCAGTGCCTGGTTGGATAAGCTAATAGCAGAGTCATAAGCTGCTTTCCGGGTAAGGTTTTCCACCTTCTGCAGAATATTATCTACCTGTTTTGCAGGATCAGAACCGGATTGAGCTGTCAATACACAGGCAAACAGCAATCCTGCTATAAACAGAAAGCTCCTTTTTGTAAACAATAATAAATAGTTCATCAGGTTTTATCAGCTTGTTTCAGCTAATGAAAATTACAATTATTTTATCTTCTATAAATCAGGTCAGTAATGAATAATGATCATTCCTTCGGCTCCGGTTGCACCACCGAGGGCTAAGGAACCTATTACTGGTCTCAGTCCTGAGCCACCACCACCACCCGGAGGTACAGGGTTGCCCAATGCATTTGAATAACGTACCAGTGTTGAGCTGGTAAGGTTATAATAAGAAGTATTGGAGGCACCTCCTGTATTAGATGTATGCCCGGCATCTCCACCCCTTCCTCCGTTGGTCACTTCAAATGATGCAGCCGGAAATGTCAATACGGTGCTTTGCGCTACCTGGCCATGCTGTCCTCTCTCTCCGTAAAAAGATAAAAAACTCAGTGGTGAAACGGAATAGTTACCCCCGAATCCATTGCTGATTACACCAGGAGGTCCGGCTGAATAGGTTGGTGCTACTCCTCCTTGTGCAGTAAGAGTGATACCGGCATCGCTGGTAATACTGCTGAGTGTACCATTGGTTGCATTATCAAAACCACCGGCACCACCTGCGCCTACTGAGTAAAATATACCACTTCCTGCTGCGACAGTTATTATTCCACTGACATAAGCGCCTCCTCCTCCACCAGAATAATAATTACCCCCGGCACCTCCTCCCCACACTTCTATCCATACTTTAGTTACCCCTGCAGGCACGGTCCAGTTCCCGGAACCAACAGTTCTGAAAGTAGCCATGTTTTTATACTCAGAAATATCAGCCCAGGCCATGGTGCCATTGCCATTACTTCTCAATACCTGCCCGTTTGTTCCGGCATTTCCGTTAGCCCTTAATGCCCCTGTTGTATTGATATCGCCGCTTATGTCCAACGGGTACTGGGGGTTTGTATTACCGATACCTACGTTTTGGGCAAACAGCAATACAGGAGAAATAATAAATAATAAGACAAGGCTTTGTTTCATAAAAGATTATTTAAGGCTTATTTGATTTACTAAACACAGGATAAAAATGGGCATAAAAGCGAAATGAGTCAATTACACATTTGTGTAATAAAAGGCAGAAGTGAATGAAAAGAATAGTGAAAACAACCCTTACCCGTAAACAGGATTATGTGACCCTATTTTTTACCGGATAATTCCGGACATTTACAGGGAAATGATGGAAGAAAAAAAGATCGTTCTCTTTGATGGGGTTTGCAATCTGTGTAACCGGAGTGTTCAGTTCATTATCAAACGGGACCGCCGTAAACAATTTCATTTTGCATCGCTGCAGGGGAAAACCGGGCAACAATTACTGCAACAGTTCCATCTGCCTGCAGATAACCTGAACTCCTTTATATTGATCGAGAACGGGACATTGTACAGGAAATCATCTGCCGCATTAAGGGTTTCAAGGAAATTAGTTGGTGCCTGGCCACTGCTATATGGATTTATCATTGTACCTCCCTTTATCCGGGATGCTGTATATTCTTTAATTGCTAAGAACCGTTATAAATGGTTTGGGAAAAGTGAAAGTTGCATGATACCTGCACCGGGGTTAAAAGAAAGATTTCTCGATTGACTCCTGTCAAATATTTATCTCGCCCTTCATATAAAACACACATTGACCACCCATAATCACCCGGTCTCCGTTTTGTTCGCAATAAAGATCACCGCCCCTTTTGGAGAGCTGCTTTGCTGTCATCACCTTCTTCCCCAGTTTATAATTCCAGAAAGGAATTAATTGCGAGTGGGCCGAACCTGTTACAGGATCTTCATCAATACCGGCGGTGGGTGCGAAGAAGCGGGACACAAAATCTACTTCCCTGCCGGGTGCTGTGATAATCACCATACCCCCGGCCCTTTTCATCAGGGCAAAATCGGGTTTACAATTTCTCACTGCTTCTTCATTATTCAGTTCTACCAAAAAATCCCTGTATTTATACACACTAACGATATCAGGATTGCCTAATGAAGTGAGTAGTTCCTCCGGGTATTCATCAATTCGTTCCGGTTTCCAGGAAGGAAAATCAAGTTTGATCGTTTCCCCGTCCCGGCTTACATATAACGGACCGCTTTTAGAATGAAATGTGATCGTTCGTTTTTTGTATCCCAAAAATTCATAGAGGACATAGGCAGATGCCAGCGTGGCATGACCACAAAGATTGATCTCCAGTTCGGGTGTGAACCAGCGGATATCAAAATCATTATCTTTTGCAACAAAAAAAACGGTTTCGGCGAGGTTGTTTTCCATAGCAATCTGCTGCATCAGCTCATCACCGATCCATTTGTCTAAGGGTATCACGGCAGCAGGGTTACCTGCAAAAACTTTATCAGCGAAGGCATCCACCTGGTACATGGTCAGTTTCATATCCAATTATTTATGGGTGTAAAATTGCGGCAGGGAAATCTTATAACGAACTGCAATTACACGAATGGCAAAGATGAGCAGGATGCAGATCGTTTTGGAAATATTTTCGTCAAGGTTTATTTTTCTGAGTATAAAATAGATCAATCCGCCGGCAATACAGGCCATCGCATAAATTTCTTTCCGGAACAACAAGGGAACATCGTTCAACAAAACATCCCGTATCACACCACCAAAACAAGCGGTGATGGTTCCGAGTGCAATGCAGATACCGGTACTGAAATTTTTCTCAATACCCAGTTCAATACCAATAATGGTAAACAGGCCAAGTCCCAGCGCATCGAATAAAAACAAAGTGGTGGTAAATTGTTTTAAGAACCGGCCAAAGATCATTGTAGCAATAGCAGCAGAAAAAATAACGATGGTTGCCGTCTCATTTCTTAACCAGCCAACAGGAAGATTACCGATGAGTATATCCCGGAGTGTACCACCACCAATGGCGGTTACAAAAGACAATACCAATACTCCGAAAGGATCCAGCTTCTTTTGCATGGCAAGAAAAGCACCGGAAACCGCAAAGGAGAACGTACCAAGCACATCAATGATGAAAAGAAAGTTTGTCGGCATACTTCAACAAGCAATTGGCAATGAGCAATGGGCAAAACACCTAATACAAGGGTAAATGTAAAATTTTTCAATCAATACCTGTCCGGGTTATTTATCATATGATTCAGCAGCCGTCCAATTTCTTCGCTGCGTAAAATCATTTTTGCTTGTTGCTCTTTCGAAATATACCCACAGGCTTCAGCAAAATCAAGCCATACGTTTGTTTCAGAATTTTCAGCATCGCTATCCGTAGCTTTCAAAATGAAATGAGCCGGATAACGCATTTTTCTGTACGCTTCAGCAATATTTGAACAAACGCTTCTTGACGACCTCCTGATCTGGTCTGTCAGCGAATATGTTTCTTCCTTAGGAAAGTTTTTTGATACGTGAAAAATATCCATTGCTTGCTCAAAGGCAAGTTTGTACAATTTCGTTTGCTTAAAATTTTTGGCAGCCATAATATTTTATTACTACTAAACTTTTACAGCCTTTGCCAGTTGTCTATTGTCAATTGTTATCTTACTCCGTCATCATTTGTTTGATTACCGCCTCAATTTCTTCGGCATTGGGCTTACTGAAATAATCACCATCACTTCCGTAGGCCGGGCGATGTGCTTTACCGGTAATTGTTCTTGCCGCCACATCGAGGTGCCTGTAACCTCCCTGCTCTTCCATCACTTTATTGAACATATACGCAGCAGCGCCTCCGGGTACGTCTTCATCCACAAACACAATGCGGTTTGTTTTCTTTAATGATTCAAGAATTTTATGATGGATATCGAAGGGTAATAAAGTCTGTACATCCACAATCTCGCAACTGATGCCCTGCGCATCCAGTATTGTTGCTGCCTCCTGCACAATACGAAGCGTTGATCCGTAGGATACAATAGTCATATCATTTCCTTCCCTGATCACTTCAGGTACACCAAGGGCAACAGTAAAGTCTGATAAATTAGCAGGTAATTTTTCTTTTAACCGGTATCCATTCAGGCATTCGATCACAATTCCCGGATCATTGCCTTTTAATAATGTATTATACATACCGGCAGCCTGTGTCATATTCCGGGGCACACATACATACATACCACGAAGTGCATTGATGACCACTCCCATCGGGGAACCGCTATGCCAGATACCTTCCAGCCGGTGTCCCCTTGTGCGGACGATCAGCGGGCAGCTTTGTTTACCAAATGTTCTGTAATGCAGTGTGGCCACATCATCACTCAAAGGTTGCAGTCCGTATAACAGGTAATCGAGATACTGAATCTCAGCGATCGGTCTCAGGCCACGAAAAGCTAAACCAATTCCCTGGCCCATGATCGTAAGCTCCCGGATACCGGTATCAAAAATTCTTTCCTCACCATGTTTAGCCTGCAAGCCGGCAAAGCCCTGGTTCACATCCCCGATCAAACCCATGTCTTCTCCAAACGCCACCACTTTAGGATTGTTGGTGAATAGCTGGTCGAAGTATTTATTCAATATTTCATACCCGTTGATCAATGGAGCATCCTGTGCATAAACTGCTTCTATTGCTGCAACTTTCAAAGCACTCTTAGGTCCTTCATTATATAAATGAGAATTAAAAAACGTTTTATTCTCTTCCTGCAGGTCTTTATAATAATCTTTGATCCAGAAAGCAGCATCATGATTTCCGGCAAGACCAATAGCCGCATACAGTGCTTTCATTACATCCCGGCGCAAGGGCTCCCGGTTAGCCGAAAGCCCGGCAGCAATTTTTCTAAATTCATCTGATTTATCAGGCAGGCCATTGGATAGCTGGTTGATCAATTCAATCGTTCTGGTAGCCTGTGCTTTGATCGGTGCCTGGTATTTTTCCCAGGCCTTATTCTTCCCGTTTCGTACTTCGTCTTTCGCTTCGTCCTGCAACTGGTTCAGTTCTTCCTCATCAGCCAGGCCGGTTTCAATGATCCATTCCTTCATCTTTTTAATACCATCCCACTCTCTTTCCCATTCTAATCTTTCGGTTGGCTTATATCTTTCATGACTGCCGGAAGTGGAATGCCCCTGTGGTTGTGTTATTTCTTCCACATGAAAAACACAGGGTGTGTGGGTAGCCCTGGCCAGCCCGATACCTTCTTCAAATGCTTCACACATGCCGGCATAATCCCAGCCTTTTACTTTGTAAATATTTAACCCGTTGGTGCCTTCTGTTTTTTGAAAGCCCTGTAATATTTCAGAGATAGATCCTTTCGTGGTCTGGTATTTTTTGGGAACAGAAATACCATACCCATTATCCCAGACAAATACGGCAAGCGGAACCTGCAGCACACCGGCCGCATTGATGGTTTCCCAGAAATGCCCTTCGCTGGTGGAGGAATCACCAATCGTGGCAAAGCAAACTTCATTTCCATTTTGGGAAAGTCCATTTAGAGAACGCAGTTTCTCCAGCTTTCTGAACATCCTTGAAGCATAAGCCAAACCGAGACTGCGGGGCATTTGACCGGCCGTGGGGGCCATGTCGGCGGCTGTATTTTTCATAGCCGTTAGATCCAGCCATTCGCCATTTGCATCTGTATTGGGGGTGGCAAAATGAGCATTCATCTGCCGGCCGGCACTAAAGGGGTCATTATTGATATCCGGGTCAGCATAAAGCTGGGCAAAATACTGTTCAGCCGTAGTAAGCCCGATCGCAAAAGCAAAGGTCTGGTCGCGGTAATACCCGCTGCGAAAATCTCCCGGCTGGAAAAACTTAGCCATGGCCACCTGGGCCACTTCTTTACCATCTCCAAAAATGCCAAATTTGGCTTTACCGGTCAAAACCTCCTTCCGGCCTAAGAGGCTGGTCTCCCGGCTGATGCAGGCTACCCGGTAATCCTTCAGCACTTCATCCCGGAACCGGTCAAAGGATAGCTTTTCATCGGCTGGCATCGTTGATAGCGTTGGCTTTTCCATGCGGCAAAGATAAAAGAAAGCCCCCCATTAAACCTTCCCCAAAAATTCCACATCCGGGTATGCAACCTGTCTATGAGAAGTGGCATCTTTACCCTAATTTTGAAGTCTTCAACTAACCGGAATATGAAGAAAACACTCCTTACCTTTTTGGCCTCATCCCTTCTCCTGGTTTCTTATGCCCAGCATTCAGAAAATGACGGGCATAACCATGGAAATGCTGCAAAACCCGCTGCAACAAATGAAGTCCTGAAGTTGAAAGAAACAGAGCATGATTTCAGCCAGATACCACAGGGAAAGCCCGTTTATTACAGCTTTGAAATCACCAATACCGGTACTACCCCGCTGAAACTGGATAATGTGCAGGCCACCTGCGGTTGCACCACTCCTGAATGGAGCCGTGATGCCATTGCACCCGGAGCTACTGTTAAGATCAGGGTGGGTTACAATGCCGCCGCTGAAGGCTATTTTGAGAAGCCTATCACTATCACTTATAATACGAATCAAACCCGGCAATTGAAGATCAAAGGAACAGTGTGGAAAGCACCGGAAGGCTCTGCTCCTGCAAATGCTGCTGTCGATTTTTTAAAAAAACAAACACTTTAAATACCCAACAAAATGAAGAAGATCGCATTACTCGCAACCGCTTTTTTATTCAGCTTCGCTATCATGGCTCAGGTAAAAGCTGATGATCTGATCAAAGTAAATACAGAAAAACATGATTTTGGGAAACTGAAAGTTGGTGTTCCCGTTACTTATGCTTTTGAGCTTACGAATATCAGCAACAAACCTGTTGTTGTTGAAAACACTACTGCAGGTTGTGGATGTACTACCCCTGAAAAACCCGAAAAGCCAATTATGCCAGGCGAAACGGTAAAGTTGAAAGTTCAGTATAACGCTGCAGCTGTGGCTCCTTTCACCAAAGAAGTCTTTGTAAAACTGGGTGGCGTGGAAGAGCCTAAAAAATTACTAATCACCGGCGAAGTGCTGACCGCCGAAGCATATGAAGCCTGGGAAAAAACAAAAGGCAATTAATACTATTCCGTTTTTAACCGTATACAAATCCTCCTTTTGGGAGGATTTTTTTTATGCCTGTCGTATAGCCGTTAACAATAATACCATGCTGATTTATCACAGGAGTAATATTAGTTGTCCACATTTGCAGTTGTAAACAATTACTTCTCAATAATACTACTGCTTTGGCTTTTTTCCGGCACGAAATTGCAGGTACAGCATCAAACGGTTAGTTATGTCAACATTAAATCTTATACAACCACAACAGGTTGCCGGAACGATGCACTCATTCAATGAATTGGTACACCAATCTTATGTACAGGCAAAAAAGCAATTGCAGGAAGGGGTAACGGTTATCCGTGATGAATTCAGTTCAATATATGATAAAGCAGGCTCCTGTTTTACCCGGATGGCATTGCCGGTGAATAATTTCCTGAAAGACCTTTCCCAGATAGAGAAAGAACTACAACTTGAATTTAGTAAGGAACGCTTACAGGCCGGTCATTCAGTTGTACCGGTGTATCTTGAAGAAAATTACTAAGCCCCTTTATTTTGTAACTGCAACATTTAATTGTTCACCAAGCGTATAACAAACTCATACATTTAGTGGAATTTGTATGTTTAACCGAAAGCCTTTACCCGGCATGGTATCAATCTGAAGCTTACCGCCAAACACACTCAACCGGCTTGTGATGTTCTTGAGACCTATCCCTTCAGGCACACCGGCAGCTTCCATCCCCACGCCATCATCGCCAATCTGCATTGCAAAAAATTGCTCTGTGGTAAATAAAGAAAAATCGACTGTTGAAGCTTTTGCATATTTTATAATATTGGTACACTGTTCCTGAACAATACGATAAACAGCCAGCTTTTGTTCTTTATCCAGCTTCTCCTCGTCATAATTCTCATTAATGATATTTGTTTTTAAACCGGCCGGATGAAGCATCTTCTGGCATAAGCGGTATACCTGGCGCAATAATGTTTCTGTTGTGAGATCGGGGCTCACCAGTTCGTGAGCAATTTTCCTGTTTTCCTCAATGGCACTCCGCAGATTGTCCATACAGGTAGTAATGAGTTCTCCTGCCCGGTCCGGGTAATCCCTGATGACACTCAACATCACATTGGTACCAACAAGAATCTGGTTAACCTTATCATGCAGTTCAATAGCAATTGAATTGCGTTCCTTTTCCTGGGCCCGCAGGGAAGTAGCTGTAAGTTTGATCTGCTCCCTGCGCTGCTGTTCCTGTAAAGCCATTTCCAGCTTCTTCTTTTCTGTTATATTCCTGATAAAAACGGACAAACCGTTATCCGAAGGATAAATAAAGTTTTCCTGCCACAGATCAAGCGGTTCAAAATAATCTGTATTGCTGACATAACATTGCTCATCCATCGCTTTATGAAATGCTTTATACGTTTCGGAACCCACTGCCTGTGGAAATTCTTCCCAAACATTTTTCCCGATCATTTCACCGGGATCCCGCTGTATAAGTTCACCGGCCTGCTTGTTCAGGTATGTGTAACACCAGTTTTTATCCAGGGCGATAAAAGCATCTGTAATTCGCTGAATAAAAACCTTGTATTTTTCCTCGCTTATCCTCGCTGTTTCTTCTGCCTTCCTTTGCTCCGTGATATCCCGGAAAAAAACTGATAAGCCGGTGGCCGACGGGTAAATACTCCCGTATACCCATTTATCCATTACAGCAGAATATTCCTCCAGGTATATATTATGACCTGTTTCCAGTGCCTGCCGGAATGCCCTGTGAATAGGTTGATTGGCTGCTGCAGGGAATTCCTTTATAATATTCTTGTCCAGCAGCAAGCCCTGAGGAGATTGCAATAATTGTTCAGCAGCTTGATTAATAAACGTCACATTCAGGTTTTCATCCATTGCTAAAAATCCGTCAGATATCCTGTCAACAAGGCTCCTGTATTTCTCCTCACTTTCCACCAGGTTCTTTAATGCCTGGTTCCTGTCCCGTTCGTATTGCCGTTGCCGAACAGCCGCTTCAATAGCTGAAGGCAGCCGGATCAAGCGATCTTTGAGGATATAATCGTCTGCACCTTCCTTAATAATGCGTGCAGCAAACTCTTCCGAAACAGTACCCGTCACCATGATAAATGGCACCTGCTCTTCCTGTTGCCGTACGATCTTCAATGCCTCAACCGCATCAAATTGTGGTAAAGAATTATCAGCCAGTATCACATCCGGGCAGTAGTGGTCTAATGCCTGTATAAAATCGGGCTTCGACATTGCCAGGTGAAAAACAGCCGGGAATTCTTCCTTTTTCAATACACGTTGTACCAGCTCTGCATCCGTATGGCTGTCTTCAAGCATCAATATTTTCAGCTTTGCAGGCAAAATCTATAGTTTTTGTGATGGTGATTGGTTAAGCAACAGCCAGTAAAATCCCAGGTTCCGGATCGCCTCTGCAAACCGTTCAAAGTTTACAGGTTTCACAATATAACTGTTGGCACCAAGCTCATAGCACCGCTTTATATCAGGGCTTTCCTTGGACGAAGTCAGTATCACCACCGGCATTGATTGGGTTAACGGGTTTTGCTTTAATTGCTGTAACACTTCCATGCCATTTACTTTTGGCATTTGTATATCCAGTAATACTACTTTGGGTAATAAAAAATTCTCTCTTTGACCTGTATACCTGCCTGTACCGAATATAAATTCCAGTGCTTCTTCCCCATCTTTTACATGCACGAGGTTATTGGCCATATGATGCCGCTTTAATTCACGGATGGTTAGTTCTGCATCACTGATATTATCCTCAACGAGTAGTATTTCAACAGTGCTTGAATTCATAAATAAAGCTGTTTATTTTTTATCAACCGGAGTCTGTTTCTAGTTAGCAGGCAAGGAAAAAAAGAAACTGGCTCCCTTCCCTATTTCACCCTCTGCCCAAACACTGCCTCCGTGCCTGGATACAATTTTTTCAACCAGCGCCAGCCCCACACCTGTTCCTTCAAACTCTTCTGCACTGTGCAACCGTTGAAACACCCTGAAGAGTTTATGCCTGTACCGGTTATCAAATCCCACACCATTATCTTTCACAAAAAAAATATACATATCCTGCTGCCGGCTGTACCCGATTTCAATCCTGGGTTTTTCCTTACTGCCGGAATATTTGACGGCATTGGAAATAAGATTGATCCATACCTGCCTGATTGTACTTATATCTGCATTCACATCAGCCAGTGCTCCTGTATTCCATTCTATCCGGTGATTATCTCCCGTTGCCTTTATCTCATTTATTATTTCAATCACTATGCCAGTCATACTGACTGTGGTTTTTAATAATTCCTGCCTTCCCGTTCGTGAAAAGGCCAGCAGGTCATCCACCAGGTGCCCCATCTTAAGTGTATTGGCTTTGATAATTCCTGTGATTCGTCGTGCTTCGTCATCCAGTTTGCTGCTGTAGTCCTCTTCAAGGATAGCGGTAAAACCGATGATACCCCGCAGAGGTGCTCTTAAATCGTGTGAAACAGAGTAAGTAAATGCTTCCAGTTCGGAATTCATTTTCTTCAGTTCATTCTCCAGGTTTTTCCTGAGTGTAATGTCCCTGACTGAAGCAGATACCAGCACTCCTGCCTTCGTATTAATAGGCGACAAACTGATCTCAACCGGAAACATCATTCCATCTTTTTTTACTGCATTCAGTTCTATACCAGCACCCATGGCCCTGACTTTGGCGGCTTTCATGAAATTACCCCGGTGTTGCACATGCTTTACTTTGAGCTCCCGGGGAATCAGTATTTCTACAGGCTGGCCCAGCATTTCTGTCCTGCTGTATCCAAACAGGTTTTCCGCCTGTAGGTTGATCATTTGTATTGCACCCGAACTGTCAACAATAACTGTCGCATCAGGAGCAGCATCCAGCAAGGCACTGAATTTTTCCTCATTTGCCTTTTGCTGGTCAATATCTTTCTTGATCCTCCGGATAATATAAAAACTCATTAAAGCCACAACAGCAAGGATACTGTAGAGAATAATATTTAGGTTGGTTATGGTCCTTTCATTTTTTGCTTTTCTCTCCGTCAGTAATTGACTGGCTATATTGCTCATTTTATCCCCGATACTTCTGATTTCATCCGTGTAGTGCTTACCCCTGCCCGACTCAACCAGGCCAATGGTTGATTCGAGGCCTGCCTGTCTCCTTAACAGTACCATGCTGTCAGAAAAAATAACCCGCCTGTTAACAGATGTTTTCAGTGAATCTAATAATTGCACCTGCAGAGAATTACCCGCCACCAGTTTCTCCAGATTTCCAATATCTGCCCGGAATGCTGCTACTGAATTTCGGAGTGGTTCCAAATATCTTTCCCTGCCGGTTATTACAAAACCGCGGGCCCCGGTTTCATTGTCCAGCGATGTCACAATCAGTTTTTGGATTTGTTGGAGCACTTGTTCAGTTTGGTCAACACGAATGGCTGTATCCCTGACTCTTTGTGATTGCCGGATTGATACAAAAAGCACCGTTGCAACAGTAATAATTACTGAGACAATTCCAGTGGCAAGTATCCAGTTGGTCGAAAACTTTTTCATAGCATCTGCTTCAGGCAACAAAAGATGCATGCTAACCGAGCCTGGTTACATAAAGTTTTCAGTAATAAATAAGCAGACAATGAACCGTGGGGGCTGATTGCTGGCTTCGTTTCTCCTGGTAATTTAACACCAAAATTTCTTTATTTATTAAAAAAGAACCGGCACCGGTAAAAAAAAACTCTTATTTTTTATTTATTGCAGTTCTATTACAAACAGAAAAAATGAAATATTAGAAACTCATTAGAATTAATGTGATTATAGAAAAAATATCATTTGCAGATTTTCCGGTAAAGCATCGTTGTATTTCACTAATTGAAGCAGTTACTGTTGATTAGTCATTTACCTGACCAGCGTCAGTGTTCCTTTCCTATCTCCTGTTCCTCCCCTGAAGCGAATATGATAAACATAAACACCGGCAGGCTGGGTCATGCCATTGTATCGCCCATCCCAGTTAACAACAGCACCCTTTACATAATAAACCAACCGGCCATTCCGGTTATAAACAGAAACGGCTGCATCCTTTGCGGGATCAAGAAAAGGAATCTGCCAGTAGTCATTCTTTCCGTCATTATCCGGCGTAAACGCAGTGGGTACAAA
Organism: Chitinophagales bacterium; assembly: GCA_017303455.1. Taxonomy (GTDB): domain Bacteria; phylum Bacteroidota; class Bacteroidia; order Chitinophagales; family Chitinophagaceae; genus CADEDV01. Next base: position 75,165 of record JAFLBM010000013.1, on the reverse strand, counting down.
AATACCGGCCACTACTTTTATCAGTACCTGGTCCTGACTGCGGCAACCAACTGCTGATACCGCCGACAAAGTATAGCGTGTATTGCTGACGGGTGAAGCAATGGGATTAAGAATAGAATCATTATCCAGGTGATCGGGGGGCAACCAACTGAACTGAATATTCCCCCCGCTTGCATTGGATGCTGTTAATACTATTTGTTCCCCGCTGACAATGGTTTTATCAGGGCCCGCACTAATAACGGGATTATCGTGTACATAAACACTATTGACGTTGGAAGCAATACGACAGGCCACGATCCCGGCATTTCCATTTTCGGCCACTGTGAGCCGGTACCAGTAATCACCTGCTGTTGTTGGCAGCCGTTGATAAGTAAGTCCGTTTGCACCGGAAATATCCGTCCATATTCTTCCGGAATCCGTACTTACCTGCCATTGATATACCGGTGAAAAAAAACCGGGTGAGATGCTGGCACTGAAATCATACGATGCCTGTTGTTCATCAGCGCAAACATCTATTTTGTTATTGCTCCCTTGTAAACTGGCCGCTACCACAGGACCGCAGGGCCGGAAAGTAATATCATCTAATGCTATATCATTTCCCATTCCGCCGGGTGCATTATTGCGCATACGTAATATGATATCAGGACTGCCGTCAGTAGTGGTAAAATAAAACCCATACTGGTCCCACCGGGGCTGAGCTGTTACAGGAATCCCTCCCGTATTAAATTGATTTAATACTGTTCCGGAAAGGGTTTCAATTGTAAAAGTGATATTGGGTTGAATGCCTGACGGAGACAACAATACATTCATAAGCCAGGCAGAAAACTCATACGTTGTATTGGGACAAAGACCAGTTACCCTTCCCACATAAAAATCCCCTGCAAGGAAAGATGCATTCACGAGCATAAAAGCCCCGTTACCGGTGTGGTCTGCATTCACTGTATGCCAGGAATTACCAAAACAACCGGAAGTGGACCGGGTGATCGTATAATAACCATCATCAGGGCAGGATGAAGTTGTGTATGTATAACCGGCAGGCGGTGCCACACCGGGATCTCCGTTGGAGACAGTGCCAAAAGTTATATTCACTACCGGGTCACCAAGACTGCCTGTACATAATTGTGCAGCAGCAAATAAAAACCCGGAAATGGCTGGCATTAAAAGTGCTATTCGTTTTACGAAACAGTTTCCTTTAAATGGCTTCACTGATCAGTTTATTTGATCCGGGAAAGTTACTGCATAATCTCCTGCTTTATTTATGACCTATTTCAGTTATAACAAGACGAATATCAGCTTTCCCGCACCTGCATGTGACCTTTGTCATAGGAAAGCAGCACCCTGCCGTTTTAAATTACCGGAACAAAACTCATCGTATGAAACATATTATCATATGGACGGCGCTGCTGCTGATGGTGGGTTGCGGCTCTTCATCCCGGATCACCAGTTCCTGGAAAGCAGATAACCTTCAACCCAACAAGTTTAAAAAAATCGTTGTGCTTGGACTGATCACAGAAAAAGACCGTTCGTTACGGGAGAAAATGGAGCAACACCTGGTGGGTGATCTGGAGGCGTTGGGCTATGATGCCACCTGCTCCTGTGATGAATATAATCCCAAAGCATTTGAGAATATGAGCGAAGAACAAGCCATCAGCAAACTCCGCACTTCAGGTGTTGATGCTGTGCTAACTGTTGTACTACTTGATAAGACCCGGGAAAAACAATATGTTCCCGGCCGGGTATATTACTCTCCCTATGCTATCTACCATAACCGCTTCTGGAGATATTCAAGAGTGATGTATGACAGGATCTATACACAGGGTTATTATATAACAGATACCAAATACTTCTGGGAAAGCAATTTGTATGATCTCGCTGCCAACGAATTGGTTTATTCATCCCAGAGCCAGTCTTTTGATCCACCCGGTTCAGAAAACCTGGCTGACGAATATGGCGAAATGATCGTGAAGGATATGGTAAAGAAGAATGTTTTGACTGACCAGAAAGCAGCAGCACTTAAACCGATGTAAATAGTTGTTATAAAAAAATAGTACAGCCCTTTTACGGGCTGTACTTGTTCCAAATGAACCTGTCTCTGCGATGCTATGCTGCAAAAATTATAGCTAAAATGGTATTACATTTTCCTGATCCTTTTTCGCTCAGTTATTTCCTCGTCTGAAATATAAATAACAACATATTCACAGCCATTCACCAGGACAACTTCATAGGTGATACGGTCTTCTTCTATTATTTGCTTTACATTAAAAATCCCATACCCCTCATACCTTCTCTCCACTTTATTAATGATAGCCCCGGGCAGGTCTGTTATTGCCAGGTTGGCGATGGCATAATTCATATGGCCCCGCAGGGTGAAAACAGCGGTCACTTTATTTCCTTTATTATAGAAGTAAACAAACAGGTTCCTGTTTTCCCTGAACCATCTAGGGTTGACTGCATCCGGGAATAACTTTCGAAAGCGTTTTTCTGCTAAAGGATACTCCGTTTCCGGATTGATACTGCCCTCGGCTCTGTCGCTGAAGTGGAGTGGCATTATCGTTTCCGGCATCATATCGCCGGACTGTGACTGAATCTGGTAACTTTTTCCGGTATTACCTGTCACCCGGGCAAAAAGTACCAGCGAAACTGCTAAAAATAGTACCACAATCAATATGAATTTCATAATTGTTTTCATGCTGCTGATTTTAATTGTATAAAACGATGAATAGAGGTGTTACTCAAAAGATCTACTGCTCTTTTCCTGTCCTGTTTCCGCAGGGGCAAATTCTTCCAGCGTGATACTGATATCACAGAATTCACTGAACCAATTGGCTGGATATAACCGGTGTAGAAAAGAAAATACCGGCTTTTTGCGGCTTTGCGCTGCTGTGTTACCGGCTGTACTGATTGTTGTATCCCCGCCCGGGCCGGCCCCGGCAGGCTTTGCTTGTACTAACATAGAAAAAGGTTTAATGGTGAATACGAAAACGCAAATATGAAAATAATCTGCCTGGTGCATCATCCCGGAAAGGCGTGAATTTTTGCGAACAATTTTCCTATTTGAGAAATAAAGTAAAACTTTACAGTAACCATTACTTCCTTACAATATGTGCAACCACAGCAAGATTGTAATCTTTGTTCTTACGCTGCTAACAGGTATCAGCTGCCCGGTTAATGCACAGCAGGAGGGCTTTGAAAAAAAGAAACAGGAAGCCATCAACGATCTTAAGAATTATCCTGCCCCTGATACTGCCAGGGTAAATGCACTGGTAAGGGTTTTAAACACCGCGGCTTATTTAAAAGAAAGAAAGGCCGTATTACCGTACCTGGATGAAGCATTCGGAATCAGCCGGAAACTGAACTACACCCCGGGTCTTGCCGCCTGCTATTCAAATACTGCAGGTTATTATAAAAGCTCCTCAGATTATACAAAGGCACTCCTGTATTTCGATTCTGCGATATATATTACCGGTACCATTCAGGAAGAAAATTTATTGAATATTAAACAATGGTCCCTCGAACAGAAAGGAGCGATCTATTTCAGCCAGGAAAACTATTACACAGCATTGGACTATTTTTTTGAGTCATTAAAATATCTCACTCCCGGCAGGGAGCAACGAAGAAGCCGGATCTATACCTTTATCACCAACATATATATTGCCCTGAACAACCTGGACAAAGCCACTGAATATGCTGAGAAGAATATAGCCCTGGCGGAGAAAGACAGCAGTGTTACAGAAAATGCCACCATTTATTTCTCCTATATTGATGTTTGCCTTGCCAAAAAAGACCTCGAAACGGCCAACCGCTATCTTGATAAATTAGAACCCTTCATGCCCGAACCGGGGCAGGTGCAGGTAAGCTTTGGTTACTATCTCAAAAGAGGGCGGGTTAGTTTTATAAAACAACATTATAATACAGCCTACAACTATTTTAAAGAGACGTATAAATATGCGCTGGAAGGAGGACACAGCAACAGTAAAAGTATTACCCTTTATTACCTGTCGGCAACGGCCTTAAAGATCGGGGAGGATGAAGCGGCAAAAAAATATGCTCTTGAAAACCTTATGCTGGCAGAAACGATGCAAACCCGGTCTTCCAAAATTGATGCACTCACTAACCTTGCCAACTACTATTATAAAACTGGTAATAAAACCAAAGCTTTTGATCTTATCCAGCAGATCATACAATTAAAGGACAGCCTCGCTGCCGAAACAAATATCAAACAGTTGAAAGTACTCGGGGCAGTATATGATGCAGAAAAACAACAGAAGCAGATCAGCCAGTTACAATTTGAAAAAGAAAAACAAGCCGTGGAAGTAAAACACAAATCTGCACTGAACAAAATTTTTATTGCCTCCATTATCATCCTGCTGATCCTGGGTTACCTCGGGTTTATCAATTTTAAAAAAGGACAGCAACTGGCAAAGCAGCAACAGGCTCTGCAAAAACAAAAGATCAGTGAGCTGGAAAAAGACAAACAATTACTCACCATTGATGCGATGCTGAAAGGGCAGGAAGAAGAAAGAAGCCGTATCGCTAAAGACCTGCATGACGGCCTGGGCAGTTTATTATCCGGCACCAAACTGTCTTTCATGAACGTAAAAGAAAACCTGCCCCTGACTCCTGAAACCAGTAACCAGTTTGACAGGTCACTGAGTATGCTTGATAATTCCATCGGCGATCTTCGCAAAGTAGCCCAAAACCTGATGCCGGAAGCCCTGGTAAAATTCGGGTTGCAGGAAGCGGTAAGAGATTTTTGCGACAGCATACAAACCACCACCGGAATAAAAATAGTATTCCAGCAATTTGGGGAAAGAAGAAAATTACACAGTACAGCGGAGATGTTTATTTACCGCATCATCCAGGAACTGGTGAACAATGCCGTGAAACATGCTGAAGCCAGCCAGATCATTGTGCAACTGACCATGAACAATAATAAAACCGGGATTACCGTGGAAGATAACGGCAAAGGCTTTGATAAAAATATATTAGCCCAGGCCAAAGGAGCCGGTATGGCAAATATCAGCTACCGGGTACAGTATTTCAACGGCACATCCGACCTGGTGACATCACCCGGTAATGGAACATCGGTCAATATTGAATTAATCGCTTAACAAATGATAAAGGTTTATATAGTAGATGATCATGCAGTAGTTATTGAGGGAATTTATTCCTTACTACAAAAAGAAAAAGATATTGAAATGGCCGGCTATGCCAGCAATGCGGCTAACTGCTTACAGTATTTCAGCAACCATACAGCCGATGTGATACTGATGGATATTAGCCTGCCGGATATGAACGGAGTGGACCTGTGCAAACTCATTAAAAAAAACTATCCCGGCATCATGGTACTGGCTTTAAGTACATTTAACCAGGGCACTTATATCCGCAAGATGATGGAAAGCGGGGCCAGCGGTTATTTATTAAAGAATGCGGGGCGCCAGGAGATCATTGAAGCCATAAAAATTGTGGTGAAAGGAAAAACATACCTGAGTTTTGATGCCGGGCAGGCTTTGAAATCAGGCACAGAACAACTGAACAGCATTCCGCCGCTAACAAAAAGAGAAAAAGAAGTGCTGGCCGCCGTAGCAGAAGGTCTGACCAATATGCAGATCGCTGAAAAACTTTTCATCAGTGTTGATACGGTGGAAAGTCACCGGAAAAATTTACACGCCAAACTGAATGTAAAGAATACAGCCATGCTGGTTCGTTTTGCCCTTGAGAATGACCTGCTTTAACAAAGGAATATCAAACGGCTAATAAGACGGCTACATAATGACAAACAGCCGCCACCAGTACAAAAAAATGCCATACAGCATGATGCCAGCCAAACCCCTTTTTTAAATAAAAAATTACACCGACACTGTACAGAACACCTCCGATCAGGAGAAATAGCAACACATCAGAAGGTACCTCCCTAAAAAAACGCCGGCCACCCACCACCATGATCCATCCCATCAGTAAATAGATGATCACGGAAACAATATCAAATCATCCGGTAAAAAAGATCTTAAAGAAGATACCCAGCAATGTCAATCCCCATAAAACAGCTAACAAAGTGATACCGAAACCATCAAAAAGAAAGATCAGGAGGAAAGGAGTATAAGTACCTGCTATCAAGAAATAAATACTGATATGATCAAATATTTCCAGCGTTCGCTTCACCTGCGGATGTTGAATACCATGATACAATGTTGAAAACGTAAATAACATCAGGAAGCAAAATCCATAGATGCTGGCACCAACGATTCCCTGTACATTGGCATTTTTAGCAGCCAGGGCGGTTAAAACCGGGATACTGATAATACCAAACAATATCCCGAATGCATGGATCATGCTATGCACCACCTCCTGTTTCAGAGTGTAAGAAGCCGCCTCTTTATTACTACTCACTTTTCATGCTTTATTATAACAAACGATAAATGCACCGGGGAAGACCAAATTCCTTACTGGTTGACGATATACCTGTTCTTAATAGTCACTCCATCCCAGTTATCTGTACGGAAGGGTGCTGCCGGTAACATTTCCTTATTGAATAAATTGCCTTCTGAAGCATCATTGGTCCAGTTATATCTTACTGCTACCGGTGCTAACAGGATTTGCCATTTGCCTGCTTTATCCGCCTTTGTATTTTTTTTCTGCTGGTTGAATTGCAGCGTTACATTTTCCCCTGGAGCCGCCCATCCCCAGATGCGGACAGGTTTATCCCGCTGCAATACCATATTGCCGCCGAAAATTTTCGGCAGGCTGATATTCGCTAATAAAGAACAGGAAAAAGCGGAAACAATTAATACGGCAATGATCTTTTTCATACTAACTAAGAACGATTGATTAGAGGTATTGATTATCGATGAGCCATTGGGCGACTCTTTTAAGTGTGAACTGGTTCTTGTCGATGCTGGCATCCGCTAATAATATCTTATCTTTTTGGGGAAGTGGCACCGGCCGTTGCGAATTATCTTTAGCAGTAAAGACATCCATATTCTGGGCATTATTACCACCGGTAAAAGAAACCTTTGCAATCACCACACCGGAGGGCAATAGAAATTCATAACTGTCGAGCCCGTTTTGCGAACCGGTAGGTTTGAAACTTCCGATGATCTTTGCATTCTGCTCAATGGTCTTGTCGGCTTTCAGTGAAACCGGCCATCTTTTATCACGGGCCACTTGTGTATAGTTGACCAGCAGCCTTGGTGTAACGCCTTTGGCAGCGATAAACTCTTTTACCTTAGCTTCATCTGCTTTATCGTTGATTATAATACCGCTGCTGCCGATCAATTTGGCAAATGATTTTTCCTGTCCCAGGGAAGCTACTTTGAAAATCCCCACCTGGTTAGCCGTTAAAAAAGTAAGCCGGTAGTAAAGATTGGAGTTATCATTTTTATCCGCATCAAATTCTGTAGCCGGTGCTGCAATGATCAGTTTTTCACCGGATAGTGAGAACACTTCAAAAAATTTGGTAAGGCCGAAATTCTGCTTGGTTATTTCCAGTTTTACATAATCCTTCCCATCCACTTTGATCATGCCTTTTTTGTACTCCACTTCCTGGGCCATTACCAACCGGGAAAAAAAGATGAGTAAAACGACAAGTATTGTTTTTTGCATACGGTTTGTGTTGAAAGAATAGAACTAAAGATAGCAGAAATAGCTGTTTGCCGGGTTGACTTGCCTAAAAACATCCGGCTTCCGGTTTTCAAAAACTTAATATGGTGTCACCCGGAGTTCGGTTTACCTTTAGCAATATGAACCTGGCAGTCCTTATCATTGTGGGTGCAATCGGCCTCGGCCTCATTATCTTCCTGGTCTGGAGTAATATCCGGGATGAGAGAGCATTTAAGCGGCAGCTCAACGATGATTATCCTAAATCAAAAGATGAAGAAGGTGATATCGATACAGATGAGATCACGAAATAACCCGGCATCCTCAGTTCCCCTTTTCTGCTTTGATCTGCTTCAGCATACTCCTGGCATTTTCACCCGTAACACCTGCGGGATCTAAGGCAATAGCTTTATTATACGACTCAATTGCTTTATCAATTTGTTTTGCTTTCCATAAAGCTTCTCCATAACTGTCCCAGGCATTGGCAGACTGAGGATAGAGTTTTGTGTTCAGCTTAAAAATGAACAGTGCCCCGTCAGTTTGTTTACCATTCAGCATATCATAACCCGCTTTATTGAACCGGTCTTCAAAATTCATATAGCGGTATTTGGGATCGGCCACCATCGCAGTGGCAATGGATTCCACTTCATCAAGTTTACCGGCCATGAATAAGTCTCTTAACTTACCAATGGGATCGATGACCACATCGTTTGCTGAAAAATTCAAACAGGTTTCCAGCATCGGGTCTTTATTGCTGCGGTAATCCGCAAAACTCATATCCACCGCTACATGTGGTGCCAGCCAGGGAGCATTTTCCCATTGGGGTTTATCCTGCCACCAGGCAAAAGAAAGAAAGACGGGTGTTTTGGTATTCGGCAATTCCACCCGGCGGTTATCACCATAAAAATTGACATTCTCTGCTGTGGGCTCACCCACAAATAAGGCATTGGTATAGTTGCTGAGTTCATTCACCAGGTTCTGGCAGGCAGAAAATGTTCTCCGTCCGATAATCACAAATAATTTACCGGGTTTGTTGATCTTTTTACTTTCTATGATACCGGTAACAACAGGTTTGTTCTTATAATTATTACCTCCTCCATTCAGTCGTACATCCAGCACTAATTTCTCCACATCGTTCTGTTCGATGAAAGCAAATACTTTTTTATAAAAAGCAGGGATCGCTTCTTTCGGATCATCCTGTACCTGGCTCTGACGGACATAGACTGTTTTTGAAGCCGGCAGGTATTCGTAGTAATAAATATTCTCCAGGTTTTTCAGGTAGTTAGGTGTAAAGCTGGTATCTCTTACTGTCAGCCAGCCCGAACCTTTCCTTATAAAACCATAGCTTCTTGGTAAGCGGAAAGCATCCAATGCAGTGATAGTATAGTCAAAAGTCTTCCCCTCCTTTTCAAAGGTATAACTGATTGTGTTCTTCAACGCTTTGGCTACTTTTTGTGCATGCAGGGCTTCCGGTATGGCCAGGAAATCCAGTCCATACCCTTTATAGTACTGGTCATTTTCCGCAGGCACTAACCATTTCAGCGAAGCCAATGCCTGCTGCACCGGCACGCCTTCCACTTTCAGCAATTTAGCTCCCAGTACAGCGGCGTGATCTTTATTTGTTCCTTCCACGTATACACCATCACTGAACCAGTAAAAATTAAGCGGTGCCACATGATATTTCACAGGTGATTCTCTCCAGCCAATATCGGTATGCCCGTATTTGAACGAGGCCACTATTCTTGCCAGGCCTGCCAGCCGTTCATGCTCCTGCATTGATGGCATTTCTTTATAGAGTTGCTCCACCGATGCGTCAAACTGTGTGGCTGATATATTTTTGAAGAGAAAAGCATACTCCTTGTGCACGGTCTGCTGTAAAAAACGAAGATCAGCCTGCCAGTCGGCAGCCGTAAGCTCTTTAACGGGCTGGCGGGCGGGTATTAATTCTCCGTGTCCGGTTTGTGAAAAGACAGCCAGTGACAAAACAGTAGCCAGCAGCAAGGCAGGTATCTTTTTCATGATGCAGTGTTTACTCCAATTTACTCAACCAGGAAGGTAATTGCAGTTGAATTATGATGAGGGGTTGTGTGCCCTTGGCAATGGACAACCGGGTAATAGCAGGCAGGAGGCTGCTGTCGGTTTCTTACATCAGTAAAAGTAAATGCTACTGGGTACTACTTACACCCTCAGCGAGCCACGAAATCCCCGGGCCGCATAATACGATTCTGCACCATTGTGATAGACGAAGATGGTGCCGTAGCGGTAATCAGCAAAAATGGCACCACCCAGTTTCCGGATGGTAGGGGGCGTAACGATCCAGCTCGATGTTTTTGTATCATACTTTCCGGATTGCTGCAATTCCCGGTATTGCTCTTCTGTTAAAAGCTCAATGCCCATATCAGCCGCCATCCTCATCGCACTGTTCCTGGGTTTATTCTCTTTCCTTTTCTCCAGTGCCTCCTGATCATAGCAAACACTACGTCGTCCGGCAGGGCTTTCGGGTGAGCAATCATAAAAGATATACTCCCCCGTCTTTTTATCAAATCCTACGACATCGGGTTCGCCACCGGTGCTTTCCATTTCATCCAGCGACCAGAGTTTCGCCTCATTCTTTTCCAGTTTAGATTGCAGCTTAGCCCAGTCAAGCCCTTTATGGCGGTTCATATTTTTTTCAAACCGGGTTTGTAAGACACTGAGTAGCTCTTTTTGTTGTGCTGCTGATAGTTTCTTTTTATTGTTGGCCGCCATGATATATTATTTTGATTTGCTAAAAATCGGGTTTGTTGCAAAGAACAAAAATATACATATCACAGCAATGATAAATTAGGGAACGTGTCAGACACCTATAAAGTGTCAGACACGTTTTGCAGTATGAAGCTGTCGGGCACTAAGCCCCCAAATACGTTCTTAATAAATTGAAATTAGGCAGGGCCCTTAATTTTTCCAGGGCCTTGTCTTTGATCTGCCGCACCCGTTCGGTGGTGAGGTCAAATTTCATGGCAATATCATCCAGGGAAAGAGAATGATCCTGACCGATGCCGAAGAAATAACAAAGTGTTTGCCGCTGCCGTTCGGTGAGCTGGTCCAGGGTGCGGCCGATCTCGGTCTTTAAAGACTCTACTTTTACAAAGACCTCGTTCTCCTTATTGGCATCCGGGTTTTCCAGCGTATCCAGCAGGCTGCCTTCTTCCTCTTCCAGCACCGGCGCATCTAAGCTGACAGGCCGGGTAAAACAACCAAGCCCGTCGGCTACTTCTTTTGCGGGTAGCTGTAGTTGCTCGGCCAGTTCATCAGCAGAAGGAAGCCTTTCCAGCTGTTGCTCCATGACCAACTGGGCCTGGCGCAACTGGCTGTTGAGGTTAACCTTGTTGAGCGGTACTCTTACCAATCTTGATTTATCGGTGATCGCCTGCACAATACTCTGGCGGATCCACCACACGGCAAATGAAATGAATTTGAAACCACGGGTTTCATCAAAACGATGGGCGGCCTGTATCAGGCCAATATTGCCTTCATTGATGAGGTCGGCCAGTTGTAATCCCTGCCCCTGGTATTTCTTGGCTACAGAAACCACGAAACGAAGATTGGCTTTGGTGAGTTTGTCAAGAGCGGCTTTATCACCCTGTTTGATGCGGCGGGTGAGGTCTGTTTCCTCATCGGGTGTAAGCATGGGCAGTTTACTGATTTCCTGGAGATACTTGGCGAGACTGGGGGATTCACGGCTGGTGATAGCATTGCTGATCTTAAGCTGTCGCATTGACATAAGGTTCGGTTTAAAAGGGTGAAGCAAATAGGGTTTTGCTTTCACAGGGAGGATTGATACAAAGAAACCAAACCTTGTTACCCAAAAAAATAGAAGTAAATAGGATTGTTTTGTAGTACTTATTAAGTGACTACACAGTAGTTCACGCCAAAATGCTAAGTGGAATTGCTGATAATCCGGGAGTTTGAAGTTTGTAGTTTATAGTTTGTGGTTGGGCGTGAAAATGGGAATGGTTCTCCTGCATACACATATTACCTGTTACCTGACTTAGTACTTGACTGCAAGTATTTCAAAGATTTCAGCTATGCTGTGTATCAGCAATAACAGGCGGAGTAGTTCAAGCTACCGGCCCCCTTATTAACCCATTAACCGGTTAACTAATTAACTATTCCCGTCTTACCTTTGCCCCATGCTAAACATTTCTACCCGTGGCCGGCAGATGCCAGCTTCACCGATACGGAAACTGGTGCCCTACGCTGAGGCCGCCAAGAAGAAAGGACTGAAAGTATATCACCTCAATATCGGCCAGCCGGATATTGAAACACCGCCTGCTATTCTGGATGCGGTGCGCCAGGCAGATATTAAAACCCTGGAGTACAGCCACAGTGCCGGCAACGAAAGCTACCGCCGCAAACTGGTGCAGTACTATAAAAGTGTGGGCATTGATGTCCGTCACGACCAGATACTCATTACCACAGGTGGCAGTGAAGCGATCATGTTTGGCTTCTTCACCTGCCTGAATCCCGGCGATGAAGTGATCATCCCCGAGCCTTTCTATGCCAACTATAATGGCTTTGCCTGTGCAGTCGGTGTGAACGTAGTACCCATCACTTCGAACATAGAAACAGGATTCGCCCTGCCCCCGATTGCTGATTTTGAAAAAGTAATTACCAGCAAAACCAAAGCAATCATTATCTGCAGCCCGAATAATCCAACGGGTTATTTGTACAGCCGCGAAGAAATGGAAGCCCTGAAACTTATTTGCATCCAACATAATTTATACCTCTTCAGTGATGAAGCTTACCGGGAATTTTGCTATGACGGCGAGTATGTAAGTGCTATGCACCTGGACGGATTAGATCAGCATGTGGTATTGATGGATACGATCTCCAAGCGATACAGTGCCTGCGGTGCCAGGCTCGGTGCATTTGTCACGAAGAATAAAGAAGTGTATGATGCAGCCATGAAATTTGCACAGGCAAGATTAAGCCCTCCCGGCCTGGCCCAGATCATGGGTGAAGCAGCGGTGGATCTGCCCGCCAGTTATTTTGATGCGCCAAAAGCAGAGTACCTGCGCAGAAGAAATTTACTGGTGCAGCGGTTGAATGCGATGCCCGGAGTTTTCTGTCCCAATCCCGGTGGTGCTTTCTATGCGATAGCCCGGTTACCGATTGATGACAGCGATACATTCTGCCAGTGGCTACTGGAAGATTTCTCTTATAATAATGCGACCGTGATGCTGGCTCCTGCCACTGGTTTTTATGGAACAGCCGGCCTGGGTAAAAATGAAGTGCGGCTGGCCTATGTATTGAACCTCGACGCACTGAATGCAGCAATGGATTGTTTGGAAAAAGCTCTGGAGCTCTACCCGGGCAAAGTACCCGGTAAAAAGCTCACTGTAGCAGACACTGCGAAATAAAACCGATAACCAGCATATTATAATTTAGTAAAGCTGCACCCGCAGCTTTTTTATTATCACCCGGTTTCCCCGGAATGATTGTTCTCCCTGCTGGTATTTGTCTGCACCCGGTAAGATTCTGCCATATTTTGCGGGTAATAATTCCTGTTAGTAGGATTTTATTTTATATTTAATCATTGTTAACTAAAACCAACTGTATGAGAAAAGCGATACTACTGCTGTTCGCTGCTTTTTTTATTTTTACCGCTGCTTTTGCACAGCAACCACTTACCGGCAAAGTCCTTGACAAGGATGGCTTACCACTGGCCGGTGTAAATATTACCAATAAAAAAAATAACCGTACTACCACCACCGGTAACGATGGAAGTTTTAGCCTGGCTGGTACAGCCGGTGATGAACTGGAGATATCCATGGTGGGTTATTTTACCCAAACGGTGAAGGCGGGTAGTGGCCCCGTGAGTGTTGCCCTTGATGCCAACAGTACCGAATTGGGCCAGGTGGTAATGGTGGGTACCCGTTCCGGCGGAAGGGTAAAAACAGAAACACCGGTTCCTGTAGATATCGTGAATGTGGGACAGGTAAGTATGCCAACAGCCCGTATGGATCTTACTTCAATCCTTAATGTGGCAGCACCTTCTCTCAATTATAATAAACAAAGCGGCAGCGATGGTGCCGACCATGTGGACCTTGCCACTTTGCGTGGACTGGGACCAGACCAAACTTTAGTATTAGTAAACGGTAAACGCCGTCACCAGACCGCTTTTGTAGCCGTGTTTGGAACAAGAGGCCGTGGCAATTCCGGTACGGATCTGAATGCGATCCCTGCCGGTGCGATTGACCGGGTGGAAATATTAAGAGATGGTGCATCGGCACAATATGGTTCCGATGCCATTGCCGGTGTGATCAACTTAGTGATGAAGAAAAATGTGAACCAGGTAAGTGGTAATCTTGGCTGGTCGGGTTATCTTGATCCGAAATTCAATACGGCCTATGAGCCGCAGTTGAAAAGAGATTATGAAAGTGATAAAAAGTTAGATGGAAATGCATTTTCGGGCAGTGTGAATTTTGGTGTGCCGCTGGCAAGAAAAGGTTTTATCAATTTTACCCTGGAAGGAACAACTACTGAAAAAACATTTCGCCAGGCATTGAAAACAGAAAACTACCTGAATGATGATGAAGCGATGTATTTAAATATTTACCGCCGTGGGCATGGTGATGCTTCGCTGGATATGGTGAGTGGTTTTGTGAATGCAGAATTGCCATTGAGTGATAAACTTACTCTTTATGGTTTTGGCGGCCGTACGCATAAATCATCTGATGCATATGCCTTCACCCGTAATTTTTCAGCAAGACCTGATCGTTTCCCTACCCAGCCCAATGGTGACCTGGTGTATGTACCGGATATCATGCGCATCGGTTCCGATGGCGAAACCTGGTACAGTCCGCATATCCAGACCAAGATCAATGATCTCTCAGTCACCGGCGGATTAAAAGGCAAGACCAACTGCGGCTGGGACTGGGACCTGAGTAATACAACCGGTAAAAATGATTTTCATTTCTACGGCGATAAAACATTTAATGCTTCTTTGGGTGCTTACTATAATCATTTTGATGATGGCGGTTTTTCATTCTTACAAAACACGACTAACTTCAATATTGCCAAACAGCTTTCAAAAAAACTGAACCTGGCTTTTGGTGCTGAGTATCGTTTTGAGAATTATAAGATCTATGCAGGTGAAGAAGCTTCTTATGCCAATTATGATCCAAGTGGTGATAAAGCCACCGGTTCACAGGGTTTCCCCGGCTACCAGCCTTCTGATGAAGTGGATGCGAAGCGTCATGTACTCGGTGCCTATGCCGATGTTGAATACGAAGCCACTGATAAATGGTTGCTGAATGGTGCGGTTCGTGTTGAGAATTATAATGACTTTGGTTTTACAGGCAACGGAAAGATCGCTGCACGTTATAAAGTGAAACCCGGTTTGAATTTCCGCGGTTCTTTCAGCACCGGTTTCAGGGCACCTTCTTTACAACAGATCAACTTCAGTTCCACTTTTACTACCGTACAGGCAGCTACTATTGCTGAAGTAAAAATTGCCCCGAATTATAGCTCACTCGCAAAAGCAGCCGGTATCCCCGACCTGACACAGGAAAAAAGCATCAACGGAAGTTTGGGCTTTGCCTGGCAGGCCGCTAAAGGCCTGAACATAACTGTAGATGGTTATTTTGTACGCATCAAAGATCGTGTGGTGATCAGTGGCCAGTTTGATGGCAGTGATCCTAACCTGGATGCTGGTCTTCGCAACCAGATGGCTTCCCTGAATGTCAGCCTTGCACAATTCTTTGCCAATGCAGTAACCACTACAAATGGTGGAGTAGATATCGTGGTTGATTATGCTAAAAAAGCAGGTAACAACCGTTACAAAGCTGTACTAGCGGGTAATATCCAGACCATGAAGATCAACGAGATCAATGTACCCTCTAAACTGAGTGGGTCTGAATTTCTCCGCCAGACATTTTTAAGTGACAGGGAACAGAAATTCATCCTGGCTTCTGCTCCTAAAACAAAATTCTCCCTGAATTTTGAATATGGTATGGGTAAGTTCACTGCCGGAACAAGACTGACCTATTTCGGTAAGATCGTTTTGCTGGGATACGGACAAGATGGTTTGGGTATCAATCCAACCGTGCCATTGGATAATGGTAGTGGTGATGTACCTGATCAATATAATTATGGCGGTAAACTGGTAACTGATCTTTATGTCAGCTACCCGCTTTGCAAAAAATTCACCTTATTTGCCGGTGCTGATAACCTGCTGAACACACATCCTGATTTTGGTGTGGTAAAAGGTGCTAAAGACTGGGCTTATAATACCGAGACTGGTGGTGCATGGGATGCCGTACAAATGGGCAGCAACGGGAGAAGGTTATTTGTGCGGGTAGCATTTAACTTCTAAACAGCAACCAACATAGTAGATAAAACACTAAAAGGCTCCTTAAAGGAGCCTTTTTTGTACCGGAGAGCAGACTTGAACTGCCGACCTTCGGGTTATGAATCCGATGCTCTAACCAGCTGAGCTACCCCGGCGATTGGGCGGCAAAAATAAAGCTTCCGGCTTAGAATTTGAAATCAAATTTGGCTTTAAAAACCAGGTCCTTCCCTACCTTTAACTCATGATCCGCCTCGCCAAACCATCCGATGCAGCAGGTATCCTGGCCATTTATGCACCCTATATAAAGAACAGCTCTATTACGTTTGAGACAGACGTGCCTTCGATAGAAGAATTTGAAAAAAGAATCAGCCATTACCTTGTAAACTGGCCCTGGCTGGTGGAAGAAACCGGTGGTGAGATTACCGGCTATGCCTATGCCTCCAGGTACAGAGAAAGAACGGCTTATCAATGGAGCGTTGAATGTTCAGTATATGTTCATGATAACCATCTTCGTTCCGGAATAGCCCGGAAACTATATACAACCCTTTTTGCCATCCTCAAAGAACAGGGCTTTACAACAGTCTATGCTGTGATCAATTTGCCTAATGACAGAAGTGTGGCTTTTCACGAAAGGATGGGCTTTCGCTATTTTGCCACGTATGAAAAAGTGGGTTTTAAACTGGGTCAATGGAAAAATGTAGGCTGGTGGCAATTACAATTAAACGAATATGCCGGCGATCCCAAAGCACCCGTAAAATTTGCGGAGCTGGATCCTGTACTGCAACAATCCTTCTTTTCCTGAGTTGCTACTTATTACTGAAAGAGACCTGCTGTATATAGCCGGATAGCTAATTCTAAGTTCATGTTAATGGCCGTTAATCCATGGTTAACAAGGGTGGATTATTTGTTTTCAGCATTGTTGTGTATCAACTTAGCTGTATCAATTTTTCACAACAAAAAATTTTAATCATGAAAAAACTTATCGCTCCCACAGCAGCCCTGCTCTTTTTTGCAGTAGCTTCCAATGCACAGGTAACACAAAAACAACCGGTACAAACAAAGCCTGTTACTGCCAGTCATGTGTCACCGATTACTAAACCCATGGCGGTAAAAACAACCAGCCCGGCTGTGGCAACAACAAAAACACCGGCCCCGGCTAAAACAAACGCTATACATAAAAAGCATCACCCTAAGAAACACAAAGCCGCCGCTAAAAAAGGTTAATAACAGTAATAGTTGGTTTTATGGTTTCGGCTGAAACGGCCCCGGCGGGGGCCGTTTTTTGTTAACGGGCATTTAACCAATGTTAACAAAACGTATCAAAAATTGCCAGAACCTTTGTATCCTGTTACTACGCATGAAATCTCCGCAAATACGGTCATCCACCCTCCGGCTGGGAATTTTTATCGGCACCTTTATCCTTGCTGTGATCATCATTTTTCAGTTACTCTGGCTGAGAAAAGTGTACCGGTTTGAACAAAAAGAGTTTGATCACAGTGTTGTCAAATCTATCCGTGGATTATATGAAGACCTTTCCATCCCGGCCTATAATTCCTCTCCGTTAAATGAACTGGTAGAAAAACCTGAACAACATTTTTATATAGCCCGTTTTGTAATACCCGTGAATACAGATAGCTTGTCCGCCTATCTTCAATACGAACTTGAAGATTTCGGCATATTTACAGATTGTCACCTGGGTCTCTATAAGGCTGCGACCAGAGAATATATTTATACCCGCCTGCTCCGCTCTGCAGGTGCAAAAGAACAACAGGTGCAAAAGCTCCCGGTTATTAAGCCCTCCTACGATGCAATTGTTCTTTTTTTTCCTAACAGGGATAACTATATTCTGTCACAGATGAATTTCTGGATCATCAGCAGTGCCGTTTTACTGATCGTATTATTGTTGCTGAGCGGCAGTCTTTATTTCTTTTATAAACAGAAATTCCTGAATGAAACCCAGAAAGATTTCATTCACAGTTTCACCCATGAATTCAAAACGCCGGTATCAGTAATCGGGCTGGCTGCCGAAGTGTTACAAAAAGAAAATATCATCACAAAACCCGAAAAATTAAACACCTATGCCGGTATTGTTGCTTACCAGGCTGCTTACCTGCTCAACCAGACGGAGAGGTTATTGAAGTTCGCTTATATGGATTCTCACCAGCTTCACCTGGAAAAGGAACCTGTTAATATCCACGGGCTGGTGCAGGAAGCGATCAGCAATCTTTCACCACTGATACAACAGAAAAAAGCTGTATTTCAGTATGCCCTGGAGGCTGTCCAACCCGTTATTTATGCTGATAAAGGATATCTGGAAATTGTTATCATCAATATTCTTGATAATGCTCTCAAGTATTCGAAGGAACCGGTGATAAGGATCAGCACAACCAGTAAAGAAAAGTCATTAAGCTTTTCTGTTACAGATAACGGGACCGGGATCGGCAAAAAAGAAATAAAACACCTGTTTAAAAAGTTTTACCGGGCAAAAAAGAAAGACCAGCATACAGCCCGGGGGTTTGGCATTGGGCTCAGCTTTGTGAAAAGGATCATCTCGGCACATAAAGGTAAAATACAGGTACACAGCCAACCCGGAAAAGGAAGCACTTTTATAATTACATTACCCGAAAAATAATTCTTATGACCGAAAAGACAACAATACTTGTAGCGGAAGATGATCTCCAGCTTGGTTTCATCATTAAAGATGGACTGGAAGAGGCAGGATTTGATGTAATAAATTGTCCTGATGGTGAAGTGGCATGGGAGTATTACCAGAAAAAGAAACCCGGCCTCTGCATTCTCGATGTCAATATGCCGTACAGGGATGGATTCAGTCTTGCTAAAAAGATAAGGCAAAAAAGCGACGTGGTTCCTATTCTCTTTTTAACTGCAAAGTCGCTGGAAGAAGACAAACTCAAAGGCTTTGACGCAGGAGCGGATGATTATATCCTGAAGCCTTTCAGTATGAAAGAACTCTTATCAAGGATACAGGTATTCATCCGGCGTAATAAAATGCTGATACAGGATAAACGAAAAAATTACGCATTGGGCAAAAGCCTTTTTTACCCGGAAGAGTTAACACTACTAACCAATAATAAAAGCATTCTCCTTACTGAGCGGGAAAAAGAACTTCTTGAATTTTTTTGCACCCATCCCAATAAGGTACTGAAGCGGGAAGAAATATTGTCGCATATCTGGGGCAAGAATGATTACTTCCTGGGAAGAAGTATGGACGTGTTTGTAACAAGACTTCGAAAACATCTCGGTAATGAACCCCTGGTGTCTATTGAAACGATTCATGGCATCGGGTATCGTTTCAGCAGTTGATCTAGTAAGAAAGTAATTTTTTCAGAAGGCTTACCACTTTACCAGCTTCGGGTAACATTGCTCTTTCCAGCCCCGTGTTCATAGGCACAGCAGGCACATTCAATGCCCCCATTACTTCCACAGGTGCATCAAGGAATGAAAAACAGTTTTTCCCTATACGTCCAGCGAGGGCTTCTGCAAAAGAATTATTTTGTTGCTCTTCTGTCAGCACCAGGCATTTTCCATGGAGTTTCACTCTTTCATAGATCAAAGCTTCATCTAAAGGATACAATGTACGCAGGTCTACAATTTCAATTTGCCGGTTGAATTGTTTGGCGGCTGCTTTGGCCCAGTAAACCCCCATTCCATAAGTAATCAGCACACAACTTTCGCCATTTGCAATTGTTTGCTGCGAAGCTGAGGCTACAATATTGGCTTTACCCAACGGGATTATATAATCTGCTGAAGGCTCCGGCATTTTTGCTTCCTCCGTTCCGGGCACTTTACTCCAGTATAATCCTTTATGCTCCAGCATCACCACCGGGTTGCCATCGTAATATGCTGCTTTCATCAATCCTTTCATATCTGCTGCATTGGAAGGATAGACCACTTTAATTCCCTTGATGGAAAGCAGGATCGTTTCCACACTACCGCTATGATAAGGACCTCCACCACCATAGGCCCCGGTGGGCACCCTCAAGATCATGGATACCGGGAACTTTCCACAGGTAAGATAACAGCTCTTAGATATTTCAGTTACCAGTTGATTGAAACCGGGATAGATATAATCGGCGAATTGGACTTCCACGATTGGTTTCAACCCAACCGCATTCATACCCACAGTTGAACCAACAATATAAGCTTCCTGTATAGCTGTATTAAAGACCCTGTGTTCGCCGAATTGCTCCGCTAAGGTGGCCGCTTCCCTGAATACACCACCTAATCGCTTACCAACATCCTGGCCATATAATACAGCTTCCGGGTGTTGCTCCATTATTTCACGAATCGCAAATAAAGCCGCATCCACCATCATTACTTTTTCTGCATGGGCAGGACTTCTCTCTCCTTTTTCTGCAATAACGGGTGTAGGAATAAAAATATGTTCTTCTACTTTGGTAACATCCGGTTCCGGCGAAGCAACAGCTTTTGAAAAATCAGCTGCAATAATTGCAGTTGCTTCATTTTCTATTTGTAATATTTCTTCTTCCGTAATTCCTCTTGCTAATAACTTATTTCTCAGTTTAGGCCCCGGGTCATGTTGTAAATGCTTAGCCCAGTCTTCATCGGTGCGGTAAAAGTCTTTTCGTACACCACTTGTATGATGACCCAGCAAAGGAACCTGTGCATGAACGAGGTAGGGTTTTCTTTCCTTTCTTACAAACTCACATACCTGCTTCATCAGTTCATACGAGGCTTCAAAGTCACTTCCATCCACCTGTATCCGGTTCATTCCTTTAAAGCCTGCTGCGAATTCAAAAGCATTCATTGATCTGGCTTCTTCCGCTGTTACGCTGATGCCCCAGTTATTATCCTGCACCAAATAGATAACCGGTAATTGTTTCAGTACTGAAAACTGGAATGCTTCACTCACTTCACCTTCTGTTACACTGGCATCACCCAATGAACAAAGTACAACCGGTAATTCGCTCTGCCTGCCTTTCTTTAGCCGTGCCGGATCTGTTTTCTCCCAATACTGCACTCCCTGTGCAATACCTGTGGTTGGTATTACCTGCATGCCGGTGGCACTGCTCTGATGAATAATCGTGGGTTTATCTTTTCCTTTATAATTGGGATGCGAATAATATTCTCTTCCCCCGGTAAAAATATCATTCCCTTTTGCCAGTAATTGCAGCATCAGTTGATAGGGTTGAAAACCCAAACCCAGTAACAGACTTTCATCGCGGTAATAAGGGCTTACAAAATCCTGCGGTTGTAATTGAAAAGCCGCCGCCAGTTGTATCGCTTCATGTCCCCTGGAAGTGGAGTGAACATATTTACAAACAGAACGGTTAGCCTCATAGGTTTCAGCCATTGCCTTTGCCTGGCTCATGAACCGGTAAGCTTGTAATAAAATGGAGGTATCAGTCATATAAGCAGGCAATAAAAGCAACAAAAATAAGGTAAACAATAAGGACATAAAAGAAAACCACCTGTTGGAAACAGATGGTTTTTTAGCTGAGCAGTTGGTTTTGACCCGTCTTGCGACAAGCCGGTTGCGACACTTGTTGTTTTGGTGTTTCTCTATTTTACTTCTAATGTAAACATACTGTCATCTTCGATAAATCCTTCCAGTTCATCACCCACCACCACTTCACCCACACCTGCCGGGGTGCCGGTAAAGATCACATCCCCTATATTTACTGAAAAAAAATTGGAGATATAAGATACTATCTCATCGAAGCTATGGATCATATTAGCCGAGTTCGCCTGTTGAACTAACTCTTTGTTTTTGTACAGGCAGAAATTGATGTCCTTTTTATTCTTGATATTGCCAAAAGGAACCCACTTACCGATTACCGCTGAATTGTCCCAGGCTTTGGCTTTTTCCCAAGGCAAGCCTTTTGCTTTTAATTCATTTTGTATATCTCTTGCCGTGAAATCAATACCAGTTGTAACAGCATCATAATATTTGGAAGCAAATTTCTCCTGTATATATTTCCCGTTCTTACTGATACGTAGTACCAGCTCACATTCATAATGCAGTTCATTGGTAAACTCCGGGTAATAGAAGGGAGTATGTGGTTGCAGCAAAGCACTTTTGGGCTTCATAAAGATCACCGGTTCATCGGGAACTTCATTGCCTAACTCTTCGGCATGAGCTACATAGTTTCGGCCAACACAAAAAATCTTCATAAACAGAACGTATTTAGATT
Source organism: Chitinophagales bacterium (assembly GCA_017303455.1). GTDB lineage: Bacteria > Bacteroidota > Bacteroidia > Chitinophagales > Chitinophagaceae > CADEDV01. The sequence continues at coordinate 53,058 of JAFLBM010000013.1, read as the reverse complement.
AAATACACCGGATACATATAAGCTTGTTGATCCGATATATCTAGTGGCTATCAATATGATCATTGGATTCGTCCCGGAACGTTCAATAGACCTGGTGGCACCGGAAAAAATTAGTCAGGGATGCTAAAGTAAGTAATCCGGCTGATTTATCATAGCGAAAAATCTTTATTATTTACCTGGTTCATGGCCGCTGTTATGCCCTGAACAGCAAAGCTTTCAATGGTTTCCACCGCCTTTTCAATTTTCATTTTTACGAGGGGTTCTTCTTCCTTTTTCCATTTCCCCAATACAAAATCAGACTGCATGCCTTTGGGGAAATCATTCCCGATCCCGAACCGCAGTTTGGGGTAGTCTGTCGTGCCCAATAATTCCTGCAGGCTCCGGAGGCCGTTATGGCCGGCATCGCTGCCCCCCGGCCTCAGGCGGAGTTTGGATAAAGGCAGGGCAATATCATCAACAATGACCAGTATATTCTCCGGGGCTATTTTTTCCTTGTCCATCCAATACTTTACCGCCTTGCCACTGAGGTTCATAAAAGTGGTGGGGCAGATACAGACAAAGATTTTCCCTTTCCATTTCACTTCGGCAATATAAGCCAGCCGGTCTGTCCGGAAGCTGCCTCCGTGCTTTTGAACAAATGCATTTACCACATCAAAGCCGATATTATGGCGGGTGTGAGCATATTCATTACCCGTATTTCCCAAACCAACGATCAGAAATTTCATATACTGTTTACTTAAAACAAATATCGGTGATGGTGATTAAAAAACCCGTCTCGTTTGGAACGAGACGGGTTTAAATATCCTTCCTGAAAAGATTATTTTTTCTTGGCAGGCGCAGCGGCGGCAGGTGCAGCAGCAGCGGCGGCAGGTGCAGCACCCGCAGCAGGAGCTGTAGTAGCTTCTTCCTGTTTTAACTGTCTTGTCAATACTACAGATGCAATAGGAATACGTGGGGAGTTCAGTATCTCATAATGCTCTTCCTTTACATCTTCCACCCGGATATTACCATTGAGCTCCAGGTTATCAATCGGCACTTCAATTTGTGCCTTCAGGTATTTTGGATACGTTTTCACTTTCAGCGATTTGATCTTGGTAACTAATTTACCTCCATCTTTCACCCCTTTTGATACACCCGTAAATTTAACGGGGATATCAGCCACTAATTTTTTATCCTCTACCAGTTCCAGCAAATCAATGTGGGTCAGTTTGTCATCGATTTTATCAAACTGCAGGTCCTTCATGATCGTCCTGTAGGTTTTACCCTCTAATTTTACTTCAGCAATCTGGAAACTTGGTGTGTACACTAAATTTTTGAAAGCAGCAGCAGGAGCAGCAAAACTGATCTCCTGGGCACCCCCGTAAATTACACCTGGCACCAGTTCCTGAGAGCGGAGTTGGCGGGTGGCGGTCTTCCCGAATCCGGTCCTCAGTTGTCCTTCGATTGTAATTGTTTTCATTGTTTATGTTGTTTTAAAATTTACTTGTCTCTTCGTTGTGAGTGGATGAACAGGCTGGTGATACTCTTATTCTCAAACGCATTCCTGATCGCCACCCCAAACAATTCTGCTACAGATATCACTTTGATCTTCGAACATTTTTCCTTGGTCACCGGTATCGTATCACACACTACTAATTCTTCCAGTACACTGTTTTCAATATTCTCGTATGCCTTACCACTTAGCACCGGGTGTGTAATCAAAGCCCGTACACTTCTGGCCCCTTTCTCCTTCAATAATCCTGCACTTTTTGCCAGGGTACCACCGGTATCACAGATATCGTCAATGATCACAATATCTTTTCCCGTCACATCCCCGATCACCACCATGCTGGCAATCTCATTGGCCCTTTTCCGGTGCTTATCACAGATCACCATTTCTGCATTAAAGTAGCTGGCGATCTCCCGGATACGGTTGGTAGCTCCCACATCGGGGGCCGCAAAGGTAAGCTTTTCAAGCTTCAGATTCTCTATATAAGGGATAAAAACTGCGTGGCTGTCGAGATGATCCACCGGTATATCAAAATAGCCCTGGATCTGGGGAGCATGCAGGTCCATGGTGATGACCCTGTCGGCCCCGGCTGCCACTAACATGTTGGCTATCAATTTACTTCCAATGGCTACCCGGGGACGGTCTTTCCTGTCCTGGCGGGCATATCCATAATAAGGAATTACGGCGATCACTTTGTAGGCAGAAGCCCTGCGGGCAGCGTCGATCATCAGGAGCAGTTCCATCAGGTTTTCGGCTGGTGAAAAAGTGCTCTGCACCAGGAAAACATAGTCTCCCCTGACACTTTCGAGGAAGATCGGGGATATTTCCCCATCGCTGAAACGCTGGATATTGACCTTTCCTAGTTTGGTCCCAAATCGCTTACAGATCTGTTCGGCCAGGCCTTGTGAGCCTGTACCCGAGAAAATTTTGGCTGATTGCATGGCTGAAAAATGTGCGGCGAAGATATTACTATCGCCTCAAAAGCGGTCAGCCTGCATAAAATATTGACAGGAAATAGGTCACTTATCGTAGTGCCATCGCAGAAATGCCGGAAGGTTCCGCAGCTGCCGGCTTTTCGATGGCCGGTTTGCTCTTTTCCTCACCCAGTTTGGCCGGACTTGCATTACAGCTGTAAAACAATGCGGAACAAATAAAGATGGAAAATAAAAGCACTACGACATACACACCTGCAAAAAAAAGGATGGGGTGCAGGGCTCCCATAGGGGTAAAGGTCTTGGTTTTCATTGACACCAGATTTTAATGTTTTTCAATAGGTCGGATTTTATGAACTGGCGGTTTGTATCGTTACCACTAAGTGGTATTGATAAGAATAAAAGTATTGGCTAAATTGTTTTTATGCAAGAGCACAAGTACTCAATTAAGGAGTGGGCAAAGGACGACCGGCCAAGAGAAAAATTACTATCCTCAGGTGCAGAAAACCTCAGCCACTCTGAGCTGCTGGCTATCCTTATTCATAATGGTACCCGGGAAAAAACAGCCGTTGACCTCGCTAAAGAAGTAATGAAACTGGGTAAGGATAACCTGGCAGAATTAGGAAAGCTTACCGTGAAAGAATTGATGAAAATAAAGGGTATCGGCGAAGCAAAAGCCATTACGATTGCTGCCGCTTTAGAGCTGGGCAGGCGTCGCCAGGCAACAGCCGCCCTCGAAAAATCAATAGTTAGTAACAGCGGGGATATTGCCCGGTTCCTGCAAACCAAACTAAAAGATCAACGCCGGGAAGTATTTGGGGTGTTGTTTCTGAACAGGGCCAATAAGATCAATCATTTTGAGATCGTCAGCGAAGGTGGCATAACCGGAACGGTGGCTGATCCCCGGGTCATTCTCCGTAAAGCACTGGAACAAGATGCCGTCAATATCATTCTTTGCCATAACCATCCTTCGGGCAGCCTGAAACCCAGCCGGGCCGATGAACAGCTAACTGCTAAAATAAAAGAGGCAGCCGGCTATTTGGATATAAGAGTATTAGATCACATCATCGTAAGTGAAGATGGCTATTACAGTTTTGCAGATGAGGGACTCTTATAGGATGCTGGATGCTGGATACAGGATGCTGGATAATTAAAATAGTAATCTATGAGTTATAAAAAACTACACATCTGGATATTGGCAAGAGAGGTAGTGATAGAAGTGCATGAAATGTCCCTGAAGCTGCCAAAATTTGAAATGTTTGAAGAAGGGCAGCAAATAAGAAGGTCCAGTAAAACAACCAAAGCAACTATCGTTGAAGGATATGGCCGGAGACGCTATAAACAGGATTGGATCAAATTCCTTGTTTATGCGTTGTCCTCTAATGATGAAACCATGGATCACTTAGAGAATCTTTGGGATACAAAATCATTAACTGATGAATTTGTATTTACCACCCTTAAAAGTAAAATTGATCAACTGGGAAAAATGCTGAATGGGTTCTTAAAAACTGTTGAAGAACAGCACCAATCGCCAAAATAAACACAAGGGAGTTTACTTGTATCCAGCATCCAGAATCAAGTATCTTGTATCTTCTCTCTCTACGCCTGCGCTGTCGGTCCACCAAACGTAAGTGGCAACGGTATTTCTTCCAGGTCTTTTATCGTACCGTTCGATGCTTCATATTTTTGAATGTTCTCGATCATCGCTTTCATGAAACGTTTGGCATGTTGCGGGGTAAGGATAATCCGTGACTTTACTTTACTCTTGGGAGTACCCGGCATCACATTCACAAAATCAAGCACAAACTCGGCATGTGAATGGGTGATAATCGCCAGGTTGGCATAAGTACCTTCGGCTACTTCTTCCGATATTTCTATATTCAACTGGTTGGGAACTTGCTGCTGATCAGACATCGTTTATTGCTTAACTATTTAAATAATTAATAACCTTTATAAGTGTTCCTTCAGGATTAACTGAAAACGCATCACTGTTCGCTACCGGTGTTACATCCTTAATACTCTTGAATTCCCTGATGATACTGCTTAAATTAATTTTAACCTTCTTCAGTTTTTTTGCTTCCGCATCATAATAAAAATAATCAGAGAGCAGATCGAACTGCCGAAGATCAGCCTGCCCGTAATTACCGGAGGGATAACCCAGGTCTGATTTGTATCTTTTATACAATGAATACCGGCTGCCGGTTTGCAGCACCTGGAAATAGGCTTTTTCGGTTGATCCTATTTGTGCTCCGTAAACAAATTTTAAATCCTTTGCAATACCGGATTCAATATCCTGTTTTAATATAAAAGAATCGACCTCCCCTGCTTCTTTGATCAACGGTGCCGCAGGATTGAATGTGGAATAAAACTCTACCTCCTGGTTATAGGTGTTGTAGTTGATATTGATATTATACGCTTTTTCTTTGGGCGTAAAAAGGTCCGCATTCCGGCGTTGGCCAAACAGGTAAGGGCTGCCCATCACTTTATAAGTACCAATCAGTATATAGACCCCATCACCCAACTTATCCCTTAGCAAGGCATTATGATTCATGGCAGGATCACTCCAGCCACGGGCATCGGGGCTCCTTGTAACTAACGTATTTGAATTAGATGATAAAGAGGGTGCAATTGCTCCTGTACTACCCTGCCCCAATGAACCAATGCTGATCAACAGCAGGACAACCATGAGTTTGTTACTGATAGTCATAGTTTGAGATTTAGGGATTGAAGTTACATTTTTATTTAATCCGGGCCAGCGACTATCCTTCGTTCAGCACAGCAAAGATTTTCCTCATGGCACCTTCGGGATCGCTGGTAAAATCGTCATTGGTTGCAATCCCGCTCACATCTTTCACCGATTTGAATTCTTTGGTAACATTCGACAGGTTTAATTTTATCTTCTTCATCTTCTTTATCACGGCATCATAATAAAAATAATCAGACAGCATATCAAACTGGCGCAGTTCAGATTGAATATAATTGTCAGAAACATAGCCAAGTTCTGATTTATACCTTTTATACAGGCTGAACCTTTTACCGCTTGTTATTACCTGGAAATAAGCCTTCTCGGAGGATCCGGCTATTGGCCCATATATAAAGTGAAGTTCTTCATTTATTCCAGCATCTGCCTGTGGCTTCACTACAAAAGAATCAATATCGCCGGGAGCTTTCACCAATGGCTTTGCCGGACTTTCCGCAGAAAAGAATTCTATCTCCTGGTTGTATGTATCGTAATTAATATTGACGTTGGTGGCCGTTTCTTTTACAGAAAAAATATCGGCAACCAGTTTCTGTCCAAACAGGTAAGATATCCCTTTCACTTTATACGCACCGATCAATTTATAGACCCCTTCCCCCTGCTGTTCCCGTAATAGTTTATTACGACTCAATGCAGGATCATGATAACCAGGAACAGAGCCTTGTGCAGCTATATCCTGAATGGATACAGCTAATAGCAAAGAGAAGAAGAAACCAAAAATTGTTTTCATGTTTAACAGATTTATGAACTCAAATGTATCGAAACATATGCCAACAATATATTAAAAACAAACAAGGGAACTGCTGATGCAATTCCCTTGTTTTATTGATTGAAACAAAATTATCTTGGTCCGAGATAGCGCAAAGTATCTGTAAAACGTCTTGCACCCGGGTTATTATTATAATAAAACTGTGCATAGATTGTTCTCGTAGCAGGGTCCCATCGGCTATCTAAAGCTGGTCCAACCTGTGTACTTAATGTGGTAGCATAAGGAGTCCAGTCCCATGCAGTCAATAAGTTGGTGGTTGGATTGAAGATGAAATTAGCAGTAAAACTTCCGTAGTAAGTAGAGCCTCCATTGAGGGGATGTGCTGCCGCTCCTAAGGCTGGCCAGAACATATACACACTACTGGGTCCAGAAGTGATCATATGCACAGTTTCATCGTAAGGAAGATCCAATGTAGGACGGTTATGGAAACCAGTCAGTTGGTATTTACCATCATATTTGTTCTTAATGGTAAACTCCAGTAAAAGGTTTTTCAGGTTCCTGGCAATCGTATAATTGCCGCTAACAGCTGAAATAGTGATACCAACACCATAAGAAGCGTTAGGATCAAGACCAGTTGTATTAGATACAGTAATAGGAATTTGTACATTTCTTGCACCTGCAGGAATGGTCATGGTTGTGGCCACATTATACAGGGTGGAAGATAATGCCAGGATGTTTGTTCCATTAGCTGTATTGTAAGCTGTCCTCAGCGCATCATTTAAAGTAAGGGTGATCTGTACATCAGCCGGTGCCGGAGAACCTGATTCCAGGTTAACATATACTACATCATTTACTACCTGCGCAGTAGCGGATACATCCAACCCTACCGTGTATTTAGCACTGGCTGCCAGGGGGAACCCGACACCTGGAGGCTGTGTGTCAGGGTCATTGATACCGTACTCGCCGTTATCAAATCCTTTATCTTTCAGACATCCCGTAAGCAGAAGCCCCAGTGAAGCAAAAAGAACTGATGATAAAAAGATTCTTTTCATATTGAAGAATTTTGTTTGTTAGTGATATTAATTTAAATCCCAGAAAATACGGCTGGTGAACGGATCAACGTTACCCTGTGCACCCACATTCGCTGCGTTATAATTATACTCGGTCTGGGGGTATAAATAACGAACAGGTATCTTGGTAGACGTATTTTGCGGAGATACAGAAATCGGAGGTCCGGGGTCATAGCCCACACCTGCACCATACACAAAATGATCAGTTACAGTAGAGGCACTGCGCACTTCCTTATAAGGCACCCTTCTGTAATCACACCATACTTCGAGTGTATTGATACCATTTAATGCAAACCATTTTTGAGATAATACGGTGAAGATGCCACCCAGCGGCTCCACGCCAGGAGTTCCCGGTGTATTACCAACGGCGGTAACATCCACATCAGAATAGCCTGCATTACCGGAGATATAGCCGGCTGCGCTTCCTGCTCCCAGGTAAGCAAAGCTTTCATTGATGCCATTTGTCATGAGCGTTTGTACATCAGCTCCTGTGGTAATAAATCCCCTGATACGTGCTTCTGCCTGCAGGAAGAAACTTTCGGCAGAACTCATGATACACTGGGGTGAGGTATTTGTTTTATATAAACCGGGACCAATACCTGCCAGGTTACCAGCAGCATTATCAGTGATTGGTGGCAAGCCATATGCAACACCTACATAGCCATTAGCACCTGCCTCGTAAACACGGCTTCTGCGGTTATCGGCATTATACGCATAATAGTCAATACCCCATTTATTGGCCCTGAAGTAAACATTATTAGCGGTTTGTGCACCCGCAACAGTATTCTTATAGTTATTATAAAAAGGGTTGGGCTTATCAGCCGCATAACCCGGCTGAACCTGTGCGTTCTCACCAACACCCAAATAACCACTTCCTTCGTTATTGATAATTGTAATTTCAGCAGCCTTGTTAATACCCGCTACAGCATAAGCATGAATTAATAGTCGAAGCTTAAGCGTATTGCCAAATTTAGCCCATAAGGTTTTATTGCCCCCAAACATAATATCATTTTTAGCAATATCCTTATTCGGTCCATTTGCAGACGTATTAGCTGCTTTGATTAAAGCAATACCTGCATCAATTTCCCGGAAAAGGTCCTTGTAAATATCTATACCATTATCATACTTTGGTGTGGGATTACCCCCACCTTTCAATGCTTCAGAATAAGGGACGTTGCCATACACATCCACCAGTATCTGGTAGTTATGTGCCTTCATGATTCGGGCAATACCTTCATAAAATCCGGCACCCGCCTTGGCTGCTTTGGTCTGCACGATCTGGTAATCGTAGTTATTATCATAACAGTTATTCCAGATACCATTCCCAAAACCTGTGGTAATCTGATAGGTTTCCTCAATTACGTTAGGAGCATAGGTTCCGGACCTGGCCCAGTAACCCATCCAGTTTTGGATACTGCCCCATTGGTTAGCAACGATAGTTCCCGACGCATGCAGTGCCGCAGGTAGTACAACATCATACGTAACCGTACTGTCAGTAGGGCTATTTGTATTCTGGTTGATGTTGAATTGACTTTTTCTGCATCCGGTTGCCACTACAATAGCGGCTAACGGGATCATGTATATTATTTTTTTCAGTTTCATTTTATTATTCATTTACAGGGTTAGAGTGATGCTGTTACACTAAGACCAAAAATTCTTGTTGGGGGAATGTTATCCAGACCACTAATACCCTGGGCATTACCCGTTGTATTCGAAAATTCAGGGTCGGTCCACTCGTTTGTCTTTGGAAGGAACATGAACAGGTTTCTTCCTGTTAATGCAACGTTCACACCTTTAATTGCATTTTTTGTAAAGCCTAACCATTTAGTGGGCAGGTTGTAGCTTAAGCTCATTTCCCTGATTTTCCAGAACGAACCATCTACCAGGTAGTTAGTGTTCGCATTGGTATTGATAGCCTGTGACCAGAAATTATATCCACCACTTACTGTATAGATATCTGTGTTGGGAACATACTTGGTGCCATCAAAGTAGGAGGAATTCGGGAACACAAAAGGCTGCCGTCCGTTTTGACCACTTCGTTTGGAGATACCTGAGAAATCCATCGCAGTACCGAGGTTACCAGTCCATATCTGGTTACCGCCACGGTAATCCGCAACAGCACTGAAGGCAAGGCCCTTATAGTTAACATTGAGGCTGAGACCGATTATATGCTTGGGTTGTGTGCGGCCAAAGTTTTTGGTAACCGGGTCAACGGTTGGGTAACCTGTGCTGGTGTTAACGATCACACGACCTTGATCATCACGTACATAATCTGTCAACTTGAATGTGTATGCAGGTAACCCTACTATAACGAAGTTGCCATTGCCGATACCCAGTTCATCCACACCCTCAACAATTTTGGTCACCTCATTCGTCTGATAAGTATAGTTGGCTTTAAAGTCAATGTTCACCTGTCCCAGTTTCACCAGCGGTGTCAGTTTCAGATCCACTTCAAATCCTTTGTTAGTGAAGGAAGCTGCATTCAGTAAAGCACTTGTAAACCCTGTTGCACCGGAATAAGCCACCTGCACAATCTGGTCAGTGTTCTCCTGGCTGTAAACAGTTGCTTCCAGGTTAACCCTGTTTTTCAGGAAACCAATTTCAAAACCAGCTTCTTTATTCAGGATAAACTCAGGTTTGTAACTGCTCTGACGCAGGGTATTACCTGATGTATATCCTACAAGTGTTCCGTAAGGGAAGCCACCACCTAAACCATAGGTATTCTCCAGACTCTGTGCGCCCAGGTTCACGTTACCGGTTTTAGATAAAGCACCCCTGACTTTCAGGAATGAGATTACATTGCTTTTCTTAATGGCAGGAATTGCCTCACTCAGTACGAATGAAACGTTACCACCCGGGTAGAAATAACTGATATTATCAAAATCATAGTCATAGAAATAAGCCAACCGGCTATCTATATCATAACTCCCGGTCACTTCGGCAAAAGCCCAACCATTGTAGTTCAGGGATAATTTACCGAAGAAGCGCTGTAACCTTGTTTTAGAATTACTTTCTGTAGCACCGGGTTCACCTTTACGGCCAATGATGTTAAAAAGACTTGGGAACGTCAGGTTATTACTTGATACGCTTACATTCTTAGCATTTGTTTCGCGGAATGACTGACCAACCAATGCTTCTAATTTGAAATCGCCAAAACTCTTACGGGCAGTAGCGAATAATTCAGAGTTTACACGGCTGGAAGTGGAGGATCCATCAAATACCTGTGCAACAAGATCTCCTGATTGTGCAATTGATTTACCACTTGCTTTCGTGAACAGGCTGTAATTAAGTGCACCCTGGGTAGCTTTAAAAGTACCATTCGAAACAGTGGCTCCTAAACGGTAGGTAAAATTCAGCCAGTTTGTTGCTTTCAGATTGAATTCCACATTACCGAAGATGTCTTCGCTGCGGCCTACGTTTCTGAAATTATCGATCGCCCAGTATGGATTAGAATAATAGTCATTAAAATAACCATCGGGGCTGGAGAAATAATCGTTTCTCCAGTCTTTAAACCTTGTATGGGGAATCTGCATCGGGCTGTTGATAAGGTTCCAGTAAACGGTGAAGTCGCGGCCGTTACCAAAGCTGGAACCGGCAGTCACATCATAGTTACCTTTTGTATAGTTCAGGTTATAAGAAGCTTTGAACCTTCCATATTCTTTAGAGGCATTCATACGTAATGAAATCCTGCGATTGATATCTTTTGGCATAATACCCTGGATCAATACGTTTTGTGCACTCATATAAAAATCACCGGTTGAGAAAGAAACGTCTGTCTGGTTAGTTACACCCGTATTCCAGAATTTCCTTTTTTCATCAGGGCGGGCTTCGTAAGAAACCAGGTATTTTTCACCATTGGGGCCATCACGTCCTATCTGACGGATAGAACCATCAAATTCATCACCATAGCCCTGGTTCTCTACGGGGTCATATACACCATATCCGAAAGCATCCACTGAAGAACCGGAACCGAACTGTGTTTGCAGTTCTGGCATATATGATACTCTTTCAATCTGAACGGTATGACCAACACTAACCTGGGGTTTTGTACGGCTTCCTCTTTTGGTTGACACCACAATGGCACCATTAGCACCATCAGGACCATAGATAGCAGTAGAAGAAGCAGATTTCAAAATTGTTACATCGGTGATGTCGTTCGGGTTGATTGAGTTCAGGTAACCTAAAGAAATAGGCACACCATCCACAATCAGCATTGGCTGGTTATTACCGGTCAAAGAACGAATACCACGGAGTGTGATCCTGGTATCACCAAATACGCCACTGTTTACTGTCTGAACGTTCAAACCAGATACTTTACCCGTCAAACCATTTTGCAGGTTTACAACTTTGGCCTGGGTAAGCTCTGATGCTTTTACTTTAGCAGTTGAGTAACCGATCTCTTTTGATTGGCGGCTAACACCCAAAGATGTTACAACTACCTCCGTCCCGGAAATCACTTCTCTTGTTACAGCAATAGTAACCGAGTTACCGGCTCCGATTGTAGCTTCTGTTTCTTTTAATCCGGCACCAGATACCACAAGCACATCTCCTGTTTTGGCCTGAATGCGGAATTGGCCGTTATTATCTGCAGCTACACCTGTGCGGGTTCCTTTGATCCTTACAGATGCTCCGGGCAATGGGTCGCCCTTTTCATCGGTCACCGTACCGGAAATGGTACGATTTTGACCAAATGCCAATGTACTGATTAACATCAGCATCGTTAGCAATGATGCAATTTTTCTCATGTAACGTTAGTTTTTAAATTAAATTCATTGATTTTCAACGAGAACCGTCCTTACAAAAACCTAAGGCATTAATAGAGACACCTTAACCATGATTTTTGCTGCGCTAAAGTAACGGTTTTTTTAACAAATACTTAATGGGGTTAAAAAAAAACTAAACACCCATTAGTATTGATCATAATATCCACCTAATCTGTGCCTTAAGCTCCGTTTTCCGGTTACCTTTTATCTCATCTAATCCCGAACCAACCGACTGTTTTCCGGGGTAAACAGTTTGGGCAAAGCGAAGCCAAAAAGATAGTTTTTTATCTATATCATAGTTAATAAGCAGGTAATAACGACACCCTTTATCAAAAAAAGCAGGTATTGAGTAACTGTAGAGCAGGTCGTTCTCGTAGGCATAAATCCTTGAATTATAACCATCCGTTTCAAAATATTGCAGCCTTAATATACCAGAAAAGGGCTGTAGCACCGGTCGGTAAATAATATCATTATATATAAGGAAGCCGGTTTCCCGGTTATTCCCCAGCTTGTCATACCACAGTGCTTCAACCCTGTTCCTTAATGACAGCACATTCTTTACTTTATAACTAAACTGTGTCCGCCAGCTTTGCCGGGGTAAATTGACCAGGAAGTTGGTTGTTGATATGTTGCCTGTTTGATTGGTTTGTTTTGATTCATTCCGGAAACGTGTATAAATCTCAAACTGGCGGTTTGCTGTATAACTTAGTTGTGCCAGGAAATCAGTACCCCGGCTGGGAGCATCCACTAAATATTTCAGCCAGGGAAATTTAAAAATATCCGCATAGGCATCCAGCTTCCACCCATTCGCCGGCCGGATACTGATACCTGAATAAAAACCGGTTTCATTGGCGGGATAAGCATTTTCGGTAAAAGCATTACCATAGACAGCCTGGTAAGAAGCGGCTATGGTTCGTTGCACAAAAGAAATATCCACCCGTGGGTCAACACTGACTAATAACCCATTCACAAATGCCTTACCTGAATTTTTAGCAACGGCTGCTTCTCCAAAGAAATGGAGATTTTTATAGGTATAACTGTAATCAACACTTAGGTTGTGCCAGGTTTTGCCATTGACAGCATATAAATTATAGGGTTCGTCCCGTTTTTGCACCGGCCTTGAAAATTGATAATACACCGTATTCAGCCCGATATGCCAGCGATCACCACGATACAATATATTGCCGCCAAAAGAAGTCTGGGTCAGTTTATTCCGGTCTTCATTTTCACTTACCGTCCGGTGATAACCGCTATTCAAAAAGGAAGAAACAAAATCTTCCTTATTCAGGGTATCGGTTGCGAAATTGGCGCTCAGTTTTCTTATAGATGCAAATACGGTTGTTTCCCATCTCCCCTGCTTAATAGTAATGCCTGCACCCCGGTGAAAATAAAATTCGCCGGCCGAATTGTAAGGCCGCAATACAGGTGATTGCCGCTTCACTCCGAGCACCTCAGCACTTTTTTTAAAGGCCAGGCTTTGCCATTGTATCAACCCCTGCCCCATGTTCACCGTAAAGTCGCCGATAGCTACTGCCTGTATCAGTCCCATTTTCCTGGCAAACAAATGGAAAGAATAAAAATCAAATCCTTTTCGCTGCGTCCCTTTAAAAAATTGTTCTCCCGCATCTTTATCCGCCACTACTCCATACTGCAATAAATTTTTATAGGAATACCGGTAGCGGAAAAATAACCGCTGCGGGCTGCCGAGGTATCTTGTACCCGTTGAGGCGTTGTCAAATCCTCTTGATTTTTCCAATATCTGCGACAAACGAAACAACAGGCTATGCTCACCATCTTTAAACCGGGAGCTCAGTTGTTCAGTTAATGTAACATTAGTCGTAACGGTTATAAATGGCAATAACTTTTTGATGGTGTTAATATCCCAGGCAGGAACAGCCTGCAACTCATACAGGCTGATCAACTTTCCAAACAGGCGGCGATAACTGATAAGATTCTCAATTTGCAGGTCAGTCAGTACCCTCAGGTCCTTTAATTCATTAGCATCAGCTGAATTCAGATTTACAGGATTTTTTCTGAAATATTCCAGTTGCTGTAAATAAGAATCATCTTCTGTTTCTGCCTGGTCTGCATCGGTGAGATTCTCTAACTGCTGTTCAGTGTTAACAGGTATTTCCTGTGCACAAGCGGTTGGTAATATACAATGAATAAAAATCCATATGACCAGCAACCATCTCACTTTTCTTTCTCTTTAAAATTAATAAGCAACAACAAGCCGGGTGTAAATCCCAGTTGCGGATGATAGCCGGATGTAATATCCAGCCGGTATGATTTCCAGGATAGCCCAACACCCGCCCAACCCGAGGTAGTGGCAGAAGATACTCCCGCCCTGGCCAGTAATTGCGGAATGATCCTGTATTGAAAACCGGCATTTACATTGACAGGCTGATCTTCTTCCTTTATTATTTCTGTACTGACAAAAAAATTATCCGATGCTTCATAGCCCAATCCCAGTGTATAAAGAGAAGGCAGTTTTTCGGCCTGCTCTTTTCCAAATTTTCCGCCCACAGGGTTGTTGATATGTATCCCTGCATGTAATTTTTCGGTGAAGTGCAATACCGAACCTATTTCAAAACTTACCGCAGCTGCATTTCCATAACCGGCAATACGAATACTGTTATAATTGAACTGTGCACCAATGTCCAGTCTGGTACCCAGTTTTCTTCCATACACTAACCCCAGTTTGGTTTCATTATAATCACTGAAACCCGAATAAGCCATATTCAACCCGAAATTTCCAGAAGTTGTTGTTATTCCCGTCACTGCCTCGTAATTACTGAGTTCACTAAGTAAGAATCTTCGCTCGGCATATACACCCGCTGCTGCATTTTTTAATTGCGCCAGTGATGCCGGATTGGAAGTAAATGAAAAAACATCTGCATGCTGAATACTATAAGCACCAAAGCCTGCATAAGGTGCTGCCACCGGGCGGCGAAGTGTTTGACTTTGGGCGGCCAGGGTAAAGCAGATAAGGTTTACTAAAAAAACTACGTTTCGCAACAGCAGTTAATTTGACTATTAAGATACAGGGAAGCTTTGTGGTAACAAAATAAAAACAGGATCTATTTGGGCTGCACGGGTGATGCCGCTACCTTTGCGCCATGCAAATTTTAGACGGCAAAAAAGCATCACAGGCCATCCGGGATGAATTGAAAATTGAAGTGGCCCAATTAGCCATTGAAGGCAAGAAAGTACCTCACCTGGCTGCCATCCTGGTGGGTACAAATGGTGCCAGCGAAACCTATGTGGCAGCTAAAGTGAAAGCCTGTGAAGAAGTGGGGTTCAAATCCACCCTGATCAGGATGGAAGAAGAAATCACTGAAAATAAATTACTCGAAACCATTGAAGGATTGAACAACGATCCGGATGTGGACGGAATATTAGTTCAACTTCCTTTACCCAAACATATCACTGAACAAAAAGTGATTGATACTATTGAGCCGGATAAAGACGTAGATGGTTTTCACCCGGTGAATGTAGGAAAGATGGTACAGGGCCTGCCCACTTTTATTCCTGCCACTCCGCATGGTATCATGTTATTACTGGAACATTACAAGATCGATACAAAAGGAAAACATGCCGTAGTGATCGGCAGGAGTAATATTGTCGGAAGACCGATGAGTGTTTTATTAAGCGGCAATACCATTCCCGGGAATTGCACCGTCACTATCTGTCATTCACAAACAAAAGATCTGAAGGCATTTTGTTTGCAGGCCGATATTATAGTTGCAGCACTGGGTCGTCCTGAATTTGTAACCGCTGATATGGTGAAAGAAGGTGCCATTGTTATTGATGTCGGTATCACAAGAGTAGAAGACAGTACCCGGAAATCGGGTTTTAAACTGAAAGGTGATGTGCAGTTTGAATCAGTAGCCCCCAAATCTTCCTGGATCACCCCCGTACCGGGCGGCGTTGGTCCCATGACCATTGCAGCACTAATGAAAAATACCTTCAGGTCCTGCCTGCTAAAAAATTAAAGATTATTACATCAAGGATAAAGTGAAAATGACCAGCGGGAAAATTCATACCACGGCGCTACCGGTAATGGAGCATTTTTATACCCTGCAGGGTGAAGGTTTTCACCAGGGAAGGGCTGCTTATTTTATTCGCCTCGGTGGTTGTGATGTAGGTTGTGTGTGGTGTGATGTAAAAGACAGCTGGGATGCTGAAAAACATCCCAAAATTGAAATTACCAACTTAGTTGCTGAAGTAAAGAAGACTTCAACAGAGCTGGTTGTCATCACCGGCGGTGAACCGTTGATGCATAATCTGGATGAATTGACCGCCGCATTGAAAGCTGCCGGTCTGCAAACCAATATTGAGACCTCCGGTGCACATCCTTTAAGCGGCAAATGGGACTGGCTCTGTCTTTCCCCTAAAAAATTCAAAGCCCCATTGCCTGAAGTAGTTCCTCATGCCAATGAATTGAAAGTAGTCATCTTCAATAAATCTGATTTTGAATGGGCGGAGAAATATGCCGCTTTGGTGTCACCTTCCTGCAAGCTTTACCTGCAACCCGAATGGGACAAAGCAGCGCAGGTGACACCGCTGATCATTGATTACATCAAGGCCAACCCGCAATGGGAACTGAGCCTTCAGTTGCACAAATACATCAATGTACCCTGACCGGGCAACCTTTATTCTTTTTTTTTCTTCTTTTACAGGAATAAAATTGGTTTAGATTCGTTATTGAAAATCAACAATTCCTGTTCATGAAACACCTCTTCTCTTTTGCCTTGCTCATTGCTTTCTTTTTTAGTCCTGGTTTTTTGACAGCACAGCCCTACGATGCCACCAAAATCAATAAAAAAGCTGTTGGGTTTTTCAACGAAGCTCTCGCTAAAGTAGAGGATGGAAAAGGATTGGATGCTTTACCCTTGCTCAAACAGGCCCTCGAGAAAGAGCCACGGTATATGGACGCCTATTTATTGCAGGCGGTTATTTACAGCGATTATAAAAGATACGATGATTGCATCGGCGCTTATGAAAAAGCGTTTGCGATCGACTCTGTTTTCTCCTTTGAATACCGCCTCCCCTATTCGATCGCCCTGGCCGGCAAAGGCGAATTTGAAAAAGCACTGAACAATATCAATATTCTTTTATCAGCAGAAAAACTAAACCCCAATACCCGGAGATCAGGCGAATTCCGGAAAAAGAGTTTTGAATTTGCAGTTGATTATGCAAAAAAGAATACTAATAAGAATTATGTATTTGCCCCGCAAAATATCGGCGATAATATCAATAGCAAAGAATCTGAATATTTCCCATCGCTGACCATTGATAACAGTGAATTGGTTTTTACAAGACGGATCAGGAATTTCAACGAAGATTTTTATTACAGCAAAAACAAGAATGGTACCTGGGGACCATCCACTCCCATGGAAGGCGATATCAATACGCCGGAAAACGAAGGCGCACAAAATATTTCGCAGGACGGGCAATGGCTGGTCTTTACGGCCTGTAACAGGAGAGATGGTTTTGGCAGTTGTGATATATATATATCTTACCTAACTGATAAAGGCTGGAGCGAAGCAGTGAATCTTGGCGGCAGGATCAATTCAGAATTCTGGGAATCGCAGCCTTGCTTATCTCCGGATAAAAGATATCTTTATTTTGCCAGCCGTGTTCCCGGCGGTTATGGCGGCAGTGATATCTATGTTTCGCATTTACAAGCCAACGGCAAATGGAGTGACCCGGAGAATATGGGGCCCGGCATCAATACTCCTGCTGATGAACAATGCCCGTTTATTCATGCAGATAATCAAACATTCTACTTTACTTCCAATGGTCATCCCGGCTATGGAGATGCCGACCTGTACTATGCAAGAAAAGGACCAAATGGAGCCTGGAGCAACCCCGTCAACCTGGGATACCCAATTAATACCATCAGCCAGGAAGGAACATTATTTATTTCCTCCGATGGGAAAACAGCTTATTACTCCAGCGACAGGAGCGACAGCAAGGGCGGTCTTGATATTTACAGTTTTGAATTGAGAGAAGATGTTCGTCCTTATAAAACATTATGGGTAAAAGGGCAGGTCTTTGATACCAAAACAAAAAAAGGGCTGCCCTCTGCCGTTGAGCTGATCGATCTCACTGCCAAAGAGCCTTTATCCAAAGTGCAAACAGATGAAACGGGTAACTATCTCATCACCCTGCCGGTGGGAAAAGATTATGCGTTCAACGTAAACAGGAAAGGTTATTTATTTTACTCCGATAATTTTTCATTGACACAGTCATCCCCTGATTCGGTATATGAAAAAAATATCGGGTTGCAACCGATAGAGGTCAATGCATCTGTCGTACTGAACAATATTTTTTTCGATGTTAATAAATTTGACCTGAAACCTGCTTCACAAATTGAACTGGACCGGTTAGTGCAATTATTGAATGAGAATCCCTCTCTTAAAATTGAGATCAGTGGCCATACCGATAATGCAGGTAAACCGGCCGATAACCTGGCCCTGTCGAATAACCGGGCAAAAGCGGTCGTTACTTATTTAACCGGTAAAGGAATTGCTGCCACCAGGCTGGTAGCGAAAGGTTATGGAGAAACAAAACCCGTAGCCGTTAATACAACCGAAGAAGGCCGGGCAAAGAACCGCCGCACAGAAATGAAAGTAACGGGCCAGTGATTTGAAAATTCAGTTATCCCATTATTCCTGATTGCTTTATTTTTAAGGAAGCAATGAGCAACGACCTGCTATACCAGATCGCCTTGTCCCTTACTCCGAATATCGGCCCTGTACAAGCCAAGATACTGGTGGAGCAATTCGGCACGGCTGAATCCATCTTCAAAGCAAAAGCAACGGCCTTAAAAAATATTGAAGGCATTGGTGAAATAAGAGCAGCAGCCATCAAAGGATTTGAACGCTTCAATGAAGCAGAAGAAGAAATAAAATTCATTGAAAAATATTCCATCCGCCCTTTATTTATTACTGACGCAGCCTACCCGCAACGTTTATTGAATTGTTACGATTCCCCTGAATTATTATTTTACAAGGGCACGGCTGACCTGAATACGGCAAAGATCATTGCTGTGGTGGGAACAAGAAATCACACAGACTATGGCAAGCAGGTAACTGAAAAACTCATCAAGGACCTGGCGGAACAACATATCCTGGTGGTCAGCGGACTTGCTTATGGCATTGATGCCATTGCTCACAAAACAGCATTAAAAAACAATTTACCGACCATTGGGGTGTTGGCACATGGGCTCGACCAGATCTATCCTCCTCAACATGCAGCACTGGCCAAAGACATGGCCAAAAACGGCGGGCTACTCACCGAATTCCGAAGCCGCACCAATCCCGATAAACATAATTTCCCGACCCGCAACCGTATTGTGGCTGGCATGTGTGATGCCACGATCGTTATTGAAACAGGTATCAAAGGCGGCAGTATGATCACTGCCGAACTGGCCAATGGCTACAACAAAGATGTTTTTGCCCTCCCCGGAAAAGTGACCGATAGTAAAAGTGCGGGGTGTAATTATCTTATCAAAAACAACAAAGCCATGCTGCTCACTGATGCGGAAGAACTGCTGCAGGTAATGGGCTGGGAAGAAAAGGCTAAAAACTCTAAAGAGAGAAAAAGGCAAAAAGAGCTTTTCATCGAACTGACTCCCGATGAAAAGATCATCATTGGTATCCTGAATGAAAAAGAAACTGTTAATATTGATGAGATCAACCTGCGCAGCGGTCTCAGCAGCAGTGCGGTTGCCGCTGCTGTATTAAGCCTTGAATTACAAAACCTGATATTATCTTTGCCGGGTAAACTTTATCAGCTTGCCTGATCAATGGAGGCAACAGATTGGGTTATTTTGTTGTCATAGCTTTTTTATCCAAAAAATCAACTGTTGCATATCCCGATGAGCCGGTTTAATAAAGTCAGTTTTTCTATCGCTATTTTGTTGTTCGTTTTATGGACAGGTAATGTAATGGCCCAGCCCTGCACCACCTTAGGACAAACACCTTCCACCGCTTTTCCTGTTTGCGGCACCACCACATTTACCCAAAACTCTGTTCCGCTTTGCAATACCAACAGCATGTTCGTACCCGGTTGTTCTAATGTACCCGGCGGCGCATTGTATGAAAACAAAAATCCGTTCTTCTACAAATTCACCTGTTATGTGGCAGGCTCATTAGGTTTTGTAATTACCCCGCTGGCTGCCAATGAAGATTATGACTGGCAGTTATACGATATTACAGGTCTTGACCCCAACCAGATTTTCACCAATACCAATATTGTAGTTACCGGCAACTGGTCCGGCACTTACGGGCCAACAGGTGCCTCCGCCACCGGGGCAAGCACTATCCAATGCGGATCTGTCCCTTCAGATAATGTACCCACATTTGCAGCCATGCCAACGCTGATTGTTGGCCACCAGTATTTACTAATGATCAGCCATTTTTCAGATACACAAAGTGGGTATACCCTTTCTTTCGGTGGTGGTACTGCTGTTATCACCGATCCCACACAGCCGCATCTGCAAACAGCCAAAGCTGATTGTGATGGTACAAAGATCACCCTGAAGCTGAATAAGAAAATAAGATGTAACAGCCTGACAGCAGGAGGAACGGAATTCAGTTTATTACCTGCGGTAACAACGGTAATTGGTGCTGTTGCCAGCAGTTGTTCTTCCGGCTTCGATTTGGATTCCATCACCCTTACATTAGCTGCCCCGTTACCCAACGGTAATTATCAATTAGTGATCAATAATGGTTCAGATGCCAATACACTGCTTGATATCTGTGGTTCTTCCATTCCGCAAAATGAACAGGTGCCCTTCCAGTATTTTATTCCGCAACCCATTTTTGCCGACAGTATTGGCCGTGTGGGATGTGCGCCTGATTCGATAAAAATTTATTTCCCCAAAAAGATCAGCTGTAACAGTATTGCAGCCAACGGAAGTGATTTCTCCGTCACCGGGCCCAGCCCTGTTACCGTTGCATCTGCCAATGGTAATTGTGTGAATGGAAAAACGGATTATGTGGTGGTTCACTTTGCATCGCCCATTTATAACAAAGGAACTTACCAGGTCACGTTAAAAGCCGGTAATGACGGAACAGTATTAATTGATGAATGCGGGCAGCAAACACCTGTTCAAACACTTTCGTTCCGGGCAGAGGATACCGTATCTGCTGCTTTCAATTATACACAGGTACTATCCTGCCGGGAGAACAGGATCACCTTTAACCATGATGGAGCTCATGATGTGAACAACTGGAACTGGACTTTTAATAATGGGGCTCCAGTCCGTACGCAATCACATACTATTGTTTTTCCGGCTACCAGCACCAATACGATTCAACTGATCGTCAGCAATGGTGTTTGCAGCGATACAACCAGCCAGACGCTTGTTCTTGACAATGAAGTAAGAGCTTCTTTTACGATGCCTGCCATTATTTGCCCGGAAGATAAATTAGAAGTTATCAATACCAGCACGGGGCAAATTGATGCCTGGCAATGGAAATTCGATCTGATCGCTAACAGCACCCAAAAAGATCCGGCACCGGTTAGTTTTCCAACACTGGCAACGGAAGCCTACTATACGGTGAAATTATTAGCCTACAATAATACGCTGGGCTGTGTTGACAGTGCCACGCATACACTCACCGTACTGAACCATTGCTATATCGATGTGCCCACTGCCTTTACCCCGAATAATGACGGGTTGAATGATTTCTTCTGGCCCTATAATGCACTGAAAGCCGATAATCTTGATTTCAAAGTATATAACCGCTGGGGGCAATTGGTATTCTACTCCCGGGACTGGAGAAGTAAATGGAATGGCAAATTGAATGGTGTGGAGCAGGCTTCCGGTGTTTATGTCTGGATGCTCAGCTACACACACCGGGATTCGGGCAAGAAAATATTTCAGAAAGGGACGGTGATGCTGATCCGCTAAGCCGATTTGGAACAAATATGTTCCCCACCCTATCTTTGCACATGGCAACAAGAAATACTCCCCCCGCAACAACAAATTCTTCTAAATTTTTCGGTGAAGGCCTCACGTTTGACGATGTGCTGTTACAACCCGGCTACAGCGAAGTGCTGCCCCGTGATGTCAATATCCAGAGCCGCCTCACTAAAGATATCATCCTGAATGTGCCCCTGCTTTCGGCAGCCATGGATACGGTAACAGAAGCTTCACTCGCTATGGCGCTGGCAAGAGAAGGTGGTATCGGCATCCTGCATAAGAATATGAGTATTGAAAAACAGGCGGAGCAGGTGCGGAAAGTAAAGAGAAGTGAAAGCGGTTTGATCCTCGACCCCATCACCCTGATGCCGGATGCAACCGTGGGTGATGCATTGCGCCTGGTAAGAGAAAATAAGATCGGTGGTATTCCCATCATTGATAAAACAGGAAAGCTGGTAGGTAATCTCACCAACCGTGATCTCCGTTTTGAAGATGACCCGAGAAGAAAAGTGAGTGAAGTGATGACGAAGGATAACCTGATCACGGCTCCGGAAGGAACAGATATGAAGAAAGCCGAGATCATTCTCCGACAGCATAAAGTAGAAAAACTCCCTGTAGTAAATAAGAATGGAAAACTGACCGGCTTGCTGACTTATCGTGACATCCTGCAATTGAAAAGTTTTCCAAATGCGGTTAAAGATGCGTATGGACGTCTATTAGTGGGTGCCGGAGTAGGGATAACTAAAGATATGCTGGACCGGGTGGCAGCCTTGCAACAAGTGGGTGTGGATGTAATTGCCTTAGACAGTGCCCATGGCCATAGCAAAGGAGTGATCACTGCACTGAAAAATGTAAAAAAGAATTTTAAAAAGATAAATGTCATTGCCGGTAATGTTGGAACAGCGGCCGGTGCAAAAGCCTTAGCAGAAGCAGGGGCTGATGCCATAAAAGTGGGTATCGGGCCTGGCTCCATTTGTACCACCCGGATTGTAGCCGGTGCAGGTGTACCGCAACTAACAGCAGTAATGGAAGCTTCCAGTGCCGTAAAAGGTAAAAATGTATCCGTCATTGCTGATGGTGGTATCCGCTATACCGGTGATATGGTGAAAGCATTGGCAGCCGGTGCTGATTGTGTGATGATGGGAAGTGTGTTTGCCGGAACAGAAGAAAGCCCCGGCGAGACCATCATCTATGAAGGAAGAAAATTCAAAGAATACCGCGGCATGGGTTCACTCGGTGCGATGGCCACCGGCAGCAGCGACCGTTATTTCCAGGATGTGGAAGACGATGTCAAGAAATTTGTACCGGAAGGAATTGAAGGCCGTGTGGCATATAAAGGAACATTAAAAGAGATCGTGTATCAATATGTTGGGGGGCTAAGAGCCGGTATGGGTTATTGCGGTGCAAAGAGCCTGGCTGAATTAAAGAAAGCCACCTTCATCAAGATCACCAATGCAGGTATGCGGGAAAGCCATGCACATGATATCGAGATCACCAAGGAAGCACCGAACTACAGCAGAAGATAAAAACATAAGTTGTAAGTTCCCGTTCTGCGAATTTTCAAATGTGTTTTCACACAGCAGGCAGGAAACTTACAACTTATACTATTGCGATTCTTTTATTCATCTCCCAGCACCTGGAAAACGATCTTTTGTGTGCGCCGGGCTTTCACATATTTCCCATTCTGATAGGCTGGTACCCATTTCTCCGCTTTCCTCAATACTCTTACGGCTTCTTCTTCCATACCATAACCAACATTAGAGATTGGTTTGATCTGGCTCACCGATCCGTCCACATCTACTACAAATTGCACCAGCACCACATAATTACCGGGAGCAGCGCCATTATCAACAGGTGTGTTCGGGTCCAGGTTCCTGGTTAAGAATTTTTCCCAGTTACCGGCAAATTTTGCATCGATCTCCACTTTCTCAAAAATATCGGGTTCCGGATTTTTAGGCACATCAATGATACCTTTGCCATCATCAAGAGGCTTATCAGGAATCGCTGTTCCATCGTCATCAACACCATCATTAGTTTTCAGATCGATTTTAGCAGCATCAAAGTCTGTCTGTTCAGGCGCAGGTTCTTCTACTTCATCCTCAGGGACAATATTGTATTCTGTAAATTGCTCTGTTCTTACCTGTGGCTCCGGTTCAGGCTGCGGAAGTTCGGGTTCCGGCAGTTGTTCCTGTTCCGGGGTAATTTCAGAAATGGTCACCTCGGTGATCTTCATATCATCCTTCGGTTTCGGGCTGACAGAAGATACAATCGCAGCTCCTGTAAATGCAAGTCCCACTACTGATACGGTTATCAGCAATGACTTTTTGATACGGGTTGAATAGGTTTTGCGGAGATCATACGCTCCGTAGGCTTTGTTCCTGTCATCAAAGACCAGGTCAAGCAGGTCGGCAGAGAGAATTTTGTTGGTATCCATGGTTTAACTTTTAGGAATGAGACTTTGCAATTTTGCTTTTCCATAAAACTTTATTTTTATGGAAATATTCCCGGTTGGTATCACCGGTGTTAACCAATACTTTTACCAAAATAATTTTCTTTGAAAAAACTCTTCGGTTTAATAAGCTTACTGGTCTCTTTATTCAGTTCAGCACAAACCGCAACCGAACCAACAACAGATAGTTGCCAGCTGACCATCAGCCTGCTGACCTGCACACCGGGTGAAGAATTGTATTCTTCCTTTGGCCACAGTGCCATCCGTGTAACAGATGATAATGCCGGTACTGATATTGTTTTCAACTACGGCACCTTCGATTTTAATGATCCCGGCTTCTATAAAAAATTTGTACAGGGCAAGTTGCTCTACTTTGTTTCCATTGATGAACTGAATAATTTCCTGGCGGAATATGATTATTTTAAAAGAGGAGTAACCGAACAGGTGCTCAACCTTAGTTGCGAACAAAAACAAAAATTAGTAGCTGCTCTTTTTGAAAATGCGAAAGAAGAAAACAAATATTATCGCTACGATTTCAATTACGACAACTGCACCACCCGTCTCCGGGATATGATCGAAAAAGTAACAGGGAGCCCGTTACAAACCACGAATATTTTACCGGGCAAGAATACAACTTTCAGAAACCTGATACATGATTATTTGGAAAAAGGCGGCCAATACTGGAGCCAGTTGGGTATTGATATTTTACTCGGAAGCCCGTTAGATAAAAAAATTGATAACCGGGAAGCTATGTTTTTACCCGATTATTTACTGATGGCTTTTGACAGTGCTGCATCCGGGAATAAAAAACTGGTCACTGAAAAGAACAGTTTATTGCCTGCTGCAGTCAACCGCAATGACGAATCATTTTTTACACCGGTATTGGTCTTCGCTTTTTTATTCCTGCTGGTGACGGCACTGAGTTTATTGAAACAACATTCCTACCCTGTCTTTTTTAAGCTATTCGATTTTTGTTTTTTTCTTATCCTCGGACTGCTGGGCATATTGTTAGTATTCATGTGGGTTGGCACCGAACATGCCATGTGCAGGAATAACTTTAACCTGCTCTGGGCGTTGCCAACACATGCTGTTGCTGCTTTTTTTCTTTTCAGTAAAAAAGAATGGGTAGCTTTCTATTTCCGTTTTATCTTTTTTTATAGTCTTATATTACTGGGTGCCTGGTTTATGTTGCCGCAGCAACTCAATACAGCGCTGATACCAGTATTAGGTATCATTATTGTAAGAAGTCACTTCATTTCAAAAAAGGCCACTGAGACACAGAAACACTGAACTACTGGAGGTATTTTTCTTGTAAAGACATAAAAGCCTTAACCATTAAAATAAACATTATGGAAAAGAAAAACTTCAATCCGGAACAGTACCCACTCCAGGATGAAACAGAGCAGATCATTAAAACGGGAATTGAGATACACCGGCTATCAGGAGCTGGCTTCCTGGAAATTGTTTACAAAGATGCTTTTGAATATGAATACCGTAAACAGGCTATTTCTTTCGAAAGGGAAAAAGAATACCAGATACAGTATAAAGAAGTGATTCTTCCTCACCGGTTTTTTGCAGATTTTGTTGTTTTCGATAAAGTGATTGTTGAAATAAAGGCTAAAGAAGGAGGGATCGCTGAAGAAGATTATGCCCAAACAATTAATTATTTACGATGCTCTGGTTGCAAAGTTGGTTTAATTTTAAACTTTGGGAGAATGAAACTGGAAATTAAAAGAGTGGTATTTTGATGTTATCAAGCCACTGAGACACTGAAACACTGAATAATTCAGCACCTGTTTTCTGTGCCTCAGCGATTCAGTGGCAAAAAATGAAAAACTATGTAAAACCACGCAGACACTGAAACACTAAATAATTCAGTACCTGTTTTCTGTGCCTCAGCGATTCAGTGGCAAAAAATGAAAAAACAAATAATAATACAACAAAATCTGCTTCGTTATGAAGTAGTTGGTACCGGCCAACCCGTTGTACTCCTGCATGGCTTCGGGGAGAACAGTGATGTGTGGAATAACCAGGTTGAGTTTTTAAAGGATTCGTATCAACTGATCATACCTGAATTACCGGGCTCCGGCCAATCAGCCATGATTGACGATATGAGTATGGAAGGTATGGCGGAAGTGATCAAACAAATACTGGATAAAGAAAGAATCGAAAAATGCACCCTCATCGGTCATAGCATGGGTGGTTATATCACCCTCGCATTTGCTGAAAAATACCCGGAAATGCTGAATGGCTTTGGCCTTTTTCATTCCTCTGCCTATGCAGACAGTGAAGAAAAGAAAGCCACCCGGAAAAAAGGTATCGCCTTTATCGGGGATCATGGAGCATTCGAATTCCTTAAAACCGCCACCCCCAACCTCTTTTCGGCCCGGACCAAAGAGGAGCGACCCGAATTAATCTACCAACAAATAGCCGGTTTGAGCAACTTTTTACCCCCCTCACTCGTTTCATACTACCAGGCAATGATGCAGCGGCCCGACAGGACCAATCTTTTGAAAACCAGTGCTGTTCCGGTGCTTTTTATTATGGGTGAAGAGGACAATGCCATTCCCATAAAAGACGTGTTGGAGCAATGTCATCTGCCCGGAAAATCGTACATTCATGTGCTTAATTATTCCGGCCATATGGGTATGCTGGAGGAAGCTGATAAAAGTAATAAAGCCCTGGAGCAGTTTTTATCTGAAATATGATACACATTTTTGACCGATCCGATCAATGAAACGAATTCTACTCTTCATATCAATCAGCTTTTTTCTATCTGTACCTGCCTTTGCTAACCATATTACCGGGGGAGAAATGTTTTATACATTAATTAGCCAGAATGGTAACGACTATACCTACCGGGTGACCTTAAAATTATACCGGGATTGTTTTTCTACCGGTGCCCAGTTAGATGCCAGTGCCCCGATTGCCATTTATGACAGATCCACCGGCGTAATGGTCTGGTCTGCCAGCATACCCCGCACACAAATGGCAACACTCAATTTGGGATCACCGGATCCCTGTATCAATAACCCGCCTGCCGTTTGTTACGAAGTGGGTTATTACAGTTTTGACGTTACATTACCGGGAACCGTAAGCGGATATACCATTGCTTACCAGCGTTGCTGCAGAATAGCAGGTATTAATAACCTTATTGGCTCCAGTTCGGTAGGTGCCACTTATACCGCAGAAATACCCGGTACTTTATTCCTCGCCACTGCACCTGCCAATAACAGTGCACGGTTCATAGGAACAGATACTGTAGTTGTTTGTGCCAATAATGCATTCAGTTATAGTTTCGCAGCCACGGATGATGATGGAGATGCACTTTCATATTCATTCTGCGATGCTTTTACAGGTGGAACATCCAGTGCTCCTGCTCCTAATCCTCCTTCAGGCCCTCCGTATTCCTGGGTTCCTTATTCGGGGGGGGGATTTAATGGCTCAGCTCCTTTGGGTTCTACTATTAACATTAACACATCCACAGGTTTACTTTCGGGTATTGCACCCGCAGCCGGTATTTATGTGGTCACCGTTTGTGTAAGTGAGATCAGGAACGGGGTGACCATTGCCACACAACGAAAAGATCTGCAAATAAAAGTGGGTGATTGTGACAGGGCAACTGCCACACTTAACCCGGAGTATATCACCTGTGATGGGTACACTCTCACTTTTGCCAATAATACGCCGAGTGCACTGATCAATACGTATAACTGGAGTTTTGGTGATCCTGCAAGCGGTGCCAATAACATTTCAACACTGGCAACTCCCACTCATACTTTTAGTGATACGGGTGTTTATACGATCAAATTAGTTACCAACCTGAACCAGCCTTGCTCTGACTCTGCAACTGCTATTGTAAAAGTATATCCCGGCTTCTTCCCCGGTTTTACTTCAGCAGGTATTTGTTACCTGAACCCGGTACAGTTCATTGATACAACCAGAACAGTATATGGTACGGTCAACAGTTGGAGCTGGAATTTTGGCGATCTTACCACTTTAGCAGATACTTCCCGTCAGCAGCACCCAACCTGGCAATACCCGGGACCCGGACCCAAGACGATCAATTTTATTGTAACCAGCAGTAAGGGTTGTATTGATACCGTGACACAGGTACTCGACCTGCTGGATAAGCCGCCTTTGTCAGTTGCTTTCAATGATACGCTGATCTGTATTACCGATAATGTGCAGTTGCAGGCAATTGGTAGCGGTAATTTCAGCTGGACACCACTTGTTAATATTGTTAACCCGAATACAGCGACACCCACGGTCAATCCAACGGTAACCACTACTTACACGGTCGAATTAGAGAACAGTGGCTGCCGCAACCAGGATACGGTAAGAGTTAGAGTGGTTGGTTTTGTAACACTAAATGAAATGGCGGACACCACCATCTGCGCCACCGACCCTGTGCAGTTACAGATCAGCAGTGATGGATTACAGTTTCAATGGACACCGGCACCTGCTGTTTCTAATGCAACGATTCAAAACCCTGTAGGTATTGCAGGTAACACGCAAACCTATACGGTCACCGCTACTATTGGTTCCTGCAGGGCCACCAGGGATATCAATGTATTTGCAGTTCCCTACCCCGTTGCCAATGCAGGAAACGACACCACCATTTGCTATAATACCCCGGGGCAACTCAACGGGTCACATAATGGATCCTCTTTCACCTGGACGCCGGTGAATTACCTGAGCAACCCAACCATATTGAATCCTGTCGCCACCCCTCCCCGGACGACGCAGTATGTGCTTTCAAGTTTTGATAACCGGGGCTGCCCCAAACCCGGTCATGATACAGTGCTGGTCACCTTATTACCAAGAATAAGACCGTTTGCCGGTCGTGATACAGCAGTGATCATCGGCCAGCCATTGCAGTTCAATGCAGAAGGTGGTGTGAATTATCTCTGGACACCTTCCACCGGTCTCAGCAATCCAGCCATTGCCAATCCCATTGGTGTTTATGACGGCAGTTTTGATAATATCCGCTACCGGGTAGATGTGTTCAATGCAGCAGGCTGTTCTGATTCTGCTTTTATCAATGTAAAAATATTCAAGACAGCTCCTTCGATATTTGTTCCCACCGCCTTTACGCCTAATAATGATGGATTGAATGATGTGATCCGGCCGATCGCTGTTGGTATGCGGGAGATCAAATATTTCCGCATCTACAACCGCTGGGGGCAAATGGTTTTCCATACTACTACGAATGGGCAAGGATGGGATGGCCGCATCAATGGATCGCAACAGGCCACTAATGTATTTGTCTGGATGGTCAGTGCAACCGATTATCTCGGCAATCCTTATTTCCGGAAAGGAACTGTTACCCTGATCAGGTAGTATTCAAGCCTAAATTATTACTCCCGGCCAGAAACTTATTTTACCTTGCTTCCTGCAACAATGAATGAGCTATGAGCTATGAGCTATGAGCTATGAGCTATGAGCTATGAGCTATGAGCTATGAGCTATTAACTATTTACGTCTATGTCAAAGATTGTTTTTATCACTGGTGCCACTGCCGGTTTTGGAAAAGCCTGTGCAGAGAAGTTTGCAGCCAACGGTTATGACCTGGTATTAAACGGAAGAAGAACAGAACGGCTGCAGGAACTGGCTGAGCAGCTGGAGAAAAAATTCAACGTGGCTGTATTGCAACTGGCTTTTGATGTGCGGGATGAAAAGGCAGTCTTTGATTCCATCAGCAACCTGCCACCGGAATGGAAGAACATAGATGTGCTGGTGAATAATGCCGGGCTGGCACTGGGCCGTGACTATTTTGAAGAAGCCAGCCTGGAAGACTGGAATACGATGATCGATACCAATGTAAAAGGAGCCATGTATGTAGCCAAAGCCGTTTCACAACTGATGGCGAAAAGAAACGCTTCAACAGGTGAAGGAGGACATATCATTAATCTTGGCTCATTAGCCGGTAAAGAAGTGTATGAAAAAGGGAATATGTATTGCGCCAGCAAATTTGCCGTTGATGCTATGACCAAAGCCATGCGTATTGATCTTCTCCGGCATAATATTAAAGTAACCGGTATTCATCCCGGTGCCGCAGAAACAGAATTTTCCCTGGTTCGTTTTAAAGGTGATGAGGCCACGGCCAAAAGTATCTATAATGGCCTGCAGCCATTAACAGCAGAAGATGTAGCCGATGCGATCTATTATACGACGACTGTACCAACACATGTTTGTATAAACGACCTGGTGATCACCTGCACCCAACAGGCCAATGCGATCTACTTCAACCGGAATCCCGGTTAACTAAAATCAATAAACGCTTGCATTCCTTAAAGTTTTGGTCTAATTTAAATGCCCCGTTGACCTTATCAACTTCCGTGGCCTGAAACTTGCCGTGTATTCCCTACGAAAATGTACCTGGGCTATCCAATTTCAGTGACTAAAACTTTAATTCCCGTAATGGTTATCATAACTTTATATCGTTGTCCGCATTCCTTACAAAGATCCTTGTTACTCTTATGAAAAAGCCGTACCTCATCACCGCCGCCTTATTGTTGTTAGCGGCAACTTCCCAATCACAAGATGTGATCCGCCAGCAATCCTGCAGCAATGAGTTCATTACTAAGCAGGTTGACAGCCTGAAGGGACTTTATTCCAAAGATGGTTTTGTGTTACTCAAAGAAGCTTCTATTGCGATGGAAAGCGAATTTGAAATGCCGGTGATCGTTCCGCTGACACAGGGCAGCTGGTACCAGTTTGTTTTTATCGGTGAATACTCTTCCCGCCTTTATGAAGTAAGAATGTATGACTGGAATGAAAAACAGGTGGTGTTCCAGCAAAAGAAATGGGGAGATGTGGACGGTAATGTGATCTCTTATTCCTACATACCCCAGTTCTCAGAATTTCATATGATGAAACCGGTGCAGGTGAATAAACAGAAGAAAAAGAATTTATGCGGTTATGTGATGTTGTTCAAAAAAGCGGCTCCTTCTAATGCAGATACAATACCGCATCCATAAAATAGTTACCGGAACAAACTAATAAAAAAATAACCCGCCAAACAGCGGGTTATTTTTGCTCTTACTGTGACTATAAATAATTTTCTGCTGTATTACTGTGCCAGTGATATTCTTACCTGTACACCACCTCTTGTATTGGTGATCGGGAATGCATTACTGATCTTCGGTATGTTCCTGTTCTGCTCGAAGTACAGTTTCAGGCTTACTCTCTTGTTCAGTATATAATCAATTGAAGGAGCGATACGGATCACTTTCTGTCCTGCAGTACCAAAGGAGGTTCCCTGGTCAAGCTTACTATTCGCTGTGGCATCATCCCGCAGACTGAAGTCCATCCGGAAAGTAACATCATTATCCAATTTCATCTTACCGATCTTCTTAATGATGGGCATTCCCTTCTTTCTCCAGTTGAAACCAAAAGTAACTTCAGTAGAACGGCTTTCTGACAACTGGTAATCGATCAGGCTCAAACTAAGCTGCCTGCTTTTCTTGAATTCAATCCTGGTGGTAAGTTGATTGGTGAATGTCACATCCAGTTCAATCAGCGGATCAAAAGCTTCCTGTATCGTAATATTCGGAACTAAGAAATAAGGAATATAGTTACCGGTCAGCGGATCTTTGAACTGGGGGAAACTTACCCGGTTTGGATCAAGGAATAACAAGGCTGTATTAAAGCTATTCATGCTGAGTGTGCTGCGGTAACCATGCCGGATGGTGAAATTGGAAAATATTTTATCTAATCCTGCTATCCTGGACAAACCGGTATAGGTAATATTCCAGTTCGGTTTTGGAATGATACCCGCAAATGGATTGGAGCGGATATTCGGGTTTGAGTTCTTTGTCAGCTTGATACTATTGGGGTCTTTACCGGTGTAAGCAGCGAGGAATGCCGGTATCACCACATCCTGTGCATAGCGGCCATAACCCTGGAAGAAACCAGGATCATTGGGATCAGCAGGTGCACCATAAGGATTCAGTCCGGCTAATTTTCCTGCCAGTACAGAACGATAGCTTTCAAAAGTTTTGAATGTCTCCGATACTTCGTTCGGGTTGAATTTAGTGAACAGGGTTTTATACGAAATATAACTCACACTGAAACTTCCCATCGCATAAGGATTCAGTCTCGCCAATCCTGCTGTACCTGTTGTATCCTTATATAGTTCAGAATAGTTCTTATCAAATGTTTTATCCAGGTTCAGGTCAATATTAAAATCACGGAACGGACTTACCTGTGCAGTGATATTCAACCGCTGGTTATAGCGTTGCTGTATCATGGCCGATACAAGGTCGCTCCGGGAGAACAACCCTTTCGCTCCAAAATTATTGATCCAGTTCGTATCCGGCTGGTAACCGAAGATGAAATCAAAACCGGGCTGCCCGCTTTTCAGGTTAGAACCAAAGACCTGTGTACTGTCCATATAACCGGGAAGGGTTGTTCCAAAATCTTCGGTGTATTGAATACCTACTCTTTTTAACGCCGTTACCAGGCCACCAATTGTTTTCACTGCACCACCCAGTTCCATCGGCATATTCCGGGTCTGCTGTTTCAGTCTTCTTCTTTCTTCCCGCATTCTTTTACGGTCGGCCCTGATCGCTTTTTTTCTTTCCTTGGGTGACATCTTTGCCAGCAACGAATCAACCAGGAAACTCTTGATCACATTGATCGGTTTCATTGGTACCGGTTTACTGCTCTTGCCTGTACTGTCTTTCCCGCTCTTCTTGCCGGATGGATTACTATTCGGGCTGCTGATGGACCGCAGCAATCTTGATTTATTATATAACTGCTCAAAGTTGAATTCACCGTTGACCGTTCTTGTTTGTGTGTTGGACAAAGTATTCCCCAACTCTCTTGCCAGCAGGGATGAAGCCAGCCAGTTATACTTGGTATTATAGGAAGCCCTCATCGTTGTCCAGTCCAGTAAAGGGAACTTCTGCGTAGGCACATTGTAGGTCAGGGTCACATCCTGCTGGTACTGTGTATTCCTGCCTCCTTTGAATAAATTCTTACGAACAGAATCTTTTTTCTCTTTGGTATCAATACGTCCAAAAGGTTCATCTATCCTTGCATTATTGGTTGCATTGAAGTCAATGGAAATAGAACGGGTGAGGTTCCATTGCATGATATAATAGCGGTCGAAGGTGAAATACTTGTCGTAGGTCTCAGGAATTTTATAGGTACCGCCTCCCACATTTCTCGGGCGGATCGCACCAAACTGCCGGAACACATCAGCCCGGAAAGAAAGCTGCGATGGCGCATAGTTGAAATTAAATTCTTTAATCAGTGTCAGCCATTTTGATTTCGATTTGATCAGTTTCTTGAATGGCTCCACGAACCGTGGCTGCGGTGCATAGTTATACCCGATAGCACCGCGGGTGCGCCGCAACAGGTCATTTTCAATTAACGGGTTATGCCGCTTGGTTTCGATATATGAATAGTTGAAATCAAAATTGCTCACACTCCAGATCTTCGGCCGCTTACCATCTGTTTTTACTTTTTTAGCATTGGTCAGGTTCACTGTTTTGATGGTGGATACATCCTGTGCATTGCTGCGGATAGAATCTTTATCCTTCGGAGCAGCATCTTTTAATTTATCCTCCAGTTTGATATCAAGATCATAAGGATCGTATTCCGGTGTGCTGGAGGTTTGACTGATACCAGCATAAACAGGAAGTTGTATGCCCAGTTTCTTCGGTAATAATTTACCGGCGTCAATATTAGCAGACAGGTCGAATGTGTAGATATCTTCCCGGCTTCTTTCATTCACTCTTTGTTCCAATGTACCAAAGCCTCTGCTCTTGGCCGTACCGGCTAATGTTATCGCACCCAGGTCAGCCAGCCGCAAGTCCACCCGGCCTAATGCGGCCCAGCCTCCTTCTTCATCCAGATTAGAAAAACGCAGTTCATTGAACCATACTTCGGCACAAACAGGGCGGTTACCAGAATTCTCCACGGCCAGCAACATACCTCTTACTTCACCAAGGTTGGGGTTACCGATCACGGCATATTTTCTACCATCCGCTAATGTTTCGCTGTAATATTGTGATGGAGAGAAGCCAGACCTGTTTCTCCGGCTCTTCAACCGGGTCAGTTCTTCAAGATCGAAATCAAGATTATTAGCTTCCGGCCAGATCAATAAACTGTCTCTTGCTCCCCATTCTGTTTTTTTCAGCGGCACTCTTACTTCATAATAGTTACCGGCAAAATCATTACCGATACGGATCACCCCGGTCAGTTCATTATCCTGCACCGCATCCGGATCATTCGACGCTTCTGCATGGATAAACATTCTCAGTTTTGCATACTGCCGCATATCCAGGTTCATGGTTTTGAATACACCCCGGGATTCTTTGGAAGGAAGATTACACAACTGCACACTGAGTGATTGTTCATTCAGGAACAATTGTACATTGTTATTGCTGTACTGCTGCTGTCTTTCAATACCGGGAGGGATCACATACGGAATAGGTTGTCTTGTATCATTCTCCTCAATATTCACCGCCAGTGTATTAACAGTTACAGGATCTGTACCCGGCAGGTTTATGTAATTACCCAATGTATCAATTTCATATTTGAATTTGCGCCACTGGTTACGGATCAGTTCCAGTTTACCAAAACGCATGACAACGGAGTCATCAAAACCCGTCACAAACATCCGGATGAAACGGATGGATTTGAAATCAGGAATATTACCCACTTTCACCTGGTATTGCGCTACAGGAATACGGAAGAGATACCAGTCTTCATCACGGCTTGTTCCATCAGCCAGCGATACGGTCACTCTTCTTTTATCGGTGATAAAATTTGTACCGGGCAACATATTCGGCTTGATATCCACTTTATACTGGAAATATTCTTCCACTTCATTCAGTGTATTATCCCGGTTCAGTTCTTCCGCATCGGGGTATTGTGTGAAGGCATTAATGAACTGGCTGTTGTTGTTAGAAACCGGAGAATTACCATGCGGGTTGTTGATATTCTTATACCGGCCTAAGATGCCTGTTCCTGCTGCATCAAAACTTTCATCCCGGTAAGGTTTGAAATTATCGGCTGAAGGATCCGGTGCTGCATTTTGATACGCCTGTGAGTTGGCACCAAAATTGGCCTGCAGGTTATTCAGGTAATTTAAGAATTTGGCTTTCTCTTCATCATCTGTCAATCCATCAAAACCCACATCCTGGAATTGACGGTCTTCCGGGTTATTGCTGAAAGCATTGGTAACCTGTAAAGGATTGGAAGGCACTTTACCCCAGGTGGTATTATTATCTATTGGTGATGGAATGGTGGGAGTTGGCAAACCGTTTTCATAAAACCGTTTCCCGTCTTTCAGAATATCTTCTGAAATATTACCGAGGTTGAAATACAACCGGCCGGTATTACTGGGATTAGCTGTATTTTCTATAAATGGATCCTGTAACCAGAACTCGATATATTCAATATTACCGGTTTCAAAATCGATCTGGTCAATATTCCGCATCAGGCCGCCCCATGAACTTCTCGGGTTGGTGAGCTGGCCCTGTGCATTAAATCTTGTATTCCGGCTTTCAAAATTATACGGCCCTTTATCTTTTGGATAAAAAGCCAGATCAAACGTAGTCAGCAATCCCTGGCCGAAATCCAAACTTCTTCTTGGAAAAATCTCCTGTTGTAATACCTGTCTTGTTTCCGGTTTTGATAATTCAGCCAGGTTATTGCGCAGAGGGTTGCTGGAGTTTCTTTTTTCCTGTAGTATAGGTTCAATATTATACCAGGCTAATTTCGCCCTGTTAAAACCACTTCCTGAATCATTTGATAAAGCAGACTCAGGAAACAAAGGAGCTGAGCCGTTGTCATTATTATTTCCTTGTGGTATAGAAGCCAGTGCCCAGTTGATCAGCGGGAACCGAAGGTCAATAGCAGCACGGGTGCCTTCAAAATCATCTATATAAGAAAGGCCACCCTTGTCATTTTTATTTGCATTGATCTGCCTGGGGTGACCCGGCTTCAGGAAAGCACCTTCTGCATAAGCAGTAA
This sequence comes from Chitinophagales bacterium, assembly GCA_017303455.1. GTDB lineage: Bacteria > Bacteroidota > Bacteroidia > Chitinophagales > Chitinophagaceae > CADEDV01. Next base: position 16,957 of record JAFLBM010000013.1, on the reverse strand, counting down.
TAGAAGACATGGCTTTGGTGGAATAGAAAGGCAATTTATCCAGCCATTTCGTTAAGCGGGGTATATCACTTTTATAATCCACATCCATTCCATACATGGTATTACGCACCGGGTCTTCACCATAGGATTGTTTGAGGAAGAAAGGTCTTTCGCCCAGTTTGGCAATTGTACCGCCGATGGTTAGTTTTTTACTGGCCAGGTAATCCAACCGCAGACCCATATAATTCTTTTGCTGTAACCCAAAAGCTGCCTGGTTCTCAAATTGTATATTCACGGGCACACCGGATGCAATGATGGCCTGGTTCACTACTCGCAGCGTACCGAGGTCATAATTGATCTCGTAATCTACGTTCTCCTGTAAGGTCTGTCCGCCGGCCGTAACTGTTACTGATCCTCTTGGAATATTGTAGCCTAACTGGTAATCACCATTGGCACCGCTTGTTTTGGAGCGGCCACTTATTTTGAAGCGGTTCAGGTTGGCAAAAGTTTGTGCAATGGCTTTGATGGTATCATATAAGGGATAGAACAAATAACGGTCCCGCTGCGCCTGCGTGCCGTACACATAATCCAAATCACGACCGAAAGGTTCCAGTACCGGGAATACGATCCGGCTTTGCGAAGAGATGACGGTGAAGCCTTCCACAAAGTCAAACTTACCATCCGGCTGCGGGTCATTCTGGTTATTCAGCCGGTCAAGGTTGAGCTGTGTGATCAATGGCTGGTATTGGAAATTGGTCAGTACATCTGTAGTAGGTAAATATCTTTTTTCACCGAGGCTTGGCTCTTCGTATAGTACATCCAATGTAAAATCCTGTCTTTCAAGCTGGCCATATCCAACCGAATAAACGTTCTTCATCATCAGGTCCCAGATCGGGAGATTGGTTCGTTGTGATGTAGCTTTTAATAATTTCAGGAATAAAACCCGTTGTGAAGTTCCGGTTGTATCCGGCGGCACATCTTGTGAAAATTCTCCCACCTGGTACACACGGCCTCTGAATGTATATTGAAACGCCACCCCCAGCACTTCATCAGGCTGCAGGGGCTGGTTCAACGAAAGAAACCCGATCCTCGGGTTGTAATAATAATCAGTCGCCAATAATTTACGGGCAAATGTTTTTTCAAAATCCTGTACCGGTTGCAGATTAAAACCTCCTCCTGTCAAAATACTTTGCACCTGTGAAGAATTACGGGCATTGGGATTTGCCAGTATCGCTGGATAAAGATTGTTGGCATTGTTGAATGGTTTTACATCCGTGTTACCATTGGCCCAGGGACCAAAAGGAGTTGTTTCGCCCAGGTCCATGAGTGCTACAACATCTCTTGTATCAGTAGTGCTTCCGTTCCGGTTCGTTACCCATACTTCCATCTTTAAGATCTGTATCTCGGAATTAACGATCGGCAATTGCTGCATCGCCGTATTGAAATTACTCCTGAAATATTGTGATAACAGGAAGTGGCGGTTCTCATCATATTCATCCGCTTTCAGGGTAAAACTTTGTGAAGCTGTTCCGCCCTGCAATCCTAATGATTGCCGTTGCGAACGCTGGTTGGCCAATACACCGGTAACGAATAGTTTACCAAATTGTAATTGTGTTTTTACCCCGAACAGGGATTGAGCACCGGGTATCAGGGTGCTCTTGGTAGTAAAGTTGACCACGCCGGCCTGGAACAGGCGGAGTATCTCATCGCCCTTGGCCTGGTAATCTAATTTGATCTGGTTCTCAAAATCAAAATTGGCTAAGGTGTTATAGTTGATCGGCAGTTTCAGTTTGTCGCCGATATTGGCGTCCATCTGCAACTGCGAATTCATGTTAAAATCAAACATGCCGTTATTCCTGGCCCTTTCCGGCAACGTTGGGTTCTTGATCACCTGGCCATTATAACCAGCCAGGATATCTACATACCCAGACGGACGGATATCAATCTTTCCATTTCCAACAATCCGGTTGAACCAGTCGCCTGATACTTTGAACACAGGTCTTGTCATCCGGCGGTTCATATTGGCCAGCAGGTTAGCCCTCTTCTTAAAATAATCTTCCTCGTCTTTTTTGCCCTGCATGCGGACAAATTCTTCCATGGTAAAGGAAGTGGGTGTGCGGTAATACTGGCTCCCTATCTTTTCAACGATATAATATTGTTTTGTTACCGGGTCGTACTCTACTGTTTTTTTGATGAAAGCGGTGTCCCTTAAGTCGAATGTATTTCTGTTCGGGTAAGAGTAAGGGTCACCCGGACGGTCCCGTAAGGGGAACCGGGGAGTCGTATCCGGTGGTTGTTGCTGGTTGGTTTGAAAATAACGGGCATTTGCCTCCCCAATAAAGGCAAACAACATGGCTATAGATACCAATGTACGGAAGATATGAGCAGTCTTAAGGTTCAATGTCTCTTAATCAATTAGTTTCCAGAAATATTCATTGGATATCAGATGGTACGAAGTGCTTTCTTGATCAGCTCCTCAACGGAAAGATGGGGATCTGCGGTCAGCGTCTTTTGAACAGCCAGTTCAGCAGCTTGCCTGCTGATGCCCAATGCCGTCAGTGCATTTAACGCATCTGTATGCAAAGTATTGTTTTTCATGGGTGAAATATTTGATTCTACAGGCTGTTTGGCCAGCTTATCCCGCAGCTCTACCACCATTCGCTCGGCCGTCTTTTTACCAATACCTTTAATGCCTTCCAGGGTCTTTGTATCGCCCAAAACGATGGCCCGGGCCAGTTCGTCAGGCTTCATATATGATAGCATCACCCGGGCAGTGGAGGCACCAATACCCGACACAGCGATCAACTGCTGAAACATCTCTTTTTCTGCCAGGTCAAAAAAACCATACAGGATATGGGCATCTTCCCGGATCAGCAGGCTGGTATGCAGTATTCCCTTTTCCAGTCCCTGTATTTTTGAGTAGGTATTCAGGCTGATCTGCACTTCATAGCCCACTCCCTGCACATCCACATGTACAACAGCGGGGCTTTTATGCACAAAATCTCCTTTCAGGTAAGCTATCATGGCTGCGAAAATAAGGAATTGGCTAATTGGGCATTGGTAATTAGCGCCGGACACTGATTTTCCTTAATTCCATCCTACCACTTACCTTTGAGCACTTTCACTGGTAAAATTCAATCCCGCAATGAGTAAAAAAATAACAGCCGCTATCACCGCAGTTGGCGGCTATGTCCCGGAAGACAAACTGACGAACTTCGACCTGGAAAAAATGGTGGACACCAATGATGAGTGGATCCGCACAAGGACTGGTATCTCCGAAAGAAGGATACTGAGGGGTGAAGGAAAAGCGACGTCTGACATGGTGGTGCCTGCGGTGAGGCAACTGTGTGAGAAAAGAGGTATCAGCCCGGAAGAGATCGATTGCCTGATCGTCGGAACGGTTACCCCGGATATGGTCTTCCCTTCCACCGCTAATATTGCCTGCGATAAGCTCGGCGCTAAAAATGCCTGGGGTTTTGATGTGTCTGCTGCCTGCTCGGGTTTTTTATATTCGCTTACCCAGGGTGCGGCCCTGATTGAAAGTGGCCGTTATAAAAAAGTAGTGGTTTGCGGTGCGGATAAGATGAGTGCTATTGTTGATTATACCGACCGGGCCACTTGTATCATTTTTGGCGATGGTGCCGGTGCTGTTTTACTGGAACCCAATGAAGAGGGATATGGAATACAGGACAGCATCCTGAGAAGTGATGGCAGCGGCAGTAATTACCTGCATATGAAAGCCGGTGGCTCTTTAAAACCTGCGAGTATAGAAACCGTGATGGCTAAGGAGCATTTTGCTTACCAGGAAGGCCAGGCTGTTTTCAAGTTTGCAGTAAAAGGAATGGCGGATGTAAGTGCTGAATTATTAGAAAGAAATAAACTTACCGGTGATGATATTGCCTGGCTGGTACCTCACCAGGCCAACCTTCGCATCATTGATGCCACTGCCAGCCGGATGGGTCTGCCCAAAGAAAAAGTAATGATCAATATTGAGAAATATGGTAACACCACAGCCGGCACCATACCTCTTTGTTTGTGGGAATGGGAAAGCAGGTTGAACAAAGGCGATAATATTGTGCTGGCTGCATTTGGCGGCGGGTTTACCTGGGGAGCAACGCTGGTGAAATGGGCGTATACTGTCTGACGTCTCGCAGAGCGTCTGACACATGGTTTACATTGGATATCTACGCTGGTAAAAAAGCACCCCTTGTGTGAATTACCCTGAGCCGGGGTATTAGAATATCCTAAAAAAGAAACTAAATTTATATCCTAAACCTTATGCGCTATGAAACTGTTTTTTTTGTCCCTTATTGCCTTCTTCTTTATTTCATTATTATCCTGTTCGAAAAAGGATAATGAACCCGCTGTAAGTTATTACGTCAGGTTCAAGCTAAATGACACATTAATTAATCATTCCGGGCTCAATGTATGCTCATTAAAACCCAATACTACTATTGCGGGTACTAATGATTTCTTGTTTTCGTCTAATAGTGTGAAAACAAATCTTACGTTTGGAATTCATAAAAACGGTTCTATAAGAACAGGAACCTACTCAAGTCTTGATGATCCGACTAATTTCGTTTCTGCTGAATTCTACAAAGACCAAGGGCAAACCGCCTATTCAACGCATATTACCTTCATGTCTCCATCTCCTTTTTTTATTACACTCCACGAAATGAATGAGCAGTATATTAAAGGAACTTTTACAGGCGCATACTTATATACTGATGATGAGTCTGACAGTGTAAAAATAACTGACGGGGAATTTCTTGTACGAAGAAGTAAGTAACATTCTCTTTCTTGTCCAGATTACAAAATCAGGGCCTGATAATTTATTTTTATCAAAGAAATGATCGCTTTGCTTTATTAACAATGTGTCAGACGCTCTGCGAGACGTCAGACACGCCGGGCTCTGATCCATAAGGCAAAGTCAGTTCCGGGTATCTTTTCCACTCCCAACTGGCGGAGCATATTGACAAGCTGCCCCCGGTGGTAAGTACCATGATTGAACACATGCAGCAGCATTTGATAAATGGGCATCTTTACCTGCTCCCGTTTATTATCCCGGTATTCAAAGACATGATCCAATGAATAATCCGATGCCGCATTGACCCAGCCTTCCCAGAGTTTTGACTGACTGAGTAAGCCGTTCACCACATCCCGGGTGGTGCCATTGAAATTATCGCTGGGCCGCACAAAACGTTCATGCAGTTTCATCCGCTGCCACCAGATGCTTTCCGCATCCCACATATGCAGCAAGGTTCGTTGCAGGCTTTCATAACTGCTCGGAAGCACCGCTGTTTGTTTTTCTTCCGGTACGGTCAGTATGGCTTCTGCCATCCGTTGGGTGGCCCAGGTGTTGTAAGCAGCAAGTTGTTTCAGTAGTTCTTTCATCAATGATAACTTCTCTTTTCAGTATTCAGTCAATAAGCAGGATATTTGTGCAGCTCTCTTCAAAATTAAAAGTCTTTATACCAATGCCCGATAATAATTTTCCACCCAAAAAAGATTCACCCGCAGAGGTACTGACCGGATGGGGTTCACTGGCTGTTCATGGCGGACATGTGAAAGATCCGATGTATGCTCACCTGGTTCCTATCTATGCCAGCAGTACCTACGTATTTGATTCAGCCGAACAGGGAATGCGCCGCTTCGACGGAACCGAGGAAGGTTTTATTTACAGCCGCTGGGGCAATCCAACCATCAAAGAAGCAGAAGATAAGATCGCTGCGCTGGAAACATTCCAGCTTGGGATCGAAGCCAAAGGCATTCTTCATGCTTCCGGTATGGCCGCCATCTCCACCCTGATGCTGGCAACGCTGAAACCCGGCGATAAGATCATCAGTCATTTTTCTTTGTATGGCGGCACCAATGAACTGATCACTAAAATTTTACCCGGTCTGCAAATCACACCCGTGATCATTGATATGCGTGACCTGCAAAAAACGGAAGATGCATTGAAAGCTGACCCGGCGATCAGGATGCTCTATATCGAAACACCGGCAAACCCCACTATTCAGTGTGTGGATATTGATGAGCTGACTAAACTGGCTAAAAAGTATAATCTTATAGCGGCTTGTGATAACACGTTTGCCACACCTTATTTACAACAGCCTTTTAAATATGCTGTTGATTATGTTGTTCATTCCACTACGAAATTCCTGAATGGACATGGAACGGCGATTGGCGGCATCCTGTTAGGAAAAGATGTGGAGCTGATGAAAACAACCATGACCAAAGTTCACCGCACATTAGGTGGCAACTCCAATGCCTTTGATGCATTTTTACTGATACAGGGAATGAAAACACTGGAAGTAAGAATGGAACGGCATTGCCACAATGCTATGGAAGTAGCTGCCTTCTTAGAAAATCATCCCGCTGTTGCCAAAGTGAACTATACGGGGCTCGACAGTCATCCTGATCATTACACCGCCATGAAACAAATGCGGCACCCGGGAGCTATGCTCAGTTTTGAATTGAAAAGCGGCTTGAAGGGTGGTATTGATTTTATGAACAAACTGAAAATGTGTGTCCGCACTGTTTCCTTAGGCACCTGCGATACCTTACTTTCCCATCCGGCATCTATGACACACTACAGTGTGCCCAAAGAAGAAAAAGAAAAATATGGTATCACTGACGGGTTGATACGCATGAATGTGGGTATTGAAAACCTGCAGGATATTATTAACGATCTCCGGCAATCATTAAGCTAAACAACTATGGCAATAACGGTAAGAAGAGCTGCGAAAGAAGACAGCGCAAGAATGATGGAACTCATCAACGAACTGGCTTTGTATGAAAAAGCTCCGCAGGAAGTAACTGTCACCATGGATCATTTCATCGAAAGTGGTTTTGGAAAGAACCCGGTCTGGTGGGCTTTTGTAGCAGAAGAAAATGGGATCATCCAGGGTTTTGCATTATACTATATCCGCTATTCCACCTGGAAGGGGCAGCGGATGTATCTCGAAGACATCATCGTTACGGAACAGGCAAGAGGAAAAGGCATTGGAAAATTATTAATGGACCGGCTGATCGAAGAAGCAAAGGAGAAGAAATTTACGGGTATGATGTGGCAGGTGCTGGAATGGAATGAGCCTGCCATCAATTTTTATAAAAAGTATAACGCCACACTGGATAGTGAATGGATCAACTGCTCCCTTCATTTTACTGGTTAAACCATTTGTTCTGGTGCGCCATATTAATGATCTCTGCTCTTGATTGCACATGCAGTTTTTCATAAATATTAGCAATATGCTTTCTTACCGTCAGCACACTGATATTTAGCACCGAACTGATCTTCTTGGCATCCCAGCCATTTACCATATGTCTCAATATTTCTTCCTCCCGGGTTGTTATCATTTCCGGCAATGGATGATTTGCCGGCACCGTGGTACCAATAGATGACCGGCTCATTAACTGTAATGCTTTCCGGGCAATAGCCGGGCTCATGGGAGCCCCGCCATATTCCAGCACATTCATGACAGCCTCCTGTAATACACCGGCAGGTTCATGTTTAAGGAGATAACCGGATGCACCGGATTTTATTGCTTCAAATATCTTTTCATCGTCATCAAACACTGTTAATACTATAAAATGCACCGAAGGATAAAGTGACTTGGCCAGTCTTATTGCTTCAATACCGTTCATGAGCGGCATTTCCAGGTCCATGAAAATCACCTGGGGAAGCTTAGATTGCGGCATCCCTTTCAATTGCTCCAGGCAATCATGCCCGTTAGCAGCTACAAATACCACCTGCATATTGCCCAATACCTGAATTTTTTGCAAAAAAGTATTGCGGTTTACGTTATTGTCCTCACAAAGTGCTACAGTAAAATTCATAGACAGGATAAAGTTAGAATAAGCTGATTCAGAAAAAATAATCAATTTGTAGTAGATATAATTTTTACAATCATTCCCCGTGGAATTGCTCTTTCCCAGCTAACAGTCCAGCCAGCCTCATCGCTTCTTTCCATTATGTTTGACAACCCGTTACCTGCATTTGACTTAACTTCATTAATATTAAAACCTTTACCATCATCAGCAATAGTGACTTCCCAATTATTCGCTCCGGTTATTTTGATCAGAATATTTTCACCGCTACTGTGCTTCAGCGCATTATTTACGGCCTCCTGCATCATCCGATACAAATGAAAGGCCTGCGATGAAGGAAGCTTATGATCTACAGCGATATTCTCTTCCACCTCAATATTTACAGCCGGGTAACTTTTTCGTAATCCCCTTATGAAATTCTTAATTCTGTCACTAATGGCTGTAAGGCTCAGTTCCTCTTTTTTTAATACCCAGATCGTATCATTTAATTGTGAGATTATTGCGTTAGAGTTATTAGTCAGCTCCTTAAGCGCATTGTTTGTTATTTCGCCGGCATCCGGAAAATGAATATAGCTGAGATTGGAAGCCATAGAAGCAGCATAAGCGCCAAGATTATCATGCAGGTCCGAAGCTATCCGCACCCTTTCCTTTTCTTCTGCTTTTTTTATTGCTTCTTCAGCCTGTCTTCTTTCCTCTTCCATCAATTTTTCAACCCTTGCCTTTTGTTTTTTTCGGTAACTTCTGAACAAAGCCGTCCCGGAAATTAAAAGAAGGGCTATCAAGACTATTGAACCATAAAACAAGAAATTCTTTCGTTGAAGGTCATATTTCTGCTGAAGTATGGTATTCTCCTTCCTCTGCACCTCGTACTTTGTTTGCAACTCCACAATTGCCTCGGCGGAATTAGCGGCATATAAAGAATCTTTGGCACCTACCAGTTCTTCAAGTAACAATTGGTATTCATCCAATCTTCCTGCCTGCTTATAATATCCTGCCAGTTTTTCCAGAAAAGTAACCCTGAGTTTTGGATCATTACTTACAACTTCATTTGAACCATTATTTGCTGTAACTATATCACCCTTTTTTAAATTACTCCTGCATATGTCAATAGCTTTATCTATTTGTCCTGAATTAGCATAAAAATCAGCCAGCTGAAGATTATCTTCCACAATAAGATTTGCCGACGTCAGCTTTGCCCTGGTACTGATCATTTCAAGCAGGGCTTTTTCAGCAAGCTGATATTGTTTTGCTGCTGTATAGATATTTGTTTGTATTCGCAGGGCTGTAGCAACATAATTCAGGTTTTGTATTTGCCGGCAGAGTGGCAGGCCTTTTTCAATGAAATAGCTGGCTGAGTCCATTTTAGAAAGTGATGCATATGCATATCCGGCATTGATATAGGCTGGTGCGAGCACCTGCAAATGCCTGTTTTTGCTGCCCGCAACCAAAATAGCACGGTTGATCCATTTCAATGCTTCATTTGGTTGCTGCCTTGCAATAGCAATGGAGCCCATTGTATTACAAGTTAATCCAATTGTGAGGGTATCATTGTACTGCTCTGCTTTTGGCAGAATACCATATAAAACATCCAGGGCTTCTGCAAATCTTGATTTCGATCCAAGATACAGGGCCCTGGCCCTGGTCAGTTTGAAGTAAATATCTCTTGTTGCCGGATCATCTGCAGAATTCCGTACAATCTCGGGTTCAATAAATACGATTGAACTGTCACTCCAGCCCCACCGGTAATACCAGTTAGCATAGGCCAGCGCAGCAAGGCTTTTTAATCGTTGGTTATTACTGGCAGCAGCCAGTTCTTTAACCACCGGGCCATATGTATCCAGCGTATCACGGTTAATACTGTGATACTCTTCAAACATGTTTATCAATGCATTTAGCCGGTCTTCTTGTGTTTTAGCCGCATAAACCGACTGCCTCAGGCTGTCTGCCAAGACAGTTTGAGCATACCCTGTGAAAGAACAGGAAATAAGCAATAGCGAAAAAATAATCCGGAATTTTCTCATTCCTAACACTTAATACTTCTAAAATATTCCAATTCCGGCAAATTTTCCAGTATGTACTACAAATTGAGTATTGGCCGGGGCTGTTCGAAATACAATTTTTATAGTATAAAAATCCACCCTTTTTCAAGCCAAAGCATCCTGCAAGTTTCCTGAATCACAGATTATACAACTGCCTTTGCAGTTTAAACGATACTAAAAACTGACTGATGACCAGACTCTTTTATCTTCTCATTTTGAATGCATTGCTGTTTTCACAGCCTGCTTTCTCACAAAGAAGGGCGGCACAAAAAGTGAATATGAGTGAACTGGAAAGTAAATTGGTTGTACCCCAATGGGCTTCAGCCAATACGATGCATAACCCGCCCAATTCAAACCGGAACCTAAATGTTCCGGAAGCAACCTGCGATACTATTATTCTGACCAGGCAATCCCAGATAGACAGTTTTAAGATTCTTTACCCCGGATGCTCCTCTATTGAAATCCTTGAAATTAACGGGCAAGGAGCAACCCCAGCCATCACCCGGCTTGATTCATTACACGAAATTCAAAGTGTTTCGCAAAAATTAAAAATTTCCTATACTTCAATTACTTCCCTTGCTGATTTAACAGCTCTTGTATTTGTTGGAGATACACTTGAGCTGCAATACAACTTTCTGCAAACGAGTTTTGGTTTAAATAACCTGACCACCCTGGGCGAAGTAATTATTAACAGGCTACCTGCATTAACCAGCTTGGCAGGTTTGAGTAATAATATTGATACAATCGGAGGAGTATTTATTGACAGTACGTCCCTGTCTAATTTAAACGGGTTGGAAAATATTGTACACATAAATGGTTATCTTGATTTACGGCTTTCACCTATTACAAGTTTAAGCAGCTTAGCCAACCTTACTTCCGTCAACGGCTACTTAAGACTGGAACGGCTTTCTTCACTTACATCCCTGGGCTTAACAAATCTTGAGTATGTATTTGGATTTTTATTTTCCGGGCTTGACAATCTTACCACACTCACCGGTTTGAGTGATAATCTTATTACCACCAATCTTGGAACGATCTGGATGATCAACACCGGTTTAACATCACTCGCAGGATTGAATAATGTTACCGGTTGTTCAAACTTTTATTTTTGGATAAATCCCAATCTCACTACACTTAACGGGTTTAACCAGGTTTCGGGAGATGTTCCGGGCGGTATTTCGTTGTGGGCAAACGATGCGCTTACTGACATAAGTGCTTTAAGCAATATTACCTCCATAAGCAATGGTGATCTTGATTTTCATGGCAACAACCAGCTTTCAAACCTCACCGGCCTGGGCAATATCCTTACGATTGGCAGGCGTTTACGGATATATGAGAATCCACTGATTACCTCTCTGGCATTTCTCAATAACAGCCTGGATATACAGGATAACAATACCGAAGGCATACAAATCGAAAACAATCCCCAATTATCTGTATGTTCCTTTGATCCGGTATGTAACTATCTAAATAACGGAGGCTTTGGTGTTGTACAAAACAATGCACCGGGCTGTACAAGCATAGCTGAAATACAGGCAGGTTGCGGACCAGGTTGTACAAGCGGGGTACTAAAAACATGGACAGGTACCAATGGTTTTGACTGGAACGATCCTGACAACTGGAGCCCAGCGGGTGTACCCGGAAACTGTGACCAGGTATATATTCCAAACGGTGTGACTGATAATCCTGTTGCAAATACAAACCTGTCAATCGGCGGACTGATCATTGAAAGCGGAAGATATCTCGACATGAACGGGTATAATCTTGTTTGCAAAGACACACTTCACATTGATGATGGTGATATCTATAACGCTAATTCCATTCAATTCAATAAGATCAATGATCCATATATTTTCGATGCCGGTATCCAGGCAAACACTACAATTACGATAGACAAATATTTTGGCAGCTTGTTTTTTGCTTATAATACGTTCACCGGAAATGTTATTTTAATAGATAGTACCGGCAGATCGGGGCTTGCCGAAATAAGCAATAACCATTTCAATAATGACCTAACCATCTTTGGTGCCAGCCAGGTACCCGGTGCCCATACCATTCTCTCAGCTTCAGGGGATGATTACATTTCCGGGTCATTGGGAATTGCCTATACATCTATCGCCAATCTCAGTGCCGGCACAGGGGGCACCCTGCACATCGGTGGTGACCTGAACCTGAATACGGATGTCAATCCCTCATTGATTAATTTGAATACTGTCAATTTCAACGGAGGTGCTAACTCATATATCCGGCAGTTTGGAACTGTACCAGTGGCTTTCAATAATCTTTATACAGATAAATTTTCCAAGGCCCAGCTGATTATACCGGAACAGGATATTTTCCTCAGAAATACAGCTTGCCTGAGTGGCGGTTTGATAAAAACGACTCCTTCTGCATTGCTTATCGCAGAAGATAATGCATCCATTAACTGTCATAGCTCTGAAAGCTGGGTGTGGGGGCCTGTCAAAAAAATCGGGAATGACCAATTTACGTTCGTCGTAGGTGACAGCCTGAAAAAAGCATTATTAACAATGGCCAGTGCGCCGACACAGGTTACTGATGCTTTTACAGCACAATATTTCAGAACTAATCCAGCTTCTGCAGGTTATGATACCGCACAATATGTTTCATCACTAACAACGGTTTCAGGAAAAGAATACTGGATGTTTACCAGGAATAACGGCAACAGTAATGTTCGAATCAATCTTCAGTACGACAGTACCCGCAGTCAGCAGATTTCCTCCGTTTATAGCCTCCGTGCCAGCCAATGGAACGACTCACAATGGATTAACAACGGAGCTTTATCGGTAACCGGTAATCTTCATGAAGCTTATGTTACCTCTCAGGATTTTTTATCATCCTTCGGCCCGGTAACATTAGGTTATGTAATACCACCCCGGATACCCGTCATTACTGTAACCAATATGGATTCTGTTGCCTGTCGCGGTTCATCTTTCAAAGTACATTTTACGGCAGACACATTAATGTTCCCAACCAATACTTTCACAGCCCAGCTATCAGACAGTACCGGCAGTTTTGCCAATCCGATAAATATAGGACAAAGGGTTAGTGCTGTGAATTCGGATAGTATTACCGCTTCTATTCCGGTCAATACAACGCTTTCATCGGCATACCGGGTAAGATTAACCGGTACGGCTCCGCCGGATACAAGCATCAATTCAAAACCGCTAGCCGTCAAAACAATTCCGTTAGTCAGCTTTTCAATTGAGGGTTCCGCCATTGGTTGTATCAGCTCAGGTATACACAAATATTATCCCAGCCAGAGAGAAACCGGTGTGAGCTATAACTGGTCATTAAGTGGTGGCGGTACTTTTACCACTAACCAGGATACGGCCTATGTTACCTGGACAACTCCCGGAACAAGAACAATAACACTCGGTACTTTTAATGGATGTGGAAACGGCCCCTCATCGAACAGAAATATTACGGTAAGCTATCCTGCTCCAACCGCCGCTGCAACAATAACAAAAGCCGGACGCTGGTTATATGCTACGGCACCCGATGCAGCTCAGCATGCGATCGGCTTTCGCTGGTACCGGAATGATACATTGATTGCTGGTGCAGCTAACTCATCTTATTATGCCTCCTTAGCCGGGAATTATAAAGTAACCTATTATAATCTTTGTGGTAATGGCCCTTCATCCAACATTATTTCATTTGCAGTAAACTCCGTACCTCAAACCATCAATTTTCCTGCAATACCTAATAAGACCTATGGAGATGCTCCCTTCTCTATAACTGCAACGGCCACATCAGGTTTCCCGGTAACACTGGCACTTGTTAACGGACCGGGGTCCTTATCAGGAAATACTTACTCAATAACAGCTACGGGTACAGCCACCATCCAGGCTACACAGCAAGGCGATGATGTCTATGATACTGCTGCTTTAGTGTTTCAAGACTTAATTATTGATAAGGCTACTCAAACCATAAATTTTCCGGTTATTGCTGACCAAAGTATAAATGCATCACCATTTACTTTAAATGCAACGGCAAGTTCTGCCCTACCAGCGAGCTACACCTTATTGTCCGGACCGGCAACATTGGCAGGAAATCAGCTAACATTTACAGGGCCCGGTACCGTTAGTGTTACAGCCAATCAGCATGGTGATACGAATTACCTGGCCGCCACTGCTGTTAACAGAACATTCTGTGTAAGAGTAGCAGAACTTACCACGATTGCAGGACCTCAGTTTGTATGCCCGGGTCAGTCCGTTACTTACCGGATAAATAAAGTAAATGGTCTTACATATAATTGGCGCTTATCTGATGGCACTACATATCCATCCACCGCTGATACAGTAACTATTACATGGGGCGGAGCAGGTTCATATACATTGATCGTTTTTGCCACCGGAGCTTGTGGTGCAGCAACAGCCAACGACTCATTATTGGTTAATATAGTTACAGCAGTTACCCCGGGAGCCGTCTCTAACATGCTGCCGGCAGATGGAGCAACAGATCAAACACTGCCATTAAATCTTTCCTGGTTACCAGGCAGCAATGCACTGACCTATGATCTGTATATATGGGATTCTGCTACCGCACAACCATCCACACCTTATGCAGCCAATATCGCTAATGTATCTTATATCCTGCCTCAAGGTGCTTTACAATATCATAAAGCATATAAATGGAGAATTGTTTCTAAAAATGCATGCCTTGAAACTACTGGACCAGTTCAGTATTTCAGGTTAAAGAAATTACCCGACCTGGTGGTCAGCCATGTGCAGGCCCCTGCAGCTGCCTTCTCTGGCCAAACCATAACCTTGAATTGGAGAGTAACCAATGCCGGTCCCGGAAATACGATTACTAACCAAGCCTGGACAGACGCTGTATTTCTTTCTTTTGATACTATACCCGCATTTAATATTCCACCTAATACCAATCCCGGGGGATGGAATTACCTGGAATTCCCGGTAAGGCCTTTGTTAATTGGAACCCGCAATAATATTGCAGCCCTAGACAGTGGTCAGCACTATGATAATTCTATCAATTTCACTTTGCCGCTTAACTATAGCCAACCCTTGTATGTTTATGTTATTACTAATTACCCGGCAAACAGTTCAGTACAGCAAATGACCATACTGAATGATACGGCAAGAGCGCCGCAACCGGTCAATGTAACTCTTTCTCCCACACCTGACCTCCGGGTAGATACAGTATTTACTCCTGCGGCTGTTTTCTCTGGAAGCACTATAAATGTTACTTACAAAGTAAAAAACTATGGTGTATTTACACCAACCGGCAGCAGCTGGTCGGATAAACTGTATATTTCTCAAAGCCCCATTTTCAATATCAATAATGCTATCCTGTTAAAACTTCCAAAAGCAAACGGCACTTACTATCCAAACACATTGGATGTGGCAATTTTAAACAACACACAATTACTGGCTGATAGTGCCTATACAAAATCAGTTCAGGTAGTAATCCCCAATTTTATTTCCGGCCAGTGGTTTATTTATGTTCATACTAATAGCACTGCCAGCTTGTATGAAGGGGCTTTAGCCAACAATAACATCAACAATAAGCAACTACAAGTATTCCTTACCCCTACTCCACAACTTACCATCAACAGCCTGGCAGTACCAGTTACTACAGCCGGTACCACACAGCCGGTAGGTGTAAACTGGAATATTCTCAATACCGGTTTCAATGATAACCTGGAAAAAAATAAGGGGCACTACTATATTCCTTCAGGATCATGCAGCCTGCCCGGAACAGCAGGTACAGGTATCCGGTTAAGCGACAGTATCGGTTTTGGTTCCAGCTACTGGATTGACAGGGTTTACCTGAGCACCGACCCTGCTGGTATTACCGGAAATGCGATACTGGCAGGCGAGAAAATACACACCGAATTAAACAGTGGAATTAATCCAGACATGGCTCCTGCAATAAAATGTATTACTACCGGAACTGATCCTTCAACAGAAAACATTAATACATCAAATGTTGCAAGACCGGGTTCAAACCATCCTGCCGTATTGAACTTTGTGATACCTGCAGATCTGCAACCCGGCAATTATTATGTGTATGTCAGGGCAAATGCTATGCAAACTGTATTTGAATACCCCGGTATTCCGCAAATAAGACGAAGTACACTGCCCATCACTGTTCAGCGACCGGATGCAACAGTATCAGTAACTATTCCTTCCACAGCCAATGCCGGACAGTCACTTACTATAAACTACAATGTGCTGAATAATGGACCCGGATCTGTATTCAATGCTGTCCGCAAAGACAAAATCTATATCAGCAATTCTGCCGTATTTGACGGCTCAGCACAGCTTATCAGTACGCAGACATTTACAGAAAATTTACCTGCCGGCACAGCTGTACCGCATTCAATAAGCTACACTATTCCACCATCAGCTTCCGGGAACAGGTATTTCTATGTGCATACCAATTTTGACAGTACATTCCGGGAAACCAGTTACAGTAATAATATCAGTGCAGCGGCAGTTACCAATGTGCTGAATCCAACACCTGCCGACCTGGTTGTAACAACCGTTTCATTGGCCGATTCACTTTTCACCATTTACAACTCGAAAATAAAATATACAGTAACCAATAATGGCCCCGGCAGTACTTACGGTACCTGGGTCGACAGTATTTTTATCAGTTGCAGTGCCACCTACAATCCGGCAACCAGTTATTTTGTTGCAAAGAGAGAGCATACTGAAATAGTAACATCCGGTGCCGGCTACACTGATTCGTTCAATGTAAGTATGTCTCTCGGCTGGCAGATCAACGCTTGCTTTCCTCAAACTGCCTATTCTACTGCTTACTTCTTTGTAAAAACAAATGCCAACGGCAATGTGTATGAAGCAACAAATAGCAATAATAATGTAACCGGCTCCGGTGCAAAGGTGCTGGTAAATCCGCTGGTTGATCATATTGTAACAGCTGCGTCCGGTCCGGATACCGCCACCGTGGCCAGACCATATACTGTAAGCTGGACAGTAAAGAACACTGGCTATAATCCCGGCCTGGCTTATTACCCCTCATGGTATGATGCGGTATATTTTTCTCCTGACTCGATTGTAAATGGCAATGATGTATGGGCAAGCCAGTTTACTTTGAATACAAGA
>JAFLBM010000012.1 GCA_017303455.1 Chitinophagales bacterium | reverse complement strand
AACGTAAAAATTAAAAACCTTTCGGCTTTAAGAATTTGTCGAACCATTGCTGGTAACGTTCCAGCCGGTCGGCCTGGAAACTTGGCAGCGTTATGCCATGAAACTGGCCGGGATAAATGATCAGCTCAGTCTGAATACCATTGGACCGAAGGGCCTGGTACATTTGTTCACTGCCTATAGCCGGTACATTAAAATCCTTTTCACCCGTCATGAATAATGTAGGCGTTTTGATCTTGCCTGCATTCAGGAAAGGATAAGATAACTTCAGATACTTTTCGTAATTCTTATCCTTCCAGGGTGGGCCCAGTTCATTATCCAGTTGCAGGATATACTGATCCACGCCATACAGGGATAATTGTAAAGCACTGCCCGCACCACTCACCGCTGCTTTGAAACGGTCATCTTTAGCGATCATATAATCAGTGAGTATGCCGCCATAACTCCAGCCGGCAATACCCATTTTATCCGCATCAATAATTCCTTTGCTGATCAAATGATCCGCCGCTCCCTGTATATCCAGCACTTCCTTATTACCCCAGTCGGCATAGATGGATTTACTGTAATCAATACCCCGGCCATTACTGCCCCGGTAGTTCACAGCAACAACAGCATAACCTTTGGCAGCCAATGTTTGTCTTGTCAGGTCGAATCCATAATCATCCTGCCCCACAGGGCCGCCATGAATAAAAAAGATGACCGGCAATTTTTCTTTACCGGCATTGGGTGGCAAGTATAAGAGACTGGAAACGGTGGCACCATCTTTACTCTTTGATACAAATTTTTCCACAGTAGCGAGAGAAAGATCTTTTACAAAATCATCCTGCACTTTAGTGAGCCGGCGGAGATTATTGTTTTCAAACGCATAGTATTCGGAAGGCAGTTGCGGGTTGGTCATGGAAGTGATCCAACTGCCATTGGGATGCAATTCCAGGGCATTGAAAGAACGGTTTCCACCGATCAGTTTATTCATCTTTCCATTCTTTGGATCGAAGGCGGCAATATAGCGTTCACAATCATCTGTTACCAGTGCAGCAATACTGCTGCCGTCTTTATTCCAGCGGATATTGGTAACCGGGCGGTCGATGGATTTACTTAACAGCACAGGTTCGCCACCAGCCGCAGGTATTACTGATAAAATTGGCTGGTCATACATCAGGAAATTTTCATCAGAGGTACTCCGCAGGTAAGCAATGGTTTTACCATCGGGGCTCCATTGGGGTGAGCCATCACTTCCTTTCCAGTTGGTGAGTTGTTTTGCTTCAGCACCGGGTTTGGCGGCAATAACAAAGATGTCGTTGTTATTGTTTTTATCCGGGTCTTCGGTACGGTTACTGACGAAAGCGATAGAAGCACCATCCGGGCTCCATTGCATACTGCCTTCATTATAATTGCCACGGGTGAGTGTATCTGTTCTCTTGGCCGCCACATCAAAAAGATAAAGATGAGTTTTACGTTTATCATATAAGTACCCGCTCACATCCTGTTTGAAATGATAGCGGTCAATCACCATCGGGTTGTTCTTTTTCTTCCCTGTTGTATCTTCCTGGTCTTTGATGGCCAGTAACAATCGTTTACCATCAGGGCTCCAGGCATAATCGGAAAGTGATCCTTTGGTGTCGGTGAGTTTAATGGCTTCGCCACCCAGCCTGTTCAGTATATAGACCTGTGTGCTGCCTCCATTACGGGCTGCCATAAATGAAATGTATTTCCCGTCAGGACTCCATTTGGGATTAGTTTCGCCATCCGGGCTATTGGTAAGCTGTACGGATTCCGTTCCTTCCCAGTTCATCATCCAGATATCGGTATTGCGTTTATCTTTTGCTGAATCAACAGTGGTTAAGGTATACAACATCCATTTCCCATCGGGAGAGATTTGTGCATCACCGGTACTTTGCAACCGCAGGATATCCGAAGCACGGAGGCTCCTTTTTACCGGTTGTGCCACTACCACTAACTGGACAGCTATTATGCTGCAGAGAAACAGGATTGATCGTTTGCATTGCATAGAGAAGAAATATATTTCTAATATAGGAAATGACAGCCAGAATTGCAGTTATTTCTCCAGCTTCAACAAAGTAAAGAATTCCTGCTCGGGAATTTCCTTTACAGCGCCGGGCTGCAGATCACCCAGTGCTAGGTCTTCGATACTGACCCGCACCAGCCGCTGGCAACGGTGCCGGATAGCCGCCACCATTTTACGTACCTGGTGAAATTTGCCTTCGGTCAGCGTAATGCGCAGCCAGGTATACTCAATATAATTGGTCATCACATACGGAGAAGCAAAACTGATCCCGGGTTCTGTTACAATCTCCACATCACAGGGTGTGGAGATATACTGTTCCCCTCCCCTGACCCGGATACTGACACCGCTCCTTAACCGCTGCAGGTTTTCATCCGATACTTTATGTTTTACTAATACCAGGTAGGTTCGTTTATGCGGCTGTTTGCCCTGGAACAAAAGGCGGGTGATCTTTTTATCAGTAGTCAGAATGAGTAACCCTTCAGACAGGTTATCCAAACGCCCAATCGCATGAGTGCCTTCGGGGAAAGTAAAATCAATATCCCCCAGTAAGCCCACGTCATGGGTGCTTACAAATTGGGAGACCATGTTGTAAGGCTTATTCAGGATGAAATAGCGATGTTTTGGGCCAGTCATTAAAGTTAAAGCGGAAAAAAGCAAGATACGCAGAACAGCTTTACCACACACACCTGGCAATAGAATTTAGTTTAACCGAAACTCGTAGGCAAGCCTTAATGCCACAAATGCCCTTGTTTGATCGGTGACCCATGCTTCATGCCGCACAGTAATGTCCAGGCTGTTACCATTCTTGCCCGAAACAAGTTCGTCGCCTACAAAGAAAGAGTATAAAAACCCGGTATTGGGCCTGAATCCTGTTTGCCATAACAGGCCGCCTTCCCCGCCAAGGTAAAAATTACCAAAGTAATAACGGGCCCCGACCTTCAGCGGAATCCCGGTAACACTTTTTCCAATTGCATTTACAAGTGTTGTTTTCCCGGTAAGTGTATAATATCCTGCCGACATAATAACACTGGTATGTTTGGTAAAAAGATACTCGGCTTTGAAAGTGGTCCCATAGCCCCAGCTATGTGATTTGCGGAAGTTATTTTCCGGGTATAAAAAATCCACTCCTGCACTCATGTTCCAGGTATGAAATTTATTAACCTGCGCCATGCTGCTGAACGTGAAAAAACATAAACTGACTATGCTTAAAAAAACCCGGGGCTGTTTCATACGGCTTATTTTTAACTCAACAGTAAAAGCGGCAATAAGTTGAGCCCGCCAATGACTTTTTT
Source organism: Chitinophagales bacterium (assembly GCA_017303455.1). Lineage (GTDB taxonomy): Bacteria > Bacteroidota > Bacteroidia > Chitinophagales > Chitinophagaceae > CADEDV01. Next base: position 154,762 of record JAFLBM010000012.1, on the reverse strand, counting down.
CCCCGCTTTTTTATCCGTTTTCAAATTGCTTTCTCCATTCCTGTTCCAAAAGCCCGGCGGTTAAGTTCCCTGCAGCCAGTTGCGCAGACCCTATACAAAGCCCAGCACAAACTGCACCGAACTGCATACAGGTTTTTATGGGTTTATCCTGCATCCACCCAAAGAGAAAGCCCGAAAAAAAAGCATCACCTGCCCCGTTGGCATCTGTCATAGGATAATGCAGCAAGGCAGGTTGTTCGATCCATTCACCGGCGGGTGTTAAGGCAGTAGCCCCGGCTTTGCCATGCGTACACACAACTAATTTTTTCCCTTCGTTGATAAACCGCTGCATCACGGACCTGTAATCCGCAAGATTATCCGAACTCAGGTGAATGTATTGTGCAGCGTTGATAAAGTCAGTATGATAAGAACTTTGCCCGTCATAATCATGCAGGTCCGTCCATACGGGTTTGCCTGTTTCCATTACGAGTGGTATCAAACCACGGCAATAAGAAATAATATTCAATACAATAATACCTGCTGATGCTAATGCGGCCTGTATGGGCTGAACAGAATAAGCAACCTGTTCAGATGATTGGGTAACGAACACAGATATCCTGTTGCCAACTGCATCCATGATATTGATATGCCGTTCTGTACCCGCCGGGTCATAATCATAAAAAGCAGGGACGCCTGCCGCAGCCAGGTCTTTTTCGATATGCGCCCCGTAAGCATCATTCCCCAGCACACTGTAAAATTCAAGTGGCACACCCAGCTTATGCAGGTTCAGTGCTTTCCCCGAACCGGTGGAACCGGTGCCTTCATGAAAAGCGGCCTGGTGAATGGTTTGCGGAACCGGTTGCGGCAGTTGCGGCAAATGAACAATATGATCAAAGGTGGTGCCGCCGATTATAAAAACTTTTTGCATGATTGAAAATTGGAAACATGAAAATAAGGAAACCAGGAAAAGCCGGCGATGATCCTGTATGAATGGCAATTATAATTGTAAGTTCGCTTTACATTAAAGGCAATCACACCCGGCAACTATGCAATTCCTCAAAAAACATTGGAGCAATATTCTTTTCGTATTGCTGATAGCCCTGTTGCTGATCCCGCAAACCCGTTTACCCATACAGGTTTTTATACAACGTTTATTTTCCGGTGCACCCGGAACTATCAGCAAAGAGAAACAGGATACGCTGACAGCGTATAACTGGCCCTTGCAATCGCTGGATGGACAGTCCGTTGATTTTTCTTCCTCTTCAGGCAAGGTGATCGTGTTGAATTCCTGGGCCACCTGGTGCCCGCCTTGCCTGGCCGAAATGCCTTCACTGCAAAACCTGTATAATGACTATGGCCAAAAGGTTGATTTTTATTTTGTCAGTACTGAAGAAGCGAAAACACTGCTTCAATTTATGGCACGGAAAAAATACTCCTTCCCTGTTTATATAGAAACAATTGCCCCGCCTGCAGTCCTTCAGTCTTCTGCATTGCCCACTACGTTTGTTATTTCCAAAACAGGAAAGATAGTGGTAAAAGAAACCGGGGCTGCCGACTGGAACAGCAACAAGGTAAGAATACTGCTGGATGAATTGCTGACTGAGTGAAATGAATTCACCAGCTCCCGTACTGAGTTTTAATAAGCTGCACCCGTAGCTACTAAAATCCCGTCATTATGGGATATTGACCGTTTCCTGCAAATGGTATTTTCGTTTACAAGACAGTGAACTAACAATTCATGTGGCTGAACATACAACTGATCCCGCTAAATAACAGTACAGCGGAATTAATAGTAAGGGTTAGTTATCACTTCTATTTTTACACTGCTTTTTTAAACCTTATCATTCGTTATGAAATTTATTGGAATCTCCTGCCTGCTTGTATCACTGTTAGTATCCGGTGTTGGTTGTAAGAAAGACCCGGTAGTTACCCCTCCTGCCAAAACCCCGGTATTGTCGGTACAACTCAGCCAACCCTATCTCAGGGGCACGCAGGTTGATTCCGCCTTTGTCAACTGGAAAACCGGTAGTATTGAACAACGCATCAAAATGGAACAGCGCAATGATTCATTAGTGCTGCCGATGAGTGTATTTACTGAAGGAAACGGGGAGCTGACCATTCATATTTTTGCCAATAAAAAATACAGCAACCAGTACCTGGGCCAATGGCTGTTGCGCAAAACAGTAAGGCTGGAAAAAACAAGAACATTTTCTTATACAGGCCCCACTTCTTTTTTTGATACAGACTGGTTTCCCCGGGTAGAATTAAAAGATGCGATCGGCCATGAAGCTACCATTGCATTGCGGCCGGATGATGCTTATTTTATAGTGAAGGATCCGGGACATAAAATCCAACAACTTACAGTAGACAGGGGTTATTGGAAAACAATCGGCGGTATACAACTGGCGGGCAGGGATATCTGGCAATGCAATACCAACTGTACGGATATTGCGAACGAAGAACATTTTAAATCATTGCCGCAGCGGATTGGTACAAAACCCTGGAACCATATTTCAATTGTCGTGCTTTTCGAAGTGGACGATAACGGAGGCTGGATCATTGACCTGGAGCATGAACCGTAAGGGGTGACTGGATACTGGATATTCAATTCCCTTGCTGTTCAGCCTTTTTTTTACGCAGTTCACTCCGGCTTTCTTTTTCTGTACTCCCCAATTCTTACTTTTAGCTGCAAATCAGCGTATGAATAAAAAAGAATTATGGCTGCGCCTGAAAGCCTATCATTTTGAGCACATCGTTGGTCCCGGTCTCCGGGATCATCTCAATGCCCGGTTTGGAAAAACAGATGCCTCCGTACAGGCATTTGCCGGGATGATTGCCCGCAAGCACCGTTGGAAGAACAAGTTTGCCCTGAGAGCCATTGAAGAGTATAAAAAATTTATTTACCTCGGGCTGGTGAGTGATTTCCTGGTCACGCCATCCAAAGTCATTGATGCAGTATGGCATGAACATTTATTGTTCAGCAAGGCGTACCGTGATTTTTGTAACGAAGTGATCCGGCAACCTTTTGATCATTATCCCGAATTAGTGCCGGTGGATGAACAGACGGACCGTTTTAATGCACAGTACCAGGATACGATTGAACTGTACCGCAGCGAATTTGGTATTGAACCCCCTGCTGCTATCTGGGGCAATACCAAGTTTGATAAAGAAAATACAGATACCAGCACAATTCAGTCGGCAAAGAAGAAACGCAACAAGGGTGATAGTGATGCCGGTGTAATTTATTATACGGATACCACGCCGCTGCATACCTATTTTGATGCCGGTTCTGAAACTTCCTGCCCGGAGTTCAGTGGTTATGGCGATGGCGATTTTGGTGGCGGCGGTGCCGGAGGAGATTTCAGCGATGGCGGAAGTGATAGTGGAGGAGATGGTGGTGGCGGATGCAGTGGTGGCTGTGGCGGTGGTGATTGATATGCTGTAAACAGGTCTTGCTGGTTGCAACTAAGCCCAAGCCGTTATGCGGTATAAGTGCATCATCTTAAATTGCTTTTATAATTGATTCTTTTACTCTTTTACCATCCGCTTTCCGCTATTTTTCAATCTCAATATCCTTTATGCAAAAATTTTACGCAGCCCGGCGTTGTGCCACGACCTCATTTTTTACGTCTTCCGCCCGTTTGCTGAGTTTCTTTTTTCTTACTGCCCTGTTGCTTTGCCAGCAGGCAGTAAAAGCCAATACACTGAACAGCGGAAGTATCGTCATCATCGGTATGAATGTATACACCGATGAGATCCGGATGGTGCCTTTAGTGAATATTCCTGCCGGCACGGTGATCAAAATAACCGACCGGGGCTGGAACCAGGGTACAACTAGTTTTTCCGCTTTTATAACCGGCGACGGCACTATTACCTGGACCACTACCTCCAGTGTGGCAGCAGGTTCGGTATTACGGTTAGTGCTGGGCGGTTCGGATAATATACCGGCCACTTCGTTTACGAACCTGTTAACCGGTGGTAACCTGCTGGGGCAGATCAGTATCAGTGGCTACACCGTTACTGACCCGATGCCTGTATCGGGCGACCAGTTCTTTATCTACCAGGATGCGGATGCCAATCCTTATTTTATTTTCGGAATCAACAGCAGCTTTGGAACCGTAGATGCCCAAAACTGGAATACTTCGATCGGGGCTGTTTTGCGAGATTCCTACCTGCCCAACGGAGTTGGCAGCCAGAATGCCCTGACCAATGGCCTCAACGCTATCGGGTTGCCTGGTGGCACCTCACAAACAGACAATATGCAGTATACCGGTGCCACTTCCGCAACTGGTGGTTCTGCGTGGTTATCCCGGTTCACTAACCTGGTCAACTGGACGGGTGATAATTCATTACCGGGAATAACCGTTTCCCCGGTTGGTAATTCTATTTCCATGTTATCCACCTTACCCGTAAAATTAGTATTCTTTACCGCCACACAAAGCAACCCGGACGGCATACTGCTACGCTGGAAGACAGCGGCTCCTGAAGATGGTTGCCGCTATGAACTGCAACGCAGTACCGGTTCTTCATTTAGCACCATTGGTACACTTGATGGTGATGCAGTGCAAACAGATTTCCGGTTCAGTGATCAATGGATGACGGGGAATGATCAGCAGCAATACCGGTTAAAAATGACAGAAGCTAACGGGTATACCAGTTATAGCCAGCAATTATTGCTGAGCCGTAACAACTTTGTAACTGCCGGCATCAAAGCATTCCCGAATCCTTTTGCCGGAAAAATAAACCTGCAACTCGATTTGCCTAAAGCAGGAACGGTGCGGATTCAGTTGCATTCCATAACAGGGATGCAATTGTATCAACAGCAACTGCAGTTAGAAAAAGGAAGTTCAGTACTGGCCATTGAACCGGCAAACAGTGTTGCGGGTGCTATTTATTTACTGACTGTTGAGTATGCAGGCCAACGAAAACTGATCAGGCTGAGCCGGCAATAATTAGCTTTAGCCGATAAATGGAAGTTACCTGCTGATCGCTGCTGTATCCACCGCCTGGAAGAAATGCGTTAGCATTCCTTCTTTAACTGTCCATACATGGGTGGCATTGGCCTTGAAGGCATTACCGGTGGCTTTATTCGTTCCCTGGTAATAACCCACCATCACTACTTTATTATCTGCACCAAAAATTTCAGTGACGGCTATATTGAATCCATCAAAGTGAACGGGTAATTGCATGAATACATGGGTAACGATTGCTTCGGGGCCGATGTATAAACCATCGCCTTCTACAAAGGGCATGCCCCTGCATTCGTTCCATTCAATAGCAGGATCAAATAAGGCTAATACTCCCGGCACATTACCGGAAGCGAAAAATGAATAGGCCTGTTTTACGAGATCTGTGCTGGACATGTGATACTTGTTGGATGATGAAAAAATGATGATGCTGTAAGGGAGAGGATTGATGCTGCATGAATATATTCCTTTCCTGCTGCGATACCAAAGAAATTACCAGCCTTTACCGCACAGTGAACCGGTTCGTGATCCACGAATAACCAGCCGGTCAATACCGCAGCGCATCAACTCATCGTTTCTTCAGCAACTGCTCGATGGGAATGGCTTCGAGGTAAGGAACCAGGTGTGCCGGGTTGTGAAATATTTTATACTCCCGGATATCCTTAGTTTCCATGCTGCAAAAAGTTTCTACGTAAAAAGCAGGCAACTGGAAAAGGAAGACCATATAGCCCGGAATATTCCGCTGGGCAATGGCGACTCCTTCTTGTAAAACGGCGGCTCTTTTTTCTTCCTGTGTCAACACGATAAATTCTGATAGTTTCATAAATGCTGGTTTTAATACGGTCAATTAAAAAGGCAAATACTAAACCCGCAGCTGGCAGAGACGAATCCCTGGTACTGGCGAAAATCAATGAACTTATGAGGCTGAGGCAAAAACTAAAACAAGAGGCAATATGAAATGGCCGGGTGGCCTGAGGCAGGGAACAAATATAGAATAGTGGTTTTGATATTGGGGAATTTATTTTTTGAGAGCCGTTTTACCCGGAAAGCCGGGTGCAGGCTGATTGATAAGGTAATTGCCCCTCCCTACTCTTTTATCCCCGTGAACTTATTTTTTCCGAAGGTGGCCAGGCAATCAGTACCACTGCAGCTGATAAGTACAGCGCCTTTGTATTTGCTCATCCGTTCCAGGAAATAAGTGAGGGCTGCTCTCTTTTCCTTGTCTTCATCACTCTCTGTCCGCTGGCCGAAGAGTGCATCGGCTTCATCAAATAATAAGATACAATTCATCCCTTCTGCCCTGTCGAAGAGCAGGGCCAGGTTCTTTTCTGTTTCACCAATATACTTACTGACTACTGCTGAAAGTTCGATAACGTACAGATCCTTGGTTTGCCGGGCGGCTAACCAGCGGCCGGTGCTGCTGTTGCTCTCTTTATCTCCAGTGAGTACCAGCCTTAACCTGCTGCCTGCTGTTTGTTTTTTCTTTCCTTCTATTTCTTTGAGCAACTGGCTCTTTACGGTTTCTTTAATACTGAGCTGGCTGTCGGCTGCTGTTACTTTTATATAACGGGCAAAGGTTGGTTCCTGTGCGGAAAGATATTGGGAGAAACCAATACCCAGCAATAGCAGAATGATCCTTGACATACAATTCTTTTGCTGAATGTAAATAAAAATAGCCGGTTACAGGATAGTAACTTTGTAGTCCAACCTGGACAAGCATGATCAACTATACCGGTCAATTCCTCCAAAGCACTCCCGCCTTAGACGGCACTGATTTTGAAAAAGCGATTCTCTTTATTGCCGAAGACAATGAAAAAGGCAGCACCGGTTTTATCATCAATAAACAGTTTCCGCGGAAGCTGAATGAACTGGTGGAGTTTAAAGATGCAATCCCCTTTCCTCTTTATACCGGCGGGCCGGTGGTGACCGATGGTGTTTTTATGCTGCACCGCCGGCCGGATATTATTGAGGATTGTCAAAAGATCGCTGCTGGTATTTTTCTCGGCGGGAATATGCAGCAGGCAGTTGCAGCTATTAATGAGCAAAGCATTACTGAAGCCGATATCAAATTGTTTATTGGTTATTGTGGCTGGGATGCCGGTCAATTGCAGGATGAAGTGGAAGAAGGCAGCTGGCAACCCTTTATTGCGGAAGATTCTTTCTCCCCCTTTACTTAGATAAACAACAGCAACAGCGTCAGCAGCAGGCCGGCCAGCGCAAACCAGACCCCTCTTTTGAAGATCGTTGTTTTGGGTAGAAACATCCAGAAGGAGGATACCACGAAGAATAATAATGACAGGCCGAAAAATACATTCAGGTAAAACAGGGGCTGGTCTGAGTTGGCTTTGTGCAGTTTGGTGAGTTTGTCCAGCAGCAGCGGTAATGATTTTATTTTATATACTAACTCCCCGGTTCTTTTGTTATAACTACCCTGTTTGAATACTTGCAGGTCGCCGCTCTCCGATTCTATCTTCAGTTCTTTTATCCTTGTTTCTTTACCCAGTGCTTCCGGCAACAGGCCGGGGCCCAGGGTTTTCGTAATGGTCTTTTCCTGTTTCAGGAAATCGGTATTGCGGAAGATCAGCACAATGCCACTGATGGCATACACGGCCATTATACCGGCCAGGAAAAATCCGAGGTACCGGTGCCATACCCGCATTGATTTACTGAGTGCTGCCATAGTTATTTTCTTTTTAAGGCTGCAAAGGAAAGGGTTGCCGGCGGAATGGCAAATTGCAATGCGGAAAAAAAAGAGTGGGTTTTTATAAAATCGGGAAAAGTTTTAATCTTCCTTATTTACTTTTTGGCATTGCCCCAAAAAGTAACAAAAAGGTCTAGGTAAAACATATGCCTCCGGCTGTTTTACCGGCCCACCCACCTATGTTGTGACAGGAAGCTGAAATATAGTTTGCATTTGTGTTGTGAGAGGCAAGGTGGAAGATGCAGAGGCGTGGTTTGCCACAACTCCGACTGCGCTGTGTTCCGTCCTGGTTGGTTTATAGTTCTTGGTTGCTGCATGACGGACGGAACAAGGCGCTGGCAAAGTTATTTATACGGCCGATGCGTTTAAGTTTGGGTATACCAGTCAACAGCGTCCTGTCATGCCGAGGCACGAGGCATCTGGATTGCATGGGAAAGTCATTTATACCGCCGATGAGTTTCCGTTCGGTATTTCAAACAACAGTGTCCTGTCATCCCGGGGCACAATGCATCTGGATAACATGAAGATGCAATAATGAGTAAAGTTGGTAAAACCGTTAAAACGGTTCGGCGTTAATGGTTGTATTTTATAGGCCACGGTTTAAACCGTGGCCTATTTATTCGAAAATGTTTCCGGGATTGGTTTTAACCAATTATTGCTTTCCTTTTCGCTGGATGCGAGATAGTCTAACTCCAAATGCGTTTTAATTCTGGCATGCCAAACAACATCGTCCTCTCATGCCGGGGCACGAGGCATCTGGATTGCATGGCTTCTTTCTTTTTATAAGGAAAATGTAGTACCAATATTTTCTCCAGCATTATTTTGCAATCAGTTGCTCATATAACACATTCACTGTTTTCCGGATCACGGTATTGTGCCCTTCGGTGTAGCCGGGAAGACAGCCATTGGTGATGACCACGATGCCGTATTTTTCTTTCGGGTCGAAGAACATGGCGCTGGATAAACCATAGGCCGAACCGGTATGCCCTTTCAGGGTTTTACCCGGGATGAGCCGGGTGGCGGTGGCAATGGCCAGTCCATAGCCTTCTTTATCGGATAAGGCCGTTTGCATGGTGGCCGCACTTTTCTTTTTGATGATCCGTTTACCATTGGCCTTACCCATCTTCATGTGCATGATCATATATTTTGCCAGGTCGGTGGCGGAGATCTTCATGCCGCCGGTTGGGGAAAAGACGGGTGTGCTGTAGCCCATCACATAGTTGGCGATCTCCTGGCTGCGGGGTGCATAGGCTCCGGGTGAGGGAACTAATTGTTTGAGTGAATCATTGTACTCGTAGATCGTGGCGAAGCGGGAGGCATCCAGCGAATCCACGCAATAGCCGCCATAGAGACCGAGGGGATCAAGAATATGTTTTTTGATGTACTGGTCGAACCGTTCACCGGATATTTTTTCGATGATGGTGCCGGTCATATTATAGTTCAGGTTGCAGTATTGATAACCGGTGCCGGGTTCATAGTCATTATAACAGTTGGCCCAGTTGGTATTCTTTTCGGGGTTGATGGCATCCAGTGTAAAATAACCTTCCTTATCATTGATGGAAGAACGGTGCGATAACACCATGCGGAGGGTGATGACCGTTTCGGGGAATTTGGGATTGCGTACTTTAAACCCTACCAGCTTGCTCATATCATCCTCCAGTGACAATTTCTTTTTCTCCACCAGTTGCATGATGGAGGTAGCGGAAAAAGATTTGGAGATGGACGCTATGCGGAAAATGCTCTCCTCCGTTAACGGTGCCTTTGTCTCGGCATTCTTAAGCCCAAAGGAATGCGTATAGCTGATCTTTCCGTTTTTGACCACGGCCACGGACAAGCCCATCACCTGGTGCTGCTGCATGATCTCGCTGATAGCGGCTTCGGCTTTGCCGGGCTGTGCCTGGACGGGTGAAACAGTGATGAGGGTACTGATACCAAATACAAAAAGGAATAAGCGGCGCATAGTAGCTGAATTAGGTATAAATATAAGGGGGATTGAGGGATAGTCCATAGTCGATAGTCCATGGTCCATAGACGGGGACTACAGAGGAGGGTATATTATTGTTTTGAAAATGGAAGTTATGCGAAGCTGTGATTGAAAGACCATAGTCGATAGACCATAGTCCATGGACGGGGACTACAGCGGTGGATATTATACTATAACTGCAAGACCTGTAGTTTTGCAGAGCCGGGATTTTATTATAGCGTTATTCCCAGGATTTATTTTTTCTTCTTTTTTGTCTCCGTTGATTTTAATTGCAATGCAGATTTTGCGTTTAGGGCGGTAACAACTTTCCGGCCTGTTTTAGCTTCCAGTTCTTTCCTTGCCACTCTGGCTACATTGCCGCCCTGCCTGGCTACTTTCTTACTGTCTTCAAAAGTCCCAGGATTGGTAGCGGCAGAAATATCTTTTGTGGATGCCTCGGCCAGCATATTTAAGATCAATTCTGTGTTCGTCATATTATCCCGCAGGTTTTCTTTCTTCAGCCCTTTCAGGGTTTTATATTCTTTTGTTGTTTTATCGCTCCATGCCTGGGTAATAATATCAGTCAGTGTTGCAAACTGGATACCTTCTTTCAATCCCCGTTTTTTCCATTCATCGGTAAGCTCTTTTCTTATTTCAATACTTTTCAGCCGCTGGTTAATCCAGTTTTCGGAATAGCCCAGGTTCAGGTATTGTTGCAAGGCCCGGTCAATGCTCAGTTCGGGGTCTTGCATTTCATCTAACCGTTCGGATCCCACCTGTGCCAGCCAAAGTTTAAATGGCTCGGCCTTGGGAGAGGGAATGGATTGAATGAGACGGAAAAGCTGTTCGGTGTCGGCTACGTCGGTCATCCGCATTTTGCCATCCGGTGCAGGCATTTTCAACCCGTGACAATTCGTCACGGTTTCATTTCCTTCTTCTTTAAGTCTTTGCTTTAGCTTTCTCCAATAGGCATTGGGGTCAACACTTTCAGTGAGGATTGCTACAACATCAATTATCGAGATATACCATTTCTCCTGCTCTGCATCCCATACGCTTCGTACTTTTTTTTCCTCAAATACTTTTATCTCATTTTGATTTTCCATACGTTTCTTTTTAGAATTGATTCCCGTTTCTTCTTTATTTTTTATGCTGCTCTTTATCCTGGCATTCCTGCATGCCGGGTGGTCTGCTGACAGCTTGTTTCATTCCTGCTGTAATTAAAGAATAAAGCCCTGCGGGGGCCTGGCTTTTCAAGATTAAATGTACAGTATACCGGGAGAAAATTTTTAACCTTTTCCTGCGCCTGTTTGCAGTTTATGGCCCGGTTATATGTATCGCCAAAGGCGAGATAATAATGCTGCGGAGCAGCAAGCACCGCAGAGATGGGTAACGAGTTGCTGATTGGCCTGTACCAATGCCTGCTCTTTTCCTATTTTATGGATGCCAGCACTTTACTGATAAAATCTTTCAGCTCAACTTCCTTCTCAATTACAAAACCTTCGCCTTTCAGGGCTTCTAAAATAGAATCAGGAGTTGCAGTTGTGGTCGCCAGTTCAATTATCCTTGCTTTCATAAGATTACTTCCAACTTTATCCACCAAATCCTGTGAAATGGTAACTGCTATTTTATTATCTTTTAATTGCTGAACAGCGGATACATAATCTGCATAGTTTTCGATGGATTGTTTAGGAAAAGCCGTAAAATCTGATAACCGGGATATTAATAAAGGAAAAACACCGAAAATAAGAAGGAACACACAAACAAGTTGCGCCATTACAATCCATTTTACTACTTTACTAACCGGCTGAATATCTCCATAGCCCAGCGTAAACAAGGTAGCAGTGCTGAAATAAATGGCTTCGTATCCGCTTGTAAAATTGGTGGAATAATGTTTTATTGTGTCTGTTTTTGCTGTTTCAATGTCTGATTGTAATTGCAGAATAGCAGCAGTATCGGAAGCTGCCTGTGATGCCTGCAAAGAGTTCAGTTTTTCTGTGAAACCTTTTACCATACTGTCTCTTTTTTCCTGCGAATTTTTCACTTCATCACCCAATGTAAGATATATGGAAGCAAAAGATAGTATCAACGCTATTACAAAAAGGGGCATAAAAAACAATGCTTCTTCCCGTTCAGGCATATTACTTGTATCTTTTTTGAGATCGCCTTCTGCTTTTTTTCTGCTGAGAACTGCAGCCTGGTACAAAGCAATGACCAGGTATGCTAAGACAGCCAGTATACTCATAGTGCCAATTACATAAGACGATATGCAATTTGGAAAGCGATCAGTTATAAAAAAAGCAACTACTGATATTACTGTAGCAATACCGCCAACCCATACCCCGTTTGGCAAAACCTTTTTGATGAAATTGTTCATATGACAGTTTTATGAATTTGTTTTTAGGTTTTCAGTCCTTTTACTCCTCCGCTGCCAATGTTAACTGCTCATTTTCTTTATACGCTGCGGGTTCTTTATTGGCACCCCAGACTTTTGCAATCCTGTCTTTTATTTTTTGTTCAAATATTTCAACCAGTTGTTTATTGGCATTTACCAGGGCCTGCTCTTTTTCTATTTGAGAAACGATTTGGCGTTGGGTTTCGAAGTCCGGTAAGGGAATAGGTATTGAGTTAAGTGCTTTCTGATTTAATTTAGGCTGAGCAGAACCTGTTATATATGGTTCTAATGAAATAGAGTTCAAATACAGTTCAACAAATTTTTGAGTTTCCATTTTATCAAACTTCAAAACATGTGCATGATTATTTACCCAAACTTTCCCGGAAACGGAAAATGCAATTGGAGTTACTCTTGCCAACAGATTTGCACCATCTTCAGAAATTAACAAAAGGTCATCGTCGAAGATATAATTAGCAACATAATCAACAATGCCTGATGCACCATAGTAAGGATACTTTCCTTCTTCTCTGTCTGACTTAGTAATTGGCACTCTCTTGCCATCCAGGTTTTTTGCTAATCCACCCAATTCCACCATTTCCCAATCAGGGTTAATATCAATTTTTGGTTTGTAGTTTTCTGTTACTGCTTTTGCTCCATCTATTATTTTTTGCCAGCCTTCTATTTCGGCTACTATTTCTTCTTGTATGGATAAGGGGGGAAGGGGAATTTGTAACTCTCGAATTAACTTTTGTGAGATATTCGGCTGTGCCCCACCGCCACTTAGTGAAATCAAATAGTCCTTTTGAGATTTTACAATTAGATAGAGGTATTCAGGAATAGCCTTTTCATTTGGCAAAATTCCGCAAACAGCTTGATTAGTTGATGCTTCGAATTTTAATATCCCAACTTGACCCGCAGTTGCACCATACATTGCGACTAATACGGTGTTTACCGGAAATATTTTAGCTGAAGAATTTTTTAACCCTTCTTCTGTAATAAATAATTCTGATGAACTTATATAGCCTTGTGCGACTTCTCCACTTCTCAACCAAGGAATAGTTCCATTTTTAAAATACTCTTCTTTGTCTTTTAGCGGTGTCCCACCAGATGAAGTCTTGAACACATTACCTATTTCAACGATGTCATACTGAACTGAAGATAAATCCTGACCTAATTTATATCTATCGCCAGTTAAATTGTAATCGCCATTTTTAGCAATTTCATTTCTTGCTACAGTATGAGCTAACTTGCTTTCTGTAAAACTGCCTTCTTTAAATTGTTGTATCAGTTCAATGGCTTCTTCCAACTGGCTTCCTTTTACAGGTGTACGCTGTGCACCTAAACCATAACCATCATTTTCAATTTTTACAAATAGTATTTCATTGCTTGCTTTTGCAAAAGCCGCATCCATTAATAAAATGGATGTTTTTACGCCGCTGTAAGGGTTAAACACACCGGCAGGCAGGCTCACCACAGCATACAGGTAATTTTCCACCAGCATTTTTCTTAACTCTTTATAAGCCGTGCCGCTCTGGAATATCACACCTTCGGGTACAATAATGCCGGCCCTTCCTTTTGTGTTCAGGTGTTCGGCTATATAATCCACAAACAATACTTCGCTGCGGTTGCTGCTGATGGAAAATTTTTTATGCGGCCGTATGCCACCCTTCGGGCTCATAAAAGGCGGGTTGGCCAGTATCACATCGGCTGTTTCATCCCAGCGTTCTTCACTGCTCAGTGTATCATACTCCCATATATGCGGGTCATTAAATCCATGCAGGTATAAATTCACCAGGCTCAGCCGCACCATATCGGGAGAAATATCATAGCCGGTAAAATTTTGTATCAGCTTTTTCCGCTCATCGGGTGTAAGACCCTTTTTGTTTTGCTCTTTGATATGTTTAAAAGCAGAAATTAAAAATCCCGCGGTGCCACATGCGGGGTCAAGTATGGTATCTTTTTTACCGGGGTTCACCACGGCCACTAAAAAATCAATGATATGCCGGGGCGTACGGAACTGCCCCGCCTCTCCCTGCGAACCCATTACCGACAACAGGTATTCAAATGCATCACCGAGTTTTTCACTGTGTGTATATTCAAATTCACCAATCGTTTTTAAAAACAGCTTCAAAGTTTCCGGGTCACGGTAAGGCAAAAAAGCATTTTTAAAAATATCACGGAACAGTTGCGGTATGTTGGGGTTTTTATCCATGCCCGCAATGGCTTCGGAATACAGGCGCAGCATTTCTGCTGCCGTTACTTTGGTATTAAATAAATTATCCCAACTGTATTGCGAAAAGGGAACTGTCTTTTTTCTCTTCGGGTTCTCCGGGTCGGGTATGGAATAATCAGCAAAGAATTTGGCCTTGCCGCCAAGCTCAATGGCTTCCTTGTCCATATCATCCATAAATTTATAGATGAGGCCAATGGTAATTTGTTCTATCTGTGCTTTAGGGTCGGGCAGTTTACCTACGAGAATGTCCCTGCAATCGTCAATTCGTTTTTTGGTAGCGGTATCTAACATGATTTATTTTTAAGCAGCAAACTGCTCCAATTTAATATAGTCTTTAATGTATACCGGAATTACTTCCCGGTATTTGGGTGTTACTTCTTTGAACTGTGCAATAGTTAATGTTGGATTTGTTTGCAAGGCATGAAAATCTTTCGCTTCAATAATCTTACGTATGTCCTGGTCAACGATATAGGCTTTAAAGAAATACTTTAATGCCCGCAGGTTTACATCTTCTTCCGGCGGGTAAATGGAAATGAATTTATCAAACTCTTCCTCCAGCATTTCATCTTTCGATTTGAATTTTGGAATGATCCCGAATACTTTTTCCACTACTTCCCGGATGGAAACCTTACGATCAATCTGTGCCGCCTTGCGCAGTTTTTCCAGATTGAAATATTCTTCAGGCTTATCAAAAATTTCGTGTTGTATATGGCTTATCACATGTTCCCAATTGCCTAGCTCCACATGCTTTTTAATGATGTCATCCATCTTAATGCGGTCTTCAAATTTTGAAAACAGCATCCTGTCAATCTTCATGCCTTCCAGCCCGATTTGCTCTTCTTTCACCACGGATAAAATATCGTGTGCTGAACTATCATACTTATCGATATTAATTCCGCCGCCGCCACCTGTGCCGGGGCCTTCTTTCGGCTTTGGCAATTTTAATACTTCGTCGTAATCAAATTTTTCTTCAAAGTATTCGCAGTTGGCAAAGAAGTCGAAGAGTTTGAAAATGGTCTTTTCATGCTGGATAGTTTCCTCTTCGCCCAGTTCGTTTTTATGTTTGTATTCAAAAGTGTTTTTTCTTGTGCCCCTTCCTTTAATCTGTACAAAATCGGCAGGGCTGAAAATAGGACGCATCATGCAGAGGTTGAGCAGATCGGGACAATCATAACCTGTCGTCATCATTCCAACGGTTACACAGACTCTGGTCTTGCTGGATTTATAACCTTCAAGCCAGGTTGTTTTCCCGTTCAGGTTGTTATTGGTAAAGTTGATGGTCATTTGCTGTGAATCGCCTACCTGCGAAGTTACCTGTACAGCAAAATCAGAATTGTATTTGCCGGGATAGAGTTGCTCTGCAAATTCATTTAATATCTCGGTCAGTTTCCGTGCATGATTCTGGCTTACTGCAAACACAATTGTTTTACCAATTTCATTGGTGATGGGGTCTTTCAATGCATTCTCCAGAAATGTCTGACAGAAAACACGGTTTGTTTTTTCAGAGAAAAATTTCTTTTCAAAATCCCTTGAGATAAATGTTTCAGTTTCCTCCCCTTCCTCCGTTGGTATGGCTACAGAATAACCTTCGTCTGAAAGTAATTGAGTTGTAATTTCAGTACGGGCATCTAATACTCTTGGGTTAATTAAGTACCCCTCCTTTACTCCGTCTAATAAGGAATAACGAAAGGTTGGATCGCCGCCTTCGCAACCAAAAGTTGAATAAGTATCACGTAACATCCGGCGTTCAATTTCCCTGGGGTCATTCTCTCTTACATTGTCTATGTCTACATTCTTCAGATAATCTTTAGGTGTTGCGGTAAGCCCTAATTTATATCCATGAAAATATTCAAATACAGCCCTTGCATTCCCTGAAATAGAACGATGTGATTCATCAGAAATAATCAGGTCAAAATCTGTTGGCGTAAAGTCATATCGATACTTATTATTAAACATAAGCGATTGAATGGTTGTAACCACTACGTCAGCTTTTCGCCAATCGCTTTTATGTTCTTTAAATATGAAAGTTGCGTAGTCGGGCTTCAGGTTATTAGTAAAAGCTTTCCATGCCTGGTCTTCCAGTTCAAGTCGGTCAACCAAAAACAAAACCCGTCTTGCATTCTGTGTGCGCAGGAACAATCGAATGATAGCGGCTGATGTCAATGTCTTTCCTGTACCGGTTGCCATTTCAAAAAGAAACCGGTCTTTACCTTTTGCAACGGCTTTTTGCAACGCAGTAATTGCGTTTAATTGATATTGCCTTAAAAACCGAAGTCCGTTTGCCCATATAAAATCTTTACTGCTTTCAACGCTTCCATTCCATCCGGGTTTTTCCTTATAATCCGGCATCTGCACAGTAACAATGTAATCGTTGGCAACTTTTTCTGTAGCTAACGCATTACGGTCAGGGTTCCATTGTTTAATAGCACCAATTTCTTCAGCCGAGGGAAATGCGATTATCGTTTGGGGATTACCTTTTTTTAAATCCCATAAATAATGAACGATGCCATTGGAAAGAATAATGAATTGAGCACCAACTGTCTTTGCGTATTTTCTTGCTTGTTCTTTTGCTGTAAGAGGATGGATGCTTTCTTTCTTTGCTTCAAGTACACAATATGGTTTGTTATTACTATCAACAAGTAGGAAATCTAATGACCCGGTTGTTGTTTTTTCATAATCATTCCCCCACGCATCAATTTCATTTTGAGTAATCTTCACATAATTTTCAAGAAGGATATTTGCCGGGCCATTTTCGTCATCAAAGAAACGCCAGTCTGCATCTTCCAGCAGTTTGTTTATTCTGATCCGGGCTCTGGCTTCCTTACTCATTCCTGGCTTAATGGTTTATAGCCGAAAATAAGCAAAGCTTTGAGAATTACCGAACAGTAAAACACTTACACCTCCCTAATTGACTAAGTAACCACAAATCCGTTAATGTGAGGCAGTGACCAGAACGATGAACGGAGCGCCGCAACAGGCGATGCCAGCAGCACCGCAGCCGGTAAATAAAAAGTCCCGCTTGTTCAGCAGGACTTTGATATGAGTTAGATTCCTCGTGCCTCGGAATGATCCTTCGGCTACGCTCAGGACTTTGCGAATTCAGAACGAATCACATTCAACGCACCACCTGCCTTGAACCATTCTATTTGTTGCTGGTTGTAGCTATGGTTGACGGCAATGGTTTCGCTGCTGCCGTCTTTGTGGTTGAGGACGAGCTGCAGTTGCTTGCCGGGGGCAAAGGCGAGCAGACCTTCCACATCAATGCTGTCGTCTTCGAGGATCTTGTTGTAGTCTTCTTTATTGGCAAAAGTGATGGCGAGCATACCCTGCTTCTTGAGGTTGGTTTCGTGGATACGGGCAAAAGATTTGACCAGTACCACCCGCACACCGAGATGCCGGGGCTCCATGGCCGCATGTTCCCGGGAAGAACCTTCACCATAGTTTTCATCACCCACCACAATGCTGCCGACACCGGCTGCTTTATAAGCCCGTTGGGTATTGGGCACGGTGCCATATTCACCGGTGAGCTGGTTTTTAACGCTGTCTGTTTTTTCATTGAAGAAATTGGTAGCGCCAATGAGCAGGTTGTTACTGATATTATCCAAATGACCCCGGAACTTTAACCAGGGACCGGCCATACTGATATGATCGGTGGTGCATTTTCCTTTGGCTTTGATGAGCAGTTTTAATCCTTTGAGATCGGTGCCTTCCCAGGCAGCGAAAGGATAGAGTAATTGCAGGCGTTTGCTGTCGGGCTTCACGGCCACCTGCACTTTGCTTCCGTCTTCAGCAGGTGCCTGGTAACCGGCATCTTCCACGGCAAAACCTTTCACGGGTAATTCATCACCACCGGGTGCATCGAGTTTTACCTGTTCGCCTTTATCATTGGTGAGTGTATCTGTCAGCGGGTTGAAGTTCAGGTCGCCGGCAATGGCTAACGCCGTTACTAATTCCGGTGAAGCCACAAAGGCCATGGTGTTGGGGTTGCCATCGGCCCGTTTGGCAAAGTTGCGGTTGAAGGAATGCACGATGGTGTTCTTCTCCTGCTTCTCGGCACCCATACGGTCCCACATACCGATACAGGGTCCGCAGGCATTGGCAAATACGGTGGCACCGATTTCTTCAAAAACATTTAAGAAACCATCTCTTTCAATAGTATAACGAACGAGTTCAGAACCGGGAGTGATGGTGAACTCTGATTTTAATTGTAATCCTTTTGCTTTTACCTGCCTGGCTAAACTAACCGCCCGGCTGATATCTTCATAGGAAGAGTTGGTGCAGGAACCGATGAGACCCACTTCAATTTTTGTAGGCCAGCCATTCTTCGCTGCTTCTTCTTTCATTTTGGAAATAGGTGTAGCGAGGTCGGGAGTGAAAGGCCCGTTCAAATGCGGTTCCAGTTCACTGAGGTTGATCTCGATAACCTGGTCGAAGTATTTTTCCGGGTTGGCATAGGCTTCTGCATCACCGGTTAAGTATTCTTTTATTTTATCCGCTTCGGCAGCTACTTCAGCACGGCCAGTAGCTTTGAGGTAACGGCTCATGCTATCATCATAGCCAAACGTAGAAGTTGTCGCACCAATTTCCGCACCCATATTACAGATGGTGCCTTTACCGGTGCAGCTCATGCTCCGGGCCCCTTCGCCAAAATATTCCACGATGGCATTGGTACCACCTTTTACGGTGAGGATACCGGCCACTTTTAAGATCACATCTTTGGGCGCCGTCCAGCCATTGAGTTTGCCGGTGAGTTTTACCCCGATGAGTTTGGGCATTAAGAGTTCCCAACTGAGGCCGGCCATTACATCACAGGCATCGGCACCTCCTACTCCAATGGCCACCATACCGAGACCACCGGCATTGACGGTGTGTGAATCGGTTCCGATCATCATGCCACCGGGAAAGGCATAGTTTTCCAATACCACCTGGTGAATGATACCGGCACCCGGTTTCCAGAAACCGATGCCGTATTTATTGGAAATGGAAGAGAGAAAATTATAGACTTCTTCGTTGTCGGTAACGGCTTTGGTTAAGTCGGCCTTGCCTTCTGTTTTGGCCACGATCAGGTGATCGCAATGCACGGTGCTGGGCACGGCTACTTTTTTGCGGCCGGTGGTATCGAACTGCAACAGGGCCATCTGGGCGGTGGCATCCTGCATGGCTACCCTGTCGGGGGCAAAATCCACATAGGCTTTTCCTCTTTCAAAATCGGTGATGGGCACACCCGTCCAGAGGTGGGAGTACAATATTTTTTCTGCTAAGGTGAGCGGACGACCCAGGGCTTTGCGGGCGGCATCCACTTTGGCAGGCATTTCACTGTAGTGTTTTTTGATGAGGTCAAGATCGAAAACCATTGAATTTTAATTTAGAAGTTCATGGTTCATTGTTAATGGTTCATGGCCACCCGTCTATGAACTATGCGCCATGAACTATGAACCGAAAAAGTGCTGCGAAAGTACGAAAATCACCCGTCTGTATAACCTGCTGTTGCGGGGTTTGTTCAAATTCTCTACTTTAGTGGTATGAACCGGTTTAAAGATATGGTGGAATGGAATGCTTTTGGCGTTTGCACGGCCATCGGCAACCGGCTGGGTATTGCGACCAGCAAGATCCGGCAGTATTTTATGTATGCGTCCATCCTGACGATGGGCTCTCCTATTATTATCTACATGGTGCTGGCCTTTTTCCGGAATGTGCGGAAATATGTGATGGCGGCGAAGCGGAATCCCTGGTATTATCTATAGCCCGGAGTCGTTAGTCTATAGCCTGGAGTCTTACCCCCTGGTTGATTTTTTCCTTTTATTGTAATTCATAAGTTTTGAAACACAGAAGCACAAAGGCACTGAGTATGTGGTACTATGTGTTGAAGTTTCCAACACTGCTGATTTAATAGTCTGTCCAGCTTTCAATTGCTCTCCTTTCTTTTTCCCTTGATGGAAAAAGAAACAAAAAGATCAAGGCAACCGCAATTGCTCCGCAGCGTTGCCGGGCCAACGCACACGAAGACTCCGGCAAATTGTAATAGTATTTTACTGTTGTACTGGTTGTTGAATACCCTGCTGCATGATATATGTAATTCCAAAAGGCACTGTGTTCCGCCCGGCAGTATTACAATTGCCAGTTTCCTTAACAGGACGGAACAAGGCGCTGGAAGATTTCCTGTAACCCCTTTAAGCAAAAAAAAAGCACCAACAACTTTGTGTTCTTAGTGCCCCTGTCTGCCATGCCTTCGGCAGGTAGACAGGCAGGCAGGTTTGTGGGAAAGTCATTTTTATTAACAACCATCATCTGCTTTTTCTCCCGGTTTTTTTTGCTGGTAGGGATTGAACAGGAAGGAAGGCTGAACGGGTTGTTTGGGAGTGACGGCTTCGGAGAACGTACTGATCTCGATAGCGCCGTTTTTTCCTTTCGTCCCATATTTTTTTATCGCTTCGTCTTTTTCCAGGCTGACCAGTTTCATTTTCGATTTTTTTCCGGCTACAAAATCTTTGCTGAGGTCGGCTTCTTTGCCATTCACTATTACCAGCGGGGGATTATTTTTGAGATTGATCGTGCTGGCAGTTATACTGATGTCGTTGGTAGTTCCGGTTTGCAGGGTGGCATTTCCTTTCAGGGTCAATATTCCTTTTCCACTGGCCCATACTAATGTATCTGCATTGATCAGCATCGTGGTTGATCCTTTCTTCGGTGCTTTGGGTGGTTGGGGAGGAACAGGTGGTGCAGCGGGATGTTTTACGCCGGTTGCTGATTGAGGTGGTAATGGAGGCAGGGGTGCATCCAGTTCCCCTAATGCAGTTGGTGCTGCGGGAGGTACCGGTGGCTCGGGCAGATCATATTTGTCTTCAAAACTTTTTTTCTGTTTGGGATCGGAAAGATCATACTCTTCTTTCTTGCCTGTTTTTAAAACCACCGTGGCTTTCTCATTATTCACCGTAATGGATCTTACATCCGGGTTCGCTGCTTCGGTCCACTGGACTTCGGTGGGCAGGGGTGCAACAGGTGGCGGTGGTGGAATTTTTCCGTATTTTTTTTCAAACGCTTCTTTTTCTTTTGCATTAAGCAGATTATACTTTTCAATTTCCCGGTCCTTTATCCATACTTCTACATATTCAGCATTCCCTTTAAATTCTATACCAAATTCAGACAAAGCTGTTGGGGGAGCAGGCGGCGGTGGTGGCGGCACTTTGCCGTAGAGATTTTCATAGTAATCGCTTTTCTCATTCCATTCGGTCATGAGCAGGCGTTTTACTTCTTTGCGGTTTTTGTCTTTGATCACAATGAGGCAATTGCCTTCGTTATTCTTTACATCAATGTAATACCCTTTTTTGTTGGGGTGCCGTTGTTCCTGAACGGTATCCGTGTAAGCAGGGGGAATAATAGTTTGTACCGGTTCCTGCGGCTGGTCGCCGGAAGTGGTACGGCTCAATTGCTCCCTGAAGGATAACAGGATGATGGCCAGCACCGGCAACAGGAAGAGGAAACGCACCAGGTTTCGTTTGGCACTTTTCATTTTGTTCATCATGGCTATACGTTTTTTGAGTGAAGAAAAATTGAATTGATTGGCTATACTAAAATGATTATTACCGATGACTTTTAACAACAGGTACTGGTATTGCTTTTTATCCACGCCGTGTTCCAGCACTTTATGATCTGCGATGAATTCTAAATTCTGGCGGATGGCTTTTTTCAATAACCAGGCAAAGGGATTGTACCAGTTGAACAGGCATAACAATTCTCCCCAGATAATATCGAGGCTGTGTTTTTGTTTCACATGTACAAACTCATGGCGGATGATCTCCTGCAGTTCTGTTTCATTGTGCAGCTCCCGGTTGATAAAGATGGAATTACCAAAAGAGAAGGGAATAATATTGTCATCCACCTGGTAGATCGTCATACCGTCTTCACTAACCTTTGTCGCTTTTTTCATCATCTTACGAAAAGAGAGTAACTGGATCAGTAAACGTACCAGCATGACCAGCACACCGGCAGCCACGAATAATACAATCATATCCCAGGTGCTGAGTGAGTTGCTGCTGCTGCTGACGATGACGGGCACCCAGGTTATCACATCACTGTTGGTCCATTCATTTTTTTCGAGTACCGGGGAAATATTAATAAAGGGAATATAAAAAGACAGCAATGTATATCCCAGCAGGTACCAGCGGTTCCAGTTATAGAAGGTCAGCTTGCGCAGCACCAACTGGTAAAATAAAAATACAACGGCCAGGCAGACCGACAGTTTGATAAGATAAGTGATGATCAGGGGCATGGGGAAAAGTTGACAGGTTAACTGGTTAAAAAGTTGACAGGGTCACCAGGGCTATTTTCCTTTTTCGATAAGGGTTAGAATTTCTTTGAGCTCTTTGGCAGAGAGTTTTTTCTGCTCCACGAAAAAGTTGACTAATTCTTTATAGGAATTATCAAAGTATTCTTTCACCACGTTGCCCATAAATTTCTTTTTATAGTCTTCTTCGGTGATCGCCGGTTTATACAAATAAGCATTCCCCACGAGGCGGCTGTGGAGATAGCCTTTCTTCTCCAGGTTTTTCACAATGGAAGCAATGGTGGTATATGGAGCCGGTTCATCGAGGTTTTCCATAAAGGATTTTACATTGCCTTCGCCGGTGCGCCAGACGGCCTGCAGGATTTCCTCTTCGGTATGGGTGAGTTTTTCCATTTCTACGAAATTTTCGTAAATCTACGGATTTTTCGTAGAGTTCCAAATTTATTTTTGTTAAAGGTTATTTGGAAAATGGAACAGGGAGAGTGGAAAACGGGGAGGAAAGGGATTCATTCAGAAAATGGAACAGGGACAATGGGGGGAGCGAGTTGAGTTTCTTCCTTTATCAGTACAACAGATACACGGGTGCACAGATGATTTGAAACACGAAGGCACAAAGACACTACTGTAGAAAATAGAACAAAGAGAATGGATAATGGGGTAAGAAAAACCGTCACTTAATTAACAATAACGGTATCGGCTTTGAAAAGTGACTGGTCATTATAAAAGCGGAAGATATATTGTCCCGCTGCAGGAGGGATGAAATTAACAGCTGTATCGGCATAGTAGATGGCCTGTGCGCAGATAGCAGGCCGGCAGGGGTACCATCCTTTGGTTCTTACTTCATAGATACGGGGAGCAACCACCTGCAGATCAAGATGAGAAAAACTGTAACAAAGATCCGAACCGGAGCAACGGAGTGGTATACGCAGGTTAGTTCCGGTCGTACCTGTTGCCGGGGCCTGTGTTTCAATGATACTGAGGTTGGTTACACATAGTCCGTCATTGTCTTTGTTACACTGAAAACCAGGCAGCACAGCTACGATCAATGCAAAAAGAAGATATCTCATACCCGTTTTTTTTATCCTGACAAGCAGGATACAGCTACCGTTGCAGGCAGGAATATATTTTAACAAGCGGCAGGAAATTTATCATTTATTCCCTGTGTACTTTGTGGTGAAAGATCAGATCAGTTCTTTTAGTTTACTGATCACCACATCCACTTCTTCTTTGGTATTGTGTTTACTGAACGAAAAACGAACAGGTACCAGGTTGGGATTGGCATTGATGGCCCGGATGACATGGCTGCCGATATCGGCACCGCTGCTGCAGGCGCTGCCGCCGGATACACAGATGCCCTGCATATCGAGGTTGAAGAGGATCATTTCTGATTTCTCTGTTTTGGGAAAAGAAGCATTTAAGACGGTGTATAAACTTTTACCGTTGTAATCACCATTGAACTGCACGCCTTTGATCTGGGTTTGCAGTTGTTCGATCATATATGTCTTTAATGATTGAATATAGGCACTGTCTTTTTCGAGAGTGGCATCGGCCAGTTCCAGTGCTTTGGCAAAACCAACAATTCCATATAAGTTTTCCGTACCGGCCCGCATATTGCGTTCCTGCCCGCCGCCATAGATAATGGGTTTTACTTTGATATTATCATTGATGTATAAAATACCCACGCCTTTGGGTCCGTGAAATTTATGCCCCGCCCCTGTTGCAAAATGCACGGGTTTGCTGCGCAGGTCAATTTTATAATGCCCGACCGTCTGTACCGTATCGGAATGAAAAATAGCATTGTATTTTTTACAGATCTCCCCGGCTGCATAAATATCCAGCAGGTTGCCAATTTCATTGTTGGCATGCATGAGGGAAACAAAACAACGTTCTGTATGGGTCGCAAGTTGGTCTTCGAGATCAGTCAGGTCCACATGCCCATCGGGTAATATCTTCACAAAACTGCTGCTGACCACATCATCATGATCAAAATGTTCCACTGCATGTAAGACGGCATGATGTTCTATCGGTGAGGTAATGATATGCCGGCAGCCGAGATCATGTATAGCAGTACTGATGGCCATATTATCACTTTCGGTTCCACCGCTGGTAAAGAATATTTCACCGGGATGTGCATTCAGTATTCTTGCCACTGTTTTCCGTGCCGTCTCGATAGCCATTCTTGATTCCCGTCCGTAAGAATAAATAGAAGAGGGATTGCCGAAATGAGTGGTCATGTAGGGCAGCATGGCTTCCAGCACTTCTTTATCGAGTGCGGTGGTGGCGGCATTATCAAAATAAATACGGTCCATATAAACGATTCAGGTGTAAGGAACAAGGCTCAAGGTACAAGGCACAAGGTTCAAGAGCGGTGTTCCTTTTTTTAAAAAGAGCAGCAAAGATAAGTAATCGGTGATGAAGCGAAATCACCGGTAGTAGTGATACAGGAATAGAAGACTGCTGCTACCTGAAACGAATGGAGTTGACGGCTTGTTCAAATAATTCCAGCCGGCCGGGTGGCACATAGCTGTAACCGAGTATAAATGTTTCGAAATGGATCTCTTTCCAATGCAGCCCCTTTTTATCAATGCCTTTATAGATGCCGGACCGGCTGCGGACACTATCAGGAATGGATACATTTCTCCGTGACTGGTTGTCGGAAAGCCAGGTCATATTCAGGCCGATATAGAGTAAGGAACCATCTTTATAAGTATAGAACTGTTCTTTGCCAAACTCCCCCACTTTTACCTGTTCTTTCAGGAAACCTTTGGGAGCTTTGATGGCAATCTCCCGGGGCTTATCGAAGCGGTAAAAAGAAAATTTCTTCTTACTGAATTCACTGCTGATGGAACAGGATATCCAAAAAATAACTGTTGATAACAATAGCAGTTGGCGCATGGTATGCTAATATAATTATTCGGGCCGGTACTACCGGGTTTACTCTTATCGCCTGTAAACCTGTACAGGTTTGCCGCAGCGCATATTTATTTTTCTTCCTTCCCCGGAAACTTTAACTTAGAAAGATATAATTCTGTTATGCACATGGAAGAACAACATCATTGCCCGCAGGAAAGCCGGCGTTCCTTTCTGAAACAATCCACCGCACTGGCTGCGTTGGCCACTGCTTCCCCTTTATTGGTAAAGGCGGCAGAAAACGAAGAAAAGATCAATGCGTATTTTGAAAAACTGCCTTTGCAACTGGAAATTAACGGGCAGTTGCAGAACCTGATGGTTGAACCCCGGGTTACTTTACTGGACCTGTTGCGGGAACAACTGGGACTGACCGGTACCAAGAAAGGTTGTGATCATGGGCAATGCGGTTGCTGCACGGTGCATGTGGATGGTAAACGGATCAACTCCTGTTTATCACTGGCAGTGATGAACCAGGGAAAAAAGATCACCACGATTGAAGGACTTGCCAACGGCGAACAACTGCATCCCATGCAGGAAGCATTTATGAAGCATGATGGTTTCCAGTGTGGCTATTGCACGCCGGGGCAGATCATGTCGGCAATCGGTTGTATCCGGGAAGGCCATGCCAGCAGTGCGGAAGATATCCGGGAATATATGAGTGGGAATATCTGCCGCTGCGGTGCTTATCCCAATATTGTGGATGCGATCATGGAAGTAAAACAAGGAGGGCAAAAGCTATGATCAACTTTGAATACGTAAAAGCCAATTCCGCCAAAGCGGCTTCAGAAGCAAGAATAAAAAATGGAGCCTCGCAGTTTATTGCCGGCGGCACCAACCTGGTTGACCTGATGAAAAAAGGGATCACGGCACCGGAACGGCTGATTGATATCAATGCACTGCCGTTAAAAGAGATCAGCCTTACTGCAAAGGGATTAAGTATTGGTGCCTTAGTGCCAAACAGTGTTGCCGCAGACCATGAAACAGTGAAAACAAAATATCCGCTGCTGGCCATGGCATTGAATGCCGGTGCTTCTGCACAACTGCGCAATATGGCAACGGTGGGTGGTAATATTATGCAGCGTACCCGTTGTTCCTATTTCTACGATACCACGATGCCCTGCAATAAAAGAAACCCGGGAACCGGTTGCAGTGCAGTAGAAGGATATAACAGGATGCATGCGATTTTTGGTGCCAGTGAACAATGTATTGCTGTTCACCCCAGCGATATGTGTGTGGCATTAGCGGCACTGAATGCAACCGTACAAGTGAGCGGAACTAAGGGTACAAGAAAAATTCCCTTTGCTGATTTCCACCGGCTGCCGGGAGATACGCCGCAATTGGATAATAATTTACAGGTGGGTGAACTGATCACCGCCGTATCTATACCCACCAATACTTTTAATAAAGCCTATTACCTGAAAGTCCGTGACCGTTTATCCTATGCCTTTGCTTTGGTATCTGTTGCCGTGGCATTAGATGTAAAAGACGGCATGATCCGGTCAGCAGCGATGGCGATGGGTGGTGTGGCACATAAACCCTGGCGGTTGTTTGAAGTGGAAAAATTGGTGAGCGGTAAACCGATCAGTAAGGAACTATTTACGGAAGCAGCAGCTATGGCAATGACCGGTGCCAAAACATATACCCACAATCAATACAAGATCAAACTGGGCAAGGCGGCTATCATTGAAGCATTGACCAAAGCAACGAGCTGATTCATTTAGCAGTAACTATTCAAATCCTTCAAGCATTTTCTATGGATAAAAATAATTTATACGATATACCTCCCTTTGCAGATGATGACCGGGTGGATGGATTAGCAAAGGTTACCGGTAAAGCGAAATTTACCGCCGAACATCAATTGCCGGGACTGGCCTATGGTGTTTTTGTGAGCAGTACGATCGCAAAAGGGGTGATCAAAAATATGTACCTCGCTGCTGCTAAAAATGCAGCCGGTGTGATTGATATTATTTATTATCTCAATTGCCCCGCTGTACCCGGTTACAAACCCGCCGACAGAACAAAGAATCCGAATGCAAGAGATTATACCGGGCATAAAGTTTTTTTCAATAACCTGGTGCTGAGTAATGGCCAGCCGATTGCCTTAGTAGTGGCTGATACTTTTGAAAGAGCTGTATATGCCGCATCGCTGGTAAAAGTGGAATATGATAAAGAAGTTCCGGAAACTGATTTTGAAAAAAATAAATTCAACGGAAAGCTTTTAAAGAACCGGGGGGAATTCCTGCGCAATGAGAAAGATGCCTGGAAAAATGCCCCTGTGAAACTGGAAGAAGAATATACCATTCCCATCGAAACGCATAACCCGATGGAGATGCATGCCACTACCGCGGTATGGGAAGGGGATAACAAGTTAACCGTATATGATAAATCGCAGGGACCAAAGGGAGTGCAGGGCGAACTGGCAAGAATGTTTGAGCTGGAGGAGAAGAATGTGAAAGTGATCACTGAATTTGTGGGTGGTGCATTTGGAAGTGGTTTAAGAAGCTGGCCGCATGTGCATGCAGCCGTGATCGCAGCGAGAAAATTAAAGCGGCCCGTGAAACTTACACTCAACAGGGAACAAATGTTTACGATGGTGGGCTATCGTCCTTATAGCTGGCAGAAGATCGGTATCGGTGCCTCGAAAGAGGGAAAATTATACGGCATCACCCACCAGGCCGTAAGCAATACTTCCGTGTATGAAGATTTTACCGAAGGCATTGTGAATGTTTCACAGTTCTTATATGACTGCCCGAATGTGAATACGGATTATAAAATTTTACCGCTGCATATCAATACGCCAACCTGGATGCGGGGACCCGGACCAGCCTCGGGTTGTTTTGGATTGGAAAGTGCACTGGATGAACTGAGCTATCAATTAAATATTGATCCTATTGAGCTGCGCATCATCAATAATGCAGAAGTACACCCGCAAAGCAAACTGCCCTGGACGACCAAGTACCTGAAAGAATGTTATGCACTGGGCAGAGAAAAAATCGGGTGGAATAACCGGCCTTCAGTTCCGGGTTCATTGAAAGAAGACGGTATGCTGGTGGGCTATGGAATGGCGGTGGGTGTATTTGGTGCCGGTCGTGGTGGTGCCACAGCCAAAGGGATTTTAAAACAGGATGGTTCCCTGTTACTGCAAAGTGCTGTCAGCGATATGGGGCCGGGTACTTCCACGGCGATGGTAAAGATCGGGAGTGAACAAATGGGATTGGATGATAACAAAGTAAGGTTTGAACTGGGTGATACTGATTTTCCCAGCGGACCCACACAAGGCGGATCGGGTTCAGCCACTACGGTTGGTACTGCTGTTATTGCTGTTTGTGATGCACTGAAACAAAGTCTTAAAGAAATGGCGATCGAGAATATAGCAGCTTTTAAAAACCTGAAAGCAGAAGATATCAGCTATGAAAATGGCAAACTGGTTGCTGCCTCGAATGCAGCAGCAGCTATTCATTTTACTGATCTGTTGAAACAGAGCAGTAAACCCGAACTGCAGGTTTCCAAAACATCCACGGGTTTTGCGCAGCGGGATAAATATGTGGCCAATTCTTTCTCGGTGCATTTTGTGAAACTGCAGGTGCACCCGGTAACCGGTGTGATCAAACTGAAACATATCGTATCCGTCGCCGATGCCGGGAAGATTATCAGTGAAAAAACGGCCCGCAGCCAGATGGTGGGTGGTGCGGTGGGCGGTATTGGTATGGCGATGACTGAAGAAACATTAATGGATCACCGCTATGGCCGTTATATCAACAGCAATTTCGTGGACTACCATGTGCCGGTGCATGCCGATGTGCCGCCGGTGGATGTATTGTTTGTGAACAAGCCCGACAATATCATCAGCCCGACAGGAGCCAAAGGCATCGGCGAAATCGCCTTAGTGGGTGTGGCTCCTGCCATCACCAATGCGGTGTATAATGCCACCGGGAAAAGGATACGGCAATTGCCGGTGACGCCTGATCAATTGATTTGATCAGTAGCTTGGAGCAGATATGCTTATTAACTAAACTCCTTAATATCCCTCATCAGTTGCATCGCAATATTTGCCGCCTTGGTTTCAAAATCACTTTCGGAGTAAATGCGGATGATAGGTTCTGTATTGGAAGTACGCAGGTGTACCCAGTCGTTATCAAATTCGATCTTCAGCCCGTCTTCGGTATTGATCGGGTTGCGGGCATATTTCTCTTTGATCTTTTCAAAGATGGGTTTTACATCCACCCCTTTTTGCAATTCAATTTTATTCTTGGAGATAAAATAATCAGGATAGCTGCTGCGGAGCGATTTCATTCCTTTCTTACAATCAGCCAGGTGGCTTAAAAACAATCCAATACCAATGAGTGCATCACGGCCGTAATGAAAATCAGGAACGATGATGCCGCCATTGCCTTCGCCGCCAATTACCGCATTCACTTCTTTCATTTTCTTTACCACGTTCACCTCTCCCACGGCGGAAGGAAAATATTCACCACCCTGCTTCAGGGTAATTTCTTTCAGCGCTTTGGTGCTGCTCATATTACTGACCGTATTGCCTTTTCTTTTGCTCAATACATAATCAGCGATGGCCACCAGGGTAAATTCTTCACCAAATAAACTTCCGTCCTCATTCACAAAACATAAACGATCCACATCCGGGTCCACGGCAATACCGAGATGGGCTTTTTGCTGCACCACTTCGCTGCTGAGTTGGGAAAGATGTTCGGGTAATGGTTCCGGGTTATGCGCAAATTTGCCGTTCACTTCCCCGTTCAGCACCACAATATCTTTTACCCCCAATGCCCTTAATAAGGCCGGTACATAAATAGCCCCGGTGGAATTGATGGCATCCACCACCACTTTGAAATGTTGTTTGGCGATCGCTTTGGCATTCACCAGCGGGTAATTCACTACCGTTTCAATATGTTTTTCGAGATAACTGTTATTGATGGTTACTGTCCCCAGTTTATCCACTGCAGCAAAAGAAAAATCTTCATTGGCCGCCAGTTCCAATACCTGTGCCCCAATTTCAGCAGAAATGAATTCGCCTTCGCTGTTGAGTAATTTCAGCGCATTCCATTCTTTTGGATTATGGCTGGCGGTTAAGATGATGCCGCCATCTGCCTTTTCCATTTTTACTGCCACTTCCACCGTGGGTGTGGTGGAAAGACCCAGGTCGATCACATCAATACCCAAAGCTGTCAGGGTATTGACCACAAGCTGCTGCACCATCTCCCCGCTGATGCGGCCATCACGGCCGATAACGATCCTGGCACTGGTTTTCCCTTCCGTAATAATGGTGCCGTAAGCCGCAGCAAATTTTACAATATCAACAGGAGTAAGGTTATCACCCGGCTTTCCGCCAATCGTTCCTCTAATACCGGATATACTTTTGATTAACGCCACAGTTCAGTTTTTTGATTAAGGGCTGCAAAAATACGGTTTTCAAATTCAACAGTTCTTGATTGTTGATACTACATTTGCGGAAACTTATATATGCCCGGACAGGCCTGGTACAAAGACTGGTTCAATTCCCCCTTCTACCATAAACTCTATTTTGACCGGGATGAGCTGGAAGCAGAAGCTTTTATCAAAAAACTGGTTCAGCACCTGCAGCCGGCACCGGGAAGCCGTATGCTGGATGTGGCCTGCGGCAAGGGCAGGCATAGCAAAACATTAGCTTCCCTGGGTTATACGGTTACCGGCATTGATATTTCAGCAGACAGCATTGACTATGCCCGGCAATTTGAGAATGACCACCTGGATTTTTTTGTGCATGATATGCGGTTGCCTTTTTATGCCAACTATTTTGATTGTGTTTTCAATTTCTTTACCAGCTTTGGTTATTTCAAAACAAGAAGGGAACATGATGATGCCATCCGCACCATTGCCCAAAGTTTGAAAAAAGGCGGCCGGCTGGTGATTGATTACCTGAATGTGCATTATGCAGAAGAACGACTCGTACACCGGGAAGAGAAAGAGATCGACGGCACTCATTATTCTATTCACCGCTGGGATGATGAAACGCATTTTTATAAAAAGATCACTGTTACAGATACAACACTAAAAGAACCATTAGTCTACACTGAAAAAGTGGCGAAGTTCTCCTTAGGCGATTTTACAGATATGCTCAGTTTCCAGGGATTACAGGTGCAGGAAGTGTTTGGGGATTATGACTTCAACAGTTATGATGTGAGAAAAACAGCAAGACTTATCATTGTTGCAGGGAAATAATACGTTTGAGGCCTGCCTGCCGGTCTACCTGCCGAAGGCATGGCAGGCGGGTTTGAAATTTGAGGTTAAGAAGCCAGCCAATTGCTCATTGCAAATTGCCTGTTACCAATTCTCCCTAATCCTTCTTATTATTCATAATTAGATAACGGGCCGTTTCAAAGAAAGCCGTGGTGAAGGTGGAAAGTTGTTGCCGGATGGAATCCTGCTGTGCTTTGCTGAAGCGGCTGGCGCTGTAGCGAACGGGTACCAATTGTTCTTCGGGAAACTCAAGGTGTTTAAAAAAATAAAAATCATCGGTCACCATCCCAATTTGCCCGGCCGTATTGGTGATAAATGCAAAATTGTATTTCTTATTGGGGTCAAGAAGGTCACGGCCCAGGGTGGTATTCACATAAGGTTGCTGAATCATACCGGCAATCGTAGGCAGCACATCGATCTGCGATACCACTTCTGATCTCCGCTGCGGTTGTAATAAAGCAGGGGCATAAAAAAGTAAGGGCACATGTTCATCCGTGAGCCGCTGGTCGGTCCAGGCAGCGGGATACATTGCGGATGCATCTCCTGCCACGCCATGATCACCAATAAAAACAAAAATGGTATTGTTGAAATACGGTTCCTGTTGTGCAGCTTGCAGGAATTGCTGAATGCAATAATCGGAGTAGCGGAACGTATTGAATTCATCCAGCGATTCAAAGCCGTATTTCTTTAAGGTGATATCATCCACCACGATTTTCTTAAACGCAGAATCAGCCGCCGGTATCATAAAGGGCCGGTGATTATTGGAGGTCTGTATATATCCAAAAAAGGGTTTGATTTGATTTTTAAAGACCTTATTGGCTTCCAGGAAGAGATCCTTATCACTGATGCCCCATACATTGACCTTTGGTGATGTAAAACTTTCCTCGGTATGCATCTGCAGGTCATCAATATTTTTCAGCAGACCTTCAAAGTTGTTGAACTCCGGGCTGCCGCCGAGAAAATAATGCTTGTCATAGCCGGTAAAATTATCAATGATGGTATGCTGCTGCAAAGCCATCGGGTTACGGCTGGAGAATTTGAATAACTGTGCATCGGGTATCCCAAACAACGTAGCAAACAAACCTCTTGCCGTGGAGAAATGCGGGGTGAAACAACGTTCAAAGAAAATACCCTTCCGGCAGAGTGAATCAAAATAAGGCGTTGTGTTCAGCGGGTTGCCACTCATACTGCTTTTGTACATGCTGAAGGATTCGCATTGCACCAACACAATATTGGGGCGACTTTCCAGTGCATGGCTGCCCGGCTGGATCTCCCTGCGGTAAGTAAAGTTTTTTGATGGCGGCAATTGCATCATCTCCGCCATTAAGGGAAAAGCAGCTCTTGCTTTTTGCTCATGAAATTCCGGGCGGCGCAGGTGCAGGGTGCTGAAAAAATTCTGCAGCGGGTTGATGGCCACATAGGATTTAAAACTATCCCGGAACCTGAAACTATCATTTCTTCCCAATGGAGGCCAGGTGAAACTGCCATAGATCAGCCCAACAAACAGGAGAGCCGTGATGATAAAATACTTTCGCCTGTACGGAATGCCTTTGCCATCGGTGCGGTTGATGACCCGCCAGTGACTTTGCTGGTACATCCAGCGGAATAATAAAACGGCCACTACTAAACCGAGTATCATCCATACCATCGGGTAGGTCTGGAACATCATCTTCATGGATATGCCTGGGTCTTCGGCAAAGTTCATGGCACCGGCATCTAATCTGGTTTTATTATAGGAGAAATTACCAAAGTCGGCCGCAAAAAAAAGAAACACGATAAAAGTGACAACCGCCAGGTACCAGGACCAGCATTTTTTATTCCGTGCTGAATAAAAAGGAGACAATTTTGGTGAGAGGCTGAATACAATGACCGGTAATAAAATGATTGCTATCCAGCGCAGGTCATACCGGATACCCATCCCGAATGAGGGCAACAGGTCGGTAAACGAAAGCCCTTTCGGTTTAAAGGCGAAATAAGTGGCCAGCCGGAACAAGGTGAATATGACCAAAAAGATAACCAGCAGGTTGGCTACCCAGAGAATGGTCTTTGGTATCTTGTATCTTGTCAGCATTGGTAAAGGCCTTCAGCAATTCCGGAAGGACCACAAAAAAAGTCAATTTAAACGGTACCAGCAATACCGCCTGCAACTGATTTTTGAACAGTTGCAGGCAGGCTTGGCAACTATGACTACTTTTGCAGTCATGTTGTTACACATCTTACTCAACATCCGGCAGGAATTAGTAAATATTGACCGTTCTGTTTTTATCACCCTGAACAGTGAATGGACCAATTCTTTTTTTGATACCGTATTGCCGTTGATGCGGAATTCACTTACCTGGATACCGCTGTATGTATTCCTGTTGCTTTTTGTGACACTGAATTTCAACATTAAGAGCTCTTGGTGGGTATTATTCTTTATTGTTACCGTTGCCCTCACTGATATGACGGGCACCTACCTTATCAAACATAATTTTGAACGGCTGCGCCCCTGTCGTGACCCGGAGTTCGCTCATTTGGTACGCTTGCTGGTGAATAATTGTTCGGGTGGTTATAGTTTCACCTCCAACCATGCTGCCAACCATTTTGGGATGGCTGCCTTTTTCTATATGACCTTCCGGAATATATTGCCCAAATGGGCCTGGACTGGTTTTTTATGGGCGGGAATGATTGCTTATGCACAGGTGTATGTGGGAGTACATTACCCGGCTGATGTGCTCGGCGGAGCCTTGCTGGGCCTGGCTGTGGGAAGCTTTACCGGCTCCTTCTTCAATAAGCGTTTCGGATTTGCTATCTTCGATCAACAACAATGAGCAGCACCTGATGGATATTTTTATTTTAAGCTTCCTGATCTTACTGAACGGTATTTTTTCCATGTCTGAAATCGCTTTGGTGTCTGCCCGTAAAAGCCGGCTGGAAAACCAGGCTGAAAGAGGTGACAAAAAGGCTAAAATTGCACTGGAACTGTCGAACCATCCCGAATTATTTTTATCTGCGGTACAAATAGGCATTACCTTAATCTCCATCATCACGGGTGTGTATTCCGGTGAACGATTTGGCAGGGACCTGCAGCCTTACGTGGAGCAAATAGTGATATTAAAACCGTATGCCGAAACCATTTCCACCACCATCATTGTTATCATCGTTACGTATCTCTCCATTGTTTTTGGTGAACTGATCCCCAAACGCATTGGCCTGCTGCGGGCCGAAAAGATCGCTAAACTGGTGGCTAAACCGATGAACGGGTTTGCCCGTATCACCCACCCCTTTGTATGGTTGCTGAATAAGACCAGTAATATCTTCTTCCGCATTTTTAATATCAAACGGAATTTTGATGATGCGGTAACAGAAGAAGAGATCAAAACTTTGATCGGTGAAGGAACGGAAGCCGGCACCATTGACGAAGCTGAACAGGAGATCATTGAACGGGTGTTTCATCTTGGCGACCGGAATATCACCTCGCTGATGACCCACCGTAGTGATATCATCTGGTTCAGCCTGGATGATACGGAAGATAAGATTAAACAAAAGATATTACTGGAACCACACTCCGCTTATCCCATCTGTGATGATTCCATTGACAATATAAAAGGAGTGGTTTCGATCAAAGACCTGTATGTAAGCCCGGACAGCACTTTATTCAAAGAGATCATGCAACCGGCTTTGTTTATTCCTGAAAATAACACGCCTTACCAGGTGCTGGAAAAATTCAAGCAATCCAAAATACATTCTGCGTTTATCGTGGATGAGTATGGAAGTATCTTGGGATTGCTGACCCTGAATGATATCCTGGAAGCCATTGTCGGGGATATTCCGCAGCAGAATATCGAGGATTACGAGATCCGGGAACGGGAAGATGGTTCTTACCTCGTGGATGCACAGATCCCTTTCTATGATTTCCTGACCCGTTTTGAAAAAACAGAATGGATGAATGAAGGAGAACATGATTTCGATACCCTGGCCGGTTTTATCCTGCATGAACTGGAACGTATTCCCCGTACCGGCGACAAATTTGACTGGAAGGGTTTCACCCTCGAGATCATTGATATGGATGGTCACCGTATTGATAAAGTCCTGGTGAAGATCAGCCGGGAACTGAGAGAAGAGATGGAGGAGTGAGTTTTGAGTCGTTAGTCAGTAGTTGGGAGTCGGGAGTTATTCAATTCAGCATCCTTCTTTAGAAACTAAGTGTTGCTTCGGTGGCGGGAAAATTGAGTTTGGTGCTTTTGCGTTCGCCGTTGACGATCACATGCATAATGTTTACCTGGTCATCAAACATATCGTACATGATATTGGTGCCGATATCAATTTTACTGACGGATGGCACATTACTGACCTCGATATAACCATAAGCCGCTTCCTTATCATTTTCAAAGCCGATATAATTCAGCGTAACGGGTTTACCATTCGCTTTGATGGATAAATGGCTGCAGAGATATTTTTTCACCAGTGTATCCATCGCATTTTTATCCGGCGGGTTGATGAGGTCCACTTTGGTATTATAGTTTTTAGCCAGCGTTTTTTCAAAGTCGTCCGTGAATATCTTGCAGCTTATTTCCAGTGTTTTATCGGCAGCATTGTGGTTGATCTCAATCACACTGACATGGAAGGGATGCAGCCCTTCTTTTTCCCGGAAACCACTATTCAGGACGGCACAAGCCGGGATCAGCGATAAAAGAAGCCATTTATTGATGAATGAAGCCATTGACACAATATTTTTCCGGATTACCAAAACAGGGCTTACTTTGATGCCCGGTGGATTAAGACGCTAAAAATAGGGGAATGGTTCGAACTAAGCAGGAGAAAAAGTATGAGTGATTTTAATTTCTATTTCGGGTTGGGCTGGGAGCATATCATGAGCCCGGATGCACTGGACCATCTTCTGTTTATTGCTGCACTGGCGGCTATTTATTTATTAAAGGACTGGAAACAGGTTTTGATCCTGGTAACCGCTTTCACCATCGGCCATTCGCTGACCCTGGCACTGAGTGTGCTGGACCTGATCCGGTTCCCTTCTGAGTGGGTGGAATTCCTGATTCCCTGTACCATCGTGATCACGGCAATCAGTAATCTTTTTCAAAAGCAGTTCACGACCCGGTCTATCCGTATCAATTATTTTTTAGCTCTTTTCTTTGGCCTTATTCATGGCCTTGGCTTTGCCAACACCATCCGTTTTATGCTGGCCAAGGATCAAAGCCTGGGTATGGGACTCTTTGGTTTTAATGTGGGACTGGAAGCAGGGCAGATCGTGGTGGTGGGCACCTTATTATTAATAACCCAGGCTCTTATCAGCAGCTTCAGGATCAACCGCCGGGAATGGGTGATCTTTTTATCCGCTGCCATCTTCAGCCTGGCCCTTAAAATGTCATTAGAACGTTTACCAATATAAATCAACAATTACATGAAAAAAATCCTGTTACTGAACTGCCTGTTGCTGGTGCTTGCTGCCAGTTCAAAAGCACAAATTCAGAACAATGCCAGTTCCAATCATGGCAACAAGTTTGAACAACTGGGTACCATTTTACCCACGCCCAACGAACAACGAACAGCGAGTGGTGCTCCCGGTACCAAGTACTGGCAGCAACGGGTGGACTATGATATCAAATGTGAACTGGACGAGGCGAATAACAAATTAACCGGCAGTGAAACGATCACTTATTACAACAATTCACCGGATGTGCTGACCTATTTCTGGATGCAGCTGGATGAGAACCAGCACAGCACCGTGAATAATGCCGATTACCAGAATAGCAACCGCATGCCCCAGCAAACAATTGATAAAGTGCTGGACCGTTTTGACGAAAGAAAGTCTGATAACGGATATGGTGTGAACATTACGAAAATGACCGATGCACTGGGTAAGCCCTTAAAGTATACCATCAATAAAACAATGATGAAAGTGGACCTGCCCGTGCCGCTGAAGCCGGGTCAGAAATTTGTTTTCAAGGTTGACTGGAACTATAAGATCGTCAACCGGGGTGATTTTATCCGCTTTGGTGGTGCCAGAGGTGGTTATGAAAATTTCCCGGAAGATGGTAATAACAATTATACCATGACACAGTGGTATCCCCGTCTTTGCAAATACAGTGATGACCAGGGATGGCAGAACCACCAGTTTACCGGCACGGGTGAATTCACCCTGTGCTTTGGTAATTTCAAAGTGCAGATGACCGTGCCTGCTGATCATATCGTGGGTGGTACCGGCGAATGCCAGAACTATGCACAAACCTTAACACCCACACAAATGGCCCGCTGGCAAAAAGCACAGACAGCGAAAGAGCCGTTGCAAATTGTAACATTAGATGAAGCCTTAGCGGCTTCCCAACAAAAAAGCAAGGCAAAAAAAACTTGGATCTATAAGGCTGATAATGTCCGTGACTTTGCCTGGACCTCTTCCCGCAGATTTGTATGGGATGCGATGGGTACCAATGTGGAAGGAAAGAAAGTAATGGCCATGAGCTATTATGCCAAAGAAGCGTATCCTATTTACAGCAAGTTTTCCACCAAGGCCGTTGCACATACCTTAAAGACCTATTCCAAATTCTCCTTCCCTTATCCTTATCCTGTTGCGATCAGTGTGGAAGGCAACCAGGGTATGGAATACCCGATGATCTCCTTCAATCCCGGCCGTGCAGAGAAAGATGGCACTTATACAGAAGGTGCCAAGAACGCCGCCATCCTGGTGATCATTCATGAAGTGGGACATACTTTCTTCCCGATGATCGTGAACAGTGATGAACGTCAGTGGACCTGGATGGATGAAGGATTGAATTCGTATTTACAATACCTGACCCAGGAATTATGGGATAATAAATTCCCTTCTGATGGCGGACCAGCCTGGACCATCACCAACTATATGAAGTTGCCCAAAGACCAGTTGGAGCCGATCATGACCAATTCGGAAAACATCAACAATTTCGGAGCCAATGCTTATTCCAAAGTAGCCACCGGGTTGAATATACTGAGAGAAACCATCGTTGGCCGTGAATTATTTGATAATGCATTCCGGGAATACTCCAGAAGATGGGCCTTCAAATCACCCACACCGGCTGATTTCTTCCGTACCATCGAAGATGCGACCGGTGAAGACCTCGATTGGTTCTGGAGAGGATGGTTCTATAGTACGGATGCCTGTGATATTGCCATTGATACGGTGAAACATGCCATACCCGATGTAACGGCTATTCCTGTACAAACAAAAGACACAACGGTGATGAGAGCATTACCCAAACCGGCGGTGAATCCTTTTGAGGATATTTCCAAGATCAGGAATAAAGAAGATAAGAGCATCGTCTTTGAAACAGATAAAGACACAACGCTCCGTGATTTCTATTGGAAATACGACCGGGAGATCGCTAAATATGATACGGCAAAATATCCTGTGCTGGTAAAAGCACAAACCGAATCACTGGATGAAGAGGGCAAACAGAAATACGGCAATAAACACCTGTATGAAATTTCTTTTACCAATAAAGGTGGTTTACCCATGCCGATCATTTTGGAGTGGACCTATAAGGATGGCACCAAAGAAATAGAAAGGATCGCTGCACAGGTGTGGAGAAAGAATGAAAAGAATGTGATCAAAACATTCATGAAAGATAAGGAAGTGGCATCTATCAAACTGGACCCCTACCGGGAAACTGCAGATATTGATGAAACCAATAATACATATGGCGATATCAAAGAGCCGAGCAAATTCAAAGTATTCAAGCAGAAACAGAATGTGACACCTGCCCCGGGCATCAACCCGATGCAGAAAGCACAGGAGAAGAAAGGGTTCTAATCCTGGCACTGCTCAACTAATTAAAGCCGCTTATAAAAAAGCGGCTTTAATTTTTTTATGGCTGCTTCAGAACAAGTTTGATTTCCTTAGTTTTGAAGAAGCCTGTCCTACTTTTCATTATTAAAAATTACCATACAACATGAGAAGCTTTATTTACTGTTTAGTAATGATGCTGGGATTTGGTGCAAGTACGTTTGCACAGAATATCTACAACAATCCCAACAGCAATCACGGCAACAAGTTTGAACAAATGGGGAGCATCCTTCCCACTCCCAACGAGTATCGTACCGCCAGTGGCGCCCCCGGCCCGAAGTACTGGCAGCAACGGGTGGATTATGATATCAAATGTGAACTCGATGAAAAAAATCTGAAACTGAATGGCAGTGAGACGATCACTTATTTCAACAACTCGCCGAATGAATTGGTATTCCTGTGGCTGCAGTTGGACGAGAACCAGCACAGCAGTGTGAACAATGCGAATTACCAGGGCAGCAACCCCATGAGTACACAAACCAGTCCGCAACAATTAGACAGGGCCGAGGAGAGCAAATCTGATAACGGGTATGGTTTTAATATTCTGAAGCTGACAGACGCCACCGGTAAAGCTTTAAAATATACGATCAATAAAACCATGATGCGGGTAGAGTTACCTGCACCGTTAAAAGCCGGTCAGCGTTTTGTATTCAAGCTCGACTGGAATTATAAACTGGCCGACCGGAACAGCCGGGGTGGCCGGGGTGGTTATGAATTCTTCCCGGAAGATGGCAACCACTTATTCACGATGACACAATGGTATCCCCGTTTGTGTGTGTACAGCGATTTCCAGGGCTGGCAGAATCACCAGTTCACCGGCCGTGGTGAATTTGCACTGACCTTTGGCAATTTCAAAGTAGCCATGACGGTTCCTGCTGATCATGTAATTATGTCAACCGGTGAATGCCAGAACTATCCTGCTGTATTATCGGCTGCACAACTGGCCCGCTGGACCAAAGCAAAGAATGCCACTGAACCGGTAGAAGTGGTAACACTGGATGAAGCAAAGAATGCGGAAAAACAAAAAAGCGATAAAAAGAAAACCTGGATCTTCAAAGCGGATAATGTCCGTGATTTTGCCTGGGGCAGTTCAAGAAAATTCATCTGGGACGCCATGGCTACCAAAGTGGAAGGCAAGAAGATCATGTGCATGAGCGGTTATCCGAAAGAAGCCTATGGCCTGTACAGGAAATTCTCTACCAAAGCAGTTGAACACACGATCAAGACCTATTCCAAATTCACCATTCCTTATCCTTACCCTGTTGCCCAGAGTATCGAAGCCTCGAATGGTATGGAATACCCGATGATCTGCTTCAATTTCGGCCGTACCGAAAAAGATGGCACTTACAGTGAGAGTACCAAGAACGGGATGCTGGGAGTGATCATTCATGAAGTAGGACATAATTTCTTCCCGATGATCATCAACAGTGATGAACGCCAGTGGAGCTGGATGGATGAAGGACTGAATACATTTGTTGAATACCTCGCCGAAGAATTATGGGATAATAAATTCCCCAGCCGCCGTGGCCCCGCTGCGTTCATTACGGATTATATGAAATTACCGAAGGACCAGCTGGAGCCGATCATGACCAACAGTGAGAACATTGTACAGTTTGGACCGAATGCGTATTCCAAACCTGCTACGGGTTTAAACATTTTACGGGAAACGATCATGGGCCGTGAGCTGTTTGATTATTCGTTCCGGGAATATGCCAGGCGCTGGGCCTTCAAACATCCCGAGCCTGCTGATTTCTTCCGCACCATGGAAGATGCCAGCGGTGAAGACTTAGACTGGTTCTGGAGAGGCTGGTTCTATAGTACCGAAGTATGTGATATTTCTCTCGATACCGTAAAGTTTGCCAAAGCGGATGTAAGTAAAGTGCAACCCGAAACTCCTGAAAGAACGATTCAACGCAGTGCGGATAAACCTTTGGTACCAAGTTTTGATGATATCTCCAAGATCCGCAACCGGGAAGATAAGAATATTAAATTCCAGACCGATGCCGATACAACGGTACGGGATTTCTACTGGCGGTATGCCCGTGGACTGGAGCCTTATGATACCTCCAAACTGGAAGTGAAAATTCCGGGCACTCAACCGGAAGGTTTATCCGATGCGGAAAAAGAAAAGTATGGCAATAAGAATATGTATGAACTCACCTTTAGTAATAAAGGCGGTTTGGTGATGCCGATCATTATTGAATGGACCTATAAAGATGGTACCAAAGAAGTGGAACGTATTCCTGCACAGGTATGGCGGTTGAATGAAAACAAAGTGGTGAAAACATTTGTGAAGGATAAAGAAGTGGCGTCGGTGAAATTGGATCCTTACCGGGAGACGGCTGATATCAATGAGAATAATAACAGCTGGAACAAGATCGCTGAGCCTTCCCGTTTCTCCGTGTTCAAACAAACACAGGGTGGTGGCAGAAGAGCCGGTGGCGGCCAGGCTGGTAACCCGATGCAGAGAGCACAGGAGAAGAAAGGGTTTTAGAGCCTCCCCTAACCCTGCCGGCAGGCAGGCCCTCCGCAGGAGGGGAATAGCAACACAAGACCCTAAGAGATGAAATAGAAAAATGATAAAGAGCCAGCGAAAATTGCTGGCTCTTTTATTGATTTAAAAATATTTAACTTACCTTATTTCTCACCACATAGGCACATAGATACATAGTAGCACATAGCTTATGCGCATCACACAAAAATATATTGACGAGCTTACTTATTCGATCATTGGTTGTGCCATTGAAGTTCATAAACAATTAGGGCCCGGACTGCTTGAAAGTGTGTATGAAAAATGCTTCATTCGAGAATTGAGCCTGAAAAATCTGAACTATCAAGCTCAGCAAAAAGTTCCGGTCACTTATAAAGGAGTGACACTTGATGCAGAATTACGCTACGACGTACTAGTAGAGAATCTTATTATTACTGAACTAAAATCCAATGATGGATTATTACCTGTCCATGAGTCAATATTGCTTACTTATATGAAATTGCTGGAGAAACCTAAAGG
The DNA here is from genome assembly GCA_017303455.1 of Chitinophagales bacterium. Classification (GTDB taxonomy): domain Bacteria; phylum Bacteroidota; class Bacteroidia; order Chitinophagales; family Chitinophagaceae; genus CADEDV01. Next base: position 112,279 of record JAFLBM010000012.1, on the reverse strand, counting down.
GATTCTTATTAATTTCAACTGTACGAATATCTTTAAAGAGGGTCAAAAAACACTTGTTAACGAATACTATGCAGCACTTCCAAAATTGTAGTCCTATGTGTAGCTATGTGCCTATGACCCTATGTGGTAAAAAAAATATTACCCCGCTTATATTAATCCTGCTGATTAGCTTTTTTAGCCTCACTTCACATGCCGCTACTGTTGATACCGTTAGTATTTACAGCAATGTCATGCACAAAGAATTTAAATGCGTGGTGATACAACCTGCGGCTAAAGAAGAAACAAAAAGATTCCCGGTTGTTTATTTATTGCATGGTTACAGTGGCTGGTATGCCAACTGGCTGATCAGGGTACCGGAACTGAAACAATATGCGGATGAGTACCAGCTGATCATCGTTTGCCCTGATGGCAGCAACAGCTGGTATTTCGACAGCCCGCTGGATTCCTCCATCCGTTTTGAAACCTATATCGGCAAAGAAGTGCCGGAGTATATTGACCAGCACTATCCAACTATTAACAACAGGAAAGCAAGAGCCATTACCGGCTTAAGTATGGGCGGGCATGGTGGTTTGTATTTGGGTTTCCGGCATGCTGATCTTTTTGGTGCCTGTGGCAGTATGAGCGGCGGGCTCGATATCCGTCCATTTCCAAAAAGCTGGGAAATAAGAAAAATGCTGGGTGATTCGGCCCAATACCCGGAGAACTGGAAAAACTATTCCACTATCACTGTTATTGAACAAAAGCCGGCAGATCATTTATCCATCATCATTGATTGCGGCACCGAAGATTTCTTTTACGGCGTGAATAAAGCCCTGCATGAAAAAATGCTGTACTTAAAAATACCGCATGATTATATTGAAAGACCGGGCAAGCATGACTGGGCTTACTGGGCGAATGCGGTGAAGTACCAGTTGTTATTTTTCAGGGAATATTTTGCAGGGAAGAAATAAAACTGTTTATGATTCGTTTCGGGAAATAAAACCTGATGCGAAAACTTCATCTCCTTTCTGCCGGGATATACTTCAGTCTGTTTGCAGGAATATCATCTTGTGCCAATCGCTCAGCGTCAGATAAAGAGATCATCAATGAAATGAATAATACGCTGACTACTTTCAATCAGCAAATTCACAATTCAAGCAAGAGCATTATTACAAGCATGGACGAGAAAAAGCTCGATCCCACAACCAGTAGGCAGGTCGAAAGATGGTACCCCAAAGCAGTCCGTATAGCATCTATCGCTGACAGCTGCTATGATCATTTAGACAGCCTGAAAAAAATGGAAATACTGACAGCAGATAAGTCCCTTGCCCTATTCAACAAAATGAAGCGTTTTGAAACAGATATTTTGGAAACTGACGAAAGTTTTAAAATGAATTTCGCTGGCCCCGGATATACAGTTTTCCTCTCCGATACCAGTAAAATTGCAGCAGCTATGTTTCATAAAAAATTCTTCGACAACGCTGGTAAAGATGCAAAGGATGCATACCTCACCAAATTACAGAGCTCGATAAGAAATTTAGAGAATAAAATCGTTTCAGTTTGTGAAATACAGACGTTTATAAACATACATGACTTCGCATTATATCATCCGATACTACACCAGAACAGTTCAAATCTTAAAAAGGGAGAAACACTCGAAGTAATTGCCGCAATCGGGGCATTCAGTAAATCTGCTATACCAAAAATAACCATCAATGGCAGCTATATCCCTCTCAATGAAGCAGGATACAGCAGCTATAAACAAAAAGTTTCAGCTATTCCGGGTACTTATAAAATACCGGTTAAAATCAAATATTTTGATGAAGATGGAAAAGAAAATATCATCGAGAAGAATATCAATTACACCGTTGTCAAAGATTGCAACCAGTAAGAAAATTCGCCATCAAAATTCAACAATCAGCAATACTAATTCCCCGTACTGCCATCTCTCACTTTCACTTTTTTCTTCCCGGAGTTTTTCTTTTCGTATTCGAGTATCTCTTTGGGTTTGGTCACCACTTTATTGCCGAGGCTGTCGGTCCTGGGCTGGTAGGTGCTTACTTTCAGTGGTTTGATATCATCATCGCCGTAAAGACCATCGGCGGTTTGTAATTTGTTCATCACATAGTTCTCGGTTTCTTCAATCCGTCCTTCCCGCGGATCATAATAGGTCCATTTACCATGCTTCATGGCAAAGCCTTCATTTTTCACAATCACCCGGTCCACTTCCCGGGTAGGGTCATTCACATCATAGACCGAAACGGTATCATAGGCATTCGCCGGGTCCATAGCCCGCCAGCTTTCCTCTCTTAATAAACCACCATTATAGGTATAGTAGCGTTGCCGGCCGTTCAGTTTGCCCCAGGTATAGTTTTCTTCAGCGATCTTCACCCCTTCTAAGGAAAAACGTTTCCACTCACCTGTTTTCTGGTCATTTTCAAAATAGCCTTCTTCTTCATAGCCCCTTTCGCCCCGCAGGCTTTCCACTTTGATCACCCAGGGTCCCTGTTTGCGGCCTTTCATATCCACCCGGTTGAGTGTATCGCCTTTAACGCTAAGGATATAACTCTTCCAGGGCTGGCTGTAGCCGGTCACAGAAATAAGGAGCAGTAAAACAAGAATGAAGCGCATAGTTTAGTAAGTTTGAAAGTAAACTCTGAGCTGCCAGCTGTGAGCTGTGAGCAACTGCAATTTACTAACGAAAATTAACTGCTTTTATGTCCTTCCTGTTAAAAAAATACCTGCCTGCCATTGGCACATTGGCTAACCTGCTCATCGCCACCTTCGTTACTGCCCAGGTGAACCCCACCCCTGCTGCTGAAAGAATGAAAGTGACAGAGCAACGGAAAGCATTAGAAAGTAAATCCCAATTGAACGATATACCCTTCCGGAATATCGGGCCCACGATCATGAGTGGCCGGGTGGTGGATATTGATGCCAATCCCGAAGACCCGACTGAATTCTATGTGGCCTATGCCACCGGTGGTTTATGGCATACCAAAAATAACGGGCAAAGTTTTGTTCCCGTCATGGACAGTTTAGATATGTTGTTCATCGGTGATATTGCCGTGAACTGGACCAGCAAAACCATCTGGGTGGGTACCGGTGAAGTGAACAGCAGCCGTTCTTCCTATGCCGGTGTGGGTGTATATAAAAGTACTAACAATGGCAAGACCTGGGAATATACCGGTTTGCCGGAATCACATCATATAGGTAAAATTCAACTCCATCCCACGAACAATGATATTGCCTGGGTGGCCGTATTGGGTCATCTCTATTCCCCGAATAAAGAAAGAGGCGTGTTTAAAACAACCGATGGCGGCAAGACCTGGAAGCAAACCCTGTTTATAGATGAGAATACCGGTTGCGTGGACCTTGATATCAATCCCTCCAACCCAAATGAAGTGTATGCAGGTATGTGGTACCGGGTGCGCCGTGCCTGGAAATTTGAAGAAAGCGGTAAAACAAGTGGTATCTATAAAAGCAATGACGGAGGCGATACCTGGAAATTAGTATCCGGTGCCGGTTCAGGTTTTATGACCGGTGATAAAATTGGCCGTATTGGTTTGGCCGTCTATCCGGGGAACCCCAAACTTGTTTGGGCCATTGTTGATAATAACACACCCAAACCGGCTGAAGCCAAAAAGAATGATTCACTTTATAAGAAAGAAGACTTTAAAAGCATTACCAAAGAACAATTTGCTGCACTTAAAACCAACCTGATTGATAGCTTCCTCCGCAAGAATGGTTTCCCGAGAAAATATAATGGCAAACTGGTGAAAGAAATGGTGGCAACGGATAAAGTGAAGCCCACTGCTTTGTATGATTATCTCGACAGTGATGATGGTTTCCAGAATACCGGTATTGCCGGTTGTGAAGTGTACCGCAGTGAAGACGGCGGGCAAACCTGGAAAAAAAGTCATGATAAACCGATTGGCATCTTCAATACCTATGGTTATTACTTCGCCAAAATTTATACTTCCTATACCAACCCGGATAAAGTTTTTATTCTTGGTTTCTATGCACAGGTTTCCACCGATGGCGGCAAAACATTCAAAACAATGGACAAGGGCAATGTGCATCCCGATCATCATGCTTTGTGGGTGAACCCGAAAAAAGATTCACATCTGATCAATGGCAATGATGGCGGTGCCAATATTACTTATGATGATGGAGCCAGCTGGTTCAAAGCCAATATGCCTTCCGTGGGACAGTTCTATGCCATCACTGTTGATGATGCAAAACCCTATAATGTGTATGGTGGTTTGCAGGATAACGGCAGCTGGTGGGGACCTTCCACGCATAAAGAAGATGCCGGCTGGATCGACAATGGCCAGTATGCCTACAAAGGCATCAATGGTGGTGACGGGATGCAGGCACAGGTGGATACAAGAGATAATGCCACCGTGTATTCCGGTTCACAGTTTGGTGTGTACGGCCGGTACAATAAAGAAAGAAGAGGTTCCCAAAAATTCTTACGTCCCGTGCATGAACTGGGTGAAACACCCTTACGTTTCAACTGGCAAACACCGATTCTTTTGAGCAAGCATAACCAGGATGTATTGTATTACGGTGCCAATCGTCTTTACCGTTCGCTGAACAAAGGCGATACTTTGATACCGATGAGTACAGATATGACCAAAGGAAAGGTAAGCGGCAATGTGCCTTATGGTACCATTACTACCATCAGTGAATCGCCGTTACGTTTTGGATTGCTGTACACCGGCTCGGATGATGGTAATATCCATATCAGTAAAGATGGGGGTTATAGCTGGGAGCGAATTAGCACTGAGCCTGCCGAAGTGCCAAAAGGAAAAACTAAATCCAAAACCCTTCGACCAGCTCATGGTTTACAAACTAACCAACTTTGGGTCAGCCGTGTCACTGCTTCGCAGCACAAAGAAGCAAGGGTTTATGTATCCCTGAACGGTTACCGCTTTGATAATTTTGCTCCTTACTTATATGTGAGTGATGATTATGGTACCAGTTGGAAACAACTGGGCAAAGACCTGCCGAATGAACCTATCAACGTGGTGAAAGAAGACCCGAAGAATGACAGCATATTGTATGTGGGTACTGATGGTGGTCTTTATGTAAGTTTTGATGCAGGTAACAGCTTCATGTTATGGAATGGCGGTATGCCCAAATCAGTACCGGTGCATGATATTGCGATCCAGCAGCGGGAGAATGAAATTGTACTCGGCACCCATGGCCGCAGTTTATACGTGGCTAAATTAGATGATGTGCAGATGCAGCGCAAAGACCCGGAATGGATGAAGAAGAAAATGGAGAAACAAAAACACAGTCCGGCTCCAACGGCGAATGTGGATGATACCGAACCGGGCACTGAACCGGAAAGAGATTAAGGATATCTCCCACAAAGACACAAAGTCCACCAAGTAATTCTTTGTGTGCTTAGAGTACAGACAGCATTATAGTTATAAGTGACAGATAGTAAAATATGCTGTCACTTTTTTTATAGCTATGTGCACCTATGTGGTAAAGGAAATGGAAAACAGACCCGGACAGTAATTAAAAGAATATCCCACAAAGGCACAAAGTACGCCAGGAAATTCTTTGTGTGCCTGGTGTCCCTGCCTGCCGGCAGGTAAGTTTGTGGGAACAAATTATTTATTAGAAACCAAATACTCTATCGCCAGTTCATAACCTTTCAGTCCCAGGCCGAAAATGCTGCCGGCTGCTTTGGCCGAAACATGCGAGAGCTTCCGGAAATCTTCCCTGGCATGCACATTGGAGATATGCACTTCCACCACGGGAGCTTTGATACCCGCAATCGCATCGCCGATCGCCACGGAGGTATGCGTATAACCGGCCGGGTTCAATACAATACCATCCGCTTCAAAACCCACCCGCTGCAGTTCAGTGATCAGTTCCCCTTCAATATTGCTCTGGAAATAGCTGATCGTAATATGGGCAAATTTCTTTTTCAGTGAAGGCAGGAATTCTTCAAAAGACATGGTGCCATAGATTCCTGTCTCTCTTTTACCGAGCAGGTTCAGGTTGGGGCCATTGATAATTGCGATCTTCATAATAAGCTAAAGTAAAAACTAAGCCACAGATTACAAAAGATATTAGGAGAGAGTGCCCGGAAGCTGCTTGCCATAAAATGATTGCCACGAATGGCACGAATTACACGAATTACACGAATAATACAACCAAGGAAGATGAAACCGGGTATGCTGCTACCTTAACTAATTCATTCGTGCAATTAGTGTAATTCGCGGCCAGGTCTTATTCGTGGCTAACCCCTATTTGTGGTCGGTTGCCAGCAAACTATACATCAGCAAACTAATCCTTTTACCCTTCTTCATCTCCGCTTCCCGCAGTGTGCCTTCATAGGTAAAACCCAGTTTCTCCGACAATTTGCAACTCGCTTCATTTCCTTCTTCGATCACGGCTTCCAGCCGGTGCAGTTTCCAGTGTTTGAATAAATGCTCCGTCATCACCGGCATCACTTCCGGCATAATGCCTTTTTTCCAATAAGCCGGCAGCAGCCAATAACCCACTTCTCCTTTCTCATGTTCCAGTGAATAATAATTCATACCGCAGGCACCCACGGGCTGCCCTGTTGCTTTGTCCACGATCTTCCACCAGCAGCCGGTCTTCTCTTTCCATATACTGTTATAAAAATCCATTTGTGCTTTCGTGTCTTCAAAACTGGAATAGCTCACACCATAAAAAGGGATCACCGCCGGGTCACTCAATCCTTTAAAAATAAAAGCCTGGTCTTCGGGGAGGATGGCTTTGAGCCAGAAACGTTGGGTTGCTAATTCCGGAAACATCATGCCACGAATGTACAGATGAAAAAATGTTTTGCCACGAATGGCACGAATCACACAAATAAAAAAGCAGAGAAAAGAAAATCGAACAACAGCTACACAGCAAGAGTACCCAAACAGTTATCCTCTTATTCGTGGCATTCGTGCCATTCGTGGCCACTTTCTCAGTTCTTCTGTGCCCTGATCATCGCTATAAACTCATCAAACAAATACCGGCTATCGTGCGGACCGGGAGTGGCTTCCGGATGGTATTGTACCGAGAACGCCGGTTTGCCTTTTACCCGGATGCCCTCGATACTCTGGTCGTTCAGGTTCACATGGGTTATCTCAATATGCTCTGCTTTGCGTACGGCTTCGGGATCAACCCCAAAACCGTGGTTCTGCGTAGTGATCTCGGAACGGCCGGAGATCAGGTTCTTCACCGGGTGATTCAGCCCGCGGTGACCGTGGTGCATTTTAAACGTTGGAATATCATTGGCCAGTGCCAGCAGTTGGTGCCCCAGGCAAATACCAAACACCGGTTTCTCTTCTTTCAATATTTGTTTCAGCGTGGCCACTGCATAATCCATCGGGGCCGGGTCGCCGGGGCCGTTGGAAATAAAATAACCATGTGGCTGAAATTGTTTCACTTCCTCCAGCGATGTTTTGGCCGGGAACACTTTCACAAAAGCTCCTCTTTCCACCATGCAGGTCAGTATATTTCTTTTCACGCCATAGTCCATCACCGCAATACGGATATCGGAATTGGCATCGCCCAGTTCATAGCTTTCTTTGGTGCTTACTTTGGAAGCCAGTTCCAGCCCGGCCATATCGGGCACTTCGGCCAGTTTCCTTTTCAGCAGTTCCACATCCGTGGTCTCGGAGGAGATGATGCAGTTCATTGCTCCTCTTGTACGCACTTCCGCCACCAGGGCTCTTGTATCCACACCTTCGATGGACACCACGTTATTTGTTTTCAGGTATTCGTGCAGGGAACCTTTGGCCAGTTTGCGGGAATAGGTTTCTTCCAGGTTGCGGCCAATCAGCCCGCTGATCTTCACCCCATCGCTTTCCACATCACCATCTTTCACCCCGTAGTTACCAATATGGGCACTGTTCATGATCAGGATCTGCCCGAAATAGCTCGGGTCGGTAAACACTTCCTGGTAGCCGGTCATCCCGGTATTAAAACAGATCTCGCCGGTGGTGGTACCAATAGCGCCAAAGGAACGGCCATGGGCTACGGTACCATCGGCTAACACTAACACAGCAGGAACAGAAGGAGTAGATTGATCAGGCATTATTTTTTTTTAATCCCCCTCGGGGGCGGGTAAAACAAATTGCGCAAATGTAGGGCAGAATCAGGGATTTGCCGGAAGGAATTTTGCAGCAGTTATACACAGCAAGGCGGCCTTCCCTCCTTGGAGGGGCGAGTTAAGAGAATCAACTGCATTAAGAAAATGGGGTGGGTCATTAGCCCGACTTTAGTGCTGTCCTGAGTGAAGTCGAAGGATCATCGTTCCTTGCAGCTTGTCCCGCCAAGTGGCGGGATCGCACTCTTATACATCGGGTTCATAACTCAGCAATCATCGAAGACCTCCTTGTCCCGTAGGGACATCTTCCCGGTAAAATATCAAAATGAAAATGTTCCCATTCCGTCGGAACGGTGTGTGCAATTAACGTTATAGCACAATGCGTCCCTCCGGGACGCCACGATCCGCATAATGAAATATTTTCTACCGGTAATGTGTTCCGCTGGAACACGAAATACATGCATTGTAACAAAATCTTATCTCACACACAGGTTCACATTTTGACCGGGAACCATTTGCTGTCCCGTAGGGACAATTTATTGGTAGAATATCGATTTAGGAATGATGCCCCGTTCCATCGGAACGGTTTGTGCAATTAATGTTATAGCACAATGCGTCCCTCCGGGACGCCACGATCCGCATAATGAAATATTTTCTACCGGTAATGTGTTCCGCTGGAACACGGGATGTTTGCATTGTAACAAAACGCTTCCCTCGCATAGTTTCATATTTTGACCGTGAACCCTTTGTTGTCCCATAGGGACATCTTCCCGGTAAAATATCAATACAGGAACGATGCCCCGTTCCGTAGGAACGGTTTGTGCAATTGCCTTTACAACACAAAGCGTCTCTCCGGGACACCACGATCCGCATAATGAAATATTTTCTACCGGCAATGTGTTCCGCTGGAACACGAAATAATATCTTTTGTATATTTATTTACCTTATCCCATCAGCATGGCCAACACCTATACACAATTGCACGTTCAATTGGTATTTGCTGTCAAATACCGGGCGGCCCTTATACATTCTTCCTGGAAAGAAGAGTTACATAAATACATCACGGGTATTATACAAAATAACGGCCACAAGTTATTACAGGTAAACAGCATGCCGGATCATATCCATATTCTTATCGGACTGAGGCCTGTGCAGGCCCTTTCGGCCTTGGTACAAAATGTAAAAACGGAAACCAGTAAATGGATAAAAGAAAAGCAATTTTGTCCGGCAGCTTTTGCCTGGCAGGAAGGGTTTGGTGCTTTTTCGTACAGCAAAAAAGAATTGCCTGCTGTGATCAGGTACATACAGAACCAGGAAACGCATCATCAGAAGAAAACATTTTTGGAAGAGTACCGCCAGTTTTTAACTGAGTTTGAAATCACTTATGAAGAGCAATATATTTTTAAAGATCCTGTATGAAGACGCCCCAACAAAACATTCCGTTCCGGAGGTGCGGTTTGCGCCCAGACTCAACCTTCTTTTTTTAATTCATAACTTAAATGAATATTTTTCAGTGCATTTAACAAACAGCGCTTAAAAAGTAAACCAATGAGAAAAGAAATCCATTTTGTTGTGCCTGATACCAACGAACTGACAGAAAAAATCATGGGCTTTTTTAGACAGTTCGACTTTACATTAATAGAACACAAAGATAACCACCTAATGTTTCGCCACAGTTCGACTCTGCTTGACGCCTGGAAAACTAATCCTTTGAATTGGGGATCGGAAATCTCTGTGTCAATTTCTGACAGAACTATTTCCGCTGACTTTAGTGTTAATACAGATGCGCAAATGAATACGAAAGAAGAAGAAAAAGTCTGGCAAACCTTCATAGATCATTTTCAAGCCTGTCTGACTAATCAGACTGTTCCAAATTCTACACTTAATTCATCAATAACAGAAAATAAAAAAAGCAGAATAAGTTATATTGGCTGGGCATTTTTGGGGGCATTGACAGGCGGGTTATTGAGTTTAATTTATAACCAAATAACTAATAGCAACTCAAAATTCAGCCTATTCCTGATTCCAATTTTAGCAACAACATTCCTGGCATGGAGAATTAGTTATAAAAAGGCCAAAGCCGCTTTATAATAAGAACTACATCCCTAAGAAAATCCCTCTCTCGCAGCTATCTCTGCGTAACTTTAGCAGCCCTTTAAAACCAGCAATATGAAAATGCTTTCCCTCGAACCCTTTGTGCCTTCCGGTCAGGATTTTGAAAAGTCCAAAGCCTTGTTTGTTGAGATAGGTTTCACTATTACCTGGGAGGGTGGCGGCTATGCCGGTCTTGAAAAAGATGGTTGTTCTTTTATTTTACAGCACTACGAAGAGAAAGCTTTTGCCGAAAACTTTATGCTGAGTGTGAAAGTGGATGATGTGGCAGCCTTCCGCAACGAATTGCAGGAAAAAGGGCTGGCGGAGAAGTATGGCATCAAAATAGGTGCCGTTACCCAACAGCCCTATGGCAAAGAAGTGAATATGATCGATATCGCCGGGGTGTGCTGGCATTTCGTGGAATAACAAAGCCATCCTTACGGGGATGGCTCTTGCTGTATAGAAAAGGACTGTTTACTGGTACACAAAATTCAACGCCGAAGTAGTTTGCGGCTGGCCGGGAGAAGTAATAGTAACGTTTGCCTTCTCGGGTAAGCCATTGGCTTTATAGGTATAGGCATAGTTATATACATCTTCCGGGGTGAAGTTGGCGGCAAAATGTTCTTCTTTCACCGGGTTGTTCTTTGCCGCTGGCTGCCAGAGCAGGGCCAGGAAATTACGGTGCTCATACAAAGGATTGGGTTTGGTATCAAACTGCACATCCACATGCCCGGCACGGTTCAGCGTATTGGGCACACCATTGTTCATCATCACAATGGTCTTGACCGGGTTACCGGCAGCATTGTTAGTAAAATCAAATTCCAGCAAGGGCTCAAAGTCGGCACCCTGGTTCAGGTAAATGGTAACACGTTTCAGCAAACCTGCTTCCCAGGTATAATTGGTATAGCTGGTCCGCACCGGTCCGTCGAATACATCGGCCCGTTTCATTACATTGTTCTCATACACCGGAACGATCTTCTCCCCGGAGGTACTGTTTACTTCACTGATCCTTTTTTGTGCATCATAGCTTACGGTAAAGTCAACGATGGCATTGTTGGTGTTCAGTTCACTTTTTACCGTTGCTTTCTGGATGCTGCCATCGGCATTATAAGTAAAGCGGATGAACTCATCACCATTCTTGAATTCTTTGATCTTCGTGGCAGCCGGTGGTGGCGGGTTGCCGGTAGTGCTTTCTTTCTGGCAGGAAGAAAAGGCAACGAGGCCAAACAAAGCTATCGTTGCAATGCGCAGTGGGTTGAATAAGGTTTTTTGCATAACAATTTTTTTCAGGTTTTTTTGATGCCTCAAAACAACGATGACCAACCCTGAAAAAAAATCAGCAAGCGGATGAATTGCAGTATCTGCCTGCTGAATTGCGTTAACATTTTTTTGATAGCTGATGCTGATAAGTAAATTCGGGAAGTTGTGACCCAGGTATGACAGTAATAGCTATTGGCAGTATAAACCCATCCCGTCTTCCGGTTTACCTGCCGAAGGCATGGCAGGCAGCTTACAAATTAGGATTTCAACAACCCAACTCCCGGCTAATGACTATTGACTAATGACTTCCCCTACAGTGCATTGATCTTAACCAGCAGTTTTTCCGCCAGTTTACTGTCAATTGGTTTAAGTTCATCATACATACTGGTAGCATTGACCTTATCCTTCAGGTGAACATAGACCAGCCCGCTGTAATACCGGCACAGGGCATTCTTATTATCAAGGTTAATCCCTTTCCTGAACGTGGCCAGGGCATCTGAGTTTTTGCCGGTCATGTATTGTGCATAGCCCAACTCGGTGTAAGCAGCAGTTAACTTATTATCCAGTTCCAGCGATTTGGTCAGCAGCGGAATGGCTTCACTGTACTGGCTTTTTTCGTTATAACACCAGCCCAATCCAAAATAAGAACCGGAACTTTTAGGGTTATACTGGATGGCTTTTTTATAACTTTCAATAGCATCGTCCACCCGGGCGGGGCTATAGTTCCTGCGGTACACATCACCGATACCTTTGTAGGCCGTTCCGTTTTCCGGAGTAATCCGCAACGCATTCCGGTAAGCAGCAATAGCCGAGTCGTTCATTTTTTGCTTGTAATAGGCAAAGCCGATCTCGTTGTAGGTAGACGTTTTTTCCTGGAGTTTCACTGCCTTGCCGAGCCAGTACAAGGCATTGGTAAAATCTTCGGTGGCGTTATAAATATACCCGAGGTTATAGCAGGCCAGCTCATTCTTCGCATCCTTCTCCACGCATTTTTTATATGCATCAATCGCTTCGGGATAGCTCTTTATGTTTTGATATATATCTCCTTTTTGCCGGTAGGCCAACGCATAAGAAGGCCGGATAGCAATAGCTTTGTCCAGGCTGCTTAATGCTTCGGTGTATTTAGCCAGCTTTTTATAGGCATAGCCCAGTTCCTGCCAGGCCTCTGCATGATTTTTATTGATGGCCACCGCTTTTTGCAGGCGGTCCACTGCTTTATCATACTGCTCTAAATCATTGTAGCACCAACCGGCTTTGTAAAAAGCTGCATCGTATTGGGCATTTAAACCGGCGGCCTTATCAAAAGCGAGGACAGCTTCTTTGTATTCTTTATTTTCAAAAAGTGCCTGGCCTTCATTGTACCATTCCGTAGCCGTGGTTTGGGCCACCGCAATGGATACAGAGCAACAGGTTGCCATTATAAAGGCTGTTTTCTTTATTGAATGAAGCATAGTACTACAAGTTTACATTAAAAATAATATCCCGCCGGGGCTGTGCAATACCATATGATGGGTATTTTATAAGTATGCGGGGGTGATTCACGAAATCACATTGAAGAAAAAAAGGATTACCCTGGTTAAGGGAGCAACCCAATTACAAACTACCAGCTCCAAATCACTAACCGTTACCTGCTTCCCTTCAAAAACTTCTCCCTGATCACATCCTGCACATTCACCCCGCTGATCTTGCTTTCGAGCCAGGAGATGACATCGAGGTACACAAAGGCACGGCTCTCCAGCGGGTTGCCTTCATACTTTTTTAATTTTGTCAATAGTTTTTCAAACTCGGGTTTCAATGCATGGGCACCCACATGGAAGGAACGGCGCAGGAAGTCAAACATTTCGTCTTCCACCTTGCTCAGGTTTTCCATCCGTGCCATGTAGCGGTACACCGATTTGATCAGGTATTCGAGCAGGTCAAAATTGCCAAGTTCATAATGTGCGATCAAATGCAATAAACGGGCATAGCATTGCAGGTCGGTCCGCAGGTCACCTTTCTGGTTGATGATGCGGTTGAGGTAATCAATCGCTTTTTCATTATCCCCACTGCCGAAATATAAACTCGCAATTTTATAATAGAAGACCAGGACCCGGTGTGTATCCAAATAAGGGCCATACTCTTTCAGCATTTCTTCCAGGAAAGGAACTAATCGTAACCCTTTGGTAAAAGTGCCCTGTAAAAAATACAGGTTGATTCGGGCAGTATATAAATATTGATAGGCCAGTATCAGGTTATTCTCATTCTGCGCTACGATCTTACTTCCGGCAAAACGTTCAAACTGTTTAATAGCTTCAGCCAGTTTCTTGTGATTGAGCAGGTCAAAGTAAGCACTCATTAAATTGTGCATGCCTTTGATATAGATCGCCGTTTCTGTTTGCAGCATACCGGGATGCTCTTCAAAGAGGTTCACCCATTTTTGCGAATAGCGGTAGTACTGTAAAAAATCCTGGCGGATAAAAGCCGACCAGCAATAGCTCTGGTAGAGATACATTTTTTCATAGAAGCCTTTCAAATGCCCTGTTTCAGCGGGTAAATGTTTATCAAAGAATTGCTGTACTTCTTTTACGTCTTTTTCATTGCGGGCATGGCCATTCTGAATATACCAACTGTAGAGTTGCAGGGAAAGATTCGATAACTGGTTCACGACGGACAGCTGTTTATTTACCGCATTGGATTCTGCTGTTAGCTGATCAGCCCGGTTCTGCATACTGCGGGTAATATATAAGGCCTCGATCTTTTTTTCGAAGAACAGGGCTTGTTGCAGGTAAGTAAGCTGGTGATATGCTTTGGCTGTTTCTTTTAATTTCTCCAGTACCTTCAGGGTTTGCAGGTAGAGCCCTTTATTGAATAAGATACGGGCATGGTCCATCTGCTCGTGCAACTGGATGTCAATATTGTTTTCTTCACGGATCAGCCGCAGGCTGGCGAGTATCTGTTTGTATAAATGGGCCTTGCTGTTGGAGAGTTGCTGCTTCTTGATACCGCTGGCTTTTTTCAGCAATTGCTTCTCGTCATACTCCGTCATTTTATCCAGCGCATCAAAGAGCTGGATGGTCTTCAGGTCATCCGCAGCGGAGTTTCGCTTGACAAAGAGCTTGAAATTGCGTTTTTCACTCTTTTCCAGCGATTTTACCAGTTGAAACAAGGCATCAGTTGAACGGTTGGCCATCGTAATTCCAAAAATTTAAAATCCTTACCAGTAAAGGGTTTCAGCGAATTTAAGCCCCCTTGCGGGCTGTAAATCCTCCCCTATTTTGATTTCTCCTGCCCCTTTATTGCCGGTAATTTAGACGGGCAGGTTTTTTATTGAACCATTACAAAAGTAAGTCCCCCTGCATTTTTATCTCACAACCAATATATCAATTAATTATGGCAGACGGAAAAGTCCACATTTTTGATACCACCCTCCGCGATGGCGAACAGGTGCCCGGTTGCAAATTGAACACCAGGGAAAAACTGGGACTGGCGCTGAAACTGCAGGAGCTCGGTGTTGATATCATTGAAGCCGGTTTCCCGATCTCTTCGCCCGGCGATTTTGAATCGGTGAACGAGATCGCCAAAATCATCAAGAATGCTACGGTGTGCGGGCTGACCCGGGCCGTACAAAAAGATATTGAAGTGGCAGCCGAGGCATTAAAGCCTGCGGTGCGGCCCCGGATACATACCGGTATCGGTTCTTCCGATAATCATATCAAATACAAATTCAATTCTACACGGGAAGAAATTTTAGAAAGAGCCATTGCTGCCGTGAAGCTGGCCCGGAATTACGTGGATGATGTGGAGTTCTATGCCGAAGATGCCGGCCGTGCCGACCTGGAGTTCTTGGCGAGACTTACCGAAGCGGTGATCAAAGCCGGGGCTACCGTGGTGAATATCCCGGATACCACCGGTTTTTGTTTGCCGCACCAGTATGCCGAGAAGATGACCTATTTAATGAATCATGTTCCCAATATTGATAAAGCCATTCTTTCCTGTCATTGTCATAATGACCTGGGATTAGCTACGGCCAATTCCATCGCCGGTGCTATTGCCGGTGCCCGGCAGATCGAATGTACTATTAATGGTATTGGTGAAAGAGCGGGTAATACTTCTTTGGAAGAAGTGGTGATGACCATCCGTAAACATCCTGAGCTGAATCTCTACACCAATATTGATCCAAAGAAATTATTACCGATGAGCCGCCTTGTATCCGATACGATGCGGATGGTGGTGCAACCGAATAAAGCCGTGGTGGGTGATAATGCCTTCTCGCATTCCTCCGGTATTCACCAGGACGGTTTTTTGAAAGAGGCAACAACTTACGAGATCATTGCACCGGAAGAAGTGGGTGCTGATACATCAAAGATCGTGTTAACAGCAAGAAGCGGAAGAAGTGCACTGGCCTATCGTTTTAAAAATTTGGGTTATAGTTTCGACCGCAACCAGGTGGATGAGTTGTATGAAAGTTTCCTGAAACTGGCCGATTCCAAAAAAGAAGTGGACGATTCGGACCTCAAAAAATTGACGGCCTCACTAAATCCCTCCGCAGGGGTGACTTTGCTGTCCTCCGCACAAAAAGAATTATCTAACCCTGCTTAATGCTTTATAAAATATAATGACTGATCATATCCATACTGCTTCTGCTGATTCCCCCTTGCGGGGGGCCGGGGGGGCTACTTTATTTGAAAAGATCTGGGAGAAGCATGTTGTCAAAACGATTGATGACGGCCCTTCGGTATTATATATTGATAAGCACTTTATTCATGAAGTGACCAGCCCCCAGGCGTTTACCGGTTTGAATAAAAGAGGGATCAAAGTATTCCGTCCGCAACAGGTGGTGGCCACTGCCGATCATAATGTGCCCACGCTAAACCAGCATTTACCCATCAAAGAAGAACTATCCAGGTTACAGGTAGAAGCTTTGATAAAGAACTGTGCCGAACATGGTATTGAATTATATGGCCTGGGACACCCGTTCCAGGGCATTGTGCATGTGATAGGGCCGGAGTTAGGCATTACTCAACCGGGGATGACGATCGTATGCGGTGACAGTCATACCTCGACGCATGGTGCTTTTGGTTCTATTGCTTTTGGCATCGGCACCAGTGAAGTGGAAATGGTGTTTGCATCACAATGTTTATTGCAAAGCAAACCCAAGCTGATGCGCATCAACGTGGATGGAGTATTGAATAAAGGGGTGGTATCAAAAGATATTGTGCTCTATATCCTTTCTAAAATTTCTGCCAGTGGTGCCACCGGTTATGCAGTAGAATTTGCCGGTTCTGCGATTCGCTCCCTGAGCATGGAAGCAAGAATGACCATCTGCAATATGAGTATTGAAATGGGAGCAAGATGTGGTATGATCGCACCCGATGAAACAACCTTTGCTTATATCAAAGGAAGAAAATTTGCTCCACAGGGTGCTGAATGGGATAAAAAAGTAGCGGAGTGGAAACAATTATTCTCTGATGCGGATGCTCAGTTTGACGAGGAAGTTTTTATCAACGCAGCAGCCATTGAACCGATGATCACTTATGGTACCAATCCCGGTATGGGTATCGGGGTGAGTGAAACCATTCCCACTACTGAAACGATCAATGATACCGACCGGTCAGGTCTTGCCAAGTCATTAGCATATATGGGACTTGAACAGGGTGCGGCTATCAAAGGACAGAAGATCGATTATGTTTTTATCGGCAGTTGTACCAATTCAAGAATTGAGGACCTGCGGATGGTTGCATCTTTTGTCAAAGGAAAAAAGAAAGCAGATGGTGTGGAAGTATGGATCGTTCCGGGCAGCAAACAAGTGGAAGCTCAAGCCATACAGGAAGGCATTGATAAAATTTTTGAAGAAGCCGGTTTCCAGTTGCGGCAACCCGGTTGCTCCGCCTGCCTGGGTATGAACGAAGACAAGATACCCGCTGGTAAATACTGCATCTCCACTTCCAACCGGAATTTTGAAGGAAGACAGGGAGCCGGCGCAAGAACATTATTAGCAAGTCCGTTAACGGCGGCTGCGGCGGCTGTTACCGGTGTGGTAACAGATCCAAGAAGCCTCCCCAACCCCTCCGCAGGAGGAGCTTTAGATTCCTAAATTTTAAAAATAACTATGTCAGATAAAAACTTAAATAAAAATGGAGAGAGAGAATCTTCAAACTCTCAGGTACAAGAACCCCCTTTTGGGGGGCAGGGGGGCTTCGTATCCAGGTTCGTTCCGGTCAATATCGAAAACATAGATACGGACCAGATCATTCCTGCCCGATTTTTAAAAGCAACGACACGGGAAGGTTTTGGAAAAAATTTATTTCGTGACTGGCGCTATTATAATGACGATGAATCAAAGACCAGGGCAGATTTCCCCTTGAATATGTCACAATTTGACGGCGAGATATTAGTGGCGGGAAAAAATTTCGGTTGTGGTTCTTCCCGGGAACATGCCGCCTGGGCCATACTGGATTATGGATTCCGGGTGGTGGTCTCCAGTTTTTTTGCCGATATCTTCCGCAACAATGCATTGAACAATGGTGTGCTGCCGGTACAGGTGAGTGATGAATTTCTGCAACGCATTTTTTTGCAGGATAACAATACCGAACTGACGGTGGACCTGGAACAGCAAACGATCAGGATCAATTCTACCGGCGAGCAGGAGCATTTTGACATCAACTCTTATAAAAAGACCTGCCTGCTGAATGGCTATGATGATATTGATTTTCTACTGAGTAATAAAGCAGCCATTGAAACATTTGAAAAACAACGAGTATAAATAAAACCCTATCATGAAAAAGAATATTGTAGTTATTGAAGGAGATGGCATCGGCCCGGAAGTAACCAAGCAGTCGGTGAGAGTATTAAATGCCATTGCAGAAAACTTCGGACATGAATTTACCTACAGCTACCAGTTGATGGGAGCTGATGCTATTGACAAAACAGGCAACCCGCTGCCGGATGCAACAATTGAAGCCTGTTTGAACAGCGATGCTGTTTTATTTGGTGCCATCGGCCATCCTAAATATGATAATGACCCGACTGCCAAAGTGAGACCGGAACAAGGCTTGCTGAAACTGCGTAAATCATTACAACTTTTTGCCAATATCCGCCCCATCAATACCTACCCTTCCCTGCAACATTTGTCTCCATTGAAAAGTAAAAACCTGGAAGGGGTTGACTTTATTATTTTCCGGGAACTGACCGGCGGTATTTATTTCGGAGAAAAGAAGATCAACGAAGAAAAAACAGAAGCATCCGATAATTGTGTGTACACAAGAGAAGAAATTGAAAGAGTAAGCCATCTCGCTTTCCAGTATGCACAAAAAAGAAAAAAGAAACTGACACTGGTTGATAAGGCTAATGTATTAGAAACATCCCGGCTCTGGAGAAAAGTGGTGCAGGAAATAGCTGCTGAATATGCAGATGTCAGCGTTGATTATATGTTCGTGGATAATGCAGCCATGCAGATCATTTTAAATCCCAAACAATTTGATGTGATCCTCACGGAGAACATGTTTGGCGATATCATCAGTGATGAAGCCAGTGTGCTCAGTGGTTCACTTGGCCTGTTGCCTTCCGCTTCCATTGGTAAAGGTGCTGCTTTGTTTGAGCCCATTCACGGTTCTTACCCGCAGGCTGCCGGGAAAGATATTGCTAACCCGCTGGGATCGGTTTTATCGGCTGCCATGCTCTTAGAACATTTCGGATTGAAAGAAGAAGCGGCCCTGGTGAAAGAAGCAGCGGAATGGACCCTGCAAAATGGTTTTGTGACAAAAGATATTGACCCGGTAAATTTTTACTTCACATCAACTCTCGGCGAACTGATCAGTGACTATGTAAGTGGCAAGATACCGGGCTCTGTGAAGAAGGAAAATATCGAATTAAGAAAATCAACAATCATCTAAAACAGAACGTTTGTTCTGTTTTAGAAATAAATTCTTGCATTCAGTTCTTTTTTTCAGCAGGTGGGTGTATTTTTAGCAGGAATACATCCTTCATGGCAAACAGTCGCATCAATAATGTCATCTTGTTTATAACCGCAATTATTATTGTGGTGGTGATTATTATTCCTGCAACGCATGGAGGTGGACATTGTATATAAACTAAAACCAACAATACAAAGAACCCCGCCTCCAGAAAGGCGGGGTTCTTTTTTATTACGTGTCAGACATCTCAAAGATGTCAGACACGTTAAACCGATAACAATGGCAACATACTATAATGAACATACTGTACTGTGGTTAAATGGAAGCTTTGTAAAAGCCTCCGAACCAAAAATGGACCTGTACAGCCAGTCCTTACACTATGGTTATTCGGTATTTGAAGGTATCCGTTCCTATAAAACAGTAAATGGAGAAACAAAGATCTTCAAAGAAACGGAGCATTATGAACGCCTGAAGAATTCTGCGGCGGCCCTGAATATGCCTTATCACTGGGATACACCCGAACTGATTGCTGTTACGTATGAAGTATTGAAACGAAATAACCTGCAGGATGCTTATATCCGGCCGGTGGTATATGCTCCCGCCAATATGAGTTTCGTGGAAAATAAAGAATCATTTATCGTGATTGAAGCCTGGGAGATGCAGCCTTTCCTGGGTGATAAATTATTAAAAGTGATGACCAGTTCTTTTCAGCGGCCGAATCCGAAAGGATTTAAGATCCATGCCAAAGCCGGTGGTCATTATGTGAACTCCATTCTCGCCAGCCAGGAAGCCAAAGCAGCGGGTTATGATGAAGCCCTGTTAACCGACATGAATGATTTTGTTGCAGAGGGACCTGGTGCGAATTTATTCTATGAGAAAGATGGCAAATTAGTAACTCCTGCTTTAGGAAATATCTTACCGGGCATCACCCGTGCCACAGTATTTGAAATATGTGAAGAGCTGGGTATTGAAGTGGAAGAAAAACTATTCACCGTGGAAGAATTGAAACAGGCAGATGCTGTTTTTTATTGCGGCACTGCAGCGGAAGTAATCGGCTGGGAAAGCCTTGATGACGCTAAATTTCCAAAACCCTGGGATGAAACAGTAAGCAGGACTATACAAAAAGTCTACAAACATAAAGTCACGGAAAAGGAATATAAATCATCATTAGAACTGGCATGAAGGAACTTAACAAATATTCAAAGACGATAACGCAGGATGTAACACAACCGGCTGCACAGGCCATGCTCTATGGCATAGGTTTGCAGGATGAAGATTTCAAAAAACCCCAGGTCGGTATCTGCAGCATGGGTTATGATGGCAATACCTGTAATATGCACCTGAATGACCTGGCAAAAGATATCAAGCAGGGAGTTTGGGAAAATAATATGGTCGGGTTGATCTTTAATACCATTGGCATAAGCGATGGCATCAGTAATGGCACCGATGGAATGCGTTACAGCCTTGTGAGTCGTGATCTTATTGCGGACAGCATTGAAAGTGTATGTGGCGGATTTTATTATGATGGGTTGATCGCTGTGCCGGGTTGCGATAAGAATATGCCCGGCAGTATCATAGCGATGGGCCGGCTGGACCGTCCTTCTATTATGGTATATGGCGGCACGATTGCTCCCGGCCATTATAAAGGGGAAGACCTGAATATCATTTCTGCCTTTGAAGCATTGGGTAAGAAAATAGCAGGGCAAATAGAAGAAGGAGATTTTAAAGAGATCATCAAACATTCCTGTCCCGGTGCCGGTGCCTGTGGTGGCATGTACACCGCCAATACGATGGCAGCAGCTATTGAAGCATTGGGAATGAGTTTACCTTTCTCTTCTTCCAATCCTGCATTAAGTGAGGAAAAGAAAAAAGAATGCCTGGATGCAGGTAAAGCCATTCTGAATTTATTAGAAAAAGATATCCGGCCTTCTGATATCATGACACGCAAGGCATTTGAAAATGCTATTACCGTGATTATGATATTAGGTGGCAGCACAAATGCTGTTTTGCATTTAATAGCAATGGCAAAAAGTGTGGGTGTTCCCTTATCACAGGATGATTTCCAGGCCATCAGTGATAAAACACCCGTATTAGCCGATTTCAAACCCTCTGGAAAATACCTGATGCAGGACCTGCATCAACATGGCGGTATTCCCTCCGTAATGAAATATTTATTACAACAAGGCTTGCTCCATGGCGATTGTTTGACAGTGACCGGTAAAACGGTAGCAGAAAATTTAGCAGGTGTTCCGGATCTGAATTTTGACACACAGAAAATTATTTACCCGGCAGAACAACCATTGAAAAAAACGGGGCACCTGCAAATTCTGTATGGCAATCTTGCCGAAAAAGGAAGTGTGGCGAAGATCAGCGGGAAAGAAGGAGAAAAATTTACCGGGCCTGCCCGTGTATTTGATGGCGAAAAAGATCTGGTGGCAGGTATTGCCAATGGAAGAGTAAAAAAAGGGGATGTGGTGGTGATAAGATACGAAGGCCCGAAAGGTGCACCGGGTATGCCGGAAATGCTGAAACCAACTTCCGCTATTACGGGTGCCGGTTTGGGCAAAGATGTGGCATTGATCACGGATGGAAGATTCAGTGGCGGTTCGCATGGCTTTGTTGTTGGCCATATTACTCCTGAAGCATTTGAAGGAGGCCTGATCGCATTGGTACAGGATGATGATATGATCGAACTGGATGCAGTGAATAACAAGATCACCTTGCAAGTGGCTGACGAAGTAATAGCAACAAGACGTAAGAACTGGAAACAACCGGCGTTGAAAGTAACAAAAGGTGTATTATATAAATATGCAAAGTTTGTAAAAGATGCAAGCGAAGGTTGTGTAACCGATGAAGCTTAAAATAAATAATTATGGAAACACTGACAATAAAAAAAGAGAAACCAGCTACCAAACCAACAACCCAGGTAAGCGGTAGTGTGGCCGTGCTGGAAGCCTTTTTAGCGGAAGGTGTGGATACGGTCTTTGGTTACCCGGGTGGTGCCATCATGCCGATCTATGATGCCTTGTATGATTATAATGATAAACTGAAACATATACTGGTGCGTCATGAGCAGGGAGCTATTCATGCAGCACAAGGTTTTGCCAGGGTGAGCGGCAGAACAGGTGTCGTATTTGCAACCAGCGGACCCGGTGCCACCAATCTTGTTACCGGTTTGGCGGATGCCATGATCGACTCCACTCCCGTTGTGTGTATCACCGGGCAGGTGTTTGCCCATTTATTAGGCACCGATGCTTTCCAGGAAACAGATGTGATCAATATCACTACTCCTGTTACCAAATGGAATTACCAGGTAACAGACGCCACAGAGATACCGGCTGTATTAGCCAAAGCTTTTTATATCGCCGGCAGCGGAAGACCGGGCCCGGTATTGATTGATATTACCAAGAATGCACAATTACAATTATTTGACTATAGCGGTTACCAGAAATGTGAGCATATCCGCAGCTATCGTCCCAAACCGATCGTACGTAAAGAATATATACAGGAAGCGGCAAAACTGATCAATGCAGCAGAACGTCCTTTTGTGATCTTCGGGCAAGGTGTGATATTGGGTAAGGCCGAAAAAGAATTTCAAAAATTTATTGAAAAAGCCGGTATCCCCTCTGCATGGACCATCATGGGTATGAGTGCTATCCCTACTGATCACCCCCTCGGTGTTGGTATGCTGGGTATGCATGGCAACTACGGTCCGAATGTGCTGACCAACGAATGTGACGTACTGATCGCTGTAGGTATGCGCTTCGATGATCGTGTAACCGGTCGTTTGGATAAATATGCCAAACAGGCGAAGATCATTCACCTCGATATTGATCCCGCAGAAATTGATAAGAATGTAAAAGCAACCGTTCCTGTATGGGGTGATTGCAAAGAAACACTGCCCCTGCTTACGGAACTGGTGGACCAAAAAGTTTACCCGCAATGGTTACAGTTGTTCAAAGAGTACCAGCAAAAAGAAGAAGATAAAGTCATTAAAGAGGAACTGAACCCAACCACAGAAATAATGACCATGGGTGAAGTGATCAATACATTGAATGAATTAACAAAAGGAGATGCTGTTATTGTAACCGATGTGGGTCAGCACCAGATGGTGGCTTGTCGTTATGCCAAATATAATAAGAGCAAGAGCAATATCACTTCCGGCGGATTGGGAACGATGGGTTATGCTTTACCCGCTGCCATCGGTGCAGCTTACGGCGATCCATCCAGGACAACTGTTGCAATCATTGGTGACGGTGGTTTCCAGATGACACTGCAGGAACTTGGAACGATCATGCAGTTCAAACCGAAAGTAAAGATCATTATCCTGAATAACCAGTTCCTGGGCATGGTAAGGCAGTGGCAGCAACTCTTTCATGAAAAAAGATATTCGTTCGTGGATATCACCAGCCCGGATTTTGTGCAGGTAGCCAAAGGATTTGGTATACCCGGCAAAAGTATTTCGAAAAGAGAAGAGTTGAAAAGCTCCTTACAACAAATGCTGGAACAGGATGGCAGCTTTTTACTGGAAGTGATGGTGGGAAAAGAAAACAATGTATTCCCGATGGTACCGCAGGGCCGTGGGGTGGCAGAGTGTGTATTAAGCAGGGAGGAAATTTAACGAGAAGCCGGAAAGTCAGAAGACAGAAAGTCCGAAAGACACTTCAAAAAGTGAACGGTTAACTTTCCGACTTCCGGACTTGCTGACTTTCGGACTAAAAAATAAATTATGACAAAGCAAGAATATACAATCACGGTTTATACAGAGAACCAGATCGGTTTGCTGAACCGTATCGCTATTATCTTCTCCCGGAGAAAGATCAATATCGAAAGCCTGAACACCTCTCCTTCTGAAGTGGATAGTGTGCACAGGTTCACCATTGTCATCAACGAAACAGAAGACGTGGTAAGAAAGCTATGCCGCCAGATCGAGAAGCAGGTGGAAGTGCTGAAAGCCTATTACAATACGAATGACGAGATCGTGTGGCAGGAACTGGCAATGTATAAAGTGCCTACTGAAGTAATTGCTTCGGCTGTAAAAGTGGAGCGGTTATTAAGAGAACATGGTGCCCATACCGTAGTGATCCGGAAAGATTATACCGTATTTGCAGTGGCGGGTCAGCGGGAAGAAACAGATAAACTCATCAAAGTACTGGAGCCTTACAGGCTGATCGAATTTGTACGCAGTGCAAGAATAGCAATTATTAAAGCCAGTGATGGTTTCCACGAAAAACTAAAAGAATTCGAATATCGTGAGCCGGGTGAAGATGCTATTGAAAATGAATTTTTGAATGAGAATGAAAAAGTGTTTTCAATGTAAACTGGTTGTGAGACCAGTATCAACCGCGACTAGTAAATAATTTATAAAGAACAACCAAAACAATAAACTATAAAACTCTAAAACAAATAACATGGCAAAGCTAAATTTCGGTGGTGTTGAAGAAAATGTAGTGACAAGGGAAGAATTCCCGCTGAGCAAAGCTCAGGAAGTATTAAAAAATGAAACAGTAGCGGTTATTGGCTACGGTGTGCAGGGCCCCGGCCAGGCATTGAATCAAAAAGACAATGGCATCAACGTTATTGTTGGTCAGCGTAAAGATTCCAAAACCTGGGATAAAGCCATCCGCGATGGATTTGTTCCCGGTGAAACACTGTTCGAAATTGAAGAAGCCCTGCAAAGAGGTACCATCATTTGCTATTTGCTGAGTGATGCGGCTCAAATCGCTTTGTGGCCAACCGTAAAAAAACATTTAACACCCGGTAAAGCCTTATATTTCTCTCATGGATTTGGTATCACGTTCAACGAACAAACCGGCATCGTCCCTCCGAAAGATGTGGATGTATTCCTGGTGGCACCAAAAGGTTCGGGTACTTCCTTACGAAGAATGTTCTTACAGGGGCGTGGGCTGAACAGTTCCTATGCCATTTTCCAGGATGCAACCGGCAAAGCTTTTGATCGTGTTATTGCATTGGGTATCGCTGTAGGAAGCGGTTATTTATTTGAAACTGATTTTAAGAAAGAAGTATATAGTGACCTGACCGGTGAAAGGGGTACCCTGATGGGTGCTATTCAGGGCATCTTTGCAGCACAATACCAGGTGCTGCGTGAAAGAGGCCATTCTCCTTCCGAAGCCTTCAACGAAACAGTGGAAGAGTTGACACAATCACTTATGCCATTGGTAGCAGAAAATGGAATGGACTGGATGTATGCCAACTGTTCCACTACGGCACAACGCGGTGCATTGGACTGGTGGAAAAAATTCCGGGATGCAACTGCTCCTGTATTTAATGAACTATATGACAGTGTTGCCAGCGGTAAAGAATCACAACGTTCAATTGACAGTAACAGTAAAGCGGATTACCGGGAGAAATTAGAAGAAGAATTAAAAGAACTGCGGGAAAGCGAATTATGGCAGTCTGGTAAAACAGTAAGAAGCCTTCGCCCGGAAAATCAACCGAAAGCTGCTAAGCAAGTTGCTCCCACTTCTTCAACCAAAGAGGTATTCAGTCAACTGGCACAGAAACCTGAATCAGTTGGATAAAAATAGAACTATGCACTCCGCAGTAAACAACAAGATTGAACTGGATTTCGTATCGGCACATCACCGGCTGAAGAAGGTGGTGAACAGAACTCCGCTTACCTATAACCATAGCCTGTCAAAGAAATATCAGTGCAACGTCTACCTGAAGAGAGAAGACCTGCAGGTAGTACGTTCTTATAAACTGCGGGGGGCCTATAATATGATGAGCAGCCTTCCTGCCGAACAATTACAAAAAGGAGTGGTTTGCGCCAGTGCCGGTAACCATGCACAGGGTTTTGCCTACAGTTGCAAAAAACTGAATGCAAAAGGTGTCGTGTTCATGCCGGTGATCACCCCAAGGCAGAAGATCACCCAGACAAAAATGTTCGGGGAAGATTTTATCGAAGTAATATTAGTCGGTGATACATTTGATGATTGCGCCGTTGCGGCCAAAAAATACACAGAAGAAAACCAAATGACCTTCATCCCGCCCTTCGATGATCTTCGCATCATCGAAGGGCAGGGAACGGTCGCTATGGAGATTTTAGAAGACCAGTCAGCTATCGATTACCTGTTTGTTCCTGTTGGCGGTGGGGGATTAAGCGCAGGCGTGGGCTCCTATTTCAAAATGTATTCTCCCAAAACAAAGATTGTCGGGCTGGAACCGGAAGGTGCACCTTCCATGTTCGAAGCTTTAAAAGCCGGTCATCCTGTTTTATTAGACAGTATTGATCGTTTTGTGGATGGTGCTGCTGTAAAAAGAGTGGGTGATATTACCTTCTCCATCTGTAAAGAAGTGCTGGATGATATGCATCTTGTCCCGGAAGGAAAAGTCTGTTCCACTATTTTGAAATTATACAATGAGGACGCAATCGTAGTAGAACCTGCAGGCGCATTAAGTGTAGCTGCATTGGATGATTATGCAGACGAGATCAAAGACAAGAATATTGTTTGCATCATCAGCGGCAGCAATAATGATATTGACCGCATGCCGGAGATCAAAGAAAGAAGTTTGCAGTATGAAGGATTGAAACATTATTTCCTGGTCAATTTTGCGCAGCGTCCCGGCGCACTGAAGGAATTCGTTAACCATGTGCTCGGGCCCAGTGATGATATCACCCGTTTTGAATATATGCAGAAGACCAATAAAGAAAGTGGCCCTGCCCTGATCGGTGTTGAATTAAAAAGCAGGGATGATTATGATCAACTGCTGATCAAGATGAAGAAATACCATATCAACTATACCGAGTTGAATAAGAACGATACCCTTTTTGGCTATGTAGTGTGATTAGTTTTACAAACATTCATTAGTCTATAAATTCTGTGGAAAATATCTAATAAGTACCTGCCCCTGTCCCATGATTATTCATTAACTTAGGACGATTGCTTGCTATTCATTCAGCGTTCGCTGAATTCCTTTATAAAATCTCTAAAACATTACTCTCTTATGGCGGGCAACCAGGGTTTATATCATCCTTCGTTTGAACATGATGCATGTGGAATCGGCTTTGTAGCAAATATCAAAGGGCATAAATCACACCAGCATATTGCTGATGCACTGACCGTGTTAGAAAACATGGAGCATCGCGGTGCCTGTGGTTGTGAAAACAATACCGGTGATGGTGCAGGCATCATGTTCCAGACACCACATGAATTTTTCTTTGATGAGTGCCTGAAACTGGGTGTGCATCTTCCCTCTTTTGGCAAATACGGTGTGGGTGTCATTTTCTTTCCTAAAGAAATAAGATTGCGGGAAGAATGCCGTGATATTTTTAACCGGACGGCAGAAAAATTAGGGCTTGAGATTTTAGCTTATCGAAAAGTGCCGATTAATCCCGATGGTATCGGTCCTACCGCATTAAGTGTGGAGCCCGAGATGGAACAGGTATTCATAGCTTGCCCAGATCATGTCGCTAATGCTGACGATTTCGAAAGAAAATTATTTATCCTCCGCAACTATGCTGCACATACGATCAATAACACCGTAAAAAAAGATGCGATCGGTTTTTATATTGCTTCGCTGTCACATAAAGTTGTTGTGTATAAGGGCCAGCTCACGAGCAACCAGGTACGCAATTATTTCCCTGATCTGAATAACAAAAGAGTGGTCAGCGCATTTGGATTAGTCCATTCAAGGTTTGCGACCAACACTTTTCCCTCCTGGAAACTGGCACAACCTTTCCGTTATATTGCACACAATGGTGAGATCAATACATTACAGGGAAACCTGAACTGGTTAAAGACCAGTGAAAAAGGTTTTACATCTCCTTACTTCAGCAAAGAAGAAATGGAAATGCTGCTGCCCATCATAACAGAAGGACAAAGTGATTCCGCCTGTTTGGATAATATTATTGAGCTGCTAACATTGACGGGCCGTTCCTTACCACATGTGATGATGATGCTGATACCGGAAGCTTGGGATGGACATGAAGAAATGGATCCAGTTAAAAAAGCATTCTATGAATTTCATTCCTCGTTCATGGAACCCTGGGATGGCCCGGCCTCAATCTCTTTTACCGATGGAAAATTAATTGGCGCCACATTAGACAGGAACGGACTTCGCCCTTCCAGGTATTGCGTCACAAAAGATGACCGTGTTATCATGGCCTCTGAAACAGGTGTATTACCTGTTGATCCTGCCCTCATATTGGAGAAAGGACGATTGCAGCCCGGCAAGATGTTCGTAGTGGATATGGAAAAAGGAAAGATCATCAGTGACGACGAGCTTAAAAAAGAAATCTGTTCACAAAAACCTTATGGAGAGTGGCTGAATAAATACAAGATCCGGCTGGAAGAATTACCCGAACCCAGAGTGATGTTCACCCATCTTGAACATGAACAGGTATTCAAATACCAGAGGACATTTGGCTACTCCACCGAAGACCTTGATAATATAATCGCCCCGATGGCACTCGAAGGAAAAGAACCGATCGGATCAATGGGAACTGATATTCCGTTAGCGATACTGAGTGAGCATCCGCAACACCTGAGTCATTATTTCAAACAATTATTTGCACAGGTAACCAACCCGCCGATCGACCCGATCCGCGAACGGTTGGTAATGTCTTTGGCCACATTCGTTGGTAACAATGGTAATTTATTACTGGAAGACCCGCTGACCTGCCACAGTGTGGCCTTGAAGCAACCGGTATTAACCAATCATGACCTGGAGAAGATCAGGAGTATCGATACCGGTTTATTCCAGGCAAAAACATTACAATGTTATTTCCGGGCCAATGGCAAGCCAGGTTCGTTGAAATCTGCACTGGATCGTATCTGCCGCTATGCAGTTGATTCAGTAGAGGACGGTTTTAAAGTATTGATCTTACAGGACCGTGCCATTGACAGTGACCATGCGCCTATTCCTTCCTTGCTGGCTACTGCCGCAATCCATCACCACCTGATCAAAAAAGGATTGCGTGGACAAGTTGGTATCATCGTAGAAGCCGGTGATGTGTGGGAAGTGCATCATTTCGCCTGCCTGGTTGCTTTTGGTGCCACAGCAATCAATCCTTACCTGGCTCTTTCTTCTATTCGGGATATGAAAGAAGCAGGTAAAATGAAAACTGATCTTACCGATGAACAACTGAAAAAGAATTATACCAAAGCTGTCAATGATGGCTTGCTGAAAGTATTTTCCAAAATGGGTATCTCCACACTGCAATCCTACCAGGGTGCACAGATATTCGAGATACTGGGTATTAATAAAGATGTGGTGGACCGTTATTTCACCGGTGCTACTTCCCGTATAGAAGGAATGGGGTTAGATGAAATTGCTAAAGAAGCATTAGCCAAACATTATTTTGCGTTCAGCAAAAAAGAAATTCCGGTTGACCGCTTACCTGTCGGTGGAGTGTACCAATGGAAACAAAAAGGTGAATTCCATTTATTCAATCCCCAAACCATTCATCTGCTGCAGCACGCCACGAAGACCAACGATATGGCGACGTTCAAAAAGTATTCTAAACTGGTAAATGAACAAACAGAAAAAGCAGCTACCTTAAGAAGTCTATTTCAATTCAAGAAGAACAGGCCTTCTATATCTATTGATGAAGTGGAGCCTGCTGAAAATATTTATAAACGTTTTGCTACCGGTGCCATGAGCTTTGGTTCTATTTCCTGGGAAGCTCATACCACATTAGCCATTGCTATGAACCGGCTCGGCGCAAAAAGTAATACCGGTGAAGGTGGTGAAGATGAAAGAAGGTATGAGCTGCTTCCGAATGGGGATAGTATGCGAAGTGCTATCAAACAGGTGGCCAGTGCAAGATTTGGTGTTACCAGTTTATACCTGACCGAAGCCGATGAATTACAAATAAAAATGGCGCAGGGTGCCAAGCCCGGTGAAGGCGGACAATTACCCGGTCATAAAGTGGATGAGTGGATCGGCAAAGTTCGTCACTCAACTCCCGGTGTTGGATTGATCTCTCCTCCCCCGCACCATGATATTTATTCAATTGAAGACCTCGCACAACTGATCTATGACCTGAAGAATGCGAACCGGAAAGCAAGGATCAGTGTGAAGCTGGTCAGTAAGGCAGGTGTGGGAACAATCGCAGCCGGTGTAACAAAAGCAAAAGCAGATGTGGTATTGATCGCAGGACATGATGGAGGTACGGGTGCATCACCGGTAAGTTCAATCCGTCATGCTGGGTTACCCTGGGAATTAGGTTTGGCCGAAACACAGCAAACGCTGGTGAAAAATAAATTGAGAAGCCGGGTGGTGGTGCAGGCAGATGGCCAGATGAAAACCGCCCGTGATATTGCCGTAGCTGCATTACTCGGTGCTGAAGAATGGGGCATTGCTACAGCTGCCTTAGTGGTTGAAGGATGTATCATGATGCGCAAGTGTCATATGAATACCTGCCCGGTTGGTGTTGCCACGCAAGACCCGGAATTAAGAAGCCGTTTTAAAGGTGACCCGGATCATGTGGTGAATTTTTTCAAAATGATCACCCAGGACCTGCGGGAGATCATGGCTGATCTTGGTTTCAGAACGGTAAATGAAATGATCGGCCAGGTGGACAACCTTGAAATGAGAGAAGGTATTGAGCACTGGAAGTATAAGAATATTGATCTGTCAGCAGTATTATACAAAGAGCCGAATTCAATGTACACGACTTTATATTGCAGCGAAGAGCAGGATCACGGTTTGAGTGAAAGCCTTGACTGGAAATTACTGGAAGCTGCACAGCCCGCCATTGAAAGAAAGGAAAAAGTAACTGCTTCCTTCAATATCCGGAACATTGACAGGACTGCAGGTACTATCCTGTCCAACGAGATCACTAAAAAGTACAGGGCAGAAGGATTACCGGACAACACGATTCATTTCAATTTTACCGGGACAGCCGGCCAGAGTTTTGGAGCCTTCAATACAAAAGGCATCACTCTCGAACTGGAAGGAGATGCCAACGATTATTTTGGGAAAGGATTAAGTGGTGCGAAGCTGATCATCTATCCGCCCAAGACGGCAACCTATACACCGGAAGATAACAGCATCATTGGCAATGTGGCCTTCTATGGCGCTACCAGCGGTGAAGCCTATATCAGGGGAAAGGCCGGTGAACGTTTTGCAGTCCGTAACTCAGGGGCAAATGTAGTAGTTGAATCGGTTGGAGATCATGGTTGTGAATACATGACGGGCGGATTGGTGCTGATACTCGGTGATACAGGAAGAAACTTCGCTGCCGGCATGAGTGGTGGTATTGCTTATATCTATGATGTAAAAGGAAAATTTGCAGATAACTGTAATAAAGAAATGGTTGATCTTGACAGTTGCGACCTGAATGACAAAAATGAATTGTTCACGATGCTGCAGAAACATTTTGAATACACCGGCAGTACAGTGGCTCAATTCATACTGGATGACCTGGACAACCAGTTACAGCATTTTGTAAAAGTATTCCCGAAGGATTACAAAAAAGTATTAGTTCAAAAAAGGATGGAAGTATCAGTAAAAAAGTAGTCAGTAAAGTCGGAAAGACGGTAAGTCAAAAAGATGTCTCCGGTAACAGAGTGATTCTTTCCGGCTTGCGGACTTTCGGTCTTCCTGTCTAACCACAAACAATAAACTTCAACTATCAAATTTAATAAATGGGTAAGCCAACAGGATTTATAGAATTCAACAGGGAGATGCCGGGTAAGAAACCAGTGGCAGAGCGTTTACAGCATTATAATGAGTTTGTAGAAAAATACAGCGAAGAGAAGCTGAACCAGCAGTCGGCCCGCTGTATGAATTGTGGTGTTCCTTTCTGTCACAACGGATGTCCCCTGGGCAACGTAATACCTGAATTCAATGATGCGGTGTACCGTAAGGATTGGAAAGAAGCGTACGATATACTTTCTTCCACGAATAATTTTCCTGAGTTTACCGGCCGGATATGCCCTGCCCCCTGTGAATCTGCCTGTGTGTTAGGCATTAACCAACCACCTGTTGCGATAGAGGAAATTGAAAAACATATTATCGAGATCGCTTTTGAAAAAGGGTTTGTAGCAGCAAAGAAGCCCAATCTCCGTTCGGGTAAAAAAGTAGCGGTGATTGGTTCGGGTCCGGCGGGGTTAGCCGCTGCAGCTCAATTAAACTATGCGGGACATTCGGTTACGGTTTTTGAAAGGGATGATGCGCCGGGTGGTTTATTACGCTATGGCATCCCTGATTTCAAATTAGAAAAATGGGTGATCGACCGAAGGATAAGAGTAATGGAGGAAGAAGGTGTTGTTTTCAAATGCCTGGCGAATGTGGGAGTTAATGTGAGCATCAATGATGTACTGCGTGAATTCAATGCTATTGTCCTCACAGGTGGCAGCACCACGCCAAGAAATTTATTTATTCCCGGCAGGGAATTGAAAGGTGTTCATTTCGCCATGGACTTCTTAAAACAAAATAATAAAAGAGTAGCAGGTAAAGATGTATTGGCCAACGCCGCTATTGAAAGTAATATACTGGATGAAGAAGTAACAGCAACCGGTAAAAATGTAGTGGTGATCGGTGGTGGTGATACCGGCAGTGATTGTGTGGGAACTTCTAATCGTCACGGAGCAAAGTCTGTAACGCAATTTGAACTGTTACCAAAACCCCCGGCTGAAAGAAATGAATTTATGCCCTGGCCTTCTTTCCCGATGGTATTAAAAACAACTACTTCACATGAAGAAGGAGCTGACCGTCACTGGGCAGTTGCCACTAAAGAATTTATTGGCGATGAAGCAGGCAACCTCAAAGCATTAAAGATCGTAACCCTGGAATGGAAGATCGTTGATGGTCGCCCGGCCAGTTTTGTGGAAGTACCCGGAAGTGAAAAAGAGATCCCTTGTGAATTAGCATTACTGGCAATGGGTTTTGTGCATCCACAGCATGTTGGTTTTATCAATGACCTGGGTATTGGTCTTGATGAAAGAGGCAATGTAAAAGCAACAGAAACAGACTTTCGAACCAATATTTCAAAAGTTTTTGCAGCCGGCGATATGCGCCGTGGCCAGAGCCTGGTGGTTTGGGCTATCAGCGAAGGCCGGGAATGTGCCCGCAAAGTAGATGAGTTCCTCAATAATGGTGCTTCAATCCTCGAAACCAAAACATCATCTCTTCAATTTCAGCTGGTCTGAGTTAATCGCATACCTCTTTAAAACATTATTAATTTAAATACTATAATATTTTTTAAATTAAAACTCAGTTTTATTATCATTTTATTCACTTATTCAATAAAACTAACACATGTTAATTGAATAAACTGGTATTTTTAGATTAATAATTCAAATTATTAATTTTTATAAACTAAAAAACCAGCTATGAGTAAAGTAAGAGCCAAACAGATCCTTCCATTTGTGATACTTGTCGCGGTTGCCATTATTGCCATGTTCATTAAGCCGGCTGCCGATTATGTACCCGGCGAAAAAGACCCCCAGTACAATTCGTCCGATATTGCCTGGGTACTTGTTTCCACAGCCCTTGTTTTCCTGATGACCCCGGGCCTCGCCTTTTTCTATGGCGGTATGGTTCACCGTAAAAATGTGATCTCAACGATGATCAAAAGCGTAGTTGCCGCCGGTATCGTTGGTGTTCTTTGGGTGGTATGCGGGTTTAGTCTTGCTTTTGGTGAATCAATCAATGGTTTTATTGGTAATCCTTCGACCTACGCATTCTATGACGGCGTAAAATCAGGAGCTGCCTGGCCATTGGCAAACACGATCCCTCTTTCGTTATTTTCCCTGTTTCAGTTAATGTTCGCCATCATCACTCCCGGGCTGGTAGTGGGTGCCGTTGCTGAACGTATCCGCTTTACCTCCTACATTTTATTCATTGTTCTTTTTGCCTTACTGGTATATGCACCGGTAGCACACTGGAGCTGGCATCCGGAAGGTTTCCTTGCTAAAATGGGTGCCTGGGATTTTGCCGGTGGTACTGTAGTACATATAACAGCAGGTTGTGCTGCCCTTGCCGGTGCCATGGTATTGAAAAGAAGGAAATCACATATTGAAAATAAAGAGATACCTCCTGCAAACGTTCCTTACGTTCTGATCGGAACCGGCTTACTCTGGTTTGGTTGGTTTGGCTTCAATGCCGGCTCCGCGGTTGGCGCCACTTCATTAGCGGTAAATGCTTTTGGAACAACTACCACCGCTGCTTCTTCTGCGGGCCTGGCCTGGATGTTCTTTGATGTAATAAAAGGTAAAAAACCTTCTGTACTCGGGTTCTGTATCGGTGCAGTTGTTGGTCTCGTAGCCATCACACCAGCTGCCGGTTATGTAGGTATTCCCCAAAGTATCATCATCGGTTTAGTGGGTGCTATTGTATCGAATATAGCAGTCAGCATCAAACAAAAATCAAAACTGGATGATACTCTGGATGTATTCCCCTGCCATGGTCTTGGTGGTATGGTGGGTATGCTGATGACCGGTGTTTTTGCCAGCACTAAAGTTCATGGTATCGCGGAAGGTCCTGAGGGTTTATTCTACGGAAACCCGGGCTTCTTTTTCACCCAGTTGAAAGCCATGGCCATCGTTGTTGCATATAGCTTCATCGTTTCCTATGCCATCTTCAAGTTCATCAACTTCGTCATTCCCATGAGAGTGAGTGAAAGCGAAGAAGAAGAAGGATTGGATGCTTCACAACACGACGAGAAATATCTCCAGGGCACTTTGTTAGTTCACAACAACGGAGCTATTGTAGAAAAACCAGCAGAAATTAAATAAAACAGAAAAAGGCACAGTATAACCGGTATACGCTTCTCGCAAAAGCATATACCTACCGTACCCTTTTCTTAACATATAAAATGCATTACAATGTTACAAAAAAAACTCCTTGTGGCAGCCATGGGCTTGCTGTCATTTACTTTCGCTGAAGCCCAGATCGCATCCGTAGTTACTGACTCTGCAGCCGCTCCTGCTCCGGAAGAAGAAAAGAAAGCACCGGTGCTGACCATTACCGGTTCTGTGGATGGTTATTATAAATATGACTTTGGAAAAACAACAGCTAACAGTTTCACCAGCTTCACCCAAACGCATAATGCGTTCTCGCTGGGCATGGCCAGTTTGAAATTTGAACATAAAGGAGAAAAAGTAAGTGCCGTGGCTGACCTGGGATTTGGTCCAAGGGCAAAAAGTTTTGCCTACACGGATGATGGTATCACCCAGGCCATCAAACAACTTTATATCAGCTATTCACCAACCGACTGGCTGAAATTCACACTGGGTACCTGGGGCACTCATGTAGGATATGAGCTATTGGATCCCCAGTTGAACCGTAACTACAGTATGAGCTATATGTTCACGAACGGACCATTCTCCCACACCGGCTTAAAGGCAGAAGTCAGTAAAGGAAAACACAGTGTGATGCTGGGTATTGCCAACGCTACAGACTTCCGCATTCCACCGGATGACTATATCAATAAGAAATTTTTACTGGCGCAGTACAGTTTTGCAGCTTCTGATAATGTAAAATTCTTCCTGAACTATGTTAGCGGGCAAAACCCTGATACATCAAAGACCAACCAGTTTGATGCCGTGGTAACTGCCAAAATAAGCGACAAGTTCAATATTGGTTATAATGGAACCATTAATTCAACCAAATTCTGGGATGGCAGTAAGAATACAGAAAGCCTGGCCTGGTGGGGTTCAGCTTTATACCTGAATTTTGATCCGAAACCCTGGTTCGGACTTACCCTGAGAGGAGAATACTTCAGTGATAAGAACAACCTGAAAATTGCTGTAAATCCTGATGGCTGCAACATTTTCGCCACCACGTTATCGGCCAATTTCAAGTCAGGTGGTTTCACCTTCATCCCTGAATTCCGGTTGGACAATTCTAACAAAGAAACTTTTGTTGATAAAGACGGGATATTTAAAAAAGCAGCCGCCAATTTCCTGTTTGCTGCTGTCTATTCGTTCTGAGAGAAAAATGGTTTAGTAAGATTTTAATATGGCAAGCAATCGTTAGAAGCCCCTTGTTTCTACAAGGGGCTTTCCTTGTATCGTACTGAAAAAATCATACGAAAGGTTCCTGCTGGCTCAGGCAATGAAAACTACCCAGTCCCCAGATGATCTCAGTTGAATCGATACCCACTACCTCCCGGCCGGGGAAACAACCCTGGATGATCTGCAATGCTTTCTCATCTTTATTACAACGAAAAGTGGGGACGATAACAGATTTATTCGCTATGTAAAAATTAGCATAAGATGCAGGCAGCCGTTGCTCCTCCCAAATGACTTCATCAGGCATCGGTAGTTCAACAATATTGAGTTGCTTGCCATTCAATAAACGCATAGCCTTTAATTGCTGCAGGTTATGCTGAAGTAACGCATAGTTCTCATCATTCTTATTCTCTTCTATTACGGTTATCACGGTATCTTCATTTACAAACCTGACAGTATCATCAATATGACCATCCGTATCATCACCCACTATTCCCTCATCCACCCATAATACCTGCTCCATACCGTAATAATTATAAAGGTATTCTTCTATCTGCTGCTGGTTCAAACGCGGGTTACGGTTTGGATTTAATAAACAGGCCGTGGATGTCATCACTGTTCCTTTCCCGTTAAATTCAACTGAGCCCCCTTCCATCACAATACCCGGGTGATACACCGGAATATTATAATGTTTACCGATCAGTGTTGGTATCACATCATCCAGGTCATAAGGAGGATACTTATTACCCCAGGCATTATAACCCCAGTCCACGATGACTTTCTTTTGTATGGCTGCCGGGTTGATCAGAAAAGCCGGGCCATGATCCCGGCACCAGGCATCGTTTGTTGGATGAAAAAAGAATTCCACTTTTGACAGGTCAACTTCTGCATGTTGCAAATGACCGATAGCAAAATTCTTCATGGTTTCATCAGCCACATTAATTTTAACCTGCTCCCCTTTTGTCAGCTCTTTAATAAATTGGGCATAATACGGAAAGATCGTATGGATCTTATCCGGCCAGGAAGCTTCTTTATGCGGCCAGCTAAGCCAGGTAGCTGTATGTGGTGCAAATTCAGCGGGGAAATAGTAGCCTGCTTCTTTGGGAGTTTTTGCTTCGAAGCTCATAGTTCATGGTTAATGGCTCATGGTAATGGCTTTGGTTTCACTATGAACTATAGGCCATGAACCATGAACACTATTTTATTCTTCGTCGATGAAACGTTTTGTAATCGGTTGGTAAGAATCAATTCTTCTGTCCCTCATAAAAGGCCAGTGCGTTCTGTACTGATCCGTTTTAGCCAGGTCCAGTTCCAGTACTTTTATTTCTTCTTCCTCATGAGAAGCTTTGTACAAAACTGTTCCGAAAGGATTGGACACAAATGAGCCACCCCAGAATTTCATAGCACCATTCTGCTCAAATCCCACCCTGTTCACACTTACCACATGTACCCCGTTGGCAACGGCATGACTACGCTGTATTGTTTGCCAGGCTCCATATTGCTCGGTATTTGTTGCCTCATCCTGTGCAGTAGCCCAGCCAATGGCCGTAGGATAAAATAAGATCTCCGCACCCATCAATGAAGTGATACGGGCGGCTTCAGGATACCACTGGTCCCAGCAGATCAATACACCGATCGTGGCAAATTTTGTCTTCCATACTTTATACCCAAGATCACCCGGCGTGAAATAAAATTTCTCATAATAAGCCGGGTCATCGGGGATATGCATCTTCCTGTATTTACCCAGGTAACTGCCATCCGCATCAATCACGGCAGTGGTATTATGATACAAGCCCTGTGCTCTCTTCTCAAACAACGAAGCTATGATTACTACTCCTGCTTCTTTCGCTACTTTTTGCATCGCATCAGTAGAGGGACCCGGTATCGGTTCCGCCAGTTTGAAATTCTCGTAATCTTCCACATCACAGAAATATAAAGAAGTAAATAATTCCTGCAGGCAAACGATCTGTGCTCCAGCAGCAGCCGCTTTCTTCACACCTGCAATCGCTTTGGCCAGGTTGTCTTCCTTATTCCCGGTACAGCTCATCTGCACCATTCCGATTTTTACTTTGCTCATGCTGTTGAATTGAGATGCAAAAATATAAAATTGATACCAGCAGATACTGCAAATCTTAGGCTGAATTCCTCCCTGCATTAATGATCCCGAATGAGCAGCGCATCGCCAGTTTCTCATAGGTTTCCTTTACAGGGGCCTGTATCAACTGCTCTTCCATTTCCCGGATCTTCGTCAATGCATATTGCTGAATTGTCACTAACGGCAAAACAATTCGCTCCCGCATCTGGATCGATAATTGTTCCACCGGGTAATCTGCCATCAATTCCGTCTGCCCGGTTATTTTCATTAAATACTGTTTGGTCAGTTCGTATTCGTCATAGATCATTTGCCATAATTCGCCGAACTGTTTATGCGCCGACAAATAGGCGGTCAGCGGGAAGAACGACTTCATCATCGCCATCTCACAGTTATCAAGCAGTGTCTTAAAGAAAAGTGACTGGTGATACAGCTTTTGCAACTCCAGCAGTTTTCCTTGTTTTTCCATTTCCTGCAAAGCAGAGCCAACTCCATAATACCCTGTTACATTTTGTTTCAACTGGCTCCAGGACCCGGCAAAAGGAATAGCCCGCAGGTCTTTTAACGATAAGCCGGAAGCTGCTCCTCTTTTCGCAGGGCGGCTTCCAATATTTGTCTCACTGTAAAACCGCAACGGGCTTACCTGTAATAAATAATCAGCGAGGTATGGATGATCCTTTAATTTTTTATACGATTGATAGCCTAAAGCTGATAACTCCTGTAACAAGGTTTCTTCTTTTTCACTTAGCGTTTCCTCCCTTGTTGAAAACAGGTCGTTTGAAATGCCGGCATTCAATAATTGTTCAATATTGAATTGTGCCGCATCTACGGTTCCAAAATTGGAGCTCACGGTTTGTCCCTGGATGGTTAGCTGTATCTCTTTGTTGGAAATATTATGTCCCATCGAAGCATAGAACTTATGTGTTTTGCCACCGCCTCTTGAAGGAGGGCCACCGCGGCCGTCAAAGAAGATCACATCAATGCCATATTCTCTGGATATACTCGTTAATTCTTCCTTGGCTTTATAAATACTCCAGTTGGCCATCAGGTAGCCGCCATCTTTGGTGCCGTCGGAAAAACCAAGCATGATCGTCTGGTGATTATTTCTTCGCTGCAGATGTTCTTTATAAATCGGGTTACTATACAATGTTCGCATCACTTCCGCAGACACCTGCAGGTCATCAATTGTTTCAAACAACGGGATGATATCAATATTCAGTTCTTCTTTTTTCCATCCGCCCAATAAGAATAAGCCAAAGACTTCCATGGCATTCAATGCCGACTTACATTGGCTGATGATATACCGGTTACAACCGGCTTCCCCATTATACTGGTGAATACTTTTTACGGCTGCAATTGTTTGCAGCGTATCCTGGTGAACAGGATCGCTTACAGTAGCAGCAGCAACCTGTTTCCCGATGGAAGAAAGTAGATTGATCTTTTCCGCATCCGTTAATGAACTATAATCAGCCGGTAAGCCTTCTCCTGTCGCAGCAAGTGCTTCCAGTAATTTACCATGCACCGTACTCTCCTGCCTGATATCAAGCGAAGCGAAATGCAAACCAAATACTTCGATCTTACTGATCAGGTTATTGATCATATGCAGGAACAGTCCATTATGCTGGTAAATAATGATCTGCCTGATCTGTTCCAATGTAGCCAGTATTTCTTCCTTGGTAAGTGTTGTTTTGAAACCGGGAATGAAGAGATTATTGTATAATTTATTTTCTAATTCCGCCAATAACACTTCCACCCCTTCAAAGGTCAGTCTTCTCCGCAGGCGGCGCACATCCATATAATAACACTTAATGATCCCTCCCCGCAAAGCATTGGCTACCTGCAACGTAATATCACTGGTCACAAATGGATTGCCATCCCTGTCACCACCCGGCCAGAATCCCATACGAATAACAGGGTTATGCTTATGCACAGCATCAGGAAACTGGTTCTTTAATGAAGAAATGATCCTCCCGGCTGCAGGATAGAAAATATTCTCCAGGTACCAGATCAAACTCACCGCTTCATCATAGGGTGTTGGCTTTTTCTTTTTAAAGAAAGGTGTTTTTCCCAATTGTTGCAGGTAAGTATTTACCAGGCTGGTATTATTATCATTCAGTGCCTTTGACAGGTCGTTGATGATCCCCAATACAGAACCCGGGTAAAATTGTGTGGGGTGAGCTGTTAATACCATCCGGATAGAAAAATCTTTCAGTTTATCGGCAAGTTCTCTCTCTTTATTCCCCTGTAATACTTCCGATTCTAAATGTTTCAATGTACCCACTCCATTCAGATCATGGACACTGCGAAAGGCAGCATCTTCCAGCGCATCAAATAATACCACCTGTCTTTCTACGTACTGTACAAAGCGGAACAGGAGATCTGCCCGTTCATTTTCTTTGCCATAGATGGTATGCTTGCTGAAAAAATCTTCGAGTATTTCAACCGGGCTTAATTTCTTTTTATACCCTTCCTCGCAATTATTGGACAGCAAAGACAACAGGATACCTGTCTTTTCAATCCGGTGAAAAGGCAGCGATGTAAAAAGGCTGTTATAAAGCTGGAATTTGATCCCGACTTCATTCCTGAATTGCTGCAATGACCTGCCTGACGGATGATCCATTTCGTTGGTTTAAAAGTTGAATGTAGTGGTATAGCAAGCAGGGAAATGTGAAAATGAAAATACTTCATTTTTCGTATAAAACCCGTTGTCACTCCCGGCCTGCCGTTGTATTATTATTAAAAAAATGCCCCCGGCAAACCGGGGGCATTCATATTGAACAGCGTTGTGTTGCTATTATTCAGCAGCTTTGTCCTCTGTTGCAGATGCTTCCGGTTTATCCGTGCCTTCTGCTTTCTTTTTCGCAGCACCGGAACGGCGGGTTTTCTTAGCCGGAGCTTTCGCTTCGCCTTTACCCTTACCGTAAATCTCGTTAAAGTCAACCAGTTCGATCAATGCAGTTTCTGCATTATCACCGGGGCGGGCACCTAACTTAATGATACGGGTATAACCACCGGGACGGCCGGCTACTTTTTCTGCTACATTACCAAACAGTTCTTTGATCGCTTCCTTATCCTGCAGGTAGCTGAACACCACACGACGCTGGTGCGTAGTGTTGGTTTTACCTTTAGTGATCAGGGGCTCCACGTATACACGCAGTGCTTTCGCTTTTGCCACTGTGGTAACGATCCTTTTGTGTTCGATGAGCTGACAAGCCAGGTTGCTCAGCAAAGCTTCTCTGTGAGCTTTGGTGCGGCTTAGATTTTTTACTTTGTCTCCGTGACGCATGACGTTTAAGTTTTAATACATTGCACCGTGTCAGGATTTGCAATGTTTGCTGTTTTGAAATTCAAAGCAGCGTTGTTAATGAATATTTATCAACTATAGGCGACCTAAAGTCCCTCCTGCGGAGGGGTTTGGGGAGGCCTAGAATTCACTCAGGTCAATACCCAGTTTCACCAGGTCCATTCCGAAATGCAGACCTCTTTCAGTCAGCACCTGCTCAATCTCAGCCAGTGATTTCTGACCGAAGTTGCGGAATTTCATCAGGTCTTCCTGCTCATACTGCACCAGTTCACTCAGGGAGTTTATCTTGGCAGCTTTTAAGCAGTTAAAGGCACGAACAGACAGGTCCAGATCTTCCAATGGAGTCTTCAACACTTTACGCAGTTGCAAGGTTTGTTCGTCCACCAGGTCTTCCTTCTTCTCTTCTTTATTATCGAACGTAATGTTCTCATCCGTGATGATCATCAGGTGCTGGATCAGGATGCGTGAAGCTTGTTTCACTGCTTCTTCCGGATGGATAGTACCATCTGTAGAAACTTCCATGATCAGTTTTTCGAAGTCAGTCCTTTGTTCCACACGGGTATTCTCAATCGTGTATTTTACATTCTTGATCGGCGTGTAAATAGCGTCGATAGGAATATAACCCAGCGCCGCATCTTTCGGCTTATTATCTTCTGCAGGCACATAACCGCGGCCTTTACCGATTGTCAGCTCCACATCCATCTTGGCAGATGAATCAAGCGTACAGATCAGCAGGTCCGGGTTCATGATCTGGAAAGAATGTGTTCCTTCACCGATCATACCGGCAGTGAATTCAGTCCTGTTCTTTATAGACAAAATGATCTTCTCATTCGCCACTTCATGATCAACGATCTTTTTGAAACGAACCTGTTTCAGGTTCAGGAAAATCTCCACCACATCTTCGCTAACACCTTTCATGGTAGCGAATTCATGTTCCACACCTTCGATCTTCACACCGATGATAGCATAGCCTTCCAATGAATTCAGCAATACACGGCGAAGTGCATTACCAATCGTCACGCCATAGCCGGGCTCCAACGGACGAAACTCGAACTGAGCTTCAAAATCCGTAGCCTTTTGCAGAATGATCTTATCAGGTTTCTGGAAATTTAAAATTGCCATATTTTATTCTTTAGATTTAAAATGATTGGTAAAACAAGCTTCGGGTTCTGAGCGACGAGTTACGAGTGGTAAGCTCGCAGCTCATGGCTAATGGCCCGCAGCTATCTATTACTTAGAGTACAATTCGACGATCAGTTGTTCCTTAATGTTTTCAGGAACGCTTTCCCTTTCAGGATAAGTAATGAAAGTACCTTTGAACTCGGTTTCACTCCAATCCAGCCAGTTGAACTTAGGGTTCTTAGCACGAACAATGCTGGTAATTGACTCTCTTGTTTTGCTGCCTTCTTTAATAGTGATCACATCACCAGCTTTCAACTGGTAAGAAGGAACATTCACAACTTCGCCGTTTACTTCAATGTGTTTGTGGCTAACGAGCTGACGGGCAGCAGGACGTGAAGGAGCAATACCCATACGGAAAACAGTGTTATCCAGGCGGGCTTCCAGTAATTTGATGAGGTTTTCACCGGTTACACCTTTACGGCGTGATGCTTCCTCAAAAGTTTTACGGAATTGTTTCTCTAATACACCATATGTGTATTTAGCCTTTTGCTTTTCGCGGAGCTGTAAAGCGTATTCACCTAAAGTTTTACGCTTACGTTTCTCCCCATGCTGTCCGGGAGGGTTGCTGTTTTTACCCAACCATTTACCATTGCCTAAAATAGGCTCCCCGAAAATGCGGGAGATCTTGGTCTTTGGACCAGTGTACCTTGCCATAATTTTACTTTCATTTAAGCTTTTTTAGAATCCGGTACAACGATCAGTAAAAAGCTTTAAAAAATTAATCGTGTACCCTTTTTAAAAATGAAACCAATCTGGCTCAAATATGTGTAAGTCAGAAAGTCCGGAAGTCTGTAAGACCGGAAGAATTCTCCTATTATCTGGATTTTCTGCCCGGCTTTCTGACTTTCCGTCTTTCGGACTAATTAAACTCTTCTCTTCTTCGGAGGACGGCAACCGTTGTGGGGTAACGGCGTTACGTCTTTGATCATTACGATCTCGATACCGCTTTGTGACAGGGAACGGATAGAGCTTTCACGACCAGCACCCGGACCTTTTACGTATACGTCCACTCTTTTCAGACCGGCATCAAATGCAGTTTTTGCTGCATCAGCGGCGGCCATTTGTGCGGCATAGGGAGTGTTCTTTTTAGAACCCTTGAAGCCCATTTTACCGGCACTGCTCCAGGAAATAACCTGGCCGTTCTTGTTGGTAAGGCTGATGATAATGTTGTTGAATGTGGCTGAAATGTGAGCATCTCCGTAGGAGTCCACTTTCACCACTCTTTTCTTAGCAGCTGCTTTTGCGCTAACCTGTTGCTGCTGTGCTTGTGCTTTTGCCATGTTTGTTGTTCTGAGGTAATCTTTACTTAATTAATTATCCCGCTTTTAAAACGGAACCTGAACTGATCCTCCTCCTGCACCGGGTATCCGTAATCAATTCAGTGGTTGTTGGTGCATATTTAAAAGCTTCGGGCTGTGAGCCATGAGTTTCGAGTAAGGCTCGTTGCTCGCAGCTAACGGCTCGCCGCTAATCTTACTTCTTAGGTGCCTTCTTCTTACCGGCAACCGTCTTCCTTTTACCTTTCCGGGTACGGCTGTTGGTTTTAGTACGCTGGCCACGAACCGGCAGACCTTTACGATGGCGAAGACCACGG
Organism: Chitinophagales bacterium; assembly: GCA_017303455.1. Lineage (GTDB taxonomy): Bacteria > Bacteroidota > Bacteroidia > Chitinophagales > Chitinophagaceae > CADEDV01. The sequence goes on along the minus strand of JAFLBM010000012.1, from coordinate 67,865 downwards.
TAGCAGGCAATATCCAGCAAACGCTTGATACTCATCTGTACTTCTGAACGCAACTGACCTTCCACCTTAAACTCTTCCGTAATGGTATTACGGATAGCATTCAGGTCTTCATCATTCCATTCGTTCACTTTCTTGCTGCGGTCAATATTGTGCTTGTCAAGAATGTACTTAGCAGTAGATGGGCCAATACCATAAATATAGGTAAGACCTATTTCGCCTCTTTTATTTTTTGGTAAGTCAACACCGGCAATACGAGCCATAATATCTGTTTATTGTTTGTTTGTTGTTGTTTTCGCTTCGGGCTGCCAGCTTCGAGCATCGAGACTTAAACTCGTGGCTCATAGCTATTGGCTCATAGCCTCTCTTATCCCTGTCTTTGCTTGAAGCGGGGATTCTTTTTGTTAATGACATACAGCTTGCCTTTACGACGTACAATTTTGCAGTCGGCGCTACGCTTTTTGATGGATGCTCTAACTTTCATCGTTGTTTATTTTCTGCGTTAAGCTTTCAGCTTTTGGCTGTTAGCATTATTTATACCTGAAATTGATTCTTCCTCTTGTCAGATCATAAGGAGATAATTCCACTCCTACTTTATCACCCGGTAAAATCCGTATGTAGTGCATCCTCATTTTCCCAGAGATGGTGGCCAGTATTTCGTGACCATTTTCCAGTTTAACCTTGAACATTGCGTTGGACAAGGCTTCCAGGATGACCCCATCTTGTTTGATAAGTGCTTGTTTAGACATATTGATTTTAGGGCTGCAAAGATAGGCGGATGCACCCGAAAAAAGAAGAAACCCCGATTTTTTTTCGGGGCTATGTGGAAAAAAGCAGTTGCTGTTCAGGAATTGGGCTGAAATATTGGTTTTCAGGCCTTCTCCAAATGGACTTTGGTCATCGAGAGGTACAAATTCTGGAGTTCATGCACCCCCAGCGGGAAGCTGAAATGACGCCTGTCCTCCCTCCACCACATTTCAATATTGGAAAAGTCGCCTTTTTTGGGGGTTACGAGGCGAAAGGAGTCCTTTTTGTACTTAACACCCCCATTCTCGTCATCTTTAGTGAAACCGAGCTTCACCAATTGATTCTCATCAAGCGGGACGGCAAACATTTCTTCCGGGCTGTACCAGAATTCCTGGATGCCGTTATTCACCAGGGCCTGGTTCTCTTCGTGACTGATGCTCACCACGGTTCCTTCCCGCTTTACTCCTTCATCATCCACAATAATGATATCGCCGGACTTCAGGTCATTGATCTTTAGCATAACAATCGTTTTTAGTTATCCGAATATAAAAAAGATTGCCGGCTTTTGAAAAAGGATTTATCAGGATCTTTTATGATAATTGACAACCGCCCAGCCATTCAGCAGCACCGCAAAACCCAAAATGGTAAGCAACTGGTATTTGATATCGGCCAGTCCGCTTCCTTTTAATACTACCATCCTGATTACTTCGATAAAATAAGAAACCGGGTTGGCTTTGGTAATGGCCTGCGCCCAGCCCGGCATACTGTCAATGGATGTATACAAGCCCCCCATTAATATAAAGATCATCATCAGGAAAAAGGAGATGAGCATCGCCTGCTGCTGGTTATTGGCGTAGGTGGAAATAAGCAGGCCCAAACCCAGCACCGCCAGCAGGTAAACAGCTGCAAAAAGATAGATGGTAGAAAAACTGCCCGCCGGGTAAATGCCGTAGACAATCCAGGCAATACCGAACCCGATGGTGAAGACCAACAATCCCAATACCCAGAAAGGGATCAACTTACCCAATATAAAATGGAATTTTTTAACCGGGGTCACATTGATCTGTTCGATTGTTCCGATTTCCTTTTCCTTCACAATATTAATAGCAGTGAGATTAGAACCGACCATTGTTAATAGTAATACTAATATTCCCGGCACCATAAATACCTTATAGTTCATCGAAGGATTGAACCAGTTGGAATTGGTGACCTCAATATTCGTTTCCGGGCTGAACCGGGGAAACTGTATCCACTCCGTTCTCACTTCCCGGTTATAATCCTGGATTATGCTGCGGAGATAGGAACTTCCCAGCCCTGCTTTTACGCCGTTGATCGCATTCACTGCCATGAACAGTTTGGATTCACTTTCTTTAACCAGGTCCTTTTCAAAAGAAGCCGGGATCTCCAAAATGATATCGGCTTTATCATGTTCAATTTCTCCCAAAGTCTGTTCAAAAGAACTGGTATAATCGGTCAGTATAAAATACCCGGAAGCGGTAATCTTATTGGTGAGGCTGCGTGAATAATCCGAACGATCATGGTCAATTACAGCCAGTTTGATATTCTTGATCTCGTAATCGGCTGCCCATGGCAATACGATCAGCTGTATGACGGGCATGATAAAAATGATCCGGAGAATAGATGGATCCCTGAATATCTGCCGGAATTCTTTTTGCAGTAAAAATTTCAATGTCCTCATGCCAGGCGAATTTTAAAGTTCTTAATAGCAAGTCCCAGGAAGAATACCAGCATCCCTATAAGAATCAACGTCTCTTTCCAGACCGCATGCAAGCCAATACCTTTGATCATTACTGATTTCACAATACTGTAATACCATTTGGCCGGAACAATATTTGAAACGGTTCGCAGTGGTAAGGGCATATTTTCTACCGGGAACATAAAACCACTGAGCATTACAGTGGGAAGGAAAAGTGCCACCAGTGAAATGAACATGGCCGTTTGCTGTGATTCTGCCCTGGATGATATCAATAACCCCAATGCTAATGAAACGAGGGTAAATAAAAGGCTTTCAAAAACCAATAAGACCAGGCTTCCATTGATCGGCACATCCAGAACAAACACACTTAATAATAAAATACTGGCAATATTGACAGACGATAATAAAAGGTAAGGAACTGCTTTGGCGATAACAATCCGGAAAGGCTTCATGGGAGATACCAGCATGATCTCCATCGTACCCATTTCCTTTTCCCGCACAATCGTGATGGCGGTCATCATGGTGCAAACGAGCAGCAATACCATCGCCATCACACCCGGTACAAAATTATAGGCACCTTTCAGCTCGGGGTTATACAACATCCGCATCTCTGTATTGATCGTATAAGGCAGTTTCTTATCGTTTGTAATACGGTTCTGGTAATCCATGATAACAGCCGTGGCATAATTAGTCAGCGTATTGGCTACATTCGGATCAGATGCATCAGCGATCAACTGCACCTGTGCTTTATTAAAATGCTGAAGGTCTTCATTAAAGTTGGCCGGGAAAATAACCGCCAGTTTGATCTTCCCCTTTTTAAAGATCGGCTCAATCTCCTCCGCTGAATGAATGACCTGGTCCACTTCAAAATAGCGGCTCGCTTCCATTTGTGCGATCAGTGAAGTTGTGGCTGCATCTTTGGAAGGATCCAGGATGGCTATTTTTGAATTCTTTACCTCGTTGGTGAGAGCAAACCCGAAAATAATGATCTGGACCACCGGCATTCCCAGCAGGATGAACATCGTCCGTTTATCCCGGAAGATGTGATAAAATTCTTTTCGTACAAATGCGATAAACTGCTTCATTACTTTAGTAGTTGACAGGTTGAAATGTTTACCGGTTGATAAGACTACTATTCAAAGTGGCCTTAATTCCCGATCAGTATTTCGTCCTTTTTATTCATTAGTCTGCTGACCTCACTGCTTTCCTGGCCAGTTTTAAAAACACGTCGTCCATAGTGGCCACGCCATAGGTTTTTTTCAATTTTTCCGGGGTATCTAATGCATCAATCCTTCCATCCACCATAATAGATACCCGGTTACAATATTCAGCTTCATCCATATAATGTGTGGTAACAAACACCGTGATCCCTGCTTCGGCTGCCAGGTAGATCATATTCCAAAACTCTCTCCTCGTCACCGGGTCAACACCCCCTGTTGGTTCATCCAGGAAAACGATCTGTGGTTCGTGAAAGATGGCTACCGAGAAGGCTAGTTTTTGTTTCCAGCCAAGCGGCAATGATTTTACCAGTTTATTCCCCTCTGCAGTGAGATGCAATTGTTCCAGTACTACACTGGTTTTCTCTTTGATGAATTGATCACTCTTTCCATAGATACCTGCATAAAACCGGATATTCTCTTTTACCGTCAGATCTTCATACAAAGAGAATTTTTGGCTCATATAGCCGATATTCTGTTTGATCTTTTCATTCTCCTTATATACATCAAACCCGGCAACACTAGCTTTTCCTGAAGTCGGCATTGATAATCCTGATAACATCCGCATGGCAGTTGTCTTGCCCGCACCATTTGCTCCGAGGAAGCCAAATATCTCTCCCTTGTATACATTAAAAGAAATAGCATCTACTGCTGTAAAATCACCAAAGCGTTTGGTAAGCTGTTCTGCTGTTATGACTTTATCTGTACTCATTTTAATTCTTCATTAAGGCCATGAAACAATCCTCGATATTCGGCTCCGTCTCTTTGATCTCAAAAGGATATTCTTTCTGTTGCAAATAATTTTTCAATTCCTGTCCGCTGCTTTCATTTTTCAGTACGGCGTGATGATACTCTCCAAAAGGATAGGCATCTTCCAGCAGTTCTGTTCTTTTCAGGTCAGCCAGCAGGTGCAGCATATTGCTGCTCTTTACGGCCATGATCTTTTTTCCAAATGATTTTACGACCCCTTCCGGTGTATCGATGGATAAAATTTTACCGGATTGGATCAGTGCTACCTTATCACAAAGACTTGCCTCATCCATATAGGGAGTAGAGACAAGGATCGTAATCTCCTGCTCCTTCAGCTTTCTCAGCATTTCCCAGAATTCTTTTCTTGACACCGCATCAACACCCGTGGTCGGTTCATCAAGAAATAATACAGAGGGCCGGTGTATCAATGCACAGCTTAATGCGAGTTTTTGTTTCATACCTCCGGAGAGTTTGCCCGCCTTCCTGTCTTTGAAAGGTTCTATTTGCGAATAGATGTCTTTGATCAGGTCATAATTCTCTTCCACAGATGTATTGAAAATGGTGGCAAAAAAATCCAGGTTCTCCTTTACGGTCAGGTCCTGGTATAAGGAAAACCGGCCGGGCATATACCCTACACGCTGACGTATCGCTTTATAATCTTTTACTACATCCAGTCCATCTACGGTTGCTGTTCCTTCCTCTGCCAGTAACAGAGTGGTCAATATTCTGAATAAGGATGTCTTACCGGCACCATCGGGTCCGATGATGCCAAACAGCTCCCCTTTATCCACTTCAAAGCTGATTCCCTGTAAGGCCGTCGTCACCACCTTTTTAGAACCATACCGTTTACTGATATTATTTACTACTACTGATTTCATCACTTAAACTTTATTTCTCCGTACATACCGATCTTGAGGTAACCATCGTTCTTCACTTTTACTTTAATTGCATAGACAAGATTGGCTCTTTCCTCTTTTGTCTGGATGGTCTTCGGGGTAAACTCAGCCTTATCGGCTATCCAGGTTACCGTACCGGTTAATTCCTTGTATTTATCTGCCCCATCATCTACTAATACTTTTACTGCCTGTCCCAGTTTCACCTGCGAAATTTGCGTACCGGTGATATAAGCTCTTAATGTCATGGTGCTGAGGTCGGCTATCTTATACAGTGCTTTTCCTGCAGCAGTGATCTCTCCCTGTTCTGCATACTTGGTAATTACTGTTCCGTTAACAGGATTAAGAATTGTTGCTCTTTTCAACTGATCATCTAATTGTGCTACTCTTTTTTCCAGTGGTTTACCTTCACTGAGTATGCCCCGGTTCTGTGTCGCCACATTACTCCGCTGCACACTGATCTGCTGTTGCGTGACTGCCATATTTTTTTTAGCTACATCCACCTGGGATGTGATATCATCCAGCTGTTTACCTGTGGCTGCATCCTGTTTCAGCAGGCTCTGAATCCTCGCCTGTTCATGCAGCAGGTTATTCAGCAGTGACTGTTGCACCGCTAATTGATTTTCCAGTAACCGTACCTGCGGGGACACATCCGCTGTCTTTTCACTCAATGCCAGGATATTGGCTTCCACCTGTTCTTTTTGCAGGGAGATATTGGCGGCATCCACCACCGCAACAATACTGTCCTTTGGAATTGTTTGTCCTTCTTCAACGGAAAAGTTTAAAATCTTACCTGATAGTTCAGATGAAACGATCACTTCGTCGGCTTCAAAAGTACCGGTAGCATCAAACTTACCGTTTCCATTTTTGCATGAACTGAGCAGTAATAAGATAAGAGCTGCTGATAATTTTAAATACTTCATAATAACATGTTTTTAAACCCCTCCTGCGGAGGGGCTGGGGAGGCTTATTGTTTTCCTGAAATAGTTTGATAATTGATCTGTGCCTGTAATAATTGTACCTGGTGGGTGATGAGCAACTGCCGGGCCTGGTCTTCTGCATTCACTTCTTTGAGATAATCATTGGCTGTTATAACTCCATTCTCCAGTTGCGCATTAGCAGCCTCTTTCACACTGGCCCGCAGGGAAATGATCTCGTAATCGGAAGCCACCAGTTTGAGCAGCTTGTCAATTTCAGCCTGCTGCTGCTTTAGCTGTGCATTCGTGTTGAGTAAAAAGGTTTCTTTCTGAATATCCACGATCTGCCTGTTCACTTTTACCAGTTCTTTTTCTTTCTTCTTCGTGTATAACCCACCCAGCGACCAGTTGAAACGAACACCCCCGATATAATAGAAATCGAATTCATTTTTTAACTGGTTCAAACCGGGACGGCCATAGCCACCTTGTGCAAACAGGCTGGCCTTGGGCAGATTTTTCGCCGTGATCAGTTTATCCTGTTGCCCGATCAGTTTTGATTGAACACTGTATAATTTTAATTCCGGCCTTCTGATCTCTTCTCCAATTGTCACAGCAGTTGATACTGGTTTTTCCAATTGCAGGCCCTCATTCAATGGCTGGCCAACAAATAATGACAGTGCGTCTACCAAGCCTGCTCTTGATGACCTGATCTCGATGGACCGCTGATCAGTTTTTAATAATTCCGCTTTCAGCATATTGAGGTTAGAACGAAATGCCACTCCATTCTGTACCTGTGCTTCCACCCTTTTGATACCGGTATTGATATCAGCTTTTACCAGTTCAACCTGCTTCAATTGTTCATCGAGATAAAGGATACTAAGGTAAAGCTGGTTGATCCGCTCTTTGAGCTTATATAACTCCACTTCCACTTTCTGATCTTCCACCGTCGCATTCAACTGCTGGTAAACCTTCTGTTCCCTGGTGATACCTCCATCATAGATCAACTGGCTCACATCGGCCAGCAGCCTATACTGGTCTTTTGAAGCAGATTCGATCGTAATGCCCGGAAGAGAAACCGGGACACTGGTTACATCTGACTGGTAGCTGGCCTGCCCGCTGACCGTAAACTGTGGTAAAAATCCTTTCTGCAGGTTTTCAATAGTAATATTGGCTGTTTGCCGGATAAGGTCTTTTTGCCTGACCACCGGGTAATTCTTTTGCGACAATTCGTAAGCCTGTTGCAGATCAAGTTTACTCAATCCCTGCCCTGCTGTTACTATGGGCAGGAACAGCACCAGGACGACATATTTTAATTTCTTAACCATTTGGTTAATTTTAGATGAAAAAAAATTATTTCTTTATTGCGTCAATAATAAATGCCGGTATTTCTTTTTTTCGCTGCTCCATCAGCTGCCTGAACTGTGTGTCACTAACCCCCAGGTTTTTCTGGAACATGGGTTTACCCATAAAGGGAAAAATGGTCATTGAAATCAGGTTCATCAGCAGGTGCACGGGGTTGATTTTTTTAATGGTCCCCTTCTTTACTTCCCGGTCTATCTGCTCCAGGAATTTAGCCGGGTTGGGTTTGGATTTTCCTGCCCATACCTTCTTTAAAAAATAATCAGGGTCCTGGTTGATCTCGTTGATCACAAAAAGCGGCAGGAAAGGATTATCTGTTACTATGGTGATGTACTCCTCACAAAAACTTTCGATCTTCTCAAAAAGGGGCTGGTCGCCGTCAAATATCTTATTGATCTTGGGGAAGAGTTTGGCAGCCGCCTCCATGAATATCATTTCAAATAACTGTTCCTTGTTCTTAAAATAGTAATGCAATAAAGCTTTATTGATCCCCGCTTCATCAGCGATATCCTGCATACGGGCACCCGACATTCCTTTCAGCACAAATATCTTTTTGGCAGCCGCCAGTATCCGCACTTCTGTTGATTTATCTTTTTGGGCTTTGCTCATAATTTAACCAAATGGTTAACAAAAGTAAATACGGCTTACAAACTGGCCAAATAAAATTTAACCAAATGGTTAAAAAATCGGATGAACTGCGGATTTTAACGGCGAAAGGCCTGCCGGGCAGACCTTTCGCTACAAGTTTATTTTATGACTCTATTCTGCCCAGCTCATCACATAATCCTGGTTCTCAATTTCGAGGGCCTGCTTCGTAAGCATCAATGGACGGAAGGTGTCCACCATGACCGCCAGTTCCTTTGTTTCTTTGGCCCCAATGCTTTTTTCAACAGCCCCGGGATGGGGGCCGTGCGGAATACCTGCAGGATGCAGGGTGATCATTCCTCTGGTCACATGCTTGCGGCTCATAAATTCCCCGGCCACATAGTACAATACCTCATCACTGTCAATATTACTATGATTATATGGAGCCGGTATTCCCTGCGGATGATAATCATACATTCTTGGTACAAACGAACAAACCACGAAAGAACTGGTCTCGAATGTCTGGTGTATCGGTGGTGGCATATGCACCCTGCCGGTGATAGGCTCAAAATCATGAATCGAGAAAATATAAGGATAGCAGCATCCATCCCAGCCAATCACATCAAAAGGATGGGTGCCATAATGCAAGCCATAGAGCATCCCTTTCTTTTTCGCTTTGATCAGGAAATCGCCTTTCTGATCAAATGTTTTCAAATCCTGCGGCGGACGGATATCCCGTTCGCAATACGGTGAGTGTTCCATCAGTTGCCCGTATTTACTCATGTATCGTTTCGGGTACCGTATGGGCGAAAAAGATTCAACGATAAATAACCTGTTATCGGGTGTATTGAAACTGATCTGGTAAATAGTTCCTCTTGGCAGCATAATATAATCACCGTAAGAAAAAGGTAGTTCCCCATATTGGGTATGAACAATACCACTGCCTTCATGCACAAAGATCAGTTCGTCGGCATCAGTATTCTTGTAATAATAAGCGGTCATACTTTGCTGCGGGGCCGCCAGCACAATATGACAATCATTATTCACCAGTACGGGCACCCGGCTTTGCAAATAATCGTTCGCCGGTTTTATGTTGAATCCCTCCAGGCTTCGGTGTTTCAGCATTTTTTCTTCCGCCACCTGTGGTGACACATCTATCTGCGGTTCTGTTTTGATGATCTGTGTGGGCGGATGACAATGATACAGCAATGCATAGTCATCGCTGAATCCTTCCGTTGAAAATAGCTGTTCGCTGTATAGCCCGCCATCGGGTTTGCGGAATTGTGTATGACGTTTATGCGGAATGGCTCCGAGTGTATAATAATGCGGCATGGCAATAAGTTGATTTGCTTATTGGGAATTAGTTAACCAGGCAATAAGTCCTGAAAGTCACCTCTTACTCCTATTTCTCTAATTCGAGGGAGACCATGAGGAAATAGTATTTCCATTTCCTTTTGTCGATGAAATAAGTAAAGTTTCTGTTGAATGGCATAATTGATCGTTGAAGTAAAGTTAGGAAATACTAATTTACAGCGTTCTGTTTAAAAAGATGAGCATACCTGTTAACAATGACCCGGATAGGACTGATATCAGATACCCACGGCTACCTGGATGAAGCTGTATTCAGGCACTTTGAGAATTGTGATGAGATCTGGCATGCCGGTGATTTTGGGGATGGGGTAGCCGAGAAGCTTAAAGCGTTTAACAAGTTCAAAAAGTTGAAGGGGGTTTATGGTAATATTGATGACCCCGTGATACGAAATGAATTCCCCGAACAACTGGTTTTTATGTGCGAGGAAGTAAAAGTGTTGATGCGGCATATCGGCGGTTCCCCTCCAAAATATAACCCGGAAACAAGGAAGGAATTACAGCTCCATCAGCCGCAATTATTCATCAGCGGGCATTCGCATATCCTGAAAGTGATCTATGACGACAGCACCCATTGCCTGCACATGAACCCCGGTGCTGCCGGCAAACACGGCTGGCATAAGATAAGAACCCTGATCCGTTTTGCCGTTGACGGGAAGAATATGAAGGATTGTGAAGTGATCGAACTGGGCAAACGATAGATTTCCTTACAAAGCGGGATAACCGTTTATGTAATTATAGCGCAAACCTGCCAGCCAAAATTCTATTTTCATAAAAACTACACAATGAAGATTTTCTTACTGGCATTAAGCTGTTTCGCCTTCAGCATGGCGGAAGCACAAACAAAAGAACAGGAAATTGAAGCTGTAAAAATCGCCTGTAACTATTATCTCGATGGTGGCACAAATGGCGACAGTGTTATGTTTTCAAAAGCTTTTAGCCCCGGCGGGCAAATGCAGTATATGCGGAATGATACACTTGTTGTGGTATCGCTGAAAGATTTTATGGCCCGTATGCCTAATAATGGTAAAAAGCAGGACCGTAAAACCAGGATTGAAACTGTGGAAGTATTTGGTAACGCTGCTACCGCCAAATTGACTATTGAATACCCGACCTTTTATTTCCATGATATCATGAGCCTGCTCAAAACAAAAGAAGGCTGGAAGATCGTCGGGAAAATATTTTACCGGCAGAATAAATAAAAAATCCCGTCTGCCTGGGGCGGACGGGATACTCTCTTTACATACCGGTTTTACATACCAGGAAACCAGCTCCTGTTCTGCCCGATAATATCCCGGAATGGCCAGGGTACTGCGGCAAGTACCAGTAACAGTGCCACCAGTAATAACCAGCCTGCTGCTTTATAGTTAAGCACCTTGGCTTTGCCACGGGCAATGGTGATAAGAATAATTGATACAAACATCATTAACGGGTGCTCCACCCAGAAAAAACGATAGAACTTGTCCTTCATTAAAGACTCTACATTATCCGGCAATCCATTCATGATACCATACCTGCCTGCGATCAGTTGGTACAATCCAACCAGCAGCATGATATGAGCACTGATCAGTAAGAACAAACTTGTTTTCTTAATGCCAGGGCTTTTGGAAAAAGCCTGGAACAGGGTTACCAGTAACAATAATAAAATGATCCAGCGGAGTAAATTGTGCAAATGCAATAATCCGGTATCCATGGCAAATTAATTTAGGTCGTCAAATCTACAACGACAGGCATCAAGGGAGAAATTTATTATTCCACCCAGTCAGCAATAAATACGTTGGTATCACGGGTGCCACCGTTATTCCTGTTACTGCAGAAAACGATCTTCTTACCATTGGGGGAGAACATCGGGAAGGCATCAAATCCTTTATCCCGGCTGATCTTGGTCAGGTTGGTTCCGTCTTCGTTGATCGTGTACAGGTTAAAAGGAAATCCCCGCTTATACTCATGATTAGAAGCAAAGATGATCCGCTTGTTATCCGGCATATAGGCTGGTGCCCAGTTGGCCTGACCATAAGAAGTAACCTGGTGTGCATTGCTGCCATCTGCATTGGCTACCCATACTTCCATATTCGTAGGGGCTACCAAATTTTCAGCTAACAAGTCTTTATATTCTTTGATCTCAGCTTCCGTTTTGGGCCTGGATGCTCTCCAGATCAGTTTGCTGCCATCCGGACTGAACCAGGCGCCGCCATCATAACCCAGCATATTGGTGATCCTTTTCTCTTCACCTGTTTTCAGGTTCATGATATAAAGATCAATATCGCCATCTTTATCACTGGTGTACAACATTTTTTCACCATCGGGAGATAGCGTTGCTTCCGCATCATACCCTTTTGAATGGGTCAGTTGTTTTACAATTTTACCATCCAGGTCAGCCATGAAAATATCATAGCTGTCATACAAAGGCCAGATATATTTATTACCATATTTAGCTCTGTCTGGCGTTGGAGGACAATCAGGGCTGCCCAAATGAGTGGAAGCATAAATGATATGCTTACCATCTTTAGTAAAGAAAGCACAAGTGGTACGGCCTTTACCGGTACTCACCATTTTATAGGTAAACTTCTCCCCTCTTTTCGTTGGCACTTTACCGACAAACATCTGGTCGCAGATAATTCCATCTTTCGGATTGGTGCGCTGGAAAACAAGGTACTTGCCATCATAACTCCAGTAAGCTTCTGCATTATCACCTCCAAAAGTAAGCTGCTGCACATTTTTAAAATGTGATTCGTCTGCATATTTCAGCGTATCTGCTGCCGGATCTACCACGGCAATTTTGGAACTGTTATTACAAGACTGTGTGGCTGTGATAGCTGCCAGTACAAAAAATAAACCGGTAATTTTTTTCATTTTTTATTGTTTTATTCAGCGCTGGCAAAGGTATTTTTGTTGCCAGCCTCGTTTGTCAGGCAATTGTCATACCTAAGCCCTAAAAATAAATTAGTTTTGGGAGATGAACCGTGTCGCAAAAATAACAGGACTTTTAACAGCCGGGCTGATCATTCTCAGTAGCTGTAATGATACTACTCCTTCTTCGCCTTATGCAGAGATCCTTACCCAGCCGCCTTTTGCAGGATTGACAGACAGTATCAGGAATGAAAAGACCAACCATGATCTCTATTTCAGAAGAGCCGTTTTGCTGAATACCAATAATTTTCCCGAGCCCGCCCTGGCTGATTTTCAGCAGGCCTGGTCGTTAAAAAAAGAAGAAAAATATGCTTATGCCATCAGCACCATCTTAGTGGAAAAGAATCCCGACTCCGCTGCTGTATTTTTAAACCAGTCATTAAAAGAATTACCTCAAAGTATATTATTACGCATCAGCCTGGCCCGTTCCTATAATGCCCAAAACAAAACAGAAGAAGCATTAAAAGTATGTGATGAAATATTACAACTGAACCCGGAGCAGGTGGATGTATTAAAACTAAAAGCCGGTTTACTGGAGAAGAAACAGGATTTCGCCACATCCATCCGTATTCTTGAGAAAGCCTATTCCATCACTCCCTATGATATAGAACTGAATTATATCCTGGCCTTGAAATATGCGGAAGCAAAAAACCCGAAAGTGATCGGTCTCTGCGACTCCCTCATCAGTATGGACTCACTGGGTGTTCATGCCGATCCCTATTATTATAAAGGCATTTATTATTCCAATATGAATGATAAAGCCAAAGCCTTATCACTTTTCAATGAAGCCATCAAGCATGATTATAATTTCCTGGATGCCCATATTGAAAAAGGAATTATTCTGTATGACCAGCAGAAATATGAAGAAGCCTACAAATCATTCAACCTGGCCATGACCATTTCTCCTAAATATGCCGACTCTTATTACTGGATGGCCAAATGCCAGGAAGCTACCGGTAATAAAGCGGAGGCCAAATTGAATTACCAACGGGCCTATGGGTTGGATAAAACCCTGAAAGAGGCGAAGGAATCAGCCGACAGGATAGTTGAATAGTTAATTAGTTTATTGGTTTACCCGTATACAAATGTTGAAAAATCTCACCTTCCGGTTGACCAGTTAACGAATTAACCAATAAACCATTCAACCACTTATCTTATCTTGCACCGCAAATAAACGCTATGGCCATCGTTGCTCCTTCCCTGTTATCTGCCAACTACCTGAACCTGGAAGCTGATTGTAAAATGCTGAACGAAAGTGAGGCTGATTGGTATCACCTGGATGTGATGGATGGCCGATTTGTTCCTAATATCAGTTTCGGCCCCATGCTGATCGAATTTTTCCGGAAAGCAACGACGAAGGTTTGTGATGTTCACCTGATGATTGAAGAACCCGGCAATTATGCTGAACAATTCAAGAATGCCGGTGCGGATAATCTTTCTGTACATATTGAAGCCTGTCCCCACCTGCACCGGAATATCCAGCAGATAAAAGCACTGGGCATGAAAGCCGGTGTAGCCGTTAATCCGCATACTCCCGTTTCAGGTTTAAGCGATATTCTTCATGATATTGACCTGGTTTGCCTGATGAGTGTGAATCCCGGTTTTGGCGGTCAGAAATTCATTCCTCATACCCTGGAGAAAATTAAGCAGCTCCGCAAAATGATCACGGAGAGAGGGCTGCATGTGCATATTGAAATAGATGGTGGGGTGACTCTCGAAAATGCACCTTCGATTATTGCAGCGGGTGCTGATGTATTAGTGGCAGGCAATACCGTATTCAAAGCTGCCGATCAAAAAACAATGATCAGCCAGCTTAAAAAATTGTAATAAAAATCAATTTGTATTGTACAAGAAGTAAATAATCGCCTGTAGCGGTCATTTTTTTGTGACCCTTACCCAATCCACCAGCATTTTACTTTTCCCTGCTTTGATCATTTCAAACGTTGAAGCCGGTAACCCATAGAAAGGTTCTTTGATGCCATTTATTTTATACGGGTAAACACCTCCCACTGCAAAATTCAGGATCAGGTATTTGGGGTTATCGAAAGCCCATTCCCCGAAAAATTGCGTCATGGGTTTGGTAATCCGGAGTACAGGTACATCATCATATTTGAACAATAAACTGTCCGGCGTCCAATCTACAGCATATACATGCCAGTTGGTCACATCATTATCACCCGGGAAATACAAACGGTCAACAATTCCTGCATCACCGCTATATCCTTTTCCATGTATGGCTGAACTGATCCAATCCTTTTCTCCCACATACTCCATGATATCGATCTCACCTGTTTCCGGCCAGTTACCATTGCCGAGCATCCACCAGGCGGGCCACAGACCCGCACCATCTGTTAATTTAATTCTTGCAGCGAAAGATCCATAGGCAAATTCAGCTTTGTTACGGGTATTTATTCTTCCTGAAACAAAATCAAATTTCTGGCCATCCTTCGTAATATAACCCGGGGCATAATGCGGTTGTAATAATAATGCCCCATTTGCGGCACCATCAGCCTCATCACCTGTAACCAGCCTGATGACAGCTGCCGAATCAACATATCCCTGCAACTCATTATTTACATGTATACCACTCACCTCCGTATTCCATTTTGTAGTATCCAGTGTTGTACCGGAAAAATCATCGAAAAAAACAGTTTCTCCTGCCGGCTTATTTTCTTTTTCCGCTACCGGGGCAGCAGCTTTTTCATTCGTACACTGAATTAAAAACAAGGAACCAATAATTGCAAAAGCTATTGAACCGGTAAAATTTTTAAATTGTTTCATACCTGGAAAATTTAAATCATTATTGATACACTCTCACATAGTCAACCAGCAATTTTTGGGGAAACAATTTATCATCTACTCCCTGCTTGCCGCCCCAGTTGCCGCCAACAGCGATGTTGAGCAATAAATGGAACTCCTGGTCAAAAGGCCATGCCTGTGTGCCGGAATGTTCGTTCCTGAAAGAATGAAACTTTACACCGTTTATAAAAAAATTAATTTCCTCTGCAGTCCATTCAATCGCATACACATGGAAAACATCATACAAATCCTTTCTCAGCAGGCTATTTACTTTTTGCGTTCCTTTCATCCCGTTATAAGCCCCGGTATGTATGGCGCTAAAAACCGAATCCGGTAAGTAGCCTACATGCTCCATAATATCTATCTCGCCACTGTTGGGCCAACCACCATAGACCCAGTTGGTGGGCAACATCCAGATAGCAGGCCATAAGCCTTTACCGGCAGGAAGTTTTGCCTTTATCTCTATGCGGCCATATTTCCAGTCACCTTTATTCTTCGTTACCAACCGGGCTGAAGTATAAGCAGCTCCTGAATAGTTTTCCTTTTTGGTTTCGATGATGAGGTTACCATTTTCCACCCTTGCATTTTCGGGCCTGTTCCAGGTATAAAACTGTAGTTCATTATTGCCCCAACCGCAGATATCCGGGCAACCATTTCCTCTATCATAACTCCATTTGGAGCTATCCGGCAGTCCTTTGTAGTTGAATTCATCTGCCCATACTAATTTTTGAAAGGCAGACTGGCTTTTAGCAGTTTGTTGAACGAATAGAAGAAGAGGAAGAAGGAAAATTACTGCTCCGTTTATTGTACTAATTTTCATGCTATTTTATTTAATCAGGCAAAACCGGGCAAGAAGTATCAAAAAGCGGAGGTAGTAACTTAAAGAAGTAATTACGATCCGCTTTTTAATGACTGCTGATGAAAATGCTTGCTTAATATGCCTGTGAGAAAAAATGATTACTGGTACACCCTGATATAATCTATTTCCATGGTTGAACTGACAAAAGCCGGGTCAACTGCTCCGCCAAAATTGCCCCCCATGGCGATATTCAGGATGATAAAAAAATTATGGTTAAATGGGACAGCAGCAGAATTAGCAAATGTGAAATACGTAAAATCATCCACGGATATTTTTATCGTACTGGCTGTCCATTCCACTGCATACTTATGAAACTCGGTACTTGCATTGGCAATCACGACTGAACTTCCGTCTGCATTACCCCCGGAACGACCGGGATAATGCAGTGTACCGAATATTTTATTCTGCTGGTTGCCCACATGCTCCATAATATCTATTTCACCGCAACCCGGCCAGGGCACGGTGTTGATATTGCTTCCCAGCATCCAGATAGCAGCCCAGGTGCCGGCACCAAACGGCAACTTTGCCCTTGTTTCCAGTTTACCATACTTAAAAGAGAATTTATCTTTTGATAACAGCCTTGCTGAAGTATAAGGGCTTCCGCTGAAGTTTTCTGCTTTTGCAATTATCTTGAGCGTTCCGCCGGACACAACAGCATTATCTGGCCTGTTGGAGTAATACTGCAACTCGTTGTTTCCCCAACCGCCGGCTCCGAGATCATAACCCCATTTGGCAGGGTCAGGTGCACCAGGAGTGTTAAACTCTTCAGACCAGATCAATGACTGGGCAACTGTTACTGTGACCTGTATTGATTTTGAAATGGTCTGACCAGATGAGCTTTTGGCAATTACATTAACCGTATAAACACCTGAAGCCGGGTACCTGTAGGTGACCACGCCTGATACAACAGTTTGAAAGATGCCGTTTCCGTAATCATAATCATAGGTAACTGCATTGGTTGCTGAAGCTGTAAAAGCCACGTTGCCACTGTTGTCTGTGCTCACCACCGCATTCACCGTAAGATTAGCAGGTGCAATATTCGTAGTACCCGGGCTGTCTTTACCACAAGACAAACAAAGCAATACGGCCGATAGAAATATAAATGACAATTGTTTCATTGACCTATGGTTTTACTTTTAATTTCTGGTACCAGGAGTTTCCGTCGATACCAATATTACGTAAATGTATACTGGTTGCCGTAGCCGACAGAATTTCATAGGTGGTGCCGCCGGTACCAAAATTGATAATCCCATTGCCCGGAACTGTAAATTGTATTTGGGTGGAAACAGCTGGTGAGGAGCCACTGGTTGCCCCCATAAAAATCAACAGTTTACTGCCACCTGTGCTGATACCATAACAACCATCAGCGCCACCCACGCCATAAAAACCGGTAGCTGCCCCAATAGAAAAGGACTGGCCTTTGTTATCAATGGACATGGTGATCTGGTTGTTGGCATTTTTAGAGAATGTTATCTCATCATCATAAGCACAAGCCTCTCTTGTATTGGGAGGAGCGGCATACCAGATGGGTGAAAACTCTGTATTGGGGCCCACACCGAAATGTCCCACAGCATCATGATCAGTGATCCAAATTTTAGAATTGCCATTGGTCATGGCCTGCAAAATGGGGGCAGGAATTTCAAAAGCCACGAATACACGTACAGTTTTACTGATTGTAGAAATTACCCCACCGGTGCCAATTGCATTCACCGTGATTGTGAAATTATTTGTTCCGGGAGTATTGTACTTATAGGTAAGGGTGCCGGAGGGTACCATTCTTGTAACCCCGTCGCCAAAATCAATATTATAGTTCAGTGTGTTAGTAGATGTGGTAGTAATGGTAACATTTCCGGTACCATTCCCATTGGGATTGGAAGCATCAACACCTGCTATCACCGTAGTCAGGGTAAGATCCCCCGGCGTTTTCAAATCACCAAAGGTATATTTCTCTTTTTTGCAACTGGAAAAACTTACCAGCAGCACTGCAAGAAGAGCGGTTATTGATTGAATGCTTTTTATCATGATTTCTATTTTTAAGATTAATTAGTTCGGATATCATCAAAATAATAGGTGGCACCGGTACCAGGGTTACCAAAATCAAAGAATACGACAACCCGCTGGTAGTTGTTGGCGGTATTGATGCCGGCAAAGTTGAAGGTTAGTTCTTCCCAGCCATTGGCCACGGTGGTGGTAGCATCCCGTTCGATATTGATACCGGGATTACCCAGGTTTTCCATTTTGAATTTCACAGTGATGCCAGACTGAGGAGACCATACTTTCATCTTTATCGTTTGCTGGGTGGAGAAATCAATAGGATCAGACAACTCAATAAATGAGCCTGCCCATACTTCAGCACCATTGCCTTTAGTTAAGGCACCTGCTTTAGCAGAAGTATTGATACCTGCAGCATTCGGATTGTTACCGACCACGGTATTGGCGCCACCAAAATTGGTAAACGTATACGTGAGGGTACTGGACTCAAAATTTAATGGCAATACAACACCCGGCAGCACATTGGTCAACCTGATATCATCAAATAAGAACGTAAAATCGGGAGACCCGTTACCGGCTGTTCCTAATTCAAATATCAGTACCACTTTATGATAGGAGTTGGCCGTATTAATAGCGCTGAAATCAAAAGCGAGATCTTCCCAGGCATTGGCCTGGGTGATGGTTACTTCTTTTTCAAAATTGATTCCACCATTTGTCGCATTCTCCACTTTCAGCAGCACTTTGGCACCCACCCGCGGAGAAAATACTTTCATCCGGAATATTTTGTTCACTGAGAAATCGATGGCATTATCCAAACTGATGAAGCTGCCTGCCCAAACTTCGGGTGCATTCTTGACCATGCGGCCTACTTTAGTACTACTATTAATACCGCCAACCTGTGGGTTATTGATAACAGTTGCCACCCCGCCGCCGAAATTGGTAAAGGAGTAGTTAACGGTGGGAGATTCGAATGTCAGGGGCAATAATACAGGATCCACGATGGTGATCTGTCTTGTCATCTGGGTGGTAGCAGCACCACCGCTTAACGCCACAACCCGGAGTGTGTATGTTCCGGTAGCGGCATACGTATGACTCACTGTTTGTCCTTCATTGAAGGAAAGTGGCACTTCGTTAGGCACATCACCAAAATAAACCCGGAAGCTTGTTTCATATAAAGCGGTAGCTGTTACATTCAGGCGGAAATTATTACCAGGATCAATGGAAGAAATAACATCCAGGTTTTCAGGAGCCCGGAATGAAACAGTTAACTGTTTAGTGATCTCTGTTGTTTTTCCATTCAGGTTATGGGCTACCAGCCTTACGGTATAAACACCTTCAGGATAGATATGCGTGATTTTTTTTCCCGGCATCACTTTATTGGGGGTAATGGCACCATGACCGTAATAGACATCGTATGTTGCCACGCCTAATCCATTCGGGGTGATCGTAACCAGGCCGGTATTGTCTTGTGTTATTTCAAATAACATAGATAATTGATCTGGTGCTGCTGCCGTAGCTACAAATGCAGTATCTACATTTTCTTCTTTTTTGCAACCGGGCATAAAAGTCAGCAGTAACGCCAGGCTGCATATATATTTTATTCCTTTCATGATTTATTGTTTTAATAGTTAGTGACTAATACCCGGCATTTTGTGGTAAACCTGAAATATTGATTTCTGCCTGTGGTATCGGGAACACTTCGTGTTTACCGGTTACAAAACCAGTGATTTTTGCAGCTGCCTGTCCCGTTCTTACCAGGTCAAAAAACCGGTCGCCTTCCATGGCCAGTTCCAGCCTGCGTTCGTCCAGGATCGCCTGGTATAATGCAGCGCCGGTTGATGTGATGTCATGAAGGTTATCACCAAAAGCACGGCGACGAACCAGGTTCAGGTAAGTCTGCGCTTTGGTATCATTCGGTGCCGTGGCCTTATTATTGGCTTCAGCCGCCATCAGCAATACATCGGCATACCGGATCGTCCGGAAATTATTTTCGTAGTTCAATTCAATTTGCCCGGAAGTTTGCCCTTTCCTGGGTAAATATTTTTGGTTGTACAAACCTGTGTTTTTATATGGCGCAACCTGGTACGTGATATTGAAAGCAGGGTTAGCATTTTTATACGCCTCAATGTCCAGTACAGTAACAGCTTTCCGCTTATCTCCGGTTGCATAAGCATTTGCCAGATTTTGAGTTGGCAGGTTAGTGCTCCATCCGGCTGCATAAGGCATCGCCGCAGTACCATTCAATCCGCGGATGCCACATTGCTGTACCGAGTGATTTCCCTGGCCACGGTTAACAAAACTCCAGTTGTAATAGGGTGAAGCATTCGAATATTGTATTTCAAAAACAGATTCAGGTCCATTTTCACCGGTTACCAAAAAGATGGATGCAAAATCAGTGACCAGGCTGAAAGCGTTGGAGCTGATAACATTTTCTAACATCGCCGCTGCGGCATCATACTTTTTCTGATAGAGATATACTTTCCCGAGTAAGGCCTGTGCGGCATATTTAGTAATGCGTCCTTTATCCACCTGCACCGCCGGCAAAGCAGCAATAGCAGTAGTAAGATCAGTTTCAATCTGCCTGTATACATCTGCCTTTGGTGATTTAGGTATAGTTTTAGATTCGCTTAAGCCGAGTCTTTTATCAACAAATAACGGCACATCACCAAAGAATTTTACCAGGTGGAAATAATAATAAGCCCGTAAGAAGTAAACTTCTCCATACAGGGCATCTTTACCGGCAAAGTTGATCGTTTCTCCCGCCAGGTTCGTTGCTTTGTACTGGTGCAGGTAGTTAGCCCTGTTAACGCCTTCATAGGCGGCCTGCCATAATTCAGTGAGGGTGGAATTTACCGGTGTATGTGTGAAGTCATCTATTTGCTGTAAAGACAATACATCAGACGCATTTTCACCGCCGCTTACTGCATTATCAGAAGCGATATCCCCGACCGGCACGGCCTGGTTCAGCCATTGAATAGGCGTATATACACTCACCACCATGGTGCGGTAATCTGACTCCGATTTCAGGTATGCCTGTTCGGTAATCAGGAAATCATCCTTCGGGTCATACTCCACCCATTTTTTACAGGAAGAAAGCAAGGTGGCGACCATCACCAGGCTTAGTATTTTGATTTGAATATTTTTCATTGTTCTGCTATTTAGATTGATGATTATAGTTTGATGTCGATACCAAATGCATAGGTTCTGGCCTGCGGATAGGCACCTCTGTCAATACCTGTATCCAATATACCTCCTGCAATTTCTGGATCGTAGCCGGTGTATTTGGTAATGGTGAATGCATTTTTTACCTGTGCATAAATGCGTAACCGGCTGAATACTTTTTTAGTTAGGCTGGCCGGGAACGTGTAGCCCAGTTGTATATTTTTCATCTTGATAAAGGAACCATCCTCCACGTACCGGTCAGATACCCGGATATTACTGTTCGCATCGGTAAAGGAATAGCGGGGATTCCTTGCATCATTGGTAGAACCGGGTCCGGTCCACCTGCCAAGTACACCCCTGTATTTATTGGAGTAGTTTGCATTTCTTTCCCAGGCGCTGTACACATCGTTACCAACAGAAGCATAGGTGAAAGCAGTAAAATCAAAATTTTTGTATTCCAGATTCAGGTTCCATCCCATTGTGAAATCGGGGAAAGGATCTCCGATCTTGGTTTGGTCGGAAGCATTGATGACCTTGTCGCCATTCACATCCACGAAGCGGATATCACCGGGCTGTGCCCCTGCCTGTGCGGGAGCCGCATCAATCTCAGCCTGGGTCTGAAATAAACCGTCGGTCTTATATCCATAAAAATAACCCGGGGTAAATCCTTTTTCAAAAACCGTAACACTTTGTGACTGGCCGTTAAAATAATACCCGCCAAATATTTTGGCAGTACCGTCTGTATTGGTGGCAGTTACTTCATTTTTGGCCGTGGTGAAGGTTACAGATGTATTCAATTTAAAATTTCTGGCAATAGTTTCATTATATGTCAGGGTCAGATCGATACCGCTGCTTTTGGTAGCACCAATATTAGCAGTAGGAATCGGAATCGTACCGAGGTATAATGAAGCGGAGGGAGTGAATAATAAACCATCTACTTCCTTTTGAAAATAATCAGCCGATAAGGATAGTTTCCGTTTAAAGAAAGCAATGTCGAAGCCGGCATTCAGTTGCAGTTGTTTTTCCCAGCGAAGGTCATCATTGGAAGCTGAGCCAACAGTTGAACCCGGAAAAGCAGTCCCCCCGAAAGTATAACCATTACTATTACCGGTTGGACCATAACCGGTATTAACACCGCCTGTAATTATTCTTACCAGTTGTGGGTTTACGTTTTCATTACCGATAGAACCGTAACTACCCCTGATTTTGAGGTGGTTGATAAATTCTGATTGAAAGAAATTCTCATTACTGACCACCCAGCCTAAGGAACCAGAGAAGAAATTGGCAAACTTATTATTTTTTCCAAAGGCATAAGAACCGTCACGACGGAAAGAAAAAGAAGCGAGGTATTTATCCTTGTAATCATAATTGATCCGGTTAAAATAAGAAATATTATTTCTGAAATACTGGTAATAATAGCCACTCAGTCCGTTGGTATTATTGGCGGTATTGGCACCGGTAGCAGCGGTAAAGTCAGCAAACTCCCAGGAGTTAAAAGGCACATCCTGACGGGTAGCTCCGGCAGCATTACCTGAAATTTTTGCTAACGAAAATCCCAGTACAGTTTCAAAATTATGGTCTTGTTTTACCCTGAAATTGTAGTTGCCATACGTTTCCCAGGTATAATTGAAATTGCTGGTTTTTTCATGCGATACGCTGTTATGTTCCCCTGGTTTTGCAGAACCATCTTCCAGCATCGTATTATTGGTATTGTTTAGTCCGTAAAATACCAACGGTGTAAAACTTTTAGCATTCCCGTCAAATTTAGTGTATCCAAAACGGGAGGTCAGCTTCAGGTTTTTGATCACATCATACTGGAATTCAAATTTTCCGTACAATTTGCTGCCGGAATTTTTGTTGAACGTATTCTCCAGTTTGGTGAGGGGATTAAATATCTCTGATAATAACAAAGTACTGAATCCGTATTTACCCACAGTATTGGGGACAGTATTATAAACCGGCACTGTTGGGTCAAAATTCAGGGCACTGCCAATAATACTGTTGAAAGAATTTTCCTGGACTCCTTTTCCACCAATTATCAGTCCGGTGGTATTTATTATGAATTTCAGCTTGGGGGAAAGATCAAAGCTCAGGTTAGCCGTCAGGTTACCCCGGTTGAAAATGGATTTATCGTTACCACCAACAATACCTCCCTGGCTCAGGAAACCGCCGGAAAGGAAATAAGACATTTTATCACTCCCACCACGGGCAGTTATATTATGCGATTGGATTGCTGCTGTTTTGAAAATTTGTCTTTGCCAGTCGGTACCAACGCCTACAGCAGAAAGATCGGGAAAAATAATATTTCCACCGGCTACGGTACTTCCCTCATTGATCATTGCTGCATATTCCGATGCATTTAAAACACCAATGGTATTCAATACTTCCTGCACTCCGTAATTGCTGCTGATACCGATCTCAGCTTTCTGGCTTTTTCTTCCCGAGCGGGTGGTAACCACGATAATACCATTACCACCTTTCAGTCCATAAATAGCTGTGGTGGCTGCATCTTTTAATACGTTGATAGACTCAATATCTGCAGGGTTAATTGAATTGAGATCGGTAAGTGTTTGCAACACCCCATCCACAATTACAGCAGGATCGTTACCAGAAAAGGAAGGAATACCCCGGATGAGTACAGTGGGTTTAGAACCGGGTGATCCGCTCTGGATCACGTTCACACCGGCCGCTCTTCCCTGCAAGGCTTCTTCCGTTCTCACGGGCCGGAGCTTTTCAATGTCACCACTTTTGATGGTGGAAATGGCACCGGATACTTTGGTAATTCGCTGGGTGCCGTACCCCACCACCACTACATCACTTAATGTAGTAGTAGCACTTTCTTCCATCTGGATCACCAGGGCTGAACTATTGTCAGCAACGGTAACATCAATGGGTTTCATCCCGGCATAACTAATAACCAGGACAGCACCTTTTTTGGCAGTGAGAGAAAAAGCACCTTTAATGTCGGAAATCGCAGGCTTGTTTGAGCCTTTTACAGCAATAGTAGCTCCAACTAATGGCTCTCCATTTGTTTTGTTTGTAACCGTTCCGGAAACCTGGATATCCTGGGCCGAAACAAATTGTAATAAACCAGACAGGAGAATGCCGGCAAATAGCAAACAGAGTTTGAATTTCATACAGCAGTCGTTTTTTTGTTAAGCAAACCGGGCGTAGATACCCGAAATTTTAGCGGTTACAAGATATATCTGAATGCTACAGTTACAATAAAAACAACCACATCAACACTACATCAAAAAATATAACTAATTAATTTACAATGGAAATGACTACATCATTACTACATCATATAAAAAACCTTACTTTCACAAACATAAACTGCCTCCCGAATGAGTAAACTCCTGTTTATTCTTTTTCTGTTTCCGATTACTATGTTAGGCCAAAACACAATTGGCCTGCCCGATGTGATCAATTACCCCAAGCAAGCCTATGGTGCGGGTCTCCAAAGCTGGGATTTCAGGCAGGATAAAAACGGGGTGATCTATGTTGCCAATAATGAAGGGTTGTTAACTTTTGATGGCACTTTCTGGAAGGCCTATCCCTTACCCAACAAAACCATTGTCCGGTCGCTGGAAATTGGGCTTGATAATAATATATATGCAGGCGGTCAGGATGAGTTGGGTTTTTTCAGCCCGGGACCTAACGGCAAGCTTCAGTACAAATCTTTAAAAGACCTGGTTCCTGAAAAAGACAGATCGTTTGGCGATGTCTGGGATATCGTTTCATTTAATAAAGACATCTATTTCCGGACCCCCACCAAGATATTTAAATACAGCAACGGGGCTTTCTTAGCCTACAATGCACCGGCCGAATGGTCATTTCTTGGGTTATGTAATGAACACCTTTATGCTCATGATCTCAAAAATGGTCTGTTTCTTTTTGAAAATAATACATGGAAGCCTTTCACCGGCAAAAGTGAACTGCCCGCCAATGACATGATGACCGCCATCCTGCCAATGAATAAAGACAGTGCCCTTATCAGCACACACAAGAATGGGTTATTCATCTTATCTGCAAAAGCTATCAGCAAGATCAGCAACAGCAATACGGCCTTGTTTGAAAGGGAAAGAATCTATGCCGCTACTGCTGTTAACAAAGAGTGGGTGGCACTTGCCACCAATAACAGCGGTATTTATATTACAGATTTTAAAGGGCAGATCATCCAGACCTTTTCCAAAACTGAAGGATTGCAGAATAACAATGTACTCAGCGTTTTTCTCGATAAACAAAGTAACCTGTGGCTGGGTCTTAATAACGGAATTGATTTCATTGCCTACAACAGTGCTGTGAAGCATATCAGCCCTTACCCGCAGGATGGTTCCGGCTATACCGCCATTGTTTACAATAACCAGTTATATGCTGGTACTTCTAACGGCTTATTCCAGGCCCCGCTTCAGCAAACAGAAGACCTGAGTTTTAGTAAGGGAAATTTTTCGCTTGTTAATAATACAAGGGGACAGATATGGGGACTGGCAGAGATCAACGGCCAGTTATTACTGGGTCATCACGAAGGTGCATTTATTGTCAATGCTGACAAGGCAACGCCCATATCAACAAGTCCCGGTCACTGGAATTTTTTACCCCTGTCAAATGTGTCGCCATCAGCCAGGATCGTTTCAGGAAATTACCGGGGGTTAAAATTCTTTGACTATATCAGCAACAGTTTTAAAGAAGGAGCCGCCCTTCCTGATTTTTTTGAATCATCAAGGTTCATTGCAACTGATAATGCCGATAATATCTGGGTTTCTCATCCCTACCATGGAGTGTATAAAGTTTCGCAGGGAGCAAATCAGCAATACAGTACCAAATTATATGCGGATAAAGAGGGCTTGCCTTCTGCGCTGGATAATCATATTTACAAAATCAAAAATGAGGTACTTGTTGCAACAGTAAAAGGAATATATGTCTACAACAAGAGCACCGACCGCTTTGAACCTTCTGCGACTTATAAAAAAATATTTGGTGAACAAAGCCTGCGGTACCTGAAAGAAGATAAAGCCGGCAATATCTGGTTTGTGCATGAGAAAATGCTGGGCGTAGCTGACTATTCCGGTCAGGTGCCTGTAGTGATCTACATGCCCGAACTGACGAATAAATTACTGAGCGGTTTTGAGTTCGTCTACCCGGTCAACGAGAAAAATATTTTTGTGGGTGGCGAAAAAGGTTTTTTCCATATCAACTTTGAAAAATATAAAAAGAACAGCCCTGTATTTCAAACACAGATCAGGCTGGTCAGGATCATTAATAAAAAGGACAGTGTTTTATTTGGCGGGTATTTTGCCAACGTTAATGAAACACAGGTGCAGGAGGAGAACAGCATCAAGAGTATTGCCAACAACTGGCGTACTATTCATTTTGAATTTACCTCCACCCTTTTTGGGCAACAAGACAATTTAGAATACAGCTATCGTTTAAAAGGGTTTGATAATAACTGGACAGAATGGTCAAAAAAAACAGAAAAAGAATATAATAATCTTCCTGCCGGCTCTTACAGCTTTGAAGTAAAAGCAAGGAACAACCTGGGCAACGAATCTGCAGCAAGTATTTACACATTTAAAGTATTGCCCCCCTGGTACCAGGCAGCATGGGCTTATATTCTCTACCTGCTCATCGTATTAGCACTTGCCTTCTATATTTATAAATGGCAGCATAAAAAATTTATTCTTCAGCAGGTAAAACATGAAGAAGAACAAAAAAAGCAACAATACCTGCACCAGTTGGAATTGAATAAAACCGAAAGCGAACTGGTGGCATTACGAAACGACAAACTCCAGTCAGAGATCAATTATAAAAATTCTGAACTGGCCACTTCAGCCATGCACCTGGTGCAAAAAGGAGAACTTATTTCCAAGATTCGCGGCGAGTTGTCGCAGGTGATGAAAGGAACAGATAACCCGCAGGTGATTTCAGAATTAAAAAAACTGGTCAAAGTATTGAATGAAGATGATAAAATGGACAAAGACTGGGAACATTTTGCCCAGCACTTTGATAAGGTGCATTCTGATTTTGTGGTGGGGTTAAAAGAAAAACATTCAACTATAACGCCCAACGAATTAAAACTGTGTGCTTACTTGCGGATGAATCTCTCCACCAAAGAGATTGCCCAGTTGATGGGAATTTCCGTGAGAGGTGTGGAGATAAGCCGTTATCGCTTACGAAAAAAACTGGGCATACCGTCAGAAACAAACCTGTTTGATTACCTTATCAATTTCAATAATAAAGCAAGCTGACGTATTTCACAGCCAAAACAATTCGTATCTTGTCCGCATATCTCTTATGAAAATAGTAAGCCGCCAAATATTGCTGACTGTTGTTTGCCTCCTGCTTAGCACCATCGCTTTCTCCCAGAAAAAAACCGCTTACGTTTCCGGCAAAATTGTGGATGATAACGAGAACCCATTACCTGGTGTTTCTGTCATCATTTTAGGTAAACAAACTGGTGTCAGCAGCAATGACTCCGGCTATTTCCGCTTGGAAGTTCCTGCAGAAAAAGCCTTTGCCATTATCTTCTCTTATACTGGCAGAAAGACAGAACAAAAGAATTTTCTGTTGAATGAGAATGAAGAAGAAAAGATCAGTTTACGATTAGAAAAAGGTGAGAATGTGTTGCAGGAAGTGGTGATCACTGATCAGCGGGACCGGAGAGAAACCGGTTTGATCCGGCCCAACCCCAAAACGATCATCAATCTTCCATCAGCCATTACCGGAGTGGAAAGCCTGATCAAGATCTTTGTTGGCTCTAATAATGAGTTAACATCACAATACTCTGTTCGTGGTGGCAGCTACGATGAGAACCTGATCTATGTAAACGATTTTGAAGTATTCCGCCCTTATCTTGTCAGGAACGGCCAGCAGGAAGGATTAAGTTTTATTAATCCTGAAATGGTACGGAATATTAATTTTTACAACGGCGGTTTCCAGGCAAAGTATGGCGATAAGATGAGCAGTGTGCTGGATATACAATATAAAAGACCGAAACGGTTTGGGGGTTCTGCTTATGTGGGCATACTGGAACAGGGAGTACAACTGGAAGGGATTAGTAAGAATAATAAATTCAGTTACCTGCTTGGCACCCGTAACAGGAGTAATAGGAATTTATTAAGCCGCCAGGAAACTACCGGTAACTATGTTCCTTCTTCTTCCGATTTCCAGGCGCTGATCAATTACCAGTTTAACTCAAAATGGCAGGCCGAGTTTTTAGGGAATATTTCCAAAACCAAATTCTCGCTGGTTCCTGAATTCAGCCAGCTCACCTCTTCTGTTTTTTCTCCTTTCCTGAGCGTTAACCTTGGTGTTGATATATTTTTTGATGGCCAGGAAAAAGATGAGTACAGTACCAACATGCTGGGGTTCTCCCTTACTAACCAGGTCAGCCGAAAATTGAAATTGAAATGGATGGCCAGCCGTTTTGAGAATGATGAAAGAGAAAATATAGATATCACCGGTGCCTATTTATTTGGAGAAAGGGATTTTGATAAAAGCCAGCCTACCTACGGGCTAATCATTAATCCATTAGGTGCAGGTGTGTACCAGAATTTTGCCCGCAATACATTGAATGTAGAAAACTGGAACCTTGCACATAAGGGAAATTATGACCAGGGGCAACATGCCTGGCAATGGGGATTAAGTTTTGATAAAACAGCCATTGCTGATAAACTGAATGAATGGGAATACCAGGACTCAGCAGGCTATTCATTGCCTTACCAGCCCAATATGCTGCAATTAAACAAAGTCATCAAATCAACCACTGATCTTGACATCAGCAAATTTTCCGGGTATATCCAGGATAATATACTGTTGGGAGATTCATCGCATAATACTACTGTAACAGCCGGTGTTCGTTTCAATTACAATTCACTGAATAAAGAACTTTTAATAAGCCCACGGGTCGGTGTCAGTTGGAAACCCAACGGCAAAAAAGATATTGTATTCCGTGCATCGGCCGGTATGTACAATCAACCACCCTTCTACCGGGAATTAAGAAGGTATGACGGCACAGTAAATACAAAACTGAAAGCACAAAAAAGTATACAGGGAGTTGCCGGCTTTGATTATAATTTCCCGGGACTTGCCGGCAAACCGATGCGGCTGACCACTGAACTTTATTATAAACACATGACCGATGTGGTGCCTTATGATATTGACAATGTCCGCATTCGTTATTTTGGAGAGAACGTGGCCAAAGCCTATGCAGCCGGTATTGAAATGCGGTTGTTTGGTGAGCTGGTAAAAGATGCTGAAAGCTGGATCAGCCTCGGATTTATGCGGAGTAAAGAAGATATTGAAGGGGATACATACAAGGATTACACATTAAATGATTTCAATGAACCCATTGATAGTGTAACCAAAGAAAAAGGCTGGGTACGCCGCCCCACTGACAGGCTGATCACTTTTGGTATGTTCTTCCAGGATTACCTGGCCACGAATAAGAATTTTAAAATGTACCTGAACTGGTTGTATGGAACCAACCTGCCTTACAACATTCCCAACAGTGTGAAATATCGTAACGGTTTAGAGATACCACCGTATATACGGGTCGATATCGGGTTCAGTGCTTTATTATTAGACAGCGACCGCAGCAAACGGCGCAGTCATAGCCCGTTCAGAAGTTTTGAAAGTATCTGGGCCAGCCTGGAAATATTTAACCTCATCGACCGGCCCAATACTATTTCCTATTTACTGGTAAAAGATTTCTCCAACACCGTGTACACCATGCCCAACCGGTTAACACCAAGGTTGGTAAATTTTAAGATTGTGGCAAGATGGTAAATTATTGCCGGTTATTTCTTCACCCAAAACTCCTCTTTCCATTCTTCGTCGCTTACAGGATGATCTTCCAGTTGCCCCTGGATATTAGTTAACTGTTCAGCCGTTAATGTTTGTTCCAGGTAGTTGAATAATTGACGCTCTTCGAAACGGATATGTGCATCCAGCAGGTCGCAAAGAATGGTAAATGTTCTTTTATCGGCTTCCTGGTCCAGTGATAATATTAATTCACGGATATGAGCATGTTCACTTTTTAATTGCTGCGCCAGCGGATGATCAGCCGGCATATATGGGATCAGTATTTTTTCTTCCTGGTAAAAATGCGGTTTGATATGATGCTTCCAGAACCAGATGCTGTATTCCCGCATAATATTAACAGAAGTTCCGTTTTGCAAACCCTGCCTTATTTTCCAGGCATACAATAAACCATCATGGTGTTCCCGGCTTAGTGGTGCTAATTGTTCACTGCGTTTAATTGGTTTTTTTTCTTCCATGTCCTAAAGTTAAGAAATGCTTTTATTGCGGCAGCGCAGCACTTATTTGTGGTCTGCTTTACAGAAAAAAGCATTAACTAAAGTTTTGGCCCGTTTTTTTCTGTTCACATCTGTGAATAAGTAACTTTAGGATTGTACAATTTGTATAAGTTATATTTGAAAACAGAGGGGTGATTCTTTTGCAAATGGGCAAAAGACGCTAAATAATCCGGCGCCACCCTTCGCCGGAATTGTTTACTGGTTATCTCCGTACTGCCGTCGCAAGCGGATAAGACCAATCTAAATTTGAAACGAATTGACTGACACAATCATCAACCTTGAAACCGTCAACCCTATTGAGTTCTTCGGCGTAAACAATGGCAAGTTAGACATCCTCAAAAAGAAATTCCCCCTGCTAAAGATTCTCTCCCGTGGCACCCAGCTCAAACTGAGCGGAGCACCTGAACAGGTGGATTCTGCCCGGGAAAAGATCTCCCTCATCGTTACCTACCTGGAAAGGAACGGGCACATGAGTGAGAATTATTTTGAGCAGATCCTGGGTGGCGATGATGCAGAATCCATTGACAACTTCAAAGAACGAAACCCCAACGAGGTACTTGTATTCGGCCCCAACGGGAAATCAGTCAGAGCCCGTACTGCCAACCAGAAAAAAATGGTGCAGATGGCAGAGAAGAATGACATCATTTTTGCTATCGGGCCTGCGGGTACCGGTAAAACCTACACCGCCGTTGCCTTAGCCGTGAGAGCATTAAAGAACAAACAGGTAAAAAAGATCGTCTTAACAAGACCCGCTGTGGAAGCCGGTGAAAGCCTTGGCTTTTTGCCCGGTGACCTGAAAGAAAAGATCGATCCTTACCTGCGTCCTTTGTATGATGCGCTGGATGATATGATACCTGCCGATAAGCTGGGATATTATATGAGTACCCGGACTATTGAGATTGCCCCGCTGGCTTATATGCGTGGACGAACATTGGATAATGCATTTATCCTGCTGGATGAAGCTCAGAATGCCACCGACCTGCAATTAAAAATGTTCCTCACCCGTATTGGTGCTAATGCCAAAGCGATCATTACCGGTGATGTGACACAGGTAGACCTTCCCCGCAACCAGAAAAGTGGTTTGAGTACGGCTGTCCGCATCCTGAAAAATGTAGATGGCATCGGCCATATTGAACTGGATGAGGAAGATGTGGTGCGTCACCGCCTGGTGAAAGCCATCATCCGGGCCTATGACAAGGAGAAGAAAGACTACGACAACGGATAGAAAATGAAATTTGAATTATTTAATTTGATAAAGAGGTGGCTTACCGGCTGCCTCTTGTTTATTTGGATAAGCTGCACTACCCAGACAGGCCCTGAAGGCAAAACAGATAATAGCAGCTATTACCAGCGTATTGACAGTGTGAAGCCGCTGATCCAAAATGGTGATCTCATTTTCCGGAATGGTACGGATGAGGTGAGCAAAGCCGCCCGGAGCATGAACCGCATTGATACTTCCTTTTCCCATTGCGGTATTTTATTAATTGAGAACAATACTGCCTTTGTTTATCATGCTATCGGCGGAAGTTATAACCCCAGCCAAAAACTGAGACGGGATCCTATAGACAGTTTTTTGGTGCCGGAAGAAGCTGATCGTTTTGCCGTGTACCGGTACGAACTGGCCACTGCAGAAAATGATTCCCTTTCAGGTGTTGTACAGCAATTTTACCGGGCGGGGTTAAAATTTGATATGTATTTCAATTTCCTCTCCGACGAGACCATGTACTGCTCTGAATTCGTTTTCAAAAGCCTGGACAAAGCGATGGCCGGGGAACTGACGGAGTCCATTAAAGCAAGAGAGTGGCCTTTTGGTATATCCCCCGATGACCTGTTCCTCTATAAAAAAAGCAGGTTGATAAAAAGAGTTGATTTTTAAACCCACATGCTTTTGATATTGAAGGGGAAAGCCTACATTTGTCGCACTCAAAACCACTTATATGAAAAAAATGATGCAATCGCTGTTTCTCTTTGCAGGTGCAGCCCTGATGATCGTAAGCTGCAATAACAAAGGAGCCAGCTCTGACCCCAAAGCCGTATTGGTAGAATTCATGAAAAGACTTTCCGAAAAAGATATTGATGGCGCTGCCAAACTGGCTACCAAAGACAGTAAAGCGGCCCTGGATATGATGAAGAAAGCAATTGATATGGGCGAAAAAATGAAAGGTGATTCTAAAGCAGAGGAAGAAGACCCTACCGCAGAATTCAAGGATGTGGAAATTGGCGAAGCCAAAATCACTGGTGAAACTGCACTAGTACCTTTTAAAAGCAAAAAAGAAAAAGAAAGCATTGACTTCCCGTTAAAGAAAGAAGATGGTGCCTGGAAAGTTGATTTCAGCATGGCCACCCTGATGAAAATGGGTAAAGATAAAGCCGGCCAGGATGGCGCTATGGATGGTATGAACGAATCAGGAGAAGATGTAAATGTAAGTGCCGAAGACATCCAAAAAAGCATGCAGGCTGTTGACAGCCTTATGAAAGATCCCAAAACGCAGGAAGCCATGAAAGCACTTGAAAAATTGAAACAGGAGTAATCATTTCCTGCAATGAATATCAATAAAGCCCCTCCAGGAGGGGCTTTATTATTTCTGCACAGTTCAAGCAGCAAACTTTCGTAATTTGCAACTATGAAAAGAACGATTCTTTTTGCAACTGTAATGCTGCTGCTTTTTGCCTCCTGCAAAGACACTGACAGAAACACAACCAATGAACAACCTTCCAGCGATATTGATGCCGCCCGTGAATTTATCCGTGCTGCGCTGGATGGTGATTATACCAGGGCCAAGACCTTTGTTGTGAATGACTCACTGAACCAGCAGGATATTGAAGCTTCGGAAAGATTATATAAAGAAAGGATGAGCGCTGAAGACAAAGCAAAATACAGGGGGGCTTCGATTCATATCCATGAAACAAGACAGATCAACGACTCGGCCAGTATCATTTACTATTCCAATACATTCCGGAACCAAAAGGATTCCCTGAAAGTGATCAAACAGGGTGGTAAGTGGCTGGTGGATTTCAAATATATCTTTAAGCATAAACCCGACAGCCTGCAATGATCAAGCATATCCTGTTCATAGGATTAGGCGGCGGTATCGGCAGTATAGCCCGTTATCTCTGCCAGCGGTGGGTGGCAATTTATTATCCTCACCAGTTCCCCTGGGGGACATTTGCGGTGAATATTGCGGGTTGTTTGCTGATCGGTATTTTCTGGGGGCTCAGTTTCCGTTCGTTCGATTCCAATGAAAGCTGGAAATTGTTCCTGATGACTGGACTTTGTGGCGGGTTTACCACTTTCTCCGCTTTTACCCTGGAGGGAGTGGGTTTACTGAAAGAAAACAGGACGGGATTATTTTTCCTTTACATAGCAGGTAGTGTTATTGCCGGCTTACTCGCAACGTATGCCGGTATGAAACTTACCCGCTGATAAAATTTCAACCATATGCTCACAATTCATCATCCCTGGCATGGCGTTAGTACCGGAGACAATGCACCTGAAGTTGTTAATGCGATCATTGAAATTCCCGAAGGCTCCAGGGCCAAATATGAAGTAGATAAAGAAACAGGATTATTAAAACTGGACCGGGTGATCTATTCCTCGTTTCACTACCCGGTGAACTATGGGTTTATTCCCCGCACCCTGGGCCTGGATAATGACCCCCTGGATATATTGGTACTTTGCTCACAATCCATCCGTTCCTTATGCCTGGTGGAAGCCAAAGTGATCGGCAATATGCAAATGATCGATAATGGCCAGGAAGATGACAAGATCATTGCTGTGGCTGCACATGACCCTTCTGTAAACCATTACCAGAAAATGGAAGACCTGCCAGGTCATTTTTTACTGGAACTGCGCAATTTCTTTGAACAATACAAGGCACTGGAAAATAAAAAAGTGGAGATCGATAATTTCCAGGACAAGAAAACAGCCTGCCGCATTATCACTGATGCGGTTGAATACTATAAAGAGAATTTTTCCAAATAATCATGAACCTCAACCAGCAAAAAAATATGACAGCACAACTGCTGATAACAGTGATCGCCATCGGCCTGGCTGCCGGTGTGCTGAGCGGATTGGTGGGTGTGGGTGGTGGTATCATCATGGTACCGGTATTGGTTTTATTCATGGGCTATACCCAGCACCAGGCGCAAGGCACTTCACTGGCGGTACTGACCATGCCGGTAGTTATCCTCGCTTCTTTTTATTATTACCAGCAATGCCAGAAACTGGGCACACCAATTGACCTGAAAGTAGTAGGATTGCTGGCGCTGGGTTTTTTAGCCGGTGGTTATTTTGGGAGCAAGATCGCCCTGATGATCAATACAGAAGCATTGAAGAAAATATTTGCCATTGTGCTGTTATATACTGCCTTCAAAATGCTGGGATGGGATGCACTGATCGTAAAATGGATTAAAGGATTTTTTTAACGGGTTAGGTAATTTGTCTCTTCCTTTCTTTTCATACATTCATATTGATCAATGATTCATTGCATGAAGAAACTATACTTTTTCTTTATCCTTCTTTTCTCCCTGCAGGCACAAAGCCAGCAATTCTATAAGATCAGCAAAAACTATTACCGGGCGGATCCTTTTCGCCAGGAATTCAGCAGCTTCCTGAATCAGTTGCTGAAAGACCCCCTGCTGATCAATAAAACAATTCATAAGAAAACTGACAGTACACTTTTCTTCCTGGATGGTACCTATAATTCGTATTCTCCTTTTTTCTTTAAAGCCACTTATACCAAAGTAGTGTTGGCAGAACGGGAAGAAGCCGTGGATTCAACCGGTCAGCCTTATAATTTTTTCCTGTACCAATTAGTAGGGTATGCCCCTGCCGGGGAAGATGGCATCAAAGATGTGCAGCAGGAGTTTGAAAAATTCTGCCGCCAGTATAAACGGGGCTTTACGAGAGACAACTACAAGGAATTAAAATTACAGGACCAGCAAACTGGTGAGATCAGGGATTACTATTATAAAGACCTGTTATTATCCCCGCTCACCGTCGCCTGGGCCACTAATAAAGATCATACAGAGAATGTATTTGCTATCACCATCCGTTTCTCGATCGTTGAAAACACGGCCTACTTACCAATACCTGCGGATGGCCTTTAACTGGTGTGTTCTTTCACCCGTGGTGGAACTGGTGATCCCTTTTTTATCAATGCTGTCAATTCTTACCCGGCCGGATGCATGAATGATCTTGTCATTACCCAATAGTATCCCCACATGAACGATCTCTTCTTTATCATCGAAAAAAGCAAGATCACCTGCCTGTGCCTCCTTTAGTTTTTTTACTGCACTCCCCTCTTGTGCCTGCTGCCAGGCATCTCTTGGCAAGTCAATGCCCAGCATCCGGTAATTGACCTGCACAAAACCACTGCAATCAACACCAAGAATAGTACGGCCTCCCCAGAGATAAGGAGCATTCAGCCATTGCATAGTTAGTTTTTCCAGTAATTCAGTTCCAGGCTGCTGCTCTTCTTTTTTAATATGGCTTCCTTCATAACTATACGCCGCTTTACCCAATTTTCCTTTACTACCATCAAATGCTGGTAGTAATGATCCTGCGGGAACCTGCATAAATGTTCCTGCAAGAGTAATTGTATTAAGTAAATCAGAACTAACAAAGGATGAACCTGCCTTCGCTACGCTTTCTGTCACTTCTTCCAGCAGGTTTCTGGTCATCCAGCCTTCATAATTATCATGCAGGCTGCGCACCTTCACCCACAGCTTTCCTCTTTCATTGAGCACCTTCACGGCTTCACCAAAAAGTAACTGGTTCACCATTTCTCTCTGGTGCCTTGGCTTCCGGCGGACGGGTGCCGCCGGTACTGTAACGATCGCAAACTCCATACAACTTGTTTTGGCGAAATTAATTAATACAATCTGACTTGTTTTGGTATGAAATTATTTTTGTGTTGCATCTAATCAGAACAAAATAGCTATTTTCCGTTTGTGAACGGCGATAAGTACAACCATATTACCGACCAGGAGCTGCTCGAAAAATTCCATGCCGACCATAATAATGAATGGCTGGGTATCTTACTGCAACGCTATACCCTGCTGCTGCTCGGTGTGTGCATGAAATACCTGAAAAATGAAGAGGAAGCCAAAGACAGTGTGCAACAGGTTTTCCTGAAAGTGATACAGGAACTGCACAAATACAAAGTGGAATACTTCAAATCCTGGCTCTATATGGTGGCCAAAAACCACTGCCTGATGAAACTGCGGGACCGGCAGGGTAAAATACCGGCTGAACTGACAGAGCGAATTACTGCAACCCCGGAAGAGGAAACCGACCGGCAGGCTTTATTACAGAATGATCATACCCTGGACCTGATGGAAGCGGGACTTAAAGAGCTGAACCGGGAGCAACAGCAATGTGTAACTTTGTTTTACCTGGAAAAGAAAAGTTACCAGGAGATCACGGAACAAACAGGTTTTTCCATGTTGCAGGTAAAAAGTTATATTCAGAATGGCAAACGCAACCTGAAGATATGGATCGAACGTAAACTAAATGAAAAAGCAGACCGATGAGCAATGGCTGATAACCTGAAAGACATATTATCTAATTTATCTACTGACATTGACCAGGAGACCTTGTTGCTTTACCTGCAGGATAAACTGCCGGAGGAGAAGAAACACCAGGTGGAAAAGCAATTGCTGGATAATGATTTTGCCGACGATGCACTGGAAGGCCTGAAAGAAATAAAAGACAAGCAGCAGATATCCTATATGGTGGAGATGCTGAACCGTGACCTGAAAAAGAAAACGGAAAAGAAGAAACAACGGCGGGAAAAATTGAAAATCAAAGACCAGCCCTGGCTTTATATTTCGATTCTGATCTTATTACTCCTAATTGTACTTAGTTATTTTATCCTGCACCGGATGATCAATAATGGGCAGGATTAACAACTGCCTTTAGTTTTGAATCTGGTTTCAGGAGATTTGCCGCTTTTTGCAGGCTTCCTGTTGTGAATATGTCCGGGGTTGCCCACAGTTTTTTCACGTTCTCATTTCCAATATGAAGTTATCATTAACTTTCAGTCAGTCAGCCTTCCCCGGGTAAAAGGGTTGTAATTTATACTTCAATTATCACCTGCTTAAACTATTTATTTATGCGTTGGGAAAAAAGCAAATCAACTTCAGCCAATGAAGTATACCATTTATGGGATAAGGATAAGCAGCTCCTGACGCTGACATTGCATCCTTTCTCCAACACGGCCCGGGTGGAATCTGCCACAGAGAAACGGGTATTCCTTATCCGCAAAGAAGGTTTCCTGCGTAACAAAACAGTATTAAGAAGCGAATACGGAATCAAGATTGGAGAGCTGGGGCATGACAATAAAGAGCATTTTATTGATATGAATGATGAACGCTTCTATTACAGCATTCATAATAACCCGATGGCGGAATTGGTCATCTACAAAGAATCGATCAATAAGCCCTCCGTTGTGTGCGGGTTGAATGTTAGTGATGAAAGTCCGGCTGTTCAATTTGCAAATACAAATCATCTTTCCTCCGAGCCCAGCTTACTCATGGCCCTTTGCTGGTATATGTTCCTCCCGGTAGCAAAAGAAAATGTGGTGGAATACGCTGTGTAAAAGATCAGAGATCAGCCCAAAGTTTTTTAGCAAACTGTTCTAAGGAAGGATCTCTTGCCCCCATTAACAGCACTACACAATCGCTGGTGAAATGTGAGCGGAGTGCAGGTAATAAATCATTCCTGTTCTCCACAAAAAAGGCAGGTTTATTCAACGCTTTCAGATCAGTAATAAGATCATTGGCAGAAATGTCTTTCACCGCGGTACCGCCTGCATAGAATATCTCACTCATCCATATCTCATCTTCGGGTCTGAGCACTTTGGCGATCTCTTCTACAAAATCATTCCGGAGAAATTTAGTAGGCCCGTATCCATGTGGCTGAAACCAGGCAATCACTCTGGGTGCTATAGGCTGGCAGGCCTCAATAGCAGCAGCACATTTCACCGGGTTATGAGCATAGTCATCAATGACCCAGACACCCTGCTTGTTGCCCAATACCTGGTGGCGGCGGTAAATGCCTTCATAGTTTTTCAATGCAGCCGCAGCAACAGCAAGCTCCACTCCCAATTGGTTAGCAATAGCTGCCGCTGCTGCGGCATTCTCCATATTATGCCGGCCAACCACGTTCAGGTTAAAGCCGGTACTATTAATATGGAAAGAAATGGTAAGTCCCTCCTGCTTAAAATCGCTGGCAATATAACCAGCTTCATGTCTTTCATCCAGGGAAAAATCATATTGCTTATCCTGCGAAAGTTGCTTAGCTAACTCATGCGACTGGTTGACTACAAATTTCCGGCTGTTTTTTTTAAAAGTTTCAAATACCTCCATCAGTACTTTGATCTCTTTATGATCTTTATCGACATTCAGCAATAATCCAATTTCCGGTTTATATTGAACGATCGAGCCATCGCTTTCATCCGCTTCTATTACCAGCCATTCACCGGCTCCAACCCTGGCATTCCCTATCCTGCCTTCTTTAATGATACTTACCAACCCGGCCCCGCTGATAATACTCGGCTGCATACCGGCGTACTCAAGTATATCAAACAGCATGGCACTGGTGGTACTTTTGCCACTGGTGCCCCCAACGGCAATTGTTTTTTTACTGTCAGCAATAACAGAGAGCAATTCCGATCTTTTGATAATAGGGATATTCAATGCTTTTGCTTTCTGCACTTCTGCCACCGTGTCTTCCACGGCCGTAGAAACAACCACCAGGTCTGTTTCCCCGGTTATTCCTTCTCCATTCTGGAAAAAACACCTGATCCCTTCAGCTTCCAGCTTTTCCTTTATCTCATTATATTCTCCTTCTTTAAAAAAACGGTCGCTACCCGACACCTGCTTTCCAATTCCCTGCAGGTATTGGGCAATAGCACTCATTCCGGTACCGGCAATACCAATAAAAAAAGGCTGCTTAAAATCATTTACAGACTGAATCATATTGCAAATAAACACATTTTCAATTCATCCGCCACTTCCTTCAGCCTGTCTTTCCGCTTGTCAGTTGATTCATTTTTAGGTATTGCCCGGCAAGAATCACTGTTATCATTGTGCTTCAATTAAACCTTACTATAAAATTCAGACATGATGAGCAGGAACAATTTGAGTAATGATGCCAGGCAATCCGTTGCAGCCCTGGCCGGCAAAAAGATATTATTTGCCAACTTCCCGGCCGATGGTCATTTTAATCCACTTACAGGACTAGCCGCCCACTTGCAGGAACTGGGTTGCGATGTCCGCTGGTACACTTCCGAAATATATGCAGACAAGATCAGCCGGTTAAATATTCCGCATTACACTTTTAAAAAAGCAAAGGATATCAACGCTACCAACCTGGAACAGGTTTTCCCGGAACGGGAAAAGATCAAAGGCATGATCGGTAAACTCAGTTTTGATATTATTAATGCGTTTGTTTTGAGAGGACCGGAATACTATGCAGACCTGCTTGACATTTATGAGGAATTTGCTTTTGATCTTGTGGTGGCAGACTGTGCTTTCTCAGGTATCCCTTTTATTACTGATAAAATGGATATACCGGTTGCCTCTGTCGGTGTGTTTCCATTACCTGAAACTTCTGTTGACCTTGCTCCGCCGGGGCTTGGAATGACGCCTTCCTATACATTTATCGGCAAGATCAAGCAAAGTTTCCTTCGCTATTTTGCCGACCGTGTACTGTTCAGAAAAGCCAACAAGGTAATGCATACGGTATTAGAAGAATACGGTATTCAACACTTTCACCTCAGCGCTTTTGACCTGCTGGTAAAAAAAGCAACGATTCTGCTGCAAAGTGGTACACCGGGCTTTGAATACTATCGCAGTGATCTCGGAAAAAATGTTCGCTTTATTGGCTCACTTCTTCCTTACCAGCCCAGGAAACAAAGAGCCGCCTGGTTTAACTCTAAGCTGAATCAATATGAGAAAATAGTGATCGTAACACAGGGTACTGTCGAAAAAAATCACGAAAAGATTATTGTACCCACGCTGGAAGCATTTAAGGATACAGATGTGCTGGTCATTGCAACAACGGGCGGGTCAGGTACCGAAGAATTAAGAAAACGTTTCCCTCAATACAACCTGGTCATTGAAGATTTCATACCCTTTGCCGATATCATGCCCTATGCGGATGCCTATATCACTAATGGCGGATACGGTGGTGTGATGCTGGGTATCGAAAACCAATTGCCGCTGGTGGTGGCTGGTGTTCATGAAGGCAAAAACGAGATCAATGCAAGGGTTGGATATTTTAAACTTGGCGTGAACCTGAAAACAGAATGGCCCAAACCACAGCAGGTAAAAAAAGCAGTGGAAGAAGTGCTGGAAAATAAAATGTACAAAGAAAATGTGATCAGGCTGGGAAAAGAATTCAGCGGGTATGATCCCAAAGAACTCAGCAGCTATTATATAAAAGAAATACTAAGAAAAACAGGACGGTTGTATACAACCGTGAAAAAAGAAGAAGAAAAGATCTACTAAAGTTGCAGACGGGGAGCACTGTGTGCCGGATCAAATGGTCCGGCATTTTTTATAAGTTATCCTTTTTATTGGCCCTGATCATCTCCCCATAACCCCATTTTTTGGAAAGAGCATTTACTGCCATAGCGATCCGTTTGGTCCGGGTCGGTTCTGTTTTTGCCTCATCTATCCATTTACTGAAGTATCGCTGATGAGAACCTGTCAGGGATTGGAAAAACTCTTTAGCTGATGGTTCATCATTCAAACATTCTATAAAATCAGCATTGAAAACAAACTCACTTTTGTCTTCTGTCAGCTGCACCTTCAGCATTGCCCCCTGTTTCTTGGCAATACCTTTCCGGATCGTGTCATTAAGGGCAAGAATAAACTTACCGCCGCCCATCGGGATAGCAGACATTCGCTTGACAGGAAAGGCATCCAGCTTGCCTTTTACTTTAAATTCCTTTTTATTACCTGGTTTTAATTGCTGCGCCAGGTCAGCAGGTATTTCAATATAGGTCCAACCGGTCTTCTCTCCCTGCTTGGAAAACTTGTATATAGTGGTTGTGAATTGTACCATTGCTGGATCAGAATAATTAAATTTCGGTATTGGCAACGAGATCAACAAAACTCCTGTCTCTGATTTTATGAAAAAAATGATCAACCTGCTGTTTGAAAAATTCTCCGGTAAAGTAACCAAAGCGACCGGCAAACCACTGGCCTTTATATTTGCCCTTTTGATCATCATTGGATGGGTGGTAACGGGGCCCATTTTTCATTACTCCGATACCTGGCAACTGGTGATCAATACAGGTACCACTATCATTACCTTTCTAATGGTATTTGTCATTCAGCAATCGCAAAATAAAGATACCGTGGCTTTGCACCTGAAACTGAACGAACTGATCGCCGCCTCTTCTTCTGCCAGCAACCGCCTGGTGGATGTGGAAGATCTTTCCTCGGAAGAACTGGAAACGATCAAAAAATTCTATGTCAAACTTTCCGAGTTGGCCAAAAAAGAAAATGATATTCATTCCACTCATTCTGTGGATGAAGCTAAAAATATTCATCATCAGAAAAGAATCCGTCATAAGCGATAAAATCAGAAAGGTTAAAAGTTTTAAAAATCGGCAGGTAGACAGCGCTTTCAGTTTGAACAGCAGCAGATTTAGTTATTTTTGATCTTTATCACCAGCCATTACTATTCATGAAAATCAGCTTCCTTCCTTCCCTGAAAACATTTTTATTCCTTATAGTCTTTCTTATAACTAACTCCATCTATGCACAGGAGCTTCCTGTCAGCCTTAAAATAATTAATTCCAAAAAAGAGCCGGTTGCTTTTGCATCTGTTGCTATAACCAGCAGGCTTGACAGTACCCGGGTGTTAAAAAAAGTGGCCGACAGCAGCGGTATCGTTGTTTTCCGGCTTAATAAGGAAGGTCAGTACCTCGTTACCATCAGTTCTGTCAATTATCAATCCCTGGAAAAAGGTATTACGGTGGGCAGTAATAGAACAATGTTTTCCTTCAGCCTTGAACCTGCAGCAAAAACCTTATCGGGTGTTGTGGTTACATCGCAAAAACCATTGATGCGCCAGGAGGATGACAAAACAATTGTTGATCCGGAAAACCTGGTCGCCGCTTCCACCAGCGGGTACGAAGTGCTTGAAAAAACTCCGGGATTATTTGTTGACCAGGATGGCAATATTTATATCAGCAGCCTCACCCCTGCCGCCGTGCAGATCAATGGCAGGGATATGAGAATGAGTGCAGCGGATATGGCCAGTATGCTCAAAAGTTTGCCTCCCAACTCAATTTCAAAAATTGAGATTGTAAGAACCCCTTCTGCCAAATACGATGCCACGAGCAGTGGCGGCGTCGTCAATGTTGTACTGAAAAAAGGTGTGAAAATAGGGCTAACAGGCAGTGTGAACGCAGGCATACAACAAGGAACTTATGGCAACCAGTTTATTGGTTTCACCCTTAATAATAATGATGGAAAGAAGAGTTCATCACTGAACATCAATTATAACCACCGTGATTCGTATGAGCAACTAAAGACCGACAGGATATTTGCCCCCGACTCCATGCTCAGTCAGCATGCCCTGACAAAATACCCCGGCAATAATTACTATGCTGCTTATGCACTCACCTATGAACTTTCAAAAAAATGGGAGCTCACTTATGATGCCACTGCCAGTTATAATAAGTTCAATACCCATTCGGAAAATAAGAACAGCATCCGGAAGATCAGCAGCTCACAATTACTTTCCAACAGCCTGAACGGGGTGGATAAT
Source organism: Chitinophagales bacterium (assembly GCA_017303455.1). Classification (GTDB taxonomy): domain Bacteria; phylum Bacteroidota; class Bacteroidia; order Chitinophagales; family Chitinophagaceae; genus CADEDV01. Next base: position 24,486 of record JAFLBM010000012.1, on the reverse strand, counting down.
GATGGCAGTTCATTAACGCTGGGCAATGGTGTTGAGTCTAAATATAAGATTGATTCATTGGGATCCGAATGGACCAATGATACCTGGTATAGCCGCAGCAGCAATAAATCGGACCAGGTTTTCTTTACACAATACAGTACCCCTTTTTCGATACTATCCGGTGGTGATGGCAAAGCTGATAATACCCGTGACTATTTCAACGCAAAATCTGACCTGAAGCTAAAGATGAAGAAGAGATTTACACTGGAGACAGGGTTGCAGGCATCCTTCAATAATTACCGGAACAAAACAAATTATTTCCGTGAATCAAGTGGCTTCCGCAAGGTTGACAGCAGCCGTACAAATACATTCCGGTACAATGAGAATATCAATGCTTTTTACCTGCAGGGATCAAAGACCCTTGGTAAGGACTTTGTCGTAAAGTTTGGCTCCAGGCTGGAGAATACGAATATGAATGGGCGGCAGTTGGTTCCGGGTGATACTTCGTTCTCCATTCAGCGGACGGACCTCTTTCCTTATATCTATCTCAGCAAAAGTTTGATGAAGATCGCGGGGTATGATCTGAGGGCATACCTTGTTTACCGCCGGACCATCAACAGGCCGTCTTACAGCCAGCTAAATCCGTTTTCAAGATATGTGGATGAATACCTCAGTGAAACAGGTAACCCTTCATTGCGGCCCCAGTTTAACCAGAATTATGAAGCCAATATCAGTGTGGATGAAAGGCCTATACTGGCCGTGGGGATAAATGACACCAAAGATATTTTTACCAATGTTGTTTACCAGGCCGACAGCAGCCGGAGCCAGGCTTACCGGACCTATGATAATCTTGGCAAGAACAGGGAATGGTATTTCCGGGCACTGGGTGCTTTGCCACCCGGAGGAAGGTACTTCTTCGTAATCGGTACTCAATACAATCATAATTTCTACCAGGGATTATATCAAAACCAGCCACTTTCCTTCAAAAAAGGTACCTGGACTTTCTTTACATACCAAACTTTTAAAATTGATAAAAAATCAGTGATAACCTTAAATGGCTTTTTGCGATTAAAAGGGCAACAGCAATTATATGAGCTCAGTTCCTTCGGATCACTGAATACCAGCATCAACAGGAGGTTCATGAAAGATAAACTGGTCGTTACCCTCAGCCTGAGTGACCTATTTGCGTCGAATAAAAATAATTTTACCCTTAAGCAGGGCTCTGTAGACGCCAGTGGATTGCGGCAATCAGACACCCGGAGGATTGGTATTAACCTCCGTTACAACTTTGGTATCCGAAAGAAAGAAGAAAACGGAAATAATATGTTTAATGTGGAGCCTCCGGCTACTAATTAAGACCAACAAGTATTTTATTTACCCGGATCAAACGGCTAAGGAGTAGCGGGTTGGCTGCTGTTATTTATTATTTAACAAGCGGAATAATAAATAAAAGAGAGATTGTCAATTAACAGCCTTATCTTTGCATCGTTAATTTGAGTTCTACGTTAAGTTTGTAAGTGAACGATTTTTTCTGCTAAGCCCTCAATCCTGCGTATAATCAAAGGATCCCGCTAATAGTTAGTCTTCTTTACGTTGCGTTTTTCTCAAGCATTTTTGATCTTTAATTTTTATTGATGAACATTTACGTTTCAAATCTGAGCTTCGCTGTACAAGACGAAGACCTGATGTCTTATTTTGCAGAGTACGGAGAAGTAACTTCTGCTAAAGTTATTATGGACAAATTCACTAACCGCAGCAAAGGTTTCGGTTTTGTTGAGATGTCTGATGACGAAGCTTCTAAAAAAGCAATTGCTGAACTGGATGGCGCTATGGTTGATGGCCGTTCTATCAAAGTTGCTGAAGCTAAGCCAAAAGAAGAAAGAAAGCCAAGGCCTTCTTATTCTAATTCAAACAACCGCTGGTAATCACCATCGTATAATAAGTTTGAAAGGGGGGCTTTGGCCCTCCTTTTTTGCTATTATCTGAAAATGGATTTACCCCTATCTTTACGAAAACAATTCTGCCCAACTAATCTCTATTTGTCACTTGAAATTCACCGAATTTAATTTCCACGAAAACTTACTGGAAGGCATTGCTGCCAGCAACTACGAAGACGCCACTCCTGTTCAGGAACAGGTTATCCCGCTGGTACTGCAAGGCCGGGATATTATTGCTTCCGCACAAACCGGCACCGGTAAAACGGCTGCTTTTCTCCTGCCCTTATTAAATCATTTGCTCACCAGTCATCATGACGATCATCATATCAGCGCCATGATCATTGTACCCACCCGGGAACTGGCGGTGCAGATCAGTGAACACCTGGAGGGGCTCTCTTATTTTACTTCTGTCAGCTCAATTGCCGTCTATGGCGGTGGTGATGGCAATTCATTCGTGCAGGAAAAACAAGCCCTCTCAAAAGGAGTTGATATCGTGGTATGCACACCGGGAAAGATGATATCCCATATCAATATGGGATATGTAAAGATCAAAGGCCTGAAATACCTGGTACTGGATGAAGCTGACCGTATGCTGGATATGGGATTTCATGATGATATCATGCGGATCATTAACGAGCTGCCTGCAAAAAGGCAGACGTTATTATTCTCTGCCACCATGCCACAGCGGATCAGAACGCTGGCACAAAAAATATTACAACAACCCGCCGAGATCAATATTGCCATCTCAAAACCGCCGGAAAAAATAGTACAGCAGGCCTTTGTGATCAATGAAGACCAGAAAATGCCGTTGGTGAAAATGCTGCTGAAAAGCCGGCAGTTCAAATCCATCATCATCTTTTGTTCCAAGAAACAACAGGTAAAACTGCTGACCCGTGAATTGAAAAGAGCCGGTATACCCGCAGAAGAAATTCATTCGGACCTGGAACAGGCCCAGCGGGAAGAAGTACTCCGCAGTTTTATCAGCAAACGCCTGCCCATCCTGGTAGCGACCGATATCCTCAGCCGTGGTATTGATGTCGACCATATTGACCTCGTTATTAATTATGATGTCCCCCACGATGGAGAAGATTATGTGCATCGCATTGGCCGTACAGCCCGTGCTGAAACAGACGGGACTGCTTATACCTTTATCAGCCCGAGGGAACAAAATAAATTTGCTTCGATAGAACAACTATTAGGCAAACCGGTTCCCAAAGCAAAAGTGCCTGACGAATTAGGGCCTTCACCGGCCTACCAGCCAAGGACAAAAAGACCTGCTGCGGGAAGAGGAAGAAGGTAAATTATACATCGTTCAACTAAATAAAAAATCCTGTCTCAAAAAAGACAGGATTCAATGTTTTGGCCTATTCGTATTAAGCTCTTTGTTTTGCCGGAGCTTTTTTCTTTACTTTTTTCAATGCAGATTCTATTGCTGCACTAAGGTTTGCAAAAGTCGGTTTACCTGTAAAAGGCTCATCATTAATAAAGAAAGCCGGTAACTCTTTCACACCCCGGTTAATCCCTTCTTTCAAATCGTCCTGCACCTGCCAGCCATAGACACCGTTTACCAGGTCATCCAGGAATTTCTTGTTATTGACTCCTGCTTCCTTAGAATGCAGTTTCAGGCTTGTTGTACCCAGGTTGCGGCGATTGCTGAACAAGACGTTGTGCATTTCCCAGAACTTACCTTCCTGCCCTGCAGCAACAGCAGATTCGCTGGCCTTAAGGCTGCGCTGGTGAATCATGGTTAACGGGAAATGACGGAAGTTAAACCTGATCTTGCCTTCATATTCTTCCAGCAATTGTTTAACGATCTCGTTTGCTTTGGCGCAATCCTCGCTTTCGTACTCGCCAAATTCCATTAATGTGACAGGGGCATCTTTTTTGCCCACAAACATTTCTTTCGGTTCAATGATGATGATATCATCTTTCTTAAATGCCATAATTAAACTCCTTTTTTTAGTTCTTCCCCAAGCTTCGGCCGTGGCTCTACTGGTTAATAACAAAATTTCATTCATTTGGTTGAATGAAAGCTATTTACGCCTTCATTTCAACACCTGAAGGCGGCTGAAGATAGTATTTTTTTCCACCCTGAAAATGAAAGAAAAAATTAATTTTCTAACACATAAACCCCAATCCTGAAAATCAGGTACTTAGTCCAGATAAAAAATTTAGATTAAGGGTTTACCTCTACAAACAGGCAGAAAGTAGCATCTTTTTAATGTTGGGCATCATAAAGCACAAGCATACAAATATATGTAAATCAATAATTTAGAGGTATGCAGCCAATTTTAAGGACGCTGAAATCAGCAAAAACATGGTTTGATCTGCAATAATTACCAGCATATGTTTGCATTAGTTATTTAAAAAGCGAAACGCTTCTTCTAACCAAAACTTCTACCGGTATTACAACCTCTGTTTGAGCTGGTAGCAAAACTTGCCCCTTTTGTTTGCCCATTGCTTGTTCTCACCGATTGCCGTCATCTGTTTTAACAATTTTTAATTTTTAACTCTAAAAAGTATAACCATGAAAAGTGTATTCAATTTCCGTAACACCGCCATCGCTTTGCTGACAGTAGTAACATTAGCAATAGCACCGGCAGCACAGGCCATTGATGAAACAAACAACACAGCAGCTGTTGAATTGAAATTCCTTGGCAATTTTAAGAACAAACCCGTATTTGAACTGAATTTTAAACATGGAACAGCTGATAACGAATATGTAGTTATCATCCGCGACAGTTTTGGTAATTCACTGTACAGGGAAAATGTAAACAGCAATGTTATTTCCAAGAAATTCATGCTGAATATTGAAGAAGTAGGCGATGGTGAAGCTCTGCGTTTCGAGATCACAGGTAAGAAATCTAACAAAACTGTGGTTTATGAGATTAACCAGAACACCCATTATATTGAAGAGACCCTGGTAAAAAAGATCAATTAAGATCACTCAATTAAGTCAAAAAAGCCCTGCACTGAGGAATCAGGCGGGGCTTTTTTTCATTAACCATTACATGAGAAAAGAGGTCAGAATATCTTAAAGCGTTCGTGACAATACCTGTCAAGACTTTCGCGGTCATCAGGATGTGCTATTTCGATCAGGGATTTTGCTCTCTGGCGAAGGTTCTTTCCAAATAAGAAGGCCACCCCATACTCTGTGACCACATAGTGCACATGGCCCCGGGTAGTAACAACACCGGCCCCGGGCTTCAGGTTGGTAACGATCCGGGAAACTCCCTTTGTTGTACGGCTGGTCAATGCAATGATAGGCTTCCCATCTTCACTTAATGCAGCACCCCGCATAAAATCCATCTGTCCTCCGATACCGCTGTATTGGTATTCACCAATACTATCCGCACAAACCTGGCCAGTCAGATCCACTTCGATCGCACTGTTAATTGCAATTACTTTAGGATTGCGGCGGATAACATGCGGGTCGTTGACATAATCAATGTCCAGGAAGGCGAATGAAGGGTTATCATCAATATAATCGTATAATTTTCTTGTACCAACTGCAAATGAGCTCACTGATTTATTGGGGTGTATTCTTTTTTTCCGGTTGTTGATCACATCTTTCTCAACAAGGTCAATAATACCATCACTCAGCATTTCAGTATGCACACCCAGATCCTTATGGTTACTTAGAAAACGGAGTACTGCATCCGGTATAGTACCAATTCCCATTTGTATCGTACTGCCATCATCGATCATACCGGCTATATTTTTGCCAATGATCATTTCTGCCTCACCCACTTTATCGCCATAATTCTCCTCCGGAACCGCGGCTTCATGAAATACCATTTTGGTAAACCTGTCTGTATGTATCATGCCATCTCCGTGTGTGCGGGGCAGTAATGGATTGACCAGTGCAATAATATGTTTCGCACTGTCAACAGCCGAACGGGCAATATCAATAGAAAGGCTCAGCGAACAGTAGCCATGCTCATCCGGTGGTGAAACCTGCACAATAGCCACATCCACTTCCATGATCTTTCTTTTGAAAAGATCGGGAATATCACTCAGGAAAACAGGGATAAAATCAGCTCTCCCCTCCTTTACTGCATTTCGGACTGAAGCGGATACGAACATGGAATTAATATGAAAAGCAGACTGGTATTCAGGTTTATCAATTTCTATATCACCACGCAGGGTGATTGAAACGATCTCAACATCATTTAACCTGTCTTTCTCCTTGGCGAGTGCATGGAGTAAATAGATCGGGGTGCAGGCGCTACCATGCACGAATACCCGTTGGTTGCTCTGAATCAGTGCCAGGGCTTCAGCGGCAGAAACATATTTATAAGGGTGAACCATGAGCTATTCTTATTTAATAGCAAAAGTCCGCTGCTGCTGTCTTTAAAAAAAAGACATTTATCAGTAGATACCATGATTTTAATACCGATAAACCTGTTGTTTTTGAAATGGAAATCATTCCGGGTATCACTCACTTACCAGGCTGTTTTTTTCTTTCACTTTCTCAAGGCCAGCCTGTGTGATGCGGATAACGAGGGTATCCTGTTGCTCAGTAGTTACCAAACCTTCCTGTTGCAGTAAAATAATATGATTATGTATAGAAGACCATTCCTGCAAACTACGTAAGATGAGTTCTCTTGGCCGGCAGGCATAGCTTTGCGGCTGTGGATCATTTTTTACAATTTCATAGATGGTGTGAAGAAGGGTATAATGGTCTTGCATTGTTTAAAAATATTGGAAAAATTGTTTTTTAAGCTAACAACTTATCAACAAAAAGTTAAATGTCTGTGCTGTAAAATAACCTTACCCCAGATATTCCCAATTAAAGTCCTGAGCTAATTGCATTGCCAGGAAGAATAACTTATCCAGGGTGGACTTAACAACCGCTACCAAATAAGTTCTCCGGGAAAAAAGGAACAATATCAAAAACAGGTATAGTAACAGGATGTTATATTTCCTCATCCAATTGGTTGCCCGGGAATCTATATGGGGATAGTGATGTGTACAGGGAAAAATTAAGGTTGCAATAAGATCACAGGTATGAAAGACAAAAAACATAACAGCACTGATGGCTATTTGATCGTGATACTGTTTTAAAGACCTTCTCAATTTTTAAATACCACAGTTATGGAATTAAATTGACTGCGCCATGTAGTAAGATATACTCAACTGAAAAAAGTATACCCAATTGTATACTTCATTCATCAAAACAGAATTAATAACACAGCTATCAATGATACTTCCACAACTTTTCAACGGGTTCTGCATCAAAAATCAGTTTGATATACAAGTACACAATTTGATACTAATCATACCTGAACGGGGTAATTCTACGATAATAAAACCATCTGCCTGACTTTTTAACAGCTTTAACAAAATTCATTAATGATACTCACACAGTTAGCCTGTCAGTGGATAACTGAGGCCTGAAATGCTGTGCGGACCTGTATTTGCAGGCTATCTTTGCGCAGTCATTGCACCAATTGCAACCACAGCGTTCTGAAGAATTGAAAAACCCGAATCACTCGTCCACAGAACAAATGCTGTAACCATCCGATCAATCCTGTGTCAACCTTTCCTTTCTGATCCAATCCTCCGGACGACATTGTTGTACTAAAAATCGCTCAATGTTCAGGCAAAAAATGTTTAAAGCAGGTATTGCTGCAGGCAGTTTCATTTTTATGGCTGCAGCTCCCGGCAACAAAACCGTTACCCCTTTTGATGACATTACACATTCCTATCTTATTAATGAACCAGATTCATTACTAAAAGAAGGACATGCTTTTGATGCAACGGGCCTGTGTACCTGTATACCGTATCTCAGCAATACAGAGTTATCCGGAGCACCGAGAATTGAATTAAATAAACATGTATCGGGCTTTGTAGATAATTATATCCATGTCAATAATTTTTATCTTAATAAAATAAAAATAAAAAGTGCTCCTTTTTTTACTGTTATTGACACCGTACTGACTCAATACAACTTACCGGTTGAGCTTAAATATCTTGCAGTTATTGAATCCAACCTGGATAATAAGATCGTATCAGGTGCCGGCGCTGCTGGTTTGTGGCAACTGATGCCATCTGCTGCAAGGAGTTTTGGACTCAAAGTAAGTGGGAAAAATGACGAACGCAGGAATACGTATAAAAGCACGGTCGCCGCGGCAAAATGCCTGATCTACCTGCACAATATTTTTGATGACTGGTTGCTGACACTCGCAGCTTATAACAGCGGCCCTGCCCGGGTATTATCTGCGATAAAAAAATCAGGCAGCCGTAATTACTGGGTATTACAGAATTACCTGCCACTGGAAACCCGGAAACATGTAAAGAAATTTATTGCCATACATTACTACTTTGAAGGGCACGGCAGTTTAACCACCCTGACCAAAGCAGAAACAAAAGCTCATATTGATGACGTGGCTGATTTTATGAAAAAGCAGGAATTACAAAAAATTGATTCACTCCCTGCTGAAACATCTGTAACAAAACTTACCGTTCGATAATGACGGTTTTGAAAAACTACAGCCGCCCTGCCAGCAGGGCGGTTTTTTTATGCAATAACCGGGAACCAGTTACTTTAACAGGGTAACAAGTCCTTTATCAAGATCGTAACTGGCTGTAACGATATTCAACTCCCCTTTTAGCATCTTCTCTTTAATTATAGATGATTGCTCCTGCAACTGAAGCGTCACATGCCTAAGGTTGGCTTCAATACAATGAGCCAGCCGGTCCTTATCGTCTTTTGCTATGGCACATATCTCCGCTTCCGCCTTAATTAGGTCTACAATATCTTTAATATGGCCTGGCGTTTCACTTCCATCTACAAATGCTTTGATAGCGCCACATTGCTCATGCCCCAGAATAACTATCAGGGGCACCTGTAAATGCTCCACTGCATATTCAACACTGCCAATCTCAAGTCCCCCAACCAGGTTGCCGGCGGTGCGGATCACAAACAAATCACCCAGCCCCTGGTCAAAGATCAGTTCCGGCGGCACCCTGGAATCTGAACAGCTGATAACGACAGCAAAAGGATGCTGCCCTTTAGCTATCTCCCCCTTTCGTTGCCTGCTTTCGTCGGGATGCAGGGGGTGTGCAGCCGCAAAGCGGTTATTGCCCTGGAGTAATTTTTCGAGTGTATTATTTTCCGTTATAACAGGCTGATTCATTTTATGATGACAGGCTGTCAACCCTGTTACCAGCATCACCATAGAAAGAACGAAATATCTGTTCATATAGAAAAATGAAAGTGAACAATAGTGAAAGCAGTAAAGCTAAATTCATATCCGTCTTACACTGATGAGTCTGGTCAATAACTAAAATGAGTTTTCTCAAAACCCATCAGCCCGGGAACAACAATCACTTTTAAGAAATTATTTTGCGTAACCAAAAGGTTTCCTATATTTGTAACCGAACGGTTACTTAAAATATCAAAACCATGAGAAGAGATGTATTCCAGGCCATCGCCGACCCTACCCGCCGACAGATCATTGGCCTGATCGCCCAACACCCCATGAACCTGAATTCAGTAGCGCAAAAATTTGATATCAGCCGCCCTGCAGTATCCAAGCATATGAAAATACTGACCGAATGTGGTCTGGTCATTATCAAACAGCAGGGACGGGAACGCTATTGCGAAGCCCGGCTCAATCAACTGAACGAAGTGTCTGCCTGGATCGAACAATACCGTATGTTCTGGGAACAAAAACTGGATGCTTTAGAGAATTACCTGCTGGAACTGCAAACAAAAAAATCATCACCCTTAAAAAATAAAAAGAATGTCATCAGCAAAAGAAAATAACTCCACCGGGAGGGAATTGATCACTACCCGGCTTGTTAATGCCCCCAGGGAATTAGTGTGGGAAGTATGGACCCAACCGGAACATGTTAAACAGTGGTGGGGACCCGATGGCTTTACCAATACAATTCATGAAATGGAAGTAAAGCCCGGGGGTGTATGGCGTTTCATGATGCATGGACCCAACGGCATGGATTTTCCGAATAAGATCGTCTTTACCGAAGTTATCAAACCTGAGCGCCTGACCTATACCCACACTTCAGATGATGACAACAATCCTACCCTCTTTCACACAACGGTCACTTTTGAAGAACAAAACGGTAAGACCAATATAACTATGAAGGCCATATTCGCCACTGCTGAAGAAAGAAACAGGGTGGTGAAGGAATATGGTGCCGCTGAAGGTGGTAAGCAAACATTGAGCAAACTGGACGCTTATCTCAGTTCACAAATCAATTTACGTCAACAACTAAAACAAAATACAATGCCGAGGGTAAGTACCTACCTGAATTTCCCGGGTAACGCTGAAGAAGCTTTTAATTTTTACAGATCCGTTTTTAAAACCGAATTCACTACCGGTGGTGTACGCCGGTTTGGTGATCTTCCTGCAACGGAAGAGGTGCCACCTTTATCCGAAGAGGATAAAAAACTGGTATTACATGTGGAGCTCCCCCTTATCGGCGGGCATTTACTCATGGGCACAGATGCTCCTGCATCTATGGGCTTCACCGTCAATTTTGGGAACAATTGCCACATCAACCTGGAGCCCGATAGCCGGGCAGAAACAAAACGTTTATTTGATGCTCTTTCTGCCGGAGGTGTGGTGAGTATGGACCTGCAGGATATGTTCTGGGGTGCTTACTTCGGCAGTTGCACCGATAAATTCGGTGTGAACTGGATGTTCAATTGTATGAATGAAAAATAATCACTCAAAACAGCAATATGAAAAAAACAAACCTGCTTTACTGGATAACAACAGGGCTTTTCTCGTCTTTTATGATCTTCTCTGCCATCCCGGATATTATGATGACACCGGAAGCAGTAACATTTATCACCGGACTGGGCTACCCGGAATATTTTATCCCGTTTATAGGAGTAGCAAAACTGATTGGGGCCATTGTACTTTTGATACCCGGTTTAAACCGGCTCAAAGAGTGGGCTTATGCCGGGCTGTTCTTTGATCTGGCGGGTGCTGTTTATTCAGCTATTGTTACAGGCGGATTAACAGCCCCTTTGTCATTCATGATTCTGCCTGTCGGCTTCCTCTTTCTTTCATACTTTCTTTGGCACAGAAAAAATAAATTAACCACTAACTAAATCACAATCCTATGATATCAACAGCTTTTACAATTGAAAGAACCTTTAACGCTCCTGCTGAAAAAGTATGGAAAGCACTTACTGATAAGAAGGAGATGAAACAATGGTATTTTGACCTGCCTGAATTTAAAGCCGAAGTTGGATTTGAATTTCACTTCTACGGTCAAGGCCAGAAAGGCGAACAATATTTACACAACTGTAAAGTAACAGAAGTAATTCCCGGCCAAAAATTATCTTATTCCTGGTGTTACGATAAGTATGCCGGTTACTCCGAAGTAAGCTTTGAATTGTTTGCGGAAGGCAATACCACAAGATTAAAACTTACCCATACCGGTCTTGAAAGCTTTCCCGCCGGTAATCCTGATTTTGCAAAAGAAAGTTTTACGGAGGGATGGACAGAACTGATCGGTGCTTCGCTGAAAAATTATGTCGAAAAATAAATCCTGCTGCAATTCTTCTTAGCCCGGATCACAGCCTCTTATTATCTATCCAATATCCCCAGGCCACCAGCAACCATTGTGAAAGACCGGCCCAGGCCACCATCTCAACCGAAGGTGGTGGCGGGCCAAATACATTCATGAAATGAACCGCCACTAAAAAAGCAATCAATGACCATAAAGCCCATTGCCCGGTTTTATTTTTTGCTTTTACCAACCGGCTATAGATATAAATACCGGCTATAAACAACGCGGTTTCAATCACCACTTCCACCCATTTATAATTCCACAAACCCAATCCTACTCTTGTATCGGCAAAAGGGGTTAGTTGCAGGTCAGGCCGGTGAGTGACAAAATCCAGCACCCAGTGACTGAAAACAAGAAAGAACAGTAACAATGAACCACGACGGTTTTTAGTGCGGGCAAAATATATTATGGCAAACAGTATCCCCCAACCTAATGCCATCAGCATACTATGCGACCAGGGATACGACTCAAAATTCAAGGGTGTCAGAACTGTATTACCCGGGTCAATACTCACTTTCTCCACTCCTGCCAATACCAGGAATGGCCACACCAGGTCAAGCCATTGAACAGCCAGGAACATTGTACCCAGGGATGGGCCCTTGTCAATTCTTTTGCCTGAGAAGCCAAGGGCATAATGACCAATGAACATAACAGTAGTTTTTGTAAAAGGTGATACAAAATAAAAAATTATACCGATTCAGTGCCGCTTACCAGGGCAACAAATTTGTACCTTTCGGGTATACCCATAACTGATGAAAAGAAATCTTATCGTTATATTATTGTTGTGCACAGTCTCCTTGCCGGCACAGGATAATTATACCCCTTCTGTGGAAAATATAAACAGCCGCCAGGTTTTCCGGGATAATAAATTCGGCCTATTCATCCATTGGGGACTCAGCAGTGTACTGGGGCACGGTGAATGGGTAATGCAGAACCGCAAAATCCGGAAAGAAGATTACCAGCGTTACCTGCGGGTATTCAATCCTGCAGATTTTGATGCCGAGAAATGGGTGCTTACCGCCAAAAATGCCGGTATGAAATACATGGTGTTCATCACCCGGCATCATGATGGTTTTTCCAACTGGGATACCAAATTCAGCGACTGGAAAATTACCAAAACTCCCTATGGCAAAGATGTATTGAAACAACTGGCAGCCGCCTGCAAGAAACATGATATGAAACTGGGGCTTTATTACTCTACGCTTGACTGGTTCCGGAACGATTATCCTTACGAAACAGGCCGCACCGGCCAGTACAGCGGAAGGACAGGAAAGAGTGATTATGCGAGCTACCTGCAGTTCATGAAAAACCAGTTGACAGAACTGTTGACGAATTATGGTGAGATCATGAGTATCTGGCTTGATGGCCACTGGGACCAGACCAATGAAGAAGGACATGCCGACAGAACATCCCGTATCGACTGGAAGTATGATGAGTTGTATGGCCTCATCCATCAATTACAACCTGCCTGTATGATCGGCAATAATCATCACCTGGACCCGATCAATGGGGAAGATTTCCAGATGTTTGAAAAAGATCTGCCCGGAGAAAACAAAACGGGGTTGAGTTTTCAACAACCTTCCAATGCCATGCCGCTGGAAACCTGCGAAACAATGAATGACACCTGGGGTTACAATATTTCCGACCATCATTATAAATCAGTAAAACAAATCATCCATTTGTTAGTGGGAGCAGCCGGACGCAACACTAATTTATTATTGAATGTGGGCCCGATGCCAACAGGTGAAATTCAGCAGCAGTTCGTGGATACATTAGCGGCTGCCGGAAAATGGCTCCAACAATATGGGGCTTCTGTTTATCATACAAGAGGTAAACTGATGCCACCCCAACAATGGGGAGTAGCTACGAGAAATGGTAAAACTATCTACCTGCATATGCTGCAGGCTCCGGCTACGACATTCATTCTCTTACCGGCATTCAATGAAACGATTACTTCAGCAGAGATAATGGGCACCGGTAAAAAACTAAAATGGAGCAAAGTACCGGAAGGTGTTTTTATTTACCCCGAATATCCTGGAGAAGGAACGATTGACCATGTGATACAGGTGACGGTGAAATAACATCAGAAAAATTACCAGCCCTAATTTTCAATAATCCATTCAGTACCATCACTTACAATATGATACCAGGTATGATTTATCAAAGTGGTCAAAGTAGCTCCAGAAGCATCCTTTACTCCTGTTCCAAAAGACCATGTGTTACCACTATTATTCTTATTAAGAAGTTTTAATACCCGCCCTGTATTGACAGACGCTGGAGGCAGTGTAATGATTCTGTTTCCGGTAATCGCAGGCAGAAACAAATACACATCTGAACTGGCAACTGAATAATCAGCATCGGACAGTGTAATGGTTTTATAAGATAGGCTTCCATTAAAAGTCAATGATGAAGTACTGAAGTCTCCATAGATAAGCGGTGATGAAGTTACAGAATTAGAAATATATAATTTATTATTACCCGTTTCATTATACCCTGATAAATAACCCAGAAAGACATTTCCTGATCCGGTGGCATTATAGCCCGCACCATATCCCATCACTGTATTATTAGCCCCGGTCACATTATTATATAAGGTATTAGAACCGACAACAGTATTATAGCTACCTGTTGATTGTAAGAGGCTATATGATCCGACAGCGGTTACATTACTATAATTACCTATGCCATTTCCAGAAGAAAAGTATCCAATCGCTGTATTTTGATCACCGCTAATTTTATTTACTAGTGCAAGGGTTCCAATCGCCGTATTGTTATGCCCGTTAGTGTTCTCCCATAATGCATGATACCCCATGGCAACATTGTTACTGCCATTTGACTTTTGAAGAGCACCAGCTCCAAAAGCACTATTTCCAGCTCCTGTACTATTGGCAATCATGGCTCTTTTACCTACTGCCGTATTAAGAAAGCCTATTGTATTTGATGACAGTGTTTCATAACCAACCGCGGTATTATCTGATCCACCTCCAGTAAAATTATTAACACCGCCTGAATATCTACCTATAAATGTATTAACCTGGTTATCTGAATGTATCCACATCAGGTCAGCACCATTATTATCCTTAAGTCTTATTAAGGGGTTTGAATTGGATTGAGAAGCATTGGCCTGTATAACCAGTTGAGTAACATCTGAAGTACCCTTAATATGTACTTTATACAAAGGTGAAATTGTACCAATTCCAAAATATCCATTACTATCCAGACCTGTGTGAAGAGTGTTATTAGTGCCAAACAGCAAAGACCTGTTATTGTAAGTACCCAGGTAATCTCCAACACCTGCTCTTACCGAATTGCCTCCAAACCGCCAATATCCCTGAAGGGTATCTGTAATTACCGATTGAGGAACGGCACTCCCACTATCTAAATACACCCATGAGGATCCATTATAAAAATAAAACCTGTTAACATCCGTGTCGAACACCAATAAGCCAGTAGCAGGTGATACGATACCTGTCCTTGAAGAGCTATTCATACGGGGTGCGAGAAATCCTTTCGAGATACTATTCAATTCCAGCACTGCTGTATTATGAGGGGTGTTCGTACCAATACCTACCTGGGCCTGTAACTGAAAACAATAAAAGAAAATTGATATTAAAATACTGCTCTTCATACATTTTTTGGTACCAAAAATAATAAGTCAACTGGATATAGGGAAAAATCAGTAACCATCTTTGAGACCCATTCAGATAAAACATCGCCTGAAAAGGCAATTTGATGACTATGTTACCGCCTTTACCCGAATATGAATAGTTTTGTGGCTTAAATCAACCGATGGCCGCAACCGTTTTTTTGCTTACTCCCCCGTTCACACAACTGAATACACCCTACCCGGCCACGGCCTACCTGAAAGGTTTCCTGACTACCAAAAACATTTCCTGTTACCAGGCTGATCTCGGGATTGAAGTAACCGTTGCCTTGTTTTGCAAAGAGGGAATGAAAAAAATGTTTGGCCAGGTCAGTACCGCAAAAGAATTATCGGCAAATGCTGAACGAATCATTTCCCTGCAACAGGAGTATATCCATACCATTGATCCAGTCATTCTTTTTCTGCAGGGAAAAAACCCGACACTGGCCAATTTAATCTGCAAACGGGATTTCTTACCCGAAGCTTCACGTTTTGCACAACTCGATGATCTTACCTGGGCCTTCGGCAGTATGGGCATACAGGATAAAGCCAAACATATTGCCACTTTATACCTTGAGGATCTTTCCGACCTGATCAAGGAATGCGTGGATGAACATTTTGGGTTCAGCCGCTATGCAGAAAAACTCGGACGTTCGGCCAACAGCTTCGATGAACTCTATATGGCTTTACAACAACCTTTCAGTTTTATTGATACATTACTGATGGGGATACTGGAAGCCAGGATGCAGCAGGTGCAGCCTAAACTGGTCGCAATCTCAGTTCCCTTTCCCGGGAATTTATATACAGCATTTCGTTGTGCCCAATGGATCAAACAAAATCATCCTGCTGTTAAAACCACGATGGGTGGCGGATTTGCCAATACCGAATTACGTTCTTTATCAGATGTACGGGTATTTGAGTTCTTTGATTTTATTTCATTGGATGATGGTGAAGCACCACTTGAAAATATCGTTGCCCATGTGGAAGGAAGAAAAACAGTGGAAGAACTGAAACGCACCTTCACCTTAGTCAACGGTAAACTTGTTTATATTAATAATATAGCCTGCACCGATTATAAACAGGGTGAAGTGGGCACACCTGATTACAGTGATTTTTATCTGGATCAATATATATCGGCCATTGAAGTAGCGAATCCCATGCACCGCTTATGGAGTGATGGCCGCTGGAATAAACTCACCATGGCGCATGGCTGCTACTGGGGCAAATGTACTTTCTGTGATATTTCCTTAGACTATATTAAACTGTACGAACCGGTTGCAGCTTCCCTGCTCTGCGACCGGATGGAAACCATCATTGCACAAACCGGGGAGAATGGTTTTCATTTCACCGACGAAGCAGCACCACCTGCTTTAATGCGGGCCCTGGCACTGGAGATACTCAAACGAAAATTAGTGGTGAGCTGGTGGACCAATGTCCGTTTTGAAAAAAACTTTACGGCTGATCTTTGTTTATTGCTTAAAGCATCCGGTTGTGTGGCGGTATCCGGCGGACTTGAAGTGGCTTCGGATCGTTTACTGGCGATGATCAATAAAGGGATCACTGTCGCACAGGTGGCAAGAGTGAACCGCAACTTTACTGACGCCGGTATCATGGTGCATGCGTACCTGATGTATGGTTTCCCAACGCAAACCGAACAGGAAACCATTGACTCCTTAGAAATGGTGCGGCAATTATTTAAAACAGGTGTATTGCAATCTGCTTTCTGGCATTTGTTTACGATGACAGCACATAGTCCTGTTGGGCTTGAGCCTGACAAGTATATGGTCAGAAAAAAAACGGATGCAATAGGTTCATTTGCCAATAATGATATTGAGCATATTGATATGACCGGTGCCGATCATGAGACCTTCAGCTTCGGTTTAAAGAAATCCTTATACAATTACATGCACCAGATCGGGCTCGATGATCCCTTGCAGAAATGGTTTGATTTTCCCGTTCCGAAAACAACGGTGCCGCCTGATTATATTTTAAAAGCGATCAAAGAAACCGATTCCATTCTTTTTCGTCCCACAGCCAAAGTGATCTGGACCGGCAATATTGGCAAGACAGAATATTTTACCCAAACCAAAAAAAGGAATAGCCGGGAAATGATCAGTGTCAGTTTTGCCACCAAAAAACAAACGGTACAAGTACAATTCCCTAAAGCCCGGGGCAACTGGCTGATCAATATGCTGCCCAATCTTTCTATTGATAATCCTAAAACCTGGACACTACAGGAACTGAAAGACAGTTATGAGGCTGCCGGCCACGACGATTTTGAATTGTTCTGGGATAATAAACCGGTAAGTACGATGAATAAATTGGGGTTGCTGAAATTGTAAGAAATTTACTTTTTTTTCAGCTTTTGAAGCTGGTTAATATCATCCAGGTCTTTGAGGCGACCTGCCGCTTTTTTAGCTTCCACCAAATGATTGATATGAATAACCCTGATCAAAAGATCTTCATCATCAAAAAGAGTTGAGAGACGATAAGCTTCATCAAAATTTAGACCTTTAACTGCAGTCATAATATCAATGCCCACAGGATTCCGGCCAAAAGAAAAAACATCGCTCTCCTTCACATTCAGAAATTTTTCAAGAGACATATCAAAGACCGGCATATGAAATTGCTCAAAAGCCCTGGTCAGTCTTGTATAATTTTCTTCCGTGCATTCAACCCAAATATCCATATCACCGGTTACTCTTGCATGACCATGCAAAACTACAGCAAGGCCTCCCACCATAATATATTTTACCTCCTGGTCATTCAGTGCTTTCAGGAAATCCCTGAAATCTTCCTGGAAAATATCAGGCATCAGTCATCTTGTTTTTTCATTCGAAAAACTGTTTTGTCCATGCGGGGTGGATTATCTAAATCAAACTTATAGGCAATGCTTGTGAGGTACCAATATATCCTAAGCCTTTCTTTGGCAGTGTGGTTGGTATAATCCCTCATCGCATTATCCGCCTCTTCAAAACTCTGGATTTTGAAGGCCGTTTTATCCATCCGGTATTTTTTGGGCGTTGCCACAGATTAAAATTAGGGACAAAAAAGGAGACTGTCAGCAGCCTCCTTTTCATTAATTGATATACTCGTAAAAATCATCAGGCTAATTCCAATTCTTCCTTGGGTAATGGTTTCATACAGAAGAACCAGTCTTTGCAATACACATCCTTATCCTTGCCTGCCATGCGGTCGGCAGCCACGCCACAACTGTTTGCAGGAGGAACGATCACATCTTCACCCGGTTGCCAGTCAGCCGGCAATGCGATCGCATGCTTATCCGCTGTCTGCAAACCAATTAATACTCTTTTGAGTTCTTTAAAGTTACGGCCCAGTGATAAGGGATAATAGATAACGGCACGGATGATCCCTTTGGGATCGATGAAGAAAACAGCCCTGACCGCTTTGGTAGTACTTTCATTAGGCTGTATCATACCATATTTGGCAGCGATGTTCATACTGATATCTTCTATCAGCGGAAATTTCACTTCCACATTTTTCATACCCCTGAATTCGATCTTATCCTTGATCGTCCGCAACCAGGCGATATGACTATAGAGACCATCCACACTCAACCCCACCAGTTGGGTATTGAGCCGGGTAAATTCCGGCTCCATTTTGGCAAAAGTCATAAACTCAGAAGTGCATACCGGTGTAAAATCTGCCGGGTGACTGAAAAGAATGATCCACTTGCCTTTGTAATCTTCGGGGAAGCGGATATTACCCTGGGTGGTTATTGCATCAAATGCGGGGGCCGGGTCACCTATGCGGGGCATACTTGCCATTATGTTTTTATCATCATTTTGTTGCATAAAAAAGATTTTAAGGTTATTAATACGGTCCTGTACGTTTTAGCGACCAGTAATATAATTCCCGTATACTGATCAATTCAATGAGTTCTGTAATTAAAAATGATGATTGTCGTCAAAACGGCATCAAATATGTACTTGCTCAGGAAGAAACCTGAAGCATAACCAGGAAGAATCTTAATTCACAGCAACCTGTTCTTTTCCGCATACAGCAGCACATACTTCTTTAAAAATGCATCCCTGTCTTCCACCGGCATTTCAGGAAGCCGTTGCAGTTCTTTAAAATGCGGCCAACCTGTATCATCCACCCAAAACAACTGGTAATACCGGGCAGGTACGAGCAGGGTGCAAATCGCCATTTGCTTCAGTTCGCTGATCTCTTTCTCCATAAATGTTTTGGGAGGCAGCCCCGCTTCCCGGATACCGATGAATAATAAAACAGCCTCCATATCGGGTTGATATCCCAACTTATCAGCCAGTTTGCAAAGTAATTGCTGCCAGCGCTGTTCAGTATTCTCGTCGGGGAGCATGGGACGAAAGTATCGCAGAGGCTGTTAATAAACCATGACCCCCGAAAGACAGGCAGCTGATGATCATCAATTACCCGCACAGGCTTTAAATGCATTGATGATATAAGAAGCATCCTTATACAAGATCGTTTCATTTACCATAAGTGTTGTTTTGCTCTTGTCGCCGGGAGGTGGTATGCGGATTTTGAATTCCTTATTCAGCCGCTGCTGCATTTTATTACCATCTATCTTTTGATCGATCTCCAGTGTGTAGATATTAGTGCCACCTTCCAATGCGCTGACTTTTAAACCCGGTAATTTGTTCAGGCCATCAAATACCACTGTTGCCTGCCGGATGGATTCCTGCAGCCGGTTGTCAATTCCCTCCAGCCTGCTTAGCACCATCGCTGCACTGACCCAGTTGCTGAATACAGTGCCGCCATGTATTTTAATCAGGTGCGGCATCTTATCAATCACCGTTTTGGTACCGCATAATACGGCTCCATTGACGGCACCCAGGTATTTGTAGAGGGAAATATATACGGTATCAAAATAAGAAGCATATTCCTTTACACTTACACCCGACCAGGCAGCAGCCATATAGATCCGGGCTCCATCCAGGTGCAGGGGAATATTATTGCTGCGGCAATACTCACTGATCTTCCGTATCTCTTCAACAGGGATCATTCTTCCGTCAGTTCTCCGCACCGGGTTTTCAATGGAAACAGCACCGATACCACTGGCAAACACTTCCTGTTCTTTCAGGGAACTAATCGCTGCCTTTAATTCGTCCGCCGTAAAATAGGTTTGTCCCTTGGCCAGTGGCATTAGTCTTTTCTGAAAAACAGACTGTGCCGCATCCGCTTCATCCCGGTACACATGGCTGGTGTCCTGTACAAAGACTTTGGTATTGGCCCCGCTGAGTACAGCAATGGCCAGTTGGTTGGCCATAGTACCCGTGGGCATACAGATCGCTTTCTCTTTCCCTGTTATTTCCTCAAACTTCTTTTCCATGGCAGCCACAGCTCCGCCCTGCAAATAAAAATCCCTTTTTATCGCTTCTTTGCTGTTGATCTTTTGCAATTCATCAATATACATTGAAGGGGTAAAATCTTCCCCGTCGTAAAAAAATTTGATGACGGGTTCTTGCGCAAACTGTTCATTTTTTCCGGTTGCAGATGCGATGGCAGGGACAAAGGCGGGCAATACGGCAATACCGGAGGCTTTCAGGAAATTTCTACGGTTCAGGGCTGACATGCGGCTGGTTTTAGATAACCAATTTAGGCAATAATAAAACGACTATTACAAATTTTGACCAGCGGCCCGAAATGCAAAACTGTTAACATTTTTCTTTACCGGGTATTCTGTCCGGCTTTGTTCAGTGTTCTCCACGGACAGCATGAGGCGAAGGTATTAGGCAAAGAATGACCGGGCATTTATTTTCCACTTTCATCTTATACGTTTTGAATCTGCGGGGCCAATAAAGTAATCTGCACCTCAAATTGAAAAACAGAAAGATAATGCCCCGCTCACTCCGGGAATTCTGCAATTCACTCTCTTATGCTGTTAATTCAATATCCCGGATTTTCCTGCGGTAGAATTGTTTGTTATTTATCTAAACCAAAAACAAATATTATGACAACCAATTCCATCAAATGGCCCGGCTTCCTGAAAGCTTTTGCCATTATTGTGTTAGTAGCCGGTGTGCTGGCTTCCTGCCAAAAAGATATTAACAGCCCTCAACCCATGGCCGATGAACCCAACAATGAACAGGCCGCTGTAAACCAGGCCCGTGCCCTGGAACAAACCGCTCCCGCTGAAGCAGACCAACAGGCTCAGGCTCTTGGTTTGAATGACCTCCAAAACAGGAACGGCAGCAATCGTAATATTGTCCAAATTGCCGTATCGAATCCTCATTTTTCTTCCCTGGTGGCGGCCGTTGTAAAAACCGGTCTGGCAGGTGCACTTTCTGATCCATCGGCTAACCTTACCGTCTTTGCTCCCACCAATGCCGCTTTTGCCCAATTGCCTGCACCGTTTAATAATGCAGGTAATATCAATGGTATCAGCAACACGGCCCAGGTTGATTTTCTCCGGAATGTATTGTTGTATCATGTACTGGGTGCCGAAGTATTCAGCAACCAGATCAGCAACGGCCGCAGCAGTGCTGTTACCATCAAACCCGCGGGCAGCAGCAATGACAATACTGTTTATTTCTCCAAAACTTTTGGCCTGATCCGTGTCAATGGTCAATCAACCGTCATCGCAGCCAATATCAATGCTAACAACGGGGTGATACATGCTATCGATAAAGTATTATTATTCCCCACCGCCACCATCGCAGCTATTGCGATACCCAATCCAAATCTTTCGGCATTGGTAGCCGCATTGGTAAAGACTGACCTTGCGGGAGTATTTACCGGTAGTGGCGATTTCACGGTATTTGCACCCACCAACGCTGCCTTTGCGCAATTACCTGCTCCATTTAATAATGCTGCGAATATCAGTGGTATCAGCAACCCGGCCCAGGTTACAGCTTTAGCCAACATTTTAAAATATCATGTAGTCAGCAGCCGCAATTTCACCTGGGATCTTGGTATCCTCCGGCAAATCACTACGCTGGCAGACGGACCCGGCAATAAGGTTACTACTATACTCGGGTTTAATACAGGCTTTGTAAAAGGTAATGACAATAATAATTTTGCTACAGCTAATCCTGCTGATATACTGGCAACCAATGGTGTTATTCATGTAATAAATAAAGTATTACTTCCGTAAACCCTTCCACATATAACGGCTTACTGTTTGCACGATCGTTATCTCTATCCCGGCTACCCAGATGGCCGGGATTTTTCTTTGCTCTTCGGGGCTTGCAGCCCCGAAGGTTTACTCTATTGCTTTCAGCAATAAAAGTCAGTACATTTATTTCATAACCTTATCCGCATGAGTTATGAATTTGCCGAAGGCTTTAAGATCAGGGACCAGGCCGCTCCTCATTTCCTGACGTTTACTGTTATGGGCTGGATCGATATCTTCAGCCGCCAACGCTACCGGGATTTACTAATAGAAAGCCTGCAGTTTTGCCGGCAACAAAAAGGGCTGCAGGTAGGTGCTTATGTGATCATGTCGAACCATATGCATACCATCTGGACAGCCACTCACCATAATCTCAGTGATATTATCAGGGACTTCAAGACGTTTACCAGTAAGGCGATCACAGCCTCCATCCAGGCAGAACCGGAAAGCCGTAGGGACTGGCTGTTGTATATGTTTCAATTCTATGCCAACCGGACAGCAGCCAATGACAACTTCAAGGTTTGGACAGGCAATAATCACCCGGAAGAAATACAAAGCCAGGATTTCCTGAGAAGCAAACTGAATTATATTCATAATAACCCGGTGCGGGCCGGGCTGGTTGCAGAACCCTCACATTATGTATACAGCAGTGCAGCGAATTATGAAAATAAAAAGGGGATGCTGGAAGTGGATTTTTTATTGTAGAATTTCGCTTGTATACATCGCCAAAGGCGATAGAATAATGCTGCGGAACTATAAGTTCCGCAGAGCAGCTATTTCTTCCGCTTCTTTGTACGGCTGTACAAAGTCTCTGTTACTTTCACAAATACATTTTGCCGGAAATCGGCGGGTTGCAGTTCATTGAGCAGCAAAGGGCCATTGGGTCGGGCCGTGCTGAGGATAGCCCTGAAATTGTCTTCGCTTTTACGGTACATACTGCTATCGGCATATTCTGTAATCAGCACCAGGTCGAAAGAGGCGGATGAATCAGCCGTGGTTTTCTCCAGGCGGTAGGCAGTTATAAAACCTTTTTCCAACGCTATATCCCGGTACAGTTTCCAGTTGTTTTCATAGAAAAACAGGGCCTCTGCCTGTTTGCCGTTTTTGATCTTTACAAAATCCATCACCAGTACGGTTTGGGCATGGCTGGCAATGGTTATAGCGGAGAAAAGAAGAAGCAATACTGATCGCATAGTATTTTATTTGGACGCAAACTAACTGCTCTATTGCAAAAAGAAGTGTAAAATGTGATGAATATGTGAGTGTCTTTTTGGTGCCCGTTTTACTAAAAGCAGCCGGGCTTATTAGAAATGGACTTTTATTGCAGGATTTCGTTTTGTAAACATCGCCAAAGGCGATAGAATAATGCTGCGGAACTGCAAGTTCCGCAGAGCAGCAATATGTTTCGAAGAGCTGGAAAAACTAAATAAATACTAATCACTTACTTGAGGCATTGGACTTGATTTATCAAAAGGGACGATTTTTTTCCGCATTTCCGATTTATCTCTAAAGTGTCGTGATATTTCCTCGGTAAGCTCAGTAAAATTATTCCCCTTATTTGTTTGATGATAATATATTTTGATAGACTTACAATTTTGATGCTCAAAAATGGTATTCAGCATTGTACGATCAGATAACCCACAAGAATGACCTAAGATAATGACCTGAAAATTCCTAGATTCAATAAAGCGTATTAAATTATGATAATTGGATGTCTTAAAATACCAAAAAGATTTAATAAATCTAAAGAAACCCCTGATTGTTTCGGATTCGATACGAGAATAATCCCTATCAAGTTCATCCCCAAAACCAAAAATAATTTCAGAACCCCCATCATCAATTCTGCCATGAATATTATTTACCAATATATCGGACTTATCAACTGTACAGTCAGAATTATTAAAAAGATAGAAATCAAGTGTTCTGGTATAATTAAAATTCAGAAACATTGTTTTCCTTGGCTTCACGAATTCATTCATTGCTAAATCAAACAATATATCTTCACTTTTGATAAATTCACTAAAAATAGTATTAAACTCAACATTAAGTTTCCTCGGAATTATTGTCTTTAAATAATCCCTGATTTTCGATATAAGAAAATCTAACGAAACATTGAGCTCATTTACTTTTTGATATTTTTTATTAACCTCTTTTGTATCTAAAATATTTTTCAACTCTTGATAATACATATTTTCGATATTCCTGTCGATTTCGTTGTCGATTGTCGAAAAACACGGTGGCGTACTGCGTTTCGAAGC
>JAFLBM010000011.1 GCA_017303455.1 Chitinophagales bacterium | reverse complement strand
TTCAGTAAGAATACAAACCTGGAGGCCGGGGCGATCAGGATATAGGCTAATACTCCGGGTTCGATGGCATCGAATAAATTTTTAGGAATGGGCAGCATTGGTTTTTTGGGTGAGCCCGTCTTTAAAAAGAAGCTGTCGAAATAAGGTGTTTTATAAGCAGCAGGGTAAAACCAGGAAACTGTTTTTAATCCTTTCTTCAGGTCACGGGTAAACGGATGGATAGCTTTGAAATAATAAACAACAAAACTGATAGTAAGAATGATCAGTAAAAGGCCGGTTAGGATATTAGTAGCCCGGCGGTAGCGGATACTTTTCTCTATACTGGTTCCGGTAAAATCAAACTGCCCGGTCATGAAAATTAAAAAAAGAATAGCTGTTAATGAAAGATAAGCGATAACAAGGAACAAGGTTCTTTTCAGCCGGACCTTAGCCAATAATTTTTTATCTGCTTCAGTCAATAATATTTGTTCCCGGTTGACGATTCGCATAGCTGATTATTTGAACCGGTCACTTACTACCAACTCTTTACTGCCGGGAGAATACTTATAAAAACCTTCCCCGGTCTTTATACCCAGTTTACCGGCTTGCACCAGCTCCGTCAGTAAAGGAGAAGGAGCATATTTTGGATTCTTGAATCCTTCATACAATACATTCAATATGGAATGACAAACATCCAGCCCGATAAGATCGGCTAATTGCAAAGGCCCCATCGGGTGGGCCATACCCAGTTTCATAATGGTATCAATTTCTATAACACCCGAAACGCCTTCCTGCAAACTGATAATGGCTTCATTGATCATCGGCATCAGGATACGGTTGGCAATAAAGCCAGGAAAATCTTTCACCACGCAGGGTACTTTGCCCAACTGTTTACTGGTAGCAACAATTGTATCCGTTACTTCCTGGCTGGTAGCATCACTGGTGATGATCTCCACCAGTTTCATCACCGGTACCGGATTCATAAAGTGCATACCGATGACGGCTTCGGGGCGGTTGGTCACCGCTGCCATTTTAGAAATGGAAATGGAAGATGTGTTGGTAGAGAGAATACAGCCCTTTGGAGCCGCTTCATCCATTTGCTGAAATATTTTCAGTTTCAGCTCCACGTTTTCAGTAGCGGCTTCCACTACGAGGTTGGCATTTTTTACGCCGTCTGCAATGGATGTATTGGTATGGATGCGTTGTAATGTTTCTTCTTTAACCGCTGTGGTAATGATGTCTTTACTCACCATCCGGTCCAGGTTCTTGCTGATGGTGGCAATAGCTTTATCTAATTGTGCCTGCGAAATATCAATGAGTGTGACAGTATAACCATGCTGTGCAAAAACATGTGCGATACCATTTCCCATGGTGCCGGCGCCGATGACAGAAACGTTTTTCATTTTCGTAAATTTATCAGGAATCGAAAGTTGTAAAGCGAAAGTCGAAAGTATTTCACAAACCTCCAAAAGCAAAACCATTATAAACAATAAAACCTTTTTTATGAGCCAGCAATTAAAAGACAGAACCAGGTCACTCGGAATCCGGGTAATCAGGATGGTGAAAGAGATCAGGGGGAATAAAATTGAAGATATACTTATCCGTCAAATCGTAAGGTCTGCCACATCTGTGGGAGCTAATTACCGGTCAGCTTTAAGGGCCAGGAGCACTCCCGACTTTATCTCAAAAATCACTATTGCAGAAGAAGAAGCTGATGAAACCTGTTATTGGCTTGAGATACTGATTGAAATAGGAGTGTTCAAAGGAAACAGGCTGGAGCCATTGCTAAAAGAAGCACAGGAAATTACGGCCATATTAACTACTGCCGGGAAAACGGCTAAACTAAAGCTGAAGAAATGATCAAATGAGGGCCATTTTCAATTTCAGCTTTACGATTTTCAATTTTTATTCTTAAAATCTCCCCGTTTCCAGGCCTGGATGAACTCTGACCAGGCGGCAGGATTGAAGATATTCTGCGGGGGCATCTGTCCCTGGTACACGGCCCGGTTAGCTATCTTGTTGAACTGTATCTTGGTGGCTTCAGCGCCATCGCCGGGAACACTGCGCATCAGGATGCGTCGTTTGGTAGCATCAGTATTTCTACGGGCTACTTCAATATCATCATCCGGTACTTTGGTATTCACAAAATCACGGGCAAATTGTTCCGGTGTGGGCCGGGGGCGGATAATGGTGGCGGGCAGGTAAACCGTATCAGCTACCATCAGTTGCACAATACTGTATTGGTTGCCTTCCAGTGAACGGGGAATGGCAACGGTCTTCGGTTTATAGCTGACGTGGGTAAATTCCACTTCATCACCTTTTAATACCACGATGGAGAAAACGCCCTGTCCATTGGTAATGGTTCCCCGGTTCTGACCTTTTACCACCACACTCACGGCCGGGATGCCCACGAGACTGTCGGCGGTCATGATGATACCATATAATTGAACAACGGAGTCGCGGGCAGCTTCAAACTGGGATTTGGCGGTGGCGGGTACCAGGAGAGCAGCGATGAGGAGGTATTGTAAAATTTTCTTCACTGTGCCAAAAATAAAGACAAGTTGCTGATTTCGTAAAACAATTTGCAGGCGGTATTGGTTAACTTTGCCCTTCATATTGACTTTTAACAAATACTTGGAAAATGACTAAAGAAAAAGTACTGGAAGCCTTAAGTAATGTGCAGGAACCCGATTTGGGAAAAGACCTGGTGACGCTGAACATGGTAAAAGATATTGCTATTGAAGGGAACTATGTATCGTTTACCGTGGTGCTGACCACACCTGCCTGCCCGATGAAAGACATGATCAAAAATGCCTGTGTGAATGCGATCAAACTGCTGGTGAATAAAGAGGCGACCGTGCAGGTGAATTTTACTTCCAATACGACTACAAAAAGGACAGATGAAGGCACCGTGCTGCCGAAAGTGAAAAATATAATAGCCGTCGTGAGTGGTAAAGGGGGTGTGGGCAAATCAACCGTGGCGGCAAACCTTGCATTGGCTCTATCACAGGGTGGTGCCAAAGTGGGATTGATGGATGCGGATATTTATGGCCCCAGTGTGCCGATCATGTTTGGTGTTCGCGGAGAAAGACCGATGATGATGGAGATCGAAGGAAAAGGAATGATCGTGCCGTTAGAAAAATATGGTATCAAATTAATGAGTATCGGTTTGCTGGTAGATGAAAAAAATGCCGTGGTATGGAGAGGGCCGATGGCCAGCAGTGCCATACGGCAATTTGTAACCGATGTATACTGGGGTGAACTGGATTATTTAGTGGTGGATATGCCGCCGGGTACCGGCGATATACACCTGACATTAATGCAAACTGTTCCGGTGACCGGATCAGTGATCGTGACCACACCGCAGGATGTGGCCCTGGCAGATGCGAAGAAAGGTATTGCCATGTTCGGACAGGCACAGATGAATGTGCCGGTGATTGGCCTGGTAGAGAACATGAGTTATTTCACACCGGCCGAATTACCGGAGAATAAATATTACATTTTTGGTAAGGAAGGTGGTAAACGGTTGGCAGAAGAATATGACCTGCCCTTCCTCGGGCAAATACCATTGGTGCAAAGTATCCGGGAAGGAGGTGACAGTGGTGTGCCAATCATGATGAGTGATGATGTGATCAGCCGGAAGGCTTTTGAAGGATTTGCTTCTTATGTGGTGAGGAGTATTGCGATGCGGAATGCAAATATGCCGGCAGAGAAAGTGGCAGAAGTGGTATTATAATTGCATCGTACCGGCAAAACGGTACTTATGCGAAAAATTATTGCAACTTCCTTTTTCCTTACGTGTATGGCGGTTATGTTTTCCTGTACCTATAAAACACACCCGCAAACTGGTGGTTTACCGCCGGGGCAAGCCAAGAAAGTAACAGGAAGCAAATCTGCTAAACCATATGCACCGGGTCAGCAGAAAAAACAATAGGCATTAGTCATACTACAGATTAGTGATACCTTCGCAGCATGTATAGCTTACCTTATTTTATAGAAAATGATCCTGCCGTAGTCATGCAGTTTATAAAGGATCATCCTTTTGCGTTTTTATCCGGTTGCGATGAAGAAAATAAACCCGTAGTCACACAAATCCCCGTTTTTATAGATGAACGTGACGGGAAGTTATTCTTGTCCGGGCATATCATGAAGAATACGGATCATCACAAAGCATTTTCACATAATCAGAATGTGCTGGCTGTTTTTACCGGTGCACATACCTATGTCAGCGCCAGTTGGTATGCCAGTAAAGAACAGGCCAGTACCTGGAATTATATGACCGTGCAGGCAAGGGGACTGTTGAAATTTACCGATGAAGCCGCCTTATTGAATATATTAAAACGGACTACTGATCATTATGAAAACAATCCTTCATCAGGAGCTAATTTTGATGATCTGCCGGAGGAATATGTACAACGGTTGTCAAAAGCCATCGTGGCCTTTGAGATAGAAGTAACGGCTTTGGACAATACATTCAAGCTGAGCCAGAACCGGGATGAGAAAAGTTATCACAATATCATAGCGAAATTGAAAGAGCAGGGCGGGGATGGGTTTATCATCGCCACGGAGATGGAAAAAAGAACATCACAATTATTTAATAAAGATTGATAAGTGTTGGTAGCTATCCTTTTTAATATTGGCTTATGAATAGTAAATTGATCTTTCAATACAGCCTGGCAGTGGTTTGTTTTTTTGCGGCCTGCCATGTAAGCCAGAAAGCACAACAGGCCCAGGAAACAAAACCGGCTATGCAATCTGAATTTGATAAACAGGGACATCGTGGCTGCCGGGGTTTGATGCCGGAGAATACAGTACCCGCCATGATCAATGCATTGCGTTTCGGAGTTACCACTTTAGAGCTGGACGTGGTGATAACAAAGGATAAAAAAGTGGTATTATCCCATGAGCCCTGGTTTGGAAAAGAGATCACCACGAAACCGGACGGAACCTATATGGGCGAACGGGAAGAGAAGAAGTTCAATATCTACTGGATGACCTATGAACAAGTGAAAACATTTGATGTGGGACTAAAACCACACCCCCGTTTTCCGAAGCAGGAAAAGATGAAAGTGATAAAGCCTCTATTGTCCGATGTGCTGGATAGTGTGAAGCAATACATGATGACGGCAAGACGACCCTTTCCGTATTTCAATATTGAAACAAAATCAAGCCCGGAGAATGATGGAGTATTTACACCAAAACCTGAAGAGTTTGTAGAACTGCTGATGGCTGTGATCAAAGAAAAACAAGTAGAGGAGCAGGTGATCATCCAGTCTTTTGATTTCCGCACTTTACAATACCTGCACCAAAAATACCCGGCCATTAAAACAGCCATGCTGATCGAAGATTTTGATAAAAGAACCCTGGATGAACAGGTAAAGGCATTAGGATTTACTCCCACAATCTATAGTCCTGCTTACCAGTTAGTCACTGATGAGCTCATCAAAAAATGCCATGCGCAAAAAATGAAAGTCATTCCCTGGACGATCAACAGCAAAGAAGAGATCGAAAAGTATAGGACGATGGGAGTGGATGGGATTATTACTGATTACCCGGATTTGTTCTGAGGGAAGTTGATAAGTTTATAAGTTGACAAGTTAATATGGGAGTTCTTACAGTCCGTGAACTTATTAACTAATTAACCAGTTAACTAATCAACTATCCCCAACCACTCTTCTGCATTTTTATACAGCAGTTTCTTCGTGGTCTTTTTCTCCAGCTTCATTTTCTCAATCAATTTGCCGGGATGATGTTCACCTAACGGAAAAGGATAATCACTGCCGAGACAGATCTTATCATCACCCATTACATCAAGCAGGAATTCCATCGACTTTTTATCATGTACCAGGCTATCCACCCAGAATTTGCCGATATACTCTCTTGGGTTCACTGTATTGTCAATGGCCACGAGATCGGGCCGTACTTCAAACCCATGTTCAATTCGGCCGATAGTGAAAGGGAAGGAACCGCCCCCATGTGCAAAAGCCACTCTCAGCTTCGGAAAGTTTTCAAATACGCCACCAAATATCATGGAGCAGATAGCCCTTGACGTTTCTGCCGGCATACCCACTAACCAGGGCAACCAGTATTGCTGCATTTGCTGTTCGCCCATCATTTCCCAGGGATGTACGAAAATGGCACAACCGAGTTGCTCTGCAGCTTCATAAAAAGGGAAGAAATCTTTGGATGATAAATTCTTTCCATTGATATTGGAGCCGATCTCCAGCCCGGGTAACTGCAATTCTTTTACACAGCGTTCCATTTCTTTTATAGCAAGATCAATATCCTGCAGGGGAACTGTACCAAGTCCGATGAATCGCTCCGGTTTTTTACTTACGGTTTCGGCAATATGATCATTCAGAAACCGGGATGTTTCCAGACCGTCAGCAGGTTTGGCCCAATAATTAAATAATACCGGGATGGTGGAGAGCACTTGTATAGTTACATCCGTGTCATCCATTTCTTTGATCCGTGTTTCTTCTTTATAACAATTTTCTTCCACTTCCCGGAAGAGCTGATCACCTTTCATCATGCAGGCTTTGCAGTTGCGCTGTTCCAGGTGAATGAATTCGCCATAGCCAAACTTCTGTGTCCAGTTGGGCATCTGTTCGGGCATGATATGCGTATGGATGTCGATCTTTTTGTTCATCAGTTAATGGGTTCATCAGTGAATCGGTGCTAAGCAATAGTCAACTAATCAAGGCGCTGCCTTATCGACTAATTAACCAGTTAACTTGTTAACTTCTCTTAACCGGCGGTTCCATCACAGCCCCGCATTTGTTACAGGTACGATGCATAGTGCTTTCCCAAAAGCGGTTCATGACCGGGGGTAATTGTTTAACGATATCATCCACATGCAGAGCTTCTTCATATAATTTATTCCCGCATTTTTCGCAGAACCATAAGAAGCCATCATCCTCCGATTCTCTTTTCTTTTCGATCACCAGGCCGACAGTGCCGGGCCCCCGTTGTGGGGAATGCGGTGTTTTGGGCGGCAATAAAAATATTTCCCCTTCTTTGATGGGGATGTCTTTGAATTCCCCGTTGTCAATGATCTTAACCACGATATCGCCTTCCACCTGGTAATAGAGTTCTTCTGTTTCATTGAAATGATAATCTTTCCGGGCATTCGGCCCGCCCACGATCATCACAATAAAATTCTCTGCATCCTTGTAGATACATTGGTTGCCTACCGGTGGTTTCAGCAGGTCACGGTTATCATCGATCCATTTTTTAAGATTGAAAGGGGCTATGACAGGCATGTAACAAGTTTTTGATGTAAATAAGTTTTGCCACGAAGGCACAAAATCACGAAGAAAGAAGATTGGCGTCTTAGTGTCTTCGTGGCTAATATATTAAGCGAAAAATTACAACAATTTTCTTTAGGTTTGACTTCATGAATCTCTCCCTGGAAGGAAAAAAAGCGGTTGTTTGCGGCAGCACACAAGGAATCGGGCTGGCGATTGCCGAAGAACTGGCCCTGCTGGGTGCTCAATGTACCTTAATAGCCCGCAATGAAGAAACACTGAAGGCCGCGGTAAAAAAATTAGATACCAGCCTGCAGCAGCATCATCATTACCTGCTGGCTGATTTCAGTAAGCCGGATGAAGTTAAAAAAACGATTGAAGCCTATACGGCTGCAAATACCGTTCACATTCTTATCAATAACACCGGTGGGCCTGCAGCGGGGCCGATCACCGAAGCAACGGAAGAATCTTTTTTAAATACGTTCAACCAGCACCTGATTTGTAATCATATTTTAGCGAAGGCCTGCATCCCTTCTATGAAAAAGGAAGGCTATGGCCGCATCGTGAATATTATTTCCACATCCGTTAAAATACCGTTGAAAAATTTGGGTGTATCCAATACAATTCGTGGAGCCGTGGCAAGTTGGGCCAAAACATTGTCCAATGAAGTAGGGCAGTTCAATATTACCGTGAATAATGTACTACCCGGTTTTGCCAGTACGAACCGGTTAACAACCCTGATCGATAATATGGCCAAAAAGGGAAATACGGTGATTGATATCGTAGAAAAGAATATGCTGGAAGAAGTACCGATGAAACGTTTTGCCGATGCTTCGGAAGTGGCGGCCGTGGCTGCATTCCTGGCATCTCCGGCAGCTTCTTATGTGAATGGAGTAAGTATACCGGTGGATGGGGGAAGGACGGGGTCTATTTAGTTAATTGGTTGATTGGTTAATTTGTTGATCAGGGACTTGTGGTTTCGGAGAGACTTCTTGTAATATCTTGTTTATGGAATATACACTGGAAAAACTGGAGGTATATGAATTGGCTGAGCAGTTCTCAGATAGTATATGGGAAATAGTAATGGGCTGGGAACAGTTCAGGAAAGATACAATCGGAAAGCAGATAGTCAGGTCAGCTGATTCGATTGGTGCTAATATCGCAGAGGGGTATGGGAGATTTTATTATAAAGAAAGTAAACAGTTTTATTTTTATTCAAGGGGATCGGTACAGGAAACAAAATCATGGATTGGAAAGTGTAAAACAAGGAAACTGATTGGAGCGGATAAATGTGTTGAGTTACTCGGTATGGCTGAAGTAATTCTTATTAAACTCAATGCCTTTATTAAATTCGTTTCCAAATCCTCAAAACATAACCCCAAATAACAAACTGCCTCCGTTAACTGATTAACAAATAAACTAATTAACCAATCAACCTGCAAATACCATATCACTTAGAGAATTATATCGGCGGCAACCTGATCGGTCCGCTGAGTGGTAATTTCATTGATAATATCAACCCGGCTACGGGGGAAATAGTGGGACAAATTCCCGATAGTAATGAAAAGGATGTGAATATTGCCGTGGAAGCGGCAAAGAAAGCATTTAAAAACTGGAGTATAACTTCTCCGGAAGAACGGTTCAAAGTATTAAACCGTATAGCCGAACTCATCGAGGTGCATCTTCCTGAACTGGCTTTGGCAGAAACCAATGATAATGGCAAGCCTTTATGGTTAAGTAAAAAAGTGGATATTCCCAGGGCTTCTGCCAATTTCAGGTTCTTTGCTACGGGTATCATGCATTTCGCCACCGAGAGTCACAGTATGGAAGATAAGGCGGTAAATTATACCTTACGCCAACCCATTGGTGTTGTCGGTTGTATCTCTCCCTGGAATTTACCCTTGTATTTATTTACCTGGAAAATTGCACCAGCATTAGCGGCCGGGAATTGTGTGATCGCTAAACCATCAGAGGTAACACCGGTTACTGCATTCCTGTTAGCTAAAATTTGTAGAGAAGCCGGGTTACCGGATGGGGTGTTGAATATCATTCACGGAACGGGCACCAATACCGGCGAAGCGATCGTAAAGCATCCCGATATAAAAGCGATCTCCTTTACCGGGAGCACCAGGGCAGGGGAAAGGATTGCTTCTTTGGCAGCTCCGAAGTTTAAAAAATTATCGCTGGAGCTGGGTGGCAAGAATCCCAATATCATTTTTGCTGATTGTGACTGGGAAAAAATGATGAAGACAACGATGCAATCTTCATTCAGCAACCAGGGCGAAATCTGTTTATGCGGAAGCAGGATATTAATTGAGGAAACTGTATATGAAAAATTCAAAGCTGAATTTATAGAACGAACAAAGGCATTAACTGTTGGTGATCCGCTGGATGAAAATTCAAAACAGGGGGCCATTGTCAGTAAAGTGCATTTCGACAAGATCATGCGTTGTATTGATACGGCTAAACAGGAAGGTGGAAAAATACTATGTGGAGGATCTGCTGTACAACCGGAAGGACGTTGTGCCAATGGTTATTTTATACAGCCGACGGTGATGGAAGGATTAGGCCCCAACTGTCAAACGAACACAGAAGAGATATTCGGACCGGTAGTGACCTTACAATCTTTTAAGACAGAGGAAGAGGCGCTGCAATTAGCAAATGCAACGCAATACGGTTTAGCAGCTACAATCTGGACACAGGATATTTCCAAAGCTAACCGAATGGCTGCAAAAGTGGAAAGTGGTATTGTCTGGATCAATTGCTGGCTGCTGCGGGATTTAAGAACTCCTTTTGGTGGAATGAAGAACAGCGGTGTGGGGAGAGAGGGTGGCTGGGAAGCTTTGCGTTTTTTTACAGAGGCAAAGAATGTTTGTATAGAATTATAGTTTAATGTTCAGGGTTTGATGTTTGACGTTTTATTCCGGCCTCAGACATCTGACCTCTGATTTCAAATAGTAAATTATGAGCAATTTATTTTTTAATACCAGTAAAGCGGCAAAGCCCCTCGGTGCTTACCCGCATGCAAAAAAAGTAGGCAAACTGCTTTTCTTATCCGGTATCGGCCCGAGGAATCATAAGGATGATACCATTCCGGGCTTAGAACTGGATGCAGAAGGTAATATAATAAAGTATGATATCGAAGCGGAATGTCATTCTGTATTTGCCAATGTGAAAGCGGTTTTGGAAGCCAGTGGCAGCAATTGGAACAAGATCGTGGATGTAACCGTGTTCCTGACGAATATGAAAAAGGATTTTCCCATCTACAATAAAATCTATGCGGACTACTTTACTTCCGTCCAGGCCTGCCGCACCACGGTGGAAGTAAAAAGTTTGCCTACACCGATTGCTATTGAACTGAAAGTGATTGCAACATTATGATCTGTAAACTGATTGATCAGTTAATTCGGTAAGTGTATCTTTTGCATCGCCCGGTTAACTAATTAACCCATTAACTACTAAACAAAAAGGATGGTTTACCAGAATACGTTAGCGTTTGCCCGACAAATGGATGAGGCAGATCCCTTACAGGAGTTCAAAAGTTATTTCTATATCCCGCAGCAGGAAGGGAAGGATTGTATTTATTTTACCGGGAATTCATTAGGACTTCAGCCCCGCATCACCGCACAATATGTGCAGCAGGAATTAGACGACTGGGCAAAATTGGGAGTGGAAGGACATTTCCAGGCTAAAAATCCCTGGATGCCTTATCATGAGATATTCCCTCAACAATTATCAAAGATCGTTGGGTGTAAGGAGGAGGAAGTAGTGGTGATGAACCAGTTGACGGTCAACCTGCATTTACTGATGGTGAGTTTTTACCGGCCCACCCAACATCGCTATAAGATCATTTGCGAAGCCAAGGCATTTCCCTCTGACCAGTATGCATTTGAAACACAGGCACGGTATCATGCCTGCATGCCGGACAGGCATGGATTTGATCCGGCCGATGCAGTAATTGAAGTAGCACCTCGTGAAGGCGAGCATGCACTGAGAACAGAAGATATTATTGCCATGATCAACAAGCATGGAGATACAGTGGCTGTTGTGTTGTTTGGAGGCATTAATTATTACACGGGCCAGTTCTTTGACCTGGAAGCGATCAGCAAAGCGGCACATGCAGTGGGGGCTTATGCCGGTTTTGACCTGGCTCATGCGGCGGGTAATGTGGAATTGCACCTGCATGACTGGGATATTGATTTTGCCTGCTGGTGTTCCTATAAATACCTGAACAGTGGACCGGGCGGAGTAGCTGGTGTGTACATTCATGAAAAACATATTGCTAACAAAGAATTACCCCGTTTTGCAGGTTGGTGGGGCTATAAGAAAGATACCCGCTTTAAAATGGAGAAGGGGTTTGACCCGATCCCAACCGCAGAAGGATGGCAACTGAGTAATGCACCGATCTTATCCATGGCTGCTCATAAAGCAGCACTGGATATTTTTGAAGAAGCAGGTATGGAAAAATTGCATACAAAACGAAAACAATTGGCTGGTTATTTACATTATATACTGGCGGAAATCAACAAACGTCATGCTGAAAAAGTTATTGAAGTGATAACACCAGCCGATGAAAATGAAAGAGGTTGCCAGGTGTCGATGCTCATGCTGAAAAGAGGCAAAGAAATATTTGATGAACTGATGAAGAAGGGAGTGATCGCCGACTGGCGGGAACCTAATGTGATCCGGGTGGCCCCCGTTCCTTTGTATAATACATTTGAAGATGTGTGGCGGTTTGGGGCATTGGTTGATCAGTTGGTCAGTTAAATGGTTTAATTGGGAAAATAGTTATGAAAAAAGACGTGACGATCATTGGGGCAGGCTTAGTCGGATCATTGTTATCCATTTATTTGGCAAAGAGAGGATATCGTGTTTCCATATTTGAACGCCGTCCCGATATGCGGAAGGAAAAAATAGCTGCCGGACGTTCCATCAACCTGGCCTTAAGTGACAGGGGGCTGCTGGCGCTGGAAAAAGTGGGGTTGGCGGATGAAATAAAAAATATTTCTATTCCCATGCACGGCCGCCATATTCATAATATGGACGGCAGCACTGCTTTCCAGCCTTATGGGAAAGAGGGGCAGTTTATTAATTCTGTTTCAAGAGGGACACTGAATATGAAATTGATGGACCTGGCGGAACAGCACGGCGTGCAAATTCATTTCAATCATAAATGTTCTTCTATAGACTGGAAAACGAATACGATTAATTTTGAACTGCCGGGCTCGCAACTCGTAGCTCATCACCCGCAACTGATTTTTGGTTCCGACGGTGCCTTTTCCGCTGCCCGTATGCAACACCAGTTGCAGCATGATAAATTTAACTACAGCCAGTATTATATTGATTGTGGCTATAAAGAACTGACCATTCCGCCAACCGCTGCCGGTGAATTTGCCATGGAAGTAAATGCGCTGCATATCTGGCCCCGTAAAGATTATATGCTGATTGCATTGCCCAACCTGGACAAAACATTTACCTGCACCTTGTTCTTCCCGTTTGAAGGCCCTGCGTCTTTTTCTAACCTTACTACCAAAGAAAAGGTACAGGCCTTTTTTTCAACAACATTCCCGGATGCTATTGAACTGATGCCCGATTATGTGAACGAATTTTTCAGCAACCCGACTTCTTCCTTAGTAACCGTAAAATGTTTTCCCTGGGTACGGGAAGATAAATTTGCTTTGATCGGGGATGCAGCCCATGCCATCGTGCCTTTCTTCGGGCAGGGAATGAATTGTGGATTTGAAGATTGCCGGGTACTCGATGAACTGATCGATGAAAACGGGGAGGATTGGACTACTATTTTACAGCAATACCAAACACTGCGTAAACCCGATGGGGATGCGATCGCTGACCTGGCGATCAATAATTTTACTGAAATGCGTGACCGGACGGCTGATCCCAAATTCCTGCTCCAGAAAAAAATTGAAGCAAGACTGCATGACAAATACCCCGGCAAATGGATACCGGCTTATTCACAAGTAACCTTCAGTCCGCAGATCCGCTACTCGGAGGCCCTGAAAAGAGGTCAACAGCAGGAAGCGATCATGCAGGAAGTGATGAAGACACCGGGCATTGAAGAAAACTGGCAAAGTGAAGAACTGGAAAAGATGATACTGGATAAGTTAATCAGTTGATGAGTTTATTTGTTAATTGGGTGGAGTATCCGGCAGGAGATACTGATTGCTTTCGTGCAACCACTTATCAACTAATTAACCGGTAAACCAATTAACTTTGCACCCATGACCCGCCAGCAACTCATCGAACAGATCCGCCGAAAACAATCCTATCTCTGTGTGGGGTTGGATACCGATATCACGAAGATACCCCAACATTTACTGAATGATATTGACCCGGTATTTGCTTTCAACAAAGCGATCATTGATGCCACCCGGGATCTCTGCGTAAGCTATAAGATCAATACCGCTTTTTATGAAGCCCTGGGTGTGAAAGGATGGCTGGCAATGGAAAAAACAGTTCGTTATATTGGTGAGGAACATTTTACAATTGCGGATGCCAAACGGGGCGATATTGGCAACACATCCGATCAGTATGCCAAAGCTTTTTTTGAAGCATTGCCTTTTGATGCGGTGACGGTGGCACCCTATATGGGAGAAGATAGTGTAAAACCTTTTTTACAACATGAAGGGAAATGGGCCATTGTTTTAGGACTTACTTCTAATAAAGGGGCTGAAGATTTTGAATTGCAGCGGATGGTTAGTGGGGACACAAAACATAGCAGTAGGTTATATGAAAAAGTGCTGACCACTGTTGCCGCCTGGGGTTCTCCCAATAATCTGATGTTTGTGGTAGGAGCCACACAGGCTGATGCGTTTACCAATATCAGGAAGCTGGCTCCTGATCATTTTTACCTGGTTCCTGGCGTAGGTGCGCAGGGGGGCAGCTTAAAAGAAATTTCTGAAAAAGCCATGAATAAAGACTGCGGCCTGTTGGTGAATGCCAGCCGGGCTATTATCTATGCTTCGGGTGGGGAAGATTTTGCAGAGAAGGCGAGGGAAGTGGCTAAGGGGTACCGGGAGGAGATGAAGTTGTATCTGAAATAGTCTTTTTCTTCTTTCTTATTCCAGCCCACGCCCCAATTAATACTGCTGGCAGGATTCCAAAATAAGAAATGCCAATATCAGGGTATCGCCAGTCAAATTCAAAATCATTAACGAGTGCTAACAAAAAAGTTAATACTAGCCCGGTGATAATTGCGTGAATCCAATCTTTTCTTGTTGAAATTTTCGCTGTAAGATACCCTCCTGTAATGCAGCCGGCAGCAATTGCTCCGATTGTAAGGACGGTAGAAATTACCTGCTGCGATTTTGGTATTGTACCATCGGAAAAAACCAGTAAGGCAGCAAAGATGGCAATTGGAATAATGATAACTAAAGCCACCACAACACCAACGACCACCGATATAAAATTCCTCAATATCTCTTTAAGAGGATAATCCATGCTAGTTTTCTTTCTTTGGTTTACCCGGAGCAAAACTTCCTGAAGGTTCACTGTACCAGGGCACTATATCAACGATGAAAATACCTGCGGCTACGGAAGGGTCTGTTTGCACATAACTCTCCGCTTCTTCTTTTGTTTTGCAGTCCAGGATAAAAAGCCCCCTCCAGGTAAAATCATTTTTGCCAAAAGGCCCGGCCGCTTTCAGAATTCCTTCCTGATGCAATCGTTCCATATTGGCGAAATGACCAGCAAATAATTTTTTTCGTTGCGCTGTGTCGGTGATCTCTTTATCCCCGGGCCCGGTTTTCAGGATCACTAACCAGAATTGTTTCACCTGCGGCGCAGTTTTTTTTGCCGTGGAATCTTGCTGGCCAAAAGAAACCGGGCACAGGGCTATCAGCAGGATCAGTATGAGGACACTTCTTTTCATGAAGGGTTGTTTTATTAAATGTATCGTTTTTTTGTAAGGGAAAAAAGCAGTTTCAGGGGCTGTCCCGGCAGGTAATTATTCATAAACAATCAGGGTTTAGCTACAAACTTTCTAATACCTTTGCCGCAGCTAAAACAGAATCAAAAATCTTAAAAAAGATAATAACGATGGCAGCCCGTACAGACCTTTTTACCAGCCCTGATTATTTCAATGTGGATGAACTGCTGACTGAAGAACACCTGATGGTTCGTGAATCCGTCCGCAACTATGTAAAGAAAGAAATATCTCCCATCATTGAAGACTATGCACAGCGGGCAGAATTCCCGTTGCAGATCGTCAAGCAATTGGGTGAACTGGGTTGTTTCGGGCCAACTGTTCCTGAACAATATGGTGGCGGCGGTCTTGATTATATTTCTTACGGCCTGATGATGCAGGAACTTGAAAGAGGGGACAGCGGTGTTCGTTCCACTGCTTCGGTACAGGGTTCATTGGTGATGTTCCCGATCTATGCGTATGGCAGCGAAGAACAGAAGATGAAATATTTGCCCAAACTGGCAAGCGGTGAATGGCTGGGTTGTTTTGGGTTGACAGAACCCAATCATGGCAGTGACCCCAGCAGCATGCTGACCAATATTAAAGATGCCGGTGATCATGTAATACTGAACGGCGCAAAAATGTGGATCAGCAATGCACCCTTCTCGCAAGTGGCGGTGGTATGGGCCAAGAATGAGCAGGGCGACATACAGGGTGTGATCGTGGAAAGAGGCATGGAAGGATTTACTACACCTACTACGCATGGCAAATGGAGTTTACGGGCATCAGCTACCGGTGAATTGGTTTTTGATAATGTAAAAGTTCCGAAGGCAAATATTTTACCTGCTGTAAAAGGACTGAAAGGTCCATTGAGTTGTTTGACCAAAGCAAGATATGGCATAGCCTGGGGAGCTGTCGGCGCTGCTATGGATTGCTATGATACAGCTCTTCGTTATTCCAAAGAGAGAGAACAGTTTGGCAGACCTATTGGTGGCTTCCAGTTGCAGCAAAAGAAATTAGCCGAGATGCTGACAGAGATCACCAAGGCCCAATTATTGAACTGGAGACTGGGTGTATTAATGAATGAAGGCAAAGTGACACCGCAGCAAGTGAGTATGGCCAAAAGAAATGCCTGTGAAATTGCCACGAATATAGCGAGAGATGCAAGACAGATGCTGGGCGGAATGGGTATCACCGGCGAATACCCGGTCATGCGGCACATGATGAACCTGGAAAGTGTGATCACTTATGAAGGAACGCATGATATTCATTTGCTGATCACGGGCATGGATGTAACGGGATTTAATGCGTTTAAATAGGCGAATAGTTATGTGCTAACGGGTTGATAGGTTAACTATCAACATACAAACAGGTAATGAAAATATTCCTCATTGGTTTTATGGGCTCCGGGAAAACACACTGGGGCAGGTTGCTGAGTCAAAAACTCAACATTCCTTTTTTTGACCTGGATGAACAGGTGGTGAACCACGAAGGAAAATCCATAGCTGAAATTTTTGCAGAAAGCGGGGAAGAACATTTTCGGCAGCAGGAAAAAGAAGTGATGCATATCATCGCCGAAAGTCACGAAAGTTTTGTGATGGCCTGTGGTGGCGGCACTCCCTGTTATTTCAATAATATTGAATACATGAATCAATCCGGTACCACGGTCTGGATCAACACTCCCATCGATACACTTTATTACCGGCTGATGGGGGAGAAGGAAAAACGTCCGCTGATCAAAGACCTGACGGATGAACAACTGAGAGGGTTTATCGGGAAAAAATATGCCGACCGCAAGATCTATTATGAACAGGCGGATGTGGTGGTTGATGAAGACCCCGTACGATTAGATTTTTTGATCGAAAAAATATTTCATGCATAAGAATTTTTTACTGAGCGGTGCCATGCTGGGTGCCCTCGCTGTTGCATTAGGTGCTTTCGGGGCACATGGATTACAACGGCTGACGGATGATGAAGCCATTCTTAAAGGATACCAGACCGCTGCTCAATACCAGATGTACCATGCACTGGCCTTGCTGGCTGTGGGTATTTTAGCGGAACGTTTTCATGGGAAGCTGATGATTTGGGCAGGGGCTTGTTTTATAACAGGGATATTTCTTTTCTCCGGCTCCTTATACCTGCTGACGTATTTGAAGATACAGGCCAGTACGGCTGTAAAATTTGTGGGTCCTGTAACACCTGTTGGAGGTATTTTCTTTATTGTGGGCTGGCTGCTGCTCTTTGCCGCCATCATGAAAAGAAAATGATCAGAGTGGTAATGTCAGTGTAGTCACGGTTCCGTTCTGATTTTCTATAGTGTAAGTGCCCCCGATACTTTCCATTCTTCGTTTGATATTCTTGAGGCCATTTCCAAACTGGCGGAGTTTCTGCAGATCAATACCCACTCCATCGTCTGATATCCTGATCACCAGGTTCTCATTTATTTCAATATCAATTTTTATCATCCCGGCTTTGGAATGTTTGAGGGCATTGTTCAGGGTTTCTTTCACACAGAGAAAGATATTCCTGCGTTTATCACCCGTGATCTCTTTTGTTTCGATCGTTTCGGGGGTATGTACTTTGCAATCGATCGGGGTACTTTCAAAATATTCCAGTGCATAGGAACGAATGTAGGAAATCAGGTTGTCCAGCGTATCATTCCCGCTGTTCATACTCCAGATGATCGCATTCATTTTGTTCAGCACTTCATCCGCTGAGTGGGAGATCTTTTCAATCTCCACCGGCGTGGACTCTTTCATTTTATTCCTTGCTATTTCGCTCATCAGCCGGATGGCGGTCATCCCGGCACCCAGTTCATCGTGCATATCAGCAGAGATACGTTGCCGTTCTTCCTGTTGTGCTTTATATACGGCCAGTTCTTTTTCATATTCTTTCATCTGGTTCTCCGTCCGCAACCGTTCTCTTTCTTTGGTCTGCGCAATGATATTCGTACGGTTCTTGTGATTCAGGCCGGAGAAGAAGAATACCAGTTCCAGGAACAACCCGATCTCGTAATAGAACAAAGCCGAGTCCCAGATACCGGGTAGTTTGATGACTTGGGTGACCAGGTATAACAGCAAGGAAATAAAAGAGAAAATAAGTAACAGTAAATTACCCCAGAACAAATAGCGGAGTAATTTGTCTTTCCACCGGCGCAGGCTGTAGACAAGAAAGATGACTGTCATCACCAGCAATGACATCTTGGTGATATTCTCCACGTTGTATTCTGCGACGAAATTATCGGTGAAAAAATGAAAATAGCTGAAGACGAGTATCGATACCACGATCATGATGATCCCGACATTGTAAAGTTTATACAGGAACGGGTGGTTCTTTTTGGTCACCAGGAACCGCTGCATAAAGAACATATAAAACATAATGCCAAGGCTCTGCATGATGTAGTCAAGATAACCTTCAAAGAAATAACCGATGGTATTGGGCCGCATATCATAAAAAGCCTTGGTGAATAACATCCCGCCCACAAAAAATGCATACGCTGCATAATAGAGGAATTCTTTGTTGGCACCTTGTAAATAATTAGCCATCGAGAACAGGATCATCATCAGTAACAGCCCGCTGAATACATAGGTGAACATATTATACATCCGGTGGTCTTCCTGTATGTCTTTGATAAAGGATTCAACCCGGTTAATATGTACCAGCCGTGGCTTCATCGTATTGATATGGGTGCGGGTCAGTTGCAGTACAGCAATAATGTTGACAGAGTCACCTGCAGCAACTGTTATTTTCCGGTAACCAAGATTGTCTTTAATGGGAGCAGGGATAACCGGTAAAGGTTTCAGCAACTGGCCTTCCTTTGTAAAGAGTACTACATCGGTATAAAAGAAACCCGGGAAAAACCAGGCACTAACCGTCGTGTCCGCACTGTTGCAAACCGAAAACCGGAGTACCGCTTTTTTCGCCACATCTTTGGCAGGAACAAGGTTGGTATGTACCATTCCTTTTTTAAATACCAGGCCGGAAACCGCTTGCTGAGGATCATCCCCACTTTTCATAAAACTGCTGTAAGCATATTTGGCCAGGCTCGTGGCATATTCCACCCGGCTGATATCAAGACAACGGGGTGCTGTGCTATCCTGTGACAGGGCGCAGTTGTTACATAGTAATAAAGCCAGGAGGACTACTAAAAGTTTACAGGTACCTGTTTTCATGTTCGTGACTGGTGGCAATCTTTCAAATGTAATGATTCAGCCCTGATTATCTAAATTTTAGCTATACCACTTTCCGGGTAGCCGGAACCCGTTTGAAGGCCCGGAAAAAAGCAAACTATGCTATCTTTGCCGCCATGGCTCAAAAGAAGAAAAAGAAGATTGCTGAAAGTCCTAAGAATAAACCGGGTAAGGCGGACGCTTTGCCCATGAAACAGGAAAAAGAGGAAAGTATTGACTGGCGCAGCCTGGCCCGTGATGAACGTACCTGGAAGATCAGCGGTGCGGTATCACTGCTGGTATCAATCTTCCTGTTCATCGCCTTTATTTCGTATTTTTTTACCTGGAAAGAAGACCAGGATAAGGTTTCGCAGGGTGCATCGGTGTTGTTCGACAATGATGTGAAAGTAAATAACCTGCTGGGCCGGCTGGGTGCTTATATCTCCCACTTTTTTATTTATAAAGGGTTCGGGGCAGCTTCTTTGCTGTTTTGCACTTTCTTTTTTGTATTAGGGGTCAACCTGCTGTTCACCCGCAAAGTATTCTCTGTTTCCCGGAACCTGAAATATGTTACGATCGGCCTGCTGGTACTTTCCGGTTCGCTGGCCTTTATTTTCTCCAACAGCGATTTTCGTTTTGGCGGCGGGGTGGGTGCTATGATCAGCGGCTGGCTGACTGGTGCTTTAGGGACAATCGGCACGGCTGCTGTATTGCTGTTATTAGCCATTGGGTATTTTATCTGGCAGTTCAATCCTGCTTTTAACCTGCCTCAGAAAAAAGAGCAGGCTGAACCCGTATTGGAAGCAATACCCGGGGAAGAGGAAAATACGGGTGCAATCATACCCGGTGGTAAAACCATCAACGATATTTATAATGAAAATAACGGTGAAGCACTGAAAGGAAATTCCATGAAAACAACCGGCGGGATGATCCTTAACCCCAACAAGGAAGAGGCCCTGCCCGAATTCAAGATCATTGAAAAGGAAGAACT
Source organism: Chitinophagales bacterium (assembly GCA_017303455.1). Taxonomy (GTDB): domain Bacteria; phylum Bacteroidota; class Bacteroidia; order Chitinophagales; family Chitinophagaceae; genus CADEDV01. Next base: position 145,901 of record JAFLBM010000011.1, on the reverse strand, counting down.
GCCGGAGGATGAAGCAGCCATATTAGAACAACAGCAACCTACTGTGGAAAAAGAGATCGTCAGTGAGATTATGCATGAGCATGACCTGGCTGCTGCCAAAGAATTACCGGTAACAGTACCACAGGATTTTAAACCCATTAAAGAAAAACCGGTTGAAAAAATACCTTCTGCCGATGATCTTGAACTGGAAATAAAAGTGGTGCCGGATGAAACTCCAGAAGCGGATGCTGTTAAGCCTTCCACACCCGCCATTGCTGAGAAATATGATCCTGTACTCGGTTTAAAAAATTATAAGTATCCAACACTCGACCTGCTGGACAGTCATGGCAGTGAAAAGATCGTACAGGATACCAATGAACTGGAGAATAACAAGAACCAGATCATTGCCACCCTCCGGAACTATTCCATCGAGATACAAAAAATATTTGCCACCGTCGGCCCTACGGTTACGCTTTATGAGATCATACCGGCTGCCGGTGTCCGTATCTCCCGGATCAAAAACCTGGAAGATGATATTGCCCTGAGTTTATCTGCCCTGGGTATCCGTATCATTGCACCGATACCCGGAAAAGGAACCATCGGTATTGAAGTGCCGAATGCCCGCAAGACCATCGTCAGCATGAAGACCTTATTGTCTTCAGAAAAATTCCAGAATAATACTTTTTCGCTGCCCATTGCATTGGGTAAGAAAATCGATAACGAGAATTTTATTGTTGACCTGGCCAGTATGCCGCACCTGCTGATGGCCGGTGCTACCGGGCAGGGTAAATCGGTGGGAGTAAATGCGATCCTTGTTTCTTTGTTGTATAAGAAACATCCTTCACAACTGAAATTCATTTTGGTTGATCCCAAGAAAGTGGAGCTGAGTATTTACCGCCGCATTGAACAACATTTCCTGGCAAAATTGCCGAATGAAGAAGAAGCGATTATTACAGATACCAAAAAAGTGATCAATACACTGAATGCTCTTTGTATTGAAATGGATCATCGCTACGACCTGCTGAAAGAAGCCGGTTGCCGGAATATCAAAGAATACAATGAAAAATTTGTATCAAGAAAACTGAACCCCGAGAAAGGGCACCAGTTCCTCCCGTTCATTGTACTGGTGATCGATGAGTTTGCGGACCTGATCATGACTGCCGGTAAAGAAATTGAAATGCCGATTGCCCGGTTGGCGCAGTTGGCCCGTGCGGTAGGTATCCATCTGATCATTGCCACACAAAGACCTTCAGTGAATATCATCACCGGTACCATCAAGGCCAATTTCCCGGCCCGTATTGGTTTCAAGGTTTCCTCAAAAATTGACTCCCGGACGATATTAGACACCGGCGGTGCCGAGCAACTGATCGGTAAAGGTGATATGCTGGTCAGCTATAACGGAGAGCTGGTGCGTTTGCAATGTGCTTTTGTGGATACACCTGAAGTGGACAGGGTGGTGGAGTTTATTGGTTACCAGGAAGGCTATCCTGTGCCATTCCTGTTGCCGGAATATATTGATGAGAAAGAACTGGAAGGAAAAGATTTTGACCTCGGCGACCGTGATTCTTTATTTGAAGATGCAGCCCGGCTTATTGTACAGAACCAAATTGGTTCCACTTCGTTATTGCAAAGAAGAATGAAATTGGGCTATAACCGGGCGGGCAGACTGATGGATCAGCTGGAAGCGGCAGGTATTGTAGGTCCCAACCAGGGAAGCAAGGCCCGTGATGTATTAATTAAAACAGAAATTGATCTGCAACAACACCTGGATGCATTGGGTTAGAATACTGTTAAGAAGGAGTAATCCCTTGCAACCCGGCCTGATGATTGTCAGTCCTGATAACAAATAAGAGACCCTATCTTTGCACCCGTCTATAAAAAAGATAATATGATGAAGAAAGTTTACCTGTTAGCTGTAGTATTCCTGAGTGGTATTGTATCGTTTTCGCAAACAAATCCTACCCGTAACGACCCGGAAGCTAAAAAAGTGCTGGATGCTGTCAGTGCCAAATTCAAAACCTTTACATCGGTGCAGGCTGGTTTCAAATACACGGTGGAAAACGCAGCCGGTAAAGTCTTATCTACCAAAACAGGTACCTTGAAAATGAAAGGCACTAAATACAGGGTAAGTTTCAGCGGGCAGGAAATATTTTGTGATGGCAAGACGGTCTGGAACTATGATAAAGCAGCCAATGAAGTAACTATCAGCAACCTCGATGCTTCCGGCGGAACGATCACCCCGCAAAAATTATTTACCAATTTCTACGATAAGGATTTTTATTATATCCTGAATGGCGAAAAGAAACAGGCGGGTAAAACCTTACAGGAAATTGAAATGACCCCGATCGACAAAACAAAAGCCTTTCACAAAGTGTACCTGCTGGTTGATAAAAATGCAAAAACTATTTACAGTACCAAAGTATTGGAGAATGCAGGGAACAGGTATAGCTACACCATGACCAGTATGAAAACAAACACTGCTATCGCTGATGCTGAATTTGTTTTTAATAAAAGCAAATACCCCGGTGTGGAAGAAGTAGACCTGCGATAATAAGTACTAGCAAGAAGTATAAAAGAAAAAGGGCTGTGAAGAATGAATTCACAGCCCTTTCTTATTATTATCCAATACAATTTTATATAACCGCTTTCCTGATCTTCAATGCCTGTTCCAGTAAGGATTCCAGCAGGTCTAATCGTAACATATTCGCCCCATCACTTTTTGCCACAGCGGGGTTAGGGTGGGTTTCAATAAACAAGCCATCAGCGCCGGTTGCAATCGCAGCTTTGGCAATCGTTCCGATCAGTTGCGGGTTGCCACCGGTGATACCACTGGTTTGATTGGGCTGTTGCAATGAATGCGTTACATCCATCACCACCGGCGCTCCATGTTCCTGCATCCAGGGAATATTGCGGTAATCCACCACCAGGTCCTGGTAACCAAACGTAGTTCCTCTTTCGGTGAGCATTACTTTATCATTTCCTGCCTGGCGGATCTTTTCTGCGGCAAATTTCATGGATTGCCCGCTAAGGAATTGTCCTTTCTTCACATTCACGATCTTTCCTGTCTGCGCTGCTGCCACTAACAAATCTGTTTGCCTGCATAGAAAAGCAGGTATTTGTAAAATATCAACATACTCCGCGGCCATGGCAGCTTCTTCGTGTGCATGTATATCCGATACTACCGGCAATCCCAGTTGTTTTTTTACGTTACCCAATATCTTTAATGCCGCTTCATCACCCAAACCGGTAAAAGAACTGGCACTGGTGCGGTTGGCTTTGCGGTAAGATGCTTTGAATACATAGGGGATACCCAGGTTCTTACAAATACCTGCTACTTTTTCGGCCACTTCCATCACCAGTTCTTCACTTTCCACCACGCAGGGGCCTGCCAGCAGGAAAAAATTTGTTTCGTCATACGACTGACCCGCAAAAAGGTCTTTCAGAAATTGTTGCATGCTGCGAAGTTAATGAAAGGGAGGGAAGTTGACAGGTTGATAAGTTTGCAAGTTTAAAGAGAGCATAGTTGTTGTTTGTGCTTATTAACCTGTCAACTTATCAACTTCACAACCTTTCCTTATATTGCAACCCTATAAAGCTTGCTATGGTAAAAGATAAAATTTTAGTGATCGGTGCTTCCGGCCAGATAGGTGTGGAACTGACACTGGCCCTGCGAAAAATATATGGAAATGCCAATGTGATCGCTTCGGATCTGCGGGAACAAAATCCCCTGCTGGAAGGAACGGGTCCTTATGTATCACTGGATGTGATGAACAAAGAAATGCTGCATGTGCAGGTGATCCGCCAGAATATTACGCAGATCTATTTACTGGCAGCGATCCTTTCTGCCACCGGTGAAAAGAACCCCGGCCTGGCCTGGAACCTGAATATGCAGGGCCTGCTGAATGTGCTGGATATTGCCAGGGAAGAGAAATTGCATAAAGTGTACTGGCCATCTTCTATAGCGGTTTTTGGCCCGACATCTCCAAAGAAAGATTGCCCGCAGCAAACCATCATTGAACCCACTACTGTGTATGGTATCAGTAAATATGCCGGCGAATTCTGGTGCCATTATTTTCATAACCGGTTTGGTGTGGATGTGAGAAGCCTTCGTTATCCCGGTTTGATCTCCTATAAATCTGCACCAGGTGGTGGCACCACGGATTATGCAGTAGAAATATTTCACGAGGCACTGGAAGAGAAAAAATATGAATGTTTCCTGAAAGAAGATACCTACCTGCCGATGATGTATATGCCCGATGCGATCAGGGCTACCATTGAACTGATGGAAGCACCGGCTAAGAAAATCTCGATCCGCACTTCGTATAATGTTTCCGGTATGAGTTTTTCTCCCAAAGAAATAGCAGCCGAGATCAAAAACCATATTCCTGATTTTTCGATCAGTTATAAACCGGATTACCGGCAGGCCATTGCCGACAGCTGGCCGCAGAGCATTGATGATTCTGTAGCGAATAAAGACTGGGGCTGGAAAGAAGAATTTGACCTGGCAGCGATGACGAAGGATATGTTCGCCAATTTGAGATAGGAGACGTTCACTATCTTATAATACTGAATTGGCCGAAGGGTTGCAAAGGAAGTTCAGTTATTTCAATACTTGTTACTATTGCTTTTGGCGGACCCTTTTTGCACCAACCTGTTAATGCCTCAATTTGTTCTTTTGTGCCTGTCGCTATTATTTTTACCTGCCCGGTGGGAAGATTTTCAACGGTTCCTGTAATACCTGCTGCAACAGCGTTCTCTTTGGTACTTTGCCGGTAAAACACTCCCTGCACTTTGCCTGATACGATTATGGAATAGGTGACTAACATCAGAAATTGACCAGGCTGACAATTTCTTCCAGGAATTGCTGATCGGTTGCATCAAACTGGTCGTAAACATCACTGTCCACATCGAGCACCGCCACTACTTCCTTATTGCGGATCACCGGTACCACGATTTCCGATTTGGATAAACTGCTGCAGGCAATATGTCCCGGGAATTTTTCTACATCCGGAACGATCAGTGTTTGCTGCTGTGCCCAGCTGCTGCCGCATACACCACGTCCTTTTTTGATACGGGTACAGGCAACAGGTCCCTGGAAAGGCCCGAGAACCAGTTCGTCATTCTTTACAAAATAAAATCCGACCCAGAACCAGCCGAATTGTTCCTTCAATGCGGCCACTACATTTGCTGTATTCGCAATGAGATCATTTTCTCCTTCCAGTAATCCTTTGATCTGCGGTAATAAGGAACTGTATTGTTCAGCTTTCGTGCCTTTTGCTATTTGTAAATCTTCTGCCATGGGGCAAAGGTAAGGAGTCGGGAGTAGTTAGCCGGGAGTCCGGAGTTTTGAGTCGTTCAGGGGTTCATTACCTGGTTTAAGATTATTTGCAGTTTCTCTTTCAGATCAATACTATTTTCATAAATAATCTGTTGGTCGCAGATGCCGGAGAGGGTGGTGGAGTGATCCGCTTTTTTATTTCGCAGGTAGATAACAGATTTGCCTTTTGCTTTGGCATACCCGGCTTCGATGCCGATACCAATGGCTTTGTCAGATGTTTCTGCGATCAGCAAATCAGCAGCATCTATTTGTCGCATCGCTTCCTGCATCATTTGTTTTTCCTGTGCAGGATTGAATTGAAATTGTTCAGCAAATACAAAAGGATTTATACCCGAAGCCAGTACCGCTTCTTTGATAGCGGTTAGTTCTTCCGTCAGTTCTTTTCTTTTGCTGTAGCTGATGGCGATATAGGCGGTTCTGTTCATTCTTGAAGAGAATCATTTTTCTCCACCGAAGATAAACAGAAAGCCTTTCCGGTAAACGCTGCAACTATAAACCTTTATTAAAGAAGATAACTCCCTCCACCGAATAGCTGGTGGAAGAGAATTTGTTTTTCAGTCCCGCTGATGCTTTAACTCCCCAGCCGCATTTGGAATCATAGATCAGGTCCAGTTTTTCGCCGAAACTGATCGGGCTTCCTTTTAAAAGATCTTCCGTATCCACACCCACACCAACAGAAAGCTCATAGCTGTTATCCGATGGATGGAATTCAACACCGGCACCTACAGGCCCGATTTCCAAACTACCGGTAACATTCACTCCCATTTCCTGTTGTGATTGTACCCCGTTGGGTCCTTTGGTAAAGGTGTTGGAGGCTTCAATGCTGACCACATCATTGGGGGAGAAGGTAACTTTTGTTTTAATAGATTCAGTGGCCGCACATTTGGCAGGCTCCGGTGCCTGGGGACCATCACATTTGGGTGTAATGTCTCCATCCGTTCTTACAATAAAGGCCTGGTAATGCACCCGGCGGATCAGTTTATCATTCAGCGCCAGGTATTGATTCACGGTAATAAAAGGAACTCCTTTTTCATCCATTTTCATTTTCATATGAAAAGGCCCTTTCATCGCTGCACCCGGACCATCCGGCGGAAGTGGTGACCATGTTTTTATCTTTTGCCATTTGCCCACATTTAATAAATCCAGTTCACCGGAAGGCATTCCATGAATTTCAACATTGCCATCTTCATCAATGGTGCCGCTGAAACTCCAGTCTCTTATCTGGAAACCATCTTTCAGGTTGCTGGTAAAACCGCCCATCGTGCCGGCAACCGGGGCAGGGATCACACCCATGGCAGGAGCAGCAGTGCCGCCCTGGTACACATACAATACGTTTCCCGTGCCGCTGATATTACCCATACGGGAAATATCCATCGAAAACTCTTTGGCGCAGGCAAGCGTTTGCAAATTGATATTGGTACTGCCCAGCCCATCGCCAAATTTTGTATTGGCATCAGCCGCAGTTTCACCTGATCTTGCACTGGCTACTTCAGCTTCATAATGGCCTTCCCATTGTGCCAGTTTTTCTTCTTTGGTTTGTGGCTTATTCGTTTTTGGTTTATTGCTGTTGGGTTTGGATGATTTAACGGGAGTAGGGCTTTTTGCAACGGATGCATTTTTTCCCCTGGCACCTTCCCGTCCTTCACCGGCATAGCCAAGATCCCAGGCTTCCTCAAAGCTTTTTTGTGCTCCTTCTTTCTTCCCTTTTTTTTCTTTGATCTTGCCCTCGGTATAACAATACAATCCATTCTGCGGGTCAATACGGCGGGCCACCCGGTTGGCCGAATCAGCCCTCACCATATCATTGGTTTTGTAATAAGCGATCGCCAGGTTGCCAAATGGAGAAGCCAGGTTGGGGAAAGTTCTTGTTACTTCTTTCAGCAAGGCGATGGCATCACCGTATTTGCTGTTATCCATCAGCAATAAGGCAAGGTTATTTAAAAAAAGACCATTGGTGGGTTGCAGTTGCGCTGCTTTGGCATAACCGTACAGGGCATCGGGCCGCAGGTTCTTAAAATAACAAACCATCGCATTGATATAATAGGCCTGCGCCATATTCCCTTTTAGTTTCTTAGCGGTGATCGCTGCATTTTTATCTACCTGTTCATAATACTTAGCTTTGCTCTTTGCATCGGCTAATGTTTGTGCTATGATCTGCGGTACCGTACCCGTTACAACTGTTGCCGCAGCCGGTAAGGTTCCTTCTTTTTGCCAGGTGGATGTTCCTTTTTCGTTACTCAGCATTTTAAAGGGAAGGGTAAGGGTACCATCTACGTTGCTGAACGGGCCTGTTTGTTTACCCTGTTCCATTTCTTTAAAGATGATCGTGATGTTATTTCCCGTGATCTTATACGTACCATTATCTTCCACGGTCTGCCCCGGCATGGCTGCTTTCAGTTTGAAAGTGCCGGGAGCAAAGGTCAGCGAGATCACCGCCTGGTTTTTGGGTGATTTGCCATCACTGTCTTTGACCAATGTGTATTTTCCCTGCAGGGTTTGGGCATTGCTGATAAGACCGGCGAATAAGAGAGCTAAACTAAAAGCGGTTATCCGGGCTATACAAAACAGTCCTCTTTTCATAACAGGGGTATTTACAATTAACATTAAAGGTAAAATAGCGGGGAGGATGTTTATATCCCTCTTTTGGGGGAATTAAGGGTGTTTTGTGCTTTGCCCGTGGCTTATTTCGGTGCGGGGCTGAACTATGGCAGAAATTAATAAAGGTGTATCATTGAACTTTTTGCTTGATTTTTTACACAGTTCATGTTAGCGGTAGTTATATAGTCTGTCAAAGAACGCATACGAATACTTAAGAAATCTGTCTGCTGTATATCTCGTTGCATCAGTACAATCTTTGCCATAAATAATCCCATTAATAAAAGTTGCTGTCAATCTTTCAGATGGCATTTGTCCGAATGAAGCTAAACATTGGCTTTGGAATGTTTGTCTATAAAAGTTTAAAACCTTTACGACTTTTTCTTGATGAAAGTATGCGTTAGAAACTTCAATTCTTTCTACGTTCCCAATTACTTTGATGATAAAATTTTCTTCGTTTCGATTTGTGAAATGATTAAAGGTGTCTTTTGCATTTATACCGTAGATGTCTATATATTTTATTGATGCTTCGTTTTCAAAAGCTTGAATTGTAAAGTCATTAAAAAATATTACATAATTGCCTTCAACAATTCCAATACCGACCAAATTTTTTGTGTACTCAAAATCGTCACCCAAAGTATTCAGATAAGTTACGTTTAATGGTATTGCTGTCACTCTTTGGTCTGAAATATTTTTGTCAAATACTATTTCTCTTAATTCGTCTTGTAGTGCTTGTGGAATATTGAATGTTGGGTCGCAAACTGATGTACGCCAAACTTGTAAGAGAAAAAATTTGCGTATAATAATTTTCTCTGGAAACGATAGTTCACTTGTCCCTGTTAAATCATTGCCTCTTAATTTAGGTAAAATTGTTTGATTGAATTGTTCTTCAATTTCTGTAAATATTCCTTCACAGGTATTACAAAAAACATAGTCAACTGAATATGCAATTTGTTTTGCATTGGCAATTTCTTCTTCGGTTGGCTCTCTTCCTAATGCTTCTAAAATAGAATTTTGAGAAGTTTCTCTCTGAAAATTAAAGTCAATAAATGGCGTTGAATTGGAAACCTCAAACATATATCCCTTCTCTCTAACGTTAACTCCATCTTCGTTTAAACAAGACCTTATTATACTGTCAGTTAAATAATGAGTATTCTTTTTGTCCGCTTCTCTCTCTTTGCAAAGTTTACAAGTCATATGGTGGTGGTTGTCTGAGTAATTACCGCTAACGTGTGTATTGTCGAAACTACGAACTATTTTGTTTGACAACCTCAAAAAATTGTCGGTTTGATTCTCAGCGGCTTCAGCCTGTTTATAAAAAAGTTAGTGAAAAAAAATCCCGGTACAAGACCGGGATTGTAAGGTAGTATTTTTGATATTTATTCTTCGGCTCCGCTCATTCTTCGATAAGCTCATTCTTCAGCTCCGCTCACTCTTCGACAGGCTCAGAATGCTTTCTGTTCTTTCTTCTCAGCAGGTTTCGGCGCATTCTTTACATATTTTTCTAACCAGCCAAACTGTTCGGCCAGGGTATGCAGGATATTTTCTCTGCCGGCATAACCATGGCTTTCATAAGGCAGGCTGATATATTTGGCCGTGCCGCCATTGCCTTTAATGGCATTGAACATCCGCTCACTCTGGATGGGGAAGGTGCCGGTATTATTGTCTGCATCACCATGGATCAGCAGCAGCGGTGTTTTAATTTTATCAGCATAACTGAAGGGGCTCATATCATGATAAAGATCGGGGGCCTGCCAGTAGTTACGGTCTTCATTCTGGAAACCAAACGGTGTCAGTGTCCTGTTGTAAGCACCGCTTCTGGCAATACCGCCTTTAAAGAGATTGGTATGGGCTAATAAATTCGCCGTCATAAATGCACCATAACTATGTCCGCCAACCGCCACCCGATTCCTGTCACCCACACCGAGAGAGTCAAGCGTATTGATAGCTGCTTCTGCATTCATCTTTAACTGGTCAATAAAATTATCGTTGGGCTTTTTGTCTTTGTCGGTAGCCACAATGGGCATTTCTGCATTATTCAGTACGGCATAGCCCTGCGTTACATAATAAACAGGCGAACCCCAGTTGAGCAGGGTGAATTTATGTTCACTGCCACGGATCTGTGCCGCATCAGCCGCCGAATTATATTCAGCAGGATAAGCCCAGATAAAGACGGGCAGTTTGCCATCCCGTTTTGCATCATAGCCCTTGGGTAAATACAGGTCACCGGTCAGGTCCACACCATCGGCTCTTTTGTATTTGATCTTTTCTTTGGTCACACCCTCTAACTGCGGGTAGGGGTTTTTGAATTCGGTGAGCTGGCGGTCAGCAATACGCAGCTTCAGATTTTTGATCCAGTAATTCGGCATTTCTTTTTCACTCTCTCTTCTTGTTAAGAGTTGCAGTTTATCCGCATCCAATACCCTTACCACGTTCTCAAAATACCCATCAGCACAGCGCCAGACGATCTCTTGCTTTTTGGTATGCACATCAAACGTGGCGAGAAAGGGTTTATCACCTTCGGGCGAACTGCCCGTTGTGTTGTTCATTAATATCTTATTGCCGTTGTCAATTGTTTTGATCACATTACGGCCGTACTGGTTTTTATCCAGCACCGGGAAACCGGGATTGGAATAGGCATCGGTTGTATTTCTTGTAATCAATTTTTCGAGGTCACCCGTGGTTGGGTTGTAGCGGTCGAGTTGCGTGGTTTGTTTACCGGTGAGTCCTTCTGTTACCAGGGCTAAATTCTTATCGCCCCAGGTGGTGCCGCGGTATCGCATTTTTGTTTTGAATAGTTCAACCGGTTCCGCAGTGAAAGGAGCAGGCTGTGCATACACAGCATCCCGGTATTCGGCTGCTTTCCTGATTAAACCACTGTCGAGCGGCATGCACCAAACTAAGGTGGCAGCTTCATCATCCCTCCATTCAAAACCACGGGGCACTAACTGCACATTATCATTACCACCGGGTGCTGTTTCCGCCGAAGGAAGATCAGCTACCTGTTTTATTTTTTTGCCGTTGATATCCGTAATAAATACATCGGATGGAAATCCCTGTGCCGGTACGAGGTACGAAAAAGGTTTTTTCAGTGTACGCAACAGCATGTATTTTTTATCAGGAGACACACTGATCATACTGTAGATAGCAGGCTGCCCGATCTTTGTTTCCACTCCCTTTACATTTTTTACCAATTGAGCCGTGGTATAAAAAGCAAAGAGTTCTTCGTCATAAGGACTTTTGATCATATCCTGGAAAGTAGGGCGGGGAGAAGCCTTGCCATAATTCTCCTGCGTAGCCGGTCCTTTGGGAACAGCCGGTTTGGGTGGTGCGGCTGCGGCCGGTTTGATAATGGTACGGTACAATAACGTATTATCATCATACCATTGATAAGTGCCCATCAATCCATTCAGTGCAGCTTTATTGACTTTTGTTGCCTTTTGCGTGGCGATATCAATTACATACAGGTCCACTTTTGAAGTGGTGGTATGCGTGAAGGCGATCTTTTTATCATTGGGGCTCCAGCTGATACTGCCGGCAGCAAGGGGAGAAGGCAGGCCGGTAATTTTATATTCCTTACCGGTAGCAATGTTCTTTAAATACAGGTTGTTGATGAAATTCTGGCGGCTGGGGGCAAAATTGTTGGGGTTAATGCGCATCCCGGCGATCTTTAATTCAGGCCGGGCCAGTTCTTCCACCGAAGGATAACTGTTGCTTTCGGTAAATAACATCCATTCTCCTTTATCATCAAGGCTGATATTGGGAGTGGGTTTGGCCAGCAGCATATCGGCAATGGCCTGCGGCGGTGTTTTGTAAGCGGCATCATCCTGGTTGTATCCCGTGATACCAATTGCAAAAAATACTAATGCAATAAAAAAATGTTTGGCAGACATATGTGGTGATTTAGAAAAGGGAAGTTAAGCCACAATAAGTATGAAGCAAGCAGGAAGAGGATAAAATGTTATTCTATTATATAAATGGCGAAAGGAGTCAATTCAGCACATCTGCATATTCCGGTTTCTTTTTAAATACGGCATTGGCAAAAGGGCAAAGCGGAATGATGGTCAGCTTATGCGTTCTTGCATATTCAACGGCAGTATGTACTAATTGATAACCCACGTTCTGACCACGGAGTTCATCACTTACTTCGGTATGGTCAATGATCATTTTCTCTGCAGAGGGCATGGTATAGGTCATTTCAGCAAGAATATTTCCATCCTGCTGCACAAAGAATAAACCTTTATTGCCGACTTTTTTATGTTGAATAAGCATGGTTACTGTTTTGAATTGGCGAATTGCCGGAAATAAGTTTCGGTAAAGAGGGGATTTAATTTATTATAAAAATTGATCAGTAAACTGACCTTGCTGCGGATGCGGGGATAATTATCAACGGCTTTCCAGAAACCGGGGGAAGGACAGAAAAGATTTTGCGCAAAAGTGTTCAGATCATTTTCCAGGCTCGACATGGCATATTGTGTCAGCATACCAATAGCACAGAAAGCGGTATCTATATCCTGCGAGGAAGCATTTTTCCGGATGGCACCCACGCCGGCTTCCGGATCGTTATAATCAAAATTATACGCATTGGCAGCGATCCATACCGAATCGTTGAACAGCTTTTTATAGTTCCTGTACAGGATGCTGGAAAATTCATGGTGCAGGGTCTGTTCCATATATTTCATCGTGTAACCCATCAGTTCTCCGTCATTCGTGAGAAACAACGCATCATTGGAATTAGTGCCGCCATATCCCACATCATAGAAGCGCATATTCTTTAACCAGTACACGGCCCGGAGGTTTTTATCCAGCAGTGTTTCCGGGTATTTTTCTAAGGCGAGTATACTTGCCTCTTTACTTCTTGCCACTTCACCTGTACTGATCATCTCGCCTCTGGCATTGATCGGGGCCGGTTGCCAGCTTTCCGGGAAAATGGTTTTGGAATAGGTAAACGAAACCATTACGGTTTTAACCACTGTATCCTTTCCCCCCGCATACAGGAGAAAAGGTAAGAGGAGGAACAAAAGAAGCAGAAGTTTGGGCCGTTTCATGGGTTAAATCTAAAAAGAATTTGGCGATAATGGTTTTGCTTTTATATTTGTAACACAATGAACAAAACAATTGTACATAATCAGTGGTGGTGGCATACAACTCTAAGGGGTTTGTAAGGTCATAACTATGTTTATAGAAGCATATTACTACAAAGCCCCGGACTACCCGGGGCTTTGTCATTCAAACAAGGAAGAAAGGATATGAAGAAAATAGCGATCAATACCAGTGCGAAAAGAATGCTGGCGGATGTGTTCACACCCGTGGGCATTTACCTGCGGCTGCGGGACCGGTTCCGGGACACGGTGCTGCTGGAAAGCACCGATCATCATTCTGCCGAAAACAGCTGGTCCTTTATCGGCATCAATGCGATTGCCGGGATGGAGATCAGTTCGTCCAGCAGTATCGAATTCAAATTGCCGGGGCAGCAACCTGAAAAGGTGGCTATCAGCGATCCGGGCTCTGTGCCGCAATTGCTGTGGGACTTCATGCAAAAATTTGAGATCAGCAGCACGGCAACCAAAGAAGCAAAATTTGCGCAGGGCTTGTTTGGTTATACCAACTATGATGCCGTACAGTTTTTTGATACGATTAATCTCGCTGCTCATAGCTCATCGTCCGCAGTTATTCCGTTAATGCGGTATCGTCTTTACCAATACGTCATTGCCTTCAATCATTTCAAAGACGAATTATTCATCTGTGAAAATAGCATCAGGGGAATTGAAAGCGAGTTGGCGGTGGTGGAGTCACTGATCAGAGGTAAGGATGTTCCTGTTTATCCCTTTAAGAAAAAAGGAGAGGAAACATCCAATATGACCGGTGAAGAGTATAAAGCAATGGTGCAAAAAGGAATTGCCAGTTGTCACCGGGGTGATGTGTTCCAGATCGTTCTGAGCCGTCGTTTTCAGCAGGGATTTACGGGGGATGAATTCAATGTGTACAGGGCCCTGCGCAGTATCAATCCTTCTCCGTATTTATTTTTCTTTGATTATGGTGATTATAAACTGATGGGTTCTTCTCCCGAAGCACACCTCATTATTCAGAACGGGAAAGCAGTGCTGCACCCGATAGCAGGTACATTCAAACGAACCGGTGACGAGGAAACGGACAGGCTGGAAACAGAACGGTTATTAAAAGATGCCAAAGAGAATGCAGAGCATGTGATGCTGGTAGACCTGGCCCGCAATGATCTCAGCCGTTTGTGTGATGAAGTGGTAGTGGCGCATTATAAGCAGGTGCAATATTATTCGCATGTCATTCACCTGGTCAGTGAGGTAACCGGTAAAGTAAGAGCCGGCAGCAATCCTTTTGAATTGGTAGCTAAAACATTTCCGGCGGGCACCTTAAGTGGCGCACCCAAGATCAAAGCCATGCAGCTGATCAGCAGTTATGAACCAACGGACAGGAGTTATTATGGTGGTGCAATTGGTTTTATTGGGTTTGACGGAAGCTGTAATCATGCTATCATGATCAGGACATTTTTGAGTAAGAGCAATACATTAACCTGCCAGGCAGGAGCCGGTGTGGTGGTGGCATCCTTGCCGGAAAATGAATTGCAGGAAGTGAATAATAAACTCGGGGCATTGAAAAAAGCAATTGAGATAGCAGAAACTTTATAATACGGGCTCATCGTTCATGTTGAATAGCCATGAACGATGAACCATCAACCATGAACTTTTCAGGGTATGAAAATATTAGTATTCGATAATTACGATTCCTTTACCTACAACCTGGTGCACCTGGTGGAGAAGATCATACACGGCAAAGTGGATGTATTCCGTAACGACCAGTTGCCATTAGAGAAAGTGAAAGATTATGATAAGATCATCTTATCACCGGGTCCGGGTATCCCCGAAGAAGCCGGTTTGTTATTACCGCTGATCAAAGAATATGCAGCTACCAAAAGTATATTGGGCGTTTGTCTCGGTCACCAGGCCATTGGAGAAGCTTTTGGTGGTAAGCTGGAGAATTTAAGTACCGTGTATCATGGAGTGGCTACGAAGATAGAAGTCGGAAGTCCGAAGTCGGAAGTCCGAAGTTATTTATTTAATGGATTACCCGATGAATTGGAAGTTGGACGTTATCATAGCTGGATCGTAAGTGATGAAAATTTCCCGGCTGAACTGGAAGTAACTGCCAGGGACGATAATAAGTACATCATGGCTTTACAGCATAAAACATATGATGTGCAGGGAGTGCAGTTTCACCCGGAGAGTGTATTGACGCCGGTGGGAGAAACGATTTTAAGAAACTGGTTGAAGCATAATTAGTCAATTTGAAAATGAGACAATGAAGAAGATTCTGCAATATTTATTTGAGCATAAAACGCTAAGCAGGGAGCAGGCAAAGAATGTACTGGTGAATATCGGGAAGGGTGTTTACAATGAACATGAAGTAACGGCATTTATGACCGTGTACCTGATGCGCAGCATCACGATTGAAGAGTTGCAGGGTTTCCGGGATGCGTTGCTGGAATTATGTGTGCCTGTTAATTTGGGAGGGCATGCTACAATTGATATTGTTGGCACCGGCGGTGATGGAAAAAACACCTTCAATATCTCCACCCTCAGTTGTTTTATTGTAGCAGGCACCGGGCAAAAAGTAGCCAAGCATGGCAACTATGGTGCCTCTTCGGTGAGTGGTGCATCCAATGTGATGGAGCAACTTGGTTACAGGTTCAAAGCGGATAATGATAAACTGAAAAGGGAAGTGGAAGAAGCAGGCATCTGTTTTTTACATGCTCCCTTATTTCACCCGGCATTAAAAGTAGTGGGGCCGATCCGGAAGAACCTGGCCATGCGAACTTTTTTCAATATGCTCGGGCCCATGGTTAACCCGGCAGATCCGGCTTTCCAGTTGGTAGGTGTATTTAGTTTGGAGATGGCCCGTATTTATAATTACCTGTTGCAACAAACGGAGAAATCATTTACCATCATTCACAGCCTGGATGGTTACGATGAGATATCGCTGACCAATGATACCAAAGTGATCACGAATGAAGGCGAAAGGATCATGACGCCGGAACAATTGGGTAAACGAACGGTTGACCCGCAGGATATACAGGGCGGTAATACCCTTGAAGAAGCGGCAAAGATATTTACCAGGATCGTCAGCGGGGAAGGCAGCTGGGCACAGAATGCCGTGGTGCTGGCCAATGCTGCAATGGCTTTATATTGCACCGGCAATTATACAAGCTATGACGGTGCCTACCAGGCCGCCGTGGAAAGCCTGGAAAGCGGGAAAGCAAATGCATCACTGAAAAAATTGATAGCCTTACAATGAGTACGATCTTAGATACGATTGTTGCGAATAAGAGAAAGGAGATTGAAAAATTCAAGCCGATGAGTTCCATCGAACGGTTTGAACGGGATGGATTTTTCTGGAAGGTTAGTAACCGCTCCTTGACGCAAAGTTTACTTGCCGAAGGCAGTACCAGTATCATAGCAGAATTCAAACGCAAGAGTCCCAGCAAAGGCTGGTTCAAAACAAAAGAGCTGGAAGTGGAGCCGGTGGTGAGAGCTTATAATGATTTAGGGGCTGCCGGTATTTCTGTATTGACGGATGAAGAATTCTTTGGTGGTGACCTGGATGACCTGATTCAAACCAAAGTGATCTCGGATATACCGGTGCTGCGGAAAGATTTTATTGTGGATCAATGGCAGATCGCAGAGGCGAAAGCTTTTGGGGCTGATGTGATCCTATTGATTGCGGCCTGCTTAACGAAAGACGAAGTAAAACAGTTTGCTGCCTATGCCAAAAGCATCGGGCTGGAAGTATTGCTGGAGATACATAACGAGGAAGAACTGGATCATATCTGCGATGAAGTGGATATGGTGGGAGTGAATAACCGCAACCTGAAGACCTTTGAAGTGGATATTGATATATCGCTGGGGCTTATCAACAAGATACCAACGGATAAACCGGCGGTGGCAGAAAGTGGCATCAGTGAGGTACAGACAATCGTAACTTTAAGGAAAGCAGGATTCAAAGGATTTTTGATCGGGGAGAATTTTATGAAGAAAGAATATCCCGGGCTGGCTTTTGAACAGTTTGTGATCGACCTGCAACGTGTTGGCGAATGAATAATGATCTATACGATTGCTTTTGCTGATTTATTTAACCATAAAAGCAAAAGCTTATGCGAATTAAAGTTTGTGGCATGACATTGCCCGAACAAGTAAATGCCCTGGATGAAATGGGTGTTGACCTGGCCGGGTTCATTTTCTATGAAAAGTCACCAAGGTTTGTCCGCAAAAAGATCAGCCCGGAAAAAATGAAAAAGACCGGTGGCCGTATCGGGAAAGTGGGGGTCTTTGTCAATATGCCGTACGAAGAGCTGATGCAGACGGTGGAAGATTACCGGCTGGATATGGTGCAGTTGCATGGCGATGAATCGGAACGGTTCTGTGAAAAGGTAGCCAACTATGTATCGGTGATCAAAGCCTTCCGGCTGAGTGATAATGACCCGATCGACTGGATGGTAAGGCCTTTTCACGAAGGATGTGATATGTATATGTTCGATACACTGGGGTCAGGATATGGTGGAACGGGTAAAAAATTTGACTGGAATGTCTTGAAGGGAACGAATACCAATAAATTATTTTTCCTGAGTGGTGGTATTGAGCCGGGTGACGAAGAGAAGCTGAAAGAGTTTGCCGCCTTGCCGGAAGCAAGGAAATTATTTGCGGTGGATATCAACAGCAGGTTTGAAGTGAGTGCCGGGGTAAAGAGTATGGAAAAAGTGAGGGAGTTTGTGAAGAATATGAAAGGGTGAAACAAATAAATAAACAACGATGAATATCAAAGTGTGTGGTATCAGCACCATGAAACAACTGCAGCAATTAGACGGACTGGGCGTTGATTTTGCCGGACTGATCTTTTATAAGGATTCTCCAAGATACATGGGAGAGAAATTATCCGGCAAAGAGCTCAAGAATGCAGATTTCGATTTGAAGAAAGTGGGTGTATTCGTAAACCCTGAAATGATCGAAGTGCTGGATGCAATTGATGAATATGGACTGGATGCGGTGCAACTGCACGGAGATGAGAGCCCGGAGATGTGCGAGGACCTGGGTAGTGAGGTGGAAGTGATCAAGGCATTCCGGGTAACGGATGGAGCGGATATTGATAAATTAGTGGCGAAGTACGATGCCGCCTGCGATTATTACCTGTTTGATAATGGAGGATTGAAAGAAAGTTTTGGCGGCACGGGCAAACAATTTGACTGGAGTATACTAACCAAAGCTAAAATTGAGAAGCCTTTCTTTTTAAGTGGCGGTATCAGCCCGGAGGATGCAACAAAAGTGAAGGGATTTAAACATCCTGATTTCTTTGGTGTTGATATTAACAGCCGGTTTGAAACAGCGCCGGGAATGAAGGATATGAAACTGGTATTGCAGTTTAAGCAGGGGTTGAAGATTAAATGATATAATAGAACATATATCACAAGATTGATAAAATAAGCAGAGTATGAAGCAAGAGAAGAAAATATTTGAGAAACTATGGTTCTGGTTTTTAGTTTTTTTATTACTTATTTTCCTTGTTTGTTTTTTCCCTTATTTGTTTACAAGTCGCTCTTTTTTTTCCTTGGACTTTAATAAAACTGGACCAATTGGCGATACGATCGGTGGGATAATGGGGCCTTTTATTGCAATTATAGCGGCTTTTTTAACTTTTATAGCTTTTTGGGTACAGTATCAATTTAATAAAGAGCAAATCAATCGATTTGACTCACAAGAAACTGATTTAAAGGTTGAGCGATTTGAAAACAAATTTTTTGAGCTATTAAAAATTCACCGGGATAATGTTCAAGAGTTTGAAATTGTTGGATTTCATAATCAGGACGATAAGGTGAAAGGGAGAATAATTTTTGTTTCTATGGTTGATGAGTTAAGACTTTCATATCGGACGGCAGAAATGGCAAACAAGATTTTAATTGGAAAAGGTGTTGTTAAGGAGGAGTATTATTCAAAGACTCACTTAATCAAATTAGCATATTTGGTTTTTTTTGACGGAGTTGAAGAACATAAGTTGGAAATTAATGATAAGCTAGGAAGCTCTTCTAAGTACAAGGTTCTTGGCGAATATTATAACCCTCTTTTGAAGGAGTTCTTAAATATTGTAAAAAGCATTCAAGCTCAGTTTCGGCATGGCTTTCATAGCTTTCAGATTCAATTTATAATAAAGGATTCAACGCTTAATGGTATACCAATAAAGCAGGCAACAGAAGTGTTGAATATCCCAAATATTAAGTATATGCCTTTTTCGGGTCACAATTCAAGGCTTGGGCATTATTTTAGACATCTTTACCAGATGGTAAAATATGTAGCAATGCAAGATGAAAAGGTTATCGAAAACAAGTATTCGTACATAAAAACTATTAGGGCACAGCTTTCAAATTATGAGCAAGTACTTTTATATTATAATGCAATAACTGTTTTTGGCCAGCCTTGGATAAGAGAGAAGTACTTAACAGAATATAGAATGATTAAGAATCTTCCGCTTTATGTAACAGATTTTGGGCCTTTGCCAAAAGAAATTCTCCCAGAAACTAATAGTTTGGGTAAAAAATTATTTGAAGTTGATGAAGTTTCAAGTGGAGACTAGATTAGAGTTACTGAACGTTCAAGAGTGCGACGCAACCGGCGATGATAGTAGCACTATCGCCTGGATACAAAAAATGAAAATGGAAACAACACAAACATACCAGCAGCCCAATGAACAGGGTTATTATGGTTCCTTCGGCGGGGCCTATATCCCCGAAATGCTGCACCGCAATGTGGAAGAGCTGCGGACAAAGTACCTTGACATTATTTATGAGGAAGGTTTTCAAAAAGAATTCAATGATCTGCTGCGGGATTATGTGGGGAGGCCAACGCCCTTGTATCATGCAGAACGGATGAGTAAACGGTACAGTGCCAATATCTACCTTAAGCGGGAGGATCTTTGTCATACCGGTGCTCATAAGATCAATAACACCGTCGGACAGATATTACTGGCACAACGGCTTGGGAAGAAACGGATCATTGCAGAAACAGGAGCCGGTCAGCACGGCGTTGCAACTGCTACGGTGTGTGCGTTGAAAGGAGTGGAGTGCATCGTGTATATGGGTGAAAAAGATATTGAACGGCAGGCGCCGAATGTGGCGAGAATGAAAATGCTCGGCGCTACGGTGATACCGGCCACCAGCGGTAGTAAGACCCTGAAAGATGCGACGAATGAAGCTATCCGTGACTGGATCAATCACCCGGATGATACGCATTATATTATTGGCAGTGTAGTGGGGCCGCATCCTTACCCGGATATGGTGGCCAGGTTTCAAAGTGTGATCAGTGAAGAGATGCGCAAACAATTGCTGGAAAAAACAGGGAATGAATTACCCAACTATGTGATCGCCTGTGTGGGTGGGGGCAGTAATGCAGCCGGTGCATTCTATCATTTCTTAGATGAACCCTCAGTGAAATTAGTAGCTGTGGAAGCAGCAGGTCACGGTGTGAACAGTGGTATGAGTGCGGCCACCACGCAACTCGGTAAGCCAGGCATTTTGCATGGCAGTAAAAGCCTGCTGATGCAAACCGCAGATGGACAAGTAGTGGAACCGCATAGTATCTCTGCGGGGTTAGATTATCCCGGCATCGGTCCCTTGCATGCGAACCTGTTTCAAACGGGCCGGGCTATTTTTATGAGTGCCACCGATACCAAAGCATTGAATGCGGCTTTTGAACTGAGTAAAACAGAAGGGATCATCCCGGCACTGGAATCTGCACATGCTTTGCATGCACTGAAGATGATCAATTTTAAAAAGACCGATGTGATAGTGATCTGTTTGAGCGGAAGAGGGGATAAGGATTTGGATACCTACATGAAAAATTTGCCCCTCTAAATCTCCCCTCAAGGGGAGACTTGGGACTCCGATTGTTGAAGCTTCTTATAGCCTCAAAAGTTCATGATATGGGAGATATGTTTTATGGAGCCATAAAGCCAATTTTTGAAAGAGCGGAGGAATTAAGGAAGAACCCAACAGAGGATGAAAAATTATTATGGTTGCATTTAAAAAGAAATCAGCTGGGTGTCAGATTTAAACGGCAGCACCCGATCTGGATGTATATAGCAGATTTTTATTGCCACGAACTAAAGTTGGTAATTGAAGTTCATGGTTCTATACATAATTTAAAGGAAGTGATGGAGCATGATATTATCCGGGAAGAGGATATCTCTTCTTTTGGGATAAAAGTGATCAGGTTTAGTAACAATGAAGTCAAAAACAGCATAGAATCAGTAGTTGAAAGAATCCAATTTACAATAAGCGAATTAAGAGCTAATGGAACAAACACAGAAAAGCAGGATTAGCAGGGTCTTCGGAAGTCTCCCCTTGAGGGAAGATTTAGAGGGGCAAAAAAAAGCAGTGCTTAATGTTTACTGCACCGCAGGCTTTCCTCATTTACATGCAACCGCTGAAGTGATGAAAGCCCTGCAGGCTAATGGTGCGGACCTGATTGAACTGGGTATGCCGTACAGTGATCCTTTAGCGGATGGCCCGGTGATACAGCATAGCAGTTCGGTGGCATTAGCCAACGGAATGACGATTGCCATTTTGTTTGAGCAATTGCGGCAATGCAGGGATGAGATCAAGCTGCCGGTTGTACTGATGGGGTATATGAATCCCGTGTTGCAATATGGCTTTGAACGTTTCTGTGCAGATGCAGCAGCGGTGGGAGTGGATGGTTTGATCCTGCCCGACCTGCCCGAGTATGAATTTGAAACAGAATACGGAGCCATTATTAAAAAATACGGGCTTGATTTTATTTTCTTAGTTACACCTGAGACGTCTGAAGAAAGGGTCAGGAAATTAGACCAGCTCAGTTCCGGGTTTTTATATGCGGTGTCTTCTTCGTCCACTACCGGCAGTGATAAGGCAACTGGAAACGTGGAAGAATACCTGCAACGGTTACAGGCCATGCAACTCCAAAACCCCGTACTGGTTGGTTTCGGTATTAAAGACAAACAAAGTTTTGAAGCGGCCTGTGCCCATGCCAACGGGGCGATCATCGGGACTGCTTATATCAATGCATTGGGAAAGGGAGAGCCTGTTGGGGAGGCCACCCGGAAGTTCCTGTCCGGCATTCTATCCTGAGATTTGTCGCTTTACTGACATCTTTCCGGGGAATTTCTACGTTTAGGAGCAATAAAATTGTTAAACGGCAGGGAGCCGGTTTGCCGGTCCTGCCTGATTCTCTACATTTGTGGTTTATTAATACCCTCAGCGTAAAACAAGTCTATGTCAAATCGAATCAGTCAATTATTTTTTATCCTGTTGCTGTCTCCTTTGCTCACGATGGCACAACCAGTGGTGGCTGTTAAGAAGCCAACTGCTGAAAAAGGATTTACGATCACCGGTGATATCAGTGGCCTTGTAAAAGGTACTGTCGTAAAACTGGTCAATGCCAATACCAATACCGAACTGGCCAGCACTACGGTTACTGAAAAGAAAGTAACGGTGAAGAAGAATGGTAAGCCGGTCAGTTCTGTCAAATCTGTGTTTGTATTAAAAGGAAAAATGACGGAACCTGATCTTTGCCTGGTCTCTATTGGTGATATGAAGCCGTTTAATATTTATGCAGAGAACAGTGCGATCACTATTACGGGCAGTAACGGAGCTATGGATAAATGGGTGGTGAAAGGCTCTGCATCACACAAAGACTTCCAGGATTTTGAGAAAACCTTTACCCCCCTGGCACAAAAGCTGAATACGGCCGGGAATACTATCAATAATACAGCGCAAGGCCCGCAACGGGATGCGATGATCACTTCGTATACGGCTTTACAAAAAGATATTCAAACTACCATCGACAGTTTTATCACGGTAAAAAAATCTTCTTATGTTTCTCCTTTTGTTTTGCTGGTGATGATGGGTTTTAATGATGATCCTAACACAGCGGAGACAAGATTCAACAAACTGGACACTGCTGTACAGGGTTCTTATATCGGGAAGATCTTAGCTAACCAGATAGCCGACGGAAAGATCGGGGCTGTGGGAACACAGGCCCTGGAATTTACCCAGGCAGATACCTCCGGCAATCCCGTTTCTTTATCCTCTTTCCGGGGTAAATATGTACTGGTTGATTTCTGGGCCAGTTGGTGTGGTCCCTGCCGGGATGAGAACCCGAACGTGGTGCAGAACTATAATAAGTTCAGGGATAAGAATTTTACCGTACTGGGTGTATCATTAGACAGGCCCGGCCAAAAAGATAAATGGCTGAATGCGATCAAAGAAGATAATTTAACCTGGACACATGTAAGCGACCTGCAATTCTGGAATAATGAAGTAGCTAAAATGTATCGTATCCAGGGTATACCTCAGAATATATTGGTGGATCCGACGGGAAAGATCATCGGGAAAAACCTGCGTGGCGCTGCACTGGAATCTAAACTTTGTGAGATACTGGGTTGTAATTAACGACCAACCTTATTTAAGTGCAAGGCCGGAACCTATTTGTTCCGGCCTTTTTATTCAGCTTAACACTGTTATTTCTAATTCACATCTTCACCTTTCTTTAGTTTTTCAATGATCGTTGTTACATTGTTCTTGTTATTGGTATCCGGGGCCAGTGGCAAGGCCTGTTGGGCATATTTTAATGCGTTTTTAAAATCGCCATTGGCGGAATAACCTCTTGTCATACCTATCAAAGTGGTGAACTGGCCGGGATTTTTGGCAAAATTGGTTTTGAATATTTCCAATGCTTCCCTGGATTTCTTTTGTTGCAATAGGCGTCTTCCGTATTGATGGATCTCATTCATACTGGCAAAAGTCATGGATGTTTTCATGATCGCAGCGGCTTCTTCGCCACGGCCCAGTTTCTCCAGTATCGCAGCTTTGTTACTCCATGCTGTAAACGCTTTATCACCACCAAAACCGGCACTGGTGGCCGAGTCGGCCCATAGTAAAGCCTGGTCAAGATTGACATTGCGTTGCAGGCACCAGCCAGCGGCCTGGTCCCAGCTTTGCCAGATAAAACCTTTTTCAGTTCTTAGTTCCTTGCGGAAGGAAGCCAATTGGTCAGCGACAAGGTCCGTTTCAACACGAAAGGCAATGGATAATTTTTCCCATTGCAAAGCAATGGTGGCGCTGTTCTCTGTTTCATTCATGAATTCATATTTCAGCCATTCAACACTTTTATCCAAGGTTTGTGGTTTCACTTTCACCCGCAGGGCATCTTCTTTGTCATCGTAATAATAGCTGCCCCAGGAGCTGGAATTCTTACTGAAGATCAGGGTGGATTCATTGGGATCGTAAGCAATGAAGAAACCATATTTTCCCGCAGGTAATGACTGGCCTTCTATTTTTACAGCATTGGTAAATTCAATGGTTGTGTTCTCATTAGAACCTGCTCTCCACGGAGCTGCTTTGCTGCTGCCAAAACCCTGGTCAATAAAACCGGTATGTACTAATTGACCCCATATCTTTCCTTCACGGCCTTTTACGGCGGGGCGGTCATAATGGATGGTCACATCTGTGAGACCAATGCGTTCCTGTACGGAAGCCTTTTTATTGCCGCCGCTGGGGCTGACGGTGAGCGGTATTTGTGCCTGTACAGTTGCTGACAGTACAAACAACAACGATAGGAATAATGCAATCTTCTTCATGGTAGTAAAATTATTTGTACTACAAGCTACTATCTTCCCTATAATGCTGTGGCCGATTGTTACCAGCGAAAAAACGAAGGGATGAACTGCTGTTTGGAAAGGATATGAGGTGAAGACCGGTATAAAATGAAGCGGCCCTTTGGAAATTGCATTTCACAAAGGGCCGCGGCTTTAAGCAATAGCAAGTGAAATCAGTTTTTCTTTACCTGGTCTGCAAGGGTCAGTGTATTATTACTGACTTTGTAACGGGTGGTCCATTTAATAGTCGGGCAGCAGGAAGGATCGTTCAGTGCATAACAGGCGGATTCACCCACCAGCAGGCCGCTGCTGTCAATTTTCTCCGGGAAGAATTGCCCGTCAATACCACCGGTAGCTTCGCAATGGCCCAGGTCGTAAGAAGAATACATTTTCAACAGATTTAGTTGCCCGTTAGTAGTGGTGAAGACAAATAGCTCTGTCCAGCTTACATTGCCGCCACCGTTTGAATAGACCGGTACTATATAATCATTTCTTTTATCAGCATTCAGGTCTCCTTTCAGGAATTTGGCAGCAACAGGAATGATATTCAGCGATCCTTCAGCAGAAGTGGAGTCAAACATGGTTTTGACCTGGATCTCTTTATCGCCGGTAGTGTCCACCCGTAACCGGTTCTTGGGATCAGCCGCATGTTCTTTATTGAAATGCTGCTGGTAATAATCAACGATCGCTGAAGTGATAAAGACGGTTGAATCAACTGCGGCCTCCGTTACTGTTTTTTCTTTTTTGTTTTGTCCGCAACTGGCAAGTAGTATCACCAGGATGGCAAGGGGCATAAATTTCATACTAGTTTTTTTAGATGATGAAATGCTGCTATCGTCAGGTTTCCGGAAACTAAGGTACAGTATTAGCCTGCGGGAAAGAAGAACCTTATCAGGCACCGGGCTGATTTTAGGCAGGTAAACAGGGTTGATGCCCGGGCTGGCCCAGCCCGCTATCGTAATATTACCTGTTTCATACACTCCTCATACAGTATCTATGCCTTTGGTATGCTTTAAGGTGGGAGTAAGGATGGAGAATGATTAATACTTGTGATTAACGGGGCTGGTGACGGTTCAGTAAATAAAATACAACAAACTCCCCGGCTTCTTCCTTGCTGACATATTGATTAAAATGATCGGGCCGGAAATGATGGCGTTCCAGTAATTGCACCGATTTCTCATTACCGGATTTTACCAATGCGGTGATGAGTTGTAATCTCATTTCTTCGAAACCAAAACGGATCACCGCTTCAACAGCTTCCTGCATCAATCCTTTGCCCTGGTAAGCAGGGCTTAGTTCATAGCCGATCTCTGCCTTGTCATTTTCCGGTACAAAATTCCAGAGGCAGATCGTACCGATGAGCACCGGTGAAGTTTTTGCTGCAATGGCCCAGTACATCCAGTAATGTTGCTGTATGCCGGTTGCGATCTTACTGATATAAGCTGTAGCTTCTTCTATGGTGAGTGTTGCCGGCCGGTTGAGATAAATATTTACCTGCGGATCAGAACGAAGGACGGAGATAGCTTCTGCATCTTCTGCAACGAGTGAACGCAGTTGCAGCCGGTTTGTTTCTAATAGCGGAGTAAAATCATATGGCTGCATCAGGATTGTTTTCTTTTGTTGAAAGCCATGATGAAAACGGGTAAAAGTGAAATGAAAAGACTTGCATAGAAATACAAATCATAAGGGATGTCCCGCAGGCTGAGGGTAAGTTTCCCGTCGTTGCAGGCGGTACAGGCTGCGAGTTGATAAGAACTGTCTGCATAAACGATGGCGGTTGTGCTGAGGAAGAAAAGAATAACAGTGATCAGCAGTTTCAGTAGCTTCTTTCTTTGTTCAAACAAGAAACCGGTAAGCAGCATCCCAAATAGTCCAAAGGCACTGACAAACCAGCCGCCCGGAAAATGAAAATATTTCCCGAAGAGAATAAACTGCCCGGGATGAAATCGTTTATAGAGGTCAACCACCAGTACCCGGTAATAATATTCAAAATAAAATGCCAGTGCCACGCCCAGCACAAAGATGAAGATCAGCAGCAGTATCCTGTTAAATGTAAAAATAGCAGCTATCCGGGGCATGTTCCTTGTTTCCCGGCTAAGATAGTTCAGCCAATTGTTTTTGCCATATCATAGTTGGGTCCGTTGTATTCAAACGCCCCCAATACAACAAAACCGTTTTTCAGGTAGTAACGAACAGCGGTTTCATTTTCCTGCTGCACGCCACCCCAGAGAATGATCCGTTGCCGCCCCATGGTCTTCAGCTCTTCTTCGATGAATTGTAATAAATGATAACCGGTACCCAGGCCCTGCCAGTGATCAGCTACAGAAGGCGCATACGTAACATCGGTAAAATGATCGGGTACAAAACCAAAAGAACGCAAGCGGTCAGCATCATGTTCCAGGTAGCCCAGGCGGACGACAGCATAGGCCACAATTGATCCTTCGCTGCTATCTTCAGCTATATAGCCAAGATTATAAGGATTGGTTTGGTAAAAATGACTGACTGCTGCTTTATCAAAAGGGTGGGGTCCAAAACGCTTTTTAGTTTCCGGGGATAATTGATAGAGGTAATAAGTTAGTTGGTCATAGTCGGTGCCTTTTAACCGTCGAACTGATAGTTGTTTATTATTTTTTAGTTCAATAATCATATACAGGCAGAATAATTTCGTTAGATGGCTAAAGGAGAAGTGATAACGGGGAAATCTGGTGATAGTCTACCACCAAACCAGTTTTGAGGAAATAAATTCACAAATGACCAACTCGTCATTTGTTTGCAGGAATACTTTCTGCAGCTGTTTGTTTTACGATTATTTTATGGTAGCCCATTTCCTGATGAGTTTTTTACTGTGTGCACGGGCTTCTTCCACAGTAAATGTTTTTTCAGGTTTAGTTTTCAGGGCTGCTTTTTTCTGCAATGCCTGGTATTCTTTTTCGGGCAGCAGCACATATTTTTTTTTGTCAATAACAATTTGCGTCATGGTATTTTTTCTCCGGTAATCAAATTTACAATAAATAATGGGGTCGAAAAACTGCCAGCTTATTACCCCCGGTAAACTGTCGTTACCTCCAGCCGGTTATCATCGGGGTCCAGGGTTTCAAATTCATAATAACCATCGCCGGTTTTCCGGGGGCCGCTCAGGATGGGAAAGCCGGCAGCTTTTAATTCAATTGCTTTTTCATCCACCTCCTGCATGGTATCCACAGCAAAGGCTAAGTGAATAATTCCTTTATGTTGAGCTTTCACCCGGTCATTACAGTTATCCGGAATATTTGGCATACTCATCAGTTCCAGCCTTGCTCCGGATCGAAAGGTTAAGAAATAGCTGTGGAACTGTTTCTTTTCGTTCGTGTATTTTTCATTAGACACACCATGGAAATATTTTACATAAAAATCTTTTAAAACGTCTAACTGGCCGGTCCAGATGGCTACATGTTCTAAGATCATCAGTACAATTTTCAGTAAATTATATTTTTATTTTCAGTGACAAGGCAGGATAGGAACGATGCCGGACAGCGGCCAGTTCTATAGTGGGTGCCTGTTGCAGGCCGATAGACCCCGTCATCTTATTTGCCTTTTTTTTATTTCGTCCTGCCGCAATAAATAAAGGGATACTGCCCAGCACCGCTGCTGTGCCGCCAACGAAGAGCGGACCAACAGCATCAAATTCGGTATCTCCTGCACTGATAATGACCAGCGTAGTAATACCGGCACCCAGCAGGATAAAACCGGTTGTCTTTTGTGATTTGCTTTTCTTCAGTAATTCTTCCCGGGTCAATGCCTGCTGGCTGAAAAGGGTGGTGGTTGCAAACAATAACAGCAGGGGAAAACAGAACTTTTTCATAACAGTTTGTTTTAGTGGTTAAAAAAACGGGAAACTGTTTTCCGGGCTGGGGTTGTTATTAAATATAAGCTATTTAACCTGTACTGATTCAGTTATTTCCGGGTTATGCAAATAACCAAATAATCCTTTATCAAAGTTGATGCTGACAATATCCCCATCAGCATATATTTTTGGTTTAATAGTAAAACCCAAATTTTGAAAAGAAACGATTTTATTATTCTCCCTATCAAACAGGTAGTTAAACTTAGTGCTATTACCAGTACTGATGATCCTGTATTCTTTACTGATCTTTTCTTTTGACAGCACTCCGTTCATAAAGTAAATGCCGTATTTAATAAAGACAGTGAAAATGAAATAGAAGGGAAGTAGGAAAATTACCAGTATAGGGATCACCGAGAATGCACTGATCTTTTTCTCCTGCTTTATATAAAGTACCAGTCCTGTTAAAAGAACAAGGCCAAGCAGGGTGAATGTAATTTTTCTGGATTTTTTTCAATTGCATTAATGGTCGAATTGATATATCCTTTTTCCTGCACAGGTATATACAACAAAAGCAGCAAGCCCATCGCCAGGACTATGACTATATTCAGCCAGTATTTTTTAAAAAATTGTTTATAACAGCCGGTAATAAAATCCAAAATTCAAACCCGCATTCCATAAGCGTTCTGATACCGGTGCATCGATCATTTTCGTGATACCATAGCGAAAAATGGGTGCCACACGAAAATGCATATTGGGTTTAACAGTATAATCAACACCGGCACTCAGCAACGGGGAGAGGCTGACCTTCTTTTCATTAGTGGTGGCTGGGCCGGTGCTTTTGTCTTTGCTGCCATTGGCATATTCAAAAATGCCGGTGGCTTCTCCTTCCAGGAAAATATTCAGCGCTAACCCGGCGGAGTAAAAAAAGCGGCAGTTGCCGCTGCCTGTTGTATATTTTACCTGCAACGGGATGTCCAGGAAAAAATAATTATAAATGAATTTTGAAGTAGTGGGGAAGGCCGGTGAAGGTTGCGGCCAAACTAAGCTCTCTTTTTTTGTACGGTAACCTTTTTGTGCATATTGTACTCCTGATTCAATACTAAATTTTTCATTCATTGTATAATTAACAGTCAGCCCTGCGGTATAACCGATCTGTCCTACTTCTCTTTTATTGCGACTGTCTTTAACGATATCAGCCGATATACTGCCGTCACTGCTAAGTATACGGTTATTATAATCTGGTGAAACCGTAACACCCACCCAGAGTTGCTGATGTGCCGCAGGATTTCGTTTAATGATGAGTTGGGCCGTCGCTGCTAAAGGGCCGAAGAGGAGAAGTGAGAATACTACCTGTTTCATAGTTGAGGTTTAAAGGTTGCTGCTGCAAGCTACAAAAAAGGAGTACAACTATAAAAGCTTTGGGCAGATGAAACCCCGCAAAATTCATCTACAGTTAATACTTCTTATTCTGCTTTTCATTTACCTTGCCCCAAAACAGGGATATGAAAAAAATATGTATTGCTTTATTGGTTTTATACAGCACGGTGGCCACGGCACAGGAACATAGTCACCAGTACGGACGTAAGATCATCTTTCCTGATATACCCGGCTATAAAACGATGAAGTGCGACCTGCACCAGCACACGGTTTTTTCTGATGGCAGTGTATGGCCTGATATCCGTGTGATGGAGGCATTGATGGATGGGCTGGATGCGATCTCCCTTACGGAACACCTGGAATACCAGCCGCATAAAACAGATATACCTCACCCGGACCGCAACCGTTCCTATGAACTGGCCCTGAAAGAAGCCAAGGACCACGACCTGCTGATCGTCCGCGGATCAGAGATCACCCGGAAGATGCCGCCGGGGCATAATAATGCCGTATTCATCACCGATGCGAATAAATTACTGGTGGATGATTCGGTAGCGGTCTTCCGCGAAGCCAAAAAGCAAGGAGCTTTTGTTTTCTGGAATCATCCCAACTGGACCTCGCAACGTAAAGACGGTATGGCCACCCTGACTGATATGCATCAACTGCTGATCAAAGAGAAATTACTGGATGGTATTGAAGTGGTGAATGATAATACGTATTCGGAAGAAGCTTTGCAGATCGCCCTGGATAATAATTTAACCATCATGGGCACCAGTGATATTCATAAACTGATCGACTGGGATTTTAAGGTGAATGAAGGCGGGCACCGGCCGGTAACCTTAGTATTTGCTGTGGAGAAAACGAACGAAAGTATAAAAGAAGCGTTGATGAACCGGAGAACGGTAGTGTCGTATAAAGACCTGCTGATCGGCCGGGATGAATTCCTGGTGCCATTGCTGCAGACTGCTGTCGTGGTGAAATCAGCGAAATATACCGGCAAGACAGATGTACTGCGGGTGGTACTGGAAAACAGGACCAGCAATACCATTGTGCTGCAAAACAAAACCGGTTTTACCTTTCATACCGACTATGATGTGATTACCCTGCAACCCGGTGATAAGAATATACTGGAAGTAAAAACCAAACAGCGGCTGCCTGAAACAGAACTTAAGTTTGAAGTATTAAGTGCCGTGAATGCACCGGGTAAGCACCCGGTGGTAAGCTGGAAAGCGAAAGTGGGGGAGTGATGAAATATTTCGGTTACTTAACTTATCTGCATCTTTAGTACAACTGGATAAATTGTTATCGCTGTAAGCGATAGAATAAGCATTCGAAACTGCAAGTTTCGAATAGCGGACACCCGCTGGTAAGCTGGAAAGTGAAAGCGGGCGAGTGATAAAGTGTTGCTGATACTTCGGTAGCCTCAATACGCAGGATGAATTACTATCGCTGTATGTTATGAAATAAGAATGCGAAACTAAAAGTTTCGCATTCTTGTGAATAATGAAATATTTACAGGTTTAGTTGGAAGAAAGCCTTCTTGAAGTCAGACCCGGTTTAAACCGTTTAGTAAACTCCAGGGTCAGTTTAGTAACAGAGTCATTATATTTTGAATAGGATCTTTTCAGGGACTCGATTTCCGGTTTAGACAAGTTCGGCATATTCAGGGAGTCGTGAATTTTCAGAATATTGTCTTTGTAGTTAGAGAATTGTGCATTGGCCTTCGGGTCGTTTTCTGTTTTAATAATTGCAGACAGGTCTTCAAGAAATTTTTTCTGGTCTTTCTTTGCGCCTGTGGCTCCATTATTGGTTTCCGTGGCGGCTATCACGGTCTCGGCAATAGAACTGTTTTTGTTTGCTGTAACCAACAGGTCAATAGCAGTTTCATCTTTTTTTATCTGTTCTTCCTGGGAGGCTATCGTCTCCTTTTTATATTCCGTGCTGATAAAAGTGAAAACACCAACTGTAACAGTCATCACAAAGCAGACCAGCATATACCTGTTGATCGATTTATGAATTAAAGCATTGGCGGAACGTTCGGTTATGATCTTGTTCAAAAGTTTATACGCAAGGAACATAAGCAGGAATCCAAAGCCGGATAGACCAACACCGAGTATTTTAATAATATCAATATTGCCCATAGTATAAAGTTTAAGAATGATTTAAAATCTGGATTTAAATGTCTCCACCTGCCAGTCTCCATCTTTTTCACTCATGGTGGCGCAGAGAATTTTGTCGCCATCGGTGCGGACATTGACCAGGCCATAGATCAGACCGGTTACAAACATACTGTCCCAGAAATCCCTGGTTCTTACTTTACCACTCGAGGTAAATTGTATCGCTGCTTTTTTATTGGATGAATTGAAGGTGCCATCTTCTCCGTCTTTTCCTAATACTAATTTCTCCGGGTTATCAATCTTATAACTACGGGCAATCTCGGTGCTGTACACCAATGGAGTAACAATGCGGTCGTCTTTGATGGTCTTATGACCCGTGATACCACTGGCGGCTACGATCTTCGGTCTTGGATGGTTATGACCTTCATTATCCCCCGAAGAAATAACGGTGGCTGATGCAGAAAGGGTAGTCAAAAACTCAAAGGAACAATCATCACTTCCGTGGTGACAGGCTTTGGTAAGATCGCAGGCCAGTTCGCCTAAGTTGTCCTTGTAAAAATCGAGAATATGTTTCTGGCTTTGCGAATTGAGATCGCCGGTAAGTAACACTCTTGTCTTTCCATAGTCTATCCTTAATAATAAACTATGCCCGTTGGTATTTTGCGCATCGCCATTGCTGAATTTCTTTAAAGCCGGTTTGCCATCCACCGCTTCTTCAACAGGGGCTAATACTTTGATGCTGGGTTTACCAGGTTTTGGTGTAAAGCCTGGTACATACCCATTCTCATTTTTTTTATGGCTGAGCCGTTCAACAGTTTCTACCTGCCCGATGATGAGTTCTACAAAACTTTTCCATTGTCCCTGTAACTCGTAACCGGTTGCAGTGGCACCACTGCCGCCGGGTAAATATTTTTTTAAGGCTGTTTTATTGTCAAGCAGTGGAGTATAGTAACCACTTTTATTCGGACCCAGACTCCTGGTAGTTCCTTTTTTAAACCAGTTGATTCCGGCATAATAGAAATTCTTCACTTCCACATTTGTTATTTCCAGTTCATCCGTTTCTTCCGGGTTGATCAAATCCCAGAGACCGCCATAATGATCCTCATCATTGTGAGAGGCCATCATTACATCCAGCGTAATTTTATTTTTTCCATATTCCTTTTTGAATTTCCAGTCCACGAAATCAGCGGCATTTCTTTTGGTGAGCTGTTTGCTGCGGATATATCCGCCATCTATGAGAATATGTTTCCGGTCAGGTGTTACAATGAGTACACCATCACCCTGCCCCACGTCAATAAAGTAATATTCGAGTAAGGCCTGTTCACCGATATGCGAAGTGTTGACATAGCCGGTCCAGCCTCTTGCTTTTGCTTTTACTCTCCCGGAGGCTGGCAGGTCTTCCTGTAATATGATGGTATCACCCCAAAGTAAATGACGGGCAACTTTATTGGTAGTCTTGTCTTTAAACAGAGAAGTTGTGTCTTCAGACACGTACATAGTAGTAGCCATGATGGATAAGGTTTTGGTTGGAGCTAATGGTTGTCCTTATTAAGGTAGAACATTTTTATATGTATTTCCAAAACCGGGATCGGGTTTTTGGGTAAAGTGGACAAATACCGTTTTTTAACGGTAGCAGCGTGAGTGTTTAGTCAGGAGTTGTGAGTAATTAGTCAGAAGCCTGGACGTATTAAGCTATAGAGAAGTACGAGAGAGAAAATAAAAAAAATCCCGGCCTTTCAGCCGGGATCAGTTAATTGAGCTCCCATTTTCTATCCTCTTTTCTCCATTTACTAAGCCACCGCTTTCTTCACCAAATCTGCAGCCTCGCTCAGCAGGATGGCCGATTGTACTTCCAGTCCGCTTTCGTCAATGAGTTTTTTTGCTTCCACGGCATTGGTGCCCTGTAAACGAACGATGATGGGAATATGAATATTGCCGAGATTTTTATAGGCATCAATTACACCCTGTGCCACCCGGTCGCAACGAACAATACCGCCAAAGATGTTGATAAGGATCGCTTTTACAGCCGGGTCTTTTAAGATGATCTTGAAACCGGCTTCCACAGTTTGTGCATTGGCCGTGCCACCCACATCCAGGAAATTGGCGGGTTCGCCACCGCTGAGTTTGATCATATCCATGGTTGCCATTGCCAGGCCGGCACCATTCACCATACAACCTACGTTACCATCTAATTTTACAAAGTTCAGGTTGTATTTACCGGCTTCCACTTCCGTAGGATCTTCTTCCGTTACATCCCGGAGAGAAGCCAGGTCAGCATGACGCATCAGGGCATTCTCATCGAGGTTCATCTTACAGTCAACGGCTACAATTTTATTATCAGCTGCTTTGAACAGCGGGTTAATTTCCAGCATGGAACAATCCAGTCCAACATAGGCGTTGTACAAATTGGTCACGAATTTCACCATGTTTTTAAAAGCATCGCCACTCAAGCCGAGGTTGAAAGCGATCTTTCTTGCCTGGAATCCCTGCAGGCCGCCGGATGGGTGCACCCACTCTTTGAATATTTTTTCAGGTGTATCATGCGCCACGTCTTCAATATTCATACCGCCTTCGGTGCTGTACATGATCACATTCTGTCCCTTGGTACGATCCAATAATATGGAGAGATAAAATTCTTTCCGGTCTGATACGCCATCATAATACATATCCTGTGCCACCAGGATCTTGTTCACCACTTTACCGGCAGGACCGGTTTGCAGGGTAACAAGGGTGCCGCCTAATAGTTTCTTGGAAATATCCACCACGTCTTCGGCTGATTTGGCTACTTTAACCCCGTTGATACCCGTTTCTTTCACGGTGCCTTTACCACGGCCGCCGGCGTGGATCTGTGCTTTTACCACGGCAAAGTTGCTGCCGTACTGGGTTTTGATCTGGCGATACGCTTCTTCTGCTTCATGTACAGTGCTGCAGGCAAATCCTTCCTGGACGGTTACATTGTATTTCTTCAATAGTTCCTTGGCCTGGTATTCGTGGAGGTTCATAGTGCAAAAAATTTCGGCGAAGATACTTATTCAGGCTGATGCAAAAAAAGAGTTCGTATGCTGTTTACCGGGTTCCTTTTTTGTGAGGAATCACAAGTTATTCCCATCAGGTTTTCGGGCGGGATAAAAACATAGATTTGGGGCCTTTGCTGGGCCAAAACTGTTTCTGCTCATGAAGAAGATTTTTACCTTACTATTCGGGGTTTTGCTTGCCCTTTCTGCCGACAGCCAGATCACTTTAAGCGGTACCAACTATACACAGCATTTTGATGGGGTGGGATCGGGTTTACCAACGGGGTTCCGGGTGGCTTCCAATGCAACAGCTACCAGCCTGGGTACATCTGCCACATTCACCAGTGCCATTGATGGCAATTCTCCCTGGAACAGTACTTTTTCCGGCTGGAAGAATGTGGCTTCTGCGGATGGATTGATCAGTTCTTCCAATTCTGCAGCACAGGCCGCTAGCCCGGACCGTGCGGTGGGTATAAGGCAAAGTGGTTCGGTAGCTGATCCCGGTGCTGCTTTAGAAATGCAGTTATCAAATACCAGCGGCTTCTCTAATTTTTCCCTGAGTTTTAAGTTGCAATCACTGGATGTTACTTCCCCGAGAGTAACAACCTGGAGAGTGGATTATGGCGTGGGTGCTTCCCCCGCCAGTTTTACGGCGGTCACCACTTCGCCGGTTACGACCACCACGGGTGGCAGCACATTTACCAATACAACAGTAACAGTCAATTTCGGAACAGCATTAGATAATATCGGGCAGGATGTATGGATACGTATTACCAGTTTAACAGCAGCTACAGGCACCGGCAACAGGGCTACAACGGGTATTGATGATATCTCTCTTGATTTTTCCAGTGGCAGTGCTTGCACGCCACCTGTTACACAGGCATCGGCCGTTTCTTTTTCCAGTGTGGCCAGCAGTTCTTTTACTGTGAACTGGAATGCGGGCAGTGGCACCAATTCATTAGTGGTAATAAAAGCCGGAACTGCTGTAGCCGGTTCGCCCATTATTGGCAATACCTATAGTGCCAATACTGTATTTGGCAGCGGGCAAACGATAGCTGCGGCTGAATATGTTGTTTATAACGGTACAGGAAATTCAGTTGCGGTTACAGGCCTTACTTCCGGCAGCATTTATCATGTGGCCGTATTTACATTTGATAATACCGGTTCCTGCTATAACGTAACAAGCCCGGCCACAGCTAACCAAACCACTTCCTGCGGCGCTCCCTCTGTGCAGGTGAGTACCATCAATGTGAATGCATCACTGGTATCGGCTACTATTAGCTGGAGTGGTGGTAATGGCAGCAGTTCATTAGTAAAAATAAATTCAGCCAACAGTTTTACAGCACCGGTTGACGGAACCACTTACAGCGGTAACAATACCTACAGCGGTGGTGAACAGGTTTTATATACAGGAACTGGTACAACGACTTTTGTATCTGGATTAACCAGCGGCACGACTTATTATGTTACGGTGTATACCTATAATCTCTGTGCTGGTCTTCCTGATTATTTAACCACAGGTAACACAGTTCGCATATTCAGTACACTGGTCAATAATAATATCCCGTTGAATTATTACAGCACTGCAACCGGGTTGAGTTGCGCTGCGCTAAAAACAGAATTACGCAATATCATTAATACGGGTCTGAACCATCAAAGCTATAGCGACCTTTGGACCATCTACCAGGCCGGGGATATACAACCCAGCGAACTGGCCAGTGGCAATGTGATCTGGGATATTTATTCCGATGATCCGACTGGCACCGATCCCTATGAGTTTACCCCGGTTACGGAACAATGTGGTTCTTATTCCGGTGAGGGGGATTGTTATAATCGTGAACACTCGTTCCCGCAAAGTTGGTTTGGCGGCGGCACTGCTGCAGGTCCCGGCACGGACTACCTGCACATCTTCCCGACAGATGGTTATGTAAACGGGCAAAGGTCAAATTTCCCATACGGTACTGTTGGCGCAGCCAGTTTTACGTCTGCTAATGGCAGTAAATTAGGCACCAGCAACTGGCCGGGTCTTTCAGGAACCGTGTTTGAACCGATCAATGAATATAAAGGTGATGTGGCCCGTGCTTTCTTATACATGGTAACCTGTTATCAAAATAATATGGCGGCCTGGGAAGCGGCTGATGCCAGCGGCAACCTGGCCATGGACGGAACTACCTGGCCTTCGGTGGAACCGGCATACTTATCATTGATGCTGAGCTGGCATAACAGCGACCCGGTAAGCCAGAAGGAAGTGGACCGCAATAATACTTCGATGGGCTTCCAGGGTAACCGCAACCCGTTTGTTGATCATCCGGAATACGTGGAGCAGGTATGGGCTTCACTTTGTTCCGTATTGCCGGTGGATATTATTTCTTTCAATGGTACTTATAAAGATGAATTGGTATTGCTGAACTGGACGGTTGCCAATGCAGAACGTTTCAGCCATTTTGAAGTGGAAAGAAGTGTGAACGGCGGCATTGTATTCAGCAAAGCAGGAACGGTTAGTTATCAGCAAAACAGCAATAGTTATTCTTTTACTGAAACCGCTGCAGGATTACAGGGAACTGTAATTTACCGTCTGAAACTGGTGGACCTGGATGGCAGCTTCAACTACAGTAAGCTGGTGAAAATTACAATTCCGTCTGCGGATGGTACGGCAGTCTTTTATCCCAACCCGGTGCATGACCAGCTGACGATCTCTTTCCGCCAGCCGTTAACAACTACAGGCCGTATCACTATCACTGACCTCTCCGGCAAAACTATTTCCAGCAATATATTCGCTGCCGGGCAACTGAGATATCATGTGCAGGTGGAACAATTAGCAGCAGGAACCTATTTGCTGCAACTGCGTTCAGCAGAACGAATACAGTATATTAAATTCATTAAGCAATAATGCTGTCCAATATTTTTAAAAGGCTGCCAATACCACGGCAGCTTTTTTTATCTTGGGATATGTTTCGGTTTCCTGTTTTAATAATAATGATTGTACTGTATGCCTGTCAAAGCAATAAGATCATCCGGGCCCCGGTGAGAAGTTCTGTTGTTACCGGAACTATTTTTTATAAACAGGCAGCCGCTATGAACTGGAAGTCCCGGGATTCTTTTGCACTGAAAGAAATACTGTCGGGTAATATTCCTTCCTTTCTGAAAAAATTATCGCCGGTACAGGTGAGTGTGTTTGATTCAATATCTGGTAAAACGATCCGTGCCACCTATTATGTAACGCCGGATTATATCAGTATTGGCAGCGATAATGACTGGGTCCGGGTCAATATCACCCCGATGGCGGCCCAGCAGATCGCCGACAGCTTTCATTGTTTTTTGCCTACCCGGAAAATAGTGAATGATATTTATAAAACTGCTCAACTAAAGTTGGAGCCGGTTCCGATGTATGCTTTTCGTGACAGCACACCCACCATGTGGCAGCATCACCTGATCATTGAAGGGCAGCGAAAGGGGAAAAAGGGCCTGATCGCCGGTATTAAAAAAGATGTTGTCATCAGCGGGAAAATTGCACGAGATAAAAGGCCGGACCGGGTAGCCATCTATGGCTGGCACCAGTTGAACGGGCAACCGATTCAACCCCTGTACACGGGTCATATTAACTGGTGGGTGGATTACAGCCAGGGAATCCGGCTGGTGTACCGGCGGGTCAAAGTAGGAAAACAATGGATGGATTATACCGACGTACTAAAAGACCCGGTGCTGCAAAAGCTGCTTTGTGATGAAGATTTTTGTGATTTTTACAGGTATCCTTATTGATTTGAATAATCCATTTAACAATTTAAAAGCGGCAGTTGTATTTTTGCGCCGTTAATTTGCTTTTCATTTAAATGAATCCACTGGCCAGGAAGTTTACATACCCGCTGATCGTTTTTTCACTTATTTCTTTTGTTGCATCTGCGCAGGATCCGACACTGGGTAATCTCAGGAATCGTGTTGGTAATATTGGCAGGCAGTTTGCCAGCCAGGGCAGCAGTAAAGACAGCCTTCAACGCCGGGATAAAAATGCCGATTCTGTTACAGTCTATTACCGTTATCTTGATTCTACCCGTAATTACAAACTGGATTCTTCTATTACTGACTTCACCCTGCATTTCCCGGTACCGGCCACGAATATTTATTTAGGGAATAATGGTACAGCCTCTCGGTCCCTCTTATTTTCACCCAAATTCAATGCAGGCTGGGATGCCGGTTTTCATTCCTTTGATGTATATAAAATGAAACTGGAAAAGGTACGGTTCTTTAATACTACGAGACCGTACTCAGAACTGAACTATGCACTCGGGGCCCGTTCTGAACAGATGATCGAAGTATTGCACACGCAGAATATCAAACCCAACTGGAATTTTTTATTCCAGTACCGGATGATCAATTCTCCCGGCTTTTTTAAGAACCAGAAAACAAATCATAACAACTATGTATTCAGTTCCTGGTTCCGTTCGGTTAATCAGCGCTATACTAATTACTTCGTGATACTGGCCAATAAATTGCAGGCTTCGGAGAATGGCGGTATCCAGGATACCACTGATTTTTTGGATGAAGCCATCTATAAAGACCGGTTTAATATCCCTACCAAGATCGGGGGTGACAGTCCTTACGGCACCAATTTTTTTAATACCACTATTGGCAGTGGCAATAAATACACCGAGTCCACGATACTGATGCGCCAGCAATATGATCTTGGTAAAAAAGACTCATTGGTCACCGATTCAACGGTGATCCCATTATTCTATCCCCGTCTCCGGTTTGAGCATACGATCAGCTACAGCTCGTATAAATTCCTGTTCAGTGATGCCCCGTATGTGAGTAATACAGGGTATGCTTATAAACCCGACTCTGCTTATTACCAGGATTATTACGGGCTCACAATTTCTCCCGGTGATACCGTGAGGTACCGGGAATTATGGAAGGAACTGGTAAATGATTTTTCCATCATCCAGTTTCCTGATGCGAAGAACCTGCAGCAATTTATTAAGCTGGGTGCCGGTATTCAAAATCTTTCCGGGGAACTGCCTTCCGGCAAAAAGAATTTCTACAATGTATTCGGCCATGCCGAATACCGGAATAAGACCAGGAACCTGAAATGGGATATTGAAGCGAATGGTAAATTATACTTTACCGGGTTGAATGCCGGCGATTTCCAGTTGTACGGCAGTTTACAACGCTATGCCGGGAAAAAGATAGGATATGTGCAATTGGGTTTTGAAAATGCGAACCGTACTCCCTCTTTTATTTTTGACAATCGTAGTACGTTCAATATATCAGGTGGTACGCAGGATTTCAAGAAAGAGAACAGTTCTCATTTCTTTGCCGGTATTTTGAACCCGGCGTATAAATTAAAACTGGCAGGGCATTATTACCTGCTGACCAACTATACTTATTTAAGCGAATATTACAAACAGCAACAGGCGGAAGGCCTGTTCAATGTACTGCAGGTTTCTTTGCAGAAAACAATCAGGCTGGGTAAGAAGTGGAACTGGCATGCCGATGTGTATTTCCAGCAGGTAATCGGGAATGCCCCGGTGAATGTGCCCGCTGTCTTTACCCGCAACCGGATTGCTTATGAGGGGAACCTGGGATATAAAAACCTTTCTATTGCGTTTGGCGCAGAGGTCCGTTATCATACTCCTTACAAAGCCGATGGCTATTCACCCGTGCTTGGCCAATTCTACTACCAGGATAGTATTTCAGTCAGCAATAAGTTGCCGGATCTTGCCGGTTATGTGCATTTCCGAATCAAGGGGATCAAGATCTATGTGCGGGTGGAGAACCTGAATACGGCCCGCAACCTCGATGGCTTTGGATTTACCAATAACAACCTGGCTGCGGCCGGGTATCCCTATC
This sequence comes from Chitinophagales bacterium, assembly GCA_017303455.1. Lineage (GTDB taxonomy): Bacteria > Bacteroidota > Bacteroidia > Chitinophagales > Chitinophagaceae > CADEDV01. Next base: position 105,110 of record JAFLBM010000011.1, on the reverse strand, counting down.
CGGGGCTCAATATTCGCTTTGGTATTTTCTGGAGTTTTGTTAATTGATTGACAATTGATTGTCTTTCCGGCTCCGTTGATAAGAATCAGCTTTCAAAATTCAGTAATGCTGTTATCTTTGTACCAGCTTCATGAAAAAAACAGTTGTCGCCATATTAGCCATTTATTACCTCACCGTAACCTGTGGGGTGACGGTGAATTTGCATTATTGCATGAAAAGGCTGGCTTCTGTTGACTGGTTTGGGTCGAAAGCCGACAAATGCGGACGTTGCGGCATGGATATGCATAAATCCAGTAAATGCTGTCATGACGAATTCAAAGTGGTGAAATTAAATGAAGACCATTTGAAATCTCCTGTTGCTGAGTTTGTTTTTTCTGCTGACCAGCCTGTTGTTCTGGCTCATTCTTTTTTTATTACTTCTTTCCTGTTTAATACGGATATCGAGAATCATTACGATCAGCATCCCCCTCCTTTATTGTCTGCACAGGATTCCTACCTGCAGCATAATGTATTCCGCATCTGAGACAAGGTTTGATCCGTTTATGTAATGGGTCCCGTAAGCTATTGGCTTACCTGTTTGCACATTTATTATTTTTTTATTCATACTAAACTATACAACATGAAAACGTTGAGAGTATTTTCTTTCATCGCCTTCTTTATGGCGATTGCTTCCTTCAGCTTTGCGCAAACAAAGACAGAAACATTCAAAGTGTCCGGTAACTGCGGCATGTGTAAAACATCCATTGAAAAAGCGGCAAAAGCTGCCGGTGCCACAGAAGCTGCCTGGAATAAGGAATCCAAGGAACTGACGGTAACTTATAACAGCAGCACTTCGAACACTGCAAAAATACAGCAGCAGATTGCCGGTGTGGGATATGATAATGCTGGTTTTAAAGCTACCGATGCTTCTTACAAGAAATTACCCGGTTGCTGCAAATACGACAGGGCTGCGGCCACTGCTGAAAAAGAAGAACACATGTGTTCAGATAAATGCGAAATGAAAGATGGAAAGTGTGTTGGTCATGAGGGAAAGATGGATTGCTGCAAAGATGGTAAATGCACTAAAGAAGGACATGATGGCAAAGACTGCTGCAAGAAGGATGGCGAAAAAATGGATTGCTGCAAGGATGGCAAATGCAGTAAGCCAGGTCACGATGGTAAAGATTGCTGCAAGAAATCATAATTGATTACTTCAAAATAAGTGAACATGCGAAAAGTGATTATGATAATGGCGTTAGCCTTCATCGGGGTGCAGGGTCTTGCCCAGTTCAGTAAAGGAACTTTACAGGCAACAGGGCTCACCTGTGCCATGTGCAGTAATGCAGTCAATAAAGCGTTACTACAGGTCCCCTTTGTGGAATCAGTACGATCTGATATTAAAAATTCTTCCTTCGGTATCGTTTTTAAGAAAGATGCAACGATCAATATTGATGCATTGAAGAATGCGGTGGAAGATGCAGGTTTTTCTGTGGGCAGCCTGAAACTGACCGGCAACCTGGAGCCCGTGAAAGTGGCGAACGATCAGCATGTGCAGATCGGAACCCTGCATTTTCATTTCCTGGGTGTCAGTGAGCAATCATTGAAAGGTGAAACGACCATTACGGTAGTAGACAAGGATTTTGTATCGGCGAAGCAATTCAAAAAATACAGTGCTGCCACTAAAATGACCTGTATGCAAACAGGTAAAGCAGGCAGCTGCTGTACGAATGAAAGTGTGACACCTGGTACAAGGATCTATCATGTCACAATTTAAAAAAATCAGCATCTCCCTGTAACGGGGAGATGCTTTTATTAAATAATAAATATGTCAAGCCAGCGATTTCTTTTACTGAGCATTTTTTTCATTCTTTCATTTACTGCCAAAGCACAACCCCGGCAGGGAATGCCGGCAGAAGAGATTGCTTTGCCGACACCGGCAGGCGATACCGCAACATTGTTGTCGTTAAAAGGGAAAGTAGTATTGATCGATTTCTGGGCTTCCTGGTGCAGGCCCTGCCGTGCCGCCAATAAAGTACTGGCAAAGATCTATGCGAAATACAAGGATAAAGGATTCGAGATATTCTCAGTCTCCATTGATGATAACCTGAATGCGTGGAAGAAAGCCGTGAGTAAAGACAAAATGAACTGGCCGCAGGTCAATGACAATGGCGGTAAGGCCGGCACAGCCGAAGCATGGGATATCTATGCTATACCGGCCTCCTTCCTGATGGACAGGAACGGAACGCTGATCGCCAAAGACCTGGAAGGGAAAGAACTGGAAAGAGCTTTGAAACAATTATTGGATCAATAATATGAAACCGGGAATCATAGCACTGTGCTGTTTGTTTCTGTTGCAACAGGCAACAGGACAGGAGTTATATGTTTTTGCGGAGCCGGCTTCCAGTATACCAGCTCATTCTTTGAGTGTGAAGATTAAAGACCACTTTGTATCCAGTGACAATATTTATGACCGTTTCTCCAACCGCCTGATGCCGCAGCTGATGTATGGCATCAGTAAAAAATTAATGATAAGAACCGGTATATCCATTGCCAATATGCACACAACAGATACAAGATATGAGTCCTTCAGTGTGTACACGAAATACAGGTTCCTGTCAAAAGACGATTTACATAAACATTTCCGTATGGCAGTGTTTGCGGAGGCATCAAAAACCAATATACCTTTTCATTATGATGAGATCAGTATGATGGGGGATAAGAGTGGTATAGAAGCAGGGATCATTGCCACACAACTCTGGCATAAGTTTGCGTTGAGCGGTACGGTAAGTCATACACAGGTGCTGGATAAATCAAGAAATAATAAAGTACTCTATATCCCGGAACGGAATTATCAATCGCTTAATTTCTCTGTATCCGGTGGTTATTTATTGTTTCCCAAAGAGTATACAAGTTATAAGCAAACCAACCTGAATGTATACCTGGAATTGCTGGGCCAGCAAACACTGGACCGCTCCACGTATTATATGGATTTGGCACCGGCTATTCAACTGATCTTTACCAGCAATACCAAACTGAACCTGGGGTATCGCTTCCAACTGGGCAGTAACATGAACAGGATGGCGGATAATAGTTTTTTAGTCAGTTTTGAAAGAACATTCCTGAATGCGTTCAGGAAGCACAATCAATGAAAAAGATATTCATCTTCATATTAGCTGTTGTTTACCTCGCTGCTTCAACGGGGGTGATAATGCAACGGCATTATTGCATGAACAGGCTGGTGGGCTGGAGCCTTTCCCAGCAGGAAGACGATATGTGCAGTAAATGCGGAATGGATAAAAAGGATAAGAAGAAGGGCTGTTGTAATGATGAAACAATAAAAGTGAAGATCAGTGAAGATCAGCAGTCCGGTTTTACCAGCATACATTTTGAATCGCCTGTTCCCCCGCTTGTGCATGATCATTTTGTAAATGAATCATTGCTCCCGTTTTCATCACTGCATCAACATATTTATGGTCACGGACCACCCGGCGATCCTAAAGTTCCTCTATTCCTCCGTAACAACGTCTTCCGTATCTGAGATCATTTGATTTCTCCAGGCTGAATTATCAGCCCAGTAAATGCTGTACTAACAGCAATTCCTCCTCTTAAATCAAATGCAATGAAAAATAATTTTCTACTGGTTTTATTCATGCTGCCGGCTTTTTATAGTTATGCACAGAAATCTTCTTCAAAAATTGATACGATACAGGTGCATGTTTTTGGTAATTGCGAAATGTGTAAAGAACGGATCGAACAGGCTGCCAAAGGCCACGGCGTTAAGTCTGCTGTCTGGGATATTGACAGCAAACAACTGACTTTAGTCTACAATACAAATATCACCAATCCCGGTAAAGTGGAACAACGGATAGCTGATGCCGGTCACGATACCCAAAAAAAGAAAGCAAAGGATAATGTTTATAATGAGTTGCCGGAATGTTGTTTATACCGGCATGGTACGATGGAAGAGCTGATGCAAAAGAATGCAGAACAAAAAGCGGATACCATCAGTAAGATAGCTGTGGGCCTGGTCTCTAAAGAAATACCTGTTGCCACGGATAAACAACTGATCAAAGGAGTGGTGCTGGAAGCAGATAATAAAGGAAATTTCCATGCATTGCAAGGAGCTTCTGTGATCTGGCTGGGCACGAATCATGGAACGATTACGGATTCATCCGGCGTATTCAAGATTGCAGCACATGCCGGTGGTCAGCGGTTAGTGATCAGTTATACCGGGTATAAAAGTGATACAATCGTTACGCAACCTGCTGAAGAATTAAAAATCATCTTAGCCAGTAACCAGCAGCTTGGCGAAGTAAGAGTGGCATCCAGGCAGCGGTCTACTTATATTTCTTCCATCAGCCCTATTCGCACACAAATCATGACGGAACGGGAATTGTTTAAAGCAGCCTGCTGCAACCTCAGCGAAAGTTTTGAAACCAATCCCTCCGTGGATGTATCCTATAATGATGCCGTAACGGGCAGTAAGCAAATTCAGTTGTTAGGGCTGAGCGGTAACTATACCCAATTGACCGTGGAAAACCTGCCCGGCCCGAGAGGCATTGCAACGCCATTGGGTTTGAGTTTTATCGCTGGTCCCTGGGTGGAGTCGATCCAGCTGAGCAAAGGTGTCGGGTCCGTGGTAAATGGATATGAAAGTATAGCCGGCCAGATCAATATCGAATTAAAAAAACCGGAGAAGGCGGAACGGCTGTACCTGAATGGATATATCAATAATATGGGTAAGACCGATCTGAACCTGAACCTCACACAACAGATCGGCAAGAAATGGAGTACGGCTTTATTGCTGCACGATGATTTTTTGACAAATACCAGCATTGATTTTAATAAGGACGGTTTCAGGGATCTGCCGACCGGTAATTTATTCAGTGCTATCAACCGCTGGAAGTATGAGGACGGTAAAGGATTTCTTACCCAGTTTGGATTTAAACTGTTAACCGATTCAAAAACAGGTGGCGAAACAGCTTTTAATCCAAAGGAAGATAAATTCACCACCAATAATTACGGGTTAGGTATTGAAACAAAACGCTACGAGGGATTTGCCAAGATCGGGTATGTGTTCCCGGAGAAAAAATACAAGAGCATTGGCCTCCAGTTATCGGTGTTTGATCACCAGCAGGATTCCTATTTTGGAATGACAACTTACAACGCATCACAGCAGAACATCTATGCAAACCTGATCTATCAATCTATTATCGGTACAACAGCACATAAGTTCAGGACGGGTGTAAGTTTTACATCCGATAAATACAATGAGGATTTTAAAAATAGCAACTATAAAAGAAGGGAAGCAGTACCCGGTGGATTTTTCGAATACACATTTTCCCCGGTGGATCATTTCAATATCGTGGCGGGTATCCGTGCCGATCATAATAGTTTATTTGGCTGGTTTGCCACACCGAGGTTACATCTGCGTTATGAACCGGTGAAAGGAACAACGATCAGGGCCAGTGTGGGAAGAGGTCAGCGTACCGCCAATATTTTCGCAGAGAATATGAGTGTGCTGGTGAGTGCGAGGAATGTGAATATTCTATCCGCCGCTGCCGGTAAAGCTTATGGATTAGACCCCGAGACTGCCTGGAATAAGGGCATTACGATAGATCAGAAATTCAAATTGCTGGGACGAGAAGCTTTGTTCAGCATTGATTTCTTCCGGAATGATTTTCAGAACCAGGTGGTGGTTGACCTGGAGAATGCCAGGGAGGTGAAATTTTATAACCTGGACGGCAAGTCTTTCTCCAACAGTTTCCAGGCTGAAGTGCAGGTGGAACCGGCGCATAAATTAGAACTGCGGCTGGCCTACCGGTTTTTTGATGTAAGATCAACTTATAGTAACCAGGTATTACAGAAACCATTTACAGCCAAACACAGGGCCTTTGCTAATATCGCCTATGAATGGAAAGGGTGGAAGTTTGATTATACGGTGAACTATAATGGTGCAAAAAGAATCCCGTCAACAACGGCGAATCCTTTGCCCTACCAGCGGGGCAACTATTCACCCTCCTTTATACTGATGAATGCACAGGTGAGTAAAACGGTTGGAAAAAAACATCCCATTGATTTTTATATTGGAGGGGAAAACCTGACCAATTATTTTCAGCGGGATGTGATCGTGGCGGCTGATCAGCCGTTCGGTCCTTATTTTGATGCATCACTGGTTTGGGGACCGGTAAGTGGAAATTTGTTTTACACGGGATTTAGGTTTAAGATCAAATAGGATTTCGTGGGTTTTGTAAATTAGAATACCCGTTCATTAATTATGCCTGTATATAATATTAAAAATATGGTATGTGCCCGTTGCCTGAAAACGGTAACGGGCATTTTCCGGGAAGCTGGTGTCAGCCCGGTTGCTGTTCATCTTGGTAAAGTGGAAACGCCTGCGCCACTAACCGGGGAGCAGGAATTACAAATCAGGAAAGCCCTGCTGATTGAAGGATTTGAATGGCTGGATGATCAGAAAGTGAAACTGGTGGAAGAAGTGAAACAGGCGATTGTGCAATTGGTCCATTATGGTGAACTGGATGAGATGAAAGAAAACCTGTCTGCCTATCTTTCCTCCAAATTGTTTAAAGACTATCATTACCTGAGCAACCTGTTTTCCTCTATAGAAAATACCACGATCGAACAATACTTCATTTTACAAAAGATAGAAAAGGTAAAGGAGTGGCTGGTATATGATGAATATACATTGAACGAAATGGCCTTTAAACTGGGCTACAGCAGTGTGGCCCATTTATCTGCCCAATTTAAAAAGGTCACGGGTTTTACTCCCTCCCAGTTTAAAAAGCTGAAAGATCATCACCGGAGCCCACTGGATAAACTCTGATGTGCAAATGATATAACAGATACTCACGATTATATAACAGGCTGCCCTCTTTCCCGCCGGAGATTTGTGTTATAAATTTTAAACTATGACACATGAATACCAGATAACCGGGATGACCTGCGGAAGTTGCGTGGCCCGGGTCAAAAATGAACTACTGAAACTGGGTGATGTAACCGGTGCTGAAGTTCAACTCGGTTCTCCGCAGGCTGTTATCAGCATGAGCGGGCATATCGGCACCCCGGTATTACAGGAAGCAGTCAGTAAAGCCGGTAATTACAAGATCACTGAAGCCGGGGATCATGCAACGCATTCAATGATTGAAGCGGCAACAGGTACAGGTAAACCATCTTACCTGCCCATCTTTTTGATCTTTGGTTATATCGCCGGGATTTCCATTTTAGTACAGGTTGTAAAAGGACCCTTTAACTGGATGCAGTGGATGAGCCATTTTATGGCCGGTTTCTTTTTTGTGTTTTCCTTTTTCAAGCTGATGAACCTGAAAGGATTTGCGGAAGGTTACCAAAGCTATGATGTGGTGGCAAAACAGTTCCCTGCCTGGGGCTATATCTATGCATTCATTGAATTGGGCCTGGGTATTGCTTTCTTAACAGGATTTGAGCCGATGATGGTCAATGCCATTACTTTAGTTGTTATGGCTGTCAGTACCGTGGGTGTGGTGCAGAGCCTGCTCAGGAGAACCAGTTTTCAATGCGCCTGCCTGGGCACCGTCATCAAACTACCCTTAAGCAAGGTAACCTTGTTTGAAGACCTGCTGATGGTTGTAATGAGTGCTGTGATGCTGATCACGATGTTATAAAAGAGGTATTCCATTTTATTCACTAAGAAAAATTTTTGTAAATTAAAAAGTTACTGTTTATACTGCCCGGTTTATTACTACTGCAGCTTGTAATGCAGGGTCAGCATGATCATCACCCGGCACCGGCAGATACTGTCAAAAAGACAACTCCGTTGAAACAGCCGGTAAAGGATACCCTGAAAATGCCCGGTATGAAAAAGCATGATCATGCTATGATGAAAGCGATGCCATCACATGCTTATTCCCGGAACTTGCCTATGAGCAGGAATGCTTCCGGTACTGCCTGGAATCCTGATGCCAGCCCGATGTATATGTGGATGAAGCAAACAGGCAAGACGGACTGGATGTTTCATGGGAATATTTTTATGCGGTATACCAATACGGATATTTTTAATGCAGGAAAAAGAGGGGGGCAGCGGTTCAGTTTTCCGAACTGGTTCATGACGATGATGAACAGGAAGGTGGGTGATAAGGGATTGTTCAACGCAACCGCCATGATCAGCCTGGATGCTCTGACAGAGACCGGGAATGGGTATCCATTATTATTTCAATCCGGTGAAACCTGGAAAGGAAGACGGCTGGTTGACCGGCAGCACCCGCATGATCTTTTTTCTGCTTTGAGTATTGGTTATACACAAATGATCAGTAAAGACATAGATGTGTTTGGTTATTTTGGTTATCCCGGTGAACCCGCCTTAGGTGCCCCCGCCTTTATGCACCGGGTATCGGCGATGAATGACCCGGATGCGCCATTGAGTCATCACTGGCAGGATGCCACCCATATTACGTTTGGAGTGGGAACATTGGGTTTCCGGTTTAAACAATTGAAACTGGAAGGTTCGGTTTTTAATGGCCGTGAGCCTGATGAAGACCGGTATGATTTTGATAAGGTGAAACTCAACAGTTATGCTTATCGTGTGTCCTGGAATCCAACTGCGAATTGGGCCTTACAGTTCTCCCAGGGATTTATCAAAGAGCCGGAAGCCCTGGAGCCTGGTATTGATATCACCCGGACAACCGCTTCTGTTTTATATGCAAAGAAAATACGGGCCGGTCAGCATCTCAGTACTGCACTGATTTGGGGGCTGAATGATAAAGGCCATGATCATAAGGAACATTCTGTTTTACTGGAAGAAAATTTCCAGTTCAAAAAAAATGCAGTATTCAGCCGGTATGAGTTCATCCAGAAATCAGCGGAAGAGCTTGACCTGGAAAACCAATTGGGACATGCTGCTTTTAATGTACATAGCTTTTCAATTGGTTATAACCGGAGTTTATTCAATAAAGCAAATATTGAATTGACTGCCGGAACAAAAATAACAATGAGCATCCCGGCTGAGCAATTGAAAGCACTTTACGGGGATATGCCACTGGGCTTTCAAATTTATTTTCAGGTAAGACCATTATTACATAAACACTAAACCATTTTTTATGAACCACCAACACCAGCATGTACATCATCATGCAATGAAAGAACATACGGCTGATATCAGTAATTGGAAACTGGCTTTCAGCGCAACTGTCCATTGCCTTATCGGTTGCGGACTCGGGGAGGTACTGGGAATGGTTATCGGGACATGGTTGCATATGAGTAATACCGATACCATGATACTTGCCATTATACTGGGTTTTGTTTTGGGTTTTGCTTTTGGGATGATCCCTTTATTAAGGGCCGGCTTTTCACTCAGACAGGCATTCAGGCAGGTGCTGATCGCTGAAGGATTGAGTATTGCCGTCATGGAAACAGTGGAGGTGCTGGTACAGGTCTATACTCCCGGGGTGATGGATGCACATCTCCATGAGTGGGTATTCTGGAAAGGAATGCTCCTGGGATTACTGGCCGGTTTTATTGCGGCTTACCCGGTCAACTATTTGTTTATCAGGAAGGGAGTTCGGCACCTTCATTAAAATAGCAAATCTTTTTTTAAGCGGGGCAGCAATAAAGCTGCCTTTTCTTTTGGCCATACAGCCAATAGTATTATATTTGTCTAAACAATTATTTAGACAAGACTAAAAATTTGTTTAGCCGGGTTGAATATGAAACGAAAACCTTTTTTAGTTGTTATCCTGTTCTTCTTATCAACAGGCCTTTGGGCACAGCGTTCTGTTCAGGGCGAAGTAGTGCATGAACAAACCGGTGAACGAATTGCCGGGGCTACTGTCAGTACGAGTGTTTCCCTGCGTTCGGTAGTTAGTGACAGGAACGGAAAATTTGCAATTGATATTACGGACACGGATTCATTACTGGTCACAGTCACCGGTTTTGAAATAAAAAAAATATATCCTGCAGATAAAAAGTACCTGGCCCTGTCCATGACTCCTTTACAAAAGGAACTGGAAGGGGTAGTGGTTACGGGTACGATGAAGGCTGTCAGGAGAACAGAGAGCCCTGTAGCTGTTGAAGTATACACACCCCAGTTCTTAAAAAAGAATCCCTCGCCCAGCATTTTTGAATCCCTGCAAAATGTGAATGGTGTGCGGCCGCAACTGAATTGCAGTGTTTGTAATACCGGTGACATACATATTAACGGGTTGGAAGGACCGTATACGATGATCACTATTGATGGAATGCCCATTGTCAGCAGTCTTGCTTCGGTGTATGGATTGTTTGGTATTCCCACACAACTGATCGACCGGATCGAAATCGTAAAAGGGCCCGCTTCAGGCCTGTATGGTTCTGAAGCGATCGGTGGCTTAATTAATATCATCACCAAATCACCGGATAAAGCCCCTTTGTTTACGGCCAATCTGATGACCACGAACTGGCTGGAACACACCGCTGATATCGGTGCGAAGATCAAACTCGGCAAAAAGGCATCTTCCTTACTGGGCATCAACTATTTTAATTACCGGCATCCGCTGGACAAGAATAAGGACCAGTTTACCGATGTGACTTTGCAGCATCGTATCTCCGTTTTCAATAAGCTAAGTTTTGAAAGAAAGAATAACCGTGTTGCCACACTGGCCGCCCGCTATTTTTATGAAGACCGCTGGGGTGGTGATATGCGCTGGAACAGAACATTTCGGGGATCTGATAGCCTTTATGGTGAAAGCATTTATACCAACCGGGTTGAACTGATTGGTAATTACCAGTTGCCGGTGCCGGAAAAAATCTTCTTTTCCTTTTCTGCCACCAGCCATGATCAAAACTCTTATTACGGAACAACGCCGTATATGGGTAAACAAAAGATCGGTTTTGCACAACTGGTATGGGATAAACAGGCAGGTGCTGCTCATTCTTTGTTGACAGGATTAGCTGCACGGTATAATTATTATGATGATAATTCAACGGCTACAACTGATACCCTGACCGGAATGAACAGGCCTGATAAGTATATGTTGCCTGGTATCTTCTTACAGGACGAATGGAAACTGAATACAAACCATTTACTGTTACTGGGTCTCCGGTATGATCATCATCCCATTCACAAAGGAATTTTCACACCAAGAGTTGCCTGGAAATGGAGTTTGAAAGAACGGCAAATCTTTCGACTGAATGCAGGAACCGGTTTCCGGGTGGTGAGTTTGTTTACCGAAGAACATGCGGCGCTAACCGGGGCAAGGGCTGTGGAAGTAAAAGAATCGCTGCGGCCGGAAAGAAGTTATAATGTGAACCTGAATTATACCTGGTATAAAAAATGGGAGCAGTTATCATTGAATATTGATGCCTCTGCCTGGTATTCACATTTCACGAACCAGATCATTCCCGATTATGATACCGACCCCAATAAGATCATCTATAAAAACCTGGATGGATATGCGGCCTCAAAAGGGATAACATTGAACATAGAATTGAATAAAGGGCATCATTTCAAAAGTCTTATCGGGATAACGATACAGGATGTTGAAAAAACAGAGACCAATGACCAGGGAAAGAAAATAAAACAGCAACCGGTATTAACAGAGAAATGGAGTGGCACCTGGGCTATTACCTATACAATTCCTGCGGCAAGGTTAACTATTGATTATACCGGTAATATCTACGGACCGATGCGGTTACCTCTTTTATCAAAGACAGATCCAAGGCCTGCTTCTTCACCCGTATGGAGTATCCAGAATATCCAGTTCAGCAAACTCCTGGACACAAAACTTGAATTATTCACCGGGATCAAAAATTTCCTGAACTGGACACCGGCAAAAAATACTCCCTTTATCATAGCCCGTTCACATGATCCCTTTGATAAAAAAGTAGAATACGACGGGAACGGGAATATTCTTGCCACAGCGGAGAATCCTTATGCTCTTAGCTTTGATCCCACTTATGTCTATGCACCTAACCAGGGGATACGTTTTTTTGGAGGCCTTCGGCTGACCCTGAAATAAAGCAGTGATATTTGTCACGAAAGTCTCAGCCTGTTTTTTTACCTTTGGGTACCTGAAAAAGATAACAGCCATATTATTTGTATCAGCTTACCTGTTCTCCTATACTGAATTGCACCAGTTGGTAAAATTTCCTTTGCTGATTGAACATTTCAGGGAGCACAGGCAGGAAGATAAGCATATCAGCATCTGGGCATTCCTTAAAATACATTACCTGGAAAAGATGGTGAAGGATGCCGATTTTGAAAAAGATCAGCAATTACCTCTCCGGGATGCTGATTGTAATTCCATGACGGCTACCAGCGTCTGTGAATTTAATCTTTCTGCTATCGAGCTGGTTACTCCAAAACAGTTACCCCGTCAGTTCACCATTTATAAGGAAGAAAATAAACCTCAGTTTGCTTCCTTTGATATCTTTCAGCCTCCCCGCATCAGTTGATCATATACGTTTTGTTATCAACCTGATTTACTGAACCAGTAAAACTATTTATGCTTACTCATATTATCCGCTTTTCCATACGGAATAAGCTGATCATTGGGCTATTGGTATTGGGCCTGACAGGCTGGGGAGCCTATTCGTTTACCAAACTGCCTATTGATGCTGTTCCGGATATTACCAATAACCAGGTACAGGTGATCACCGTATCACCATCGTTAGCTGCTCCTGAAGTAGAACGATTAATTACATTTCCGATTGAACAGGCAACAGCCAATATACCCGGTATCATTGAGATCCGTTCTTTTTCCCGTTTTGGTTTATCACTCGTTACCATTGTGTTTGATGATAACACGGATGTGTACTGGGCAAGGCAACAGGTGTCGGAACGGTTGCAACAGGTGCGTTCTGAAATTCCTGCTGATGCCGGTAACCCTTCTTTGGGTCCCGTGACCACCGGGTTAGGAGAAATTTTTCAATATGCTGTCCGGCCCCAAAAAGGCTACGAGAATAAATACACAGCAACTGAATTAAGAACCATACAGGACTGGATCGTTCGCCGCCAGTTGCTGGGCACACCGGGTGTGGCAGATGTCAGCAGCTTTGGCGGCAACCTGAAGCAATACGAAGTGGCGGTGAACAGCGAACGGCTGAAAAGCATGAATGTCTCCATCAGCGATGTGTTTACGGCACTCGAACAAAATAACCAGAATACAGGTGGTGCCTATATCGAAAAAGGTCCGACTGTTTTATACATCCGGAGCGAAGGCCTTGCAAAAGGTACTGAGGATATCGGGAAGATATTTGTAAAGCATACGGCTGCCGGTATACCGGTATATGTAAAAGATGTTGCTGAAGTAAGAATTGGTACAGCCGTCCGGTATGGTGCCATGTGTTTTAATGATGAAGGAGAAGTAGCAGGCGCTATTGTGATGATGCTGAAAGGAGGTAACTCTTCTGAAGTGATCAAAAATGTGAAAGAACGCATTAAGCAGATCGAAAAAACATTACCGGAAGGAGTGCGGATAGAACCCTTTCTTGACCGGACGAAAATGGTGGATCATGCGATTGGTACAGTGGAGAAGAACCTGATCGAAGGTGCGTTGATCGTAATTTTTATACTTGTCGTTTTTCTCGGTAATCTCCGGGCAGGCTTGATTGTTGCATCTGTGATTCCCCTCTCCATGCTGTTCGCCGTGATCATGATGAATACGTTTGGCGTTTCCGGTAACCTGATGAGTTTGGGTGCACTGGATTTCGGGCTCATCGTGGATGGTGCCGTGATCATTGTGGAAGCGGTAATGCACCGCCTGTACCACAGCCGGCAGTATGCAGTCAATAACAGTATCACTCAAGCCCAGATGGATGAGGAGGTAGAGAATTCTTCCGGTAAAATGATGAACTCTGCCGTGTTTGGCCAGATCATTATTCTTATTGTGTATTTACCCATCCTTGCATTAGTGGGTATTGAAGGAAAAATGTTCCGACCGATGGCACAGACTGTTTCGTTTGCACTTATCGGGGCCTTCATCTTATCACTCACCTATGTGCCGATGGTTACTTCCCTGTTCCTGAGTAAAAAAATGAAGCACAAAGAGAACTTTTCGGATAAAATGATGAACTGGATACAAAGAATGTATGAACCGGCATTGAAAAAGGCGCTGGCATTTCCAAAGATCATTACAGTTACGGTGATCGCAGTATTTGTATTTGCCGTATTTATTTTATCAAGATTGGGAGGAGAGTTCATCCCCAAACTGGAAGAAGGAGATTTTGCAGTAGATACAAGATTACTGACCGGGAGTTCATTATCGCAAACGATTGAATCAACACAGAAGACAGCCGGAATACTCTTAAAGAAATTCCCGGAAGTGGAGAAAGTAGTCACTAAGATCGGTTCCGGTGAGATACCGACTGACCCGATGCCGATTGAAGCATCGGATATGATGGTGATATTAAAAGATAAAAGTGAATGGACCTCTGCAAAAACCTTTGATGAATTAGCGAATAAGATGAGTAAGGCACTGGAAGATGTACCTGGTGTAACAGCAGGGTTCCAATACCCGGTGCAAATGCGCTTCAATGAGCTGATGACAGGAGCCAGGCAGGATGTGGTGTGTAAAATATTTGGCGAGGACCTTGATACATTGGCGGCTTATTCTAAAAAACTGGGTGATGTGGTGAGTACAGTAGATGGTGCCAGGGATCTATATGTAGAGACCGTGACTGGTTTGCCCCAGATCGTTATCAATTATAACCGGGATGCTATGTCGCATTACCAATTGCATATTGCTGATGTGAACCGGGTGCTCCGTACAGCTTTTGCCGGTGAAACAGCCGGGCTTGTCTATGAAAATGAAAGACGGTTTGATTTAGTCGTTCGTTTGAACCAGCAATCAAGAAAGGATCTTACGGATGTACAGAACCTGCTTATTGCCACACCAACGGGTACGCAAATTCCTTTATACCAGGTGGCAACGGTGGAAATCAAAGAAGGGCCCAACCAGATACAACGGGAAGATGCCAAACGAAGAATTGTCGTGGGCTTCAATGTAAGAGGTAAAGATGTGCAAACCGTGGTGACAGAACTGAGCGAAAAAGTGGATGCACAATTAAAGTTACCGCCGGGTTATTATATTACCTATGGTGGCCAGTTTGAAAACCTGGTGCAGGCCAAGAAAAGACTGAGCATCGCATTGCCACTGGCTTTATTACTCATCTTTATCATGCTCTATTTTGCATTTGGTAAATTAAAATATGGTGTGCTTATCTTCTCTGCTATACCATTATCGGCTATCGGTGGTGTACTGGCCTTATGGATACTGGGTATGCCCTTCAGTATTTCGGCCGGAGTAGGTTTTATTGCTTTGTTTGGTGTAGCGGTATTGAATGGTATCGTGTTGATCACCGAATTCAACCGCTTGAAAAACCAGGGTATGCATGATCTTAAATTCATTATTATGGAAGGAACCAAAGTCAGGCTGCGTCCTGTATTAATGACGGCATCTGTGGCGTCACTTGGATTTTTACCGATGGCATTGAGTCATGGAGCCGGGGCTGAAGTGCAGCGGCCATTGGCTACTGTTGTGATCGGCGGGTTGATCACGGCAACTTTCCTGACGCTGGTGTTATTGCCTATATTATATATGTGGATCGAAAGGGAAAAGCCGAAGAAAACAAAAAGGAAGAAACCCGTAGTGCCTGCAACCATTATTTTATTACTGCTGGCCTGTTCGTTTGCACAGGCACAAAACCCGGCAGGAAAAAAAATGAAACTGGAGGAGATGCTGCAACTGGCCGGTAAACAAAATTTAGCCATACAGTCATTGCAAAAAGAATCAGCTTACTGGAAACAACTGCAGGCGGCTGTATTTGAACCGGCTAAAACACAACTTGGTGCTGAATACGGGAACATCAATAGCTTGAATAATGATACCCGTTTCACCCTCAGTCAATCCTTTAGTTTACCGGTTGTCTATAAACGGCAGCGGGAATTTTACCAGGCCAGCGAAAAAACACAAATGGCAATGATCAACTGGAAGCAACAGGAGCTGAACAAAGAAGTAAAACTTGTCTTCTGGCAGATGGCAGATCTTGTAGCAAGACAGCAACTGTTGGTAAAGCTCGATTCAGTATACAGCCGTGTATTACAGGCAGCAGCACTTCGCCTGAAAGCCGGTGAAACAAACATGCTGGAAAAAATAACGGTGGAAGCACAGGTGCAGCAATTAAAGATCCAGCAACAGCAATTAAAAGGTGATATCAGCATTGCGCAGCAAAAACTGCAATGGTTGCTCAATACAGAAGAGAAACTGTTACCTGATTATAATGAAGAAAACACGACCGGAATTGTGATGGCGGATACTACAGCGATCAGCAACCACCCGTTAATCAAACTCAGGGAGCAACAGGTAATGCTGGCGGGTTCGCAAACAGCGTTGGACCGGAATAAACTGGTGCCGGATATTGCCGCAGGCTATAATAATATGTCTATTGTTGGTTACCAGTCACCCGATGGGATTACGCAGAAATACTATGGTTCCGGCAGCCGCTTCAACAGTTTTACTATCACGATGGCAATCCCCTTGTTCTGTAAGGCAGCAAAGAATAAAGTGAAGGCCGGTCAACTGAATGAAGAAGTAGCCCGGATGAATATGAAAGTGACAGACCAGCAATTGAAAAGCCAGTTATTGCAACTCACTGAAGAAATGCATAAGCGGCAACAGCAGCTTGATTATTACAGACAGCAAGGGTTAGCCCAGTCGGAGCTGATCATCAGTCATGCGAAACAGAATTTCGAGAAAGGGCAGATCAGTTACCTGGAATGGACGATGCTGATGAATAATGCGGTGGGCATACAACTGGCTCACCTCGATGCAGTGCAGCAACTGCATATGATCAATACTGAAATAGAATATTTAACCGGAAAATAAAATGTATGACAAAGATATTTTTATATATAACAGTGATCTTCTTATTCGCTTCCTGCTCATCGAAGAAAGAAGCGGCTGCTGAATCAAAAGAGGCAACGGCAGAAGATATGGTCCTGATGACGGATGCACAACTTAAAAATGCAGGTATCGAAACAGGAACGGTGCTGCTGCAGGCGATGAACAGTACATTAAAAGTGAATGGTATGGTGGATGTGCCTCCCCAGAATATTGTATCCGTCAGTTTCCCGCTGGGAGGTTATCTCCGTTCCACTAAGTTGATGCCCGGTATGCATGTGAGCCGCGGTGAAGTGATCGCCGTGATCGAAGACCAGGCACTGATCCAGTTGCAGCAGGATTACCTGGTGGCGGTCGCAAGACTTAATTTCCTGCAACAGGAATACGAGCGGCAAAAAATGCTGAATGAGAGTAAAGTGAATGCGGATAAAGTGTACCAGCAGGCGCAGGCGGATTTCACTTCACAAAAAGTGCTGGTGAAGGGATACAGTGAAAAATTACAACTGATCGGTATCAATCCTGCAAGACTGACGGAGAACACCATTTCAAGAAGTGTGACCGTGCATTCACCTATCAACGGGTTTGTTTCGAAGGTGAATGTGAATATTGGTAAATATGTTACCGCCACGGATGTATTATTTGAGCTGATCAACCCGGATGATATGCATGCGATGCTGACGGTGTTTGAAAAAGATATCACCAAAGTCAATATCGGGCAGAAAGTACAGGTGTCGTTTGTGGATGATCCTGCTTCCGTGCATGAATGTGAAGTGATCCTGGTGACTAAAAACGTGGACGAAAGCCGGAGTGCCCTGGTGCATTGTCATTTTGAAAAGCAACCCAAAAACCTGTTGCCGGGTATGTTCCTGAATGCAACAATTCATACCAGCAATGCGAATGTGCTGACTTTACCGGAAGAAGCTGTGGTACGTTTTGAGAATAAACAATATGTTTATGAACTCACGAACAAGAATGAATTTAAAATGCTGGAAGTGCAGACAGGTATGGTGGAGAAGGGGAGGATTGAAGTTGGAAGTACTGCGGAGGGATTTGCCACTAAAAAACTGGTGACCAAAAATGCTTATGCTGTTTTATCAAAGATGAAAAATACAGCCGGGGAAGAATAGTATACTGTAATGTATATAAGTTTTATTTCCCGCAAACCTGCCTGCCGGCAGGCAGGGGCACAAAGGGTACGAATATATTATAAGAAATACTTTGTGTTCTCCATGTCATTGCGGGAAATTTGTTTTTAATCACCAGCTTATTGGAATATGTGTATAAAAACAAATTTTTTTGTTGTCGGGCTACCGTTAGATTTGCTCCCCCAAACAAATAACCTATGGAGCTGAAATACGCACAACAAATTGCGGCCACACTCAATATTTCCCTGAAACAGGTCAGCAGTATCTGTGACCTGCATACCGAAGGTGCTACGATCCCCTTTATTGCCCGTTACCGGAAAGAAGCCACCGGCAACCTGGATGAAGTGGTGATCGGGAATGTGATTGACCAGGTCAAATATTTTAACGAACTGGAGAAGAGAAAAGAAACGGTGCTGAAAACAATTGAAGAAGCCGGTAAGCTGACACATGAATTGAAAAAAAGAATTGAAGATTGTATCAACGCCACCGAACTGGAAGATATTTACCTGCCGTATAAACCCAAGCGCAAAACAAAAGCTACAATGGCCATCGAGAAAGGGCTGGAGCCATTGGCTAAATTATTATTCGACCAGGAAGCGGTCAATCCCGAAGAGGAAGCAGCAAAATATATCACCGAGCAGGTAAAAGATATTGCCGAAGCATTACAGGGTGCCAGGGATATCATGGCCGAATGGATATCCGAGAATGAACAGGCAAGAAATATCATCCGTAAATTATTCACCGAAGAAGCGGTGCTGAGTTCAAGGGTGCTGACGTCTAAAAAAGAAGAAGCCGATGCACAGAAGTACCGGGATTATTTTGATTTCAAAGAGCCATTGGCACAAAGTCCTTCGCATCGTATCCTGGCCATCCGCCGCGGGGAGAAAGAAGGTTTCCTGATCATGGATATCAACGTGGATAAGGAAACAGCTAAGGAAGAATTGAAAAGAACGTTTTTGAAAACGTCCGGTGCCGTAGCGCAACAGGTGAGTATGGCGATTGAAGATTGTTTCAACCCTTTGCTAAAACCTTCTATTGAAAATGAATTCCGCATGGCCAGCAAGACCAGGGCCGATGAAGAAGCGATCCGTGTGTTTGCAGAAAACCTGCGCCAGTTGTTGCTTGCTTCGCCACTGGGACAAAAACGAGTCATGGCGATTGACCCCGGTTTCCGCACCGGCTGCAAAGTGGTTTGTTTGGATGAACACGGAACGTTCTTAAAATACAATACCATCTTTCCCCATGCACCGCAGAATGACTGGAACGGTGCCACACAAACAATCAAAGAACTGGTGGCGAAATATGATATTGAAGCGATCGGATATGGTAATGGTACCGCCAGTAAAGAAACAGAGCAATTGGTAAGAGGCATTGATTTTGGTAAACCCGTTTCTGTATTCATGGTGAATGAAAGCGGTGCTTCTATTTATTCGGCCAGTGAAGTGGCCAGGGAAGAATTCCCCGATGAAGATGTAACGGTTCGTGGTGCGATCAGTATCGGCCGCCGTTTATTAGATCCCCTGAGTGAGTTGGTAAAAATTGATGCCAAGAGTATTGGTGTGGGGCAATACCAGCATGATGTGAACCAGAACCGGCTAAAAGAAGCACTGGACCAGGTGGTGGAAAGCTGTGTGAACTTTGTGGGAGTGGATGTGAACACCGCCAGTAAACATTTACTGATGTATGTATCGGGTCTCAGTGCTTCAGTGGCAAAAAATATTGTAGAGTACCGTACTAAGAATAATGGATTTAAGAACAGGGAAGAACTTAAAAAAGTTTCCATGCTTGGTCCCAAAGCGTTTGAACAATGCGCAGGCTTCTTACGCATTGCGAATGCCAGCAATCCCTTAGATAATTCAGCCGTGCACCCGGAAAGCTATCATGTGGTGGAAGCCATGGCGGCAAAAGCTAACAGTACCGTTCCGGAGCTGATCAAAAACCCGGAGGTACGCAAGCAGATCAAAGCCAAAGAATTTGTTTCGGAAACGATCGGGCAGTTTACCATTGAAGATATTTTAAAAGAACTGGAGAAGCCCGGTCGTGATCCCCGTTCACCGATTGAAGAATTTCGTTTTGCTGATGGGGTGAGTACCATGGAAGACCTGAAGCCGGGTATGAAGATACCGGGTATCGTTACCAATATCACCAACTTTGGTGCTTTTGTGGATGTGGGAGTGAAGCAGGACGGATTGGTACATATCTCTCATTTGGCGAACCGGTATATCAGTGACCCGAATGAAGCAGTGAAACTGGGACAAAAAGTAATGGCCACCGTACTGGAAGTGGATATTGCCAGGAAACGGATTGCGTTGTCGTTGAAAGAGGGAGAGTCCGGAAGACCGGAAGTCAGGGGTCAGAAGCCAGATACCAGGGGGCAGAAACCTGCTGCTAAGAAGCCGGAGACATTGAATCCTTTCCAGGCAAAGCTGATGGAGTTGAAGAAGAATTTTAAGGATTGATTTTAACGTGTTATGCTATTAAAGCCTTTGCTTTAACCCCAACGGGGTGAACCTGTCAGTAGAAAAAGCGAATAATAATACCGTAGCTCCGTAGGAGCGGCATGTTATGAAACTATTTCCATGTAAACATTGCGCCCCGATGGGGCTTGTTTACTTTGGTTAATCCTTATCTATTGATATTACGCCTCGCTGAGGCTAATTCATTCATCTCATTTAGCATTTCAATAGGAGCTCAACAGGTTAATTTTAAAACACGGGGTGCACAAAGAATCTTTACAAGTTGCATAACGAAATGAAAGTGATTCGTAAATCATCAAACCACTTTCATTTTAGTAGTAGCTGTGCTAAGTTGAATATTTAAAATAGCTCTGCCAGTTTTTTATCCAATAATATTTCATCATCCGTTCCGGAAAAACGTCCGATTATTATACCATCCTTGCCTACCAGTATTTTTGTCGGGTAATAACCAATGCCGTACAGTTCGTGAATGAGAATATTATTATCCATATTCGATAAAACATTATACCATATCCCGATCTTGTCTTTTTCAATGGCATTCAGCCAGGCTGCTTTGTCTTTATCAACTGAAATACTGATGATCTCCAGTCCCTTGTTATGAAACTTAGCGTAAATATCTACCAGGTGCGGATTCACTTCACGGCAGGGAACACACCAACTGGCCCAGAAATCAAGAAGCACATACTTTCCTTTAAAATCGGAAAGTTGCACCCTGTTTCCCCTGTAATCCAAAGTAGTAAACGGCTTAGCAGGTTTACCTGTTGTATTCTCTTCTGTTCTTTTCATGAACCGGGAAAGATTTAATCCTTCGGGGCCCGTTAATAATTTGGGATCGATTGAATAGTAAAGCGACCTCATAGTTTCAAAGGGCCATGTGTTCTTGTGAACATACAAATCGAAAACACTTACGAAAGAGTTGGGGTGCGTACGAACAAACTCCTGGGCTACCAGGTCACCTTTCTGTATGCGTATTTGGCCGGTATCTTTTATGGCTGAATACAATTTTTTTAATTCTTCCGACTCATCATGTGTTTTTGACCCGGTTACTTTTGGCTCCTGGAAATTGTTATTGGCCATTGACACTTTTATATCGGCGGGCTCCAGGTAGATAACTGCAGTATTCTCGGGGTCAGGATCATTTTTTGAATTTACTACTCTCTGGAGAGTTGCCCTTGCAGGGATAGTTAAGTAGCCTGTAAAATGAAATTTTCCGTTCTTAAGTTCGCAACTATCCCGTATTTTTTCCCCTTCTCCCAAACGATAGAACAGGGTAACAATACCAGTTTTCTGACCTTTTATTTCCCCGGATAAAGAAAATGGTTTCGGCTCTGTTTGGGAATGGACAGTTTGGATGCTGACCAGGTAAAAAATTGGGAGGAGTAGAATTTTCATATAGTAAGTTTTTGAAATTGCCAAATTTTAAGTTTAGTCAACAGGACGTTCATAGGTTCCGCCTCGCTCAAGTATAACAACGCCTTTGGTCGTGTTAAATATTGCTTTCGTGAACGAATTCATCTGGTAGTTTAGTTTTAGCTTGACTGAAAAGTGGAGATGCGGCCGCAGAACAAGCCCGGTAGCGCCGCTAATACCTATTTGCTGGCCTTTATTTACTTTCCCTTTTTTAACAAGAACTCCATTTTTTTGGAGGTGCCAGTAACAGCCAAAACTTCCATCATCATGTTTTATGATTATATAATTCGCCTTGTTTTTATACTTAGAGAAAATACCTCCTTCATTACTGTTGTCTTTGTAGGAATAAATAATTCCGCCTCTTGCTGCATGAACCGGGGTGCCAACGGGCATCTCAAAATCTAAAGCGGCAATATCACGGTGTGAAAATAACCCGCCATATCCCTGCACTACCTTGTATTTATCTCCTTTTTTGAATGGCAGTTCATATACATACGAATCAATATTTGGAGTAACATTCGTACTGAGGGAAAAGAAAATGAAGATTCCAATAGCCAGGACTATGGAAATGATAATTACAATTTTTAGTATTCGTAAAAATAGCCTGGGTATTTTCATTGAAGAATAGTGATTTTAAATAATCTATTTTTTTACTGACATATCTTCAATTCTAACCAGGTTAATATCTTTTGATTTATTGTCAACAGTTTTTGGAATTTTAATTTTTATAGTCCCGATTTTAGAGGCCTCATAGGTTAAGAAACTAAGTTCGAAATTAGTTTGTATCTCGTTAATAAATTTACTCTTAAGAGTGCTGAAGTATGTAGTCTTAATTACGATGGTTGGCAGCGATGAACCTTGCCATTGAAAGGTGGTGTCTTTTACAAATTCTGATTCTGACCGGATCAACCATTCAAGAGAATCAGATTGGTAACTTACTGTCAGAATATTTTTTGCCTAAACGTCTGCCGTTATCAATTATCGTGTCTGACAGAATCATAGCTTTTGTTGCTTGAGTTTTAGAGAAAAAATAAGAGTGTACTTCTATGAGCTTGTAATTTAAATAGATCAAGGAGTCTGAATGTTCGTTCCTGGAATAAGTAGTTCTGATAAGATATGTTTCGTTATCTTTCTTGTAATGATAAAGATCATGAAAGGAACTGTCGCCGTTACTCTGGTCAATGTAAATAAATGTTTTGCCTTTGTTAAGTTGGTCTTCCGGAAAGAAATATTCTGTGGGTATAAATTGCTTAATTTTCTTGCTTGTAGTACAACTGTAGTATGGTGTTATTATAAGCAGTAGATATATTAGTTTCATAGTTGTGCCGTATATTATCGCTTATAATCCTCCCTCACCGGGTTAAACACATCAATCACTTTACAATCTGTTCTCGCAACGGCACCGTGCACCACATTGGAGGGGATGACATAATACATCCCGGCGGTTAAGATGCAAAGCTCGCCGCCAATGGTCATGTCTAATTGCCCTTCGAGGATATAAGTAATCTGTTCATGCACATGCTGGTGGGCCGGTAAATTACTGCCGGCTTTTATTTCCACCAGGCCCAGCGTCATGTTGCTGCCATGCGCATAATAGCCGGTGAGACCGGGAGCTAATTCTCTTGGTTGTATGTCTTTCAGGTGTTGCATAATCATTACGAGTTTTCAAAAAACAGGAATAGTGTTCCCCCTTCAGGGGGTTAGGGGGCGAAGTAACACAAACTTCCTCCCACCCATTCCTTGTCCTTATTATACCGGACGCCGATCATTTTGCCTTTACTTAACCGGGCCAGGTTATTGGCCGGCACCGGCCGCAGAGCACCGTCTTTCCAGAAATAGAAAATACGGATCTCGGCTTTGGCAGGAATATCCGGTGTTTGAATAATATCCGCATATTTTACTTTGCGCTGCAGGATCCAGTTCTCCGGGTCTTTCACGTTATCAATATCTGTTTGCGTTACATCAATGATCACACCCTGCCCGGCAAAAGAGAACAAAGGTTTCAATACATAATTCTCCAGGTCACCGGGTAATTGTTTCACTTCGTTCAGGAAAAATGTTTCCGGCACATAGGGATGACGGATCAGCGGGATGGTGTATTTGCTGATGCGGTAAAACCAGGAAGGATGCGGTGCCCATTCCACGTCTAATTCTTCAAAGAATATTTTTCCTTTCTCCTGTACATCGGCCGGTTGTTGAAACAGGTCATCAAAGATCACCCGGTTGTAGATCCGTTTGATCTCCGTTTTCACTCCGTCATTCAGGTAGTATAATTTCTTTCCTTCTTTGATCAGTTCGGTGATACAAACCGGCTGGATGCCCACATGATCCTGCGTGCAGTAAAAATCAATCTTTGTTTTTTGCTGGTGCGGAAATATTTCGAGCAGGACCACATTTTCCGGCTGATGTGACCCGAGTATGATCTCTTTTAAAAGTTGTATGTAGGTTTCTTTGGTATGTCCGCCCAGGTAAGCCGAGAAGCCCGCCGGTACTTCAAAATGATCCCTGAATACATCGTCTACCAATATCTCGTAGGCAAAGAGAGAAGGGAAGCCCTGCATTTCGATCAGCTGCGGTTCGTATTCACCTTTATCATTGATGCAGATGCCAAAATCAAAGGCAATAAAATGAGAGTGCTCATTCTCTCCCGGTACTTCCAATCCTTTCGGGATCGCATTTTTGGTCAGTTCTTTGAAAGAAGGATCAACAATGATGTCCACAATGCTTTCGCAGGCATCAATAATTTTAGTGGTAAAATCTTTGGGAACAAATACCGCTGTTTCCGCCACCCTGAATTCAATCGCTCCTTCATGTGCAGCATGCAGTTCTTTTAAAAAGGCTTCGTATTTGGTATTGGTAAAATCAGCGTTGAATTGCTGGCGGATAGCCGGTATCATGTATCAATGGTTTATGCAAAGTAAGTTACTGCATGAACGGATAGCCACCAAACAGAAGTAAAAGGGGATTTGCCACAAAGACACGAAGTTCTTTTTAAAACGTTGGACTAACGACTCCAGACTAATGACTCCCTGCTAGGCTTCCACCATTTCAAACTTTCCCACCGACTGGTTCAGGAAGTTGGGGAGAATATGGGCATGTGTCCACCTGATCTTATCAGGGTGATCCAGGAACTCCAGCATATTATTGAGCTTGTCCTCGCCATGACTTTCGATCACGGTCTTTCTTTTTTCTTCCAGTTGCAGGTACATACTCATGCCCGGTGCATCGGCTTCGGGATGGAATTGTGTGCCGATCATGTACTCATTAAAGCGGACACCCATCAAAGCCCTTTCATAAGGAACATGCGGACGGCTTTTTTCAATACATAAAATTTTGGCACCCATTTTATGCAACAGGTCATGGTTGGGTTGTATCACCTGGTAGTCGCGGCTGTCCACACCGTAAAAAGGATCACGGAGACCATCAAAAACAATTTCTTCTTTACCCGCTTCCAGCATATGGATCGGGAACACACCAAAAGCTGTTGATTTCCGTTTGCAGACCAAACCAATATTATAATAGCGGCTGGCTAACTGGAAGGAATGACAGATGAAGAAGATGTATTTTTTCTGTATGTTATCCGGGTTATCGTTCCAGCGTTCCATGCTGTCGAGCCAGCGGCACCAACTGATATCCCAGTCATCAAAACGGGTAGAG
The DNA here is from genome assembly GCA_017303455.1 of Chitinophagales bacterium. Classification (GTDB taxonomy): domain Bacteria; phylum Bacteroidota; class Bacteroidia; order Chitinophagales; family Chitinophagaceae; genus CADEDV01. The sequence continues at coordinate 79,577 of JAFLBM010000011.1, read as the reverse complement.
AGGGGATCACCGGGGCCACCACTGGAAATATATATGTCGAAGGAAGTATCGGGCAGTTCATTTTTCTGGCGCACATCAAATTCTTCGCAAATCGTATCGAAATTGTTGGCAGAAGCCCAGTCACCAATGATCTCCCGGATACAGCGCATGCCCTGGTTGGCTTTGCCTTCATAGAGATCGAGAATAGCGATACGAACTAACTTTTTATCGGTCCAGCCCATGCCGCAAACATAATCATTTTTGCCGGAGGGGCTTGTCGTACAAACGATGAAATTGCCCACAAATGTGGATTAATGACTGAGGCTAAGATATTTGCAGGAATTTAGCGGGTCCTATTTTTTCTCGTATACTTTCTCTCCATTCAGAAAAGTCTTCAGTACCGTTGTGTTCAATATATCTGTATCGGCTACTTTCATCAAGTCCTTATCCAGTATCACAAAGTCCGCATACTTCCCTTTTTCAAGCGATCCTTTTTCTTTTTCTTCAAAATTGGATTTGGCGGCCCAGATGGTCATACCTCTTAGTGCTTCTTCTCTTGTCAGTGCATTCTCCATTTGATAACCTGCTTCCGGCCATCCCTTCGCATCTTTTCTTACCACCGCTGCATAAAATGTTTTGAAGGTGGAAATATCTTCCACGGGGAAGTCAGTGCCCAATGGTAACCACCCGTTTTGTTGTAATAATTGTTTATAGGCATAAGCTCCTTTCACCCGTTCAGTACCGAGACGGTCAGCGGCCCAATACATATCACTGGTGGCATGGGTGGGTTGTACAGAGGGAATGATGGAATTGGCACCAAATAAATTAAAATCATTTTGATTTACCACCTGTGCATGTTCAATACGCCAGCGCAGGTCATTCTTTCCTTTTAAATATTTGGCGTAGATATTCAGGATGGCCCTGTTGCCGCTGTCGCCGATAGCATGGGTACACATCTGCAAATCCCTTTTACGCAGCACCTGTGCCACCGAATCAAAATGATTCAATGAACTTAAGAGAAAACCCGACCAGCCGGGTTTATCATGATAGGGCTCTAACAAACAGGCACCTCTTGAACCCAGGGCACCATCTGCATACACTTTCAACCCGCGGATATTGATGCGGTCTGTTTTGGTCAGCCTGTCGGAATGTAAATAATCAATATTGGCCCTTGTATCACTCAGCATGATGTAGAGCCGCATCTTCAGTTCTTTCTTTTGCTGCAGGGCATAGATAGCGAGTGCCTGCTGGTAATCCAGGCCGCAGTCATCAATCGTGGTGAGCCCAACCGCAAAACAATTTTGCTCGGCGGCCTGTAATGCTTTTTTGAATTGCTCTTCCGTTGGAGCGGGGATCTTTGCTGAAACAAGATCAACGGCATTATCAATTAATAAACCCGTGAGCTGACCGTTCTTTACTTCCACATCACCACCGGTGAGTTTGTAACCGGCTTTTACACCCGCTGCATCTAATGCTTTTTGATTTACTATGGCTGCATGACCATCCACTCTTGTCAAGAACACGGGACGGTCCGGGAACAGTTCATTCAATAATTTATTATCAGGAAATTCTTTTACCGCCCAGTCATTCTGGTCCCAGCCACGGCCAATCAGCCACCCATCCGGGTTGGCAGCAGCAAATGCTTTTAGTTTATCAATGATCTCTTGCCAACTGCCGGTACCAACAAGGTTCACCGTTTGCAATCCTAATCCATAACCTACAAAATGGGCATGGGCATCAATAAAACCGGGATAGATGAATTTTCCCTGTGCATCCAGGGATTCGGTGGCACTGTATTTTTTTTGCAGATCAGCCGTTGTTCCTGTTTCCACGATCTTGCCTTCTTTGATGGCCATGGCTTCTTTGCTGGAGAAAGAAGAGTCTACTGTGTAGATAGTTCCGTTATAGACAAGCAGGTCAACCTTTTCTTTAGTATTGCAGGAAAGTAATAGTGAAAAAGTAAAGAGTAAAAAAAATAGTCTCATCATATTAGTTTTTATCAGGCATCCGGGTTATCAGTCCATGAATTTCGGAGGATGCTTTTTGTTATGTTCTGTTTTGTCCTGGAAGGCTTTTGCCACCGCTAAGATAGTGGCTTCATCATATAAATTGCCAATGAGGGTAATACTGAGCGGAGAACCATTCCGGTTAAAGCCAATGGGCATACAAACAACCGGGTGACCTGTCAGGTTCGTAATGGCAGTCTGGTTACCCGCAAAAGTGGGAACAATTACCACATCATACTCTTTCATAAAGGCATTCATGTCATCGCATAGTTTCGACCGGTAGCGGTTGGCATTGATATATTCCACAGCCGGTATCAGCCTTGACGTACGAAAGATATTCGGCCAGAAATTTTTATCCTGCCTTTCGATCAGGTCATCCCGGTCGGTCCGGGTCAGTTCATCAAAAGCAGCCGCTGATTCAGCACTGATCACCACATTCATGATGTCAAATGGATAAATAGCAGAATCCGGGAAGCTGATGGCTTTAATGTCTGCGCCCAGCGAACGATATACATCTAATACCTTTCTTTCTGCTGCATTGCTGTCCAAACGCCTGAAATAATTAGCTGCATAGCCAATGCGTAATTTTTTCATATCGGCTTTGCCGGTATAATTAAATGCATGATCCACTGATCCCGGATCTTTTCCATCGGTGCCATTGATAATGGAAAAAACAATGGCTGCATCTTCGGCACTTCGGCAGATAGGCCCGACTTTATCCAAACTCCAGCTCAGCACCATACCGCCACTGCGGCTGACGGAACCAAATGTGGGACGCAGTCCTGTTGTACCGCAACGGGTGGAAGGAGAGATGATCGAACCCCATGTTTCTGTACCAATGGCAAAGGGTAATAAACCGGCTGCTGTTGCTGCTGCGGAACCAGCAGAAGAACCACTGGAACCCTGTTTTAAATTCCACGGATTTTTAGTGGCGCCGCCAAACCATTTATTATCGAAGGCCAGTGCACCCAATGAAAGCTTGGCACATAATACTGCCCCCGCATTTCTCAATTGTTGGTATACATAAGCATCTTCATCGATCACCTGGTCTTTATACGGTGTGCTGCCCCAGGTCGTTTTTGTTCCCTTCACGGCAAACAGGTCTTTCAGCCCGTAAGGAATGCCATGCAGCGGTCCCCGGTAGATCCCTTTCTTCAATTCATTATCGGCCTGCCTGGCCTGTTGCAGGGCGATCTCTTCTGTTAAGGAGATGACACATTGCAGGGTATCACCCCATTTCTTCAGGCGGTTGATAAAAAAACTGGTCAGTTCGACCGAACTGATCTTTTTATTTTTTACCAGGGAAGCCAATTGCTGCACTGAATAAAATGCTAATTCATTCCGGTTAGCTGGTAACTGAACGTTAGCCGGTATGTTCCAGCTGATGGTTGTTTTTTGCGGGGGTATCTTTTTCCCGATAGCCGGGTTGAATGCAAAAGGATAAGCCAGCATATTCGGCGGGTACAATTTATGCATGGCATAATAGATATCCCTGTTCTCTTTCAGTCCATCGAGCATGGAATCAACTTCTGCATCAGTGAACGAAAGATCATAGAGGGATAATGCATCTTTTACGAGTTGGATGGAATCGGTTTTTGTTTGTGCTGTGGCGGAAAAGAACAGCAACGAACAGCAGGCAGCTATTAAAAATCTCATACAATTGGTTTTGCGTTGACTGAAATTAAAAGTAAAATCAATACCTTTTCCTAAAATCACCGGTATGCGAAAGATATTATTTGTCCTGTTGTCTGTTGTTATCCTTTCCTGTCAGCCAACTTCAACAAAAAAGGAAGGAGGGGATATGCCGGTGTCGGCCTATTTCAATTATGGCGACAGCAGTGTAAGGCTGGCAGGGATCAAAATGATCCCCATTTCCACACCCGTTGGCCCTTTTAAAGTATGGACCAAACGGTTTGGCAATAATCCCCGGATCAAAATATTGTTATTGCATGGCGGCCCCGCCATGACACATGAGTACATGGAATGTTTTGAAAGCTTTTTTCCGGAACAGGGATTTGAATTCTATGAATATGACCAGTTGGGTTCTTATTACAGCGACCAGCCGAAGGACAGCAGCCTCTGGACAACAGAACGTTTTGTGGAAGAAGTGGAGCAGGTGCGGGTCGCACTCGGGATGAATAAAGATAATTTTTACCTGCTGGGCAATTCGTGGGGCGGCATCCTGGCGATGCAATATGCGTTGAAATACCAGGACAATTTAAAAGGGTTAATGATTTGTAATATGATGGCGAGCTGTCCTGAATACGGGAAGTATGCAGATGAAGTATTAGCAAAACAACTGAAGCCCGAAGTACTGACAGAAATAAAAGCGATCGAAGCCAAAGGAGATTTCGCCAATCCCCGTTATATGGAATTGCTGATCCCCAATTTTTACAAGGAGCATTTATGCCGGCTGGAGGAATGGCCCGATGGATTTAACCGTTCGATGAAACATGCCAACGGGGAGATATATACCATGATGCAGGGACCTTCGGAGTTTGGCATTGCGGGACGGTTAGCGAAATGGGATGTAAAGAACCGCCTCAAAGAAATAAAAGTACCCACACTGATGGTGGGAGCAAAGCATGATACGATGGATCCAAAAGCCATGGAAGAACAAAGCAAGCTGGTACAGAAAGGCCGCTATCTCTATTGCCCGAATGGCAGTCACCTGGCCATGTGGGATGATCAAAAAGTCTTTATGGAGGGAGTTATCCAATTTATCAAAGATGTGGATGCGGGAACTTTTTAATTCTTTTCCTTTAATTTAAATGATCACCTGTTTTCCTGTTTAAACGGGGTAATTTTGATACCCGCAACTGAATAGTATGGAATTGCCATTCGCACAACTCGAAAAAAGTTTTTCCGGCCTGCTTTTTTTTGATAACTCCGCCATTCACCAGGCACAGTTACTGGCTTACTCAACTGATGCATCGGTGTACCAGGAAAAACCGTTGGCTGTTGCGATACCTTTTAATACAGCCGATATTCAGCAACTGATCATATTTGCCAATGAAAATAAGCTGACGCTGATACCCAGAGCTGCCGGAACTTCCCTGGCCGGGCAGGTGGTGGGGAACGGGATTGTGGTGGATATATCGAAATATTTTACAAAGATCCTGGAAGTAAACAAGGAAGAGAAATGGGTACGGGTGCAACCCGGTGTGATCAGGGATGACCTGAATTTTCATTTGCGGCCTTATGGATTGATGTTTGGCCCGGAAACATCCACGGCCAGCAGGGCCATGATCGGGGGTATGCTGGGCAATAATTCCTGCGGTTTGCATAGTATCGTGTGGGGTTCGGTAAGAGATCATGTGCAGGAAGTGACTGCTTTACTGAGTGATGGATCTGAAGTGATCTTTAAAGCAGAGGATATTTCGGGAAATAGTGAACCATCATTGCTGAAAGGAAAAATATATAAGGAACTGTATCATTTATTAAACGACAAGCACAACCAGCAACTCATCCGGGATACATTTCCCAAGTCAACGGTTCACCGGCGCAATACAGGTTATGCATTAGACAGTTTACTGGCCATGGAGCCGTTTACGGAAAATGGTGAACCCTTTAATGTTTGTAAGCTGCTGGCTGGTTCAGAGGGTACGCTGGCTTTTATCACCGAAATAAAGATCGGCTTACTTGATCTGCCGCCGAAAGAAACGGCTGTTGTTTGTATTCATTGTCATTCCATCATTGAATCGCTGCAAGCAAATATTGTAGCGTTGAAGCACCAGCCGATGGCCTCCGAGCTGGTGGATAAATACATTATGGATTTTACCATTGGTCATCCCGAATACAGCAAGAACCGGTTTTTTATTGAGGGTGATCCTGCGGCAATATTGATGGTGGAATTTATGGAGCATGATGCCATTACTGTACAACAAAAAGCGCAACAACTGATCGCATCCTTACAGGAAGCAGGATTGGGATATGCTTTTCCTGTATTATATAATGAGCAAACAAAATTTGCCTGGGATGTGCGGAAAGCCGGTCTCGGTTTATTGCGCAACCTGAAAGGGGATACTCAGCCGGTGAATTTAATTGAAGACTGTGCGGTGAGTACCGATGAACTCCCGGATTATATTGCTGACCTGCAGGAAGTATTAAAAAAGCATAAGGTCAATGCTTCTTATTATGCACATGCCGGTGCAGGCGAACTGCATGTGGAGCCGATGGTGAATTTAAAATCGCCGGAAGGGTTAAAGGCATTCAGGAATATCCTGGAGGATACGGTGGGACTCGTTAAGAAATATAAAGGCTCTTTATCCGGCGAACACGGGGATGGCAGGTTACGGGGCGAGTATATTGCCGACGTGGTGGGAGCGGAGACCTATCAATTATTTGAACAGGTAAAATCCATTTTTGATCCCAAAAGTATTTTCAATGCCGGAAAGATAACGGCCACGGCTGCGATGGATACACACTTACGGGTGCAGCAAAAGCCAGCCGGAAGAACCATAAAAACAACGTTTGATTTCTCCAATGAAGATGGCATATTAAGACTCGCAGAAAAATGTTCGGGTTCCGGTGATTGCCGCAAGATGCCTATTTCAGGTGGCACGATGTGCCCCAGTTATATGGCCACCCGGTTAGAAAAAGATACCACGAGAGCAAGGGCGAACCTGCTAAGACAGTTCTTAAGCAATGAAGTGGATGAGCAGCCTTTTAATCACCAGGAGATCAAAGAGATCATGGACCTGTGTTTGAGCTGCAAAGGTTGTAAGACAGAATGCCCCTCAGGTGTGGATGTGGCGAAGATGAAGGCGGAGTTCCTGCAACAGTATTATGATAAGAATGGTATCCCGTTCAGGGCAAAACTGATTGCCAACTTCAGTAAGCAGATGAGACTGGTATCGAAATTCCCGGGACTGTTCAATTGGTTTTATGGCGTTAAGTTCTTTCGGCAGACAGCCAACCGGTTAGTTGGTTTCCACCCGGACAGAACGATGCCTGCATTGGGCAAGGAAACTTTGCTGCATTGGTATAAGAAACATGCTGTAAAGAAATCAACAAAGCAACTTTATTTCTTTTGTGATGAGTTCACCAATTATAACGATACTGAAATTGGTAAGAAAGCAATTTTGCTCTTAGAAGCATTGGGTTATGAAGTGATCATTCCTTTACACCAGGAAAGCGGCCGTACCTATTTATCGAAGGGATTAGTGAAAAAAGCAGCGGCTATCGCCAATGCCAATATTGAATTATTATCCGGCCTGGCTTCAGCAGCCACACCGCTGATCGGTATTGAACCTTCGGCTATACTCACATTCCGGGATGAGTATATTGACCTGGCAGATGAAAAAAATAAAACTGCGGCCCAATCATTAGCGGCTAACTCATTTACGATCGAAGAGTTTTTGGCAAAGCAATCAGCAGCCGGCTTAATTGATAGAAGCCTGTTCACCACTGAGCAAAGAGAACTGCATATTCACGGGCATTGTTACCAGAAAGCATTATCCAACCAGCAATCCATACTGGATACCGTGCAGCTACCTGTTCATTATAAAGCGACACTGATTCCATCGGGTTGTTGTGGAATGGCGGGTGGTTTTGGATATGAACAAGAGCATTATGAAATTTCACAACAAGTAGGAGAGCTGGTGCTTTTCCCGGCTGTGAGGGCGGTGCCTGAGCATGATATTATCGTTGCATCGGGAACTTCCTGCCGCCACCAGGTAAAAGATGGTACCTCTAAAAAAGCATGGCACCCGGTGGAGGTATTGTTTGATGCGTTGAAGAGACAATACTGAGATTAAAAAACTATAAATGCAAAAGACCGCTTCAAAGAACCAGTCTTTCGTATACAGATCAAGCTGCCGGCGGGCAGGTATTAAACCTGCCGGCCTGGTTTAATTTTTATTTTTTAATACTTCCATTACATCCTCCTTTCTTCTCCTGGATATCTCCACTTTGGAAGTATCTGACATGGTAAGCATACCATCTGTCATATAGTTTATAATATGGGCCTTATTCACCAGGTGCGATTTATGTACCCGTAAAAAACCATACCTGAAAAGAATATCTTCATAGTTCTTAATAGTATAGGCTGTTAGCAAAGACGTTTTGTCGGCAAAGAAAAATTTAGTGTAACTGCCTTCCCCCTGCAAACGGATAATATCTTCCGGTTTATAAAAAAAAGTACCTTGTAAAGTGGGTAAGGCCAGTTTGAAATCCTTTTTATCTTTTACATTCAGGTTATACATGAAATTATTATACAAAGGCTCTGCGACTATAGAACCTTTTTGCATTTCAAGAAAACGCTTAAAGGCATTTTGCAGTTCATCCGCATCAATGGGCTTAAGTAAATAATCCAGGGCGCTAAAGCGAATGGCATCAATGGCGTACTCGTCATGCGCTGTGGTAAAAATGATGCTGAAATCAAATTGTTCAACTTTTTTCAGCAGTTCAAATCCGTTCATAAGCGGCATTTGTATATCTATAAATAACAGTTGCGGTTTGAACTGCTTTATTAATAGCAGGCCCTCATAAGGATCAGTAGTGGTTTTAATATTTGTTATTGCGGGGGCGTAGTGTTTAATCATCAGCGACAATGTTTGTAACGCTGTTACTTCATCATCTATTATTACTGCTTTTATACTCATTTGTTTTTATTTCCTATAAATATTTTTAAAATCACCTGTGTGCCCTGTACAAAGCCGCTGGTGTCAGTAATGTCGGAAATAATTGCTTCAAAAGGCTTGTCGTACTGGTTGCGCAGCAATTGCAAACGCTGCTCTACAATGGACATCCCTCTGGATTCATGCAGAATAGTACTGGCAACAGCCTGTTTTAGCCCGGCGGAAGCCGCCCGGCCAATTCCATTATCCCTTATCGTGGCCTGTAAAATGTCTTCTGTAAGCAGATCAAAAAAAATACTCAGGCGGCGCTCTGTCTGGCGGGGCATTAAGCCATGCCAAATAGCGTTTTCCACAAAAGGCTGCAGCATCATCGGCGGGATTAAAATTTCCACCGGTTCAATTTCTTCGTCGATCGTTATTTTATAACTGAATGTGCCTCCAAGCCGGTTTTGTTCCAGCTCCAGGTAAGAATTAAGAATGCCTGTTTCTTTTTCCAGTGATATAAACTGTTGGCTACTGCAATGCAGTATGTCCCTTTGCAGTTTAGAAAATTTGGAAAGATATTTATTCGCTTCAATGACATTGCCCTGCATGATGTAATGCTGGACACTGTTGAGTGCATTAAAAATGAAATGAGGGTTCATCTGCATCCGCAGTGCCGTGAGCTGTGATGTTGCAAAATCTTTATGCAGGCGCAAAACCTCTATTTCCTTTTCTCTTGTAATATCCTCTGCCATTATGGTTTTAAATTTACCTGCGCAAAGTGAGGCTATCGTGGTGAGCAGTTGTAAATGCCTTTCGGTATAAAAATTTTTGCTGCTGTGTTCGCTGTCTATCACGCCAATCACTGTACCGTCAATAGTAAGCGGAACGGCAATCTCCGACATGCGCCTTGCATCATCAGTAATGTACCTTTCATCCAGCGAAGTATCATTCACAATTTCGGCCCTGCCATTTAGTGCAACATGACCCACAATACCTTTGCCAACAGGTATTTCGATGGCGTTAATAATATTATTCCTGCCTGTTGTTTTTGGTCCCCAGGCTGCTTTTTGTACTAATGTGTTTTTTTTAGTATCCAGCAGGTAAATGACACAGTCTTCAAAATCCAGTTTTGAAATACAATTTTTGGCTACATTCCATAAAATATCATCCGTATTATTTACACTGTTAAGCGATGTGGCAAAATGGGTAATTATTTTTTCTATCTCTAACTGATCCCTGTAGTTTGCCGCTTTCAATTTTTGCAATGTTGTTTTAGCTATTTCTCTTTCCCTTATTTTTTTTATCCTGTACCGGATGAATAAAAGGATACAGAGCCCCGCCACGGTTATCAGCAGCACTAAAAACCACCAGGTCTTCCAAAAAGGGGGGATGATAGTAAAATTATAAACGGCATCGCTTGCACTCCAGGTGCCTTTACTATTTAATGCTTTTACCCTGAATACGTAATCGCCGGGTGAAAGATTCTCAAAACTGATGCTCCGCAGCTTTCCGCAAAATACCCAGTTGGTATCCAATCCTTCTAATTTATAGTAATAGCGGGTGTTTTCAGGATTTTCAAAAGCAATCGCCGTAAAATTAAAATTGAAAGAATTGTCAGTATAGCTGAATTCGTTTTTTGACAGTTGCTGAGTAGAGGGATAACCGGTAGTTAAACGATTGTTTTTTAGCGGCCTTATTTCGGTAATATAAACGGCTGGCGCTGCATCATTACTTAGCAGTTGTGCAGGGTCAAAAGAGGTAACCCCCAGCGTTGTAGCGGCCCAAATAGTGTTGTCCGCCGCCTGGAGCATAGTAATAGAACTATAGCCTGGTTTTATAAACCCATCCGACTCGTCAAAATTTGAGATCCTGTTTTTATACGCTTGCTGCCTGCCAATAACGCTGAGTCCGCTGGAACTGCCTGCCCATATATTATTTTTTGTATCTGCCAGGAGTGTTAAGTAATGCAGGGTGTTAAGGCCATCAGTTTCAGTAAACCGCCGTTCAATTTCCAGTTTATTATCTTTTGTAAAGGCACATTGTAGGATTCCTTCACCAGGTGCCGCCACCCACACTTTGCCTTCTTTGTCTTTTAGTAAAAAATTCACGGAAAGCTGTTTGCCATCCAACGAAAATTTCCGGAGTGAGTCCTTATGCAAATAAAAAAGGCCTTCTTCGCCGCCTATCCATATCTTGCCATCAGGTGCTTCTATTCCCGAAAAAAATTTGGCATACTTCGTAGTGTTGGGTTTGTAATGAAATTTCTTAAATGAAATTTTATTGTCTGCGGTAACCACTATCTCACTCATTCCCGCATCGCCGGCAACATATAATTGACCGTGGCCTGTTTTTATAAAATGATAAACAGAGTTATCGTGCAACCCGTTTTCACTGGTGTAGCTTTCTGCCTTTCCATTTCTTACTACTACCAGCCCCTGGTAGCCACTTGCTATCCAGAGCCAGCCCCTGTCATCTTCATAGATTGCTTTAATTTCTGCACTCGGTACCACTTTGTCTTTTATAAGCCGGAAGGTGTTTTCCTGTTTTTCAAGAATTTTACCAAAGTTCGCACCTAATAGCAGCTTGCCGCTTTTTAATTGTGTCAGTGAATAAAAATCACTATACGAGGATGCTTCATTTATAGCATATGCAGTAAAGTTCGAAGGCTTTATCCTGATTAACCCATCACCGGAAGCTACCCAAAAAAAACCGGCTTCTTCTAAAACAGCAGTCGCCCATACCAGGTATTTATCCAACAGTTTGAGCGAAGCTGATACGATGCCGTTTTGCGGATGAAAATAAAAGGCACCTCTTGTGCCTACGTACCAGGTACCGGGATTATTATCTTCATCACCGGGTTTGTATAAGTCTAACGGGGTGTACCGGGTAACAATTCCATTTTCAATTTTATTTATCTCTGTGCTGACCGCATCAAAGTAAACAGTTGATCTGCTTACAGGGAAAAGGGAGAGTATTTTATCCCTGCTGTTGGCAATGGTATGCACCACCTCCGGTATGTTATTGGCGAGCCGGAACAAAGCAGAAGGCCCCGCAATGTAAACAGTCCCATCACCTGCTTTGGCAATAAGGGTAATATGCCTGTCATCAATATTTTTATCTTCAAACTTCCATTGTTTAAGCAGATAATTGGTCAATACAATTTTTCTCTTACCCGAAAAGTCAAGATCGTTAATCAATAGTTTAGCGGGCCCGTTTTCAGTTGCCAGCCAAATGCTGCCATCAATATCCGGTAAAATATCATTTACACCTTGCGGTAAAGAAGTTGCGGCGCTCAGTTTTATCAACTCGTTATCTACACGGCAAAACAACCCCGCGCCACTGCCAATCCATAAGCGATTGGCGGCGTCTGCTTTTATTACATTTATATGGCCGGTCAATTCATTATTATTTGTGTAAGCATGGTTTTTAAAACTATAACCATCGTACATACTTAAGCCCGATGAAGTGCCCACCCATAGAAACCCCATACTGTCTTTCGCCAGGCAGGTAATCTGGCTGGAGGGCAGGCCATGAGATGTATTATAGTAGTGATACAGCCAGGGGCCGGACTGCTGTGCAGCAACAGAAAAACTGCTGCCAGCCAGCAGTATGAAATAAAGTAGCAGCTTGTATATAAAAAGCGATTTTCTCAATACTCTAATATAAGAACTTATAATGGGAGCAGTGACATCTTTAAGCGTTACTACTCCGTATTTTTATTTTGAACTGGCAGGTACATTGACTTTGCTTAACAATGCCTTTAACTCATCTATTTGCTTTTGCTGGTTTTGTATCATTGTTTCCTGTTTCTTCAGCATTATCTTAAGGGCAACCTGTTCTTTTTCCACCTGTTCGATCTTCTGTGTCCTTTTCTCCAGTGCCTGTATAGCAATAAAACTCACACCGGCAAAGTCAGCGGAGTTGATGGTGGTATCATTGCCGATGGTTCCGTATTTGTCTTTGCCAAAAGCGGCATAGAAATCCTGTGCCATGGGGCCATAGTGGCGGAATTTTTTTGGACTTTGTGTTTTATAATTCCAACTGGTAAGATGGAAGCCGCTTATCTTCTGTAAAAAATCTTCACCGTTTATTTCTGCAAAATTTTCTTTGGTGCGTACATCGCTGCCGGTAGTCCAGGCATTGTCACCGGCACCAAGAGAGCAACCTGTAGAGTAATCGGCACTGGTATAAAGCCGGTATCCGTTGGCAAACCTAGCCCGGAAATTATTGGGTGCAACTCCATTCATTATTGTGTTAGTGGAATTGTCGCCTATTAAAAAAGCTCCAGTATGGTTATTTGTATTTACAAAACTGCCCATTGCAGTGGAACTATTTCCACTGGCAGTTGTATTATTACCCATAGCAGTAGCATACCAACCACTGGCGGTTGTACTGTTTCCCATAGCAGTTGACCACGAGCCGCTGGCCGTGGTGAATGAGCCCATTGCAGTAGAAATGAGGCCGCTTGCAATTGTATTATTTCCGATTGCGGTGGAAATGTAGCCAATGGCATTTGTACTGTTTCCCATAGCAATGGCATATTCTCCGCTGGCTGTTGCACTACTTCCCATTGCAGTAGAATAATCTCCACTGGCGGTTGTGCTGCTTCCCAGTGCAGTCGAATAATTTCCGCTTGCAGTTGTGGCTCCAAAGTTGCCGGTAGCCCCAATTGCTGTTGAGTAATCTCCGCTGGCTATTGTATTATTACCCATTGCGGTTGACGACCTCCCGCTGGCGGTGGTACGAAAGCCAGTTGCCAATGAGATGGGGCCACTTGCTAAGCTGCTATCACCAATTGCGGTGGCTGCATATCCTGTAGCATCTGTAAATTTTCCCATGGCCGTAGAATAAATCCCGCCAGCCGATGTGCTGTTCCCTGTTGCTGTTGAATAAAATCCACTGGCAGTTGTGCCAAATCCCATTGCAGTAGAATAATCTCCAACGGCGTCTGTGCTTCGCCCCATCGCGGTTGAACGGGATCCACTTGCGATTGTAGCATCTCCAAGTGCAGTTGAATAGTCTCCACTGGCTTGAGTTCCTAATCCGAATGCGGTGGAGTAATCTCCACTGGCCATTGTATTATATCCGGTAGCAAGGGAATAGTTTCCTGTACTGGCCTTATCCCATCTCGTTCCATTTACATAGCCTGCACGAAATGCGGCTTTGTCTGCATACCACATCATCCTTCTTCCAAAACCTTGTATTGGAGGATTACCAGGTACACTCATTGCACCTCCTGATGCACTAAAAAGCACACTACTGTCATTTACATGTAAACGGGCTGTGGGTGTGGCGGTGCCAATACCTACGTTCTGAGAAAACAGTGATTGAACCGTAAAAATCATAAGCACTATAATTACAAATGATCTGTTCATATTTATTTAATTGATTGATGTTGAATATAAGTTCGTTTGTAGTGTATCGTTCTTTTGTTCGTTCTCTGCAGTGCAAACAAAAAAAACCGAACCTTGATAAATTGCTCCTATTAATTATCAATACCAATGATGATGGCTTTAAAATTGCCATTGATTGTAGCGGCTTCAGGAGTTGGATTATAAATAGTTACCTGTGCACTTGTTGTGGTTACATCATGTACATCGTAAATTAATTTGCGATACGAAAGTGTACCTTCCGGAACTTGTGCTACTGAAATATGCGGAACAGATGAAAACGCAGAAAATGAAATATTGAATAGGAATGCACCACCGGCACCAATACCTGTGGAAAGGGGCCCTGAGTAAAGCTCTGTTCTCAATTGATTTCCGTTGGAGCTTCTTACTATTCCAGCACCATTATTAACGGTGGCCGTACCAGTTATACTTACGTTTCCCTGCGATTGTATATTTCCACTGGCTCTTATTGCACCTGCAACATCTAATTTATAAGCTGGTGAAATTGTTCCGATTCCTGTATTTCCGCCATTTAATATCGTAACCCGTGGAGTGCCATCTTCTCTTATTTGGAAAGAGTTATTAATGTCATTATAAAAGAGAGCCCAGTACTTCGAATCACTGGAATTATAAATTGCCACACTGCCATCATTTACCTGAAGTTTATGAATTGGAGTTGTGGTTCCTATTCCTACACTACCATCTGTATAAATATTTCCTGTATTATGAATACGCCCATTAACATCTAATTTATAGGTGGCTAAATCAGGAGTGGCAGTTCCAATTCCTATTCCACCTGATGTAACAACATTACCGTCCACTGTCAGTTTTTCAAAAGGTGTCGAGGCCCCAATCCCCACATTGCCTGAATTACTGTTGTATATATTATTCCCTAATACCGTCCAGTTGCTGCTTCCACCACCTGTTGTCAATTCCATCCATTGACTGCCGTTATAAAACCAAAAGCTATTACTGGTAGTATCAAATACCAATAAGCCGGTTGCGGGTGCGGCAATGGCAGTTCTTTCGGCCGTTGTCATACGGGGAATTAATATGCCTTTACCAGTGCTTGCCAAATCCAGCAACGCACTGCTGTTGGGCAGTGCGTTGGTAGTGTTGATGGCCACACCTGCTCCATTATCAGTAATCAGCGTATTTGCAGTTAAACCCCAGGGGCTGTTAAACTTTGCCAATTTATTAGGCGAGCCGTTAATAATGCCACTGTGCGATATATTTACCCAGCTTGACAGATGATAGTATTGAAAACTGTTGGTGTTTGTATTAAATATAAGTAAGCCGGGTGCCGGAGAAGGGATTGCATTTTTTTCTGCATCCGTCATACGGGGAATAAGTACCCCTTTAGTAGTGCTGCTTACATCTAATTGCGCAGATGCGTTGGGTGTGGCGGTGCCGATGCCCACGTTTTGGCAAAAGCAGCAGGTAATTGACAACTGAAGTACTGCTATTAAGCTTAGTTTTATTTTCATAGCTGTTTTGTTTGAAGGGATTGTATAATTTTTTGCAGTTGCTCTTTAATGGCTGCGTTTTCTTTTTTTAAATCAGTAATGAGAATTTGTTGTTCCTGTATGGCTTTTACGAGTGATGGTACAAAATCGCTATACACCATGCTGTAATGGTCTTTTTCATTTTGCGGTTTTATTACCCCGCTGAAATTATAGCCCACCGATGCTGCTGCTTTTTCTACTTCCTGCGCAGCAAAACCGCTATATACTATTTGTTCTTTAGCTGCAAGGGCAGCTATTGCAGCAGTCCTGTCTTTATAGGTTTCAGTTTTTTTGCCAAGGAAGTCATCCAGCTTTTGCACATCCATGGTGTAGGTAACCGGGTTCAGCTTCATTATAAAGTCAAGGCCTGCTACATTGGGTTGTATACTTTTTTTAAAGCGGCTGTCACTCAGGTGGCTCCAGCCTGCATAGCCGCCAATAACGGTGACGGAGGTGTTGCCCAGCACTACCCGGTTGCTGGTGGTAACAGTGGCATTATAGCCTATAGCAGTAGCATTACCGAGATTGGCGGATGAAACATCGGCCTGTCTTCCCAATGCGGTGTTGTTATCTCCTGTTGTATTTGTTGTAAGGGCATTGGTGCCAATAGCAGTATTACCAATACCACTGGTATTTGCAATTAAAGAATTATTGCCCGATGCAGTATTCCGGGTGCCGGTGGTATTTTCGCTGAGAGATAAAAAACCGGCAGCGGTATTATAATCCCCCGCTGAATTGTTTTGTAAGGCGTAACCTCCGGTTGCAGTATTTTGTATGCCGGTGGTATTGCTGAACAAACTATTATTCCCGGTAGCAGTATTTGAATTACCCGTGGTATTGGTCCTCAATGCATGGTAGCCCAGTGCTGTGTTCTCAGTTCCGGTATTGGTACTTAATGCATAATAGCCGACAGCAGTGTTGTTATTGGCAGCCGTATTGGCATTCAATGCAAATTCGCCGATGGCGATGTTGTTGTCGCCGGTTGTATTGGCAAAAAGTGCATTCAATCCCACAGCAATATTTGAATTGCCGGTGGTATTGTTACGAAGCGTTTGATGACCAAAGGCATTATTTTTTGTACCGGATGTATTGGCCCGTAAGGCAAGGGCACCAAAAGCATTATTGTTGTCGCCAAACGTATTCGCATACAAAGCTTCATCGCCAAAGGCATTATTAGATTGACCGCTGGTATTTAACAATAATGCACTATTGCCAAATGCATTATTAAAGTATCCCACCTCATTAAACATCATCGCCTGGAATCCGTATGCATTATTTGATGATCCACCGGTATTATTATAGAGCGAGAAATATCCCGCAGCGGTGTTATGTGTACCTGTGGTATTAGTAAACATGGAGTAATAACCAAGCCCTGTATTGTAGCTGCCCGTGGTATTAGCATACAGCGCATTACTTCCCACAGCAGTATTAGCAATAGCATGGGTACTTAGTGTGGCACCTGTACCATTATTGTTTAGTGCATTGAACCCAACTGCCACCAGGTTACTGCGGGTTGTATTATCCCGTAAAGCATTGGCACCAATTGCCACATTATAATTGCCACTGCTGTTAAAGTTGAGTGCAAAACTTCCCAGACCAATATTATAATCGCCCTGGTTAAAGTACAGTGTATAGGCACCCACACTTGTATTACTTATGCCGGTATTATTTTGACTCATGGATGCATAGCCAAGAGCTGTATTGCCACCTCCGGTAGTGGTAAACCGGAGGGCAAGGGCGCCCAACGAAGTGTTGTTACTTGCAGTAGTGTTTGCCTGGTTGGCATTAAAACCGATCGCTGTATTTTCCATACCGGTGCTGTTGTTTTTTAGTGATAGCGAACCCATAGCCGTATTGGAATGACCACTGGTATTGTTATACAACGATTGATAGCCGGTGGCGGCATTATTATCTGCCAGGTTTGAGTAAAGTGATTGGTATCCCACCCCGGTATTATTTGTGCCGGTAATGTTGCTTAGTAACGATGAACTTCCAACAGCAGTATTGAAACTGGCCGTTGTGTTGCTATACAGTGCTCCCAGGCCAACAGCCGTATTATTTTCACCGGAGGTGTTCGTGTACAGGCTGCTGGCACCATTCGCCGTATTACTGGTTCCATCGGTATTACCGGCAAGCGACAGAAAGCCAGTTGCTGTATTGTAAGAACCAATTGTATTCCCGTTCAACGATTGATAGCCGGTTGCTGTATTGTTAATGCCGCTGGTATTATAAAACAACGAGCGGTAACCTGCGCTTGTATTACGAAGGCCGCTTACATTATACCGTAAGGCATCGCTGCCAATGGCTGTATTAAAATTACCGGTTGTATTGACAAGCATGGTGCTGGTACCTACAGCCGTGTTATGATTGCCGGTTAAATTTGAGTCGAGTGCATAGCTGCCAATAGCCACATTAAAGTCACCTGTAGTATTGTAGTATAACGAAAATTGCCCGTAGGCACTGTTCCTGTCACCGGTGGTGTTTGAAAACAGGGAACGATAACCGGTAGCCGTATTGTTATTACCTGTGCCCAACTCATTTAAAGCACTAACGCCGAATGAAGTATTGCCTGTGGCTAGTAAACCTGCTCTTGTATTTGCCCTTTTAAAAACAACATTGGCATTATCGGATGTGCCGATATAATTGGCGGATGGGCTGGTTCCGGCATTGCCGTTAACACTCCATACATTATTGCCGGTAGCAGACTCTGTCCATGCACTTCCGGTATAAAACCAAAAGCTGCTGGTGGTGGTATCATATACGAGCAAGCCTTTAACTCCGGGAATGGTATTGCGGGTGGTTGTGGAAGTCCGGGGAATCAGTAAGCCTTTATCACTGCTTTGAATTTCCAGCATAGCGCTGCTGCTGGGTGTAATGGTGCCAATACCTACTGATTGTGCATGTAAGTAATGAGCAACTGCAAGCAACAATACAAGGACGCTTATTTTTCTTATCATCTGTCTGATTATTTTTTAATGACCCGCAATGTTTTAAATTGATTATTTACGGCAGCAATGAAATACGTGCCTGCCGTAATCGGCTGTAAATTCCAGTCAAACAAATTGCTGCCATTAACGACGTTAAAATATTTTGAGGCATTTTTTTTCCCATCCGCACCAAACAGGCGAAATAACAGGGTTTCCGTTTTTAATGACTGAATGTTCACCTGCATTGCCAACGGGTTGCTTGCTCAGGGCTGTTTGCATGTTGCATGGTTACCTGGTTTTGTGCATACTGGAAGCCGGGAGGGTTGACAGATACATACCATCCAGGTTTCCACACACTTTCAATAGCTACTGTAGTAACACCATTTACAGCGGGCATAAAATGGAGAAAAAATTTATAGTTATCGCCGGGGTCAGTGCTGGTGGTGTTTAAAGTGTACATAAAAGTTTCCTGCTGATTGCTGGAGGGGCCGACGCCACACCAAATTTTTTTGTTTTTATCCAGGCGGATAGAAAAGCAATCTTTATTATTAGCTTCATTTCTTGATTGTGCCACTTCAAACTCACAGTCCTCATCAATGGCCAGTTGTAAAAGGCTGTAGGATTGTAATACATTTTTGCGGAACATAGTTGCACTGTTTGTTCTCAGGTAAATATATTTATCAGGTGTCTCATCTACGGTAAAAATCCAGGATTGGGGAAACTCCTGCAGACCGGGATTAATGGGAGCACTATCTGTCTTTTTTTTGCAGGAAATAAGAATCAAAATAGAGTATAGGAGGAGTACTAATTTTTTCATAATAAATAATCTTGACAGTTAAGAGAAACTTATTGGTATTACATAATTACTTATTGAAAGCTGCCGGAGAACTTTCATTTGGCAACTGGCAATATCAATTTGTTAAACGGGTAAAAATGGAGCCATAGCTCAGCCGGGGAGAGGGATTCCGGGATGCTGATTTTTTGGACAGCCGGGCATAAAAACAACAGTTTGTGTGGAGTACTTGGTTAGCAGATTAAATACAGGCAACCGGGTATTTTGATTCAGGGGCGGAATAGCGTTTGCAGATATACGGGTTGATCCTTTTTTCAAGGGGTTTCTGTTAAGCCAACACAGATGCACCTGCGTGACAAACTTTTTACAGCATACACGTAAAACATAGACTGATATAAATGCAAAAGACCGCTTCCGGGAAGCAGTCTTTTGTGCCCGGGGCCGGACTCGAACCGGCACACTCGTGAAAGCGGCAGATTTTGAGTCTGCTGCGTCTACCAATTTCGCCACCCGGGCAAAAACTAATTAATTATAAAGAACTTCTTTTACCTGTGAAAGCGGCAGATTTTGAGTCTGCTGCGCCTGCCAATCCTGCCTGCCGGCAGGCAGGTTCGCCACCCGGGCAAAATGTTGTCGATAAGAACTAAAGACCAATCCATTAGCAGCATTGGGGCTGCAATATTAAGCCATTCCGGCTAATTGGCGGCGGATACGGTCTAAATATTTTTTCTTATAGTAATAGGCTTTTACCTGCAACAGGTCTTTTTCGGAAAAACTGCTTTCCTTATAATTCTCCACCATTTCTTTAACTGGTTCATATATCTCGTTTTGAAGATTATTAACTGAGGATTCTAATTCCGCCTTGATAGCAGGCTCATCCGCATCCATTAATTGTTCATTTATTTCCAATACTTCCATCAAAAAATCAGGCGGCAGCTCATATTTCTCTTCTTCTTCCAGCAATCCTTTCAGTTGAAGCACATATTTAATGGTCTCATCCGGGTTTTGAAAGGTTTTCCAGGCCTTATTCAGCAAGGCGGATTTTTCCAGTGCTTCTGCCTGTGCCTGATCTTCCTCATTAATAAAATAATCCGGGTGATATTTCTTTGACAGGTCAAAGAACTTCCGGGACAGGGTGGCGGTATTCACTTTCAGGGTCACCGGGAGTTCAAATAGTTCGAAATAGTTCATAGCCATTTATATATAAGAAATTATTTTCTGATAAAAATATCCTTAGTTTGGGTTACAAAACCGGATTTATCATGTACAAATCTACGAATAAGGCATGGAGCTAATCAGAAACCTCCCGGACACAGAGCTGGTAGCGAACCTCCGGGCGGGTAAAAGCATGGATGAATCGATCAAAGCCCTTTACAGGAACCACTTCGAAAGCCTCTGCTGGTATATCATGAATAACAGCGGCAGCAGGCAGGATGCGGAGGATGTGTTCCAGGAAGTGGTGCTGAGTTTTATTGACCTGGTACAAAAGGATAAGTTCAGGGGCGAATCAACGGTAAAGACCTTTTTGTTTTCACTGAACCGGCATACCTGGCTTAACGAACTGAAAAGAAGGGGCAGGGCCCTGGTGAGGGAGGAAAAATATGAAAGAGGCCAGGAAAGAACGGAGTTAGATGCAGGACATTATATCGCCGACCGGGAAGGAAAAGCGGAGGTAACCCGGCTGGTAGGGGAGTTGGGAGATACCTGCAGAAAGATATTGCTCCTGTTTTATTATGAGAACCTGTCGATGCGGGAAATATTAGAAACCCTGCATTATGAAAACGAACAGGTGGTGCGGAATAAAAAATATAAATGCCTGAAACAATTGGAACAAATGATCACTGAAAAACCATATTTGAAACAAAGCCTGAAAAACTTATTGCATGGATAATTCTACACCTGATATAACTTCCCTGCTCATCGATCATATCGATGGCGTTCTGCCGGCCACTGAAAAACAGCAGTTGGAAAAACAAATGGCTGCAGACAACATCATTAAGGATGAATGGGAGAACCTGCTGGGAACCACTGAAGCGATTAAATTATATGGCCTGCAGCAAAAAATTGGAACTATACACCGGGAAATGATGACCGAATTGCAGACTCCTGTTAGAACCATCAGCCCGGTACGACGTATTGTTCGTTATAGTGTTGCTGTAGCCGCCAGTGTGTTACTGGTTGTATTAGGTATCACCGGGTATAATTTTTATAAATTATCTCCTGATAAAGTATTTACTGAGAACTACAGTTTTTATGAGTTAAGCAATACCCGTGGTGCCGGATCCTCAATAACGGTAGCAGAAAAAGCCTACCGGGAAAAGAACTATAAAGAAGTAATAAACATACATGATAACGGTAGTGAAGCCGGGCAGCTGACGCAATTTCTTGCAGGTCTTTCCTCCTTAGAACTGGATAATAATAGTAAGGCGATCACCTGTTTCAAAGAAGTGATTGAAACCAACCGGCAAACAAATGATAAGTTGCTGGAAGATGAAGCAGAATATTACCTCTCTCTCAGTTATATCCGCAACAGGGATTATGATTATGCACTTGAGCTCATGAAAAAGATACAGGATGATCCCGGTCACCTGTACAATGAAAAAATAACCGGCCAATTGATGCGCCAGGTCAAATTGCTGAAATGGCGTTAATGGTTGAATGGTCACAGTTGGTATCCTCCTGCTTTGCAGGAGGATTTTTTTTGCTGAGCAGGTTACGTGTTGTTCCCCGGTGTGTACTCATTCATGAAAACAAGTATTGTGAAATGAAAAAATTATTTATGAAAAACATGATCCGTTTGAGTGCTATGCTGCTGTTACTGGCAACCGTTATCTTTTATTCCTGTCAAAAAGATGTTTCCGGAACGAACCAGGTTGATATCAATAAACCGCATACCGTGGCCATTTACCTGACCGATGACCAGACACCCATTTTTGACAGTGTATTTATTGACCTGCAACGACTGGAAGTGAAACTGGAGGACGATACGTTGCCCAATGATGGCTGGGTGAGCCTGGATATCAGGACTGGTGTTTATAATATTCTTCGCCTGCGCAATGGTATTGATACCTTATTCGGCACCGGTACGCTGCCCAATGGCCGTGTGAAAAAGATCAGGCTGACACTGGGAACACAAAACAGTGTGATGAAAGATGGCCAGTCATTCCCGCTCCGTATCAAAGACGAGGACAGGCAGGTAACAGCCAACCTGGAGAGCAGCAATTTTGAGATCAATAACGGGCAGGTATTGTTCTGGATCGATTTTGATGCCAGCCGTTCCATACAGGTTGATAACAGTGGCTCCGGGAACAATAATGGCTACCGCCTGAAATCACATATCAAAATATTTACAAGAAGTCATTCCGGTGAAATAGAAGGCAAGGTATTGCCAGGAGCCGCTGATGCAGTAGTGATGGCGATCAGCGGAACTGATACCACGATGGCCCGTCCCGATGATGACGACGGGGAGTTCAAGATCGTGGGTCTTACAGCCGGTACATATAAAGTATTCATTGACGGAAGAAATAATTATAATGATACAACGATCAACAATGTGGTGGTAAGGAACCGTGAGGATACGCATTTGCCAACAATAACATTACATCAATAACTTTGAGCTTACCTGTGGAGAACTAAGCCGGGCCTGGTCAGGCCCGGCTTCTCTTTTTATGTTTTATAAATAAATAAGCTGTGGTCAGTACAATGATGCCTGCAGCGATCCACCACCAGGCTTTTGGATGATTGTTGGGCTGGTAATTCCCGATAAATAAAAGATGTGCCCAATAATTAGGTGTTTTGAAACGGGGATCAATGTCTTTACTTTTCAGCAGGTCCAGTTTGGCCTGTTGTAACGCCACATCTTTTGAGAAACCCTTATCAATATAATGATGGAGTTGCCGGGTGATAAATGCTGTTGTTTTATCTTCTGCTTTCCATAGCGATGTAATAATATTAGGACAACCGGCATAGGCAAATGCCCTTGACAAACTCATCAACCCTTCACCTTTTACTAACTGACCGGCCCCGGTTTCGCAGGCACTCAGGATGATCAGTTGGGTGGAATCCAGGTTCATATCATAGATCTCCTGTGCGTATAACCTGTACTCATCATTGCCAGGATAGAATGCAATAAAGGAACGCAGGGGAAGTTCATTGTTTACAGTAGCATGTGTGGCGAGGTGAATGATGCCATTATGATTAGCGGTTGTTAAAAAATTTGCTTTGGTCGCACTGCTGCCGGTAAAAATTGTGCCCGGCAACTGGCTCACTTCTTCTTGGGTGGCGGGTAGTTTAGTTAAGGAAAAACCGGTTGAGTCTTCATAGCCTTCAGTTGTGAATGGTGCAAAGGCAAGGGTGCCATTTAATTTTTCTGTTGCTGCTTTAGGTTTTTTCAGCAGTGCTGTAGAATACTGGTATTGAACAGCAAATTTTTCCAGCAGGTAATTGTCTTGTTCATCCTGCAGGGCTTCAAAAGGAAGATAGTTCAGTTCATCATCCGGAATAATGATCAGCCGCTTTGCCGCAGCCAGTTGTTGTTCAACAGGTGCTATCAGGATGGTATATAACGCAGCGGCCTCCTCCCGGCCTTCAAAACGTTTCAGTCCGTCAACCATATGAAGAGCTGTTTTGTATCCGGCCAGTTGTTTATAAAAATCTTCAGTTACCGGGGCCCGGTGATAATTGATACCATTTGCTGAGATCACCAGTACCAGGATCTCTTTTTCTGATAAATGATAGGATAGTAACATGGTGTTATTATCCAGCAGTTCACGAAGCTCGTTTACAGAAGGAATGCGTTCTGCTGCCTGTTTATCGCGGTAAACAGGGTCAGCATTTATTTGTTCCTGTATTTTTCCTAACCGTATCTCGTCATCCCGGATAGCGGCATTGATACCGGCCAGTTGTACGCTGTCTGTTACGTTGGCTGCTTTCAGGCTCATGCGGGTGATAGATGTTTTCAGGGAAGCTTCCTGCCTGGTCAGGTCATTACCAGCGTCTTTGAGTTTATTTTCCTGCACGTTCAGTGAAAGGATCGACGCTTTGTTCCGCTGATCGAAGAAATAAGCTTCTTCCAGGAACTGCTTTTCGCCGGTAAGTTCATGCAGCAGCAGGCTCACATCAATGGGTTTACTGTGCGCCGTGTATTTTATTTTATTCAGGAATAGCCGGGCTTCGTCGGAGTCATACGTTCTTTCTACAAAATCAGCCAGTTTAAAAGCAGCCCGGTAGGCATTCAGTGAAGCTTTGAGTTGGCTGATATCTTTTTCCTGCCGGTAAAAGAAAACAAATGCATCCGCTTTGGCGGTTAAAGCATTGAACAGGTTGATATAGGAAAATACCCCGCTAAACTGTTCCGGGTTTTTATAAATATCTCTTTCATTAAAGTCGTTGACAAACTGGATAACCGACTGCTGGTATTGGTCCAGTGCTTCCGTAAACTTATCTTTTTGAATGGCCAGGTCACCCAGGTGTTTCATTGCCAGGCCGGCCTGGATATTCTTGCGGCCAGGGTTCCATTTTTTATTCTCTGCCAGTACTTCCAGGTAATACTGCCGGGCTGAATCAATTTCGTTCACACTTTCATAAGCCTGCCCGATATCATTCAGCAATCGTACGATCTTGTTATTGTTGTATTGTACCTGTTTAAAAAAGCCGATAGCTTTACGGCCTGCTCCCAGTGTCAGGTTGATCGTTCCTAAATTATGGAGGATATCATTTTTATTAATGTCTTCTTTTAACAGTTGCTGGTAAATTGTATTGGCCTCGTCATATTTTTCCAGTTTTGTCAGCGTAGCTGCCAGGTTGATCTGGTAGTTGGCCCGAAGCCCTTCGGTGGAGGAATTAGGTGTACCCAACAGGGCGATGGCTTTTTCAAAATAGTTTTTTGCCTGGCTGTAATTGCCTGTTTCAAAATACATAGCTCCCAGTGTATTGTAGAGCCGGTTGGTGCCATCCAGCGGAGTGGAATAGCGGGAAGCTATTTCTTCGGCTTTTTTATAATTGAGCAGGGCGGAATCAAACTGGTTGCTGCTGTACTGGATGCCGCCAAGAAATATATGTGGTTTGAATAAAAAGGAATCCGGCAGTGCAGGAAGTTTGTTTTTAAGTGAAATGGCCTTAGCATAGTTCTTTTTAGCTGATTCTGTACTGTCGAAATAATGTTCCAATTCGCCAATTTTATAATAGCAATGAAAGGCAAGGGAATCATCAAAGGCTTTTTCTACAGCAGGTAATACGGCTTTAAAACCCTTTAGTGCCTCCTGGTTCAGGGCTGCTTCTTTCTTTGCTGTTTCGTCTGTATAATCGGGAAGTAAAGAGAGCTGGCCGGCTTTATGGTAAATAAGATCAGCCGCAGCATATTCTTCCCGGTAGGAATGGTTGGTCAGCGACTTTTGTTGTGAAAAAGCAAGCAGGAGAAGAAAGGCCAGTAAGATTGATAAAATGATCCTGTTCATGATAAGCAGCACTGCACTGCCTATCAAATTTAGCAGAACTAAGTGATTACTGGTTGACAATTATGACACAAGGTGGCCTGGGTTTGGCCACACGGCCTAATTCTCCGCCTCTTAAAAAGACACCCTGTGAAGTACGGTCATTCAGGATATCCCATACATACTGCGGCACATCGTTGACCGTATTGTACCAATATAAAAGCACTTTCAGTTTGTTCTCTGATTTGCCACTGGCATCATTGATGCGGTATTTGATCTCAAATGTTTGCTGGGCATCATTGCGGGGTGGAAAACCGAATACGCCGTTACGGATGGTCTCTTTAAGGTTGATCTTGCCATTATCGGTTCGTACAGAGCAGCCACCGCTGTTGGCCAGGTTGCCTTCATCAAATACGGAACCAGTGAGCGGTAAAGCCCTGCTTTCATCTGCGTTGTAAATAGGGAAAGCTATAGAGTCGTTGGCAGAGAGGTAATAGAAATGATCTTTAAAGGTGATGCCGGATAAAACCACTTTGGTCTCCGTAACTGTACCATCGGGAGCGGTATGGGTGATTCGATAACGAAGCCCGGTCTCACTTTTGGATACATTGATGGCACCGGTGTTTTCATCGATCTCAATGCCTTCGGGGAAACCATCATAAGTACCGGTTCTTTTTTGCAGTGGCTCCACAATATAATCCGTGGCCTGTGCCCGCATATAAATAATCGAGTCGCCGTAGCTGAGATTATAAGGGCCGGTCGTCTCGTCGATGCCAGCTTTAGGATCACAGGAGGTAAAAACCAATACAGCCAATATTGCAGGGATGAAACGGAGGATACCACGATTAGTCATAAAGGCCTTTTTTGTGTGTAAACCCTGGAAACAATCTTGTAACCGGAAAGGGATAACTTTTTCCAGGCAATTGAAGTTACAACATTTATTATGCCAGGCTGCTTGATTTAAATCAGCTTGTTTTGCATCGGGAGAAATGGCAACTTTGCGGCCATAACTAACGGGTAAGGCTATATGACAAGAATCGGACTTATACGGGAAGGAAAGATACCTGCGGATAACCGGGTGGCGCTTACACCTGCCCAGTGTAAATGGGTGCATAAGAATTCAAAGGAGGTAAAAATAGTGGCACAGTCATCTCCCCACCGCTGCTTCAGCGACAGGGAATACTTATCAGCAGGAGTGGAGGTAAAAGAAGATCTTTCCGACTGTGATATTTTATTAGGCATTAAAGAAGTGCCCATTGACCAGTTAATGGACAATAAGACCTACTTATTCTTCTCACACACAAAGAAAAAACAACCTCATAATCAGAAACTTATAAGGTCTATCCTGAATAAAAAAATACGTTTGATCGATTACGAATGCCTGGAGCATGAAGACGGCCAGCGGATCATTGGGTTTGGTTTTTTTGCCGGTGTGGTAGGCGCTCATAACGGGATGATGGCTTATGGAAACCGTACCGGACTTTTCAAATTAGACAGGGTTTATAAACAACGTAGTTTCAGGGAATTAATTCATAATTATTTTGGCCTAAAATTACCAAATGTGAAAATTGCCGTTACCGGATCCGGTCGTGTGGCGCATGGTATATTAGAGATCATGAACCTGATGGGGATCCATGAGGTGGAGCCGGATGACTACCTCAAACGTCGATTTTCATATCCCGTTTACACCCAGTTAAAGGGTGCTGACCTGTACCGGAATAAGACAACCGGTGGTTACAATCGCCAGGAATTTCATGACTACCCGGAACTGTATGAGTGTAAGTTTCTGCCCTATACCACCCAGACCGATATATTAATGAACGGGGTGTATTGGGATAAAAAGGTACCCCGTTTGTTTGAGAAGACAGATGCAATCTCTGATCATTTTATTATTCAAACCATTTCTGATATCACGGATGATGCCAACGGTTCTGTGCCCATTAACCTGGGCGATCAGACCATTGAGGATCCAATTTACGGGGTTGATAAGAAGACCCTGGAGAAAACGGCCCCTTATTTAGAAACCTCCATCGATATAATGGCCGTCGGCAATCTTCCGAATGAATTGCCCCGGGATGCGTCCCGTTATTTTGGAGAACAACTTATTAAGCATGTGCTGGAAGACCTGGTAGGAAACGGATCGGCTATTATTGACCGGGCTACGATGGCAAAAGACGGTGACCTTACTCCCGGCTATGAATACCTGCGGGATTATGTGGAGGGGAAATGATCTTTATAGCTGCAGGTAATATTCTTTCAGCAGTGCTGTAAACTCGGCCGTGTATTGCTGGGCCTCATCTTTAATACTTATTTCCAGTTCCGGGTACTTATTATCAAGATTACCCTGGTGAGAACCGGCCAGCATCACCCGGAAATAGTCATGTTTTGTGGTCTGCCGTACCAATGTTTTTTCTTTGATCTGTAAGGAGTGTTTAGTGAAAAGGGCAGGAATTTCTTCCAGTCTTTTATAGGGTAGTAAAAGATAGAAATTGCCATTTTCAGAAAGCGACTTTTTAATGATTCCCAGCAAACCGTCAAGAGTCAATGCACTGCTATGATGGGCTATATTCTTACTGTCATCATGTGATTTTAATTCATCTTCATAAAAAGGTGGATTGCTGATTATCAGTCCGTAATTCTTGTTGGTTGAATATAATTTAGCATCAGTATGCATGACGCTGATCTGCTCTTTCCAGGGGGATGCGTTTACGTTTTCAGTAGCCTGCGTAGCTGCTTCTTTGTCAATTTCTTTTGCCTCTATTTCAGCCGTTGGATTTTTCTGTGCCAGCATCAGGCTGAGCAAACCGGTTCCGGTCCCAATATCAAGGATTTTTAAACCAGTCCCGAGGTGCTGTACTTTATCCGCCACCCAGGCACCAAACAGGCAACCATCTGTTGTTACTTTCATGGCGCAGCGTCCCTGGTGAACAATGAAGTGTTTAAAACGGAAATAAGTATTTGACAAAGGGTCAGGCTTTTTGTAAATGTAGCCAGAAACCAGTGATAAGCAACTGAGTTTACCAATTAGCCCTGGCCGATGCGCTTATTGATAGGTCTGCAAACTGGCCGGCCTGGTATTTATAATAGCCTGTAATGGCGATCATGGCGGCATTATCCGTGCAATACTGAAAGGCCGGAATAAAAGTGTTCCAGCGGTATTGTTCACCTATTGTTGTGAAAGCCTGCCGCAGTCCGCTGTTGGCGGATACACCTCCGGCGAGGCAGATGTCCCGGATACCGGTTTCAATCGCCGCCTTTTTTACTTTGTTGAGAAGTAT
Source organism: Chitinophagales bacterium (assembly GCA_017303455.1). Lineage (GTDB taxonomy): Bacteria > Bacteroidota > Bacteroidia > Chitinophagales > Chitinophagaceae > CADEDV01. The sequence continues at coordinate 50,702 of JAFLBM010000011.1, read as the reverse complement.
GGTTACAATGCGGTGCTGTATGGAAGCGCAGATATCAGCCAGGTTATTTTGAATGAAGGCCTGTTTCTCTTCTTCTGTTGCTGTGAATTCCTCTTTATACAAATTGCTTTGACCAGCGTTTTGCAAAAAATAAAGGATGGATGTCTTGAGTCCGCTGAAACTAAAATTCAGTCCGGGTATCTGTGGCTCCGGGAATTTGAACCGGTTGGGATCACCTTCTTTGGCATATTTATCAATCAACGGTCCGCCGGGATAGGGAAGGCCGAGTATCTTGGCCGATTTATCGAAAGCTTCACCGGCTGCATCATCAATCGTTTCCCCGATCACCTTCATGCTTGCTGGCGATTCACATAATACAATTTGTGTGTGCCCGCCACTTACAGTTAAGCAGAGAAAAGGAAAATTGGGTTGGGGGTCATCGATCAGGTTGGCCAGCACATGGGCTTGCATATGATGCACAGCGATCAGTGGCTTGTCTAATGAAAGAGCTAACGATTTGGCGAACTGTCCGCCTACCAGTAAAGAACCGATCAGCCCCGGAGATTGGGTAAAAGCGATCGCATCTACAGATGAGAGTTCTGTGTTAGCTGTTTTCAATGCCGTATCCACTACCGGAACGATATGCTGCATATGGGCCCTCGATGCCAGTTCGGGCACCACACCACCGTATTGTTCATGTACTGCCTGGTTGGCAATGAAATTGGAAAGGATCTTACCGTCCACACAAACGGAGGCGGATGTTTCATCGCAACTTGATTCTATGGCCAGGATGGTAGTTGACAAGTTAATAAGTTAACAGGTTAAAAAGCTATTGCAAAAATAACAGCTAACCTGGTTAACTAATAAACTGATTAACTTATTTGCTTCGAATCGCCACCACCGGGTCCATTTTTGCTGCCTGGAGTGCAGGGATAAAACCGGCGAGGATGCCCACAAAAATGCAAATGCCGATGGCCAGCACCATATAACTGGTAGAAATATAAACGGGGAAGTTCAATGCCTGGGTGAGTATCACGGTTAAGAGGAATACCAATGTAAGGCCGATCAATCCCCCGATGATGCAGAGGAATGCTGATTCTAATAAAAACTCTGTGAGTATCACCCGGCTCTTGGCACCAATGGCTTTTTTCAAACCAATTTGGCCGGTACGCTCCCGGACGGATACGAACATAATATTTGCGACACCAAACATGCCGACTATCAGGGATAAAGCAGCAATGGCCCAGCCACCGATATTCAAACCCACAAAGGCCGAACTGATAGCATCACTGAAATCATTGATATCGTTCAGGGCAAAATCTTCTTCTTTAGTGGGACTGAGTTTATGCAGGGCTCTCATCGTCCCGGTCAGGTCATCTTTCAGTGCCTTGCTTGTTATGTTATCCTGTCCCTGCACCATGATCACGGGGTCGGTCCGGAGTTCATTCATAATAGACCGGGAAAAATTATAAGTAAATAAAGTGCTCTGGTCAAATTCCCAGCCACCGATCATGGTCTTGCCCTGTTTTTTGATCACACCGATGATCTGTAATTGCTTTCCTCTTACTGATATTTCTTTACCAACAGCCGTTTCGGGGGAGCCATATAATTTTTCAGCAATTTCATTACCGATCACCGTAACATTGCCGCCACTGGAAAACTCGGCCTCGGAAAAATAACGGCCGGTGCCAATACCCATCGTTTGTATATCATCAAAATCTTCACTGACTCCGTAAAGAATTACGTTTGATAACTGGTTGCCCTTATACTCAACATTATCCCGGGTATTGATGGCGAAAGCAGCATATTTGGCACTTTTAGTCCGGTCTTTTATATGTTTCATCTCGTCGTATTTGGGAACAGGACGATTTACATATTTCCACCAGGGATAATCAGGGCCGCCACCCGCACTGTAATCCCATTTATCAATATAGATCGTATTAGTGCCTAAGGATTTTACTTCGTTCTGGATATTTTGTTCCAGGCTGTTCACGGTGGCCAGCACGCCAATGATGCAGAAGATACCGATCGTGATGCCAAACAGGGAAAGGAAGGTGCGGAGTTTGTTCTTCCACAATTCCTGCAGTGCCATTTTAAAACTGCTGTAAACGATTTCAAGCGACCGGCGGATCATACAGCAAAACTACCAGAAGATAGTGAAGTTTGGAAAGATATTATTTGTACGGTTGCAGTTGGAATAAAGGAGATGGGCAGCCGTTGCATTGCTACCGCAGGGGCAGTTTATATCACCCCTTTCAGGTAAGTTTCCTCAATGGTGGGTGCTGAATTACCACCGGCTTTTTCAAGTGTTACGGTAAATGCAGTGGCTCCGGGCGGGATATTGCTCATTTCAATAAATTTTCCCCGGATTTCATCTTTTACAAGGCCGGCATTGATATATTTCCCATCCACTATTGCCCAAAGCTGGTAGTCTTTAGCTGCAGATGATTGCGGCAGATGATGGATCATGATGTACATTTTGCCGGTTTTTTTGTCCCAAAACATGGTACACCGGCAAATTGCATGGGAGCCCACGCCATACATGGCTACGGGTGTAATGGAAGGGTCCAGCAGTACTTTGTAGTCGCTCAGGGGTAAGGATGTATTGCTGCCGGCACTACCTGATTTTTTAACTTGCCTGTACAGGTAATAGTTGAAACCGGTACTGATTAACAGCAACACAGAAGCAGCTACGGCAATGTTTTTCAACCAATTTCTTTTTCTCAAGGGCATTTGAACAATTGATGCTGGCTTTTTCAAAGTAGTAAGTGTATCCAGGATACGCTTATCTGTGTCAGCAGATGGCAAAGTCGTTTGCCGGAGCATATGTTGCTCCATCTCTTCTTCACAGGCACTAATTGCTTTATTCAATTCAGGATATTGGCTGCGCAATAATTCCAGTTCTTTTTCTTCTGCTGCGGTGCAAAGCCCCATAACATAAGTCTCTATGATGCCGGATGATATGTATTGCTTTATATCCATCTACACAAATTGTTTTCTAAGTTCAATTAAAGCACTTCTGAGTCTTGTTTTTACAGTTCCTAACGGAATATTTAATGAATTGGCGATTTCTTCCTGAGTAAACCCGTTGTAGAAAGATAACTCAATTACATTTTTATAGTCTTCTTTTAGCTGATGTACCTGTTTCCGCAGTCCTATCCGGTTTATATTTTCTATGTCCGGGTTATTGGTTTCAATAGCAACTACGTAATTATCCAGGCTTTCGTTCTTCGATTCTGATTTATACACTTTTGACCGTAGTTTATTAATAGCTGTATTACGGGTAAGTCGCACCAGCCAGGTAAATAACCGGCCTTTATTTTCATCATACTTTTCAATCTGTTGCCATACGGTTATAAATACTTCCTGCAGTACATCACTGGCGATTTCTTTATTTGGGATTAATTGAAGTATGATATTATACAATGAGCCCCTGTAATTCATATACAGGTATTCATAAGCAGCATTGTCATGCTGCACTAATCCACGGATCAGTTCAGGTTCGGTATATGTTTTTATTTCCGGCAAAAAACTATTAAGTATCGCAAATATGGCTAATTAATCGGGTAGTCACTATTAAATTAAAATATTTTTTTTCCTGAAAACTATCCGGTTTGTTTTTGTGTAACTACTGTATTATCATACCCTGGTTATAAGTTGTTACTGAAGTGCACCAGTCTGTAACTGTTAAACAGGAATACTTGGTATGTAAATAACCGGAACCTGTGAAGCTGGAACCTGCATCAACATTATATCATTCTTCAAAATCAATAGTTATGAGATTTCGTAATACAGTACTGGCAGCCCTGGCGGCCACAGTAACATTAATTTCCTGTCAAAAAGATAACAGGGAGACAACTTTGCAAAATGATCTGAAAGAACAAACGGAGGCAGAAGAAAAAAACGAGACTGAAAATTTATCTTCTGCAGGTACAGAATCAAACCGGCATAATGGGAATAACCGTGGTTATGTTTACACATTATCTAATCAAACAGCCGGGAATATGGTATTGGTATACCGGCGTGCTGGTAACGGGACACTCACCTATACTGCATCGTATGCAACTGGTGGAAATGGAACAGGAGGTGGTTTGGGAAACCAGGGTGCTGTTACTCTCAGCAGCGATAATGAGGTGCTGCTTGCTGTAAATCCCGGTAGTAACAGTATCTCATCATTTAAAATTACGGGGAGTGGATTAATCCGTAAATCAACTGTTAGCAGCGGGGGCACCACTCCGGTTAGTATTACACAACACGGAAACCTTGTTTATGTGCTAAATGCAGGCGGTAACGGTAATATCTCCGGGTTCTGGTTAGGTGAAAATAATAAGCTTACTCCAATCCCTAATTCAACCCGGCCACTAAGTTCATCTGCATCGGGTGCAGCACAAATTTCTTTTGTAAGAAACGGGAGAGTACTGGCAATCACTGAAAAAGCTACCAACAAAATAATTACGTACACTGTTACTCAATGGGGCCGTCCGGGCACAATGCATAGCCTTACTTCTGCAAGCCCGACCCCGTTTGGCTTTGCAGCGGGCCGTTTTGGTAACATTTATGTGTCTGAAGCGGTGGGCGGTGCCGCTAATGCAAGTAATGTTTCTTCCTACCACATCGGCTTTGATGGAACAATCAGTCTTACACAAGGGCCTGTTGCAACAGGACAAAGTGCTGCCTGCTGGGTAGTATTAACAGAAAATGGAAGAAATATTTACACTACTAATACGGCGAGTAATACACTGTCTTCTTATGATGTTTATCCTGCTTCCGGAAATATCAATTTGCTTCAATCAATAGCAGCTACTTCCGGTATGGGGCCAATTGATGCGGCACTTACAGATAACTCAAGGTTTTTATATACGCTTAATGGTGCCGGACATAGCATATCTGTTTATGCAGTTAGTAATAATGGAGCTTTAACTTCTTTGCCCACCACCATTACCGGGTTGCCGGCAGGTGCTAATGGCCTGGCAGCGAACTAATCAACTAAAAGTTGTAATATGAAAAACAAAATCATCGCTCCCCTGATTTTATTACTTGTTTTTTCAGCATTTAGCGGCACTGCACAGGAGGGAAGAAAAATAATTGCAGTGCTTAATAAAGCTGATTGGTGCCCGGTTTGCCAGTCCAATGGGGAGAAAATGATGAACGAAGTAATTCCTGTATTTGCGGGATCATCTGTTCAGTTTGTGATGAACGATCTTACCAATGAAGCTACAAAAGCTGACTCGGAAGGGAAGCTAAACGAATTGAAAGTAGTTGGTGCTGTAAAGAAAACTACAGCAACGGGCCTGCTGATACTGGTAGATGCTGCAACAGGGAAAGTGTTGAAAAAGCTAAGTGTGGCGGAACCGGCAGAAAAAATAGTTATGATAATCAAACAAACAGCTTTGGTTGAAAAAATGTAAATAGCAGGAGATTGTTAAACTGTTCCCGGGTTTCAAACCCGGGAACAGTTTTAAAATTTAAAATCAGCAAGTATGAAAAAAATTGTTTCATTTTTAATGGTAATTATTATTTTATCATCATGTAAAAAAAGTGCTTTGGACAATGTAAACGAAATGCTGCCGGGAGGGACATTAATTGTTACCGGCAGCTTTGTCAGTAATTCACATACTACCACCGGAACAGTAAAAGTGATCCGGGATGCAGCAGGTAAAGCACACCTGGTTTTTGAAAACTTCAAAACTGATAACGGACCTGATCTCCGGGTATGGCTTTCGCCAGATAACACCGGATCTCCGTACCAGGAAGTGGGAGTGCTAAAGGCTGTAACGGGAAACTTTTCCTACGAAATCAATACTACTGTTGATTACATAACCAACAAAAGGGTATTGATCTGGTGCGAAGATTTTTCTGTTTTGTTTGGGCATGCTGTTTTGCAGTAAGATCAGCTCTTTGATGATTATTGCTGTAAACCGATATCAGTGGGCAATCCGTCCAGGCTCTTCAAATTATTCTGCTGCACATATTCATGCAAGCCATCCGCTCCTTTCTTTTCTGCCCATTCAAAATGAATGTCTCTTTCGCCGTTGTAAGTATATAAAGGCACCCCAAACCCACAGGAGGTTTGCACCAGGTCGATATCAGCTACAATGATTTGCCGGGTGCTGGGGTAGATGGTGAAATGCGGTGCCAGTTCTTCCCATTCTGCGGTGCCGGGTAATACGGCATGCCCTTTACCATAGAGCCGCAGGATATTCGGCGCACCTTCAAAAGAACAGAACATGATCGTGATGCGGCCGTTTTCCCTTGTATGTGCGGATGTTTCATTCCCACTGCTGATGAGATCCATGTATCCCACTTTGTGTTCTGATAATACCCGGAAGCAATCCAGCCCTTTGGGAGAAAGATTCACCCGGCCCTCCGCACTCAACGGAGCAGTGGCTACAAAGAAGATATGCTGTTGTTCAATAAAGTCTTTGTGTGCCGGTTTGATGAAGTCGTGAAGTTTGCCCATAATGCGGGGTATTGTTAATAAGGATATGTAAAGATAAGCCCTGCTTTTATTACCTGCTGGTGCACCCCCTGGTTTCATTTCACTCACCTGAATCCTCAATCCGTTACATCGGGGTGTGAACATGCTTCAGGCAATATCTAACATTGCAATTATTTTTTGTATGAAAAAACCGGGGAATTCAAATTCTGTTAAACATGCGTTGATGGCTGCACTATTTATAGCAGCAGCGTACCTCTTTATGTTTGGGAAGCTTATATCCTTTCCGTACAATATTCCGTTTATCTGTGCTATTATTATCGCAGGGTATCTTCTTTTTAAGCGGCCATTGTTTTTATTGGGTATTCAAAAAATCCGTAAGCCCTTTTCGTTTGTAATGATGGCTGCCGCCACAGCCCTGGCAGCAGAATTGCTGGTGGACTGGTTGGTGCAGCCCCTCGTTAATAAACTGTGTACTACAGTGCCCGATTATAGTTATTTCAGTGTGCTGGAAAATAAAACATCCCTGTTTACTAAATATTTTTTCTATACCTGGCTCAGTGCAGCGGTGGGAGAAGAGTTATTATTCCGGGGATTTATGTCTGACCAGTTAAACAGGTTGGTGCCGCCGGGAAAATGGCAAACAAGTGTGGTCTTGTTCATTGGGGCTGTCTTGTTTGCTTTTGCACATGGCTATGAAGGACCTGCCGGTATCGCTATGACTTTTTTATGGGGAATATTTTTCGGTATCCTTTACAAAAGAAGCGGGAACATTTGGTTTACAGTACTGGTACATGGTATAGTAGATACGATCTTTCTTTCGTTGGCTTACACAGGTCATCTTTCTTATTACGAATTACCTAACCGGTTGTTCTGGGGATATTGATCAACCGAAGGGCTTCCCGGTTACGGGTCACGATACCGGCTACAGGCCCTCCAATGCAGCACCGAAATTTGCCCGAAGCGATTCCTGCGGGGAGAACAAAGCAAGAAACATTGTACAGGTTAACAAACCGGAAACGAGCATGATCCATTTGAAGTTGGTCAGGAAAAAACGCATGGCTTAATAGTTTTGGTGAAAGCAAATCGTATGGAAGAGAACTGTATCCAGAGTAAAATATTTTTCCAATATGATCAACTGTTGCCGGGAACCGGGATTACCCGTACTGCATCTATCATTATACATAAAGTACATTTATTTTTAGTAACCAAGTGTAATAACTTAGTTATATACTTATATCGTAATACCAACGCTGCCGGTAAGCCATTCATTATTCAGAACGACCCATGCCCGGATCGTTATCCTGTACTTTTAAACCGGAAAATTATTCTTATCTCAAAAGCTGGTACAGGGTAAGGATAATAATTAAAACCAGGATAGATGTATAGATCAGCCTGGTATATTTAGCCAGCCAGTTGGGCAGGTAAATATCAAAATTATCTTTCGTTGAGTTGGAGTATTGCCGGGCCATAACCGTTAAAGGGCAAAAGAATTTAAAAGCCAGCAGCGTAATTCCTTCTAAAGCGAACAGTCCGTAACCGATCCACAACCATTTGTCCAGCTTATTGGTCAGCACTGCATAGAGCATGTAAAAAATGACCAGGTTGAAAAACACCCAGACGATAGTATGGATGACTTTGATAAGGCGAAGTTTCGTTTCGTTTTTCATGTTGCAGTAGTTGGAAAGGAAACGGTATGCAAGTTACCGCTTAAATGCGGTGACTGAACAGGCAAACCGCCCAGGTGATTCAAGATTCCTCTTTTTATTTCGTCCGCTGCGGTTTCAAACGGGCTGCTTTGCCGGGTGTTAACCTGCCGGAGTGATAATAAAACTGCGAAACCAGGGTTTCGCAGTACTGAAGAAGAGTGATGCCTGTTATTGTTTTTTGCAGGTGAACGTGACCCACAGTTTATGCGTGTCATCTCCCTGTTCAAATAAGGAACCATTTATGGTGGACCCGGTTAAGGTCATATTATTAAAGTACCGATCGGTAATTGCCTGGATGGTTTCGGTCCTGCTGATCCTGTTATCAAGAATATAGGTGGATTGTTTTTCCTGTTTCATCTTCACCGCATCATAGGAGGAAAGATCGCTGTCTTTATGCCGGGTGCCCAAATAGGTTTTTATCACCAGCATGACTTTGCGGTTGTTGAGCAGGTCTTCCGGTATGTTATAGGTTACTTTTTCCATTTCATTCTTAGCGGCATCGGCCCGGTTATCCTGGTAATAACTCAACCCTTCAGTCGGGGCACTCAGGTAATTGAGCTGGTTAAAAACATACTCGGGCTTGTTTTCGTAAGCGGCTATCCTTCTTTTCTTTTGATTGTTATCATCCAGTTCCCAGAGTTCTGTTTTTACCTGGCCGAAAACTCTTCTGCAATCACCGTTGTCGATCCGGTTGCGGGTGGCTTCGGAGACGGCTATATAATTCAGCGTCACATCAAATAAAACGGATCGTCCCGTACCGGTTGTTGAAGCAGCAGGAGAAGAAGTTACAGGGGTAAAAACCCAAATTTTACCAGTCAGGGCGGGATTCAGTGTGTGTACAAGATTTGAATTTTCTTCGGTGAGGGAACCCTGCACTGACAGCATCCGGTTATTCTTTTTATTTTTTAACTGGTAACCAACGGGTGTTCTTACCAATATCCAGGTTAATTCATCCCGGTTTTCAGCCGTTAACCGCCGCTGAACGATGAACCCATTACCGGCCCCCGCAACAGGTTTTATGCCGAGATAAAGGCCGTTTATTCTTGTCAGAAACATGTATCCGCCCCCGGAGGCAGCCATCACTTTCCATTGGCCAAAATACATATTAGCCTGGTTGAGCTGGCCATGTACGATGGGGGAGTCAACAGCAATACCTTTTGCCTTGATATATTTCCCGCTGCTGCTATTTTTTATAGTCACAAAATCACCGTTGGTGAGTTGTGCAGTAATTACTACAGGACTGAGAAGAACTATGAGCAGCGCAAGCCGGGTGCTGAAATATTTTTTCATAACTGATTTTTTATTGCAGGGTAAATATCCGCAATAAGCCAATCAAATGAAATTACACTTTTGGGTAGTGGCGAAGGAAGCCTTGCTTTCTTATAACCGGGACATCAGTTGTAATTGTCCATGCTGATGACCACATTCCCTGTCTTCTGGCCGGTTTCCACATAGCTGAAGGCTTCGGCAATTCTTTCCAGCGGGTATTCCCGGTCGATCACAGGTTTGAATATTCCCTGTTCCAGCAGTTGTTTAACCAATCGCATCGTTCCTTTAATATCCGAAGGCACCGGGAAGATGACTTTCTTCTTGCTGAACAGGGGAGTAAAAAGGGCGAGGAAAATATTTTCACATAGCCAGCCCAGTTCGGAGGAGATATAAGCACCACCGGGCTGCAACAACGGTTTGCATTTGCCAAATGAACTTTTACCAACCGTATCCAATACAACAGCATATTGCTGGTCTTCTTTTGTAAAATCAGTGTGGGTGTAATCAATCACCCGGCCGGCTCCCAATGATCTCACCAGTTCTATATTTTTTGTGCCGCATACAGCCGTAATATCTGCACCAAAATGCTTCAGCAATTGCACAGCGGCCGAACCGATACCACCACTGGCCCCGTTGACAAGCACTTTTTGCCCCGGCTCCAGGTTCACTTTTTTGATCATGTTATACGCATAATGGGCACCTTCAAAACTTGCTGCTGCTTCTTTATACGTTATATGTCCGGGGATAGTTGTAATGTTTTTATCTTCTGCCAGCACCAGGTATTGGGCATGTGCATGCAGTCCCTGGTCATTAAATCCAAACACCCTGTCGCCGGGTTTAAAGGCCTGCACATCTCTGCCCACTGTTTCAATCATCCCGGCAAACTCTGTTCCCAGTACCGGGTTCTTGGGTTTGAACAGGCCGGTCAGGAACCGCATGATAAAAGGCTTTGCACGGAGCATGGCACAATCCGTCCGGTTCACCGTTGTTGCTTTTACGGCTACCAGTACTTCCTTATTTTTTGGAACCGGTTTTTCAATCTCCGCCAGGGAGAGTACAGCAGGCGGTCCGTAGCTGGTATAGATACTTGCATTCATACAAGTTGATTTTATGCAGCCCTGTATTCTTTGTTTTAAAGATAACTGAATAATGGCAGCCGGTGATTGAGATTGATCATACCTCTTGTTGTAGTTATGGAGTAACCGACAGGGGCGATACAATACAACTGCGAAAGGGGAAATTGTACGGTTATATTTTTCTGAGTTTGTTACGGGGATGCTTGTAGGTATTATGCACTGCATAAACCACTACCTCGGGTTCTATAATTTCATACACGACTACAAAAGGGAATTTTTCAAGTTTTACATCCCTTAGTATTTTCAGCGGGTCTTCATCAATATAACTGTAGAAAGTTGGGTTGGCAGACAATTCTTTATACCGTTGCTGCAAAGCAGCAAGAAATCGTTCCCCCAGGCCGGTTAATTTTTCTTCATAATAATTATACGCATCAATAGTATCCTGGTGGGCTTCCTGTTTTACAATAACAGTAAAGGGCATGTTATTTTTTTTGCTGACGTGCAGCGTTCAATGATTCTTCTGCCGTGTAGGATTGGCTGATGCCATCCAGGTGATTTTGCCTGCGTTGGTGAAACTGTTCAATATCTTCTTTGGTATAGCTCCAGTTGATCTCATCTTCCAGCAGGGTATAGATGGCCTGTAGTTTTTGTTCGTCAGCCACATCAATATACTGATGCAGTTTATCTCTCAATGATAAGGGGACAGCCATAACTTATGTGTTTTCACAAATTTACTCTTTTCCGGCTAAAGCTGCAATGCTGATCCGGCCCTGCCAGCTGATAAAAGCAGTATCACAGCAGACCTGGCCATGATAAAAACCGTACCTTAACCCATCAACCGCATTATACCTTAAAACCTTATCATGAAAAAGATCATCCTCATCGCCGCTATTTGTTTTCAACCTGTTTATTTGCTGGCCCAAACAGCAGCAGATACCATCCGTAACCTGGAGCAGGTGGAAGTGCTGGCCATACTGGCAAAAGATTCAGCCACCCTGTTACAACTCTGGGATAAAGACTACACCGTTAACTCTCCCGATAATGTGATCTATTTTGCCGGCAAAACCACTTTAGACCGGCCGGTGCTGAAACGCAACCGGACCACATTCACCCGGGTGATCGAGCATATTACTATCAAAGGCAATTTTGCGTTTTCCATGGGCCATGAATTAGTGGTGCCGGCCGGTGATTCGCCACAGACAGGTGAAATAGTGAAACGACGGTTTACCAATATCTGGGAAAAGCAGGCCAGCGGCTGGAAACTGGTGGGCCGTCATGCGAATGTGATATGCCGGTAGGTAAATAGCACAATTACCGGGCTGGTTTAAAATTCTAAAGTTGAGATAAAAAATTTACAGCAATGCGGTTGGTAAGAAATACCAACCGCAGCTTAATTTTTATTGTTTCAGAATGCTTATCGCCTGGTAATCCGGGGTCGTTGCTGATCTTATTACCAATCGATAAACGCCTGGAGCAAACCTGGCGATCCCGTTGATCCTGATTACATGGGAACCTGCCGGTAAAGAAGGATGATATTCCCATATTACCTGCCCGTTTGTTCCGATAAGTTGCATGGATAGTGAAGAACCTTCAGCCAGGTTGATATTTACATCCGTGTATTCACGAAACGGGTTGGGTGTTGCACTTATCCTGAATGCGGATACACCGGCATCGGATGAAACTACCTGTGTGTATTTCAGATGCCCGTCTATATCTACCGAACAAATGCGGTAAAATTTTTTACCCGTGCCGGGGTTTGCATCGGTCCAGGTGTAACCTGAAGAACCGGTTGCGGGTATAACAGTCAAATCCTCCCACAGCGAACCATTGGTTGATCGTTGCACTTTATACCCGTGCAGGTTGATCTCATCTGCAACATCCCAAACCAGTTTAACTGCTCCATTACTACGCAGTGCTGAGAACCGGACAAAATTAACCGGAAGCGTAATAATCGGGGCCGGCAGGGCAAAAGCCGTAACATCATTAACATCCCAGTTAGCCGGGTTATGTATGGCGGCCCTGTCCGTTGCTGCATTGCCGGTAAGTGAAATCGAAGTCTGCAGACGTACATTATCCACTTCCGGCACAATGTTAAACGCATAATTATTGCTGCTTAAGGCCGGTGGTATTATACTTGCAGAAGAAGTAAAGGTGCAATTGCTAAGTGTCGCATCCCAGGCACCGTTCATACCCATGCCTGCAATTAGAGTGGGTGATGCAAAAGTTCCCTGGTAAGCAAAAAGCTGATCTCCGCCAATGACGAGGTTTACAAAATCGGAAGCGGAGTTAAACGTTGCCTGGAAACCGCTTGCTGTTCCATAGTTGGCGGTGGGTGTAAAACGGCAGCGGATCGTTATTTGCGATCCGTAGCTCATATTGGAAGTGGCAGTCCATTGAACGATGCCATCGCTCACCGCCCCGGTGGAGGCACCGCATGGATTGGGAGTTTGAAATGCATTGGTATTGGAACACCAGCCAAAATCGGTAAAATAAATGGTTGTTCCGCTTGTAATGTTTCTCAACAGGATAAAACTAAAATCATCATTCGGAGAAGGACCATTTACCGTATTATCATCTGCGTTATACCCGGTGAAAGCGATATCACCGGCAGATAAAGTAGTCTGGGCATGTGCTGAATAATAGAAGCTGAGTAAAATAAAAAGTAAGATTCTTTTCAGGTGGAGTTGTATCATGTTTCATAGTGTTTTGGACAAGGTCTGAAACGATCCTTTACTTCTCTTATTTCTGCATGAGGAGAATTTACTTGCAAATACATGGTATTGTAGTACAACCAGTAACAGGAAACACTTAGATCAGGATGCAGCATCCCTGCTGCCGGAGGTAAAGGCTGCGAATAACTAAGACTACAGGCCATTAACCCGTACAACAGCGATATAATACAACTTCAAAAGGGGAAGTTTAGCAGAGCAGTTGATATGTTGACAAGCTCAGCCTCGTTGAGGCTGGTGGTTAGTCGCAGACTAACCACAACCCTTCATCGTTTTTCTATTTTTGAACACTATGGACAACTGGGGGCTTCTCTGTCGCACTATGATTGTCCAGATTGTAAACGCTTTGCTTCTGCTAAATCAATTCTTGCTTTTTGTCCATGTTTCTCCAATAGGAATAGCAAATTACTTCCATTTAGAAGTGTCAAAGGTTTATTCTTCGCAAACTCATACGCATCAGGTCCATAATCTGCTGTTGTTACAAGTATGCCCTTTGTCGCTCCTTCATTCATTACTGTACCATATAAATCCCTGACAGCAGAAACTCCAACTGTATTTGTATATCGTTTGGCTTGAATAACAATTTTGCCACCACGAATAGGGTCGGGGTCAAACGCAACTGCATCAACTCCTCCGTCACGGCTTGCTTGTGTAACCTTAACTTCACCGCCGTTGCCACTAAATTCCTTTTCAAAAAGTTCTCTAAGAAGATGTTCAAAGTCTTCCCAATCCATGATAGCAAGATTGTAGCCTTCGTCTAATTTATTTGTAACTTCATAGGATGCAACAAATCTCTTGTCTGCTTTATTTATTTGAATTAAAGGTTGTATCGCTGTTATTCCACTTAATTTGCTGCTACCAACACCTTTTAAGTTTTTAAAGCAAGCTTTCGGGTCAACATTTGCAAGTTCAATTTCTGTGAACTCCTTTTTTCTTGTTTGAACTGATACTATACAATTATTTGTTTTCTTTCCTGTTGCTTTATTGATTGTTTCTACCCATCCGTTGAAAACCAAAGTATCAATTGCATCAGCTTTGTCAGCCTCAAATAACTCATGAAGTGTCCTAAGGCAGATATTATAAATTGCTGTGTCATACATTTTAGCAAGTTGTGTGTCTGAAATGTATGATTCTTTTAATTCCTTTTTTGCTGCTATATATTTTACTTCTGAAAGCCTCGGAAATTGTTCGGGTGCTGGTAAAACATATTCAATAATTAATATTCGGTTTTCTCCGTTGTATTCCAGGTCAAAATCTTTGGGAAATGAATCTGGATACTCGGAATTATTTAGTACTAATTCACAGTATTCAAGAACGGCATTACTATCGCACTTGAAATAAAGTTCCTTTAATTTTTCAACTTTTTGATTGTGTAGTTCTTGGGTTTTGTAGTATTCTTCTTTTTGTCGTTCCCATTCTTTTTCTAAGTGCTCATACTTTTTAGTTATTTCGTTCTTTTGTTTTTCGATTTCAACAAGAATAATACTGTGTTCTTCGTCAAGTTTTTTGTTGAAGTCTTCTATTTGCTTAACAAGCTGTTTCCATTCGTTGATTGCATTTTCATACATCATCTCGGCTTGATAAATTTTCTTTTGCCCTTTTGATTTAATTAATTTGTCAACAAAAGAAAGTTGAGGTAGGAAATGCTTTCTATCTGGTTCAATAGGAATACTCTTATGAGCCGTTTTTTGCGGTATGGGAATTTGCTTAATTTCTTTGTCAAGCTGATTTTTCGGATTAGGTATTTTGAATTTCTTTTTGTCTTTTAATAAATCCCAATTAACCGTATCGTCAATATCAAGGGTGTGTATTAAAATATCCTCTATTTCTTGTAATTTCTGTTTAGCGTCTTGGGTCTTTTCATCAGCAGTATGGATATTAAACTCTTTGTCCCTTTGGGATTTAAGGTTTACCTGCATCTTTTCCCAAACAGAATCCCATTTATCAAACTGAGTTTGAATTTTGTTTTGTAAAATCCATTGGTCTTTATCTTTTAACACTCGATATGTACCCAATCCTCTATGGCGAATTTCCGCTATGTATCTGATATCGTAGCTTCTTGTATATTCCTCTGAAATATCAACATTGTGTTGGTCGTCAAAATTATTTGCCATTGGAATTAAATTTTGGTTTGTCGCTTAGCCTTACCGCTAACTCGTATATATGCGAAAGTTCCTGTCCCTAAAATTTTCGCTTTTTTGTAATTGTTTGCAATTTAAGTTACTAAAAAATTGTTTTTACACACGGGCACTTTCGCAAATACAACCCAAACTAAGGAACTGTGTCGCTTATAAAAATTCAATAAATAACAATGTTGCTTCTTGCAGCAAGTGTACAATTCTTCTTTCACTTCTTTATCCGTTAAATGACGGAATTTTTGGTGGTCCCTGCACCAGATGCTGCGCATCGGTACAGGGCAGCCTGAGAATCCCTGAATTAGATGCTATCGCAACGATTCAGGGGAGGGGATGCAGACTCTGATGATTGGAGAATCGTGGCTCTACTGAACCCAATGCCGGCTCCATTACTCCACTTTAAGCTCATGATTCTACCTTACCTTTGCCCCCTTAAAAAGTTCATGGTTCATGGCAAATAATTCATGGTCAACAGCCAACCGGCTATTGGCTACAAATTGCCAGAGGCCAACAACCAGTAAACAGACATGAAATATCATAACGAAATAACGAGACGAAGAACCTTTGCGATCATCTCTCACCCGGATGCGGGCAAGACCACCCTGACAGAGAAATTCCTGCTGTTTGGCGGGGCCATCCAGGTGGCGGGTGCGGTGAAGAGCAATAAGATCAAGAAACATGCGACCTCCGATTTTATGGAGATCGAACGGCAACGGGGTATCTCCGTGGCCACCTCGGTGATGAGCTTTGAATACAATAATACCCTGATCAACCTGCTGGATACTCCCGGTCACAAGGACTTTGCGGAGGATACGTACAGAACGCTAACGGCGGTGGACAGTGTGATCCTGGTGGTGGACAGTGTGAACGGGGTGGAAGACCAGACCCGCCGCCTGATGGAAGTGTGCCGGATGCGGGATACCCCGGTGATCGTGTTTGTAAACAAAATGGACCGGGATGGCAAGAACCGCTTTGACCTGCTGGAAGAAATTGAAAAGGAATTATCCATCCACCTGCACCCGATGACCTGGCCGATCAACAGCGGTAAGGAATTTAAAGGCGTGTATAACCTGCATGATAAAAACCTGCTGCTGTTTACGGCGAATACCAAAGCCAATGATGAGGACAGTATTGCCATTGCAGATATCAACGACCCGGTGCTGGACCAGAAGCTGGGTGATAAGGATGCGGCCCAACTGCGGGAAGATGTGGAACTGGTGGATGGGGTGCATGGCGAGCTGCATATTGAAGATTACCGGGCCGGTAAAGTGGCGCCGGTGTTCTTTGGCTCGGCCATCAACAATTTTGGGGTGAAGGAAATGCTGGATACGTTTATCCGCATTGCCCCGATGCCGAGAAGCCGCAGCACGACGTTACGGGAAGTAAATGTGGAGGAAGAGAAGATGAGCGGCTTTGTGTTTAAGATCCATGCGAACCTGGATCCGAAGCACCGGGACCGTATTGCGTTCTTCCGGGTGTGCTCGGGTAAGTTTGAACGGAATAAATATTTCCATCATGTACGCTTAGATAAGGACGTCCGTTTCAGTAACCCGTATTCGTTTATGGCCCGTGATAAGAGTGTGATCGAAGATGCGTATGCGGGTGATGTGGTGGGTTTGTTTGATACGGGCAATTTCAAGATCGGGGATACACTGACAGAAGGCGAAGATTTTTTCTTTACGGGTATTCCTTCTTTCTCGCCGGAGATCTTTAAAGAAGTGGTGAACAAGGACCCGATGAAGACCAAACAATTAGAGAAAGGATTGATGCAACTGACGGATGAAGGCGTGGCGCAGTTGTTTACCCAGTTTGGCGGAAACAAAAAGATCATTGGCTGTGTGGGAGAACTGCAGTTTGAAGTGATCCAGTACCGGTTGCTGCATGAATACGGGGCATCGGTTATATTTAATTCCCTGCCGTATTATAAAGCCTGCTGGCTGACCTCGAAGGATGAACAAAAGCTGTTGGATTTTTCCCGGTTCAAGCAGGCGAATATTGGTGCGGATAAGGACGGGCATATGGTTTACCTGGCGCAGAGTGAGTGGTTTTTGAATACGGAGAGGAGTAATAACCCCGAGATTGAGTTTCATTTTACTTCGGAAATACATAAATAGTTCATGGGTCATGGTTGATGGTTCATAGTACGACTCTGTAAGCTCAAATTATCTTAGCTGAAGATAGAACACTATAACCCACTATGACCGGCCATGAACTATGAACTATTAACCATGAGCGATTCAATAATATTTGAAACTGACCGCCTGCTGGTTCGCCGCTACACGAGGGAGGATTTTGAAAATTTCTTCCGGCTGAATGGCGATGAAGAAGTGGTGCGGTATATCCGCCCGGTGCAGAGCCGGGAAGAGGCGATGGCCGCTTTTGAAAAACAACTGGCCGATTATGAAGCGATGCCGGGCTATGGCCGCTGGGCTGTTCACCTGAAAACCACCGGTGAGTTTGTGGGTTCGTTTGCAATGATCCCGATCCCGGATGATACGGATAAGATGCAATTAGGCTATGCTTTTCCCAAAGAAAGCTGGGGCAAGGGATATGCGACAGAACTTACCATCGCCGGGCTTGATCATTTTCGTAACCAAACCACACTGCCGGAGATATATGCCGTAACAGAAACACCGAATGTGGCTTCGCAAAAAGTTTTGCTGAAAGCCGGGTTCCAACCCTTCGGTTCGAAAATGGAAGGGGATAAGGAACTGCTGGTATTTATCGTGAAGCGGTGATCAGTATTTCGGGTTCACACCGGTATAGTTCTGCGGGGTGATCTTCTTCAATTCTTTTTTAATAGCATCACTTACTTTCAGCCCATCAATAAACTGGTGGATTGATTTTTTATCAATGGTATTATTTCCCCTTGTCAGGTCTTTTAAAGCTTCATAAGGATTGGGATATTTTTCCCGGCGCAAAATGGTTTGCACCGCTTCGGCCACCACGGCCCAGTTATTCTCCAGGTCTTCGTGGATCTTTGCATCGTTGATGATGAGTTTGCCCAGCCCTTTTTCCAGCGAGCGGAAAGCGATCAGTGTATGCGCTACGGGTACACCGATATTTCTTAATACCGTGGAATCGGTAAGGTCACGCTGCAACCTTGATACCGGTAATTTGGAAGCCAGGTGTTCAAAGACCGCGTTGGCTAAACCGAGATTACCTTCTGCATTTTCAAAATCAATCGGGTTTACTTTATGCGGCATGGCCGAAGAACCGATCTCACCTTTCTTTGTTTTTTGTTTGAAGTATTCCATAGACACATAACTCCATACATCACGGGAAAAATCGAGGAGGATATTATTGATCCGCTTCATACAATCGAAATGGGCGGAGAGATTATCATAATGTTCGATCTGCGTGGTAAACTGCTGGCGGTTGAGCCCGATGCCCGCTACAAATTCATTGCCCAGTTTCACCCAATCCATTTTCGGGAAAGCCACATGGTGTGCATTGAAATTACCGGTGGCACCACCAAATTTTCCACTGAAAGGGATGCCGATGAATTGTTCCACCTGGTTCTCTATTCTTTCCACGAAGACCATGATCTCTTTGCCGAGCCTGGTGGGACTGGCGGGCTGACCATGTGTATGAGCCAGCATGGGTATATCGTGCCATTCCTGCGCCAGTAATTTTAATTGTGCATTCAGGTTTAACAAACCGGGCAGGTATTCATATTCAATAGCATGTTTCCAGGAAAGGGGCACTGCTGTGTTATTGATATCCTGTGAAGTGAGCCCGAAATGGATCCATTCTTTGGCTTCTTTGCCGCCGGCTTTATCCAGTTCATTTTTCAGGAAATATTCCACCGCTTTCACATCATGGTTGGTGGTGAATTCGATCTGTTTAATTTCCTGTGCATCTTCGGGCCCGAAATCAGCCGCCAGTTTTTGCAGGTGTTTGATGGCTTTGGTGCTGAGCTTGAAGAATTTCTTTTTTTCGAGGAACAACAAATACTCCACTTCAATGAGTACCCGGTATTTCATCAGGGCATATTCAGAAAAATATTCATCGAGGTGCTGTACCTGCTTGCGGTAACGGCCGTCAATGGCGGATATAGCGGTGAGGGGGGTTAATTCCATGAGTGTTGCTGGTTTCTTGTTGCTGGTTACTGGATAACAGATGCTGGATACCGGATGCTTGTTTTGTTCCTTGTTCACTACCTTTGCTGCCGCAAAAATAGCTGAATTGGAGAAGATAAAAGTTGGTATCGTTAACTACCTGAATACAAAACCACTGATCTGGGGGCTGGAGCGTCCGCCCATCAGTGAGCAGATAGAATTGGTGGGTGCTTATCCTGCTAAACTGGTGCAATTGCTGGCGGATGATATTGTTGATGTGGGGCTGATACCGGTGGCGGCCATTCCGCAATTCGATCCTTATTATATCGTGGGTGATTATTGTATCGGTGCTGAAGCGGAGATCGCTTCGGTTTGCTTGTTCAGCGAAGTGCCGATGGAAGAAATTAAAACCGTGTACCTCGATTACCAGAGCCGTTCGTCGGTGGCTTTATTGAAATGGCTGATGAAGGAATACTGGGGTGTGAACCCGGAGTTGGTACAAGCCAAAGATGAATCGTACCGGGACAAGATACAGGGCACTACTGCGGGATTAGTGATAGGAGACAGGGCCCTTGAGCAGCGCCGCATCTCCACGTTTATTTTTGACCTGGGATCCGAATGGAAAAAAATTACCGGGCTGCCTTTTGTGTTTGCGGCCTGGGTCAGCAAGAAACCATTGCCGGATGATTTTATCCGGCTCTTCAATGCAGCCAATGCAATGGGATTGAATCATCTTGATGAGATCGTGGCGGCCAATCCTTATGATATCTATGACCTGAAAAAATATTACCAGTTGCATCTGAGTTATGAGCTGGATGAAAAAAAGAGAAAAGGGATGGAGTTGTTTTTGCAATATATCCGAAATGCAGGACCGGAAGCCTGACAACTATTACAGGTACATCAACATGGAGGGATAGAAAGGATAAGTTTAATGGTTAATGGCAGTATTATTTTGGAATTGCAAGGTTATCCGGGTGTTTTGCCTACTGCAATCAGTCAGCCTTCCGGCAGTGAAAATAGTTATAGTAAGCGGGAGCTTTGAAAAGAGGAGGATATTTTTTATAACTGAGTCATTTTTACCTATAAGTGAGTTAAAAAAGGGAGTTATTGCAGCTCCCGGAATCTATTTTTCAAAACGTGCCAATAATTCATCTCTTTTTCGTTGGGATACTTCTAATACAAGACCATTTGACATCTCTAATGTTCCGGCTCTTCCTTTTGAATACTTAACGGCATAGTCAAGATTTACCAGGTGGGAGTGATGGATACGGCAAAAGATGGCTTCCGGGAGTAATTCACTGTAATGTTTCAGGTTACTGCTGGATAATATTTTCGTCCCGTTTTTTAAGTAGACCGCTGTATAGGCACCATCGGCCGAACAACATATGATATCATTAAAACTGTGGAAAACATACCCGTCTTTCAGCTGGATGGCAATTTTCGTCTCTTTTTTTTGCATGACGGAGAGATAGTTATCAAGCCGTGCCTGGAAATTTTTCTCTTTAACACGCCGCCGGGCTTTTTCAATGGTTTCCCGGAGTTCCGTGATGTCAACCGGTTTTAGCAGATAGTCAATAGCGCTGTAACGAAAGGCCTTGATGGCATACTGTTCGAAAGCGGTGACAAAAACGATCTCAAATTGTACAGGTGATAGAAGATCAATAAGGTCAAATGCATTTTTGCCCGGCATCTCTATATCCAGGAATACGAGGTCCGGCTTTTTTTCTTTGATAAGAGGGCAGGCTTCATCTACGGAAGCGGCAGCTCCAATAACAGTGATACCATCACAGAAATCGGTGATCAATTTATTAAGAACATCTACATTCCGCGGTTCATCGTCAACTATAATGCAGGAGATCATAAAACAGGTGTATTAAGATGAGGTATAAATAATGTAACAATTGTTCCTTCAACAGTGCCATCTGTCCCCGTTATATCTTCAATGTTCACCCGGATATCTGTGCCGAACTGGTTGTTGATGGCTTTGATCCGTTTCAGGCTGATAGCGGTTCCTTTTGACTGGTATTCTATGTGCTTCCGGGATTTCAGTTCTTCTGATTTTTTGCGACCCACACCATTGTCCTTAATTGTATAAGTAATTCCGCCGGTAGTACCGGTTACTTCAATGGAAATGATCCCCTGGTTGTCTTTGCGGTGCTGAATGCCATGCCGAAGGGAATTTTCAACATAGGGTTGTAGCAGCATCCCGGGTATTAATGTGGCCTGCTGGTTGATATTATCGCCTGTTTGAATCCTGTAGTTGAACTTGTCTTTGAACCTTAGTTTTTCCAGTTGCAGATAAGTGTCCAGGTATTTTAGTTCGCTGGACAGCGAAATGAAGGGGCTGGAGGAATTGTCCAGTGTTTGCCGGATCAGGCTGGCGAAAGTGGCCAGGTATTTATTGGCACCTTCCACATCCAGGTCCAGGATAAATGACTGGATGGAGTTTAAACTATTGAAGATAAAATGCGGGTTCATCTGTGCCTGCAAAGCCTGTTGCTCCAGGGCTGCAAAGCGGGCCTCTGTTTCCCGTTTTAGTTTTTCTTTTTTCCGGATGGAGTGAATACTCCTCCTGTACAGTAATGCGGTCAATAACAGCAGCAAGGCAATAACTGCTAACCAGAATGGCCAGGTTTGCCACCAGGCTGGTTGGATACGGATGGAAATCGTTTTCGTTTCACTTTCCACCCCGAATTTATTGATGGCTTTGATCAGCAGGGTATAATCACCGGGTGGTAAAGTGGAATAGTTTACGAAATTATCAGTGGTTACATTCCAGTCATCCTCCAGTCCCTTCAGCCGGTGATAATAACGGATATCACCGGCCGATTTAAAAGAGATCGCTGTAAATTCTATTTTTATATTCAGGGTGTTATGAGGGAACGACAGGATACTGTCTTTTTTCAGTGTGTTATTCCCAGCCGATATGCCGGTTATATGCAACCTGCAAATGGATTTCTCGCTTAAACTGTTCTTATTGAAATAAGTGAGCCCGGCGGAAGTGCCGGCATAAACTACATTGTTATGTACATACACGGAGTTAATAAAATTGGCTGCCAGTCCGTTAGCGGTTGTTATGCTTGTAATATCCCAGTTTTCCCCGCGGGGAATGATCCTGTTCAATCCTTTGCTGGTACCCAGCCATATTTCATTACTATCAATAAAAAGGCTGGTACAGATATCGCCGGTAATACCTGTTTCCGTGTTCAGGATATGTATCACTTTCCCGTTTTTAAAATGAATGAGCCCGGATCCACTGGAAGCAATCCAGAGATCATTATCAGCTCCCTTTTTTATGGCAATGATCCTGTTTCGTAATGAAGGGTATTGGATGCCGAGTGAAGTGGTGATTTTATTTTTGGGCTCAATTTTTATCAAGCCGCCGTAAGTACCGATATAATAGTTGCCCTGGTAAAAGACACCACAGGTTGACCGTTGATTCAGCAAGGTGTCATTTACAGCCATCGTTTCTTTATTGAGCAGGAGGATACTTCTGCCTGTGCAAACCAGTAACTGACCAGCGGCGGTGTCTATATCTTTCACCGGGAATACCGGGCTGAAACGACTGTCCTGGTTTTTAGTGATTTTCAGCAGAAAAGCATCAGTCGCTATAAAGAGGGTGCCCTGGAGCGGGAGGAATTTTAAAATTCTGTTTCGTTTAGTGGAACGTGCTACCGGGTTATTGGATTGTCGTAAAAAAGAAGAATAATCAGTATAAGAATAATCCCCATCCCTATTTAATATATAGGATTTACTAAAATCACCCCCGGCAATGATATTGCCGTTAAAACTATTTACAGTAAAAATTTCATTGGCTTTGTCAAAATCTGTATGCTTAAATTCGAATGAAGGGAACCTGTAAACACCGTTGCCAAGGGTGGTGATCCAAAGATTATTCTCGGTGTCAATAAATGCGGTACTGATTTTTTCCGCTTTTAGTTGATAAAGCAACTTTCCTGTTACTGCATCAAATAAGAAAACATTACTTGCCTTACTTGCAAAAAAAATCCGGTTAGCAAGATTGTTGGTTGGAGATCCCGATGCAATTGGGACATTTTCAATCTGAATTGGGGTTCCTTTCTTCGTGTAAGAAGCTTTGAACTGAGCAGTGTTCAATGGACCAATGTACTTAATTTTTTTATCTATTATTGAAAAAATGCTGTCCTCTTTGTTTATAACAATTACAGAATCTGTAACATGTGAAACAACAGCTCCTTGAGGGAAACCTGAAAAAAAATCGCTTAAAAATTTGACTGAAGCTCCCTCTTTTTCCACTACAAGATTTGTGGTTACCCCTTTGAGTATTATTTTATCCTCCCACTTGTAGTAGATTGTTAAGCTTGCTATTTCTGTTTTAAAACTGTCGGGAATTTTAAGAGGGTAGATACTATCGTTGAAGTAATAAAAAGGGGTGTGTGTGAATGGGCTGAAAAAAACTCTTCCAGTATTGTCTGCCATTATTCGCAGAATTGCATTATCCGGTAAACCTTCTTTTGTGGTAAAATTCCTGAACCGGCGACCATCGAACCTGCTTAATCCGTTTTCTGTGCCGAACCATATAAACCCGTCTTTATCCTGGGTGATGTCATAAACCGTATTGCTGGGGAGCCCGTCTTTTTCTGAATAGTGAATGGAGCTGAAATTCTGTGCAGGTAACACCAGAGAGCTGAGAAATATGAGCAGGAGGCAACTGTATTTTTCTTTCATATGTTACAACAGTAACTGCAAATTACGCAGATTTCCTCTTCTCCATGAAACCAGTCACAGGGTTGGGCTATTTGTTATTCAGCAGGTATTATATTGTAAGCCAGCCTTCCGGATAAAGATCGTATGTATCCCTGGGACCTTTATTGAACCAGTTTTTCGGAGCGATGACCATTTTCTCCGGGTTATTATTGAGCCAGGCGGCCCACCAGCTGAAACTACTGTTGGCAATGATATTGTGTTTGCATTGGGACATGAGGTAGAAGTCTTCGATATGATTAGTTGGTTGTCGTTTTGCAACCAGTTCCCCGGGTATAAGTGGTAGCAATTCTTTTTCCACCCATTCAATATCATCTGAAAAATAATACACTTTGGGTGATTTAATTGTTCTGCTGAGTGCTTCAAAGGCCCGGAGATAATAGGCCTTATCCATCAGACCTAATACATGCAGTGCCACTTTGGTGAGGTAATCTCCCCGGCGAATATGAACAGATACAGATTCGTGGTTGTTTAGTTCATCTTTAAAGTGCAGGACATTTTTGATTGACTCCTCTTTGATCGTAAGCAGGTTCCGGATTTCATTTTTATAGTTTGTAAAATATTTTTCGGATTGCCTTAACCCTTTCAGCATTACATGATCATTTACGCTGAAAAAAAGGGGGTCGTAATGGAAGAAAGGCTCTTTATAAATATCACGACGATATTTACTGGTAAGACGTTGGGAAATTTTTTTGAAAAAACGCTGGTTATAATAAGGGTACAGTTCTGCTGTAGTAGCGGTTTCTTCGTTCAACTGAAAAAAGCGGAGGTCATCTTTTTTACCTGTTGCTTCAAAATAGGAGAGGTCTAACCGTAATGGAATATTCTTATGCAGTGAAAGTGCTTTCGCTGAACAATACTGGAAAAGCTGGTTACCAAGCCCGCCATTGATCTGTGTGATTATCATTTATTAGCTAAATTTCTGCAATTTGAATAATATTGCCCATATTTTAATAAATAGCAGGATGAAAAACAGTTTAAAGTCTAAATTCGAGCACCTGATAAGCATTTTGACAGGAACCAGTAAGGAGTTTGCTGAGATCAAATTCTGGCGTAAACAGATCGATAGCTACGTGAAATGGTATACTGGTGAATTGTCAGAATTGTATGGTACTTCTTCACCTGTGAATAAAATACAATCTCACTCTTTAAAAAATGCTGCTTTACTTACTTTTTTCCGGGATCACCAGGAAGTAAAGTACCTGAAAGATCTGCTGCTTGATGAAAATGCTTTTGCGGGTATGAAGGTGCTGGATATTGGGTCAGGCCCTTTCCCCAGCGGATTGTGCTACCGGCAGGCAGAGATTTATTGTCTTGATCCCTTAATGGCAAAATATATTGAAGCCGGTTACCCCGTACATTGTTATGATAACCGGGCAAAATTTGTACAATCAATGGCAGAAGATATGCCATTTGATGATGGTTTTTTTGATGCGGTGATTTCTGTGAATGCGATTGATCATGTGAATGATTTTGGGAAGACGGCAAAGGAAATACAAAGAGTATTAAAACCAGGCGGAAGGTTTAGAATGCATGTGCACTATCATCCCAAAACGACAGCCGAGCCCATTGAACTGAATGATGAAGTATTTCTACAGCATTATGGGTGGGTGCATAATTTGAAACGGATCAGCGAATCCAAACAAAAAACAGGCACTGTGCTCACTGACCCACGTGAAAAATATGTGGTATGGGGTAATTAGTATATCCTGTTCTATTTCTTTTTTCTTCCAAATACATGAATGCCATAGCAAAGTAATTCCGAAGAGCCCTTGTCTCTTTTCGAGATTCGTTCCAGTATATACAGGTTCAGATGGATGATGATTTTCTCCAGTATATTTATTTTCCTGCCAGTATATTTTAGCGTCATCGATTTCAGGCGGCGATTTTCCTGTGCGATATACTCGAAATAATTGCCGTTTAGCATTAATTCATCAATTACAAAATTATTATCAGGCAGGTGCTTTTCATACCAGAAGCGGCTGAGCCCGGATGCGAAATGATAGGGGGCAAAATGGGTGAGGCTGGCAAAGGGTGCTGTGATCAGCAAATACCCACCGGGTTTGAGTAGCCGCTTAAATTCTTTTACAGCAGCCACCGGGTCAGGAATATGCTCAAAAACTTCCGTACACATAATAGCGTCAACAGATGCATCCGGCAGAGGTATTGCAGCGATATCCGAGACAATGTCCAGTTTCGAATTATCCCAATTGCCTGTTTGCAGGCCTGTATCGCCTTTTCCATCGTATTGAGCAAAATCCTGTGCAATGTATTTTAAATGGGAACAATATTTCTTAAACTGGGATTCTCCCGCACCTGCATCAAGAAGGGTCAGGTTGGCGGGTATTTTCTTTAAAGCAGATGCTATCCATTGTACCCTGGTTTCCTCATTCGTAGTACCGACTTTGAACATGCTTAGATTTTAGCTGGAGTTAATCGAATAATATCGTCTTTGTTTTCAATCGTGTAATTCTTTTTATAGTGTTGTATGATATCTTGTATTTGCCTGATGGCCGGGTAATCATTCGTTCCGTCGAACAACCGGGCATCATCTATAAGTATGATATGATCCACGGGACTGTTAAAAATGGCATGCAGTTCCTCCGGTACAGGGCAATCCTTATCCGCTTTAGCTGTTATCCCGCCCGAATAATGGCCATCCAGCCAAAATATAGCTGGGGTTTTTAATTCTGCAACCACTTCGGCGATCTTAGTACCACTGTCGCCCTGAAGTAATATAATATTATTGTTTCCATTAAATCTTTTCACAGCCTTCTTGTACAACTTTTCACTGAGTTCAATGGAGTATATTTTGCCAAACCTGTTCTTTTGTGCTTCTACCATATCGCCCAGGTAGGTGCCTGTTTCTACTAAAGCAGCAGCGCAGGATTGTGTGGCATATTCAGCAATCGCTTTTTGCTTTACAATATGCGGGGGAGGGAAGGGCTTCCCCTTTTTTTCCCAATCAGCCAATTCCTGTTCGTGATTGATTATTACCTTTTTTCGGAATAGATTCTTAAACATTACTATTATTTTTTAAACCAAAAGCATCCGCAACCATATCGTTGTTGTGCTACTAGTGAAGGATCAGCGTTTTCAATCAATCCTCCGGAATCGGGGACCAAAGAAAATTCTTTTAATGTTAACGGAGAAAAATATTCAATGATCTGTTCATAGCTGTAAATACGGTGGGCATTGAACTGAATAACTGGTTTCCCCACCGGCGTTACAAATAAGAGATCACCGCCCGGTTGCAACACCCGTTTCAATTCGTTGACGGCTTTGATATCACCATCGGCATCCAGTTCATCGCCATAACGGCCCAGACCGATATGCTCTACTGTATGCATACAGGATAATGAACGGATAAGGTTATCTGCGAAAGGAAGTTTCTTGAGATCTGCAAAATCAGATTCATAGCCGGACAAATGAAGATCGGCAGGCCGGTAGTCAAAAAATTTAACAGGCACGAAAGCAGAAACGATAGCCCCAAAACTGAGAATGGAAGAAATGTCAACATGCAATACAGGTCTCGTTTGCGCCAGGATACGGGCAGCCCAGGCAGGATGGTATGTATAATGCTGATCAAAAGGAGTTGTTGAAAGCTTATCATTTAAACAGGGGTAAGCGTCGAAAAACTTTAAAACTGCCTTTTTTTTGTTAAGTTTTCTAAATTGTATGAACTCCTTCCAGTACTCAAAAAAACGGATAACCCTTTTGGGGAAACGGATAAGAGTATTTTTACCAAGTCTGATTAAATAATTCTTATAATACATATTTTTGGAGTCGTAATTTGGAGTAAAAATATATTTTATATATTATTAGAGGCTTCTTTTTTTGGTTCGGAATAGTATTCGTAGAGAATGGGAAAGGGTGAGATTTAAGCTGACCATTTTTTATACAAACCGTTTTATGAAAATGAGATTTAGGAAACTGCTATTTGCCGCCCTGCTTTTTTCCTGTAGTGGTATAAATGCACAGGTTAATCTTAATGTGGGATTGGTTGCGCATTATCCCTTTACAGGTAACGCTAATGATGTAAGTGGAAATAATAATAATGGGACTGTACTGAATGGAGCGCAACTAAGCACAGACAGGTTTGGTAATGCCAATAGTGCTTATTTATTGGATGGAGTGGATGATTATATCAATGTAACTGATAACGGCGGTTTTTCCACTCCAACGATGAGTCTTGTTGTCTGGTTTCAGACTACCTCTAATGCTCTCCAGGTATTAGTTGGTAAAAGAAAATTTCTACACGATGGTTCACCCAGCGGTGGCTCACAATACCAGTTTTTTATTAACTATCCCCCCTTTCCGGGTATTGGGTCAAATCTTGTAGGGACTAATAGTACCTGTACGGATGCCGTTAATTCAAGTTATATCAATACCAATAACTGGATATGTGCTAATAAATGGTACCTGGCTGTTGTTACGTTCGACGGTAGCAGGCATAAGATTTATATTGACGGGGTGCTCCGGGTCGATGTGGCTACTCCTTTTCCCAGTATGTTACCCTGCAACAGCGATTTACGATTTGGAAATTGGTGGTCTCTGGATAATCTTTTCTTCAAGGGAAAGTTAGATGATATCCGCTGGTATAACAGGGCCTTGAACCAGGATGAAGTCACTGCTTTATATGGTAACTTTACGGGTGTAGGGGCTTCTTCTACTGATTTTTCTTATACACAAGATGTTTGTAATCCGGCAACAGTTAAGTTTTATAACACGCCGGATATCCAGAATCCAACCTGGTATTTTGGTGATGGTAATACTTCTAATACGGTTAACCCTACTCATACTTATGCAGTGCCTGGAAGTTATAATGTTAAGGTGATTACTAATAATTCCTTCGGTTGCCAGGACAGTATTAGTAAACCCGTAAATTTAAATTTAAGTAATGCTAATGCAGTTTTAAGCCGGGATACTACAATTTGCCAGGGGGCTTCGGTTCAGTTAAATACAGCTTCATCCGCTTCTTTTTGCTGGACTAATCCAACAGGCCTGAGTAGTCCTTCTATTAATAATCCTGTTGCTACACCCACTCAGACAACAACCTATTTTTTTAACAGCCAGCAGCTTGGCTCCAACCTTGTTGTAAATGGAGATTTCTCTCAGGGGAATACGGGATTCACTTCTGATTATACACAGGCATTTCCTAATATCCTCGAAGCCCAGTATTGGGTTGACAATAATCCTACTGCATGGAACGGAGGACTTAATGCCTGCACAGAACATACTTCCGGAACAGGTAAAATGATGATGGTAAACGGATCAGCGACAATTGGTGCTAAAGTTTGGTCTCAAACAGTTAACATTACCCCTAATACCAATTATGTTTTTTCGGTTTGGGTACAATCATTAGCAGCACTCAACCCGGCTAATCTGAGATTTTCCATTAATAACCTTGTCCTTGGAAATAATATCAGTGCAGGTGCGGTAGCTTGTCAATGGAGCAGTTTTTACACGGTGTGGAATTCCGGTAACAGTTCGACAGCTGTTATTACCATTGTTAATAATAATACGGTTGCGGCAGGTAATGATTTTGCTATTGATGACATCTTTTTTTCTACAACAAGTCTTGTATATGACTCTGTCAAAATCACTGTTCTTCCGAAACCCAATATCCGTACAGGCAATGATACTTTGATTTGCCAGGGGCAACAGGTGCAATTCAATGCAACAGGTGGCAGTATTTACAGTTGGTCACCTGCAGCAGGGTTATCCAATGCAGGGATAGCTAACCCGCAAGCCTCTCCGTCAGCCACTACCCAGTATATTGTTTCCGGCTATAATGATCCCGGTTGTATCGCAAAGGATACACTTATGGTTACTGTGGTGCCACAGCCAGTTTTCACAATCAACCCGGCTTTGACGGCTGTTTGTAGTGGAGATCCGCTATCAATTTCTGCATCTGGTGGTGATACGTACTTATGGTATAGCAGCAGCCAGCCTAATCTTTCGACAACAAATAGTTATGGATTTACGCCGACGAGAACAGATACTTTTTTTGTGGCAATTGAGAATACAACCTGCCGGGTTAAAGACACCTTGCAGAGCATTGTTAATTTAGACAACTTACCGGTCACCACCGTGACAAAATCGAACGACCTGGATTGTGCCACCCCGGAGGCGCAGTTAAATGCTACGGGAGGTGTCAGCTATCAATGGTCACCTGCGACGGATATAAGTAATCCCTCTATTCCTGATCCCATCGTAAGTCCGCTTACAGATACCTGGTATAAAGTAACTGTAACCAATGCCGCTGGTTGTAAAAAGACAGATTCTGTACTGGTCAGGTCCAACCTGACTGTTGGCCAGAATGGTTTCCTGGTTCCCAATTCATTTACCCCAAACAGTGACGGGTTGAATGATTGTTTTGGGGTTCGTTTCTGGGGCCGGGTTGATAATTTTGAATTATCCGTTTATAACAGGTGGGGACAGCGGATCTTTCTCACCCGTAGCCCCCAGCAATGCTGGGATGGTACTTTTAAGGGAGTGAAACAGCCAATTGGAACTTATGTATACCAGATCAAAGCTACTTCTCCATGTAGTCCTAACCCGATTTATCGAAAGGGCCATATTAACCTGCTGAAGTAGTTGGGAGTTGTTTACTGTCCCGTTAATTCCATTTACTTTTGCCCAAATTAATTTGTGGCATGAAGAAAGCCCTCATCACCGGCATTACAGGACAGGATGGCGCCTATCTCGCTGAATTTTTACTGCAAAAAGGCTATGAAGTGCATGGCATCAAACGCCGTACTTCCCTGATCAATACCCAGCGGATCGATCACCTGTACCAGGACCCACACGAAAAGAATGTCAAAATGGTCCTGCATTACGGCGATCTGACCGATTCCACGAATATCATCCGCATCATGCAGCAGGTGCAGCCCGATGAGATCTATAACCTCGGTGCCATGAGCCATGTGCAGGTAAGTTTTGAAGAACCAGAGTATGCGGCCAATACAGATGCTGTGGGTACCCTTCGTTTACTGGAAGCGATCCGCATCCTGGGATTGGAAAAGAAAACAAGGATCTACCAGGCGTCCACGTCGGAGTTGTATGGGAAAGTGCAGGCCGTGCCGCAGAATGAAACAACGCCTTTTTACCCCCGTTCGCCATACGGGGTCGCTAAATTATATGCTTACTGGATCACGGTGAATTACCGGGAAGCTTATGGTATCTATGCCTGCAATGGTATCCTGTTCAACCATGAAAGCCCGTTGCGGGGAGAAACCTTTGTGACCCGGAAGATCACCCGGGGAGTAGCGGAGATCGTACTGGGATTAAAGAAAAAATTATGGCTGGGTAACCTGGATGCAAAAAGGGATTGGGGACATGCCAAAGATTATATCGAAGCCATGTGGCTGATGCTGCAACAATCCGAAGCGGAAGATTTTGTGATCGCCACCGGGGTCACTACGGCTGTACGGGATTTTGTAAAGATGGCTTTTGCCCATGCCGGGGTGGAGATCAGGTTTGAAGGAAAGGAGGAGAATGAAAAAGCGATCGTAACAGCCATTGCTAACAATACCATTCCATTGCAACCCGGTGATGTGGTGGTGGAAGTAGATAAGCGTTATTTCAGGCCCACGGAAGTGGATTTGCTGATCGGTGATGCCAGTAAAGCTAAAGCCAAACTCGGATGGTCTGCCCGGTACACGGTGAATGAACTGGTGAAAGAAATGGTGGATGCGGATATTGACTATTTCCGGAAGGATATCTTACTGAAGGAATCAGGCTTTGATACATTAAACAGGTTTGAATAAGCATGGAAAAGCAAAGTAAAATTTTTGTGGCAGGGCACCGGGGGATGGTGGGATCGGCGATTGTACGCAAACTGGAACAGGAAGGATTTACCAATATTATTACACGAACATCTGCAGAGCTGGACCTGCGGAACCAGGAAGCCGTGCATGTTTTTTTTGAGAAAGAGAGACCGGAATATGTATTCCTGGCTGCCGCCAAAGTAGGAGGGATATTGGCCAATAATACATACCGGGCCGAATTTTTATATGATAACCTGCTGATGGAATCAAATATCATTCATGCAGCGTATAAAAATGAGGTAAAGAAATTATTGTTCCTCGGCAGCTCTTGTATTTATCCCAAACTGGCTCCTCAACCCTTAAAAGAAGAGCACCTGCTGACCGGTTTGCTGGAACCTACTAATGAACCTTATGCCATTGCCAAAATTGCCGGTATCAAATTGTGTGAAGCCTACCGGGACCAGTATGGCTGCAATTTTATAGCAGCAATGCCCACCAATTTATACGGGCCCGGTGATAATTATCATTTGCAGAACTCTCATGTGATACCGGCCATGATCCGGAAATTTCATGAAGCAAAAGTGAATAGTGCTGCAACGGTAGAGATATGGGGCACAGGTACACCGCTTCGTGAATTTATGTATGCAGATGATATGGCAGCGGCTTGTTTTTTCCTGATGCAGGAGTATGATGAAAAGTTGTTTGTGAATGTGGGAACAGGAGAAGAAATAACGATCAAAGACCTTGCGTTACTGATCAAAGAGGTAACAGGGTTTGCAGGAACTATTCAGTTTGATACCAGTAAGCCGGATGGAACACCCCGGAAACTGATGGACAGCTCCAAATTACATGCACTGGGCTGGAAACATACCACTTCATTAAGAGATGGTTTAGCAAAAGCATACCGGTTCTTTCAGCAGGAGAACAAGGTTTAGTACCACAATCTTGCTTTAACTTTACGCAGGTATTGCATAGCTGCTGCATTGACCGGGGTCCTTTTTTCGTTGCCTGCGATTGAAAAAACTTCACCCCATCCTTTGAAGAAACCGGGTAGATTGAAACCGGTTATTTTCAGGTATTGCAGCGACCACATCAATGCCGTGCTGTAAAAATATCGTTTCGGTAAATAACGGTAGGCTACTTTGGTTTTATTCACCCACATCATCCGCAGCTTTTCATTCTTGGGTTTTCTGCCCAGCGGGGATTCTTTATGGAGCATTACAATTTTATCGCTGTATACGATTGAATAACCGGCATTGATGACCCGGTAACTCAGGTCATATTCTTCCATACCGTAAAAGAAATCATCCGGGTAAGAACCGAGTTGTTCGATCACTTCCCGTTTTACCGCATGAGCACCGCCGGCATAAAAATAGGTTTCAAAGAATGATTGGTCTTTGAATTCGTTGAATCGTTTATGCGGCAATGCATTCACCTGCATTGCCAGGGTATCGTAATACAATACTTTGAAGGAGACAATCGCTTTTGCCCGTTCCGTATTCTTTGTTTCAAACTCACTCACCAGGTTTACGAGGCAATCTTTATTCTGCAGCACGGCATCATCGTCCAGCATGATGACAATCGGGGCTGTCCCTTTTTTCAGGGCATAGTTCCTTCCTTTGGCCACACCCAGGTTTCCCGGTGCATCAAAATACCGGAAAGGGAGCTGCCCGTTATCGTTGACAAATTGCTTTACGGCCGAATAATCTTCGGTGGAAGCATTGTTCACCACGATCACTTCTTCCAGCAAGGTATCCGCATGATCCAGCCCGCTGATGTTTTGCAGCAGTTCCAGCATATCTGCCGGGCGGTTATAGGTGATGATGATAAAACTTAGTGGTTTCAATTGGCTGGATTGATGGTTTCCCGGTATGCTTCGTTAAATTTTTCGATGGCAAAGTTATGCTTTGCATAATTGATATTGTTCGCTGCCATTGTTTCCAGTGCAGGCCTGTTTTTCTTCAGTTCAAGGATATGATTGACTCCTTCGGTAATTATTGCACTTTCATTTTCTATAGCACTGAATAAATAACCATTGACTCCCGTTTTAACATGCAGGGGAATATCGCCGACGGGAGTGGCCAGTATGGCGCAACCCAAGGCCATGGCTTCGATCACCACCAGCGGGAAACCCTCCGTGGAGGAAGTGAGAATAAGCAAATGAGCAGCAGCATAGATATTTGTTATCACCGTTCCTTCTGTTTGATTGCCGTGAAATTTTACAAACGGGGATTCAACCGGGTTAATGACATCGGAAACATCTCCCAGTATCTCAAATGCAACGGCGGGGTCTTTTGCATGTACCTGCCGGGCAATTTCCATGACCAGGTGAAGCCGTTTCTCCAGGCCGCCACGACCGACATATAACACAGTGAATTGCTCTTTGCTTTTTTCTTTTACATCAGCCGGTACAGGGATGGCGTTAGGTATATACCTGATCTTTTCAGCAAATGATGCCGGTACACCGATCTCCCGGTAATAAGCAAGATGGTCAGCAATTCTTTGCTGGCTGATCATTACCGTTGTACTGATGAAAGGAAGAAAGGGGGTGCGGATAAACGAAAAGCTGTTGAAAGAATGGATCAGCTCCACCTGCCGGATATCTTTTTTTACCCAGGGGGATATTTTATACCCGAAATTACATTGGCCGTTGAAGACAACAGGCTTTTGCTGTTGACGGTTGATATAACCCGTGATAATGCCCCTGTAAACCAGGTTGAGAAAATACAACCATTTATTATCGGTGAATTTCGAAATATCTTTTATATCGCACCCTGATTGTTTGAACTCAGCTAAAAAACCTTCATTATACGATTTGCGGGTGAAATAGATAATACAATTTGTATGACCTGCTGCATGAGCTACCTGGGCATGTACTTTTTCCGCACCGCCGATATGATAAAAAGGGAAGAAGAAATAAATATCATATTCTTTCGCTGACGGTTTTAGCAAAGCGATCAGCCGGCCCACCCCGATAAAGGGAAGCAACATGATATCTTCTATCCATCTTTTTATGAGCAACAGGTGGTACATTTCAGGATTTGAATAAACTTTTTACGGATTTCCCGGTTCCTTTAAGCAGGTCCAAAAAAAATGAAACTATAACTTTTATTGTAAAGCCATTGATTTGTCCATTCTTCAGCTCCTGCCAAAGAAATTTTCGTTTCATACTGGCATGCTTAAAAAAGAAATTCTTCTTCTTTAAGGAAGTGCCGGTTACAGAAGCCTCATGCACCCGGTATAATAATAACGGCATTTCAGTTTTACCAACCGCATAGCCACGGTTCAGCAGCCGCAGCCACAGATCATAGTCCTCGATATTTTTCTGGTAAACCTTATACCGGAATTCTTTAAGAACAGCCCCACGGATCATGACCGAAGGATGCGCCAGGCAATTTTCATACGGCATTACTTTTTTTATCCTGGCAGGAAGTATTGTTTTCCTGTCCAGTTCCCATACACCGGTTTCTTTTCCTGCCCCGTCAATGAAAATAACAGGAGCTGCCACAGCGGCGATATCATCATTTTGGTCAAGGAAACTTTTCTGCATACTTAACCTATCGGGTAAGCATATATCATCTGCATCCATCCGGGCAATATATGTTCCGTTGGTGAGATCAATGGCTTTGTTGAGGGTGTAGATCAGTCCGCTGTTCTTTTCATTCCGGTGATAGTGTATCCTCGGGTCGTTGAAGGATAAAATGATCTCTGCGGTCCGGTCAGTGGAACCGTCGTTGATAATGATGAGTTCAAAATCAGTAAAGGTCTGGTTGAGTATACTCCGGATGGCCTCTGCAATAAATGCTTCGCTGTTGAAGGCAGGAAGTATAATACTGATGGAGGGGGAGTTCATACCGGCAAAATAAGCACTATTTAGAGTTGGGCGATACGATCAGCCGCCTTTTTTGTGATGGTTTCCCAATTAAAGTAGTCGAAGAAGGCAGAAGGAGTAGTGGTTGATCGCTGGCTGGCTGCAATGATGCTGTTGGTAAACTCATCCCAGTTACCCGCAGCTGTTGTAAAGAGTTTATTACCGCATAATGACGCCGGGATACCTTGTAACAGGTGATCAAAGCAAACAATATTGAGGTCAAAAGCCAGCGCATCAAGATTCTTGGTCTGGATGCCACCACCGGATTGAACAGGATTGATGAACACATCAGCCGCTGCGAAATAATTGTCAATATCATCCACTTCAGCCGCCATGATCACATCCGGGTGATGGTATGATTTTAAATATTGAAATGCAGCTTCTTTATTTCTTCCGCAGATTATTATGCTACAGGGGAATTGTTTTGTTGAAAGGGCAGGAGCCACTTGCTGGTAAATGGATGTCACCGCTTCTGCATTCGGGTGATAATCCAAAGTCCCGGCGAATAATAATATTTTATGATCTGCCGGTATGGAATGCCGTTCTCTTATCAATGCAGCAGCGGCATTATTTTTTACCGGCTTTTCAATACCAAAGGGAACGATCATGCATTTGTCTTCCGCCAAACCAAAATGAGTAACTGCAAATTGTTTATCCTCTTGTGTTTTAAAAAGATTCAGATCCGCTTTACGGTGCACCCATTTTTCATACATCGCCAGTAAACGCCACCATCGGTTACCGATCTGCCGGAACCGTTCTGATTCTATGTTATGAGAGTGGACAATAAGTTTAGCACCTGTTGCTTTAGCTGCTCTGACGGCGGCCATTCCGTGATAGGGATGTTCCAGCAGGATATGAGTTGCTTTTTCCCGGACGGCAGCCTGTCTGATTTTTTTCCAGGCTGAGGGCAATAACAATTGTTTTTTACCGGTTGGTAAAACAGTCAATACTTTATAAGTTATATCTGTGCCGGGTTCATTGTCTGCTGAACAAATACAAACCAGGGAATGTAACCGTGACAGCTGTTGATTGAAATTAGCGATCCCTTTCTGCCCGCCAAATTTAGCAGGCAATACTTTGAACCATACAATACTCAGGATCTTCATACCATAGCTGCTGGCTGTTTCTTACGGTTTTTCCATTCCATGAAAAGACCCAGTGCCAGCAAAGCGATCAACGCACCTGAGAAAAATGAGGTGAGTTTTCTTCCTGTCATATAACCGGAAGGTTCGAACCTGAATTCAATACTATGTTTACCGGCCGGTACTGATAATCCACGCAGGGCATAATTTGTTTTTACGATCGGTGCTTCCTTGCCGTCAATAAAAGCTTTCCAGCCGGCTTTGTAATAGACCTCACTGAATACAGCAAACTGGTTAGTGGCTGAAGAGGAAGTATAAGTGATGATGTCATTATCATTCTTCAGTAGCTTAATTGTTGCAGTACTGTCAGCCTGTGGTGCAAACAGTACAGAAGTCTTATAACTTTCCTGCACGATGGCGGTGTTGCGGGGATCTGCTATACGGACAGCTGCCATTTCCTCATCCGCATTTTTTACATATTGGATGGAAGAAACAAACCAGCAATTACCCAGTGCATTCGGGTTAAGCCATTTGGCTTTGGTCTCCTTATTGTCCCGGTAAATAAAATACTTTGCATTCAGCATATTCAATACCGGTGTATTCACACTATCGGTGGTATTGGTGGTTTGCAGTCGCTGAATGATGGCAGCCTGCTCCGGGTCCACAGCACGGTAAAGGAGGTCCTGGTACATGCTAAGCCCTGCCGCATGGAAACCACCGACGGTATTAAAATTATAAGAAGCGATATTGCCGTTGCCCGAAAGATCGGCTACCCGGTAAAAAGAAGTATCAGCCAATATCTCGTTATCAATGGCATTCCTGTTGAACACCGATTCATTATCGGATTGCTCAATAAAATTCTCTTTATTAAGGTAACGGGTATCCACAAGAATAAGATCAAGGAATACAAAGCCTGCCAGCAGTATAGCCGCCCACATACCGCTGAGTTTATTTCTTGTAACAAGAAATAACGAAATAAAGGCAAGAGCAATAAAACCCAATGAACGGAGCAGGCTGTCCATGAACAGGCCTTTCCGGTCATCTACCAGCCCGTCAAAGAATGGTTTTACCGTTTGAACTAATTGCGGGTTATTCGATTCTCTTACCTGCTTCAGTATATCCGAATCATTTTTACCCATGAAGCCGGAAGAAAAATAAATTAAGAGCAATACAACAAACACAGCACCGGTTGCAATAAGGCCTTTCTTAAACCCGGGCCAGAGTGCTTTTTTATCAGCAGCGTTGATAAAACTGTTTACACCCAGTATGGCCAGCAGGGGTAGTAATAATTGCGGTATCACCAGGATCATCGAAGGGGCCCGGAACTTGTTATACAAGGGCAAATGATCAAAGAGGAAATTATTCAATGCCCCAAAATGACTACCCCAGGCCATCATGATTGTAACTGCCAGTGCGGCACCGATCCACCATTTATATCTTTTATCAATGATAAAGAAGGCAAGGATCGCCAGGAAACAAATGATCGCTCCTGCATAAGGAGGACCTGATGTATAGGCCATGCCGGATGAATTACTGATGCCTCCCCAGTAATAACGAAGAGGTAATTGTTGTTGTAATTCCTGTGGCATGGTCATCAGTGCTTCCACTGCTTTTGATTTATCCTGCGCCACTTCTTCATGATCAGAACTGCCGCCGTACATATGCGGCACCATCAGTACAAATGTTTCAGGAATATCCAAACTATAACTTAAGCCGTATGATCTGTTTAATCCATTCTTCGGACTTTGTTCTTTGCTGGTCGTATCTGTTAATGCCGTATGCCCGCCACGGGTAGTGGCTTCCTGGTATTCAAAAGTGGACATGACATTGACCGCTGTAGTACCAACACCCACAATGGCAGCGACAGCGGTGAACCCGATCGCTTTTGCCAGGTGCGAAAAGTCTTTGGCTTTGATCCAGCTAATGACATAAAAAACAGTCATGATGCTGACCATGATAAAAAAGTAGTAAGCGATCTGCGGGTGGTTCTCCGTGATCATCGTACAGCTGAATAATGCTGTTAGTGCAGCACCCAGCCAATATTTTTTTTCATAAATAAGAAGGATGGAACCCAGCAGCACCGGCATATAGGCCATCGTCATCATTTTAGTGAGATGCCCCACACTGATGATAATGGGATTATAAGTGGCATAGGCAAAAGCCAGCGATCCCATAATGCCCACATACGGATTTACTTTCAGGATAATGCTGAGTATATAAAAACTTATACAGGCCAGGAAGAAATAAGAAATGGGGGCCGGCAGGTTCAGGGTCATGATCGTGGTCACAATGCCCGGGATGAAATTATTGGAGGGGTAGCCAATCTGAAAAGTAGGCATACCACCCAGTAGGGCATTGGTCCATAAAGGATACTGGCCATCATGTGTGGCCGCATAATTAACGGATTGCTGAACAGCACCTTTCCAGATCGTGATATCTGATTGCTGTAATACCTGGCCGTCAAGCGCCGGTTTACAATAGATCAGTGCGATAATGATAAAAATGGCAATAGCGACCAGGTGGGGTAAGGCTTTCCGGAACAATCCCTGCTTCATAAATTGGTAAATATTAGGCTGACAAAATAATGCTATTTTACACGAAATTCGCCCATGCGCTGGCTTTTATTTTTATCCCGTTTGGCTTTTATATCAGGCATTTGTATCCTGGTTTGGCTGGTTTTGTCAATGGTAAAAACAGAGATCAGTGAAGTATTTTCCTCCACTGTAATCACCATCGGTATTGTGATGGGGATCCTACTGCTGCCCATTACCAATTTATGTTATCTTGTACTTACCCTCAGCGGAAAGAAGATCAGTAATACGGTGCCCCGCTGGCTGATATGGGTCAACCTTTTCTTTTTATTCCTGTTAGTGTACTATATTTTTTACCTGAATGATCCATACTATCATCAAAAGTAAACCGACCCGCCTCTTTATCATATTGGGCGGATTTTTTATTGCCAATGCGCTGATCGCTGAAGTGATTGGGGTAAAGATATTTTCCTTAGAAGATACATTGGGTGTTCAACGGGCAAATATATCCCTGTTTGGAAGCTCATTCAGTTTTCATCTTACGGCTGGTGTATTGTTATGGCCGGTTGTATTTGTAATGACGGATATTATTAATGAGTATTACGGTCCCAAAGGAGTGCGGTTTCTTTCTTTCCTGGCGGTTGGGCTTATCAGTTATGCTTTTATTATGTTTTCCGGTGCTATCGGGTTATCTCCTTCGGAATATTTTGATATTGGTAAAGACCTGGATGCAAACCGGGCTTACCGTGGTGTGCTGGGCCAGGGTATGTGGATCATTATTGGTTCACTTGTTGCTTTCCTGGTAGGACAAATATTAGATGTTTTTATTTTTCATAAGATCAAACAAATAACCGGGGAGAAAAAAATATGGATGCGGGCTACGGTATCTACCTTGGTTTCGCAACTGATAGACAGTTTTGTTGTTCTTTTTATTGCTTTCTATGTGGGACGTAAAATACAAACCGGGCAGGGCGAAGCATGGACCCTGCATCAGATAGCTGTGACCGGCACCGGCAATTACATCTATAAGTTTGTAGTCGCATTATTACTGATACCCGTTATTTACCTGGTTCATGGCTGGATTGAAAAATACCTCGGGCATGACCAGGCTGCCGAAATGAAAGCGGCTGCGATGAAGAATAGTTAGAAATTTTCTTTTACCATTTTTGAAACGATCTTATCTATCGGCAGGGTCACCTGTTCTTCCGAAAAATCTTCCCAGTTAATGAAGCGGAAAGTTTCCGTTTCTTTTTTCTCCGCATACACTGCCAGTTCCCGTTCGTCAAAGTCAAAAGGCTTTGAACGTAAAGGTGCTTTAATAGCTTCCAAAGCTTTGGCGAAATAGTAAATGGAAATGATCTGGTGTTCCGGGTTGAAAGCTGACATTTGGAAA
Organism: Chitinophagales bacterium; assembly: GCA_017303455.1. Taxonomy (GTDB): domain Bacteria; phylum Bacteroidota; class Bacteroidia; order Chitinophagales; family Chitinophagaceae; genus CADEDV01. Next base: position 9,916 of record JAFLBM010000011.1, on the reverse strand, counting down.
TAGTCAGTAGTATAAATATGGGCACCCACTTCCACTTGTAAATTCATTTCTTCCAAGAATTCCCTGGCCAGGCATTCTCTTGTTCCTTCGCCAAATTCCAGTCCGCCGCCGGGAAATTTAGTGTAATAGTTTCCCCGGATATATTCATCACTCACCAATACCTGTTTATGTTCATTGATGAGGATGCCATAAACCCGGATATTAAAATAATGCATGGGGATCAGAATATTTTTTTACGAAGAAAAAGCCAACCGATAGCCAGGGCTACCACTAAGGAGAAGAAAACAACAATATAGAAAGCGTAAGAAGATTTTTCAAACCCGCTGGGCACATTCATACCAAAGATACTGGCGATCAGTACCGGGAACGTAAGTACGATGGTGATCACTGCCAGTCGTTTTAATACCTGGTTCTGGTTATTGGCAATGATGCTGGCAAAAGCATCCAGCGTACTGCTCAGGATGTTGGCATAAATGTTCGCCATCTCCAGGGCCTGTGAATTATCAACGACCAGGTCATTCAGGAATTCTTTTTCATCTTCATTCAGCCCGAGGAAATTGGTCCGTTCCAGTTTCATCAGCAGCATTTCGTTTGAACGGAGTGCTGTCACAAAATAGACCAGGCTTTTTTGTATCCGCATCAGCTGCAGCAGTTGTTCATTCTCACTGGCGGCATATAATTTTTGTTCAACGGCATTCCTGCGCTGGTTGATCTCTTTCAGGTGGTCCATAAAATTCTGCACGATCTTTTCAAAGATCTTCAGCACCATCATGTTCTTTTTTTCCGGGTTCCGGTTGGGGAAGGTGTTCAGGAATTTTTTGATGGCCTGGTTCTCGAAGGAGTTCACCGTTACGATCTGGTTATGCGTTAAAATGATACAGATCGGGATGGTGATATAAAATGCATCACTGTCGTTGAACGAGTTGTTCTCTGTCGGCGTTTTGATAACGATCAGTCTTACATTATCATCTTCTTCAAAACGGCTTCTTTCGTCAATATCCAGTGAGTCGGTCAGGAAGTCGATCGGTATCTCCAGCACAGTAGACAACTCGGAGAATTCTTCCTGCTTCAGGGGCGGCAAAACATTGATCCATGAGCCGTTCTCCGGCTTATCGATCTCAACGGTCTTGTGGTCGATATTTTTAAAGTACTGGATCATGGTGGCGCAAAGGTAGGGGAGGAAGTCGGAAGTCGGAAGTCGGAAGTCGGAAGTCGGAAGTCGGAAGTCGGAAGTCGGAAGTCGGAAGTCGGAAGTCGGAAAGAATGTTGGTTTGTAAAGGTAAAATTCTTTCCGACTCTTTTTACCCGGTTACTTTATGTCCACTTTTCCTTCAAAGACTTTTTCGGCGGGTCCGCAGAGCCAGATATTGATATAACGATCATCATCGGTGCGGTCAAACTCAACGGTCAGTTTACCACCCAGTGTTTTTACTTCCACATCATTAAAACCATTTTCATTATGATAGGAAATCAGGGCAGCGGCTGTAACTCCAGTTCCGCAGGAATAGGTTTCGTCTTCCACACCTCTTTCATAGGTACGGACCAGGATATGATCCACTTCCGTCATCTGCTCCACAAAATTCACGTTGATGCCATCCTGTTCATAATCCTTGCTGTACCGGATATCACGGCCTTTTTTATAGACATCCAGTCCCATCACATCGGCTACAATTTTTACATAGTGCGGGGAACCGGTATCCAGCACAAAATCACCATGTATTTTTTTGATCTTCTCCACATCTTTCATCTTTAAGGAAACGATGCCATCGGTATCGATCTCGGCTTCATGTTCTCCATCCACCGCTATAAACTTGTATACGTCTTTATGAATATTGAGATGGTAAGCGAACTTGATGATGCAACGACCCCCGTTCCCGCACATACTGCCTTCCCGGCCATCGGCATTGAAGTATTTCATTTCAAAATCATACCCCGCTTTTTCATTCAGCAGCATGAAGCCATCGGCTCCAATGCCGAAGCGGCGGTCGCAGAGCCGCCTTATCTGGTCGGTTGTAAGCGATGAATACTCATTCTTTCGGTTATCGGCAATAATAAAGTCGTTACCAGTTCCCTGGTATTTATGAAAATGTAATTGCATTATATACTGGAATCAAAGATGTCAATAAATTTTTTGATCAGGTTTTCTACTACGGCTTTCCCGTCTTTAGAAAATTCTTTTTTCACCCGGTTGGCCACAATGGCATTAATGGCAAGGCAATTATGTCCCAATAATTTTCCCAAACCATAGATAGCCGAAGTTTCCATTTCAAAATTAGTGATCCGGTGTTGCCCGAAACGAAAATCCGTCAGCCGGTTGATCAATTCAGGATTGCGGATACCTAAACGCAGTATCCTTCCCTGCGGTCCGTAAAAACCGGGACAGGTAACCGTGATGCCGTGATGAAAATCTTTTACAAAATGCTTGACCAGTGAACCGGCCCCGCTGCTGATATACGGGTTGCCGATCTGTCCATGAATTTGTGTATGGGTAATAAAGGAATGTAATAACTGCTGTTCTTCATCATTCTGTTCATGGCGGTAAAAATTCAGCAGGTTATCAACACCCAGCCCATGCGTGGAAGCCACAAAACTATCCACGGGTATATCGGCCTGCAAAGAACCCGAAGTGCCGAGACGGATAATGTTGAGCGAGGTAAGATTTTTTTTGATCTCCCGGGTTGTAAAATCAATATTGGCCAGGGCATCCAGTTCGTTCAGTACGATATCAATATTATCAGGACCGATGCCGGAGGAGAGAACGGTGATCCTTTTTTTGCCGATATACCCGGTATGGCTGATGAATTCACGATGCTGTCTTTTTACTTCCACGCTGTCAAAATGTTTGCTCAGTTCCTTTACCCGGTCGGGATCACCAACGGTAACAATGGTGCCGGCAATTTCTTCCGGGCGGAGGTCGAGGTGATAGATGGCACCCCGGTCGTTGATGATCATTTCGGATTCTGCAATACGGCTCATATAGCTTTTTTATAAGGGAATGAATAATAGCAATTAACAAAAATATCCTATTTTCGCACCTGTTCAAAAAATGGTCCTGTGGCCGAGTGGCTAGGCAGAGCTCTGCAAAAGCTCGTACAGCGGTTCGAATCCGCTCGGGACCTCAAAGGGAAATACTTAGTTGTTTTCCCTTTTTTCTTTTAAGGCCTTAGCTGATAAACTGTTTTGGCCTATGTCAAATTGTATGAAATACCATTTATAAAATGGTTACGAACTCTTCTGGACTTACCACTTTGCATTGAATTTTCAAAGTTTGATACGTTCTTTTACTCTTGTCAGCACATCTTTTATCGATAGTAATAAAATAGTCGCAATGAGCTGCATAAAAACAATGGAGGCCATCGTCTATCATATTGGCGAAGCGTTCATCCGCACTATAACCTTTTATATCTGTTGATGTAAACTGACCAAGGATACGATCATAGGCGGCATTCTTTGTGGCTACTTTTGTTTGTTCGTAGGCTTTATCCACCATATTATCCCAAGTAAGATAGGCCGGTTTCCCAATAATCTGCTGGTTCTTCATTAACAATTTTTGATGCTGTGGAAACTTCAATCGAATTTGGTTCAGGAATTTTTGAAAACTCTTATAGAGTACATAATCTGTTTTAATCCTACTGGAGAATTGAAATAGATCCTCGCAAAGCGCCAACTTATTCATTTCAATCTTTGTACGAGGAAATATTGAATTGAAAATAGGATCAGTTTTATACAAATCTTTAAAGCTGTCGTCCAATCTTTGGAGCCTCAGAAGAGATTTTTGAACGTCCCAAAGCGCATTTAGAAAAGGTTCATCATCAATATAAAGGAGTTCAGAAAAAGATTTAGCCATTGCGTTTGATTCATCTAGAGTTGAATCCAAAAACTCTTGAGGGTCGCGGTAGTGCCATTTAACTTTAGGAATACCCCAGTACTGCACCATGCATAAATTACCAGTCAATAAGGTTATTGTTTGTAGATGTTTATTTGCAAATTCTGGATTTTTCAGGTAACCGCGGGCCAAGTCGCTTATATGCGCATTTGAATATGGGATAGTCAGTTTTTTATTAACAATTAGCTCTTTGATTAGCCCATATGTTTTGAGTTCGGGATCTTGCAGTTCACCGAGTTTTTCAATTTTATTGAAGATATTCCAATCGAGGTAGGCTGTAAAAGAAGGGGTGGCGATTTGATTTGAGTTGCTCATCAATTTTGTTTTTATACACCTGTTAAGGCCCCCAGTTGTTGTGTGTATTCTGCTTCTTGATAAATCTAAAACTTTAGGGTTGTTATGCTTCGTTTATAATGAAGCAACAAACTCGAAAAGTTTGTCCTTTCAAATATCAACCCCTGCACATCTCTTTCACCAATTCTTCATGCTCCGGAAATTTCGCAGATAAATCATCCGCTTTCGCCAGTTCAAAATCTGCAAAATCAAAACCGGGAGCAACGGTGCAGCCTACTAAAGCAAACGTACCACCGGCCTGTAAGCGGGAGCCAAACCAGCTGCCGGCTTTGATAACCGTAAAAGGAAGAAAGCCGTTGGCTATATCTTTTCCCAGTTGATGTTCGGTAAGACCTTGCTCATTCAATTCATAAATGAGCAACGGGTCGCCATCATAAAAATGCCAGAGTTCATCGGAAGCAATGCGGTGAAAGGCGGAGAATTCATTTTGCTGTAACAGAAAGTAGATATGTGTGCAAACGGGCCGGTCGCCCTGGAAAGTGGAAGGAAGCGTTTCCTTTTTTAATTGCAGCCCGGCTTCATACACACGGCCATACCAGCCACCTTCAATATGTTGCTGCAACTGTAAACGACTGATCCAGTCTGCTGCCGTATAGTGAGCTGCCATTATTTTGTTTCAATATAGACTTTGCGTCCGTTCACCACCGAGAGAGAATCCCTGACACGGGCGGTATCTTTCACCAGTGTTGGTAAAACAAGATAGAGTTTGAACACAACGGAGTCCTTTGTTTCCATGTTCACATTCCATTCGTAGGTCTTTAGTTTGTTGTAGCGTTCAAAAGCTCTTTTGCGGTTAGCTGTTTCCAATATGTATTTATATTTCCCGGCAGGCAGGGCAGCCGTTGTAACCGGCGGTGGTGCCTGTACGGGTGCCTGGGTTGTTTGTACCGGTACACTATCAGCGGGAACAATAGTTGTTTCGGGTATAATAACAGTTTGCGGCGAATTGGTATCTGCTGCTGAAGCAACCACGGTAGTATTTTTATCAGCAAAACGCTTGGAGATCGTATAGCCACCCCACACAGCGAGCCCGACACCTGCTACAATTAAAAATGCCAGCACCGGTTTTCTCCATTTGGCAGGAGCCGGTCTTGGTGCGATCATCGGGTTATAATTGTTGAACGACTCTTCATTCGCCGCAGTAGGTGCATTGGTTTTTTCTTTTGCGGGGAGGTCTTTCAGTTTTTCGGTAAGCAGGGTACCGGGTGTAAATTCATATTGCCCGGACCTGATCTTTACAATACTGCCAATGCCTTCCAGCATAAAAGGTTTACCGATATTCAGGAATTGCTGGGCCAGTTCCAGGAAGGAATCTAAATCGGCGGCTGCCAGGGCTTTCATTTTACCTGACTGGGCCGAGATATAACTGATGAGTTCGGCTGATTCTTTGGTGGCGGGGTTGCTTTCAAAAGTAATCCCCTCCGCAACGGCCGGTTTTTGTTGTTTACCCGGTTCCGGGTCAATATTGACAGCAGGATCGAGCAAAAAACTGCCAATTCCGCGAAGGTCGAGTCTTTTGGTACTGTATAAGTACTGGGCAAGTAATGGTGCAAGTTTCAAATCATGGATATTAGATGACTAAGATATACAATTTGCTCCGCTGAAGCAAGCGATGTATTGCCGGGGTGGTTAATTTTGCAGCCATTATGCTGAACCCCGAAGAACAAGGATTTGTAGAACACTGGAGGGCCAACCGGCTGCGGCGCAAAAAGGTCTTTAAACAACTGGCATTGGGGCTCCCGTTGGGAGTTATCCTGGCAGTGGGTATATTTGCCAACTTTTTTTCCGGCTGGTATAAAAAAGCGGAGATGGTACGCAATAAAGAAATTGCCCAGCACCAGTCTTCACTGCTGTTAGTGTTGCTGGTGGCGGTATTGCTGATCGTTGTTTTTATTGTCATATTCAGTGTGCGCCACAAATGGGATATTAATGAACAGCGGTACCGGGAACTGCTCAGCAGGGAAGGAATACCGGAGTAACATTTTAAAAACTGTGCAGCGCTTCGGCCTTGCCGGTTGTCATAGCAAACAATCAACTTCTATTTTAAGTAAAACGTTCATGAAAAAAATTCTGCTTTTTCTGAGTCTTTCCGTAATCGTCATTAATTTTCAAGGTTGTATCAAAAGTGCGGTGAGTGCTCCCTGCACGGACAAAACCCCGGCGAGTGAACTGGCTGTAATGCAGGCCTATGCCAGTACCAATGGCTATTCGATGTCGACTCACCCCAGTGGTATGCTTTACCAGGTGGTGAATGCCGGCAGCGGTGCCATTCCCCTCAGCACATCCAAAGTGTATGTGAAGTATACCGGCAGGCTGGTGTCCAGCAATGCTATTTTTGACCAGCAAAACAATGCAGCCAATACAGGATTTACTGTCAGCCAGCTGATACCCGCCTGGCAACTTGGCCTGGAACTAATCGCTAAAGGAGGAACAATCCGCCTGATAGTTCCTTCCTCACTGGCTTATGGCTGCAGGGGCGTTGGGGTGATACCCGGCAATTCCGTTTTATTTTTTGAGATTGAACTGGTCGATATCCAGTAATCTATACAGCTGATGCTATCTGCTTGCTTTAGGCCCCGGTTTTTACTGACCGGGGTTTTTTATTAGATTACAACGCAGCTTTAGCGGTGCAGGAATTGTATTTTTGAACAAACATTATCACTTGACCTACGAAGCAATTTCTGTGTTTGATATGCTGAAGATCGGGGTGGGCCCTTCCAGTTCACATACATTAGGTCCCTGGCGGGCAGCACAACGTTTCCTGCAATCCATTTCCACCGGTAACAATTTATACCATGTTGCGGCAGTCCGGGTGCTGCTGTATGGTTCATTGGCCAAGACCGGTCATGGGCACGGGACGGATATAGCAGTGCAGTTAGGATTAAGCGGTGATGATCCCGTCACCTTTGAAGTGGAAAATATTCATGCCAAGATCAGCGATATCAATAGCATGAAAAAGATAGTGCTGTCCGGTTTGCATGAAGTGGAATTCAACCCCGCAGAAGATATCGAGTTCTTATTTACGGAAACCTTGCCCTATCATCCCAATGCATTGACATTTTTAGCCACGATGAAGAATGGGGATTCTATTGCGGAGACTTATTATTCCGTCGGTGGCGGTTTTGTGGTTAAAGAAGGAGAGGGCTCATCAGCCGGTCAGCAAGTTCAGTTAGCTTTTCCTGTTAATACGGCAGATGATTTGTTGCACTGGTGTATCAAGACCGGCTTAGCTATTCATGATGTGGTACTGGAAAATGAAAATGCCTGGCGACCGGAAGCGGTTACCCGTGAAGGGATACTCAAGATCTGGCAAGTGATGAAGGCCTGTATTTACCGGGGCTGCCATTCCGAAGGGATGTTGCCTGGCGGCTTACAGGTAAAAAGAAGGGCTGCTGCACTGAATAAAAAACTGATCAATAACCGTTCTTACAATGATGCGGATAGCTGGATACTGGCTATCCGGCAGGGTGGGAATGATTTTAAATATATACTCGATTGGGTCAGTTGTTTTGCCTTAGCGGTAAATGAAGAGAATGCTTCTTTCGGAAGGGTGGTCACGGCACCCACCAATGGTGCCGCGGGTGTTATCCCGGCCGTGTTACAATATTATGTGGTGTTCTGTGATGGTAATATTGAAGAGAAGATCACTAATTTTTTACTAACTGCCTCTGAGATCGGCAGCATCTTTAAGAAAGGAGCTACTATTTCTGCGGCAATGGGTGGCTGCCAGGCAGAGATCGGTGTATCATCAGCCATGGCGGCGGCGGCATTAACGGAATGTATGGGAGGTACTCAACGCCAGTCGATGATGGCGGCAGAGATTGCGATGGAACATCATTTGGGACTGACCTGTGATCCTATTGGCGGCCTTGTGCAGGTACCCTGTATTGAAAGAAACACGATGGGAGCCATCAAAGCGATCACGGCTTCGCAGTTGGCGTTGCAAAGTTCACCGGATTATGCCAAGGTATCGCTGACAGTGTGATCAAAACCATATGGGATACGGCCCTTGATATGAACAGCAAGTATAAAGAAACAGCAGATGGCGGGCTGGCGGTGAATGTGCCGCTGAGTTTACCGGAGTGTTAATTCAATTCTGCATTCACTTCCTTTATATCAATCACACTGTAATCATTGATCACATTATACAGTGTTCCTCTTTCTATGGGTTTGCGTTTGGCCTGTTTGATGAGTGTTACCAGTTCAGCTGTATTCATCGAAGGGTTTTGTTCTTCGGAACCGGCCATACTGTAGATCTTCGTGGTATCGTCAATGGTACCGTCAATATCATCCACGCCAAAAGAAAGGGAGAGCTGTGCATTTTGTCTTCCCAGCATCGGCCAGTAGGCTTTCAGGTGGGGAAAATTATCTAAATAGATACGGGCAATGGCATACATTTTCATGTCTTCCACAACTGAACTCTCCGGTACATAACTCATATCATTATCCTTGTTGCGGAATTTTAACGGGATGAAGGTGTTGAAACCTTTAGTGCGGTCCTGCAGTTCCCGCAACCTTCTCATATGATCCACCCGGTGTTCGAATTTCTCAATATGGCCATAAAGCATGGTGGCATTGGAATGCAAACCCAGTTTATGCGCCGCTTCATGAATGGCTAACCAGCCATCGGCATCCACTTTATCGGCACATATTTTTTCTCTTATTTCCGGGTGAAATATTTCAGCACCACCACCGGGTATGCTGTCCAGCCCGGCTTCGATGAGAAATTTCAACCCTTCTCCGGCTGTCATCTTTGCCTTGCGGAACATATAATCATATTCCACAGCGGTAAAGGCTTTGATATGCAGGCCGGGCCGGTGTGCTTTGATGGCTTTCAATAAATCGGCAAAGAATTGCAGGTCCATTTTCGGATGCACACCACCAACGATATGTACTTCTGTGACCGGTTTCCCGTCATATTTCTTCACCATATGCAGCATCTGGTCAATGCTGAGTTCCCAGCCTTCTTCTCTTTTTGCATAGAGCTTGCTGTACGAACAGAAATTGCAACTGAACACACAGACATTGGTCGGTTCAATATGAAAATTGCGGTTGAAATAAGTAATGTCTCCATGCAGTTTTTCCCGGATGCTGTTGGCCAGTGAACCCACAAAACCAAGACTTGCTTTTTCAAATAATAACAACGCATCCTGGTCAGTGATCCGTTGCCCGGCTTTTACTTTATCAGCAATAAGTTGAAGATCGGCGGAGGTATCGGTAGTAGTGATCATAAGTCAGAAACAATTAACTGGGAGCAAAGTTACGACTCCGGGGTAAAACAATTGAGACAGGAAATTGGGAGCACAATGGTTCGTTTAGGATTTTATATCGTTTCAATGCAGCTGGGCCTCCCTGCGGTTGTGTTTCAAACTCCTAAAATCCTTATCTTCCCCGTTGATTACAAATCCAAAAACTGCGCTATGAATTTAAAGTACAGGCTCACCGGTTTAAGCTTTTTACAATTCTTCGTTTGGGGTATCTGGCTTATTTCTCTCGGTGGCTATATGTTTGCCAATTTCAATAATCCGGTTGACCCGGAATTGGGTTCAAAAGTGGGGAATACCTATGGAACGATGGGCTGGGCTTCATTGTTCATGCCGGCACTGATGGGTATCCTGGCTGATAAGTATATAAGGGCCGAGATCGTATTGGGTATTTGCCATATCATCGGCGGGG
>JAFLBM010000010.1 GCA_017303455.1 Chitinophagales bacterium | reverse complement strand
GGGAGGTTATTTAGGAAGAAAAAGCGATGGGCCACCGGGATTAAAAACAGTGTGGCAAGGTTATGAGTCGCTTTTACAAGCAGTAGCTCTTTATGAAGTATTAAAAAATTTAGGTAACGATTAGCTGTCGGCAGGCAGGCCATCCGCAGGAGGGGCTTAAGATCCAACACCTATTTTTATTGTATAGTCAACATTAATGTAACTTCAAATTCTCCCTTTAGGGGATAGTGAACTTTCAATTTTAAAACTATGAGTGGGGGTATTAAAACCGGTATCTGTTCTTACGGCATGAGCGGTAAATTATTTCATGCGCCGTTTATTCATGCACACCCTGGCTATGAGTTGACGGCGATCGTGGAAAGGCATAACCAGGATTCAAAAGAAAGATACCCGGATGCCAAACTGTATCGTTCCGTAGCGGAACTCTGTGCAGATAAAGAACTCCGGCTGATCGTGGTGAACACACCCACTTACCTGCATTATGAACAGGCGAAGATGGTGCTGGAAGCAGGAAAGAACATGGTTATCGAAAAACCATTTGCTGTTACCACTAAAGAAGCGGAAGAATTAACTGCTTTGGCAGAAAAGAATAAACTATTCATCAGTGTGTATCAGAACCGTCGTTACGATGGTGATTTCCGGGCGGTGAAAGAAGTGTTGCAACAAGGATGGCTCGGTGAAATAAGGGAAGCGGAGATACGGTATGACCGTTACCGTCCTTCTTATGGGGGCAAGCCGCATAAAGAAGGTGATATGCGGGGGGCCGGTATCATATATGATCTCAGTCCGCACCTGGTGGACCAGGCAATCCAGTTATTTGGATTTCCCAAAGCACTATTCGCCGACCTTGTCAAAATGCGGGATGATGTGGCCGTGCCCGATTATTTTGAATTGTTGTTTTATTACGACCGGTCAAGGGTGCGGTTAAAAGCCACCTGTATTGCCCGCGAATCAACCTATGCCTATACCATTCATGGCATGAAAGGAAGTTTCCTGCAACAGCGTTCGGATATGCAGGAACAGCAATTGCAGGCCGGCACCAAACCGTCGCTGGAGAGCTGGTGCCCGGCACCGGCTGCAACGGATGGTTTATTGCATACTGAAATAAACGGGGAAGTGATACGAAAAGAAACGATGTCAACACCCGGTAATTATATGGGTTATTATGATGATGTCTATAAAGCACTTACCGGCCAGGGCCCCAACCCGGTTCCGCCTGCTGATGGAATCAACAATATGCGGATCATTGATGCGGCACTGGAGAGCATGGCGTCTAAAAAAATCATTCAACTGCAATAGTTAAGTTATGACCGGATTGAAACAATCTGCAGCGTACCTCGTACTTTTTAGTTCGTACTTACTGCTTTCCTGTAGTGTTCAGCAACAGCTATCCCGTTCTGCAAAAGAAACCGTTCTCCAGCAGCCGGCTTTCAAAGCTGCCCATGCCGGTATCAGTATTTACGAACCGGCCACCGGTAAATACTGGTTCAATTACCAGGGTGATAAATATTTTGTACCGGCCAGTAATACTAAAATACCTACCTGCTATGCAGCGATGAAATATTTGGGAGATAGTTTGGTGGGGGCGCAGATAGTAAGGTATAATGGAGATATTATTGTTTACCCATCTGCTGACCCTACTTTTTTAAATATTGAGTTTAAATATCAGCCTTTGTTTAAGTTTTTGAATGAAAATAGCGGATCAATAGTAATAAAATATAAGAGTTGGCAGGATAATAGATTAGGTAATGGGTGGTCATGGAATGATTTTCAAGAAACATATATGGCTGAAAGATCAGCAATGCCAATATATAAGAATCTGGTTACGTTCAATAACGTTGATAGCAGTGGATTTTCCGTCTTTGGGACTCCTGATTCTCTCAGAGTAAATAGTAGCCCCAAATTCTTCTCGAATAATCAATTTTGGAATAAGCGTCGTTTCAAATTAGATGAACTGTATAAGTTAGGTACGCCAGAACATCTCAATAAAAAAATTGAAGAAAAGAAAGGCATAGGTTTTAAAGTATACAGAGAGCTAGGTAATAATATTTTTTCATTAATGCCCACGTTTGATTTGGAAACAAAACAATTATTACCATTTATTACCTCAGCTGATATTTCAAATAAGTTATTAGAAGACACTTTGCATAAAAAAGTTATTAATGAGAATGTATATTTTGGAGGATATGAAATGCAAGGGTTTGATCGCATTAGTATCCACTCCCAACCCACCGACTCCCTGCTCAAACCCATGATGCACCGCAGCGATAATTTTTTTGCGGAACAAAGCTTGTTAATGGTGAGCAATGAATTGCTGGGAGTGATGAACGATGAAAAGATCATTGATACATTGTTAAAAACCGATTTCAAGGATCTGCCACAAAAACCCCGCTGGGCCGATGGCTCCGGGCTGAGCCGCTATAATTTATTCACTCCGCAGGATTTGGTGGCCATTCTTAATAAGATGAAGAACGAATTTGGCATGGAGCGGATCAAAATCATTTTTCCAACCGGAGGAGAAGGCACTATCAGCAGCTATTATAAACAGGATGCCGGGTTTATCTATGGAAAGACCGGCACTTTATCCGGCGTGGTGGCTTTCAGCGGCTTTTTATATACGAAGAAAGGCAAGCTCCTTATTTTCTCCACCTTAATCAATAATCACCAGGGATCGGCAACGGATATAAGAAGAGCGATTGAGAAATTTTTGACCGGAGTGAGAAATACCTATTAATCCTTTCCCCAACCCAAGGAGCATTTAGTCTTTGATAGGTATAGAAACAAGTGCTGAATTTGAAGATTCCTGGAACCCTCCTGCGGAGGGCAGGGAGGCGTTTACTTACCAAACATTCTTTCCAGCTGGTCCTGTTTGAATTCTAAATAAGTAGGTGTTCCGTCTGCAGTAATATTCGATTGCTCACAGGAAAAAAGATCGTGTACCAGTTGCCGCATTTCCCGTTCTGTTAAACGGACACCTGTTTTGACAGATTGTTGCCGGGCTAAAGAACGGACCAGTTTTTCCCGTTTGGAGAATTTTACTTCCGGGTTAAAATGTTTGTATTGTTCCAGCAACATATCAATGACATGTTTTTCATTACCGGGTTCCACATCTGCCGGTGTGCCCTGGATAACAAATGTATTTTTTCCGAAGGGTTCAATCAGGTAACCCAGTTGTTGCAGGTCGGGTAGCAGTTCCTGTAATAATGCCATATCAGCCGGTGCCAGTTCCAACGTAGCAGGAAACATGCTGCGCTGCGTGGCCACAGGTTTATCCTTACTTGCTGCTTTCAGTTGTTCATATAATACTCTTTCATGAGCAGCCTGCTGATGTATCAGTAAGAAGCCATTACTGCTTGGAAGTGTGATATAGGTATTGAGTAGTTGGGTAAGTTCAGCTTCATTGGTAAATGCTGACTGCTGAGATATTGTTGATGAAGGAGCATGTTCAACAGCAGGCTCCCCATTTTCCATTTTCGTTTTTCCACTTTCCGGCTGGTAAAAATCCTTCCAGTGCTTCAGCTCATTCTTTTCTCCTTTCTCAATAAAATGAGCCTGGTTCTTTTGGGTGAAACCTTTGAAGATGGAACCTGCAGAGGCAGCTGTTTTTCTTTCTTCGGTAAAAGGTTGCTGAATGGAAGACAGTTGTTGTATAGAGGCATCAAGTTCAAAATCCAGGGTGGGAGTAACACTGAACTGTGCCAGGGCATGTTTCACTGCGGCCTGTACAAAGGCATAAATGATCTTTTCATCTTCAAACTTGATTTCCTGCTTGGTCGGGTGCACATTCACATCCACCACGGCCGGATCAAGATCAATAAACAATACATACATAGGGAAATTATCCGAAGGGATCATTTCCTGGTAAGCATTCATTACTGCATGGTTCAGGTAGGCGCTTTTGATAAAGCGGTTATTGACAAAAAAATACTGGTCACCTCTTGTCTTCTTGGCGGTTTCCGGCTTGCCCACAAAGCCATAGATATTCATGTAATCGGTCTCTTCTTTCACCGTTACCAGTTTGGCATTATAGTTATTGCCCAGTAACTGAACGATCCGTTGTTTTAAACTGCCGGCTTCGAGATGAAAAAGCTGCTGACCATTACTGCTCAGCGTAAATAAAATTTCAGGAAAAGACATGGCCACCCGGGTAAATTCATCCACGATATGGCGCATCTCCGCCGCATTACTTTTTAAAAAATTCCGGCGGGCCGGTACATTGAAGAATAAATTCTTCATGGCAATGCTGGTGCCGGTGGGGGCAGCAACAGGCTCCTGTTTTTTAACGACGCTGTTCTCCACTTCAATATAAACACCGGTGGGGTCTTCGTCTCTTTTGGTCTTTAGTTCCACCTGTGCCACGGCTGCAATGGAAGCCAGTGCTTCACCACGAAACCCCATGGTCTTTATATGAAAAAGATCTTCTATGTTTTTGATCTTGGAAGTGGCGTGCCGTTCAAAACACATGCGGGCATCGGTCTCGCTCATGCCGCTGCCATTATCAATTACCTGCAACAACGATTTGCCGGCATCATTAATGATCAGTTTGATTTCCGTGGCCCCGGCATCGACCGCATTTTCCAGCAATTCCTTGACGGCGCTGGCCGGCCGCTGGATCACTTCGCCGGCGGCTATCTGGTTCGCAATATTATCAGGCAACAAAACAATACGGTCTGGCACAAATCCGGGTTTAGCCGCCAAAAATAACGATTTGCCTTTTAAGCAACTCTTGCAAGTCTGTTAACCCAAAAGCTTTATTTTTAAAGTTCTTTCCAACACGTATAATAACCGCTATATGTTACGATCTTTTAAAGTGATCTTTTTAGCCCTTTTATTTGCACCTTTTTTTGCAAAAGCACAGTATAAAAGCAAATTACCGGCGCAGCAATGGACCGACAGTGTATTCAATTCATTAACGGAGGAACAGCGCATTGCCCAACTGATGGTGGTCCGGGCACATTCCAATTTGGGGGCTGATCATGTGGCCAAAGTAGTGAGTGATATTCAAAAATATAATATCGGTGCACTCTGTTTTTTCCAGGGAGGCCCGGTGAGGCAGGCTAATCTTACCAACTATTATCAAAGCATTGCGCAAACACCGATCATGATGACGATTGACGGGGAATGGGGTTTGGGTATGCGGCTGGATAGTGTGACCAAATTTCCTTACCAGTTGACCATCGGTGCCGTGGAAGATGAGAACCTGGTGTACCGGATGGGGTTGGCGGTAGGCGAACAATGCAAACGGATCGGTGTGCATGTGAACTATGCACCGGTGGTGGATATCAATAATAATCCTAACAATCCTGTAATTGGTTACCGTTCATTTGGTGAGAACAGGGATAAGGTCTCTGCTTTTGGCATTGCGTATATGAAAGGGATGCAGGATGCGGGCATCATGGCCTGTGCCAAGCATTTTCCCGGTCATGGTGATGTGGATGTGGATTCACATTATGACCTGCCGGTGATCAATAAGAACAGGGGGCAATTGGACTCTATGGAGCTGGTTCCTTTCCGGGCCATCTTTGATGCAGGGGTGGGCAGTGTGATGATCGCCCATTTATATATTCCCGCTATTGATAATACAGCTAATAAAGCAACATCTATTTCAAAAAATAATGTAACCGACCTGCTGAGAAAAGACATGGGTTATGAAGGACTGACTTTCACTGATGCGCTGGAGATGAAAGGTGTCGCTAAGTTTTTTCCCGGCGGAACGATAGCGGTGGAAGCACTGATTGCCGGGAATGATATGTTATGCCTGCCCTCCAGTGTGGAAGAAGCGATCACAGCAATTAAAAAAGCCATTGCCGAAAACAGGCTGAACTGGGAGGATATCAATGCGAAAGTGAAAAAAGTATTGTTATCAAAGTATAAACTCGGCATGAACCAGTCGCAGGTGGTTGATCTTACCAACTTAACCGAAGACCTGAACGCCAAAACAGATGCGATCAGGAGCGAAGTGGCGCAAAAATCAATCACCATTCTTTCTACTGCGGCTACTAAAGCTTCCCGTACTGATTACGCCAGCCTTCCTTTGGTAAAAGGTAAAAAGATCGCTTATGTCGGCATTGGCTCCCGGGAGCTGAACAGTTTTGGCAAAAGAATGAGAGATGAACTGGGGGCAGATGTATTCCTGTTTTCTTATAAAGACAATGAAGACAAAGCTGCAGAAATCCTGAAAGCAGTTCCTAAAGACGGGAAATATGATGCAATCGTTGTGGGCATTCATGATTATAATAACCGTCCGGCCAATAATTATAGTATCAGCCCGGCTGCGATCAGCTTGTACAAGCAGTTGAATTTTATAAAAACAGTCACCATAGTTTTTGGAAACGTATTAGCTACGCAAAATTTCTGCGACGCTTATACGTTAGTAGCCGCTTACCAGGATGATAATATTTCACAGGAAGCAGCGGCTGATGTGGTAACCGGGAAAACAAAGGCAGTTGGTACCTTGCCTGTCCGGGTTTGCAATTTTAAACAGGGTGATGGTATTGTGTATAAGCCAACGGGTGAGCCGGTTCATGCTTTTAGCAAATTAAACGTGGTAGATTCCATTGTTGCCGATGCGATCAGCCAGAAAGCTTTTCCCGGTTGCGTGGTACTGGCCGCTCATAATGGCGAGATCATTTACCACAAGGCATTCGGCAACTACGTTTACGAAAGGCCATCCCCGATGACGGTGGAAAGTATTTTTGATTTGGCTTCTGTTACCAAGATATCTGCTACTACAGTATCGGTAATGAAATTATATGAGCAGGGCAAACTGGACCTGGACAAAAAGCTGGGTGATTACCTGCCCTGGGTAAAAGGAACCGATAAAGCCAACCTGCGGATCGATGATATTTTATTACACCAGGCCGGGCTTGTTCCCTTTATTGCTTTTTATAAAGAAACCATTGACCCGGTAACGGGTGAGCCGAACCCTGCTATTTATTCGGATAAATCCAAACCCGGTTTCACGATCAGGGTGGCGGAGAATATCTATATGCGCAACGACTGGAATGATACCATCATCAGCCGCATTTTAAAAAGCCCGTTAAGTAAACATGGCCGGTATGTGTACAGTGATAATGATTTTATTTTTCTTGGGAAGATCGTGGAGCAATTATCCGGGTTACCGCTGGATGAGTATGTGCAAAAAACATTTTACCGCCCGATGGGCATGCAAACAACCGGTTTTAAACCCCGCAACCGGTTTGAAATAAGCCGGGTTGTGCCAACAGAAACAGAAAAACATTTCCGCCGGCAAACCACACAGGGTGATGTGCATGATGAAGGAGCTTCCATGTTGGGCGGTGTGGCTGGTCATGCCGGTTTGTTCTCTGGTTCGTATGATCTCGCCATGCTGTACCAGATGTTACTGAACGGTGGTGAATTCAACGGGCAGCGCTTCCTGAAAAAAGAAACGATTAATTTGTTTACAAACTATCATAGTAAGGTCAGCCGCCGGGGCTATGGGTTTGATAAACCCGAAAAAGATAACCGGATCAGGAAAGATCCTTACCCTTCTATGTTAGCCTCACCGCAAACCTTTGGACATACTGGTTTCACCGGCACCTGTGTGTGGGTGGACCCGAAGAATGACCTGGTTTATATTTTCTTATCCAACAGGGTATATCCTACCAGGGATAGTCCTAAGCTTTCCTCCTTACAGGTGAGAGGTAAGATACAGGATGCGATCTACAGGGCATTGGGTATATAAGAGTATTATTTGTTTCAGATAAGTGCAATAAAAAACGGAGTTGATCGCTCCGTTTTTTTATTGATTCATTATTTATTATCCGGCTTATTCGGTGGTCGGTTATCTCTTCTCGGTGGCCGATTTTGTTGTCCTCCTTGCTGGCCTCCCTGCCGGTTAGGGTTTTGTCCCTGCTGCCGTTGTTGCGGACGCTGGCCCTGTTGTTGTCCTCCCTGCTGCCCGCCACCTTGTTGTCCTCTTTGTTGGTTAGGGTTTTGTCCCTGCTGCCGTTGTTGGTTTCCGCCTTGCCGTTGTTGCGGTCGCTGCCCTTGTCCCTGTTGTCTTTGCTGCTGTTGTTGCTGGCGTTTTTTCTTATCTGCTTTTTCCAACGTACGCAGGCTGATCTGCCCCACCACATCCACAAATTCAGGTTCCACTTCTTTCGGCTTATTAGTGGTTACATCTACCACTTCCAGTTCTTCCGGAATAATTCCCTGCCTGTTCTGTGCTTTTATTTTGATCACCCCTTCAATGGTCAGCGGGTATTGTTTGTTGCTGTCAGGCAAGGTGTACCACATCAGGTTCTTGAAAATATCTTTCTTGATCAGGAAAGCGTTTCCTTTCGCTACCTGTATCATATCGCAATTATCCGGGAAATGTTGCAGGGCATCCAGGTAAGTATCCAGCTCGTAGTTCAGGCAACACTTCAACCGTCCGCACTGGCCGCTGAGTTTTGTCTGGTTGATCGAAAGGTTCTGGTAACGGGCTGCTGCGGTATTCACCGATTTAAAATCAGTCAGCCAGCTGCTGCAGCATAATTCACGGCCGCAACTGCCAATGCCGCCCACTTTACCTGCTTCCTGCCGGGCACCGATCTGGCGCATTTCCACTTTTACTTTAAATTCGGACGCATATACTTTGATCAGTTCACGAAAATCCACCCGGCCATCAGCAATATAAAAGAAGGTCGCTTTTCTTCCATCGGCCTGCATTTCCACCTGGCTGATCTTCATATCCAGTTTCAGTTGTTTGGCAATAGCCCGGCTGCGGATCACGGCTTCTGGTTCCCGGGCCTTGTTCTGTTTCATCAGGTCAATATCACGGTCGGTAGCGGCCCGTAATATTTTTTTCATCTCCGGGTTATCTTCTTTCACATTCCGTTTCTTCATTTGCAGGCGGACGATCTCACCCGTCAGTGAAACTTCTCCCACATCAAAACCACTCACGCCTTCCACGGCGATCAGGTCGCCTTTTTCAAAAGGCTGTAAAGAAAGATTGCGGAAAAAATCTTTGCGGGTTCCTTTATTGAAACTAACCTCCACCACTTTGCAGCTGCTCTCCACATCTGCAATGGGCAGGTTGCGCAACCAGTCATGCGTATTCATGCGGTTACATCCGCCGGTACTGCACCCGCCGTTGCTCTTACATCCGTTCGGTTTATCTGTGCCACAATTACTGCAACCCATGTAATGATTTTATATTCTTAAAAATAAACAGGAAGAAGATGAACCCGGCTGCAGAATTACTATTAAGCTTTTGTTGCGCCTGCCTGCCGGAGGCAGGTCACACTTCTGGAAGATAACAGTTCGTTGTTCAGCAAAAAAAGCTTGCTGTTGAACAGGTTACAATATGCAGAAGTAAATGTTGACACAATAATAATAGATTCCGGAGCGGCCCCTTTCTTCCCTCTCTTTTTCGCTTACATCTCCTGGCTCACTTTCTCAATTGGTCAAAAATACAATTTTATGGCTATTAAGTGCAGTCAACCTTTTACTGCCCGGGAGGCGGGTTACCGGAACACAATTTTGTCCTGTATAATGTGGTAGACCTTGATAGTCAGGGCATGGAAGAGGATCTTGGCATTGGCATTCCGTTCAATATAATAAGAAGCCTTATCCAGCTCTTCAATCAGGGCTTCCTGCTGGGCGATATCGCTGATCTTCTTGTTCAGTTTCTCACAAAAATCCTTTTCTGCCGCAGAAAGCTGCGTAGAATCACCCATGATCCGGAACCGGATGGCTTCCTGCAGGATATGATTGAAGTAGCGGAGAAACTGTTTTTGCTTTTCCCGGCCCAGCCGGCTGATCTCTTCCACCCATTTGGTCTGGGCCACAGGGCCGGTTCGCAAAATAGCATTCAGCCAGTCTTTCAACAGGCTTTGCCAGTCTTCATCAGCATGCTGCACTAATTGTAAAGCTTCCCGGTAATTGCCCTCACTTACACCGGCTACCTGCCGGGCCGTGGCCGGTTCCGTTTTATTCCGGCTGACCAGGGCGGTTTCAATATCAGAAGTTTCCAGGGCTGGTATCTTTACCAATTGGCAACGGCTGAGGATGGTCGGTAATATCAACGATTCATTTTCCGCTACCAGGATAAAAAGTGTATTGGCCGGTGGCTCCTCGATCAGCTTGAGTAATTTATTGCCTTCATTACCCAAATATTCCGGCAACCACATGATGAGGATCTTGTATTCACTTTCAAAACTCTTCAGGTTCAGCTTGCGGATTATATCATTACACTCATGGGCGGTGATATTACCCTGTTTGTTTTCAGCACCGATAAACTGTAGCCAGTCATAGGCATTTCCATACGGGTAGCTTTTAATAAACTCTCTCCATTCAGTGATATAATCCGTGCTGATGGGGGGAGTGCCTGCTTTCTTCGTTACTACGGGATAGGAAAAATGTATATCCGGGTGAACCAGTTGCTGTGCTTTCTGGCAGGAAGGGCAAGTGCCGCAGGGCTCTTTTGCCGAGTCGGGAGTCTTTAGCCCGGAGTCAGGTTCTTCACCGAACAGAGATGGTCCGATAGCATGTTGTGATTTGCCATTCACCTTATCACAAACCAGGAACTGTGCAAAGGCCAGTGCCAGTGGTAAAGCACCACTTCCTTCTTTTCCCAAAAAAAGCAAGGCATGGCTCAGCCGGTTATGCTGCACCATTTCAGCCAGTTGCTGTTTGATGGGTTGCTGTCCTATGATCTGGGAGAATTGCATTGGATAGCGAAAGTAAACTTTCTGCTCATAAAAAAAGCGACCCTTGAAAGAGGATCGCTTTACGAATTCTATTTGATCAATTAATTCAACCACTTCAAAATCTCTTCACTCATCGGTGTTGTTCTCGGGCTGAAAGTGGCAATCAGTTCCCCTTTTTCATTGATAAGAAATTTACCAAAGTTCCAGGTTACCGGGTCGGCAAAACCTTTGGCCGCAGCCTGCTCTTTTAAATACTTGTATAATGGATGTGTATCATCTCCTTTCACCGAAATTTTTTCTGCCATCGGGAAAGTGACACCATAATTCTTTGTACAAAATTCTTTGATACCATTATTGTCGAGGGGCTCCTGTCCATTAAAATTGTTAGCGGGGAAACCGATGATCACCAGTTTGTCTTTGTATTGCTTATAGAGTGTTTCTAATCCTTCGTATTGCGGTGTGAGTCCGCATTTGGAAGCTGTGTTCACCACCATGATCTTCTTACCCTTGTATTGGGAAAGATCAATATCAGTACCATCAAGTCCACCTACTTTAAAATCATAGATAGAGCCACCGGTTAGCGTTAAAGCTATGATCAGTGACAGGAATAATGTTTTCATTGTATATAAGTTTTCGTTTATGAAGAAGAATAACAAAGTTAAGCTTGCCTGGTTGGCGAATCGGTTAAATTTTATCGCTGGTTGCCCTATTGTTTTTCAAAACAACCCAGGTCAGGCAGGCCGACAGGTCTTGTCTTTCCGTCGAGATCAATAACAATACCTGCATTAATGCCTTTATTAATGGCGGGAGAACCGGTTTTCAGCCGGAAATCATAATAATTCCGGGAACTGTTCACACTGTCAAAACCAGGAGGAATATTATTGACGATCTGTGTACTGGTCACATTGGCAGGAGCGGCTTGGACCTTCCATAAATTATGGTCAAAATTAACATTAAAAGGAGTGTTGCCGTTTTTCAAAACCACCACTTCATCCTCTACGGTTCCGTTTTCGCCCCAGAAAATGCAATTGCGGAATACAGCATCGAGGTTGGCGTTGCCATTGTTTGAAAAATTTGTTACTGTCAGCACGGGATCTTTATGCTGTATGAAATTATTGGAATAAGTGACAACCGTGCAATGGGTGAACTGGTAATTACCACCACCCACGAGGTAAACATTTTTGCCACAATTACTGACCAGGCAATTGGTTGCCCTGATACTGGAGTTGACAGCAATGATACCGGCATCAAAAGCATTATCAATGATACATTCATTCATAGTCAGCTTTGGATTGGCATTGGTGGAAGGATTTTCAACACCGATGGATTGATACCCGTTTTTGATGATAACATAGTTCAGCACATTATTGATACTGCTGCCAAGAAAATAAATGCCGGGCCAGCCGGCGGGATAGTCTTTATAAGGGTCATCCATCCGGTCTCCCTGGAAAATGACACGGTCTGCTGTATCTTTTAAACCATTTACCTGCAATGTACCTTCTACGATGATTGGTGCATCTGCATGTACATAGATGCGGCAGCCTTTGTTGATGGTAAGTGTTTGGTTGGTATCAACGTATAAATAACCCAGTATCACATAGGGTAAGTCATTGTTCCAGGTTTCATTGGTCAGCACCTGTTTATTGCGGAGGAAATGGGCGTTTTGTCCCCAGGCTTCTAATTGCACCAGCCTGTTTGTTCCATTATAACTGACCTGGATGCTGTCTCTTACAATGAAAGGAAGGTTAGCAGCATTTGGATTAATGTTCACTTGCGCAAAAACATAGAGACTGTCATTGGCTTCAATCTCAAGATTGGTTACCTCGGGCCCGGTAGTTCCGTCTACATTTATTTTATATGCTGAACTGTTACCACCCATCAGTTTCACGGAACTGATGCGCAGCTTCCGGTCATTCTCATTAACAATCTTGAAGGTTTTGGTAACAGAACCTGCGGTTACAAACACGGTATCATATTTCAAGGTGTCAACGGTAATAGTGACCCTTGCATCCGGGGAAGTGATAAAGGATTCTTTCCGGCAGGACAGAACGAGCAGGCAACAGGATAACAGGAACAGGCTTACAATTCTCATTGGAATCAAAAATAGCCCAACAAATTGAGATTAACGAGCCGAGTAGCAAAGGCAGGCTACACTCAACTTTACATTTTCTGCTTTCAGTAATGTGGAACCACAGGATTCAAGAGTAGCACCGGTGGTAATCACATCATCTACTAAAAGAATATGTTTACCTGCTATGGCAGCGGGGTCCGTAAGCACAAATTTTCCTTCCATATTCTTCCATCTTTCAATACGGCCCTTTTTGGTTTGTGTTTCTGTATGTTCTGGCCTTGTGATCACATCGTTCAGAATTGGCACCGGAAATTGTGACCGGATACCTTCGCATAGTAGCATGGATTGGTTATAGCCTCTTTTTTTCTCTTTCACGGGGAATAATGGCAGGGGAATCATAGCATCAACAGGAAACCTGCCGGATCTTTTCAGCAGATCGCCCATGAGTTGTCCCAATTGTATGCCCAGTTCTTTATTGCCTTTATATTTTACCTGGTGCACCAGTTTTTGCACTAATGATTCTTTAGTAAAATAATAACTGGCAGTGGCCTGTTCTAAAGGCAGGCGTCCATAGAATCTTTTTTCAATGGGATTGCCCGGGTGTTTTTCATAATCGGTTTGGGGAATGGCTTCCATGCATTGCAGGCAGAGCATGGAATGTTTGCCTAATAAATCACTGCCGCATCCGTCACATACATGCGGAAAAAGCAAATGAAGAAAGGAATCCTTTATTTCACGAAGGCTGATCATAAAACTATTTTAATTAATCCCTCCGCTACTTCATGCCTTAAAATAAATACCGGTAAACCTCTTCCACCCGGCCCATGGTTACTACTTCAATATTGAACTTCTGTTTAGCCAAGCCTTTCTGGCCTGCCTGCCGGCAGGCAAGGTTGTATTTGGAAACAATGATCTTTTCAAAACCTAATTTTTCTGCCTCTGCTATGCGCTGCTCAATACGATTGACGGCTCTTATCTCGCCACTCAACCCCACTTCACCTGCAAAGCAAATATGCTGTGGCAATGGCACATCTTCGAAGGAAGATAATAAAGAACAAAGAACAGCGAGATCAATAGAAGGATCTTCTACTTTGATACCACCGGCAATATTTAAGAAAACGTCCTTCATGCCAAAATGGAAGCCGCCTCTTTTTTCCAGGACGGCTAATAATAATTGTAAGCGACGCAGATCAAAGCCAGAAACCGTTCGCTGTGGTGTTCCGTAAACAGATTGGGTGACTAATGCCTGCACCTCGATTAGTAATGGCCTTATTCCTTCAATAGTGGCAGCGATCGCAATTCCACTGAGCTGATCTTCTTTTTGCGTGATGAGAATTTCACTGGGATTGGTTACGGCTCTCATACCAGTATCCGTCATTTCATAGATGCCCAGTTCAGCAGTGCTGCCAA
Source organism: Chitinophagales bacterium (assembly GCA_017303455.1). Classification (GTDB taxonomy): domain Bacteria; phylum Bacteroidota; class Bacteroidia; order Chitinophagales; family Chitinophagaceae; genus CADEDV01. The sequence continues at coordinate 152,730 of JAFLBM010000010.1, read as the reverse complement.
AACGATTCTTTAGTGTACGCAGTATCCGGTAAGCATAATGACGGTCACCTTCAAACTGCAGTACTGTATCCACCATATGTTCCAGGATCTTTGGCCCGGCGATACTTCCATCCTTGGTAATATGACCGATCAGGAAAACAGGCGTATTTGTTTCCTTGGCAAAACGTTGAAATTCGGCTGTGCATTCCCGTATCTGTGATACGCTGCCGGGGGATGAATCAATAAACGGTGTATGTAAAGTTTGAACCGAATCAACGATAACGAGCTGCGGTTTCAGTTTTTTTATTTCCTGGAAAATGATCTGTGTGGATGTTTCAGTCAGCAGGTAAAAATTTTCTCCATATGCAGCTGACGGGGTTTGTTTCAAACGATCAGCCCGCATCTTGATCTGTTGTTCGCTTTCTTCACCACTGATATAAAGAACGGTTATATCTTTTATCCATAATCCATTTTGCAGGAACAGGGTTGATTTACCGATTCCTGGTTCACCGGCTACTAAAACAATACTTCCGGGAACAATGCCGCCTCCTAATACACGATTCAATTCTGTATCTGACGTAGCAATTCTTTTTTCTTCACTGCTTTTGATCTCCTGTAATGAAACAGTCCGGTTGGTTCTTTTTTCTTCGTTATAATCTTTCCAGCCATTATTATTCTTGCTTGGTTCTTTTTGCACCAGTTCTTCAACAAATGTATTCCACTGTCCGCAGGATGGACATTGACCTACCCATTTCACACTTTCATAACCGCATTGCTGACAAAAAAATGCTGACCTGGTCTTACTCATGTGTTAAAGGTAACTGATCAAAAAAAATTGGATGAAAAAGGTAAAGGATTTTGAAAGCAAACCCGGTAAAAAAAGAAAAATAAACAGCAGAAAAAAAATATATGGCGTGAAGGAGATTTATAAAATGAAAAAGGGTCAATCTTGACGACTGACCCTCTTACTTACTAACCCATTAAATTCTATTGCTAAGTTACAAATATGACCCACATTTCAAAATAAATTTTTGCTGCTGTTGATAACTTTATGCTTTGAGAATATCAAAAAATGAGAATTAAATACCGTAAAAAATATGAACCTAATTTATTTATAATCATTTAGTTAGGGATGATCATTTTTACTGCCTGATCAGCTTTTATTCCTTGTTTTAAGAGCTTCATTATTTAATTGAGTGACAAAAAGGCTGAAAAAAGAGTAGTAATCCAAATGGCTGAAGATTTGTTATAGAAGCGTAGAAAAATTTAAAAATTAATCAAAAAATGACACCCTCAATTATGATCGTTTCGCTGATATTTTTAGGTATCAGCATGTTGATTTCGCTGGCGCTGAAAAGTAAGTTTAAGCAATACAGCCGGGTCCCGTTATCCAGTGGCCTGAGTGGCCGGGAAATTGCTGAAAAAATGCTCCGGGAAAGTGGTATTTATGACGTAAAAGTGACTTCCGTGGAGGGGTTTCTCAGCGACCACTATAACACGGTGAATAAGACCGTAAACCTTAGTCCTGAAGTATATAGTGGGACCAGTGTTTCAGCTGCGGCGGTAGCGGCCCATGAATGTGGCCACGCTGTTCAGCATGCCACTGCTTACAGCTGGCTGATGATGCGGAGTAAGCTGGTCCCCGTGGTCCAGGTTAGTTCCTCCCTGGTAAACTGGGTATTATTGATTGGTTTGGTAATGGCCAGCTCGGGAAATACCACTCTTTTGTTGATTGGCATCATTATTTTCGCCCTGACGGTCCTTTTCTCGCTGGTCACTTTGCCGGTAGAATTTGATGCCAGCCGCCGGGCTCTGGCCTGGTTAAATACCACCAATGTGACCAATTCCCGGGAGCATCCAAAGGCTAAGGATGCCCTGAAATGGGCGGCTACCACCTATGTTGTAGCAGCTTTGGCGGCTGTTATTACATTAATTCAATATGTCATGCTTTACCTGGGGGCAAAAGACAGGGAGTAGTAACATTATAATTATAATCTATTTAAAAGCCGTGCAGCACATTGCACGGCTTTTTTATCTTTAACATATTATTAATATTTTAGCAACGCACTAAAATTACATGCACATGAGAAAAACAGCAGGCCTGATGCTGACGGTATTCCTATTATCCGTTCAGCTGGTATGGGCTCAAAACAAAACAGTAATTGGAAAAATTACTGACAACAAAGACGGGTCCCCGATACCCGGCGCTTCCATAACCGTAAAAGGATCAAAAAGCGGAACCACTTCGGGTTCAGATGGAACCTTCACCCTGTCGGTTCCTGAAAAAAGCAAGGCACTTGTTATTTCTGCCCTGGGCTTTGAATCCCAGGAAATAACCATCACCGGTTCTTCAGTGGAAATTTCACTAAAGGCCGGGGTTACACAAAGCCTTGATGAGGTAATTGTGGTTGGGTATGGTACCAAAATCAAAAAGGATCTGACGGGTAATATTGCCCGGGTAAAAGGCGCAGAGATTGCAAATACACCCGTGGCAAATTTTACACAGGCATTACAAGGCCGGGCTGCTGGCGTATTTGTAGAATCACAAAGTGGGAAAGTTGGGGAAGGAATAAAAGTCAGAATTCGTGGCGGTGGATCAATTAACGCTACCAGCGATCCTTTATATGTAGTTGACGGTATTCCAATTAATGGAGATCCAAATTCTGGTAATGGACTTTCTGATATAAACTTCAACGATATTGAAACTTTTGATATCCTTAAAGATGCTTCCGCTGCCTCTATCTATGGTTCAAGGGCTGCTAATGGCGTTGTACTTATTACTACCAAAAAGGGTAAAGCAGGTAAAACTTCCTTGAATGTAAACTTTCAATATGGTACTAATAAGCCAACCGGATACCGTGGGTTTCTCGATGCAAGGGAATATGTAGATTTATTAAGAGAAGCAGCGATTAATAGTGATATAATAGAGGGGGTTGATCCACTAGACCCTGCCCAGTATGCCGGTTCTTGGTTGCAGTTTGCAGAAAACAGGCTTACCCGTTATTCTGGTTATTCAAACTGGCGCAACCTGGAAACAAATACTAATTGGGAAAAACTGGCCTTTAATAATGATTCTAAAACAAAACTGATTGATATCAGCGCTTCTGGGGGCAACGAAAAAACCCGCTTTTTTTTAAGCGGTGGTTTTAATGATCAGGATGGTATTTTGTTTGGTAATAATTTCCAACGTTATTCCAGCCGTTTTAATCTTGATCATGAAGCTAGTAACAAATTAAAACTTGGTTTCAATTTTAGCTTGTCAAGAGCAATTACAAACAGGGTTGCTGATGATAACGAGTTTTATACTCCTATGCAAATTGTAGCATTAGCACCAATTACACCTGTTCGTGATCAGGCAGGTGTGTTGTACGATCGCCCCACGACAACATATTACAATCCATTAATAGAACTCGAAGCATCCCGCTACACTTCTACTACCTACCGAAATATTGGCGGATTATATCTAAATTATAAGTTTACACCAAACCTGGTATTTAAATCTGAGTTTGGTGTGGATCTTCAGAATCAAAGTGATGACCGGTTTTACGGATTCAGAACCATCATAGGTCAGTCAACGAATGGCTATGGTGAGGCTACCTGGTTTAGAAGATTTAACTACAACACGAATAACTATTTTACTTATAGCAATACATTTAAGAGTGTTCATAATATTGAGGCAACAGCTGGTATGTCTTTTCAGAAATTCAATACAGAACTAGCCAATGTTACTGGTGAAGATTTTCCTGTTGAAGAATTAAAAAAATTGGCAAGTGCTGGCCGGATAACAGGCGGTACTACAACTTCCAGTGAGAAAGCTATTGTATCTTATTTTGCAAGGGCCAACTATAAATTTGATAACAAGTATCTTTTTTCATTAAGCGGACGTGTTGATGGATCTTCAGTATTTGGAAAAGAAAACCAATATGGTTACTTCCCGGCCGTTTCTGCGGGCTGGATTTTAAGCGAAGAGAATTTTCTTAAAGGTTCTAAAACAATCAGCTTTCTGAAATTGAGAGGTAGCTATGGGCTTTCTGGTAGTGATAATGGTTTTGGGGATTTCCCTTCATTGGGTTTATGGGGTGCAGCAAAGTATAATAACCTCTCTGGCCTTGTTCCGACTCAGTTAGCCAATCCTGAATTGAAATGGGAAAAATCAGAGCAGACTGATATTGGTATTGATTTTGGTTTCTTTGGAAACCGTTTGACTGGGGAAATCGATTACTATGTAAGAAACACTAAAGATCTGATATATGCGGTTCCGGTGGTAGGAACAACAGGATTTTCAAGTCAGTTGACAAACGTGGGTTCCATGCAGAATAAAGGCTTTGAGTTTGTACTGAATTCATTAAATTTTAATGGCAGGAATTTTAAATGGAATTCAAGTCTGAACCTTTCAAAGAACAAGAACAAAATTGTAAAGCTTGATGGTGATCAGACTCTGATTCCTGGTAATGATGGACGCTACCTTAATTCATTGATTGTGGGTGAAGGCGTTGGTGTTTTTTACGGACCTAGATTTGCAGGAGCTGATCCGGCAAATGGGGATGCATTATATTATAAGGAAGATGGCAAGACCACCACAAATGATTATAACGAAGCAGGAAATTTTGTTGTAGGTGATCCCAATCCGGACTGGATCGCAGGTTTGAATAACACCTTCAGTTATAAAGGCATTGAATTAAGCGTATTATTTCAGGGTGTATTTGGGAACGAAATCAACAACGGTGCAGGTGGTTTTATGTCGGCAAGCTTTGACTGGTTTGATAACCAGACAAGAGATCAACTTGATCGCTGGCAGAAGCCAGGTGATATTACAAATGTTCCTCAGTTGCGACTTGGATATGGCAATGGTATTGGCGCATCAAGCCGATATGTGGAGGATGGGTCATATGTAAGGCTTAAAAACCTGACTTTAGCTTATAATCTTAGCAGCGCTATACTTACCAAGATAAAAATTAAATCAGCAAAGTTTTATGTAACAGGTGTTAACCTTGCCACTTTTACAAAATATAAGGGATGGGATCCGGAAGTAAATACTGATTACCGTGCAAGCAGCCGTAATCAAGGAGGCGATTTCTATGCTGCTCCCCAGATCAAGTCTTTGACATTTGGTATTAGCCTTGGTTTCTAACAATTTTAAAGAAGTTAATTATGAAAAAATATATTTTAATTTTCAGCACCCTAGCAGTGATCACAACTTCTTGTGATAAAAAACTGGATTTGTTGCCACAGCAAAGTGTGGCTGAAGAAGTAGCTCTTAATTCTGATGCCAACGTTAAAAAAGTTTTGAATGGTGCTTACGATGCTTTAAGTAGCGGCAATCTTTATGGAGGAAATGTTTTTGTTTTCTCAGAGCTACTTGCTGCGAATGATGAGATTAGCTGGGAGGGTACCTTTAATCAACCCCGTGAAGTGTGGTTAAAATCAATGCTGACCACAAACAGTTTTGTAAGAGATACCTGGTTGAACGCTTACAACACTATCAATATTGCTAATAATGTACTCAGTGCTATTTCAATCGTAAATACTGCTGATCAGAACAGAATAAAGGGTGAAGCTCTTACTATCCGTGCAGCTATGTATTTTGAATTGGTGAAGTTGTATGCTAAGCCGTATAGTGCAGGTTCTGTTGCAACTGCTCCAGGTGTTCCATTAGTACTCACTCCTACTAGAGGTATTAATGAGACTTCATATGTTCCTAAAAGTACTATTGAGCAGGTGTATGCTCAGATTGTGACTGATCTTACAGAAGCAGAAAATCTGTTACCAAATACCAACGGTGTTTATTTGACTAAACCCGTAGCCTCAGCTCTATTATCAAGAGTATATCTGCAAATGGAGAAATTTCCTGAAGCAAGAGATGCTGCAAACCGGGGAATCACTATAGCTACTGCCAATGGCAAAAGCCTTGCTTTATCATATGCTGCGGCGTTTAATAACAGTTCAAATGTCCCTGAGTATTTATTTGCAATGCAGGTAAGTGCACAGGATGGAGCCAACAACATGCACTTGTATTGGTCTATTCCTGCTTATGGTGGCCGTGATGGGGATATTGCAGTTGAAGCAAGTCACCTTGCTTTATATAGTCCCGGCGATACAAGAGCTTCTTTATTTTATAATGGTGCCGGCGCTACCAGGAGCGGAAAATGGCAACAACAATATAAAGCCTTACCAATTATCAGACTCGCAGAACTTTATCTTACCCGTGCTGAAGCAAATTTCAGAGCGGGTACTTCTATTGGTGATAGCCCTTTAAATGATGTAAATAGAATCAGAGCAAGAGCTGGCCTAGGCACACTTGGTTCTGTAACATTGGCTATTATTTTGGCTGAAAGAAAACTGGAATTGGCGCATGAGGGTCATGCGGTCCATGATCTGAAGAGATTAAGGCAAAGTGCTGATGGATTTGCCTATAATGCAAATGAGATGGTATTACCAATACCACAAAGAGAGGTAGACGCCTCAAACGGAATTATAACACAAAACGCCGGATATTAACCAGACTGACGCTTATGCTAAACAAAACCCGGGCTTGCCCGGGTTTTGTTGTTTACTAAGAAAAATTAATTATAGTTTGATCTCTTCCCCGTGCTGATCAAAGAATTTATATTCTGTCAGGTGGCAATTGGTATCCTGTACCAGTTTTGTTTTCTGGCCAAATTTCTTGTTCCATTTCGCCATTCTGGTTGACCAGGGCCAGCCTTTGGTGAGGTAGGCATACATAATAGGATGCACCACCAAGGTCAGGCTTGCATTCTTATGCGTAATGAGATAGCTGAGATTTTTTTCAATCTCATCTTCCAGCAAGAGGGTAGATGAAATCTTACCGGTTCCATTACAGCTTGGACAAAGTTCCTGCGTATTGATATTCATTTCGGGCTTCATCCGCTGCCGGGTGATCTGCATCAGCCCGAACTTTGAAATAGGAAGCACCGCATGCTTGGCCCTGTCAGGTGCCATGAACTCTTCCATCTTTTCCATCAGTTTCCTTTTGTTCTCCGGAAACTTCATGTCAATAAAATCAATTACAATGATACCACCCAGGTCACGAAGGCGGAGCTGGCGGGCTACTTCTTCAGCCGCTTCGAGGTTTGTTTCCAGTGCATTTTGTTCCTGGTTATTGCTTACACTTTTGTAGCCGCTGTTAATATCAATGACATGCAGGGCTTCCGTATGCTCAATAATAAGGTAGGCACCACTATTGAGGTTAACGGTTTTGCCAAAAGAAGATTTTACCTGCTTGGTAATACCGAATGAATCAAAAATGGGAGAACCATTCTGGTAGAATGACACGATATCTGCCTTCTCCGGGGCAATACGCTGGATATAATTCTTGGTATCTGTGAAGATATTTTTATCATTCACCACGATCTTGTTGAAATCTTCATTCAGCAAGTCACGCAAAATACTGGTGGCTTTTGTTTGTTCACTCAATATTTTGGCAGGAGCCACAGCACCTTTCAGGTTGGTTTGAATGCTCTTCCACATCTCCACGAGGGCAGAAAGATCTTCATGCAGTTCAGCGGTATTCTTTCCTTCGGCAGCAGTACGGACGATCACTCCGAAATTCTTAGGTTTAATAGCCTCCACTATCTTCTGCAGCCGCTTTCTTTCTTCTGAAGAATGTATTTTACGGGAAACCGCAACGATATCATTAAATGGAGTGACGACCACAAATCTTCCGGGTAGTGACAGCTCACAACTCAGCCGGGGCCCTTTGGCAGCGATGGGTTCTTTTAATATCTGCACCAGGATATTAGGTTTACCGCCCAGCACTTCATTGATCTTACCGGTCTTGATGATCTCGGGCTCGATCGTGAATTTGCCAAAATCCAATCCCCCCTGTTCACTCTTATCGTTCATACACATAGTAGTGAACTTCAACAGTGACTTGGCATAAGGACTCAGGTCGGTATAGTGAAGAAAGGCATCCTTCTCAAATCCAACATCCACGAATGCGGCATTTAATCCCGGTATCAGTTTTTTTACTTTACCAAGATAAAGGTCGCCTACGGCAAAACGGGCATCGCTTTTCTCGCTATGCAGTTCTACCAGCTTCTTATCTTCCAGCAGGGCTATTTCAACACCCTGGGGAGCGACATTAATAATAAGTTCTTTGTTCATTACAGCTTACATAAATGAAAACACCTTCGATGCTGTAAACACCGGCTTGCCAGGAACCGTACCGAATGCGGAAATAACCTGTAGTAGATTGTCTGAAGCAGATTGGTGGGGTGCAAACCTGTACGGCAAACAAACCGGCGGACTGAGGGGCTTGTTACCAGTTAACTGGTTTATCAGTTGATCAGGAGTTTCCATAATTCTTAGAGCACCCGATTAACCAATAAACCAATTAACTAATAAACTACTTGTTCCTCTTTTTATGACGGTTCTTTCTCAGTCTTTTTTTACGCTTATGCGTCGCAATTTTATGACGCTTCCTTTTTTTACCACAAGGCATACTCAAATAATTTTTAATTCTTGTTTATAATAAGTTTTTATCCTGAGCCCGGTCGAAGGGCTTCTATTTCTTCAGTTCCTCTATTCTTTTTTCGATCTCTTTCCTGGCATCAGCACGGGTGATATATTTTAAACTCTCCCCATACCAGCTGATGGCTTTATCTTTCTTCCCGGTTCGTTCACAAACATCAGCCAGCATCAAAACAGTTTCCACATTGTCCGGCTGCAGGCGATGCACTGTTTCCAAACGGCTGATGGCTTTGTCATATTGCCCGGAATACAGGGAGCCTTTGGCTAACGTCATCTGGGCATATATATTGGTACTGTCCTTATCTGTTACTTCTTTGATTTTTGCAATACCGACCATCGGGGCGGCTGCTATATTTCCAAAGAGATAACAGGCACCCAGGCCAACTTTGGCCGAATCGTTATCAGGATTGATCTTCAAAGACCTTTCAAACAAATCTTTGGCCTGCAATGCTTTCCACTTTACCAGTTCGGGATCACGGTCCATTTGCAGGTTATCCAAAAATAAGTGGGCAGCAAAGGTGAGGGTTTTTTCCGAATTTTCCAATCTGGCAGCTTCGGCTTCATACCAGGCATAAGGCTCAAAAATCCGGGCTGAATCGCCCCAAAAATGAGATAATTGGTGAAATACCTTTAGTTGCTGGTCTTTTACATCACCTCTTGAGATCGAATTTTCCAATGTATTGAGGCGAACAACCTGCTCGGTATTCAACTGTTTCTTGGCCATTAACAGGATGGTATCAATAGTAATGCTGCTTTTAACAGGACCATGATCATGGCCGTCATCTTCACTATGCGCCTGGTTTTCAATTGCAGCTACAGGCTTTTTGGGAGGTATCGTAGGTCCGAACCTGTAAATAGCTGCTACAATTACAACAGCTACGGCAACAGTGATCCATTGAGGTTTTTTCACAATAAAAATTTCAGTGGGCAAAGTTACCTCAAACCCCTGAACAAGCTTCAGTAATTAAAGGAGAATGTTTGAAAGGCATGTAATATCTTATTCTGCATCATCACCAGGGCCGGGGTCCGGTTTAGGTTCTTTTAACTTCTTGACTTCGGCAACAAATTCTTTTGCCGGCTTGAACGCAGGGATATAATGCTCAGGAATATGTACAGCAATATTCTTTTTGATATTACGGCCGATCTTGGCTGCTCTTTTCTTGGTAATAAAGCTGCCAAATCCTCGAATATAGATATTCTCGCCCCCGGCCAGGGTGTCTTTTACTTCTTTAAACATGGTTTCAAGGGTTACCAGGACATCAACCTTTGGTATCCCTGTTTTTTCTGAAATCTGATTAACGAGATCGGCTTTTCTCATTGTTGCAGGTTTTTAATGGTTTTCAAATGCCAATTTATGACAAAATAATATGATTGTCAACAGGATAGGCAGTTTTTTTTAAAACAAAAGCCACAGGAATTTGAAAAATGAAGGATATTTAAAGCTTAAATAGCCAGGACTATTGAAAACAACCGACAAAATTGAACTGAAAAAAAGATTTCCTGCCCTGCTGCTGAAATGGAACCGGGACCAAAATGACCGGCAAATGCCCTGGAAGGGCGAAAAAGACCCCTATAAAATATGGTTGAGCGAGATTATACTGCAGCAAACCCGGGTGGAGCAGGGGCTGAGCTATTATAATAACTTCATTAAAACCTTCCCGGATGTTCAGCAACTGGCAAAGGCGAAGGATGAAAAAATCTTTAAGCTATGGGAAGGGTTGGGTTATTATACCCGTTGCCGGAACCTGATCGCTTCAGCCCGATTTATTGCTAACGAAAGGAAAGGAAAATTCCCGGATAGTTATGAAGAAATAAAAGCATTGAAAGGCGTGGGACCCTATACGGCCGCTGCTATCAGCTCCTTTGCTTTTAATCTTCCTTATGCTGTTGTTGATGGCAATGTATTCAGGGTGCTTGCCCGGGTATTCGGGATTGATAAACCAACAGATACCACAGAAGGAAAAAAATATTTCACCCAACTGGCAGAAGAGCTGCTTGATAAGAAACGACCCGGTCTCTATAACCAGGCCATTATGGATTTTGGAGCGCTGGTTTGTAAACCCGTTTCTCCTCTTTGTGCTGTCTGTTGTTTCAAAAAATACTGTATCGCTTTTCAGAGTGATCGTATCAATGAACTACCGGTAAAAGAAAAAAAAATAAAGATCCGCAAACGCTGGTTCTATTACCTGGTACTGGAATATAAAAATGAGATGGCTATCCGGCAACGGACAGAAAAGGATATATGGCAAGACCTGTATGAATTTCCTTTGATCGAATCTGCTGTTGAACTGGATAAGAAAACCCTGTTGCAGCAAATTGGAAAAAGAAAATTGTTCAATAGTAAAGACGCTGGATTGATTTCCATTTCTCCTTTATTTAAACAACAACTTTCTCATCAACTGATAGCCGGGCAGTTCATTAAATTCAAAGTAAAGAGAAAGTTTTCCGGGGCCAAACTTTTTCAATGGATAACAAAAGATAAGATGGGGAAATATGCATTCCCCGGGTTCATTAACCAGTATCTTAAAGAAAAACCCGGTCGGCAAAGTTTATTCTGATGTTAAATCGGCCACCCCTTCCAATTTTTTGTTGGTAGCCCCTGAAAAAGAAATTAACTTTAAAGAGCATTGTTAGCCACAGACGATTTCTTAACCTAAAGAATAAATCTATGAGAGGCGTAAACCGAGTAATGCTCATTGGCAACCTGGGGAAAGATCCCGATGTTCAGTTCCTGGAAGGGAATATTGCCGTTGCTAAATTTCCCCTGGCCACAACCGAAACTTTTAAAGACCGTTCCGGTAAACTGGTCTCCCAAACAGAATGGCATACTGTTGTGTTATGGCGGGGCCTGGCCGAGCTGGCCCAGAAATACCTTCACAAAAGCAGCCTTGTTTACATTGAAGGCCGGCTAAGAACCCGTAGCTGGGAAGATAAAGATGGTAACCGAAAATTTGCCACAGAAGTAGTAGGAGACAATCTCATCATGCTGGATAAAAGAGCCGACGGAGTCGGGGGAACCGGCCACGGAGATTCAGGTATGGAAGGAATGGGCGGGTCTGACATGCCCATGGGAGATCCTTCCGAAAGTCTGCCATTCTGAAATAGAAAACTATAAAAGCATATTTTTGCGCAAGCAATCAGCAGGCAGGCCTTCCGACCTGCCTTTATGATTCATTCTCTAACCAAAATACCCGGCATTGGACAGTCATACCGACATCCATTTATTGAACGACCTGTTTTCTTTTACACTTTTAGCGGCTAACCCGCAGGGTAATATCATTCTTATCATTTTACTGCTGGTGCTGGTTACTCTTGCTTTTGTGATCTCTGGTTCGGAAGTAGCCTTGTTTTCCCTGGGCAACAAGGATATCAATATGCTGAAAACAAAACAGCATACTGCGGCCAAAAAAATTACCGAGCTGCTGGAGGAACCGAAAGAAGTATATGCATCATTACTGATAGCCGGCACTTTTATTAATATCTGCATCATTGTTTTGTCTAACTACCTGGCTGACCAGTTTATCAATTTTGATAACATTCCCCAGTGGCTGGAAATTCTCAGCAAGGCATTAGTGATCGCATTTATATTAGTATTCTTTGGAAGGCTGATGCCTAAAGTAGCTGCCACACAAAATAATCTCCGGTTTGCCTATGGCACTTCGTTTATTATTGAAGCCCTGCACCTGATGCTGCGGCGGATCAGCCGCTGGATCGTTTCCCTGGCAGATGGTATTGGCAGAAGATTAGGGGCTAACCGGTCAGAAGCTATCAGTATCCAGGAATTAGATGAGGCCATTGATATAAAAACAGATGAAGAAGCATCCCCGGCCGAAAAAAATATCATGAAAGGGATCGTGAAGTTTGGAAATATCTCGGTGAAACAGATCATGCGAAGCCGGCTGGATGTAAGTGGTATTGATTATAAAAGCTCTTTTAAGGATCTGGTTAAAAAAGCAGAAGAACTTCATTATTCAAGGTTACCGGTATATAAAGAAAGCCTGGATGAAATAGCCGGTATTATTAATACCAAAGACCTGTTACCTTTTTTAAACGAAGCCGAAAATTTTGACTGGCACCCGCTAATGCGCCAGCCCTTCTTTGTCCCGGAAGCAAAACTGATCGAAGACCTGTTGAAGGATTTTCAGCATAAGCATATTCATTTTGCGGTAGTAGTCGATGAGTTTGGAGGCACCAGTGGTATAGTTACAATGGAAGATGTACTGGAAGAAGTGATCGGTGAGATCAAGGACGAATTTGACGAGGAAGAAAGCGGCAACAGGAAAATGGATGATAACAACTACCTGTTTGAAGGAAAAACCATGGTCAATGATATGTGTAAACTGATGAAACTGCCTATGGACACGTTTGACCAGGTAAGAGGCGAAAGTGAATCTGTTGGCGGATTGGTATTAGAGTTAACGGGTGAGTTTCCTGCTGCCAATACAGTTGTAAGTGCAGGCGACTTTGATTTTACGGTGCTGGAAACGGATAACAACCGCATCCGCCTGGTAAAAGTGACCATTAATCCTAAAGAAAAATGACGGGAATTTTAACGATGAAAAAGAAGTTTTTTATTATAACTGCATTCACGGCTGCCTGTTCTTTTTTGATGACAGCCTGTAACAGCAATTATACCTATAAGAAGAAAGGCTATTTCAAAATTGATTTCCCGGAAAAAAAGTACCAGTTGTTTGATAAACCAGGATATCCTTATTCTTTTGAATACCCTGTCTACGCCACAGTGATCAAAGACTCCAGTTTCTTCGGCGATGCTACTGAGAACCCCTGGTGGATCAATATTGATGTGCCGCAGTTGGGTGGCAGGATATATATTAGTTACAAGGAAGTGGCCAAAAGTAACTTTGATTCTCTCGTTAATGACGCTTTTAAAATGGCCTATCGGAAGCATACAGATATTTCAACAGGTATTAATGACAGCCTCATACAAACAGCCAATGGTGTGGAGGGTATTTATTTTTCTTTAGCCGGTAATACAGCTACAGCCAACCAGTTTTTTCTGACCGACTCCACCACTCACTTTCTGAGAGGAGCTTTATATTTTGATGCAGCACCGAATGAGGATTCACTGGGTATTGTGAATGACTTTCTTAAAAAGGACCTTTTGCACCTGGTTAATACATTGAAGTGGAAATAGGAAATATTCTCTTTTATTCAAACAGGATTTCAGGATAGCGATTTTCTTTGCTAATTTGAGGCATAACCTGAACTCAATGAGCCGTAGTACTAAAGCCAGCCTGCTTATCGCTGTTTTATTTTTTTCTTCCTGTATATCACTTTGCGCACAAGAAGCGGCTGCAGTTGATTCCCTGAAAAAAGTATATGAAAAAGCGACTACTCCGGAAGAGAAAGTAACACTGATGGATGAACTCAGCCGGGTGATGATGAATGTGAATCCAAAAGATGCTGATGAATTTGGTAATAAGCTGATCGCAATTGCAGAAGAATCCAGGGACAGGAAACTGATGTTCAAAGCCTACCTGTCCAATGGAACCCGCTGTTCTTATTTAGCCAACCAGAAAGCGTACTCTCAAAAAGCGATAGAATTTTACAATAAAGCACTTGACCTGGCCCGCCAGAACCGGATGGAAGAAGAAGTGGGAGCTGCACAAATGCATTTGTCCGCCGTTTACCGGTTGATACCGGATAATGAAAAGGCCTTGTCCTATGCCACACAGGCCTTTTCCCTGGTAACTACTTTACGAAACGACAGCCTGAAAGCAGAGGCACATAATACATACGGACAAGCCTACCTGGCTAAAAACGAGAATATACTTGCCCTGCGTAATTTCCTGAGTGCATTGCGGATAGCCGAAGATATAAAGAATGCCCCGCTTATCCGTAACTGCTATCTCTATCTTTCTTCTTTCTATGCTGATATTGAAGATTATGACAAAGCCATTGATTATATGACAATGGCCTATAAGAAACTGGATGAAGTAAAAGAGAAAAACGCTCCGTATCAAAAAGTGATATATACAAATAACCTTGGAAATCTCTTTGCGTATAAAAAGAATTACGATATAGCCATCAGTTATTTTGAAAGATCGATCAGGATGGCTGATTCATTAAAGTTCTCTACGCTAAAAATACCCGGTTATGTAAGCCTGTTGAATCAATACCTGAGGATTGATGAGCCGCAAAAGGCGTTTGATTATTTAAATTCACCTTCGGGAGATAACCTGAAAAAATACCTGGCTAATTTTGGGATGGCTTCTGTGATTGACCAGGCCTATGGAGTTATTTATACCGAGCTGGGAAATTTTGATTCGGCCCGCATCTACCTGGAGAAAGCAAGGCCCATGTTTGAAAACAGTACTAACGAGAATAATAAAGTAGGTTTCTATGGGCAGCTGGCCGGTTTTTATCGCAAATCAGGGGATAAAAAGAATGCAATTATTTATTACCTGAAAGTAAAAGAGATCAGTGAAAAAAACGGGCTATTGGAGAATGTTAAAAAAGCATCACAATACCTGGATACATTATACCGTCAAACGGGTGATCTTACAGCAGCGGGCACTTACAATGCCTTCTATTACCAGTATAAGGATAGTATAGAAACACTCAAACGGGAAAAAGAACTGACACAGGTGGAGGCAGCAGATGAACAACAACGACAGGCCCGTAGTGCGGCTGAACTTGCAGAAAAGAAACGGCAGCGAAATAATATTCAATACCTGGCCATTACAATTGGTATTGTGGCTTTATTTATAGGGTTGGTGATCCTGGGAATGTTTAAAGTATCAGCCACTACCATCAAAATGATCGGTTTCTTCGCTTTCCTGATGTTCTTCGAGTTCATTTTCCTGATCTTTAAAAAGAATATTTATTCCATTACCAACGGGGAGCCCTGGAAAGACCTGCTGTTCATGATCGGGCTCGCTGCATTATTACTGCCACTCCATCACTGGCTGGAACATAAAGTGATACACTATCTCACTTCTCATAACAGGCTTACTTCGGCCGGTCACCATATAAAAAGAAGGCTTTTCAGGTGGACAAAAGAAGGAGAAGAATAGCACAGGGCTTACCTTTGCCGGAAATTAATGTGGTTTGATAGTTATTGATAAGATATTGATCAGTGAAGATGTCATAGATAAAAAATTTGTTTGTGACCTGAGCAAATGTAAAGGCGGTTGCTGCGAGGATGGGGCAGCAGGCGCACCTTTGAGTAAAGAGGAGTTGCAACTGGTAACTGACTTGTATGAGAAAGTGAAACCCTACCTGACCAAAGATGCGATTGCAGAGATTGAGAAAAAGGGAAAATATGTGTATGACACGGAATTTGAATGGGTGACGCCGACATTAGACAGTGATCATGAAATATGTGTCTATGGTATCCGTGGTGAGAACGGAATCATTAAATGTGCGTTTGAACAAGCTTATAATGATGGAGTGATTCCCTGGAAAAAACCGGTCAGTTGCCATCTCTATCCCATTATTGCCAAAAAAGGGAAACATGGTGATTATGAAAGAGTGAACTATGAACCAAGGGAAACCATGTGCAGTCCGGCCTGTGCATTGGGTGAAAAGCTGAAAGTACCGGTATACCAGTTCCTGAAAGAACCGATCATCCGGATGTGGGGAGAAGATTTTTATAATGCACTCGATACAATTGCAAAAGGGGAGTGGGAAGAAATCGATTTTAAAGAATAAGTTGTCATCAATTATTTAACCCAGTTGTAGTGAAAGAAACAGCCGCCGATTTTATTGCCAAGAGCACTATCAAAGCTGCCGATAAAGAGCACCGGCGCAAGATCAATTTTAATATTGGCAAATACAATGCAGTGGTGCCGCAGGGGAAAGAGCAATTCACCGATGTGCATTTGGCCCGGGAAAGAGCTAAAAACATCAAGTGGCGGGCTATTGAAACATTAGACAAGCAACTGGAAGATTTTGAACTGAACATCAGCAAGCGGGGGGCTAAAGTGATATGGGCCGAAGATGCACAGCAGGCACTCGATGCTATTCAGAAAATATGTGAGGCAAAGAATTGCAAAACACTGGTGAAGAGCAAGAGCATGGTCACAGAAGAAATTCACCTGAATGATTTTTTGGAAAAGATCGGTGTGGAAAGTGTGGAAACCGATCTCGGCGAATATATTCAACAATTGGATGGTGAGCCGCCTTATCATATTGTTACACCGGCCATGCATAAAAGCAAGGAAGATGTGGCAAAACTCTTTGCAGAAAAATTAGGAACCGATCCCAAAGCAACGCCACAACAATTAACACTTACAGCCAGGAAAATTTTACGGGATAAATATGTAAAGGCTGAGATTGGGGTAACCGGGGCCAATTTTATTATTTCAGATATTGGTGGTATTGCCGTGACCGAGAATGAAGGAAATGCAAGGTTGAGTTGTGCGTTTCCTAAAACACATATTGTCATTGCTGGGATCGAAAAAGTGATCCCTTCTATGCATGACCTGGCTTTGTTCTGGCCCTTACTCTCGACATTTGGAACAGGACAAAAAGTAACAGTGTATAATACGATCGTTACAGGCCCGAGACAAGAAATCGAAACAGATGGCCCGGAGGAAATGTATGTTATATTGCTGGACAACGGACGTACAAATATCCTGGCTAATGAAAAGCAACGGGAAAGTTTATATTGTATCCGGTGCGGTGCCTGCCTGAATGCCTGCCCCGTTTATAAAAATATTGGTGGTCATGCCTATGGTGCTACATACAGTGGCCCGATTGGCTCGGTGATCACTCCGCACCTGAAAGGCATGGAAGAGTGGAAACACCTCAGTCATGCATCTTCTCTTTGTGGTAATTGCACAGAAGTGTGTGCGGTGAAAATCAATCTCCATGAATTGCTGTTAGAAAACCGCCATGAAGCAGCACTGGAAGGGTACGCACCTTTTGCTGAAAAAATGATCTGGAAAGGCTGGAAGATGGCGATGCTGCGCAGAAGCTGGATGAATATGGCGAACGGGAATATGAAAACAAAACTCATTAATAAAGTAGCCAGCTCATGGACCTCCCACCGGGGCAAACTGGATTTCCCGCAAAAATCCTTCAATCAGCAATGGAAAGAAAAATTCGGCAACAAGTGATCTGGTTGCAACCGATCATGAATAACCAGGTCAGCTATTATAATCGCTTTGGTAAACAATTTGAACAAAGTATACTGGATTGCCCCGAACCTGCACTATGGACGACTGACTATGCCAAAAAAGGAAGGGTGTACCGGGAAATGAAAGTTCGTGTAACGCAGCAACAAGCATTAATTACAGATGGGTTTATAAAAGAAGAACCCGTCCTGGATATTGGTTGTGGTTTTGGCCGCCAGGCTTTTTTGTTAGCACAACTGGGTTTCAGCGTAACAGGAACAGATACCAGTGAAGTATTTATTGATATCGCAAAGAAATTGTTTAATAAATACAGCTATAAAGGGCAGTTTTATTGCATGGATCTGTTGAAAGGAGAAAGACCAGGCGGGTTCTATAAGCAACTTTTATTACAGGATGTGCTTGAACATATCAAGCCTTTTCAACGGAGAAAGTTCATCAAACAAATTTTCCAACTGGCGGCACCGGGTGCGAAACTCATTATCTCTTTACCGCATGTGAAAAAACGGTTCAGCTCGCAGGTGAATAACAGGATCAGGAAGGAGATAACACAACATTTTGCTTATTTTACCAACAGGGAAGAACATCCTTATCCCATACCGGTCAAGAACGATATTCTGAAATATATACAGGGCTTATTCAGTATCGAAAGCGAATTAATCTCACCGGAAACAGATTATTATGTTTTAAGAAAAGTATAGACTTGCTGGTTTACACCCCCCATATCACCAACAGGATCCGTTACATTATGGATTTTACCGGTACCGAAATTACCGGTCAGCCGTTTGCTGTTACAGATGATATTGACGTCTTTGCAAATTTTAGTGGCCCAGGGATCAATTACAGCAACGAACCCGTTGCAACAAGCGAATACTGGATAAAACCACACTCATTGTTAACCGGGAAAGGCATCCATACGCAGTCAATTACCATTTTTGAAACGAATGGAACAAAAGCATTTTTTAAAACAGGAGGTGATTTCCCATTTGATATATTCGCTGCCATTTTTTACCTGCTCAGCCGCTACGAAGAATATTTGCCGCACCGGAAAGATATATATGGCCGGTACGCCCATGAAAATTCTTTGGCATCCAGGGAAAATTTCCTCACTGTTCCACTGGTGAACCAATGGCTTTTTTCGTTTAAGGATTCGTTGCAAAGTAAGTTTCCATCTTTACCTATACGGGAACTGAAATTTTCATTCCTGCCCACTTATGATATTGATGAGGCCTTTTCTTATAAGTATAAAGGTTGGTTTAGAACAGCCGGTGCTGTATTCAAAGCTATGCTTAATGGAAACCGGGATAAAATAGCTGAAAGAAGAAAGGTATTAAAAGGAGAAATGCGGGACCCTTATGATTCCTACGAATGGATGGACGCTTTGCATGAACAGCATCAACTGTATCCCCGGTATTTTTTCCTGGTGGCTCAGCAAACGGGCAAATATGATAGAAATATCTTGCCTCAAAAAGCGGCGTTTAAGAACATTGCCAGGCAGCATGCCGGTAAATATGATATTGGGATTCATCCTTCCTGGCAGAGTGGTGATAAGCCGGAATTGATCAAAAGCGAAATAGCTGTATTGGAAAATTTAACCGGTAAGAAGATCATCTCATCCCGGCAACATTTCATAAGGCTGACATTACCCCAAACATTCCGTTACCTGCTTGAAGCCGGTATCAAAGAAGATTTTTCGATGGGCTATGGGAGTATCAACGGGTTCAGGGCATCTGTTGCCTCACCTTTTTACTGGTACGACCTGGAGAAGGAAGAGAAAACGGAGCTGCTGCTCTATCCCTTCTGTTATATGGATGCCAATTCATTTTTTGAACAAAAGTATTCTGCTCAGCAGGCACTGGAAGAAATGCGCCAGTATTATAAAGCTGTAAAAGAAGTGGATGGATTGCTGATCACACTCTGGCATAATACCTTTTTAGGGACAGATAGCTTATTCAAAGGCTGGAGAGAAACCTATGAGCAATTCATAAAAGAGGTATGCACTTAAATTCCTTCCGCTTCGGGTTGCTCCGCAGCAGGAATCGCTTTAAAAGCCTTGTTAACAAGATAAACTCCCAGTAAGGTTACTAACCCGCCGACAACAATAAAGATCGTCAGGTTTTCTCCGAATAATAAGGCTCCCAGCAAAACAGCCACCATTGGGTTGATATACGCATAGATGGAAGTTTGTTCAGTGGGCAGATGTTGCAAGGCATATAAATAAGCAATGAAAGCTACTAATGATCCAAAGATCACCAGATAGGCAATAGCCGCCCAGGATTGCCAGGGAATAGCTGTTAATGCCACAGCTCGGCCGGTTGCCGATGAAAAAGAATACAGCACAACCGCACTGATGATCATTTGCAAACCGAGACTGAAATAAGGGTTAAAATGCAGGGCTTGTTTTTTTGTATACAAAGTGGCAAATGCCCAGGTCCAGGTGGCGATAACAGATAATAAAATACCCCAGCGGAATTCAGGATCTAAAAAATCATGCAGGTGGTCATAGAAAATGATACAAACACCACCAAAGCCCAGCAATAATCCCAGGATTGCTTTAACAGGAATTTTTTCTTTAGAAATAAATAAACCGATGACCACTATCCATAACGGGAAGATAGCCCCGATGATGGCACCTAACCCGGCAGAGATCTTATATTGTAATGCGAGGGTGCTGAGACCGTTGCTGAGCATGAAGTTTAAAAAACTTAAAATCAGTATAGGTATCCACTCTTTCCCTTTTGGTAATGCTGCTCCTTTGATCAGGAAGAAACAGACATAACATAAGCCTCCCAGAAACTGGCGAATAGCCGCCATTTGCAAAGCGTCGGGGATATATTTTACCCCTTCTTTGGAAGCGATCCAGGTGGTGCCCCAAAAGAAACAAACCAGTGCCAGTGCAAAGATGGCTTTACTCCGGGTTCCCTTTTTCCGGATGGTCAAAGGATTAAAGACCGCTAATTTCTTTAAAGAATCAGCAGAGGATTGAACAATGGTTTTATGAAAATCAAATATGTTCATTAATGTTTAAAATGACGCATACCGGTTATGATCATCGCCAGGTTATGTTCTTTACAATATTCGATGGAATCATTATCTCTTATAGAACCACCGGGCTGGATAAAACAGGTAATACCTGCCTCATGCCCCAGTTTTACACAATCATCAAACGGGAAGAAGGCGTCACTGGCCATTACAGCCCCATGCAGATCAAATTTGAATTGTTTGGCTTTGTCAATGGCCTGGGTAAGTGAATCAATACGGCTGGTTTGTCCGCAACCTTTGCCTACTAATTGTTTATTTTTTACCAGGGCAATCGCATTTGACTTTAAATGCTTGCAGACCAGGTTGGCAAAAACAAGGTCTTGCCTTTCTGCTTCAGTTACTGTTCTTTTCACAGTGCCGGTCCATTCGCTGAAATTGCCTTCATCAATGCTTTGTGCTAAAATTCCGTTCAGTAAACACTTATACTGGACTTTTCCGGTTGGTTGTGCTTTTAATTGTAACAGGATCCTGTTTTTCTTTGATTTTAATACTGACAGTGCTTCATCATCATAGGCTGGCGCAATCAATACTTCAAAGAATATTTCGTTGATCGCATCGGCTGTGGCCTTATCAATGGTGCCATTGCAAACCAATACACCACCAAATGCACTGGTTGGATCGCCGGCCAATGCGGCATCCCAGCTTTCTTTTACAGTAGGTCTTTGCGCTATCCCGCAAACATTGGTGTGCTTGATAATGGCAAAAGTAGTATCGCTGAATTCTTTGATGAGCTGCAGAGCAGCGTCAACATCCACCAGGTTATTATAGGAAAGTTCTTTTCCATTCAACTGGTTGAACAGTTCATCCAGGTTGCCATAGAATACACCTGACTGGTGCGGGTTCTCACCATACCGCATTGTTTTTTGTGGTTTATTGAAAGGAGTTTCTATGGTGGTCTGGTGAAAATAGTTAGAGATAGCTGTATCATATGCTGTGCATACATCAAACGCTTTGATAGCAAATGCTCTTCTTTGCTCAAGTGAAGTTTCCCCCTGTTGAGAAGCCAGTAGTTCGGCAAAGCCTTCATAATCTGCTTTCCGGGCTATTACAACAACATCTTTAAAATTCTTGGCTGCACCCCGGATCATAGAAGGTCCGCCGATATCTATTTTTTCAATGATTGTTTTTTCATCCGTAGTAGAAGCCACTGTTTCTTCAAACGGGTAAAGGTCAACGATCACCAGGTCGATCTCCGGAATATTATACTGTTTCATTTCCTGCACATGTGTCTGGTCATCTCTCTTTCCAAGAATGCCACCAAAAACTGAAGGATGCAATGTTTTTACCCTGCCTCCCAGTATCGAAGGGTAACTGGTCAGGCTTTCAACCGGTATTACTTTTGTACCAAGACTTTCTATAAAAGTTTGTGTGCCGCCGGTGGAATAGATCGTGACACCGAGATCAGACAGTTGTTTGATAATGGTTTCCAGTCCGTCTTTGTAAAAAACAGAAATAAGCGCCGATTGAATCTTTTTATTCATAAAAATTTAAGTTGAAAGGCAGGCGGATCGCCAGGGAGCCGCAAAGGTAAGTTAACGGAGGTTCATCACAAAAGCCCCTTCTGTTGTTACGTCATGACAGGGAATACCCAGTGCATCACAATCTTTTTTCCAAAGAGTTGCCTTCCAGGAAGAATTGGAGCCGTCAATAACGACCTGCCGGATAACGAAGCTACTGAGCAGCCTGTTTATATAGAGCTTCGGGTTTTTTGAAATGACCAGCAGATCAACCGGTTGCTTTTCTTCAACAGGGTCATAGGTAATGCTGTTGTCAAGGAGCAGTATCTTTTTTGATTGATAGTGAAATAGCTGTTCCTTTTTAATAAATGCAGCGATATTGCCCGCCGGGTTGATCCGGTATAAAATCCGGGATGGCTTGAGGTGAAAATTTCTTGCAAAATCATCGGCCAGTAATGAGCTGTCGCCATAAAAAAGGTATTTCCGGCCGCTGATGAAGTCAATAGCTTGTTTTTGGGGGACGTTATAAACAATGATCTTTTGCTGCTGTTCAGATACTATAAAAGACCAGGAACGGAGTGCTAAAAAGCCAAGTAGTGAAAGAAGGCCCCATCTCAATGCTTTACCTGATTGCTCCAGTAGCCAGTAACTTATGGCAGCCACTGTTGCAATCAGTAAAACGGCCTGGGGGATACTGATCTGTAAACCATCCCAAAGGGAGAAACGGATCGCTTCGACTCTTTCAATATAGGAATTCATTGCCCATATTAACCAGTGAAGGATTTTACCAACGAAAAGTGCAACAGCCGGAATAAATGAGATAATGCATAAAACAATTTCCCCGATCAGGATTAAACTGGATAGAGGAACCGCAACAAAATTTGTTAAGAGAAAATAATTCGGGAATTGATGAAAATGATAAATACTGATGGGGACGGTGAGAATTTGTGCAGCCAGGGTTACCGCATTCAGTTTCCATAAGAAATCAACGGCTTTATTTTTGAAGTAAAACCAGTTATAGATGGGCCGCATAAAAATAATGATGCTCAGTACAGCCGCATAGGATAACTGGAACCCGACATCCCATAGCCAGTAAGGATTGATGCAAAGTAAAATAAAAGCAGAAAGGGAGAGGGTATTGAAAATGGAAGTACGTTTTGTATAACCTTCGCCTAAAACAATACAAGTAAACATTAGTGCGGACCGAAGTACGGAAGGTTGTGCGCCAGCCAGCAAACTGAATAGCCAAAGTCCGGTAATGATCAGCAAAGGCCGCAGCCATTGTATTTTTTTTCTTTTCTGAAGTGGTTTTAATAGTTGAACCAATAACCAATAGATCAAACCCAGGTGCAGGCCGGAAATAGCAATCACATGCACCACACCGGTATTGGTATAGGATTGCACCAGCGATTGATCCAGGTCGTCTTTATAGCCGATCAGTAATGCTTCAGCTAACCCAAGCTCTTTATTTTCTTTAATATTGGTGCGGAGGATATTGATGACCCAATCCCGGGCCCGGAAAATAAATGCAGGCAACCATTTTTCTTTTTTGGAGCCCAGAATCTCGAATTCATCTTCTTCCAGGTAAACCTGGTGCGTAATACCCTGGAAGAGAGAATATCTTTTATAGTCGAAACCACCGGGGTTGCCCGAGTTTTTAATTTCCTGCAAGGGTTTTTTGAAAAGAATATGTGAGCCATAACTTAATTGCCGCAGCGAACTATCTTTTTTGAAATAGATAATGATCTTACCCTTTGCCAACCGTAATGAATCGTTATGCAACAGGTAAGCGACAGATGCATTTGCTTTTAAAGATTTAGTTTTTTCGACTAATGGCTCGTCAAGGGTTACCATGACCGGGTCACCCGGATGGTAGTGCCCGCCTAACCATTGTGGCTCATGCCGTATATCCTCATGCCAGGTAAGCAGGGCACCCAATGCCAGGAAAACAGAAAAAGCGGATACACCATTAATGAATCCAAGCTGGTAACGATTGAAGAAGGAAAGAAAGAAAAAACTGCTGCTGACAAGGATGCCGCTGATAAAAACTATCCACCAGGTGGAGGGATTAACCTGCCAATGCCATTGCAGTATAATACCTGCCATGAGGGCAATCAGCAGCCGGACGAAAGGAGCCTTTTTCCAGAAATAGACAGTAGCAACTGGCATATCTAAAAGATAAGCAGTCGGGGCTATTCAAAAAATACTACTTAGCGGGTATAGCGGCCAGCATCTTGTTCAGGTAAGCGATCTGGCCAAGGTGGTAGATATCATGCTGCACAAGGCCGTTCAGCAGGAAGCGAAAATTATACTCCCGGTAATCCACTTTTTCTTCCAGGAATGCATCTTCTTTTTTCTTCAGTTCTTTAATGATCGAAGCGTGTAACAACTTGAATTCTTTGATCCCCTTTTTCCAGCTATGCAATTTGGGATCAATGATTCTCCAGTCCAGCTCTTCTGCTGCCGTGAGATCATAACTGTCATCTTTTTGGATACGCTTCAAGGTAAAATCAGCCCAGGTGTTCATATGCCAGAGCAGCTCGGCGACTGAATGTTCTGTACCATTGGGCTTGGTGAATACTTTGCTGCTATCGGTTTCATCGAGTATTTCATACACAGCACGGCCAAACCAGGGCTGGCCACTTAAGATTGTTTCAAAACTGAGAATAACAGCGCTGATTTCTTTGTTCATACTTGTTGCTTGATACTTGCGGCAAAATTAATGAGGCGGTTAATTAACAGCTTCTATGTTTGCTGCAGCTTATCCCGTTATTTAACGGGTTTCAATTATTATTTTTCCCGGTAAAAAATTAATATTCTCACGGTTTTTTTTAATTATTTACACGGTATTTTTATCTCATTCTTCCCCTTAAATATCTGTCAATCTATCTCTTATAAATAAGTTTAATTCGTAATTGATTGATAGTGTAGTTCTTATACGACAATTGCCAACTACTCCCTTAATAGCTTTAGCCGGTCATTTTATACTTAAATCAACTAAACAACTAAAGCTATGGTAAAGGCTCAAAAAAAATCTGTAAAAGCCGGTAAATTGGTAAACACAGAACATGTAAACAGGGTGATCAGGAATTACAAACAGGAACGCTGGGTGCATAACTCAAAACGCCTGGGCAAAGAAGATTCACTGAGTGTTTGGTACAGCGTGGAGGAACTGGAAGAGTTCCTGGCGAAAGTAAAGGATCATGGCGGCGATGGTATCAAACTCTATTTCGGAGCTTATGATACAGAACATGCACCACAACCTATGTATGAGGGAAGACAGACGGTGGTGCTGGTAGCGACCAGGGAAAAGAGAACGGAACATGGACTGGTTGACAAGGATGTCTACGTAAACACTGGGAAAGAGACAACTATATTGGCTTACAATGTTGGTAAAATTTGCCCTCCGATGTGTACAACTGATGATGGATTTGGAATCGGAATTACTATCGTCGATAAAGGTAAAGATGGAATTGTCGTTGCCTAATCTTTGAATATTCACACACTACAATAAAGCCTCCGTTAGGAGGCTTTATTGTTCTATTTTTATTAGAAATATTGGTTGATGAAATTTATTCCTGTTTACATATACTTTATAGTAATCTCTTTTATAGTGAGCCTATTAATTTATTCTCCTAAAAGAACATCACATAATTATTTAAAAATATTTCCACCTTTTTTGTTTTTAACTTTTGCAGCAGAATTGTATGGTTCTTACTTATCATCAAAAGGAAAAAACAATGTGCCATTGTATAATTTTTTTTCAATTATTGAGTTTTCGTTCTATTTTGTAGTGCTTAGTCGGATTATTTCCAGCGAGAAAGTTAAAAAAACGTTACTGGTCATTATTATCCCTTTTATAGCTTTAACGGTATGTAATATCTTATTTGTTCAAGGGATGAAGTCGTTTCATACAGTAACATACTCAATTGGATGTTTAATAATTGTATCATTTTGCATCTATTATTTTCTTGAACTATTTAAGCTGCCTAAATCCGTCGAATTAAGTAAAAACCCTGCATTCTGGATATGTTCAGGCCTCTTATTTTTTTACTGCTGTGGATTTCCTCTTTATGGACTAATGAATTATTGGGGTACAATTAAATGGGTGATTGAGAGTTTTGACGGTATTGTTACAATTTTGAACATATTTTTATACTCTCTATTTACTATTGCCTTCTTATGCAGCAGAACCCGGAAATATACATTGTCATCATCATAGGCATAATCCTTGGGTTGCTTCTGGTGGGGTTTATTTTCACTATGCTTTTTCTGTACCAGCGCAGGCAGCAACGCCAGGAGCAGGAAATGGTACTGATGAAAGATAAATATGAAAAGGAAGCACTTCGTTCACAACTGGAGATACAGGAAAATACCTTTAAAACGATTGGCCAGGAACTGCATGATAATATCGGGCAAATGCTCTCAGTCGTCAAACTATCTCTTTCCGTTTTGCCATTAGAAAAAGACCAGAAAGCCTATGAGCTGGTGAAAAATTCACAGGAAGTGTTGAATAAAGCGATCATTGACCTTTCTAATCTTACCAAAAGTTTACATACGGAGAGAATTGTTGATATCGGTCTTCCCGAATCCATCCGCTTTGAATTATATGCTGTCCGCAAAGCAGGTCTAATTGAAGTGCATTTTAACCAGGAAGGAGAAGAGGAGCCATTCAGCGAGCAGAAATCAATTTTCCTGTTCCGGATGTTCCAGGAAGCGCTGAATAATATCCTGAAGCATGCAAAGGCTTCAGCAATAACGGTAATGATACGGTATCTCCCCGGCTCCTTTGAGCTGGAGATAAATGATAACGGGACCGGGTTTGATCTTTCAGAAAAACAGCAATCTTCTTCTTCCGTCAGCGGCGTAGGGTTACGAAGCCTTTTTAACAGGGCCCGGATTATAGATGCAGATATTTCTATCGACAGCAAACCCGGAACAGGCACTAATGTGCTGATAAAACTATCTTTGCCGCAAGAATCATGATCTATGGCAAAGAAAAACAGGAAGGTCAGCGTTGCAATTGCGGATGATCACAGCCTGCTGCGAAAAGCGCTGGCTAATCTTGTTAATACTTTTGATGTTTACTCAGTGGTTATCGAAGCGGATAACGGTAAAGACCTACGGACTAAGATCCTCAAAGAGGGTATTCCGGATATTGTTATGCTTGATGTGAATATGCCCGAGATGGATGGTTTTGAAACGACGCAATGGCTGTACAAAAACTATCCGCAGGTTAAAATACTGGCTTTGTCCATGCTGAGTGATGAACGGACGATCATTAAAATGTTCAGGTTAGGGGCAAAGGGATACCTGCTGAAAAATACAGACCCGGAAGAGTTAAAACAGGCGTTGGATTCACTGATGGATAAAAATGTATATGTTTCAGAATATGTTTCCGGTAAGCTGATAAGCGGCCTCCACCACGATGCTGACCAGCCACTCAAAGAATTGTTGCTGAACGAAAGGGAAAGAGAATTCCTTCGCTGGGCATGTACGGAGTTATCCTACAGGGAAATAGCAGAAAAAATGTTTATCAGTGCACGGACAGCTGACGATTACAGGCAGGTATTGTTCAATAAACTTAAAGTACACAGCCGGGTGGGATTGGTGATGTATGCGATTAAGCACGGAATTGTTGAGATATAGACTCCCTGCCAGTATATAATTGAAAAAACCCGGCAGCTACCGGGTTTTTTGTTGCTGCATTATTTACTCAGGTACATACTCCTGTCTTTGTATAATTGCCTGAAGTAAGGATCACGGAGGTCTTTTACAAAGCGGATGGCTTCCCCGGTTGATTTCATTTCCGGCCCCAGCTCTTTATTCACGCCGGGGAATTTATTAAAGCTGAATACCGGTTCTTTGATAGCGTATCCTTTAAGTTTTTTCTCGAATGTGAAATCTTTAAGCTTGTTAACGCCCATCATCACTTTGGTGGCTATATTCAGGTAGGGTATCTGGTAGGCTTTGGCGATAAAAGGAGTAGTGCGGCTTGCCCTCGGGTTTGCCTCAATTACATATACTTTGCCATCCTTAATAGCAAACTGGATATTGATCAGCCCTTTTATTTTTAATTCTCTTGCAATTTTTTCTGCATACTCTTCCATTGTCTGGATGATGAGGGGAGTGAGGTTGAAAGCAGGCAGCACGGCATTGCTATCACCGCTGTGAATGCCTGCCGGTTCTATATGTTCCATTACACCCATTACATGAAAATCCTCCCCGTCAAATATGGCGTCTATTTCAGCTTCCTGGCAACGGTCAAGGAAATGGTCGATCAGAATTTTATTGCCGGGAATATGTTTCAGCAAACTCACTACGGCTTTTTCCACCTCATCATCATTGATGACGATACGCATCCGTTGACCACCGAGCACATAGGAAGGCCGAACCAAAACAGGATAACCCACTTTGTTGGCTACCGCAACCGCTTCATCCACATCGTAGGCGGTTCCATAATCGGGATAGGGAATACCAAGATCTTTCAGCCTGTCGCTAAACCGGCCACGATCTTCGGCAATGTCCATGCTGTCGAAGGAAGTTCCAATGATCTTTATTCCTTTCTGGTGAAGTTTTTCGGCCATTTTCAGCGCCGTCTGTCCGCCAAGCTGTACTATCACCCCTTCGGGCTTTTCATGTTCGATGATCTCCCATACATGCTCCCAGTATACCGGCTCGAAATAGAGTTTGTCGGCCATATCAAAATCAGTGCTCACCGTTTCGGGGTTGCAGTTGATCATAATGGATTCGTAACCCGCCTCTTTGATAGCCAGTAATCCGTGTACACAGCAATAATCAAATTCAATACCCTGCCCGATACGGTTAGGGCCGGAACCCAGAACAATGATCTTCTTTTTATCGGAGACTTTTGACTCATTTGAATTACCGGCTTCAAACGTAGAATAGAAATAAGGTGTTTTTGCTTCAAATTCTGCGGCACAGGTATCTACCATTTTATAGACCCTGGTTATTCCTGCTTCTTTTCTTTTCTTATAAATATCTTCTTCATCGCCATGCTGTAAAATGCGGCTGATCTGCTCATCGCTGAAACCATTTACTTTGGCTTCTGTTAATAATTCAATAGGTAAGTTGTCCAGATCGTATTTGGCAATTTCTTTTTCAATATTGACTATTTTTTGAATTTCGTAAAGAAACCACCGGTCAATGCCATTGGTGGCTTTTGAAATGGAACTGACCGAAATACCCGCCATCAGCGCATCCTTAATGCGGAAGATGCGGTCCCATTTTGGTGTTTTGATATACTCCAGCAATTCTTCCGCATGCATCAGGCTTTTGCCATAGTAGCCCAGCCCCACGGCATTGTTCTCGAGGCTCTGACAGGCTTTTTGTACGGCTTCTGTAAAACTTCTCCCGATGCCCATCACTTCACCCACACTTTTCATCTGGAAGCCAAGTGTGTCATTGGCACCCTTAAATTTATCAAAATTCCAACGGGGTATTTTGACGATCACATAATCCAGCGCCGGTTCAAAATAGGCGGATGTTGTTTTGGTGATCTGGTTTTGTAATTCATCCAGGTTATAACCGATGGCAAGTTTGGCTGCAATCTTTGCAATAGGATACCCGGTGGCTTTACTGGCTAATGCAGAGGAGCGGCTTACCCGGGGATTGATCTCAATGGCAATGATCTCTTCGGTGTCGGGATTTAATGCGAACTGCACATTGCAACCACCGGCAAAATTACCGAGGTCTCTCATCATGGTAACAGCTGTGTTGCGCATCAGTTGCATGGCTGTATCACTGAGTGTCATGGCTGGAGCCACCGTGATGGAATCGCC
Source organism: Chitinophagales bacterium (assembly GCA_017303455.1). GTDB lineage: Bacteria > Bacteroidota > Bacteroidia > Chitinophagales > Chitinophagaceae > CADEDV01. The sequence continues at coordinate 122,862 of JAFLBM010000010.1, read as the reverse complement.
GGTATGAACACCCATCGGGTCAAAATTCTCCACCGTACAGATGATACAAACATTATCGGCAGAATCTCTGAGCAATTCCAGTTCAAATTCTTTCCATCCTAATACTGCCTTTTCTACCAGCACCTCGTGAATGGGACTTGCTGTCAGGGCCCTGTTCAATGCTTCGTCAAGCTCTTCTTTTTTAAATACCAAACCGCCACCAGTGCCGCCAAGAGTGAAGGATGGACGCAGAACCAGGGGGAAACCTATTTCCTGTGCATATTCCTTTCCTTCGAGAAATGAGTTGGCAATCTTTGCCTGCGCAACATTTACACCCAGTTGGATCATCCACTTGCGGAACTGCTCCCTGTCTTCTGCTTTATCAATGGCTTTGATATCCACACCAATCAGCCGCACACCATATTGTTCCCACAATCCCAACTCTTCCGCTTCTTTAGCCAGGTTTAATGCGGTTTGTCCGCCCATGGTGGGAAGCACCGCATCAATCTTGTTTTCCTGCAGTATCTGCTCAATACTCTCGGTCGTAAGCGGTAGCAGGTATACCTTATCTGCCATCATCGGGTCAGTCATGATGGTGGCCGGGTTGCTGTTAATAAGATATACTTTGATACCTTCTTCCCGGAGGCTGCGGGCAGCCTGGGTTCCGGAATAGTCAAATTCACAGGCTTGTCCGATAATAATAGGCCCTGAACCGATGATCAGGACCGACTGAATAGAATTGTCTTTGGGCATTTTTTATGAGGAATTATATAGCGTTCGGGATGGAAAAACAAATTGCGCAAAAGTAAGGGAATGGAGGGGGATTAGCCGGGCAAATTCCTGATTTTTTTCAACCCATTTTCTCAGAATGGCTTTAGCGGCTTTGGCCTGGGAATCTTGCGGTAGGATAATGCATAGAGGTCATCATAAATATTCTTTCCCTGCCCGCTGAGGCTGATGACTGTTTGTTTCAGTTCTTCGGGAGTGGCGAAACCTCTTCTGCCGGGTGAAAAATTCTCCGTAATAGTTTTCATCGTCAATGTATCTCTTTGCAGGGAAAAATTAGCGAGGTAAAACACTTTTTGCGTTTTGATCTCCGGCGGCTTTTTGCCCCGGGTGCTAACGAGAACAACTGATCCTTCCACGTTCATGAAACGTTGTCCGTTTACATAAGAAATATAACCGGTGAAATAAGAAGTGTCGGGTAATATGATATCGCCTTTGGCAGCCTTTCCATAACGGATGATAGCGTAAGTCGAATCGGAGTTTTGTGTAATATCAAGGGCTTCGATACCAAAAAAATCGCTGCCGTCTTTTACAATGCCATACCAATAGCCCAGCAAGGTACTGTCAACAGCCTCTACAGGCCTTGCTTCCAGCGGCACTGCTGATTCGTAAGGGCAGGCATACAGTAAAACACTGACCGGTATCAGCCAAAACAGTTTTTTCAAAGCAGTAGATGGTTAAAGGGAAAAAGATACGAAGATCAGCGTCAAGTTGGACAGGCCATTGGGAAGAAATCAGGTAAATACAGGCAAAAATCCTTATTAATCGTTGATCCTGATATTAATAATATAAGTACCAGCTTCCCTGAATTCGATCTCCACATCTTCTGTTCCCATTTTGACTCTCATCCGGATGGGAAAACGAACATCTTCAATAACCGATTCGGTTTTTTTGGCGTGATTGTCATTTACGTATAAACGCCCATAGGCCCCGGTCATGGCTTCTATTTCATCCACCTTAATTTTAGGTAATTCATCGCTGCTGACAGAACTGGCCCCGCCGGATGTGTTGGTGATGAAAAAAGTGATCTTGTTATATGGATCGGTTTTGTATTCTACTTCCACATCGGTTACCATTTTGCTTTTATTGATAATACGGTAAGGGTGTTCATATTTGCCAACATAAACATCTTTTTTCCAGTAACCTTCCACAATGCTGTCTCCGGCATTCACTCTTTTATACAGCAATGTTCCTTTACCGTCTTTCAGTCCTTTTGAAAAACTGCCTCTGAATTCATTGCCATTCTTCCATATATAAGTGCCATTGCCATCAGGCAGACCCGATTTAAAATCTCCTTCGTAGCTATCTGTTCCTGTTGCCTTGCCTTTACCGCTGGCTTTCCCTTTTTTACATTCACCGGTATATGTTCCTTTGAGTTCGGCTTTTTCAACAGTGCAATCCTGGGCTGATATAGTAACTGAGAGTAACAGGACAGTAATAACAGGGAGGATGATTTTTAATATCTTCATTAAACAAGGATTAAATTGTTTTCAAAAGTACCTGTTATGCGAATAAAATAGAGAGGTATGTTGTTAATTTGTAACACATGATGAAAGATAGCTGCCACCATTTCCTGAAAAAAGGGTTTTTAGTAATATTGCTGATACCTGGTATCCTTCAATCACAGTCCATTACAAATACAGTTCAAAAAGGATATTTCAGGAACCCACTCGGTATCCCGATGGAAATTGTTGCCAATATGGGAGAACTCAGGGCCAATCACTGGCATATGGGTTTGGATATCCGCACTAATCAAAAAGAGAATCAGCCCGTCTATGCGGCTGCGGAAGGATATATTACGCATATAGGCATCAGGCCGCAAAGCTTCGGCCGGTATATTATTGTCAATCACCCCAACGGCCTTTCCACTTTATATGCTCACCTCAATGATTTTTTTCCTGCACTCGAACAATATGTAACAGCCAGACAGTATGAACAGGAGACATGGGCCATTGAACTGGATTTCGGCCCGCAACAATTCCCGGTCAGCAAAGGACAGTTCATTGCTTACAGTGGTAACACCGGCGGTTCACAGGGGCCGCATTTACATTTTGAAATATTTGACACCAAAACAACCAAACGTCTCAATCCGTTACTCTTCGGTTTTCCTTTACAGGATAATGTGCCGCCTGACCTGGTAAAACTGGCTTTGTATGACCGCAGTATCAGCGTGTACGAACAAACGCCTGAATTTTTTACAGTAAAAAGAACAGACAGTGGCTATGTCATTCCCAAAATGCCAGTATTGAAAACCGGGTTACAAAAACTCAGTTTTGGAATACAGGCCTATGATCGTATCAGTGGTTCGCCCAATGCCGATGGTATTTATTCGGCCGAACTGTTTGTTGATGAAAATGCCCAGGTGCGATTTATAATTGACAGTATTGATTATGCAGCTACTGCTTATATGAATGCGCAGATCGATTATAAGTATCGTTCAAATGGCGGAGCTTACCTGCAGCATTTATCAAGATTGCCAGGTGATCGAGGCGGTGTTTATCATTCCGTAGCCGGAGATGGTGTGATTGAACTGGCAGATACGTTCCGTCATACAATCCGTGTTGAAATAAAGGATGCTTATAAAAATGTTTCCCAGCTTTCTTTCCTGTTGCAGTATGATGACAGCCTTGCGAAAAGGGATTTTCAGGAGATATCTCATCAACACTTTGCTCCCAACCAGGTGAACGTACTGGAGAAACCGGACTTTGAAGTGTATTTACCAGAAGGTTGCTTATATGATACCATACAGCCTCTTTATTACAGGAATAATACAGCCTCTTTCTATGCCGTGTCGGGCCTGCACCAGTTAAACGATCCTTCCATACCCTTACATGATGATATTACTGTTCGTATCAAACCGGATAAAATAATCCCTGCTGAAAGAAGAGATAAAATAATCATACAACGAAATGGACGGGGTGTGTCAAACAGGAATGCCGAATGGCAGGGGGAATGGCTGGCTGCTTCATTTGGTGATCTGGGAACCTTCCAGGCTTTTGCAGATGTGCTGCCGCCAACCATCAATGAATTAGGAAAAGGGGATACTATTAACCTGAGTCCGGCAACAAGAATAGTATTTACACCGGCTGATAATTTTGGGATAAAAAGTTTCCGGGCCGAACTCGACAGCCAGTGGATTCGTTTTACCAACGATAAAAGCCGCAACTGGATCTATGTATTTGATGAACGCTGCCCATATGGAATACATCATTTAAAGGTAACAGTAGAGGATATGGTGGGCAATACAACAACGAAGAGCTGGTGGTTTAAAAAATATCCCTACACGCCGCCAAAGAAAAAGATACCAGCTAAAAAGAAGAATAGCAGTAAAAAGAAAGTAACTACCTCAAAGAAAAAAGCCGCAGTAAAGAAAAAATAACAAGCAGTAATACTATCATTTTATGGTAACATTAAAAGAAGGTGATAAAGCCCCGGCTTTCTCCGGCGTGGATCAGAATGGGAACAGGGTTTCTTTGTCTGCTTGCAAGGGAAAGAAAGTGGTACTCTATTTTTACCCGGAAGATGATACTCCCACCTGTACGATACAAGCCTGTAACCTGCGGGATAATTATGGGTTACTCAGGAAAAATGGTTTTGAAGTAATTGGTGTAAGCCCGGATGATTCCCAAAAGCATAAAAAATTTGAAGCCAAATTTGATCTTCCCTTTACTTTAATAGCAGATACAAACCATGCCATTTTAGAAAAGTATGGTGTATGGGACCAGAAGCAAATGTTCGGGCATAAGTATATGGGTGTACTGCGAACCACTTTTGTAATTGATGAAAAAGGAATTATCCGCAAAATATTCCTGAGACCCAAAAACAAAGCCCACGCAGAAGAGATCATTGCGGCATACAAATAATTTTTTTCTTTCTCCCCACTTTCAGGGAGTAATCTCCCTATTCCGGCGATTGTTCAGGCAATACTCCGGGCCCATCTTTGCCCTGTTATTACAACAAACAAGTTCAATCAACAACCTTAACCTTTAAACTTATCCAGATGAAAAAAATTAAACAATTAACAGCCATGCTGGCTTTATCGTCAGTGATCATCGTTGGCTGTGATAAAGAAGAAGATGATGATTACAACGACCAGCCTGCTGTTCAGTCAACAATTGTAGCAGGTGCCGGCGACAGCACAACAGTAGCCGGGAAAATGGCTGAGTTCCGGTTGGTACTCGGAGATCCGCTCAATACAACTCCCAATCAAACGGCAGGACGCCGCGAGGTGAACTGGGATGGCGTACCGGCCAATTTTACCAACAATACTGCTTTCCCGCTTGATTTTTTTGGTAAATCAGATGCGGCGGAACCCAATGGAAGAAAAAGGGGATTGTTATATGCCAATAACGGTACACCCATCAGGATTGACAGTTCTGATTTTGCAGAGATCGATCCTTCTTATGCCGGGCAGTTTGAACCCTTCAGCCGCAAACGATTAGTGATCGCGGCAGGAACAACTGTTTCCGAGATCTTATTTAAAGTCCCGGGTACTACCACTGATGCTTCGGTGAAAGGGTTTGGTATCATTTTCGTGGATGTGGATGATGCCAATTCAACATTCATTGAATTCTTCAATAGCACAAAGAGTCTCGGAAAATTTAAAGCTCCCGCTGCGGCTGGTTCAGGTAAATTCTCTTTCCTTGGTGTTTATTTTCCTGCAGAAAAGATCACAAGGCTGAAAATCACCAGCGGTAATGCAGCATTAGCTGCAGGTGTAAAAGATATAACGGACGGGGGAACAAAAGACCTGGTGGTATACGACGATTTTCTCTACAGCGAACCAGTAGCTGTACAATAATTATGTCATAACAGTGGACGGTTTATATACCAAAAGCCCCGTGGTACTCTTACCCGGGGCTTTTGGTATCCCCGTATTCGGTGATAGAAAAAACAAGTAACAGGAAGGAAATTTGCAGGTATCAATTAAACTTTATAACCATGAAAAAAATATTCCTTCTTTTAATGGCTGTGTCTGTTATGGCAGGTTGTGAGAAAAAAAATGAGCAGGATACTCCTGAGGCTATCATCATTACTGCTTCAGGCGATATTACGGCAAAGCTCAATGAATTCAGAAGTCTTTTAGGGGATGTGCTGAATACAACACCGGGCCAGGTCTCAGGCCGCAGGGAGATTAATTGGGAAGGAGTGCCTGACCAGTATATTACTGAAAGAATCCCATCTGATTTTTTTAATCCAACAGCACCGGGCTCACCCGCCTCTTTGCAAAGAGGTTTTCAATATTCAGGTGATGTGGATGCCCGGATCAGTAACAACCTGTTTGCTGACCAGGAAGCCAGTAATGCCACCGAATTTTCATCATTTAGTGGTGGTAAAACGTTTTCTGCGGTTAGCAGTAATTTATGGAATGTTGATTTTGAAGTACCCGGCCAGGCGGTAGCAGCCAGTGTAAATGGGTTTGGTGCTGTATTCTCCGATGTGGATGAGGCTACTTCCACTACTATTGAATATTTTTCCGGCAATCGCAGCCTGGGCCTGTTCAAAGTGCCGGTAAGGTCTGCCGGCAGCAGTCACTCTTTTGTTGGCGTTTATTTTCCTGCAGAAAAAATTACCAGGGTCAGGATCAGGCAAGGCGATGCTGTTGTTGCTAACGGAGTAAAAGATATTTCTGCCGGGGGCAGCAAGGACCTGGTGATCATGGATGATTTTTTATATAATGAACCCAAAGCAATTCAATAGTATTTACGGCGATTTACAGTTTGGTTTAAGTAGCCGTCCCGCCCTGCCGGCGGGACGGTTTTGTTTGCCAGTAACTAATTCGCCGGGTCTTTCGTATTTTTTCAGTATGAACACCGGGCTAAAACGGATTGGGTTCACAGGAGCATTGTTGTTGCTGTTATTGCTGGGGGTGGCACAACAACCGGTTTTATATTTTAAGCAATTAAGCAGGGCCAACGGGCTGTCTAATAACAAAGTCAATTGCATCTTACAGGACAAAAAAGGATTTATATGGATCGGGACAGATGATGGCCTTAACCGCTACGATGGCAATAATTTTATTGTATTTAAAAATAGCCCCGGTCAGTTATCTTCTGTATCGGGCAATACTATCACGGATCTGCATGAAGACAAAGAGGGATTGATCTGGATAGCCACAGCAGATGGGGGTATTACACGTTATGATCATCGTTTACCACCTGATAAGCAATTCCGCCAGTATAAACACCAGCCCGGCGATCAAAATAGCATCCCGGTAAATATTGTTAATGCGCTGCATGAAGATAGCCGGGGTGACCTCTGGCTGGCTACCAGTGGTAAAGGGATACTCCGGTTCAATAAACAGAAAGAAGAATTTGTTCAGCCTAATGGTATGGGTGTGTGGACGATCTATGACATGTGCTTTGATCAGCAGGGAATGATATGGGCTGGCCGCGAAGGGGGAAGTATTTTAAAAGTTGACCCCGCTACGCTGCAGGTGCAAACGGATCAACGATATGCTAATTTATATGTCTCGCTGCCGCATGTGGTGGTAACAAAACTATTCAGGGATAGTAAACAAAATATCTGGTTCGGTTCCTGGGATAAAGCTGTTTACCGGCACAATGCTGTAACAGGAACTGAACAAAGTTTTAGCAACAGCAGTAGTGATCCCTTCTCTTTCGGAAAGGATGAAGCTATTGCTTTTAATGAGGACAGGCAGGGGCGAATCTGGATTGGTGGAAAATATTCAGGGTTATATGTATACGATCCTTTATCAGGTAAATTCTACAACTACAGGCATGATCCGGCAAGAGAAGGAACACTGGGTGATAATAAGGTCAACTGTATTTTTATGGACCGCTCAGGAATTGTATGGCTGGGTACTAATAACGGCATCAGTATTTATCATGCAGCGCAACAGCAATTTGAACAGGAGTTTTTGCCCCGGCAGAACGAGAGGACAGACAAGCCGCTGGTCATCTATGATTTCTGTAAGGAAAAAAATGGAAACCTGTGGATTGGTACTAACAGGGGTCTATATATCCGTCAGCCGGATGGTATTTACCAGCACCGTAAAATAATATTCAAGGGGACTGAACTAAGTATTACCAAATTTTATAAAGATCCTGACGGTACTGTTTATCTCGGTACAGATTATTCCCTGTTCCGGTATGATATACCAACCGGTGGCATCACTATGCTTCCGTATACAGAGAAAGACCAGGTGATGTCAAAGATCATCGAGTCGAGAGTTGTTTCAGTTGTAAAAGACACAATAGATGGGCACCCGGTATTGCTTACGGTTCCTTATGGTCATTTTTTTGCTTATTATGATTTTACGGAACAACGCTGGATATCCCGGAAGGATAGCACAAAGAAAATATTAAGCAGGTACAACATTACCGACAATCTTATCCGGAAAATAATAAAAACGAGAGACGGTAACCTGTGGCTGGCAAATGCAAAGAATGGCCTTGTATTATTAGATAAGCGGAATAGCGGAAGTGTCATTTACCGGAATAATCCTGCTGTGGCCGGGAGTATCAGTAATAATAATGTATACGATATCAAGGAAGACAGGGTTGGAAACCTGTGGATCAGTACTTATGGTGGAGGCTTGAATTATTTTGATACCCGGAAAAAAGAATTCCGGCATTTCAGTTCCGTCAACAACCTGCTGGAGGGGCTTGAGCTGGATAAATACGGCAACGCCTGGAGTATCAGTAATGGCGGGCTGCAGAAATTTGATCCCCGGACCCAGACATTTTCTTCTATTGAACTGCCGGATGTGGAGAAAACAGGTGGGGTCAGGGGATATATTTATAAAGATGAGGAAGGGAAAATGTATGTGGCGGGAGATGGTTATTTTATTGCATTTAACCCCGAGCGGATCGTAATTGAGAAAAAGCAACCGGAGGTATTCCTGACAGACTTCAGTATTTTCAATGACTCTTACTCGCATTTGCTGATGCAAAATGAAATAGCATTGGGCCATACGCAGAATTTTTTCACTATTCATTTTGCGGCCCCTTTTTATGCAGCCTCAGCACCCGTTCAGTATTCTTATATGCTGGAAGGAGTGGATAAGGATTGGATCAATGCCGGTTCTTCCACCCAGGCACCCTATACCAATCTCGGAGGTGGTGAATATATATTTAAGGTGAGAGCCACAACAACACCAGGTAGCTGGAGCGACAAAATAACAACTATTAAAATCCGGATCATTCCTCCTTTCTGGAAGCAATGGTGGTTCTTTTTGCTGGCAGCCGTATTAATTGCCGGGATGATCTATGCAGTATACCGGTACCGCATCAATGAATTATTGAAACGCCAGGCGATCCGTAATAAAATAGCACAGGACCTGCATGATAATGTGGGATCAACGCTCAGCAGTATTTCAGTCTATAGCCAGGTGGCCAAAATCTATAAAGAAAAGAACCGGCAGGAAGACCTGCAGAGCACCCTGGAAAAGATCAGCAGCACTTCGGGTGAAATGATCTCCGAAATGAATGATATCGTCTGGGCTATCAACCCGAGAAATGATAATATGGATACCATCCTGCAGCGGATGGAATCTTATGCCAAACCCCTGCTGAATGCGCAGGGGATACAGTATAAATTTGAATATGATGCGAACCTCGTGTGGCAGAACCTGCAGATGGAAAGCCGGAAAAATTTTTACCTCATATTCAAAGAAGCCGTTAATAATGCTGTGAAGTACTCTGGTTGTAAACACCTGTTTGTAAAAGTGGAAAAAAGACAGCATCACATTATATTGACCATAAAAGATGATGGAAAAGGGTTTGACCCGGCAGAAGCTGCTGTTAAGGCAAACAGTTCCCTTTCCGGTAATGGCCTCCGGAATATGCAAATGAGGGCCAGAGAGATGAAAGGCAATGTTTTGATTGACAGTAAACCCGGTGAAGGAACAACGATAGAGCTTAAATTTCCTGCTGCATAACCAGCCGTCACCACTTTCGGGGATTGTAGCCGGGAAAAATTAGCTGAACTTTACAGAAATGCTTAACATGGGACTGCGTATCGCCATATTTGATGACAACAAAAACATCAGGGAAAGTATCAGTATGTTATTAAATACGGAACCTGATTTTGCCCTGGTGGGATCATTCGGGCATGTGCTTGACTGTGTCAGGGATGTACGAGAATCAAAGCCCGATGTGGTGCTTATGGATATTGAAATGCCTGGCATGACCGGTATTGAAGCTGTTAAAGCTATAAAAAAGGAATTTCCGCAAGTGCAGATCCTGATGCAAACTGTGTTTGAAGATGACGACCGTGTGTTTGATTCGATCTGCGCCGGTGCTTCGGGATATATTCTAAAGAATTTCCTGAATACAAAGCTGGTGGATGCGATCCGGGAGTTGCAATATGGGGGTTCTCCCATGAGCCCGTCGGTGGCAAGAAAAGTCCTCAACAAAATGCAATCTGTTTCTTCGGTCATCATGCCGGAGGAAGCACCGGATTACCATCTTACCCCCCGGGAAAAAGAGGTACTGGGCTGCCTCGTCAATGGGCAGAGTTATAAGATGATCGCTGCTGAGTTATTTATCAGTTATGAGACTGTTCGCAGTCATGTTAAAAAAATATATGAAAAGCTGCATGTTGCTTCCCTTACTGAAGTAGTGGCAAAAGCCATTAATCAAAGGATTGTCTGATAACGGTTTTTTGATCAGGGTTCTTCGATCAAAAATATTTAAAGGATAAATAATTTTAGACCCCTGGAAGTATTTTAATCCCCAATAAGTATCAAATAATACATATAGCTCAACCCAGCCACATCTAAACATATCTAACAGTATATAAGTTATTTACAACTAAGAAAATCATAATAGTTAATAACAGTGATACTATAGATTACAGTATTGTTTTCTGCGGTTTTCTTTCTCACCTGCTTCGGGTATATAATATAACAAATCCGGCGATTGTCTTGCGAACTCCCGGAGTTGACATTTGTAACTCAAAATTCAACGTGTATGAAAAGGATATTGAGTTATGCAATGATGTATTTAACAGCAGTTATTAACCCAACCTCAGCGCAAAGCCTGGAAGGAATCGACCCGGATCATTTATCTGTGCTTTCCATTCGTTTTTCTCCCCCGGTTATTAAAAAGGTAGAGTTGCCGGGCGGTATACAATTGGAGTATGCTGAACAAGGTAGTGCAGCCGGGACTCCGGTGATCTTTTTACATGGATATACCGATTCCTGGCATTCTTTTGAGACTGTGCTTTCTTATTTGCCGGATAATATTCATGCCTTTGTTCCTTCACAAAGGGGGCATGGTAATTCTTCGAAACTTGGAATCAGTTACCACCCGAAAGATTTTGCTGCGGATGTTGCTGCGTTTATGAAAGTGAAAGATTTGGCTAAAGCCATTATTGTTGGTCACTCTATGGGCGGTATCATTGCCCAGCAATTTGCATTGGATTACCCGGAACTCGCAAAGGGGATTGTATTAATAGGCACGGATGCCTCATTTAAGGATAACCCCGGTTTGCCGGAGTTTACACAGGAAATATTAAAACTTTCAGATCCTGTTCCGTATGAATTTGCTAATGAATTTCAGAAGGGAACCTGTGCTAAGCCTGTTGATGCAGACTATTTTAAAGTATTAGTAAACGAAAGCCTGAAAGTTCCTGCACATATATGGAAAGATGTTATGAATGGGATAATGAGTGTTGATTACAGCAATCAATTGTACAGGATTACTCAACCAGCACTGATTGTTTGGGGTGATAAGGATTGGGTTTGCTCAAAAAAAGACCAGGATATATTGATAAAAGGAATCAGCAACGGAAGATTGTTGATTTACCAGGAAACAGGTCATGCCCTGCACTGGGAAGAACCGGAAAGATTTGCCACCGACCTGGTGGATTTTATTGGAACAATCAATGGGGTAAAAAATAATTAAAGCAATTATACAGGCAAATATTTTACGGGAATTAATCGTGGTAATAAATGGCTGTAATAAAGAAAGGGCTGGTCAGGCTGGCATGTAACTATTGAAATACCACTACCCCTTTTTCGGTGAAATCTCTACCATTTTAGGGTATTTTTTCGGAGTGATCATAATGTGATTTTTGTTTTTCATTAATTAAAACATATATAATATGAAAAGTAAGATTATAGTTTACCTGTTTACTTTTATGACTGTAGCGGATTTTTCTTCAGCTCAGGTCGTTTCTGTACAACCGGTAGTAAACCCTGTTACCGCTATTCCTAACAAACGAATAACGGTAAAAGAGATAAACCTTTCAACCGGGGTCCGGTTGCAGTATGCCGAGCAGGGAGACAGCAACGGTATACCTGTCATCTTTTTGCATGGCATCACGGATTCATGGCATTCATTCGAATCCGTATTAGCGCATTTGCCATCTTCTGTTCATGCTTTTGCAATTTCGCAACGAGGCCATGGTGATTCCGAGAGACCTTTAGACGGGTATACTCCCAGGCATTTTGCAGCAGATGTTGCAGCATTTATAAAGCAAAAAAAATTAAACAAAGTGTTTGTAGCGGGGCATTCGATGGGGGGTGTGCATGCTCAGCAATTTGCTCTTGACTATCCGGAACTCACCAAGGGGATTGTGATCATTAATGCTGAGCCTGAATTAAAGAATAATCCCGGTATGCCTGAGTTCTACCAGGAAGTTATGAATATGGGAGAAACGATCAGTTGGGCATTTATGGATGGGTTTCAGAGAGCATGTTTGTCCAGACCCATTGATTCAGCGTATTATAAATTGCTGGTGGATGAGGGGACTAAGGTTCCTGCACGGGTATTTAAATCTGCTTTCACCGGTTTAATGAATGCTTACTTTTCGGAAAGACTCACGGAAATTAATATACCTGTTTTGGTGTTTTGGGGTAACAAAGACGCATTCTTCTTTTTTAAAGGACAGGAAATATTATTGAATAACATAAAAAACGTCAAGATGGTTGTATACAACACCGGCCATGCCCTGCATTGGGAGAAACCGGAAGAATTTGCCACAGATCTTGTGGATTTTACCGGAACAATAAATGGAAAAAAAAATAATTAAGCAAAATACTATGAAGGCAAGAGCCATTTTAGCTATCGCTATTGTAATAATAGCAGGCTGCAAAAAAGAAAAAACTGATCAGGCTGGAAAGAAAACGGCTGCAGAATTATTAACACAAAAGGAGTGGATATTGACCGGGACGGGTTTTGATGATAATAAGAATGGGGTACTCGATGATACAGAAAACACCATCCAGGATTGTCAGAAGGATAACAGTTATTTTTTTTATAGCAACGGTACCGGGTCTTCTTTAGATAATATAGTATCCTGCGGATCGCCTGTTAATACCGATTTTACCTGGCAGTTTTTACAAAATGATACTAAACTCCTGATCCTGACTGAGCAATTATTTGTTCTGCAGTTGGATGAGGAGAAACTGGTATTGAATCCGGACCTGCCGGGATTGGCAGTAAAATTTATGATGCAATACAAACATTAATTGAAACAGGCTATAAAACTTAATGGATGAATAACCAGCGAATAGCAGGGAGGGTCTCCCGGCTTCTGCAGGATTGTTATCGCAGGATTTCGAAGATCGTTTTTACCCGTTAAGAGAAATACCTGTACCTGACTTTAATAATGAATACGATTCAACCATATTATAATTTATAAACTTTATTTTATGCCCGATCCTTTAGCTATTTTATCAGACCCGGTTTCTCTATACATTTTGGGAATGTATCTGTTACTGATTCTCTGGGAAGCTTTTTTCCCGGCCCGGAAACTGCCACATATTCCTTACTGGCAGATCAAAGGAATTTTATCTTTCTTTTTTTTCTTTTACCTGTCAACCTATTTGCCATTATTCTATGCAGCATGGTTGCCTTCATCGCAACTACTGAATCTGGCTGAAATCAACGTAGTAGCAGGAGGTATCATTGGTATACTGGTTTACGAATTTGGCATGTACCTCTGGCACAGGTTCATGCATAGCAGTAATGTATTATGGAGGGTATTCCACCAGATGCATCACAGTGCTGAACGGTTAGATACTTATGGTGCATTTTATTTCAGCCCCTTTGACATGGTCGGCTGGACGGTGCTGGGTACTGTTTGTTTTTCTTTTATTACCGGTCTGCCCGCACAATCCATTACGATCGTATTGCTGGTAACCAATTTCTTCAGCATCTTCCAGCATGCAAATATTAAAACACCAGCCTGGCTGGGTTATATCATCCAGCGGCCGGAAAGCCATGCAATACATCATGCCAAAGGTGTACATGCCTATAACTATTCTGACCTGCCATTATTTGATATCCTTTTCGGCACATTCAGAAACCCTGCAAAGTATGTGGAAGAAACCGGGTTTTATAAAGGAGCTTCTTCCAGGGTAAAAGATATGCTGCTTTTCCGGGAGGTTGACAAACCCTGACCAACTTTAAACAGCTTTATCGTTGCCTGCTTTATAACAAAGCAGGCAACTTTTTTTACTGCTTTACCGATTACTACAAGATCTTAAACTGATTATATGAAGAAAATAATAGTATGCCTGTTGATGCTTATATCAACTGTGCTGGTTGCCCAGGATTCATTACTGAATATCGGGGATAATGCAGTGGCCGCAAAAACACCGGTGAAAATTTTTAATTCACAAAAAGCGATCAATGCCAATACCACCGAAGTGGTGGGTAAAGGCAAGATGGAATTTAAAGTGATGCATAATTTTGGAGACATTGGTGGTGATTTTGGCGGGCTGAAAAATTTCTTTGGCCTGGATAATGCGACTGATATCAAGATTGCATTTGAAATTGGATTGGGCAAACGATTCGATATTCTTTTTGCAAGGGCAAAAGGAGCCGGCCAGCAGCAAAAACTATGGGAGATGGGTATTAAGTATCAGTTATTGCAACAACTAGAGAACGATCCCTCACATCCTTTATCCGTTGCTTTCTTTGCCAATGCTGTAATTGCTGCCAATAAAGCTTCTGCATTGGATAATCTTGATCATAGTTTCAGGGATATTTCAGACCGTACCAGTAATACATTCCAACTGATCATCGCCCAAAAAATGGGAAAAGTGAGTTGGCAGCTGAATCCCACACTGGTAACAAGAGGATATGCGATCTCTTATGATCAAAAATCAATTTTCGCATTGGGAGGTGCGTTGAAAGTGCCGGTAATGCGCAACCTGAACCTGGTGGTGGACTATTTTCATCCTTTCCGTTCACAAAGCAGCAAGGATTCATTCGCCGTACAGGCGACGCCGTTGAAGTTTTTTGATCCGCTGGGTATCGGTTTCGAGATCCTTACACCGGGTCACGTCTTTCACCTGAATTTTACCAATGCCACCGAAACCCTGGAGAACCGGTATATACCAAGAACAGTGACCAGTTGGGGGAAAGGGCAGTTTCGCTGGGGCTTTACCATCGCAAGACAGTTTTCCCTGTGGCGCCCGAAAGAAAAATAGTTGTAACAGCAACGAAAACCTTCAAAGAGCTTTCATTGTTGAAAGCTCTTTTATTTGATGACCCATTCAATATCTCCAAAACTGAATGTTTCTTCAATACTATGCTGAACGATCAACTGACCAGCGGGAGATACATTTTTAATAATTGCTTCAAAGACACGGCTATCTTTCTTTAGTCTAACAGGTTGGCCTTTTTTATAAAGTTGTGAATTGTAGTTACGGTAAATGCTGTCAAATCCTTTTCCGGTTAATTCATTGAAACGGCTGTACAGGCATTCCCATAATTCTTTGGCCAGCCCTACCACATCATAATTTTTACCGGTGATTTGTTTCAGGGAAACAGGGTTTTTCAGTTCTCCGGGAAAGGAGGTTTGGTTAATATTAATACCCATTCCGACAACCGCCCATTGCCACTGGCCTGCTGCGGTTTTTTGCATTTCATTTTCTGACAGCCCACTCTTTTTCACCGATGCAGAACTGCTGATCACCGACTCGATTAAAATACCCCCTGCCTTTCTGTCTTGCCAGTAAAGATCGTTAGGCCATTTAATTTTTGTATCCTCCCCGGCATAATTGCTGAAGAAATCATGAACCGCCAAAGCCACTGCAGCACTGAACTGAAATTGTTGTGATAGCTGTAATGGATAAGGATTCAGCACTACAGTCAGGATGATATTGGCATCTTTTTCTGCTGTCCAAATTCGACCCCGCTGACCTTTTCCGGCCACCTGCTCATGGGCAAAATAAGCCTGCCCGTGCTGCACCTGGTCCTGCCTGTCCGGCAGCCGGGCTTCATGCAAGCGGGCAAGGGCATAGTTATTGGTACTATCAACCGATTGGAGTTCAATAAATGGCATTCCGGAAGGCATAGATACAGGTTGTTCTGGCAATTAATTGCTATTTTTGACAAAGTAAAATGCTTTCTTGTTGCCGGTTGTTATTTTTTAATAATAACAGCCTGTTGACGACAGCAAGTCGGCCCAAAACAGATATTAAATTTAAACACCTTCATTATTTGGAACAATTGGCATCACTGACCAACCGCAAAAAGAAAACTGCAACCCGGTTAACGAAGAATTCGAAAATCATCAAAACCATTATTGCCGCTATACAGGAGAAGAAAGGGGAGAATATCATCTCGCTGGATCTCCGGAAGATCAATGAAGCTGTGGCTGATTTCTTTATTATCTGTGAGGCGGGTAACCAGCCGCAGGTAAGGGCTATTGCAGAGAATGTGGAGGCACAGGTTCATATTGCCTGCGGGGAAAATCCTTACCATCATGAAGGGTATCATAACCTGCACTGGGTACTGATTGATTATGTAAATGTAGTGGTGCATGTGATGCTGTCCGAAGACCGGAAATTTTACAAACTGGAAGAAATGTGGAGTGATGCTGCTGCCGAGGAGCATGACGAATAATGTTAAATATTATACAAGCTGAACTTTTTCTATCAATAATTATTAATTAGCAGGGAGCACCCGGAAAATAAATATATGTCACAAGAACAAATGAACAGAAATCCAAGACCAGGTAACCGTCCGCCAGCCGACGACCCGAACCAGCCGAAAAAAGGCCCGAAATTCAGTATTTACTGGGTGTATGCGATCATTATTGCCATGCTGATCGGCATGAATATATTCAGTCCTTTTTCTTCAAGCATGAAAGAGGTATCACAGGACCAGTTTACAGAAATGCTTAAGCAGGGCGATATATCAAAGTACCTGGTGGTAAGTAATAAGAATAAAGTAAGGATTACTATTAAGCAGACAAGCCTGGGTAAATACGAAAAAGAATTGAGAGATAACGGCAGCTATAGCAAGGATGGACCTCATATGTTCTTCAACATTGTATCAGGTGATTCTTTCCAGGATGATATGCGAAAGTTCTATGCTGATAACCCAACTTTGGAAAGAGTAGGGAAGGCAGGCCAGGAAAAAGACATCCTTGGTGGGGTTCTCCAGTTCCTGTTACCAGTTCTTCTTTTTGTAGGGCTCTGGATATTACTGATGCGGAAAATGGGTGGTGGAGCCGGTGGCTCTGGTGGCCCGGGCGGTATTTTTAATATCGGGAAGTCAAAAGCTACCTTATTTGATAAAGGAACAAGAGTAAATATCACATTTGCTGATGTGGCCGGTCTGGATGAAGCCAAGGTAGAAGTGATGGAGATCGTTGAGTTTTTAAAGAATCCTAAAAAATATACGGCCCTGGGTGGTAAAATACCTAAAGGTGCATTGCTGGTAGGCCCTCCCGGAACCGGTAAAACATTGCTGGCAAAAGCGATGGCCGGTGAGGCACAGGTACCTTTCTTTAGCCTGAGCGGATCTGACTTCGTGGAAATGTTTGTGGGTGTGGGTGCCAGCCGGGTAAGAGATTTATTCAAACAGGCCAGGGAAAAAGCACCTTGTATCATTTTTATTGATGAAATTGATGCCATCGGCCGTGCAAGGGGTAAGAACGCCATGATGAGCAATGACGAAAGAGAAAGCACCCTGAACCAGATGCTGGTGGAAATGGATGGCTTCGGAACAGATACGGGTATTATTGTATTAGCCGCTACCAACCGTCCTGATGTACTGGACTCAGCGTTATTACGTCCGGGTCGTTTCGACAGGCAGATATCCATTGACAAACCTGACCTGAAAGGAAGAGAAGATATTTTTAAAGTTCACCTGAAACCGATCAAAATTTCAACCAAACTGGATATTCATAAGCTGGCCGAACAAACACCTGGTTTTGCAGGTGCAGATATCGCCAACGTATGTAATGAAGCGGCACTGATCGCTGCCAGGAAAGGGAAAGATGCAGTGGAGATGGAAGATTTCCAGGATGCAGTAGACAGGGTGATCGGCGGATTGGAAAAAAAGAACAAGATCATTGCACCGGCAGAAAAAAGGATCATTGCTTATCATGAAGCGGGTCATGCTATCTGCGGATGGTACCTCGAACATGCTTATCCCTTGCTGAAAGTAACCATCGTTCCAAGAGGTACTGCTGCATTGGGCTATGCACAATACACGCCGAAAGAACAATATTTATATAATACCGATCAGCTCAGCGACCAGATCTGTATGACACTCGGCGGTCGTGCCAGTGAAGATATTTTCTTCGGAAAAATTTCCACGGGTGCACAAAATGACCTGCAGCAGATCACCCGGATCGCTTATGCAATGGTGACGGTGTATGGTATGAATGATAAAGTGGGGAATGTGAGTTTCTATGATCCGCAACAGGAAACCACGTTTACCAAGCCTTATTCAGAAGAAACCTCCAAGCTGATTGACCAGGAAGTAAGAAAGCTGATTGACGAAGCATACGAAAAAACAAAAAAACTCCTCACAGAACGCAAAGCCGAGGTAGAAAAACTGGCTGAGGCATTGCTGGAAAGAGAGGTATTGTTCCAGAGTGATGTGGAAGCCCTGATTGGTAAAAGGCCTTACGAAGAAAAAAAACCACTGGCTGAAGATAAAAAAGACGACCTGGATACGACTGACAACAGTGAAATATCTGCCGGGGTTCCGCCGTATGACAGTGATATCACCAATAAATCGTTGCCATCATAAAAGGCATATGAGTATATCCACCTCCAAAGAGAATATTTTAAAGAAAATAAGAAAGGCGTTGAGTCATCCAACGCCTCTTCCTTTTCCCGGCAGTGAGGGAAACACTTCCGTCTTTCATCCTTCACAGCAAGAACTGGAAATTGAATTTGCTGAACAGTTCTCCAAATTACAGGGACGATTTGTTTTTTGTATCAACCAGCAGGAACTGGCCTTTCAATTGAGCAGCCTGGTGAAGAAGCAGGACTGGAACAAGGTGTTTTGCCTGGAAGATAAACTCATCGAACCCTTTGCCGGTTCCATCAGTGACAGGATCGTAAAGACCGGTCTTGCTGATTGTGATGTTTCCATCACCGGTTGTGAATGCCTGGTGGCACGAACAGGCTCCATTGTGCTAAGTGCTGCACAACCCCGTGGAAGAACCACCAGCGTGTATGCACCGGTTCATGTCTGCATTGCTTTTACCAAACAACTGGTCTATGACCTGAAGGATGGATTACAGTTGGTAAAAGATAAATATGGTAATAACCTCCCTTCGCTCATCAGTTTTGCCACCGGACCCAGCCGCACCGCCGATATTGAAAAAACATTGGTGGTGGGTGTGCACGGCCCTAAAGAAGTTTATTTATTCCTTGTTGAGTCCTGAAATTCCACTCTCCTTTAGTAATTTTAAGGTATGACAAATGCCAGGGTTTACCAGTTATTCGTGTATGGTTCATTGCGCAGTGGTTTTCGCAGCCCGGCTTATGAATATATCAGCCGTTTCTTTACGTTCATTGGCGAAGCAAAAGTGAGAGGCATTTTATATGACCTGGGCGAGTACCCGGCTGCAGTTCCTTCCACGGAAGATAAATTCATCATCGGAGAACTATATTCCATTACTAATGAATCCGAATTTTCCTGGGCCATCGGCCAGTTGGATGATTATGAAGGCGTGACGGTAGAAGATGATGAAGAGAAACTTTACTACCGTGATCTCGCTGAAGTTTTAATAAATGATTCTACCACCAGTGCCTGGATGTATTGGTACAACGGGGATGTGAGTGGCCGACCACAAATTGAATCAGGGGATGTTTTACAATATATCCGGGATAAGAAATAAGCTACTGCGTGCAACAACCTGCTCAAAAAAAGATCTACTTCCTTTCCGATTTCCATCTCGGTGCTCCCGACCACGCCAAAAGCCTGGAAAGGGAAAAACGGCTGGTACAATTCCTGGATGAAATCAAACATGATGCGGGTGAGATCTTTTTAGTGGGTGATATGTTTGATTTCTGGTATGAGTACAAAAAAGTGGTGCCCAAAGGATATGTTCGCCTGTTAGGCAAGCTGGCTGAATTATCAGATGCAGGCGTTCAACTGCATTTCTTTGTGGGTAATCATGACATGTGGATGAAGGAATATTTCCAACAGGAACTGAATATGCCGGTTTATTATGAACCCAAAGAGTTTGAACGCAACGGGAAGAAATTTTTAATTGGTCATGGAGATGGGCTGGGCCCGGGTGATCATGGCTATAAAAGGTTGAAGAAGATATTTCGAAATCCTGCCTGCCAATGGTTATTCGGCGTTTTACCACCCGTGATTGGTGTTGGCCTGGCGAATTACCTTAGCCGCCGAAGCCGTGCCCAAACAGGAAGTACCGAAGAAATTTTTCTCGGAGAAGACAAGGAATGGCTTATTATTTATTGTAAAGAAGTGCTGCAAAAAGAAAATTTTGATTTTTTTGTCTTTGGGCATAGACATTTAGCCATTGATCATCGTCTCTCCAAAGACAGCCGGTATATTAACCTCGGCGACTGGATCCGGTATTTTACCTATGCGGTCTTCGATGGAGAAACGATGAAGCTGAAATCATATACCGGGCAGGAAAACAAGATCATTCGTAATTGATGAAAAGAGTATTGAATATACTGTTATTAGTTTTCATTGCTTCTGCTGTTCAGGGGCAGGCAGATACTTCATTCAAATTAGTAAGAACGATCACGGGTGATATTGTCAGCTTTACCGTAGATAACCTGGATAACATTTATATACTCAACAGCCGTAACCAGGTCAAGAAACTCAATGCAAATGGAGATTCAGTAGCCATTTTCAACGATGTAAAGAGATTCGGGCAGGCTACCCTGATCGATGTGTCCAATCCGCTCAAAGTATTATTATTTTATAAAGACTTTGCCACAGTAGTGGTATTGGATCGTTTTTTAAACGTGGTCAATAGCATTGATCTCCGGAAACAAAATATCCTGCAGGCCAAAGCAATTGCACAGTCCTATGATAATAAAATATGGGTCTTTGATGAACTGGAGAGCAAGCTGAAGAAAGTGGAGGAGGATGGAAAAATATTATTGGAAACACCTGATTTCAGGCAGTTGTTTGGCCAGGCACCCACACCCCAGAAAATATTTGACCAGGACCAGTATGTGTACCTGTATGATTCCACGCAACCCGTTTTTGTATTTGATTATTACGGAGCTTTAAAAAATAAGATACTCATCAGCGGCTGGCAAAACTTTAAAGTAGCCGGCAAATATATCTTTGGTTCCAACGGGGATATACTGCACCGCTACGAGATCAGCAGTTTCCGGCTGGATGAATGGAAGATGCCGGAAGAGATCTATAAAAGCCGCTCCTTCAATTTTACATCGGCCCGTTTGTATGCCCTCAAAAAGGACCGTATTGAAGTGTACTCTTTCCGCTGATTAAAACCCTGTTATAATTTTAATTTCATCATTACCGGGTGATAATTAACTACCACATTATTCAATAATTTTGCGGCATGAATGATTTTTTTGAGAAAATATGGTTTGATAATCCTGTAAAGAATTACTTCATTGTAGCCGGGGTCATCCTTTTTGTACTGATCCTGAAAAAATTCATCTCCCGTTATTTCGCCGGTTTGCTGTTCAGCGTGGTGCACAGCATCTGGAAAGATGTTGACAAGAAATCATTTATTAACCTGGTGGTGAAACCGCTTGGCTTTTTCCTGCTGATACTGGTATCTGTTATTTCCCTGCATAAACTCAAATTCCCGGAAACTTTCAATATAGAAGTGTATAAGTACACTATAAAAGATATCATACACTGCCTGGGTACCATCATCCTGATCGTTTCCTTTATCAGGCTACTGTTACGGATGATCGATTTTATTGCCATGATACTGGAGAAAAGAGCAAACCTGACGCCAGACCAAACTGATAATCAGCTGATCGTTTTCTTCAAGGATTTTTTTAAAGTGATCCTTATCATCATTGGTATGATGATGGTGCTGAACTATGCTTTCAGTATGAATATCGGCAGCCTCCTTACCGGGTTGAGTATTGTGGGTGCTGCCATTGCATTGGCTTTGCGGGAAAGTATTGAGAACCTCATCGCCTCCTTTATCATTTTCTTTGACAAACCATTTACTACCGGCGACCTGGTGAAAGTGCAAACTGTAACAGGTGTGGTGGAAAAAATAGGGTTGCGGAGTACAAGAATAAGAACCGAGCAGAAAACATTTGTGACTGTTCCCAACAAGCAAATGGTGGATACCATTTTGGATAATCTTTCCCTGCGTACACAACGGCGTGGTGACCTGAAACTGGAAGTGGGTTTAGAAACCTCTTCCCATAAACTGGAATTACTGATTGCCGGAATAAAAAGAATAACCGACCGGAGAGAAATTGAAGAAGCAAATGTGTTATTGTCAGAGATAACGGCTACTGCGGTGGTAATAACTGCTGATTATTACACGGCACCTATTACCATCCGGGATTTTAATACAGTGAAACAGGAAGTGAACCTGCAATCGATCAAACTGCTGGAAGAATTGAAAATTGAAATTGCAGGTACCGGCACTGATATAAAGATCGTATCACAACAGAAGCCATAATTGTTATTGAGCAAAACCTGAGTTGATCACCTGCCCGAGTTCTTTATCCCATAAACCGGTTTTGCCATATTCGATCACCCTTCCCAGTTCTTTTCCCTCTTTCATCACGATCAGGGTCGGCACATTTTTTACATTCAGGCTTTCACAAAGATTGCCGAGTGTTTTTTTATCCCGGTCTGTGCCAAAAAGGGTGATATGTTTGTCCGAAAACCCGGCGGCATCCGCCAGTGCAAAAAATTTAGGAATGATAAAATGAGAATCCTCGCACCAGGTACCCATGATTGCTATGACCTGGATGGAATCACCATGCTGCTTTAATGCAGCGAGTGCAAGACTGTGCGGCGTATATGCTTTTTGATTAGCAACATACCAGCCCGTAAAAGAACTATCCGCTTCCAGTATTTCCCGGGAGATAATGCCTTTCAATGATTTTTCACCGGGCCTTTCCACCAGTACCTGGAACTGGTTCTGGGCAGATAAAACTGAACTGAACAACAAAGCCAGCAGGAATACAGGAATGATTTTCTTCATGGTTTCAGATAAATGTAGTAACAAAAGTAAAAGGCTGTGGTCAAATGATGAAAGGCGAAGCGTTAAAGTTGCAAACGGACGATGGACTACAGACCATAGACCACAGTTGGTCGTTTTATATGGCAGCAGGACAATACAGCAGAAATGGACCTGTGGTCTGTTGTCCATCAGCTATCACAAATTCGCTTTCAGCTCCAGCAGGAAATCTTTGATCTTTCGCAAAGATTGTATCATAGCAAATTTCTCTTCTGCTTTTTTATTTTTCTTCAGGTAATCCTTGGCTCCTTCAATGGTGAATTTACGGCGGCGGAGCAGGTCATAGATCATCACCAGGTTCTTGATATCCACAGGGCGGAAAAAACGATCCCCCTTACGGTTCTTGCGGGGTTGTAAAATATCAAACTCGGTTTCCCAGTACCGGATCAGGGATTGATTTTCCCGGAACATCCGGGCCACATCACCGATAGAGTAATATTGTTTCTGGAAAAGTATATCATCCGGCGGTATCTGGATCAGGTCGGCCCCGATCTCAATATCTTTTAATGATTTCCGGCCCCGGGTCGATTTCTTCTTTTCTTTTAATTTGACGATCACTTTCACACCAGCTTTTTCTTCTTCCGGTATTTCAACCGGCAGCGGATCTTCTTTTGCAAGGGCGATAACAGGTTCTTCCACTACAGGCAGCTCTTCTTTCACCGGTTCTTCGGGAATAGAAAAATCAAAGGTTATTTGTGTCAGCTGTTTCGCCATAATGGACGGGTAAAGATACGAAGCTCACCGGTGCCGGTAACATTCCGGTAACAGTGTGGAAAAATAGGGCGATAAACTTTCTTTAATCAAAGCTCTGGTTAGAAGCAGCAGCTTTCTTCAACAGCAGGTCGAATTGTTCAGGTGTCAGGTCATTATAAAAGAAATAGATCGGGTCGATCTTGTTGCCGTATTTATGTACTTCATAATGGCAGTGCGGCCCGGTTGATTTCCCGGTGCTGCCCACCCAGCCAATCACTTCACCCCGTTTTACTGTCTGCCCATTCCTGGCTTTTACCCGCACCATATGGCCGTATAATGTTTCATAACCATAGCCATGGTTGATGATCACATGGTTGCCATAACCATTGCCGGTATTACCAGCGGTAGAAACAGTTCCATCTGCAGTAGCATAAATAGGGGTTCCCTGTGGTGCAGCAAAGTCGAGCCCGGCATGCATCTTCATGGTTTTATACACCGGGTCGATACGGTAACCGAAACCGGAAGCTACCCGGTTCAGGTCTTTATTACTGACCGGCTGAATGGCGGGAGTATGCGAGAGCAACTGCTCTTTATTTGCCACCAGTTTATCAATTTCGTTGTAGGATTTCTGTTGTGTATTGATCCGGTTCGCCAGGTTATCCAATGTGGTTTGGATGGAAGCCACCAGCTCATTATCCTTCATCCGCTCCACCGTGGCAATTTCTTTCTGGATGGCCTGCTCTTTTGCCCTGGCACTATCTGGAATCGGGTTGGCCTCGAAAATGGCCCGGTACACATTATTGTCCCTTTTTTCCAGTTCCTGCATCTGCTGCTGGATGGATCGCAGGTCCTGTTTCATATCATCATACCGGTCCTTCAGGTTCTCGTTCTGCCGTTGCAATATTTTTTCTTTAGGGGAGCCTACAAACTGGAAAGCCACATAGGAGATCAAGGCGGCGGTAACAAAAGCAGCAGCCACAAACCCGAATACACGCAACAGCTTGACCCGTAAAGGAGTTTCCAGTTTTTCATACCGGAGTGTGTTGGTGTTATAGTAGTACTTGATCTTTTTCATAGCCTGCCGGCCAGCTAAGTTGGAATATTGAAATGGATGCCTTGCAAGGGATGGAACCGGCCTTCTCATTGGGCTGACTACGTTTGAATCCGTACTTTTGCCAACCTTTACAAGGGAAACAAATATAGGCTCTTAATAAGCAAAAATCAACCCAACCCGGGCAACATTTATGATGACCAGCGCAGATATACGTAAGGCTTTCCTGGATTTTTTCCACTCCAAAGGGCACACGATTGTCCCTTCGGCCCCCATCGTGGTCAAAAACGACCCGACCCTCATGTTTACCAATGCCGGGATGAACCAGTTCAAGGATTATTTCCTGGGTAATAAAGTTCCGCCTTATGGCCGGGTGGCTGATACCCAAAAATGTTTGCGGGTAAGTGGTAAGCATAACGACCTGGAAGAAGTAGGGGTGGATACCTATCATCATACCATGTTTGAAATGCTGGGCAACTGGAGTTTTGGTGATTATTTTAAAAATGAAGCCATCAGCTGGAGTTGGGAATTGCTGACTGCTGTTTATAAAATACCGGCTGACCGGCTATATGCCACGGTCTTTGAAGGTGACAACAAAGAAGGCCTGCCGGCATCAACGGTAGCTTTAGCAAAATGGAAAGAATATTTGCCGGATGAACATATTGTCTATGGCAATAAGAAAGATAATTTCTGGGAAATGGGCGATACAGGTCCCTGTGGCCCCTGCAGCGAGATACATGTGGACTGCCGCCCTGACGAAGAAAGAAAACAAACACCGGGACATTTACTGGTGAACAAAGATCATCCGCAGGTAATAGAAATATGGAATAATGTATTCATTCAATACAACCGGAAAAAAGACGGCAGCCTGGAACCATTACCTGCCACCCATGTGGATACGGGTATGGGATTAGAACGATTGGTAAGAGTGTTGCAGGGTAAAACCTCCAATTATGATACGGATATTTTCAGCGGCACCATCGCAGTAACAGAAAAGATCACCGGCAAGAAATATGATTACAGTGATACCAAAGAAGCGGTGGCATTCCGGGTATTAGCAGATCATATCCGGGCTATCAGTTTTACAATAGCGGATGGGCAATTACCTTCCAATACCGGAGCAGGGTATGTTATCCGCCGGATATTAAGAAGGGCAGTACGGTATTATTATTCATATCTGGATTATAAACAACCATTGCTTACTCAGTTAGTGCCGGTATTAGCCAAGCAATTTGAAACTGTATTTCCTGAGTTGCAACAGCAGGTAGATTTTGTGAGCAAAGTGGTGAAGGAAGAGGAAGATGCATTTTTGAGAACGCTTGATAAAGGATTGAAAAGAGTTGATGATCTGATTGCACAAGGAAGTATTTCAGGAAAAGATTCCTTTGAATTATATGACACCTATGGGTTCCCGTTAGACCTGACACAGCTGATTGCAGCCGAAAATAAATTAACCGTCGATGAAGATGGATTCAAAGCTGAAATGCAACAACAAAAAGACCGTTCCCGTGCAGCAGGCACAATTGATGCAGGAGACTGGGTTGTTCTTAAAGACGGCTCCAATAAATTCGTCGGCTATGACTCATTAGAAGCTAAAGCATCCGTTTTAAAATACAGGAAAGTAAAAGCCAAAGGCAAAGAATTATACCAGCTTGTACTGGATATAACTCCATTCTATGCTGAAAGCGGAGGCCAGGTAGGTGACCGGGGACAATTGACAATAGGCAATGAACAGGTATCCGTTATTGATACCAAAAAAGATAATGATCTCATCATTCATTTTGCAGAAACCATTCCTGCTGATCTCTCCGGTGAAGTGATTGCCAAAGTGGATGCAACAAAAAGAAAACAGACCGAACTGCATCACTCTGCCACGCACTTGTTACATGCTGCGTTAAGAAAAGTGTTAGGTAATCATGTGGCACAAAAAGGTTCGTTGGTCAACGAAGAGCATCTGCGTTTCGACTTTTCTCATTTTGCCAAAGTAACGGATGAAGAAATAGCCAAAGTGGAAGAGCTGGTGAATGAAAAGATCAGGGCCAATATACCCGTAGTTATCAAGTCGATGCCAAAGGACGAAGCCATGAAGCTGGGTGCCATGGCCTTGTTTGGCGAAAAATACGGCGATGTGGTAAGAGTGGTGATCATGGATCCTAACTATTCCGTAGAGTTATGCGGCGGCACACATGTGGGAGCCACCGGCGAACTCGGCCTGTTCAAACTCACCAGTGAATCTGCTGTAGCGGCTGGTGTCCGCCGGGTGGAAGCCGTTTGTGGTGCAGCAGCTATGCAGTTTATTAATGAACAGGCTGCATTGATCGCTTCCGTAAAAGAAACGTTGAAAAACCCGAAAGATCTGCTGAAAGCCGTGGAGAACCTGCAGGCAGAAAATGCAGAACTGATGAAACATGTGGAATCCATGGAAGCACGGCAGTTAGTGATCATCCGGAACGAGCTGTTGCAGAAAGATGAGATCATCAACAGTATCAATTTTATCGGCGATATCGTGGAAGTCGGCAATGCCGATGCGCTCAAGAAATTATGTTTTGACCTGAAGAACCATCTCCGGGATCATGTGGCTGTTCTTTGCGCCAATATCGGCGGCAAACCATTTGTGGCCGTTGGAATGTCAGAGACAGTGGCAGTTGCTAAAAACTTAGATGCAGGAAAGATCATTAAAGAGCATATTGCCCCTTTGATCAAAGGCGGCGGTGGCGGCCAAAAAACATTGGCGACTGCCGGCGGCCAGGATATCAGCCACCTGCAACAGGTAATTGAAAAAGTAAAATCGTTGCTGTAATCGTCAGAAGCGAAGAGGGGTTTCATCATCTTCTTCCAACTGCTTCTTTTTGATCTTCCGGGTGTCTTTGTAGATCTTAAAAGCAAAATAGAGGGCAGCGATGCAGATCAGTATACAAATGATGGCAAATATTTCAGGGCCCATACGGTTAGTTGCTGTGGATGGTAAAGATGGTGTTTGATTCAAAAATCACGATTTTAAAACGCTGGCCAATACCACTTATAGGGTAGGGAAATCACCGGGTAATTTTCGTAAAAACCACATACTGAGATAATGACACTGGTTTTTGAAACGCAAAGATTGCTGTTCCGTCTTTTCACTACCGAAGATGCAGCATTGGTCTATACACTGAATCTTGACCCGGAAGTAACAAGGTTTACACATGATCCTATAGAAGGTATTGAACAAGCGGCAACGGTATTGGAAAAAACCATTTTGCCCCAGTATGCTCTTTACAACCACGGTCGTTGGGCGGTGCATATCAGAGAAACCGGTGAATTCATGGGCTGGTGTGGGTTGAAGTACAGGGCCGAACTCAATGAAATTGACCTGGGATACCGGTTCATGAAGCAATATTGGGGAAAAGGATACGCCACCGAAGCGGCTGATGCCAGTATCCGTTATGGATTTGAAAAGCTGCACCTTAGCCGCATCGTGGGAAGGGCAGAGCCGGGCAATACAGGCTCCATCCGGGTTTTGGAGAAATGCGGGATGATATATATTGGTAATGAAGAAGTGGACGGGTACCCGGTCCGCACTTATGAAGCTATTAACCCGCTTGTCCGCTGATCGGGCCTTTTAAAAACCGCCAGGCATTTAACATTTCCGAAACATTTCGTAATACAGAAAATCTCATTATATTTGATCTACGAAATTTGACGTAGATAATTTATTAAAACAAAAATTATGATACAGGTTAGTAGAAAATTTTCTGTGCTTGCCCTGGCAGCAGCCATGGTTCTTCCTGCTTCACTGCTGGCACAGCCGGAAGAAAAAGCGAAGGATAAAAAAGATGCCGAGCAGATCATCATTACCCGCAAAGGGGATAAAGATGAAAAAGTGGTGGTGGAGATCAATGGCGACAAGATCACGGTGAATGGTAAATCGCTGGATGAATACAAAGATGCTGATATAACCGTTCGCCGCAACAAGATCAAAGATGTCTGGGCTTTTGCCGATGGCATGAGTGGGTTCAATACTTTCCCGGCACAGAGTGGCCTTAAAAGGAAAGTAAGTGTTGATTCCAACAGGGCAATGCTGGGTGTGACCACTGAAAAAACGGAGAATGGTGTAAGGTTGCAAGCTGTTACAAAAGGAAGTGGTGCCGAAAAAGCAGGGCTCAAAGAAGGTGATGTGATCACAAAGATTGATGATACAAAGATCGAAGACCCGGATGATCTTACGGCAACTATCAGGAAACACAAACCGGGTGATAAAATAACGATTGCTTACCTCCGTGATAAAAAAGACCAAAAAGTAACCGCTGAACTGGGTAAATGGAAAGGGACAACAAATATCTATACCACCGAAGGCTTTAATATGGACCTGGGTGATCTTGATTTTGAACACATCATGCCGAGAACTCCAGCTGTTCCCCGTGTCATGCAGCCCTTTGGCCAAAACTGGAGCTGGTCAGGCGGTAGTCCCAAACTGGGTTTATCTGTCCAGGATACCGAAGATGGGAAAGGCGTAAAAGTAATAGAAGTGGATGATGAAAGTAATGCTGAAAAAGCCGGGGTGAAGGAAGATGATGTGATACTGGAAGCAGATGGCAAAGCAGTGAATGGTGCTGATGAAATGGCAAAGATTATCCGTGAAAGCAAGGAAAAAGGTTCCGTGATGCTGAAACTGCAGAGAGCCGGTAAAACACAGAATATCGAAGTAAAGATCCCCCGCAAACTGAAAACGGCAGATCTTTAATTATTATATATTATGAATGTAGTGCCCTCCCGCCCCAGGCGGGAGGGTTTCTTTTTTTAGAAGAACCCACACCGCTGAATTGACCTATTTTTGCAGGGTTTAAAAAATGACAGACTACAGTAAATATGAAATAGTGGTGGGACTGGAAGTGCATGCCCAGTTGCAAACGAACAGTAAACTTTTTTGTGGAGACAGCATTGCTTTTGGAGCTGAACCAAACACCCATGTCAGCCCGATCACATTGGCTCATCCCGGCACATTACCTAAAATGAACCGGAAAGCCATCGAATATGCGGTCAAAATGGGACTGGCCTGTCATTGTGAGATCGAACGCTACAACTATTTTGCCCGTAAGAATTATTTCTACCCCGACCTGCCAAAAGGTTACCAGGTATCACAACACAGCACGCCGGTTTGTAAAGGCGGATATGTAACCATATATATTTCGGAAGGAGAAAGAAAGATCCGGCTCAACCGGATTCATATGGAAGAAGATGCCGGTAAAAGTATTCATGATGCTGACCCGGAAAATACCTGCGTGGATTATAACCGGGCCGGAACTGCCCTGATCGAAATTGTAACAGAACCGGATATTAGGTCAGCGGAAGAAGCGTTCGCCTATGTCAGCGAGATCAGGAAATTAGTCCGCTACCTGGAGATCTGCGATGGTAATATGGAAGAGGGCAGCCTGCGTTGTGATGCGAATATTTCAGTTCGTTTGAAGGGTAAAAGCCAACTGGGAACAAAAGTAGAGGTGAAGAACCTCAACTCGATCCGTAACGTTAAACGGGCTATTGAGTTTGAAGCCAAACGGCTGATGGAGCTTGTTGATAAAGGAGAACCCGTTATACAACAAACCAGGAGCTTTGATGCGAATAACGGCACCACTTTTGCCACCAGGGAAAAAGAGGATGCAGATGATTATCGTTATTTCCCTGAACCTGACCTGGCCCCCTTTCATTTACAGGAAGAATTTATTGAAAGAATGAGGCAGCAACTGCCGGTGCTGCATACAGAAAGAATTAAAAAGTACATTTCACAATACCAGTTGTCGGATTATGATGCGGCAGTGCTGACAGAAGAAAAAGCCTTTGCTGATTATTTTGAAAAGATCATTGCCTGCACGAAGAATTATAAAGGTGCAGCTAACTGGATGCTGGGCCCGGTGAAATCATGGCTGAATGAGAATAATAAGGAGATCGGTGATTTTCCTGTGCAGCCGGAGAAGATCGCTGCTGTTATCCAATTAACAGATGAAGGAAAGCTGAGTTTCTCCATTGCGTCCACAAAATTGTTTTCGTCTTTACTACAGCAGCCATTAAAAGATCCACTGCAGATTGCAACCGAAGAAAACCTGGTACAGCAATCGGATGTTTCTTCTATTGAACCAATTATTGACGGAGTGCTGGAAAAACTGGCCGATAAAGTGGTAGAGTATAAAAAAGGAAAGAAAGGATTGATCTCGCTTTTCGTTGGAGAAGTGATGAAGCAATCCAAAGGGAAAGCCGACCCTAAAGTGACCAACGAGTTATTATTGAAAAAATTAAAATCATAATATGCGAATACCAGCGATACCGGTAATCATCGCCGGCTTATCAATTGTACTTATTTCTTCCTGCAAGGATAGCGGGAAAAAAGGAGGGTTTGAGATCAGCGGCACATTGACGAATAACAAAGCAAAGATGATCTACCTGGAAGAAGTGCCGGTGTCCACGATGCAGCGGAATGTGGTGGATTCAATGCTGATCGGTACCGACGGAAAGTATGCATTAAAAGCAGATCCTGCCGAAGCAGTGGTATTCAACCTGCGGTTGGACCAGCAAAATTTTCCGATTGCTTCTGTCATCAATGATGCAAAGAAGATAAAACTGGATGTAAGCTTCAGCCCGCAGAATAATGAATTTGCAGACAAGTATGAAGTAACGGGCTCAACAGCCAGCCAGCAGCTGAAAGATTTTATGACCGGCTTCAACAAAGAGCTGCAAAAGATATATGAGCTGAGCCGCAAAGGAGACAGCCTCCAACGGGGCAATGCACCTGATAGTATCATGATCCCCTTGGTGAATGAACACCGGCAGATTGCTGACCAGTTAAAAGCATTATTCACCGAGGCAGCTAAGAAATCCTCTAACCCGGCACTGACGATGTTTGAACTGGGTTATTACCAGACCACCGCCAACAATCCGTCCTTTGGATTAACCGGAATTGGTAATGATGAACTCGTCAGTATCATCAGTGATGTGGCTGCAAAATACCCTGAACACAAAGGAGTGGCGGAAGTGAAAAGAGGATTGGATCTACAAATGCAAAAAGCACAGGCGGCTGCCTGGGTGGGAAAACCGGCGGTTGATTTTGCATTGCCCGATGTGAACGGGAAAGAAGTAAAACTGAGTTCGTACAAAGGAAAATATGTGCTGGTTGATTTTTGGGCCAGTTGGTGCCAGCCCTGCCGCTTTGAAAACCCGAACGTAGTGAATGCGTACAATAAGTTTAAGGATAAAAATTTTACGATTCTCGGTGTTTCATTAGATGAGAAAAAAGATGCCTGGCTCAAAGCCATTAAAGATGATAAACTGACCTGGACACATATCAGCGACCTGAAAGGCTGGGAAAGTGCTGTTGTACCTATTTATGGTTTTGGCGAAGTAGGTATTCCGTATAATTTCCTCGTTGATCCCGATGGAAAGATCATCGCAGAACGGTTGAGGGGAGAGCAGCTGGAAATGAAGCTGGCGGAATTACTGAAGTAAGTGATATAGTTAAAAAAAGGGAAGCTGCCAGATGGCAGCTTCCCTTTTTTATTTTCGAGAACTCTTCTTCTGATTAGTTATCAGTACAAAGCGGGTTTAATAAAAGTTCATCGGATGAGATCGGCCAAATATATTGCTGACCGGTTGGAGCAATTGAGTTAACACCTGGTTTGGCCGGGAGCGGTAAACCAAGGCGGGTAAGATCCGCACCAGCAAATCCTTCCCCCATTAATTCAATCCTTCTTTCTGTCATTATTGCATCAGCCAGCGCAGCAGCATTAGCAAAACTTCCTACTGTGAAAACGGTAGAAGCATCTGAACGGCCGCGGATGGCATTCAGCAAAGCCACAGCCTGCGCATCAACGGTATTGGTTGAACGTACCCTTGCTTCGGCAAGGTTCAGCAGGACTTCAGCATACCTGATAACAGGAGCCCAGTCGGTAAAGTTTCCACCGGTTGGGAACTTGGACAGGTAAGTTTTGCCACCGGAAGTGATGATCATAGCCTTTCTTCTGTCGGTAGCCAGCCAGCCAGCATTAGAGATAATACCGGTTGAAAGCAATGAATATTCTCCATTACCTCCATTGAATGCAGAAGGACAATAATAATAGCCTAACTGGTTTTGCGTTCCCGGGGGTTCATTAGAAGCAAAGGGCATTGACAAAATTGACTCAGTAGTTGTATAAGGTGTTTTGAAAACATTGGTAATATCAGCCTGTAATGCATGTGCCACGCCAGTAGATGCTGTAAATGGTGCCGTAGCTGAAACGATCTTATTCGCTTCTGTGATCACATTGCCATATTGCTGCATACTCAGGTATACTCTCGTTTTTAAAGCTATCGCCGTATTACGGTGAGCCCTGGTTGTATTGAGTGTTGCATTAGCATAAGTAAGCGGAAGGTTCTGTTCAGCGAAAGTAAGATCAGCTAATATCTGGGTATAAACCTCAGCAACGGTTGCTCTCGCTAATGCGTAATCAGCGGAACCGGTATTACCTGTCAAACGTAAAGGAACACCCGGCTTGCTTCCATTACCATCCCAGTAGGGTCTTGCATAAAACTGGAGCAAAGAATAATAACTCATTGCTCTCAGTAATCTTGCTTCACCTACATAATTCTTGGATAAAGCATCGCCAACTACTGCAGTACCTCCGGCTGCCATACCATCAATAAAAACGTTTGCAAGGTTAATAACAAAATAAGCTCGTCTCCAATGATTCTGTACACTGTTTGTAGAACTGTTACTGGGAGTATAACTCCAGATATCATAGCCCGTAACCACATTGGTACGGTCATTCATAAAATCGCCGCCACGGATATCATTGAATATCTGGTAACGGCCACCAAACATACCAGAGTTTTTTATTGATGCATAAATGCCTCTTACTTGGCCTTCAATCCTGCTAGCAGTTGAAAAAGCAGACAGGTCAGATATCGATGTAGAGGGTACAGGAGCAAGGTTGCTCTTCTGGCATCCTGTTGCTGAAAGAAGCCCGGCAGCAAGGAAAATATATAGATAATGTTTTTTCATTTTCATGATTCAGTCATTTTAAAGTTAGAAACCAATATTTAAACCGACAGTGATGGTCCTGGCATTACCAACCGTGTTTCTGTCAATACCCTGGTTAATTGTTCCATTTCCGTTTGAGGAAACCTCGGGATCGGGGCCGGGATATTTGGTGATAATGGCCAGGTTATTGCCACTGATATAAAATCTTGCTGTACTGATCCTGGCTTTCTCAAGAATATTTCTTGGTATGTTGTACCCAAGGCTTAATGTACGGAGCTTTATAAAATCCCCCTTGAATACATTTACATCAAGAGGAAATGCAGAACCGTTTGATATATTATCACCAAAAATGACTTTTGGAATATCTGTAACATCGCCCGGTTTTTTCCATTTTCTCAATATATCTGTTGAGTTATTCCAGAAACGCTGATCTCTTAATCCGGCATTAGTACCAAAATAGATATGGAAACCTAATTGGTAAGTGAATAAGGCGTTCAGTTCAAAATCTTTGACACGGATCGTATTGTCAAAACCGCCAACATATTTGGGATTGGTGTTTTTATACACAACAGCATCAGCTGCACTAACTGTAGGAGCTAATGTCCCGTCAGCATATGCGAAACGGAACTGACCTGAAGGAGCAACATGCTGGAAGAAAACCTGTCTGCCATTTTTGTCAAGGAAAATCCTCCTTCCGGTAGCAGGGTCAACTCCTTGGGTTCGTGTTACAAATAACATACCAGCAGCATAACCTGGTATGGTAATGCTTGGAGTCTCAAGACCACCTGTTGAGGCTGTAAGATTAGTAATGCCGGGTGCTAGTGAAGTAACTTGGTTTTTTGTATAAGTAAGATTAAATGATGTATTCCAACTGAAATCTTTCTTTTGAACAGGTGTGGCATTCAAACTGAATTCAACTCCTTTATTATACATTGTTCCAACGTTGTCGGGAATATTTGAAGGCAAACCTGCAGAAGGTGGCTGAGGTACCAATAATAATAGCCCATCTATATCATTTTTGAAATAGGTAATTTCAGCAGTAATTCTGTCCTTCAGGAAGCCAAAATTAAAACCTAAATCAAATTTTGTACTGGTTTCCCAGCCAAGGTTGTTGTTTCCGGCGTTTGAAAATACAACTGTACCGTTTCCGCCATATAATCCAGAATTGAAAGTGGATAAGGATTGAAAGTTACCCAGACCACCAATATTACCTACGCGGCCATAACTCGACCTGATCTTGAAACTGCTGAATATTTTATCGAGGCCACCAGTCCAGAATTTTTCTTTGGTGATCTCCCAACCGGCAGATACTCCCCAAAAAGTCCCATACTTATTGTTCAAACCTAATTGGGAAGCACCATCGCGGCGAAGGTTACCGCTTAAGAAGTATTTACCGGAATAGTTATAATTCAGACGGCCAAATTCAGAATATAAATAGTTTTCACCAATACCTAAACCAGCTGTATTCGGTGTTTGCCAGCCACCCTGTATATCTGTAAAAGAAGGATCGGTTACACCAATTCGGTTAAGACCATAACCAACGAAATCCGATTTCTGTTGTTCAATACCACCCAATAAGCTAAAATTATGTTTTTCGGCAAATGTTTTATCAAACTGAACGGTATTGGTCCAGACCCATCTTTTGTTTTTATTGAACCAGCTGGAAGCAGATCCATTGCTGGCAAAACCCTCACCAGAGATTGGACTGAAATAAACTTCATTGTCAACAAAAACATAATCAAGTCCAAAGGTTGACTTAAGTGTAGCCCATTTTACAGGTTTTATTTGAACATAAGCGTTTGCTAAAACATGATTAATTTCGCTATTGTTTCTGTTTTGATCTAACTGAATTACAGGGTTATTAAAGCCCACCTGTCCCTGTTTATTACCCATTACACCAATCAGCGCACCAGAATAATTATAAGTTCCATCATTATTATAGGGGGAAATATTGGGTGCGGTAACCAGTGGCACACGACCGAGACCAGCCGTAGCGAAAGCATCTCCTAATGAACCAGAGCTTACTGCAGCCAGGTTTTGTTCATTGGAATACTGCAGCTTACCTCCAACTGAGATAGCCTTTCCGGCTTTGTGATCAATATTCATCAACACTGAAATTCTTTTGAAGTCATTCTTTCTAATGATGCCCTGCTGATCAGTATAGCCTGCTGAAAAATAATAGCTGGTTGCATCATTAGCGCCAGAAACACTTACAGTATTACTATGTTGTATGCCTGTACGATACACATAGTCATACCAACGTGTATTGATGGGTTGTCCATCGGGTCCATTAGTGAGAGCAAATGCATTTGTAGTTGCGTTAAAAGTCCCTGCATTGACCAACGCTTCATTTTTGTGATCAGTATATTGAAAGGCATCCAAAAGATCAGGTAAGCCAAATGTTTTGGTAAAACCTACCCAACTGTCAAGGGTTACTCTTGATCTACCGGCTTTTCCTTTTTTAGTGGTTACAAATACAACACCATTGGCTGCACGGCTACCATAAATGGCTGAGGCGGCAGCATCTTTGGCTATATCTACACTTTCAATATCATTAGGGTTGAGACTTGCCAGTGCATTACCTGCTGCACTGGTGCCGCTGAAATCACCTGTATAGGCGGGTACACCGTCTATTACAATCAATGGGTATGAAGTCAACGAAAGAGAATTTGTGCCCCGAATTCTGAAAACTGGAGGGGCATTCAA
The DNA here is from genome assembly GCA_017303455.1 of Chitinophagales bacterium. Taxonomy (GTDB): domain Bacteria; phylum Bacteroidota; class Bacteroidia; order Chitinophagales; family Chitinophagaceae; genus CADEDV01. The sequence continues at coordinate 86,260 of JAFLBM010000010.1, read as the reverse complement.
AACACCATTAGGAATAGTAATTTGTACACCAGCAGCACGACCGCCCAGGGCCTGTTCAAAACTCTGAACAGGTTTATTGGCAATGGCCGCTCCTTTTACAGAAGCAATGGAACCCGTAACCTCTTTTTTTCGTTGTGTACCATATCCCACCACCACTACTTCCGAAATGGTTTTGTCTTCCTGAGTTAAGGAAAAATCAAGTGATGTTTGGGAACCTATTGCTCTTTCCTGGGTGGTCATGTCAATCGCTGAAACGATCAGCGCTTTGGCATTGGAAGGAACAGTGAGAGAGAAAGTACCATCAGCTTTGGTGGAGGTACCGGTTGTTGTACCTTTTACCAGGACTGATGCGTTGGGAATCGGATTTCCCTTGTCGTCGGTCACCTTACCGGTGACTGTTTTTTGGGCCAACAACGATCCCGCAAATAGCAGGAAGGCTGTTAGTGTCAGTAACAGTTTTCTCATGTGCATGTAGTTTTTAAGTATAGAAATCAAAGCAATACCCTTGTCAGGGGCAGTGCCTCAAGTGATAAACCAGTCTTTTAAAATAATATGAAAACGCCGCCTATAACCTTATTTGCCCGCCTCTCAGCTATATATGACAAATTGCTCAATTCTTATGCTGCACTAAAATAGGGAAATCCGCTTATTTTTTGCGTTTTTCTCCGATGCTTATCAGCAGGGCAGGCAGCAGTACCAGGTTGGTGATGGTAGCGGTTACCAGGGTCAGGGAAGTCAGCCATCCCAGGGCCTGAGTGCCACCAAAGCCACTGAAACAGAAGATGATAAACCCGGCAATAAGTACCAGAGATGTATAAATGATACTGATACCGGTACTATGGATGGTCTCAATAACTGTCTTTTTCAGGTTATGGCCATGCCTGGGCAGCTCCTGTTTATAATTGACCAGGAAACGTATGGTCACATCTATGGCTATACCGAGTGCCACACTGAACACTAAAACGGTGGATGGCTTGATGGCAATACCGGTCCAGCCCATCACTCCTGCCGTGATGATCAGCGGGATGATATTCGGGATCAGCGAGCAAAACAGGATGCGGAACGATTTGAACAGGTACAGCATACAAAGGGCGATCAGTAAAAAAGCCCAGGCAATACTTTCTTTCAACCCGTTAATGATATAAGTGCTGCCTTCCAGGAAGGTGACACTGGTTCCGGTCAGCTGAACAGTGTATTTGGAAGTATCAAAAAGTTGGGTGGCCCGCAGCTGGATACTATCCAGAATTTCGGGCAAACGAACACTGCCCACATCCGCCATTGATACACTGATACGAACCTGCTGCTTGGTACTGTCCATAAAAGTGGAGACCAGCTTAGTGAAGGAATTTCCACCCGAACTGTCTTTCTTGAAACTCAGGTAATCATTCAGCGCCGGCATAATGTTCTCATCCGGTACCGTATAACTTAAACTATCTCCTTCAAAAAAAGCCTGCTTGGCAAACTTCATTCCTTCTACAATGGAAAGAGGTCTTGCCATTGTTGGTTGTGCCGTGATATATTGTGATAAGGAATCAATATTGCGGAATGTTTTTATAGCATTGCGGCGTAAGCCATTTTTCTGGCGGGTGTCCACAATGATTTCCAACGGCATCACCCCTTTGAAATTGGTTTCAAAGAATTTCAGGTCGGTGTAGATCTTATCTGTTTTAGGAAGATCATCCACAATGAAACCGACACTCTTTAATTTGAAAATACCGATCACCGAAAAAGCAACGATGGCAATGGTGATACCATAAATAAGCTTACGATGATTGAGCGACCATCTTTCCAGCCGGTCTAACCAGCGGTTCAATCTTGGATTATCCAGGTATTTGGTATGTCTTGATTTGGGGGGAGGCAAAAAACTGAGTACAGCGGGAATCAGTATCAAGGAAATAAAGAACAATAACATGATATTGATACCAGCCACCACGCCAAACTCTTTTAGGATCTGGCTGCGGGTGAGTGCAAATACGGCAAACCCAATGGCTGCGGCCAGGTTACAAAACAGGGTCACGATTCCCATCTTATCAACCATGGCCGTTAAGGCCTTTAACTTATCTCCTTTTTCATTGTAAGCGGTATGAAACTTATTGAGGAAATAAATACAATTCGGGATGCCGATCACCACTATCAATGGCGGAATCAGTGCCGTTAACAGGGTGATCTTATAGCCAAATAGTTGCATGGTGCCTACACTCCAAACCACACCGATCAGTACCACCACCAGCGATAACGTCATCGAGCTGACTGAACGGAAGAATAATAACAGGATCAATGCAGATAATACCAATGAAGCGACCAGGAAAATATTCATCTCCGCTGCAATGCGGGTGGCCAGTTCGGTCCGGATCATGGGCAGGCCACTGAGATGAATTTCTAAGTTATTATCGGTTCCAAATTGCAAGGCCAGCTTTTTGATCTCGTCCACTATGGCCACTCTTTTACTGCTGTTCATAATGTCCTTATTGATACGGACACCCATCAGCCAGGCTTTTGTTTCGGCATTGTACAAAAGCCCCCTGTAAAAAGGAAGGTTCAGAAATACAGCGGCACTGCTGTCAAGCTCAGCCTGTGTTAATTTTTTATCCCTGAAAATCGTATCGGCTTTTAGCTTTTCGCTGGCAGAATCTTTGACCAGGTTCACAGCAGAGGTAACAGCCAGTACATCTTCCACAGCCTTTACTTTCCGGAGATCTTTTTGCAGGACCACATAACTGTTAAATATCTTTTCTTCAAATAACTTGTCCGTTTGGATGCCAATCACCAGCAGGTTGCCATCTTCGCCAAATTTTTTCTTGAACTCCTGGTAAGTCTTGTATTTTGGATTATCAGTGGGAATGGCACGGGAAAAATCATAACTCAGCTGCATTTTACTGGCCTGGTAGCCCATAAAACCGGTGAGGGCCAGTAAGATGATCAATAATGGAATGCGGTATTTGAGAATGAATTGTCCGAGTCGTAGCCACATAATAAGTACCTTATTAAATAAGTGTAGAAGCCGCAAAGAAACGGAAAAAAGCTTAACAGGCTATTAGCCTGATTTTGATACTTTTGAATAGTGAGATTCTTACTTCTTGTGATATCGCTGGCATCTGTACTGACCACTGACGCACAGTCGCCCTTGCCTGCTATTGGTTTGTGGAGAGAACATCTTCCTTATAACAGTGCCATTGATGTTACGGCATCTGCTGATAAAATCTATTGTGCCACCCCTTACAGTTTGTTTGTTGTTAACAAGACCAGCAATGAAATTGAGCGTCTCAGCAAAGTGACGGGATTGAATGAGACAGGTATCAGTACCATCCGGTACGATGCAGCTAATGACAAGCTGTTTATTGCTTACAGTAACAGCAACATTGACATTATTGACAGGAATGATATCAACAACGTTCCTGATATCAAAAGAGATAATATTATCGGTGATAAAACGATCTATAATATATACCCGCTGGGTGTAAATTATTTTCTTTCCACTGGTTTGGGGGTGATCGTTATTGATGGCGACCGGTATGAAGTAAAAGATTCCTGGTTCATTGGTAATAATGGCAACCAGGTACGGACCACTGGTTTTACAAGTGATGGTGCCTTTTATTATGCAGCCACTGAAGAAGGATTAAAGAAAGCCGCTATCAGTAATACCAATCATGCGAACTGGGCCAACTGGCAATTGATCAGTGGGACAAACGGTTTACCTGTGGGAGAGTGCCGTAATGTGTTTATGCTGCAAAATAAAGTTATCGTTCAGAAAGGTGATTCCCTCTATGTGCAGACTGGAACGACCTGGTCTTTGCTCTACGGCGATACATGGCCTGCTGTGAGCAGCAATCTTAGTGCGGATAAAATTCTACTATGCCAGCGGCAAACAAATGGTGCCAGCCGGGTCACGATATTAAATGCAGATGGATCGGTGGCAAGAACACTGGCGCAGCCGGGTATTGTTTCTTTTCCGAGAAAAGCCATCCTTTATAACAATGACCCCTGGCTGGCCGACCAGTTTGGTGGTTTATCACATTTTACCGCTTCTGCATTCGAAAATTATAAACCCAATTCACCAGAGGCGACTGCAAGCGGGGAGATGGTCGTTTACAATAACCAGTTTTATGCGACAGCCGGTGAAGTCAATGAAGCATGGAACTATCTCTATAACGGTAATGGTATCTATCAGTTCAAAGAAGGTAGTTGGACAAATATTAACCGCTTCGTCTATCCACAGTTAGATTCCTTATTAGATTTCATAACCATTGCAGCCGATCCCCGTGATGAAACGATTTGGGCGGGTTCCTATGGTGGTGGTTTATTACACCTGAAACAAGGACCCGCTTTTGACATATTCAAGCAAGGTTTTATTGGCGCCACGGTTGGCGATCCAACAAGTTACCGGGTTGCAGGATTGGCTTTTGACCGGGAAAATAATTTATGGATATCCAACTACGGATCGGTGCAGCCATTGAAGGTTAGAAAAGCGGATGGTAACTGGCATGCATTTTCAGTTCCTTTTTTCCTGAATGAGAATTCGGCTGCACAAATAGTGATTGACGATAATAACTATAAATGGATCGTTTCGCCCAAAGGCAACGGCCTGCTTTGTTATGACCAGGGCAGTTCATTAGAAAATTCAGGTGATGACAGGTGGAAGATCTATCGTGCCGGAGCCGGCAGCGGTAACCTGCCCGGTAATGAAGTTTTATGTGCTGCAAAAGATAAAAGCGGTTTTATCTGGGTGGGTACTACCGATGGTATCGGGGTGATACAATGTACACAGGATGTTTTCAGTTCCACGGCTTGCGAAGCCATATTGCCTATTGTGCAGCAGGGAAACTTCGCCAATTTTTTATTCAAAGGTGAAGAAGTAAGAGATATTGCAGTGGATGGAGCCGACAGGAAATGGGTGGCTACAAAGAATGGTGCCTGGCTCATTGATGCTACCGGTGAAAAAGTTATTTACCAGTTTACAGAAGCAAATAGTGACTTACTGAGCAGTGATGTAAAAAAGATTACGATTGATGGCAAAACCGGTGAAGTCTATTTTGCCACTTTAAAAGGTATTTGTTCTTTCCGGAGTACTGCCACTGAAGGAGGTGATGTAAATGCTGATGTATTAGTTTTTCCTAATCCTGTCCCCCCGGGCTATACCGGCACTATTGCCATCCGGGGATTGGTGAATAATGCGATTGTAAAGATCACCGAACTGGATGGACGATTAGTGTACCAAACAAGGGCCCTGGGTGGACAAGCCGTATGGGATGGAAGAAATTATAAAGGACAAAAAATTTCAACCGGTACCTACCTCGTACTGGTAAATGAAGACCCCAATTCATCTTTTGGAAAAGAAAAAACCGCCGCAAAGATCTTTTTTATTAATAAATAACAGTGCCGGATAAGCTACATAAAACAAGAGGCATCGTATTGCGGACGGTGAAATATGGAGAGACCAGTGTGATCGTTTCCATCTTTACGGAATTGTTTGGGTTGCAATCATATTTGGTGAACGGGGTAAGGGCATCTACCAAAAAAGGAAGCGGTAAAGCCAATTTATTTCAGCCTTCAGCTATTCTTGATCTTGTCATTTATCATAGTGAATTAAAACAGCTGCAACGGATCAAGGAATTTAAATGGGGTTATATCTACCAGCATATTCTGTCGGATGTGCGCAAAAATGCAGTGGCTTTGTTTATGGTGGAGTTGCTCAGCAAATGCCTCAAACAGCCGGAGAATAATCCTGACCTCTTTCATTTCAGTGAAGATGCATTCAGGCACCTGGATGATGCCAGTGATGCAGAGATGGCCAACTTTCCTTTGTTTGTAGCCTTGCACCTGCCGGTTTTCTTTGGTTTCCGGATTGATGATAACTATTCGGAACAAAATCAATACCTCGACCTGCAGGAAGGAAGTTTTACAAGCGTTCAGCCCACGCATCCGTATTTCCTGGATGATAAACAGGCCTATATCATTTCGCAATTACTGAAAGTGCAGCAGCCGGCAGAACTGGAAGACATTAAACTGAACCATGAATTCCGGAGAAATTTATTATTTGCACTGGAACGGTTCTACGCATTACATATTGCAGAATTTGGCACCATGCGGACGTTGCCGGTGTTAAGGGAGATACTGGGTTAAATATCAAATGTTACAATTAAAGGAGTATGATCACTTAAGTGGCTCCACTTTTTATGGCTTCCGATTTTTACATCAACCATTTTCTCTAATAAACCGGCAGAGACAAAACAATAATCAATATGATAGGATTTGTCGGGGTGACGGTACATGAACAAGGTATTCCTCTTCTCTTTTCCCTGTTGCTGCTTAAAAAAATGATGATAACTGCTATGGATATTTCTCTTTTCTAATGAGGATACAACCGCGGAGTGATTACCCTCACGCCTGGGTTTATCCCAGATCGTATTGCTGTTAAAATCTCCCGCTAATATGACCGGCTTGCTATTAAATAATTGGTCATAATGTTGAAGAGCTTTCCATACCTGGCCTACGTACTCAAAACCTTTATCCTGCGGGTTATTGGCCCAGATGGCAAAAAGAATAAAATCTGTTTCTTCCCCGGTTACAGCAATCGGGATGATGTGTTTGAGACCGGGCTCATGGCTGGGATGGGTCTTTAATTTATAATTAGTATAGGAAAAAACAGCAATGCCCTTGTTCAAATTATCTCCAGACCAGATAATGTCAGTGGGTAAACGACTTCCTTCGGGAAATTTTAATTTATCAGGATGTTCGCATTCTGGAATAATGAGTATATCTGGTTTGTATTTTAAGATATGATCCGCCTTCTTTCTGAAGGCCATATTGCAATTCCAGGTAATAATTTTCATACTAAGTTTGTTCTTTTATGAATTCAAAATCATAGAATGGATCTGGAATAGCCTTTTGTAAATTAATAAGTCAACAGGAAGCTCCTGACTTCTTTAACCCAGTCTTCCTTATGATCAATCAGGTAATTTTCATGGCCTGCTTTTGAAAAGGTAACCAGTTTTTTGGGCCCGTTGAGATTATTGTAGATGTTATCTGTTTCTTTTCGACTTACTTTTTCATCTTTTTCTCCATACATCAGTAAAGTCGGTATTGTTACTTTCTTAGCATATTCAGCTGGTTTGTACGAAAAACCCCAGAAGCCATTTTGTACACCACCCCAGAAAACCAGCAACCCTGCCATCGGGAAAGCAGGTGCATTCATACTTCTGAATCTTACAGCAGTAGTTTCGTATAAGGAACCAAACGGGCACTCGATGATAATGCCAGACGGAGTAAGTGAATAATCATTTATTGATTTCAATACAGCGGCTGCTCCCATCGAAGTGCCGAATAGGAATATTCTTTTTTCTCCTTTGCTAACGAGGTAATCAAAACAGGTTTTAACTTCTTCGGCCTCTTTATAACCAATGGTTGTTTGCCGCCCTTTTGAACCCCCGGACCCCATAAAGTCTACCAACAAAGTATTATAACCAAGGCGTATGAACTCTTCGGCTTTATCCAGCATAGAAGATTTTTCACCTGAATAACCATGAAAAATAATAACTGTTCCTATGGAACTGTCTGCATTGATAAGCCAGCATTCAATTTCTTTATTGCTTTGCAGTTTTATAGTTTGAAAAGCTCTTTTGGGTTGCCGGATATTCTCCGGTCTTGGGTTATTCACACCAAATAAAAGAGTTTTAATTTTTGCAGCGGTTGATAATTTTTTGGCATCGGCTGTTTTTTTTATGGCAGGGTCAGCAAAGTGGGTAAATTTATAAGCATGGAAATAAGCAACGATATTCATCAGGATAAATACAACAACCAACGACCATGCCAGCCGTTTGAAAATTTTCTTTCTATTACTGATAAACTTCATCAGATAATTCTTGTTGATGTTCCTGTAGCGGGTCTAAAAAGTGTCAATCCTGCATTTCTGCCTATGCTTAAACTTCCCAACTCATCCTCCCAGCCCAATGCCCTGGCACCATTATAAGTTGCCCATTGGAGCACCGTTTCCAGCGGTATATGCGGGAAATATTGTTGAATAGCAGCTATTTCCTTTGCAATACTCAGTTGCCAGTTGCTGCTGTAACTGTCGGTCCCAAGCACCAGATGACAATTATTTTTCATCAGCATATCAATTGGAGGGACCCTGTTCTCAATATATAAATTGGCATTGATGCAAAGGCAGTACACCAATTTTAACCCGCTTGCTGCTGCATAGTCATTGGCCCATATTACATCTTCCTCCGGCATATAACTGTTATGGATAAGAAAAATGGTTTGCCCGTTGTTGAAATAAGGTAATACGGAACGGATGCTGCATTTCCCGGTTACAGGGAATGGTGATTTATCAATCCCGAATATTTTAAACAGCTTCAGGTAATCGCCGGCACCGGTTTTATACAATTCGTCTTCTGCCGGGTGTTCCTGGTTGTGAATGGAAATGACCTGGCCTTTCGTGGCTTCATTAATAAGCTGAAAGGTTTTGGGGGAGATGCTGTAGGGAGCATGAGGAACTATAGAGGTTCTGTGTTTGCTATTGGATGTTTGGAGTTTTGCCTCAAGTTCTCCTGCAACGCTTTTATAGTGATTGAAATTTTCAACTGCTTTTTCATCGGTGAAACTGAGTACCTCCACGAAATTCTGCCAGCGGATCCTGCTTTTGCTTTTTACTGCAGCCGTATCAGCGGTGTTGCCGATATCACCTACGGCCACAATTCCATTGTCGTACATTTCTTGTTCGGCTTTGATGATCGCCGCATCAATTATCTCCCGGGCAAAACCTCTTTTGGTAACCACGGAACATAAAAACTCGATCAGCCCGGTATGCGGGGGTATCACATCTTTCAAATGGCTGAGCTCAAGATGGCAGTGGGCATTGATCAGCCCGGGTGTAAGAATACCTTCCAGGTACTGAATATCGTCTCCTGCTTCTGCTAAGGGAACGATATCCCGGATAGTTCCATCTTCTTTTGCTATTATAACCTTTTCATTGCCGAGGAAACGATGCCCGTCAAATAGCTGATCTGCCCTGAATTTTAAATAAGCCATGCTATGATTTCTTTTAACTTTGCTGCCCTTAATGATCAGCAGCATTACCGGACGCTGAACCTGCCGGCAGGCAGGGAGTGCAACGCAACAAAAAGCCCTCCGGGTATAAAAATAAAGCATTAGTATGTTAGACAGGCTGGAAGCCATAAAAGCAAGATTTGACCAGTTGGGAGTAGCCCTCACCAACCCTGAGATCGTGGGCAATAACAAACGGTTCGCTGAAACGAGTAAGGAATACCGCAGTTTGGAAAAGATCGTTCTTGCCTATAACGATTACAGGAAAGTGCTGGACGATGTGGAATTTTATAAGCAGGCATTGAATGGAGATGATGAGGAAATGCGGGAACTGGCAAAAATGGAAACGCCGGGTGTGGAAGAAAAGAAAGAACAGCTGGAAGCCTATATCCGCCAGTTACTGATACCAAAAGATCCGCAGGACGAGAAGAATGCAATACTGGAGATCCGTGCCGGAACAGGTGGTGATGAGGCGAGTCTTTTTGCAGGTAACCTGCTGCGGATGTATATGCGGTATTGTGAAAGAAGAGGCTGGAAAACGGCTATCCTTAGTGAAAATGAAGGAGCAGTAGGTGGTTACAAGGAAGTGCAGTTGGAAGTAACAGGTGATGATGTATACGGTACGCTGAAGTTTGAGAGCGGCGTACACCGGGTGCAACGGGTTCCCGATACGGAAGCCAGCGGCCGGGTGCATACATCTGCTGCAACAGTGGCGGTGATGCCGGAAGCTGAGGAGGTGGATTTTGAGCTGAATCCCGCCGATGTGAAAATGGAAACAGCCCGGAGTGGGGGTGCCGGCGGACAAAATGTAAATAAAGTAGAGACAAAAGTATTGCTGACGCATATTCCCACGGGAACAGTCGTGGTTTGCCAGACGGAACGGTCGCAATTGGGCAACCGGGAAAAAGCGATGGGAATGCTCCGCACAAAACTATACGAAGAGCAGGTGAGAAAGCAGGAAGAAGAAATTTCCCGGCACCGGAAAAGTTTGGTGAGTACGGGTGACCGCAGTGCAAAGATCAGAACGTATAATTTTCCGCAGGGAAGGGTAACGGACCATCGTATCGGGTTGACGCTCTATAATCTTGATGATGTGCTCAATGGAAATATCCAGGAGCTGATCGAAGCATTGCAGTTCGCGGAGAACTCGGAAAAACTGACCAAACAGGGTTAAGTTTTCTTAAACAAAGTCACAGGTGCACCCCAATGACTTTACCTTTATAGGAACCAAATACCAATTTTATGTTTGATCAATTATTAGATCTTGTCAAGAAACATTCAGGCGATGCTATCGTCAATAACCCTGCAATCCCTAATGAAAAGAATGAAGATGCCATTAATGAAACCTCGGGCTCTATAGCAAGTGGTTTGCAGGGAATGTTAGCACAGGGCGGCATTAAAGATGTATTAAAAATGTTTGGCGGCCAGGGAGGAAACAGTGCGGTAAGCAACGGGATCTCCGGCGGCCTGATCCAGAACCTGATGGATAAATTCGGGCTTGATAAGCAACAGGCAGGCAATGTAGCCGATAAGGTAGTGCCGGGTGTGCTGGATGATATGGTGAAGAAAACCAACGACCCTGCTGATAAAAGTTTTGATATCCAGGGCATTTTTAACAGCCTGAGCGGCGGTCAGACATCCGGTTTAAATATCCAGGGATTACTGAGCAAAGTACAGGGCGGAAAGCTTGACCTTGATGGAGATGGTGACACTGATCTGCAAGATCTTATGTCGGTTGTAAAAGGTGGTGGTGCTGGCGGTGGTGGCCTGATGGATAAAGTGAAAGGGTTATTTGGCGGATAACCGGTTTATCCGAATCATAGTAATATGAAGGCAGCCAAAAGCTGCCTTTCTTTTTAGCGTTTTATAACCGTGAATAAATTTTGGTCTGATTTGTGCATTATACCAGGTGATTGCATTCTAACAATACAATCAGTTCTTTGTCAGATTACTGTCATTCAAAATTGATACACGTAACTAATTTCGTATTCAAATTACGAAGCGATTTTACGAACAGCTGTTAGAGGAGAAATACTTAGAAAGGACCTTTAAACTTTCATTAACAGCAAACATCATACTAATGGCTGTAAATTTGCGTTATAGATATCAAAGAAAAATATTTGAACTCATTATAAAGTCAGTCAATTTTCTCATAAGCAGTTAGTTTTGGTTGCGACCCCTGTTTCTACAGGGGTCTATTTTTTATATACCTCTTGGTGCTGTAGAAAAAACCAATTACACAACCCACTCCGTCCGCAATAATATCTCCCACATCAAAAGAACGGTTAGGAATAAAATTTTGCTGAACAAACTCCATCGCAATCCCATAGACCAGCCAGAGAATGGCAAAGAGTATAAAAGCTTTCTTTAATTGTGCTGCAGTCGTATACATTCTGAGAGAAGCCCGGCACCATAATACCACCATAACAGCGAATATGAAAGCATGTATCCATTTGTCGGGAGCTATATTGTCAAACCATGTTTCCTGAGGTAAGGAAGAACCCGGCAAAACGAGCAGAACTGTAGTAATAACTGACCAGGCAATGGCCGGGATAAAAGAAGGCTTGATCTTTTTCAAGAAGAATTTTTTGCAATGATAAACGAAGTTTGCCTGCAAAAGAATAAGGGCCCCGAAAGGGGCCCCCGTTTAACCAACTATAGAACCAAAACTACTATAGCCATATAGCAATTACATATACGGTATAGCATGGTATCCAGATTTTAAAAAGGGAGAATAATACTACAGGTTACCCAAAACGATCATCTTGCCTTCAGGTGTAGGGCTGCCGCCTTTCTTTTCTAATGTGATGGCAAAAGCCTGGGCATTTTGGGTATTCTTTGCTTTCAGTAAGAGGCGGTCCTGTTTAATAAAATGTTCGTTATCGATAACACCCAGGTCAATGGGCTGGCCGTCCATAAGGGCCCACAACTGGTATTGTTTATCGGAAGCCGGCACCGGCAAATTATTGATCAGGAGGTAAGCGTCTTTTGAAGTAGTATCCCAATACACGGTTGCAAAAGCTCCCGGTACATCTGTCAGTCCTTTCATCGCGGCCATTTTGATAGCCGGGTTTTGGGTGATCATCTTCAGGTCTTTTTCCATATCACCCAGTTTGGCCACTGTTCCTTCATAGTCACGTTGCAACTGGTTGTTCTTATTCGTGAGTGCAATATTCCAGTAAATACTGCCGGCTAATAAAATAACACAGGCGGCAGCGGCATACTTCAGCCAGTTCAGATTTCTTACAGGAACTGGTTCCTGCATGGTAACCACCTTGCCTTCTGTTTTCAGTTCATTAAAAATGGCCTGCTTCAGGGCTGAAGGCGGGGCGTCGGCTCCATCCATGGCCTGCTTTTCCAGCACCAGTTCAAAATTTGTTCTGGCCTGTAAAACTTCCGGGTGGCGGAGACACATGTTTTCAAACTCAATCCTTTCTTCCGCAGAAGCAAGACCGAGCACATAGCTCTCAACTATTCCGGATGATATGTATTCTTGTACGTTCACGTCAGGCTTGTATCATTGTTCTCAATAGGGTTAGGGCACTTCTTATTCTTGTTTTTACTGTTCCTAAGGGTATGTTGAGTGATTTTGAAATTTCCTCGTGGGTAAAACCCTGGAAATAGGATAACTCAACCAATATCTTTTGTTCATCTTTTAATTTGTTGACCATTTTTCGTAATCCATAATCATCGGTCTGCATTTTAACCGAAGGACTTATAGCTGTTACATCTTCAGGCATGGAAATATTCTTCCTGCTGTCCTGGTAGCCTTTTGATCGTAATTTATCTATCGCTGCATTCCGGGCCACATTCAGCATCCAGGTAAACAGCCTTCCTTTTGTCGCATCATAGCTGCTGATCTTCCTCCAGATATTCAGAAAAACTTCCTGGAGCACATCGCTGGCAATCTCTTTATCCGGAACAATCTGGTTGATGATACCAAACAAAGCACCTGAATAATTATCATACAGGTAGCTGAAAGCCTGTTCGTTTTGCTCCTGCAGTAAAGCAACGAGCTCAACTTCGCTATATGTTGGTTTTAAATTCAATGGTTGGTTAAGATACAAAAAAAGCGAACTTATCAACTAAGCCGCTTTCATATACGATAAATGTTTTTGCCCGGATTTACCCTACAACCGCTTCATAACCGGCCGCATCTAACAAAGCGTCGACATCTGCCGGGTTATTTACGGTCATCTTGATCATCCAGCCGGCATTATAAGGGTCATTATTCACCAGTTCAGGCGCACTGCCCAGGGCAGCGTTCAGTTCAGTAATTGTTCCGGCAACAGGCAGGTACAGGTCAGATACGGTTTTCACTGCTTCCACAGTCCCAAATACGGCACCGGCTTCCAGTGGCTTACCGATTGTTTCAACTTCCACATAAACAATATCGCCGAGCTCTCTTTGTGCAAAATCAGTGATACCGATGGTGGCTACATTGCCTTCCAGGCTGATCCATTCATGGTCCTTAGTGTAGCGGAGATTTGATGGAAAATTCATACTGAACGTTTTAGAGTTGCAAATATGAGCAAATCAGGCAGAGAAACGATAAATCAGCCACTTTTTTTTCGCAGTTCACCGGAAATTAAATGCCGTTCATGACCTTATTCGCACCATTTGTCGGGAAGGGCTTTTACAATGGTATGACACAGAGGTATCTTTGACCACCTTATCAAAAAAGAGGAACATGTTATGAGAAAGCTATTTACTTTATTTTTCGGGTTAGTCCTTTTAACCACTGCAACACAGGCCCAGAAAATATCCGGCCTGGTAAAAGACCAGGAAGGAAAGGGTCTTGATAAATCCACCGTATCATTATTAAGAGCCAAGGATTCATCCGTAATCAAACTGGCTGTTACAGCCGATAACGGACGTTTTTCATTTTCCGCAGAGCCTGGTAAATACCTGGTCAGTGCCAGCCATGTTGGGTATCAACCGGTTTTTTCTGGTGTTTTTGAAGTATCAGGAGCCGGGGAAACGGATTTGCCGGAACTTTCACTGGCAAAAACTACCGGCAACCTGCAGAACGTTACGTTGACTGCCAGAAAGCCAATGGTGGAAGTGAAAGCTGATAAAACCATTTTAAATGTGGAAGGAACCATTAATGCAGTTGGGAATGATGCCCTTGAATTATTGCGCAAATCTCCCGGTGTACTGGTGGATAAAGATGAGAACCTGAGCCTGGCCGGGAAAAATGGGGTACAAGTATATATTGATGGGAAACCCTCTCCTTTGGCGGGTTCTGATTTGGCGGCTTATTTAAAAAGTCTGCAATCCGGCCAGATTGAAGCCATTGAAATTATTACCAATCCTTCTGCAAAATATGAAGCAGCAGGTAATGCCGGTATAATCAATATACGCCTCAAGAAAAATAAGAGTTTTGGTACCAACGGTTCGGTCAATGCCGGCTATAATATCGGCACCTATGGCAAATACAACGCTGGTTTATCCTTGAATAACCGGAATAAAAATGTCAACATCTTTGGTAACTATAATTTTAATCATGGATTAAATGCCAGCGTTTTCAGGTTGTACCGGGAGCAATTAGATACGCTGTTTAACCAGAAATCCGATATGCGGTTTAAAAATACCAACCATGGGTTTAAAGCCGGCCTGGACTATACCCTCAATAAAAAAAGCACAATCGGTGTGCTTGTAAATGGCAATATTGCTGACTCAAGAATAAAAAATGATAGCAGGACCCCTATCAGTTATATTCCGACCGGTGTTACCGACAGGCTGCTCGTGGCTAACAACAGAACCACTTCAGACAGAAATAATGTCAACTTCAATACAAACTACCGCTATGCAGACACCGCCGGCCGTGAACTGAATATTGATGCCGACTATGGCCTGTTCCGGATCAACAGTGATCAGTTGCAGCCCAATTATTATTATACCCCTGACGGAGCTACCAAATTATCAGAGTATATCTACAACTTTATTTCTCCCACTGATATAGATATCTATTCACTAAAATCTGATTACGAGCAGAATTTTAAAAAAGGTAAACTGGGAGTTGGCTTTAAAGTATCGCTGGTTAATACCAGCAATAATTTCGGCCGTTACAATGTACTGAGCGGGGTTAAACAACTTGATCTGGACAGAAGTAATCATTTTGATTATAGCGAAAACATTAATGCGGTCTATGTTAACTATAACCGCCCTTTGAAAGGCGCAATGATACAAGTGGGGGTGCGGATGGAAAATACCAATGCAACCGGCGACTCTTACCCGCTGAACGGAGATGGGTCTGTTAATAAGAATACGAAACAAACATTTAAAAGAAATTACACGGACTTTTTTCCCAGTGCTGCTGTTACCTTCAACAAGAATCCAATGAACCAATGGGGTATTTCTTACAGCCGTCGTATTGATCGCCCGGCTTACCAGGATCTTAACCCGTTTGAGTTTAAACTGGATGAATACACGTTCCAGAAGGGTAATATCAATCTTCGTCCGCAGTACACCAATAGTGTAGCTGTTACCAATACGTATAAATATAAACTTACTACATCGTTAACCTATAGCCATGTGGCAGACGTGTTTACACAATTGGTGGATACCGCTGATAAATCCAAAAGTTTTATTTCCAAGCAAAACCTGGCTACACAAAATATCGTAAGCCTGAATGTAAGTTATCCGTTCATGTACAAAGCCTACTCTGCCTTCATTAATGTGAACAGCTATTATTCACACTATAAAGCAGATTTTGGCGGTGGAAACCGTACGGTTGACCTGGATGTGTTTGCTTATACCATTTATATGCAGCATGCGTTAAAGCTGGGTAAAAAAGGATGGTCTGCTGAAGTAAGTGGTTTTTATGCCTCTCCCAGCGTGTGGCAGGGAACTTTCGAAAGCAAAGCAATCTGGAGCATGGATGGCGGGTTACAAAAAACCATCCTGAAAGGGAAGGGAACAGTGAAAGCATCTGTAACGGATATTTTCTTTGCCCAAAGATGGAAAGGGGAGAGCAATTTTGCCGGGCAGAAAACAATTGCCAGCGGTAACTGGGAAAGCCGCCAGTTCAGGATTAATTTTTCCTACCGGTTTGGTAGTAACCAGGTGAAAGCTGCCCGCAACCGTACATCCGGTGCGGAAGATGAAAGCAAGCGGACACAAGGTGGTGGTGGCGGTTTGGGCCAATAAAAATCAAATTACTAAATTACTGAAAGAGGCTGTCTCAAAAAGTTGAGACAGCCTCTTTTATATCAATGAGTGACCGGGTTCTATTTTTTTCGCTTGATCAGTTTGGTTTTAATGATCCTGGCATCTTCCAGCGGACGGTCTTTATCAACTCCTTTACTGGTTGGCACAGCAGCAATTGTATCAACTACATCCAATCCTTTTACAACTATACCGAATACAGTATAATTCTGATCAAGATGTGGAGTGCCGCCAATGGATTTATATACTTCCCTGTGTTCAGCAGGTAGTTTTCTTTTTAAACGATAGGTTTCTGTTGAATCAAGCCCGGCGTCGGTGAATTTTTTTCCCTGGACGATATAAAACTGGCTGCCACTGCTTGATTTTTCCGGGTTATTATCTCTTGCTGCAGCAATCACTCCTTTTTGATGAAACAAACTGGTTCTGAATTCAGCGGGGATACGATAAGAGGGACCGCCATTCCCTAACGGGACGCCTGCTTTGGCTCTTTTACTATCGGGATCACCACCCTGGATCATAAAATTTTGAATGACCCGATGGAACAGCACACTGTCATAGAAACCAACCTTCACCAATTTTAGAAAATTATCCCGGTGAAGCGGAGTGGAATCAGAAAGCCTGACCACGATATTGCCATAATTGGTTTCGATCAGCACATCTCTTTTGCGGTCTTTTTTCTTTACCGTTGAATCTTTTTGTCCTATTACTGCCAGGGAAAGCAATGTGCAGATGCTATAAATGATAATCCTTTTCATATCAGAAGTCCTGGTTTTCAAAATACAGCAATACATGATCTTTCAGGAAATTTTCCTGTTCAAAAGCATTCATGTCGGGCATCGCTTTTAATTGTTTGAAATGCGGCCAGCCATCTTCGTCAACACTGTCCATTTCATAGTAACCGCTGGGTGATAATAATGTGCAGACTGCCACATGCATCAGGTCCTGCTTTTGTTCTTTGGTGATCTTTTCATTCATAAAACCGGTTTCCTGCATACCGATCAGGAAAAGGATGGCTTCCATATCCGGTTTTTTGCCAAACCGTTCGGCCAGTTTTGCTTCCAGGTTCCACCAGCGTTGTTGGAGGTCGTCGTTTGCTATCATAAACGCAAAGATAAGAGGAAGGGCCAAGGCACAAGCGATAAGGTACGATTGAGAAAGACCTGCCTGCAACGACAATATCGGGGGGTATAATCTTTAACCCTTCTGCCCTGATTATGTTATTTTTGCGGCAAAATTAATAACAGATGTTGCAGTTACAGGTGCTTCGCCAAAACCCCGAAGCCGTAAAGGAAAGACTGGCCGTAAAACATTTCACTGACCTTTCATTGGTAGATACAATATTATCCTTAGATGATCAGCGTAAAAAATTACAACTCGAGTTTGATAACAGCCAGGCGAAGGTGAACAGCACATCAAAGGAGATCGGTGCATTGATGGGTAAAGGACAAAAAGAAGAAGCAGAAGCTAAAAAAGGGGAAGTGGCTGCATTGAAATCTTCTTTGCAACCCATCTCTGATAAATTAGGGGAAATAGAAAAGCAATTGCAGGATGAATTGGTAAAACTGCCTAACCTTCCATCTGATAAAGTGCCTGCTGGTAAAACGCCTGCTGATAATGTGGTGGTAAGAGAAGGAGGCAGCAAACCCACTTTACCTGCGGGTTCTGTTCCTCATTGGGAACTAATTAAGAAATATGATATTGTTGATTTTGAAACGGGTGCCAAGATCACCGGAAGCGGGTTCCCTTTGTTCAAAGGGAAAGGAGCGAAACTGCAACGGGCATTAATCCAGTATTTTTTGGATTTTAATACGGCTGCTGGTTATACAGAATATTTACCACCCTTAATGGTCAATGCAGACACCGCTTACGGAACTGGGCAACTACCGGATAAAGAAGGACAGATGTACCATATGCCTGCTGATGGATTTTATATGATCCCGACTTCAGAAGTGCCGGTGACCAATATTTACAGGAATGAAATTGTAAAAGAAGCTGATCTGCCGATAAAGATGACGGCCTATTCTCCCTGTTTCAGAAGAGAAGCGGGAAGTTTTGGAGCTGATGTTAGGGGGTTGAACCGGGTACATCAATTTGATAAAGTGGAGATCGTTCAGTTGGTACATCCTGCTGCCAGTTACGAGGTACACCAGGATATGGTGAGTCATGTAGAAAAATTATTGCAAAGCCTCGAACTGCCGTATCGCATTTTAGCTCTTTGTGGCGGCGACATGAGTTTTACTGCTGCGCTTACCTACGATTTTGAAGTATACAGCGCAGCCCAGGAAAAATGGCTGGAAGTAAGTTCTGTTTCCAATTTTGAAGCCTACCAGACGAACAGGATGAAGATCCGTTTCAAAGATGCAAATGGTAAAATGCAATTAGTGCATTCGCTCAATGGAAGTTCACTGGCACTGCCACGTATCGTTGCCTGCTTATTAGAAAATAACCAAACAGCAGAAGGGATACAATTACCGGCTATACTTCATTCTTATTTTGGGGCAGAAGTATTGAATTAATAAATGATCAGGCGGGTAATAAAAAATGCCCCGTCACCGGGGCATTTTTATGTCATGTGAACGATTGGCTATTAAGGTTGAGCAAAGCTGTTGCGGGGTCCGCCAACGGCAAACACAGCCAGCATTCTTGATTTTTGACCTGCAGAGAACATATACATACAGGCGTCGTCGGTATAGTCCATATAGTTCATAGTCATTTCAACGGGTGTGCCAGCGCAGGTGCTCAGGTGACCTGCGGCAGGGCAACCATAGTTGGCTGTGTTATGTGTAGGTGTATCACCCACCTGGTCGTTACCACAAGTGGCATCACCCCAGATATGGCGAAGGTTCATCCAGTGACCTACTTCGTGAGTGGCTGTTCTTCCTTTGTTGAAAGGAGCAGCGGCAGTTCCGGTGCGACCGGTAGCATTGTCATCAAGGACAACGCCATCTGTAGAAGAAGCACCACCGGGGAATTGGGCATACCCTAAAATGCCTCCGCCCATATTGCAAACCCAGATATTGAGCTTGGTGGTAGGGCTGGTTGGAGCAATACCCTGTGCACTTTTCTTCATGGCGTCATTGGTACTCCAGCTTGTTTTGGTAGTTGATCTGCGGTTTACAGCATCCAATACAAAACGGACACCAATGTTACCGGATTTTACAGAGTTGTAAGTTGATGTCAGGTTATAATCAGCATTCGTGGCTGCAAAATCTTCATTCAGCACATCAATTTGTGATTGCAATTGTGCTAGTGAAACGTTTTGTGCTGCTGTTCTGTACAATACATTAAATACAACAGGTATTTCAATGACGCCATTTACCAGGCGGTAAGCTCCGGGGTTTTCAACCACCCGTTTGGTAAACTCCTCGATGTCGTTCATACGCTGACGCAAAGAAGGGTCTTGTCTTAATTGTTCCTGCAAAACATCATCAGCAGAACAATTTCTTTGTACAGGAGTTAAAGCATCATCAGTTGCCTGAACTTGCTCAGCTTCAGAAGCAGATTTGTTACAACCGGTTACTAATAAAAAACCGGCCGATAGAACCAGGAACAGTTTCTTCATAAATTTTTTGGTTTTAGTGTGTGGTAAAAAGTGAAAACTGAATTTATTATGATTTTTTATATTCTGAACATTTGTTAGTAAACTTTTATTGCAACAAAGTGTCTATTCTGCCCAACTAAGTATTTTTCCTGGTAGAAACCCTTATTGTTTTAAATTGTCAGAATGAAAATTTCATCTGCAGCTATCTTATTCGTATTAATCATCCTGTTCTCATGCCAAAAGAAAGCGATGCCGGTTATTACAGCACGAACTATTGAACCTTCCGCACCTAAAACGGAAGAGTTATCTGTACCTGATTTGCCGGCAGGCAAACAAATATTTACAAATCGCTGCGGCCGTTGTCATGGATTGCCTGATCCTGTTCAATACACAGCAAAAAGATGGGAGGCAATCATGGCTCTAATGGCACCTAAAGCGAAACTCTCGAAGCAGGAACAAGTACATGTAACCGCATGGGTGAAAGAGAATGCCGCTAAATAGCTTCTTTTTTTTGTAATTGTTTTATTTTCCTGTTCATAACATAAAACCAGGCGGGAGGAACTAATGATAAGATCATCATGCCCGGGTAGCCGGTTGGCATTTGCGGGGCATCGTCATGATGACGTAAAACCTGGTACTTACGGCTGGCCATATAATGATGATCGGAATGACGGCTCAGTTCAAATAACATCAGGCGGCCAATGATATGGTCACTGTTCCAACTATGGACAGGCATAGCCCGTTCATATTTTCCGTCCGCCAATTTTTTTCGTTGCAAACCATAGTGCTCAATATAATTAACGGTTTCCAGTAACAGAATCCCGATCAGGGCCGCAGCCAGGAAGTATAAGGTAATAAGCCCCCCAAAAATAAATGCGATCAATGCGATAAAAGCCAGTTGAATAAGATGGAATTGTATCATTTCGTTCCGGAGCGAAAAGGCGGGTCTTCCTTTTTTCTTTTGTTCCTCATTAGCAATATGCCATGCACTGAGATAACTGAAAATAATGGTACGGAAATAAAATGTATAGATCATCTCACCGTACCTGGCACTGCTGGGATCATCCGGTGTCGCCACTCTCTTATGATGTCCTTTATTATGCTCCGTGAAAAAATGCATATAAAGCGAAGTGAGCAAAAGTGCTTTTGCCAACCCTTGCTCAAATTGGTTTACCCGGTGACCCAACTCATGCCCCACATTGATGCCAAATGTTCCGCATAACAGGCCCATTACCCAGATGCGGCCTGTGGTATCTGTTGCTGATAATTCATCTGTTTGCAGGGAACGAAGAAACAGATACAGGGCGATATATTGCAATACAACGATCCCGTACAATAAAACATCATATGTTCTGTCAGCACGGGCCAGTTCTTCTTCAGTGGCACTCATGTTGGCAGCCGACGGTTTAATGAAAAGTTCTATCAATGGAATCACCACCCAGGCATAGATCATCGGCATCCATATTTCCCACCCGGTGACGGTAAACGAACGGAATGCGCCAATATAGATGATAAGCGGGGACAGGTATTTAAAAGCCTTTATACTCATATTATTTCTAATCGTGATCCAAATGTAAAAATAACCTGTCTTTTTCAGCGTTTTTATAAAAGATAGCTACAGCCTTTTTAAACCTGCTACCTTCATAATAGTCTGAACTAAAATTTTGTTTGCATGTCGTTGTCTAACCAATTAAAGAACCAGCACCTGTTATGGCGTGCCGGCTTTGGTCCTGCCGTTGAACAATTGCCCGATCTTTCCAAATATACCCCCAAACAGTTTTACAAAGCCCTTGTGAAGGCTTCCGATAAAAAGCCGGAATATATTGACGTGGCGGATGATTACCTGAAAGGTTTATTAATGGGTATCGAGGAAGTGGGCCGCCAGCAAAAAAAGGAACTGGATCCCGAACAACGGAAAATGGCCCAGCAAAAGAACAGGGAGGGTGTCCGCAACCTGAACATGTACTGGATGCATGAAATGGTGAATACCTCTTCACAATTACGGGAAAAAATGGCCTTCTTCTGGCATGGGCATTTTGCCTGCCGCAATCTCAATGTTTTTTTCCAGCAAGGTTTACTGGATGTGATCCGCAGAAATGCACTGGGCAATTTTGGTACCATGCTGAAAGAAGTTTCCAAAACAGCGGCTATGCTGAATTTCTTAAACAACCAGCAGAACCGGAAGGATCACCCCAATGAAAATTTTGCCCGGGAGGTAATGGAATTATTTACCCTGGGCCGTGGTAATTATACAGAGAACGATATAAAAGAGGCTGCCCGTGCCTTTACCGGCTGGAGCAGTACTATCAAAGGAGAATTTGTTTTCCGGAAGTTTCAGCATGATGCTGGCAGTAAAACCGTATTGGGAAGAACCGGGAATTTCGAGGGAGGGGATGTGCTGGATATCTTACTCGAAGAAAAACAAACTGCCCGTTACATCTCGCAAAAGATCTACAAGTTCTTTGTGAACGAAAAGCCGGATGCACAAAAGATCGAATGGCTGGCAGATCGTTTTTATAAAAGTGATTACGATATAGCCAAACTGATGGAAGATATATTCACCAGTGACTGGTTTTATGAAGAAAAAAATATCGGTGCCCAGATAAAATCCCCGGTTGAGTTACTGGTAGGTATACAACGGATGCTGCCCATGAAACTGGAGAATGAGGAAGCGCTGATGTTATTACAACGGGTGTTGGGCCAGTTATTATTCTATCCGCCGAATGTTGCCGGATGGCCGGGTGGCAAAACGTGGATCGACAGTTCCAGCCTGATGATGCGGATGCGGATTCCCAAACTGATCAATGATGTGGATGAAATGAATGTAAGTCCCAAAGATGATGATGATAATATGATGGGCATGAAAGATGCCAATGCGCAAGGCAGGAAGAAACCGGGTGTACCACAGGGAGGAGGTTATGCCGGGATGCGCCGGCAGCAGATCAATGCGAATGTTGACTGGTCCTTATACCTGAAAGGATTTGAAAGTGTGGAGCGGGAAAAACTGACCGATGCCATGCTGGCTACCTTACTGCAAACAAAGAGCAGGGTAGGCAATGACCTGATCAAAAAATATGCAGATGAAACCGGCCGGGAAAGTTTCATCAAAACAGTTACGCTGCAAATTATGAGTACACCGGAATATCAACTCTGTTAACCCATGCCCCTGAAGGGGAACGCAGGTGCTGGTTGATAATAGAAATAAATAGTTCTTAAAATATTTTCAAAAAAATAAACACTTACAGCTTTTAGGGCTGTGCGTGGTAAGCCTCCCTTTCAGGGGAGGTTTGGAGGGGCTTTATATGCTATTAAAACGAAAAGAATTTATCCAGGTTGGTTCCTTAGCTACAGCATCACTGATGCTGCCCAAATTCCTGAAGGCATTTGAAGGCCGCAACAGGGTGCCCTTGGGTAATAAGGTAGTGGTGATCTTGCAACTAAGCGGGGGTAATGATGGTTTGAACACCGTGATACCGGTGAGGAATGACCTGTATTATAAAGCGAGACCCAGGCTGGGTATTGCAAAGACCAAAGCTTTGTCATTAACTGATGAAGTGGGTTTACATCCTGCATTAACTGGTTTCAAAGAACTGTTTGATGATGGCAGCTTAGCCATTATGAACAGTGTGGGGTATCCCAATCCTGACCGTTCCCATTTCAGGAGTATGGATATCTGGCATACAGCGAGCCAGAGTAACGAATACTGGACCAATGGCTGGGTCGGCCGCTACCTCGATGCGCAATGCAAGGGTTGCGATAAACCAACTCAGGCTATTGAGATTGATGATGTGCTGAGTCTCGCACTGAAAGGCGAAAATATAAAAGGTATTGCGGTGAAAGACCCAAGACGTTTGTATGGCACAGCCAATGAAAAATTCTTCCGGGATATTATGAAGAACCACAAGGACGAAGCAGGTGAACAGCCGGTTGATTATTTATACAAAACCATGGCGGAAACTTTATCCAGTGCCGATTATATATTTCAGCAAAGCAAATTGCACCCGAGCAATGCCGACTACCCGAAAACTGACCTGGGCAACAGTTTAAAAACCATTGCATCCCTGATCTATTCAGAGATCAACACCAAAGTATATTATGTTTCACTGGGCAGTTTTGATACGCATATCAACCAGGATGCGCAGCAGCAACGTTTATTTACCGAAATGAATGATGCAGTAAAAGCTTTTGTCAAAGACCTGAAACAGCAAAATCGTTTTGAAGACGTGATGTTGTTTACCTTCTCCGAATTTGGCAGAAGGGTGGAGCAAAATGCCAGTGGAGGCACCGATCACGGCACGGCTAATAATATGTTCCTGGTGAGTGGTGGCCTGAAACAAAAAGGTATCCTGAACCCCTTACCCGATCTCAGTGACCTGAATGAAGGAGACCTGAAATACAAAGTGGATTTTAAGAATGTATATGCCACCGTACTGAAGAAATGGCTGCAGGCGGATGATAAAAGCATCTTAGCCAAACAATACGACTACATGAATTTCATATAACCGTTTTTGAATCCGTACACTGAAAGAAAATGCCCGCTCGCAGGAGTGGGCATTTTAATATTCTATAGTTTTTTAAAAGTTAAGCTTTCTTTTTACCTGTGGCGATTCGGTATAGAACGAATCCCATCACTGCAAAGAAAGCAACTCCCAACCATTTATAGCCTTCACCGCCAAAGGAACTGGCAATGCCGTGTTCTGCATTGACTTTTCCTAATTGTGTATTGACACTGTCGATGGATGATAGAATGGCAACCAATACTCCCGCTAAAGCACCGCCTGCCACTAAGCCGGTAGCAAACAGGTTTCCTTTGCCGAGATCTTCCTCCTCCGGAGCAACCTGTATATTTTGTTTTTTCTGCCTCCATTCAACAACACCTCTTATTGCACCACCAATGAAGATGGGTAAGGTTGTAGATAGCGGCAGGTAGATACCAATAGCAAAACTCAATGCTTTGATACCACACAACTCCATTACAACAGCAATGAATACACCTACTAATACAAACTGCCAGTCGAGATTAAAGGAAAGGATTCCTTTAATCAATGTTGCCATCAGTGTTCCCTGCGGTGCAGGATATTTATCGGTACCGATTGCATGCTGAATACCCTGTGCCGCCATTTCGGCGGTAGGCTGATCAAGAATTTTTATTGTAGCTCCAATTGCTAATGAAGAAACGATAGCACCCACAAATAAGGCGATCTGTTGGTATTTTGGTGTGGCACCGACAAGATATCCTGTTTTCAGGTCTTGTGAAGTAGCTCCTGCATTGGCTGCAGCAATACAGATCATACCACCAACTACCAATGCCATCGGTTCATAAACATGGCCGGTCCATTGCACGGCAATAAAGATCAGGCAGGTTCCCATCAGCGTAGCGATAGTCATCCCGGAAATTGGATTGTTGGATGAACCGATCAAACCAACGATGCGGGATGATACGGTTACGAAGAAAGCGCCGAATATGATTACCAATAATCCGAGTAATAATTTACTTCCTATGCTGCTGCCGGGTATTAATGTATTTGGAAGTAATGCGATCACTAATAACAGTATCAGGCTCCCTATTCCTACTACTTTAATGGAAAGATCTCTTTCTGTACGGGGTACAACTGTGTTTGCATCAACCCCGCTTCCTTTTTTTAATGAACCGATACTTCCCCTGAAGGAAGAAATGATAGTTGGGATTGTTTTGATTAATGTGATAAAGCCCCCTGCTGCCACAGCACCGGCACCTATCTGGCGGATATAAGCCCTGTAAATGGCAGTTGACCAGTCAGCAAATCCCTGTGTTGCAGGATCCCAACCACCGGGACCGCCGGAAGTACTAATATCTTTCAGGTAACCGAGTTTAGCCAATTGTGCAGCGATGATGGCACCGTTATCATTTAATAAACTGGCCAGTAAGGGTGTAAAAACAAACCAGCTTAATACTCCACCCGCTACCAGGACACCAGCGATCTTTGGTCCGATGATATAACCAACACCCATATATTCGGGAGTGATCTCTCCGCTGACTTTCGCCGATGGAAAAAAACGTTCTGTTTGTTTGGTCATGAAAGCAGGAGCTTCTGCTATCACATGAAAGATCTTTTGCAAAATGGCATAGGCAAATGCAAAACCTAAACCCATGAAGGCTGTTTTGGCAAAATCACCTCCTTTTTCACCCGCCTTCAAAACGGAGGCACAGGCTGTTCCTTCGGGATAGGGTAATGTCTTATGTTCCTGTACGATCAATGAACGGCGCAGCGGTATCATCATCAAGGTTCCCAATACGCCACCGAAGATGGCTAATATAAGTATGGTGAAATAATTAAAGAAGTTAGCACTGCCCGATTCACTTAAGAATAAAAAACCCGGTAAGGTAAATACAACCCCGGCGGCTATACTTTCACCGGCAGAGCCCGTGGTTTGTATAATATTATTTTCAAGGATCGTGGTCTTTAAGAATTTCCTGCCCAATGTGATGGCCAGTACAGCAATAGGGATAGAAGCTGAAACAGTCAATCCCGCTTTCAGTGCTAAATAAACAGTGGAAGCGCCGAATATGATACCAAAGGCGGCACCGGTTAAAATGGACTTGACGGTGAATTCTGCCATTTGCGTTTCAGGTGACACAAACGGCTTAAAATTATTCTGATCTGCCATAACAATTATTTTGGTAAAGGGAAGATATGAAAAAAGCTATTAGCGGTTGGCCAATAGCTTTTTATTATGCTGCAAAAGAAAAAATTATTTTACCCCTTTCTCTTTCATGATCCGGTTGAGCCATTTCAGCATGGCAAAACACATAACAGTAGCCACCATCAGTAAGCCGAAATTGAGCCAGAAGAAACCGGCTTTATGATCATAATTATCCCACATCGTGGATAGCACACCGGATAATTTATTACCAATGGAGGTAGCCAGGAACCAGCCACCCATCATTAAGGAAGTGATACGAACAGGGCTCAGTTTGGATACTAATGATAATCCCATCGGGCTTAATAATAATTCTCCCACAGTAATAACACCATAACTGCAGACCAGCCACAACACACTTGCTTTTTCACCACCATTGTTACTGGCATATACAGCACCAACCATTACAAGGGCAGATAAGGCTGATATGAAAAGGCCGAAGGCAATTTTGGTGGCCGTTGATGGTTCTTTATTTTTTCTCCGCATCCAGGTAAAGAAGGCAACAACCAGCGGGGTTAGCAAAATAACCCAGCCCGGATTGATAGATTGACTCAGATTGGTGGCCCATAAACTCACCTCCTGTCCTTCTGCCGGTTTTTGATCAGCCGGAATATTTTTGAAATAAACAGGATAGTTCAATTCCTTCACCACTTTTCCATTTTCTTTCTGCAAGCGGAACTGTTCATCATATTTCGCTACGGAATCTTTTTGATAGCTGATCGTTTGAGCAAAATTCAGCTTACCGAATATTTTTTGTGTTCCACCGGTTACTTCCCGGTTGGTATAACGGTCAGCCCAGGTGGTCAATGCCGATCCGTTTTGTTTAAAGACCGCCCAGAACATCACTACTACAGCGAAGATGGCCAGTAATGCTGCAATGGGCCGCTTCTCTTCTTTTTTTGCACTGAAATATAAAGAGGAGTAAAAATAAATGACAGGTATGCAGGCAAAAATAAAAGCATCCGTAGAATCAGAACCCACTAAGGTTCCGGGAATCATCCAGCCCACAATACCAGCAATAACAGAGGGAACAAAAATGGTTAGTACGATACGGGTCATTGACATATCGTTCTCCGTAACCCCTTTTTTTACATCATAGGCTTTGTAGTGAGAGGTGCCTGCCAGGAAAATACCCACACCAAGAAACATGCCCACACCGGCAGCGATAAAAGCTGCACCCCAGCCGTAAGCAATGTATAAAGCTGCACCGAAGAAATTACAAATGAAAGCACCGATATTGATACCCATGTAAAAGATATTATACCCATCGTCTTTTTGCTGTACGTATTGCGGCGTGGTATACACGTTGCCAAGAAGGGTTGAGATATTGGGTTTGAAAAAACCATTGCCCAGGATAACAAGCGTCATTGATAAATACAACATCGGTAAACTGTGGATAGACATTAAACAATAACCGGCCCCCATCATCAGCCCGCCCATCACTACAGATTTGCGATACCCGAGATACCGGTCGGCCAGTAAGCCTCCGATAAATGGAGTAAGAAATACCAGTGCAATGAAAGTTCCGTACAGGTCTGCCGATTCAGCTTCCGTCATGGCATAGCCGGTCTTAACGTCTTTCAGGTACAAAGTGAAGATCCCGATCATCAAATAATACCCAAACCGTTCCCACATTTCAGAGAAGAATAAAAAGGGCAGAGCTTTAGGATGTTGCTTCCACATGGCTGAATTATTTTAATTAGGAAAGATAGGAAAAGGAAGGAGAGGGAAAAATAAAAAAGGTAGCAAATCCGCTACCTGTTTGAAAATAGTGGCTTTTATTCTTTTTTACGAATGCATCATTTTTTGCAATTTCTTTGATAGGAAAAATAAAATAATTGATGCAATACCTGCCATAAAAACAAACAGCATAAAGAAATCATACATGTTATTCATTTGATAACCTATGAAGCTGGTTGTTTTCCCATTTTCTGGATATAAGGCACTCAAGACACCTGCCAGTTTATTAGCTGCAGCGTTAGCTAAAAACCATACAGCCATTAATAAGGAGGCAAATTTTAACGGAGCTAGTTTATTTACCAATGATAAACCAATTGGTGATAAGCAAAGCTCTCCCCATGTATGTAATGCATACATACCTGTAAGCCAAATGATGCTCACTTTGATGCCGGGTTGAACATCTTTTACTCCAAAGGCAATCCAGAGATATCCAACTGCCAAAAGGAAAAGCCCCATCGCCATTTTAGTGGGCGAGGAAGGTTCTCTTTTTCCTAACTTAAGCCAGAGCCATGCAAAAACCGGGGCAAATGCGATTACAAAAATGGAATTCAATGATTGGAAAATACTCGCTGGGATATTGACAAATCCAAGATCCCGCTGGGTTTGTTCCTCGGCAAAGAACGTCAGTGATGCACCGGCTTGCTCAAATGCAGACCAGAAGAAAATAACGAAGAAAGCAACAATAAAAATTACACCAATTCTGCTTTTTTCAAATTTTGAAAGCGTCTTATCTGAAAATAAAATGAAAGCGATAAATATAACTGCTGCAATCAGCAGGTACGTAAGGAAACTGAAAACTTTTGCATCAACGTATAACAAACCAATCATTAATACGGACATTAAAGCCAAACCAGTACCAATTAAAACAGGGTTGGAGAATTTTTTTGGAGCATCATCTGGTACTTGACCTAATGGAGTTCCCTCAGGAGTTACTACATATTTATTATGATACAATTTTTGTATCACCACACTAATAAGCATTCCGATACCTGCTACAAGGAAAGCCCATTTAAAATCAGCCGGGTTACCCGTATCTCCAACAATACCACAAACTAATGGCCCGATAGCTCCTCCTACATTAATACCCATATAAAAAATAGTATAAGCGGAATCAATCCGCCTGTCACCTTTCGGGTAAATCTGGCCAACTAACGATGAGATATTAGGTTTAAAGAAGCCATTTCCCGCAATCATAAATCCCAGACCTGAAAAGAATAATAAAGATGATAGTTGTTCAGAGGTTTGATATAGTGAGCCACAAAAGAATAATAAGAATTCCCCAATTGCCATCAGGATACCGCCAGCGATAATTGATCTTTTATTACCCCAGTAACGATCTGCTATATAACCGCCTACCAAAGGAGTCAGGTAAACGAGACTGGTATAGCTACCATATAGGTTAGAAGCGAAGACTTTATCAAATAAAAGAGCTTTAGTCATGAACAGAACCAATATGGCTCGCATCCCGTAGTAGTTAAATCTCTCCCACATTTCTGTGGCAAATAAGACATACAGGCCTTTAGGATGTCCTTTTTGAGGGAAGGGTTGATTCATACAGTGTTTTTTAGTTTATAATCAGAGACTTGAATCGTTACTAACGGCCAAAATACAGAAAAATGACCACTCGATAATTTTCCCGGCCATCTTTTAAATATCGTTCCGATATTCGCAGTGCTTTTTAACATCCGGCTATAAAACCAATTATGCGAATCCTTCTACTCGGCTCTGGTGGCAGGGAACATGCCCTTGCCTGGAAACTGAATCAAAGTGTGTGGGCCAACCCCCTCTATATTGCTCCCGGCAACCCCGGAACCGCCCAATGCGGTATCAATGTAGCACTTGATATCAATGATTTTGATGCCGTAGCTGCTTTTTGTAGCAAAGAAAAGATCGAAATGGTATTTGTGGGACCTGAAGAGCCCCTGGTGAATGGTATCTATGATTACTTCAAAGCCCATGAGCAGTTAAAAGATATTTACTTCATTGGCCCTTCAAAAGAAGGTGCCAAACTGGAAGGCAGTAAAGCTTTCGCCAAGGAATTCATGATGCGGCATAAAATTCCTACCGCTGCTTACAGGGAGTTTACCATTGATAATTACCAGGAAGGAGTTGATTATCTTAAGCAGCATAGCTTGCCTATTGTTATTAAGGCGGATGGGCTGGCGGCCGGTAAAGGTGTGGCCATTTGCCAGAACCATGTGGAAGCGATTGCAGAGTTTGAACTGATGATACAGCAATCCAAATTTGGTGATGCCGGCAAGAAAGTGGTGGTGGAAGAATTTTTGACAGGCATTGAACTCAGTGTGTTTGCTATTACGGATGGCAAAAATTATCTCATCCTCCCGGAGGCCAAGGATTATAAACGAATTGGTGAAGGAGATACCGGTTTAAATACCGGTGGCATGGGTGCCATCAGCCCCGTCCCATTTGCAACTCCCGGTTTTATGTATAAAGTGGAAGAAAGGGTTATAAAGCCAACGATCAATGGTCTGCATAAAGAAGGTATTGAGTATACCGGTTTTGTTTTCTTTGGACTTATCAGTGTGAATGGTGATCCTTATGTGATTGAATACAACTGCCGCATGGGTGACCCGGAAACAGAAGTGGTGATGGCCAGACTGGAAACCGATTTGGTTGGTTTATGTATTGCCGCCACCCAAAAAAAACTGGACCAGGTGGAAATAAAAACAGATCCGAGGGCAGCCGCTACTATTATGGCTGTGAGCGGTGGTTACCCGCTGGGTTATGAAAAAGGCTTTGAAATAACAGGACTGAATGAACAATTTGGCAAACAATCCCTGGTCTTTCATGCAGGAACTAAAGAAGAGAGCGGGAAGATCGTTACCAACGGAGGCCGGGTATTATGTGTTACCTCGTTAGATAAGAACCTGGAAGAAGCCGTCAATATTTCACTCGATATATTAGATCATATCCATTACGAAGGGATTTATTACCGGACTGATATTGGCTATGAATTCAAACCGCCTGTTTCTTAATCTTATTCGCCGCTATCTCATTTAAATATTGCTTATGCCTTCCGAAGTTCATTATCATGACTACCTGCAATTAGACAAGATCCTGAATGCCCAGTTCCCTGAAAGTGATAAGCTGCAGTTACCGGCGCATGATGAAATGCTGTTCATCGTTATTCACCAGGCGTATGAACTTTGGTTCAAACAACTGCATCATGAAGTGGATTCGGTGGCGGCCATTATGAACAAACCGGCACTCAATGATAATTCTCCCGAACTGCAAACTGTTGTTCACCGGCTGAGCCGCTGTGTTACCATCCTTCGGGTGCTGGTGCACCAGATCGATATCATGGAGACGATGACGCCGATGGATTTTTTGGATTTCAGGGATATGCTGCGGCCCGCCTCCGGTTTTCAAAGCTGGCAATTCAAAGAACTGGAAGCGAAGCTGGGTTTGAAATTTGAACACCGGCACGGCAAAGAATATTATACGGCACAATTACGACCCGAACAGGTTGAAATCATTAAAAAAGCTGAGGGTGGTAAATCAGTACTTGATTTGTTGAACAACTGGCTGGAGCGAATGCCCTTTTTAAAGGAAGGTGCCGACGATTCTTTCTGGAGCAATTATAAAACGAGTTATCAATCAAGCCTTGCTGAAGCAGAGAAAAATAATATCGGCGGATTTGATGACATATTCAACAGTGAACAATGGGAAGGCCGTTCCTTATCCCCGGCTGCCTGTCGTGCAGCCTTATTCATCATGCTGTACAGGGGTTACCCGTTATTACAGTTGCCGTTTCAACTGCTGAATGTGTTGCTGGAAATTGATGAACAACTAAGCAGCTGGCGTTACCGCCACATGAATATGGTGCACCGGATGATCGGCACCCGCATTGGCACAGGCGGCAGCACCGGTAAAGATTACCTGAAAGCCGCTGCGGATAAACATTATATCTTCCGGGAAATAGCACAACTCAACAGCTTCCTGATCGAGCGAAGAAAATTGCCGCTGCTCAGCCATGCTATGGAAATGCGGTTAGGATTTGTCTCTGCTTAATGACTTACATAAACCGGTCACTTCCTTCAATAATTTTATACGGAGCTGAAAAGAAACGCTCTATTACTTTATTAAAGTCATCTTTATACATCAGGGGAGTTGAATGACCTGATGCTGGTAATATCCACAGGTAAGCTTTCCGGATATTTTTATAAATAAGCATCGTGTGTTCTTCTTTGATCACATCATGATCACCACCGATGATGAGGGAAGGGCATTTTATCTTTTGAAGATCACTCAATGGAATATGAGGCTGTTCGCATAATAAACGATATAATTTAAAAGCTGTCTTTTCCTGTTCTGTCCTGGTGGTTTTAGCAGCAAGCATCTTAAATGTTGGTGTCACCATATCCCAGATCTGTTGTGGAACCGCCGTTGTATCGGGAACAAGATTAGCTCCGGTGGCGGCCAATTTTTTTACTTTCTCCGGGTGGCGGATAGCCAGCAATAATGCATTGATGCCCCCATCACTCCAGCCAATCACATAAGAGGAATCAACTTTTAATGCAGTCAGTAAAGCCGCATAGTCATCGGCCATCATTTCATACGTGAGTGAATCGCCTTTGTCAACGGACTTGCCGTGGGAGCGGCTGTCAGCAATGATCACTTTGTATTTTTTAGCGAAATAAGGTATCTGGTAAATGAAATTATTGATGGAACCTCCGTTGCCATGAATAATAAGTAACGGCTCTCCTTCCCCATAAACCTCGAAGTACATTTTGAAACCCCTGATGTCATAGTATTTGCCGGCAACTTTATTCTGCCCGTATGGATTAGTAATGCTGTCTTTTACATCTCTTTCATAATCGTTGGCTGCTTTCATGGCATCAACCTGGGAAAATGAAATGGATGTAATAAAAAGAGCAGTAACAGCAAGCAGAAAGTGTATCCTCATGTTGGTTATTTGTACTAAAGTAAACAAAAGAAGTGATCACTATCATACTGATCACTTCTTTGCTGATAGATATTGAACCGATATATATTAGAAGGTGTAACGGATGCCTAATCCACCCCAGCTTCCCACAAAGCCGCGGTTGTCGCCAAATTCAAAAGAAGGCTGCCAGTCGATAGACATATTGATCGGCGCACCCCGGAATTTATAATCAAGACCCAATACACCATCAACACCGATAAATGCACCATTACCATATTTGGTATTGTAAAAACCGATATGGGCACCCGGGCCGATGTACCATTTCAAACCTTGTGCGCCGGTAATATCACCATGTATTTCATATAAACCGGTGAAACGGGCACCCCTGCTCCAGAAATAACCGATCAGTTCACCTGCATTATTGCCATTGAAAAAGTGTTTTAAAGAGATACCACCGCCGTCCCAGACTTTTACACCCAGTGCGGTTTTGTAAGATGAACTGTTGGTGCTGCGGCTCTGGGCTTGCGAGGAGATAACGATGAATAAGGCCGCTGCTAATACCATGACTTTTCTCATAACAATGAATTTTTTGTGGAAGAATTGTGTTCGTAGCCCCATTTTCCAGAACCGTGCCAAACTGTTAAGATTTGCCGGTGAAAATTATTACGGGAGCAAAGGAGGATTAGTTTCTCCTGATCCTGAATAGAAAATAAAGGATAACAATGATTGTAATGAGACTGGTAGAGGCAAACATATAGAAGCTTCCGAGCCCTGACCATAAAGCACCGGCAATAATACTGGAGAATAAGGCACAAAAACTTTCAAAGGAAGTATAAAAGCCGATGGCGGTGGCCGTGTTGTCTTTGTGGGCCATATTGGTGATCCATGCTTTGATCACTCCTTCCGTAGCCGCAGCATACAATCCATAGATAAAGAATAAAGCAAATATCACCGGTACCGAAGGGTTTAAAGCGAAGCCTGCGTATACGATGGCAAATAACAGCATGCCAGACAGGATCACATTCTTAAACCCTATTTTGTCTGCTACTATGCCAAGCGGGTAAGAGAACAGGGCATAAATAAGGTTATAAAAAACATAAGCCGCCACACTGATAGTAATACCGTTGAAGGAGATACCCATGATTATGATCTTTTCATCACCGATCGCTTCTTTGGCTTTTAACAACAGGAAAAAATCTGAACTGTTGAACAGCGCAAACAGTAATAATCCAATAACAACTTTCCTGTATTCAGGTGAAGCAATTTTCCAGTAACGGAAGTATGAAAAAATATGCCCGTCACGAAAGGTGGAAACGGGTTGTTTCTTTTCTTTCAATAAAAAGATCAGCAGCACACTGATGATGCCGGGAATGAAAGCGAAATAAAAAATTGTTGTGTACTCCCCGGGGTAAAAGAATAAAAACAATAAAGCTAATGCCGGGCCGATGGTGGCACCCACTGTATCCATGCTGCGGTGAAAACCAAATACCCTTCCTTTATTTTCAGGTGTTGTTTGTTGTGAAAGCAATGCATCTCTTGCAGCAGTTCGAATTCCTTTACCTAAGCGGTCCGATGTACGGGCAATAAAAACAAGGAAGGGGCTGGTCAGCATCACCATGATGGGCTTGGAGATGGCACTTAATAAATAACCCAGTTTTACAAAGGGCAACCGGAGACCTTTTTCATCACTCAGTTTGCCAAAATAACCTTTACTGATGCCCGCAGTAAAATTCGCAATACCTTCCAGGATACCGATAGACAATGCAGAAAAACCGATGCTGTCTAAGTAAACAGGGATAATGGGATATAATAATTCACTGGCGATATCAGCAAACAAACTGACAACGGAAAGGATCAAAACAGTTCTTGTGATGATACGCATAAAATGAAGGTAGAAGATTTTTTTGCTCCGCTGATCGCTGTTACTGAAAACAGGAACAATAATTGCAAACAAACAGGGCTAACAAGAAATGATTATTAAAAAATGAGAAACCCGGTATGATCAGTAAAAAAAGCCCTGGAAAACCAATTTGGTGGCCGGGCAGGTAAAACCACCCAAAGCCAAAATCCCTGCCTGCCGGCAGGCAGGTTTGTGGGACAAGGGTTTCGGCTTTGTTAATTCAAATTATTTCCTCCAACTTTGCACACATCAATCCAATAATTAAGAATGGGACTTTTTAACTGGTTTACACAAGAAATAGCTATAGACCTGGGTACCGCTAATACCCTTATCATACATAACGACGAAGTGGTGGTGAATGAGCCAAGTATAGTTGCCCTGAACCGCAACAACCCCAAAGAGGTGCTGGCCGTAGGTAAGAGAGCCCTGATGATGCACGAGAAAACACATGAAAGCATCCGGACGGTTCGTCCGCTGAAAGACGGTGTGATCGCCGATTTCAACGCTGCTGAACTGATGATCCGGGAGCTGATCAAGCTGGTTTATCCAAAAAAGCCCCTGTTTCCCCCAAGCTGGAGAATGATGATCTGTATCCCTTCTTCTATTACGGAAGTAGAGAAAAGGGCTGTTAGAGATAGTGCAGAACAGGCCGGTGCCAAAGAAGTTTACTTACTGCACGAACCTATGGCAGCCGCACTGGGTATAGGTATCGACGTGGAAGAGCCGGTGGGAAATATGATCATTGATATTGGTGGTGGTACCACCGGTATTACCGTGATCGCCCTGGCAGGCATCGTTTGTGACCAGTCCATCCGGATTGCGGGTGATGAATTTACGGCTGATATTATGGAGGCCCTGCGCCGCTATCATAGCCTGCTGATTGGTGAAAGAACCGCTGAGCAGATCAAGATCAATGTAGGCGCTGCCATGAAAGACCTGGATAACCCGCCGGATGATATCCCGGTAAATGGCCGTGACCTGGTAACGGGTATCCCCAAACAGATCATGGTGAGCTACCAGGAAATTGCTGAAGCACTGGACAAGAGCATTTTCAAAATCGAGGAAGCGATCCTGAAAGCACTGGAACAAACACCTCCTGAACTGGCCGCTGATATTTACCGCCGTGGCTTGTACCTGACTGGTGGCGGTGCTTTATTACGTGGATTGGACAAACGCCTGAGCCAGAAGATCAAATTACCGGTACATGTGGCAGATGATCCGCTTAAAAGTGTGGTAAGGGGGACAGGTATAGCGTTAAAACATTACGACCGGTACCCTTTTGTAATGCGTTAAACATATTGTAAGTACGAAGTGAGCTATACGAAGAGTAACCAGACTGACGTTACTGACCGATACTGCTGAACTCAAACCTGCTACTTTGCGCAACGTATTTCTATTTATCCGCCGCTATTTTACGTTCATTTGTTTTCTTGCATTGCAGGTGGCAGCGCTGTATTTATTGTTTACCTATAACCGGTTTCACCGGGCGAAAGGACTTGGTTTTGCCAATGAACTGACGGGGAGGATCAATTCCAGGTATAAAACTGTGGATGACTTCTTTCACCTGAAGGCTGAAAATCAGCGGTTGCATCAACTCAATGACTCGCTGCTGAACCTTTTACCATCCAATTTTGAAAAGATCGATACGATTACCCGTTTTGTCAGGGATTCCATTCCTTATGATACATTGGGTCACTACAGGCAATACCTCTGGAGAGATGCAAGGGTGGTGTATAATACAGTAACGGCAGAGAAAAATTATATACAACTGAATAAAGGCTCCAATCATGGGATCAGGGATAATATGTCGGTCATCAATTCAGATGGAAGTGCCGTGGGAGTGGTGGTGAATGTAAGTCCCAACTTCAGCCAGGTGATGAGCCTGTTGCATGTGCAGAGTAAACGAAGTGTGGTGCTGAAAAAAAGTGGTAATATGGGAACTATCGAATGGGATGGGAAGGATCCTCTTTACCTGACCATGCGCAATATCCCCAAATCGGATTCAGTGCTGAAAGGAGATACGGTGCTGACCAGTGTCAATTCAAATTTCCCTCCGGGGTTCATGGTAGGGACGGTTGCTGAGGTCCTGGCAGATAAAAGCACTAATTTCTATGTACTAAAGTTGAAAACAGCGGCTAATTTCTTTAACCTGCAACAGGTCCATATCATAGAGAACCTTTATGATGATGAACAGGCCAGGCTGAGGGATGATACTAAAAAGAAGATTGATGATCCTAAAAATTACAACCGTTGAGTGACCTGATCAGAAATATTATCCGTTTTGCCCTGTTTATTCTTGTACAGGTGTACCTGCTCAACCAGTTGCACCTGCACCAATATATCATTCCGTATATCTATTACCTGTTCATTCTCTGGTTACCGTTCTCCGTTTCAAGGATCAACCTGCTGATCATTGGTTTTGTAACCGGCCTGACGCTGGATGCTTTCAGTATGCAGATCGGTGTGCATGCGGCGGCCTGTACCTTATTAGCTTATGTAAGACCCTTTGTAATTAATATACTTACCCCCAAAGACAGTTCGGAGTTCAATTACCGGGAGCCTTCGCCAAGGGCCATGGGCTGGACGCCTTACCTGGTCTATGTCCTGATCCTGACCATACTTCACCATTTTTATATGACCTTCCTGCAGTGGCTGCAGTTTGGCAATTTTCTCGATTTCGTTATTAAGGTCATTTCCACCACCGGCATCAGTATGTTACTCATCATTACGGTGGAGTTATTATTCCCCCGGAGAATGAAATTCAGAACGAATACGGCGTAGTTCATCGGTATAAAAAATCGTAGAATGAACGATGCGGAGAAAGACGAAAACAGAAAATTCTCTTAAAACAAAATTTATTTCTTCAAATACTTGGAAACCGTGTTTTTGAAATCGTAATTTGTAGATTGTAATTATCACTTCCTCTTACCGGTCAATATTTATCGCTACTTCTGTCTATGCCTGTGTTCAACCAATCGAGAAGCCGTATTATCCGACTCATTTTCCTTATTGCTTTCGTGGTGATCATCGCCCAGTTGTTTTACCTGCAGGTGGTGGAAGGTAAATACCGGCAACTGGCCATGGACAATGCGGTGTATCCAAAGATCATTTACCCGGAAAGGGGTATCATCTTTGACCGGAAAGGTAAAGCTATCCTGAACAATACGATCATCTATGACCTGATGGTCACCCCGGCAGAGGTAAAAGGAATTGATACGCTGGATTTTTGCCGGATGCTGAATATGGATACGGCTGATTTTAAAAAGAAAATTTTGGAGGCAAAATTGAAGAACACCGCTGTTCGTCCCTCCGTTTTCAAAGGGTTACTGACTGCTGATCTGCAGGCAAAATTTGAAGAGAGCAGTTGGAAGTATCCCGGCTTTTACCTGGTGGAGCGTCCTTTGCGGATTTATCCCTTCAATGCAGCGGCCCATATCCTGGGTTATATCAAAGAGGCTGATCCAAGGGATATTGAACGGTCAGGTAACTACTACCGGATGGGCGACTATATCGGTAAAAGTGGACTGGAGGCGTATTATGAAAAAGTATTGATGGGTCAGCGGGGCGTGCAATACCTGATCAAGGACAATAAGAACAGGTTGGTCGGAAATTATGAGAATGGTGCTTTTGATACGGCGGCTACTGCCGGTCGTGGATTAAGGACTTATATTGATATTGAATTACAGCAACTGGCCGAAAAACTGATGACCAATAAAGTGGGAGCGGTTGTGGCATTAGATCCAAAGACGGGTGGTATTCTTACAATGGTATCCGGTCCTAATTTTAACCCCAATGATCTTACCGGCCCGGATGGCAGTAAGAATTTCAGCAGGATGACGCTGGATGTTACAGGCCCCATGCTGAACAGGGCTATCGGCGGCTTGTATGAACCCGGTTCTACTTTCAAACCTTTAGGTGCGTTAATAGCATTGAATGAGGGTGTAATTACTCCTTCTTATGGATTCCCCTGCGGAGGCCGTTATACATTATGTGGCCACGGAAAACCAGCCTGTACCCACGCCGGTGGAGGACATGCTGCCAATGTCCGCTTGTCTATTGCGAATTCCTGTAACTCTTATTATGCCCATATTTACCGGCTAACGGTTGACAATCCTAAATATGGAGGAGTAAGAAAGGGATATGAAGTGTGGAGACACTATTTAAATGAGTTTGGCCTTGGTGTAAGACTGGGTGTTGATCTCCCGGGTGAAAGTACAGGCAGAGTTTATGACGGCTCTGTGTATGATAAGGAAAATAATGGACACTGGACTTCCTGTACCAATCTTACTTTAGGTATCGGGCAGGATAAAATGGGGACAACAGCTTTGCAAATGGCCAATGCCATGTGTATCGTTGCCAACAAAGGCTATTATTACACACCTCATTTTGTAGAAAAAATTGATGGGGAATCAGAAGCGGATACAGCACTGATGAATAAATTCAGATTGAAACATGAAGTCCTGACAAGAATACCCGATACCGCTTACAGGGCAGTAATTGAAGGAATGCATGATGTGGTGAAATTTGGTACAGCCCGTATTGCACAGATACCCAATATAGATGTTTGTGCAAAAACAGGTACGGCAGAGAATTATACTATTCTTGACGGACAGCGCATCAAATTGCCGAATAACTCGATGTTTGTTT
This sequence comes from Chitinophagales bacterium, assembly GCA_017303455.1. GTDB lineage: Bacteria > Bacteroidota > Bacteroidia > Chitinophagales > Chitinophagaceae > CADEDV01. The sequence goes on along the minus strand of JAFLBM010000010.1, from coordinate 46,633 downwards.
GTTTTGCCCCGAAAGACAATCCCCGGATCGCGGTGGCGGTTTTCGTACAAAATGCCGGCTACGGTGCCACCTGGGGAGGCCCGATTGCCCGTATCATGATCGAAAAATATTTGAATGATACATTGATGAAAAAAAGCCAGACAGATGTGGACAGGATATCGAAAGCGAACCTGATGCCGGCTTATTTCAAGCGGTTGCAGTATAAAACAGATTCTGCCAGGGCTTATAAATGGTATAATGATTATAAAGACAGTACCCTGATCAAAAAATTCCTGCGGTTTACAACAAGCAGTAAACCGGGTGATAAAAAGAAACCTGTACCCGTAAAAGAGAAAGTCAGGAGGGAAGTGCTGGCCCTGCTGCCGGATGAAAAACAATTTTACAAATCGGGAGAAAATAAACTTTCATGAACGACCGGAACCCCGCCATATCAAAAGGAATAGACTGGAGCATTGTATGGATCTACCTTGCCCTGGTGGCCATCGGGTTGACGGCTATATTTGCTGCAACATATAAAGAAGGCGATCCCTTTTTTCAAAGTTTCCTGCGTTTCAAAACAGATTACAGTAAGCAGTTTTATTTCTTTGTCATTTCCCTGCTGCTGGCTTTGTTCCTTTTGCTGACCGATAGTAAATTCTTTACAGCCACGGCTAACCTGCTGTATGCATTCGGCATATTTACACTGTTATTGGTATTTCCTTTTCATGATGATATTAAAGGAACAAAATCAATTATCAGGCTGGGTGCATTCAACTTTCAGCCGGCGGAGTTTTGTAAGATCTTTGTCTGCCTCGCCCTGGCAAAATATTTATCGCGACCGGAAACTGATTTTTCTAAAACAAGATCACAGTTAATTGCGGCAGGTATTGCGCTTTTCCCGGCGGTACTGGCGATCATGCAAAGCGAAACGGGGCTGGCCCTTGTTTATTTCTCTTTTTTTATTGTGATGTACCGGGAAGGCCTTCCCTCCGGGATACTCGTTATAGGATTTTCTGTTGCTGCTTTGATCGTAGCCACACTTATATTTGAAAAATTCACCTTAGCGGTTATATTGACCGTTATTGCAGCGCTGGCCCTTTATAGTATGCGGCGGCAGTTAAAGCGCAACCGCTCCATTTTTTTAAGGGTAGCTTTTCTGTGGGCTATTTGTGTTGGTATCCAGTTATATGCAGTGCCGTTTGTTTTCAAACATGTGCTGAAGCTATACCAGGTAGAACGGATTTACAGTACGGTGGGTAAAGAAGTGCCATCCGAGTATATGGCGGCGCATCAAAAAGAGACAACTACTGAGGTTAAGAAAAAGGATACGGATTATAATGTCCGCCAATCCAAGATTGCCATTGGCAGCGGCCAGTTATTTGGCAAGGGCTTATTGAAAGCCACGCAAACCCGGTATGATTTTGTGCCGGAACAACGTACCGATTTCATCTTTTGCACCATCGGGGAGGGTTTTGGTTTTACCGGTAGTTTTATTTTACTGGCTATTTACCTGTTATTACTTTTCCGCATTGTCACCATTGCCGAACGGCAGCGCAGTGTTTTCAGTCGTTGCTATGCTTACGGGGTGGCTGCGGTCTTCTTTTTTCACATTGCTATCAATATTGCCATGACTGTGGGGCTTGCACCGGTAATCGGCATCCCGCTTCCGTTTATCAGCTACGGGGGCACCTCTTTACTGACCTTTACTATTTTATTATTCATTTTGATCCGCCTCGATGCTGACCGGCAAATGGTGCTCCGGTAATTTCAATAACTGCAATTGGGAAATTGGGCAATTGTGTTGCAACTTGCAGCTTTCCTTTATTAATTATGCGAATCATACCCATATCAGAAGGTACGTTTACAATAGATCAGTCAAAAAAATTTATTCCCTTCGATGAAAAGGTGGATGACCTGAAGAGCCGTGGGTCCGGCAGCCTGTTGGTGGAAGTGCAACCCTTCGTGGTCATTACTTCTAAAGATGTATTGTTATTGGATACAGGTTTGGGTTTTGAGAAGAACGGAACCTTGCAATTGCATCAAAACCTTATGGATGCAGGTATCAATCCGGCTGAAGTGACGAAAGTGCTGATGTCGCATTTGCATAAAGATCATGCTGGCGCTGTTGGTATTGAGAGGGACGGATTGGGGGCAAGATTGTCTCTTCCCAACGCTATGTATTATATACAAAGGGAGGAACTGGCCTATGCTTTTGAAAAAGGAACTCCTTCCTATTTCCCGCATGAACTGGAATGTTTGCAGAATACTTCGCAGGTGGAGTTGCTCGATGGCTATGGAACAATAGATGGCTATATTGAGTATGCCATTACAGGTGCCCATTCCCTGTATCACCAAGTATTCACTATAAAAGATGAAGGAGAGATCATTTTTTTTGGAGGTGATGATGCGCCACAATTACAGCAGATGAAACATCGTTTTGCGGCCAAGTATGATTATGATGGAAAGAAAGCGATGGAACTGCGGCAGCAATGGTGGGAGCAGGGAGAAAAAGAAAAATGGACCTTCTTGTTTTATCATGATGTGAAGAATCCAACCTGGAAATTTTCCTGAAGACATTTCAACGAAGGCTATAAACTAAAAGGCCCGCCCTGGATAGGGCCGGCCGTTGCTAACCTATGAAAAACACCAAGTTCAAAAATAGGGTAAAATATTTTACAACGGCATGGCCTTATTTCTTCCTCCTCCCTGCCGTCTTTCCTGCATTCTTTGTTTTAACTCCAACCTCACTTTGTCTTCAAAATCTCTTTGCGCATCAAAAACCCTGTTTGCCCTCTTTTCATCCAATATTTGCCGGAATTCATCCCGGAAACGTACCCTGAGTTCAGCAATTTTTAACTGCATAACCGGTCTGTCGGCCTTATTTTCCCGGTGTGTTTTTCTTAATTCCAGCAGGTAACGGAGAAAAACTGGCCTGAACCTTTCTGCTTCGGCTTTACTCATGTTCAGCCTTTTCTGAATGTACTCATTCATTTTTTCCTGCAGTTTTCCGGCACCTTTTTCATCCGGCTCCGGGTCATCCTGTGCAAAACCGGTAAACCCGGCCAGGATGAATAAACTCAATATGATCAAATATTTTTTCATGGCTTATTCCATTTCAAGGGGTTCGTCTGTTACAATTTCAGGGTCGGCAATTTCATCCAGGAAACCCTGTAATTCCGAAACGGGAACGTCTTTCAATAAAGCTTTTACTTCTTCTTTAGGTTCGTTGTATACAAGACCCTGACTTGCGTCAGCATACTTTATAAATTCATCCAGCTCTTTATCGCTTGTTTTTTTAATCTCCTTGTTCAGTTTCTTTTCAAACTTAGCAAACGAATCAGGTTGTTTATTATTTATCAATAAAACACTGGTTGTTGCAATCACACCTACCAAAATAGCCGCTGCTGCATATTTGAACCATTTCCTGCTGCTGAAAGAGATAACCTTAGCAGTTTGCTGTTCTTTCGGTTTTGCGGCAGCCATATTTTCAAAATAACCCTGCGGTACACTAAATGGCATTTCCTTTTTCAACCCGCTGAGTAAAGGCGAAATACTTTCCAGTTCTTCTTTTGCGGTTTGCTCTGCGCCGGTTACGGCTTTCAGCATTCTCTCTTCTATCCCGTTGAAATACCCCTGCGGAACCGTATAAGGCATCTGTTTATCCAACCCGCCCAGTAATGGTGAAAGGTTGGCTGTTTCTTCCATTGCAGAAAGGCCGGTCTGACGGATCAGCTGCATGCTGTTTTCAGCTAATGCTTCAAAATAACCAAAGGGTACAGTATAAGGGACTTGTTTTGGCAGAGCACTAACGACAGGCGACAACAAATACAACTCTTCTATAGCTGTTGTTGCTTCCATTGCTTTGATCCGGTTGAGCACCTGCGGAGCTAACCCTTCAAAATACCCTTCCGGAACGGAATAGATATTTTGAACAGCCATATTGGCCAGGCTGCTTTCCAGCTCTCTCAATTCTTGCAATATGTTGTTGTTCTGTGCCATTTTTACAGTAATTCAGACGCTATCCGGCTTTCAAAGTTTAATGATTCCTGATATAATCCTCTATTTTTTTGACCGCATGGTGGTAACTGGCTTTCAGGGCCCCCTCGCTGGTTTCCAGCACCCGGCTCATTTCCTCGTAGGGCATTTCTTCATAATACCGCAGGCTGAAAACAACTCTCTGTTTTTCAGGCAACTGTTGCATGGCAACCTGTAGTTTCCACTCCAGTTTGTTAGCGTCAAAATGCTTATCGGCTTTTATCTTGTTGCTCAGGCCGCTTTCCACATCGCTCAGGCTCACCGAGCTTCTTTTTTTCTGTTGTTCCAGGTAGGTCAGGCATTCGTTGGTGGCAATCCTGTAAAGCCAGGTGTAGAGCTGGCTGTCTTCCCTGAAATTTTCCAGGCCATTCCAGACCCTGATCAGCACATTTTGCAACACGTCATTGGCATCCTCATGTTCCACTACCATCCGGCGGATATGCCAGTAGAGTTTTTCCTGGTATTTACGGATGATGCTGGTATAGGCCTTCTCTTTAGTCCCGGGATTACGGAATTGCACCAGTAATTCACTATCGCTTATGGTTGTCAGGGACATACTGTTGTTGGTTTTGGGTGGCTTTGAATATTGGAAATCATCATTGTTTAATAGAGAACTGTTATAAAAATAGAAAAGCAGGTTCAATTATGAAAAGAACCTGCCCTTGTATTTGGAACAATTTTTTAACCTTACTTCTTCCGGCTCATGGCTTTTTCAGCGGCTGCCACGATATCTGGAACGTCAAGGCCATATTTCTTCAGCAATTCTTTGGGTGTTCCGCTTTCGCCAAATGTATCTTTTGTACCCACATATTCGATTGGCACCGGAAAATTCTTGGCAGCACATTGAGCAATTGCATCGCCCAGCCCGCCAATGATATTGTGCTCTTCGGCAGTAACAGCACATTTTGTTTTTTTCAACGAACTGATCACTGCTGCTTCATCCAGCGGTTTGATCGTATGAATATTGATCACTTCCACGCTGATTCCCTTTTCTTCTAAAATAACACCGGCCTGGATAGCATTCCATACTAAATGGCCGCAGGCAAAAATGGAAACATCCGTTCCTTCACTGAAATATTGGGCCTTACCAATTTCAAAAGGCCTGTCGGAAGTGAAGATGGGCCAAACCGGTCTGCCGAAACGAAGGTAAACCGGGCCTTTATATTCAGCGATGGCTTCAGTAGCTGCTTTGGTCTGCGCATAATCACAGGGAACAATAACGGTCATACCCGGCAACATTTTCATCAGGCCAATATCTTCCAGTATCTGGTGGGTGGCACCATCCTCTCCGAGTGTAATACCGGCATGGGATGCGCAGATTTTTACATTCTTATCGCTGTAAGCAATCGACTGGCGGATCTGGTCATACACCCTTCCGGTAGAAAAGTTTGCAAAAGTGGTGGTGAAAGGAATTTTACCACCGATGGTCATACCGGCAGCAATGCCCATCATATTGGCTTCGGCAATACCACACTGTACAAAACGTTCAGGAAATTCTTTCATGAACTGTTGCAGTTTCAGCGATCCGGCCAGGTCGGCAGTCAGCGCTACCACATTGGGATTTTTGCGGGCTGCTTCCACGATGCCGTCACCAAAACCACTGCGGGTATCTTTATTTCCGGTTGATTGTATGTCTTTGAGCATGTTTGAAAATTAGCTGCGCAAAAGTAAGGAACTAAGAGGGAAACGGGTACTGAGAAAGTAAACTCTTTCTTTCCTCTTTGTACAACTGGTCTTTAATTGAGTTGTACAGGTTGCCCGCTGAAAATGGTATCATCCGCTTTCAGGCGTTGCTCCCATTCCCAGGCAGTCCGCATCATATCTTCCAGCGAATATTGGGGATTCCAGCCAAGTAGCTGGCGGGCAAGATCATTATTGGCATAGATGGCGATCACATCACCCGTTCTGCGGGGCCCGATCTCGTAATTCAATTTAGTACCACTTACTTTTTCAAAAGCATGGATAGCTTCGAGTACAGTTACCCCATTCCCGGAACCAAGATTAAATACTTCGCACAGGCCGGTATTTTTTTCTTCTTCCAGGTATTTGATCGCTAAGGTGTGAGCATGGGCGATATCGCTTACATGAATAAAGTCACGCAGGCAGGAACCATCCCGGGTATCATAATCATTACCATACACCGTCATTTTATCCAATTTGCCAATAGCGGTTTGTGTGATGGCCGGTACCAGGTTCTGTGGTTTGCCGATGGGCATTTCACCGATCTTAATGGAAGGGTGTGCTCCAACCGGGTTGAAATAGCGCAGCAGGATACAATGGGTGCCGATACTTTTGGCAAATTCATTGATGATCTGCTCGCCCATCTGTTTGGTATAACCATAGGGCGATTCTGCAGGCTTAGGCGGTGTTTTTTCAGTTACCGGTATCTGGTCAGGATTGCCATAGACCGTGCAGGAAGAAGAGAAAACAAAGTAGGGTGTTTCAAACTCCTGTACACATTTCAATAAATTGATCAGCGAGGTCAGGTTATTTTCAAAATACAATAAAGGCTTCTCTACAGATTCGCCCACTGCTTTATAGGCTGCAAAATGAATAACACCACGGATATCATTTTCATGAAAAATAGCAAACGTGTCATCAAAATTGCAAAGGTCAACTTTGTAATTCTTCACTTTTTTGCCCGTTATGCTTTCTATACCGGAGAAGATGCCGGGATTGCTACGGGAATTATTATCTACTGAAATTACATCATAACCATTTTCGATAAGGTCCACGATCGTATGCGAACCAATATAGCCGCATCCGCCTGTTACAAGTATTGTTGCCATAAATTAAAAAATCCCGACAAAAGTCAGGATTTTTTAGCAAAGAAGCTGATATGATATTACAAGAAATAATGCGCAACATAATAAACACCCGCTGCTAACAATCCGCTGATCGGAATGGTCAGAATCCAGGCCCAGATCAGGTTGATCGTTACGCCCCATCTTACAGCGGATAATCTTTTGGTAGCACCCACACCCATGATGGCACCGGTGATTGTATGCGTGGTACTCACCGGAATCTTTAATGCTTCTGTTACAAATAATGTAATGGCTCCTGCAGTTTCGGCAGCCACACCTTCGAAAGGGGTAACTTTAGTGATCTTGGTGCCCATCGTTTTTACGATCTTCCAGCCACCGCTCATGGTTCCCAAACCAATAGCTGCATAACAGGCAATCGGTACCCAGTTCGGCATCTGGCTGAATTCTGTAATAGAACCCCCTGCAATTAATGCTGCAGTGATGATACCCATTACTTTTTGCGCATCATTACCACCATGGCCGATACTAAAGGCAGCAGAAGAAATCAGTTGCAAGCGTTTGAACCATTGATTGGCTTTATGTGCATTCAACTGGCTGAGGTAAAGGGAAAATACTGCCATTACTAATAATATGATCGCCAGCAGTATCCATTTGAAATTTTTAGAATAAAATATTACCTGTGCAGTGTAGGAATCGTAGTGTGTTTTTTTAGCCAATATTTCCCTGTTGAATTCAAGGTTGGTGGCCAGGAAGGCGATAACACCAAGAATGATAATGATGGAAAATATTTTGGAGGTCCATCCTTTTTTGAAAGAACTTAAAAACCATAATGACATCACAAATGCCATTATCATACCAATGACCGGGGCCAGGAAAATAAAACTGGCGGTCTTGATGATGATGGCAGAGTTGACGGCTCCGAATCCACCAGCTGCGATAGCGGCACCGGCAAAACCTCCAATCAATGTATGAGAGGAAGAAGAAGGAATACCGAGCCACCAGGTCAGCAGGTTCCAGGTTATTGCTGCAATTAGGCCAGAGAAAATAACCACCATCATTATCCCTTCCTTGGCACCGGGAGTTTCGATGACGCCGGATTTTACGGTTTTGGCTACTGTATCTGCAACACCATGATCTTTAAAAATGAAAAAGGCAATGGAGTTGAAAACCGCAGCCCATAACACGGCCTGGAAAGGGGTCAATACCTTAGTGGAAACAACGGTGGCAATGGAATTGGCTGCATCGTGAAATCCATTGATATAATCAAAGATCAGGGCCAGCGCTATAATAACAATCAGGAAAGTGGTCATAAACTATTTTGAAAATGTGCTGAGTTGAAAATTTGAAAATGTAACAAATCTTCAAACTATTTATGCGTACTTAATAATGATCGACTCAATTACATTACTGGCATCTTCACATTTATCGGTTACGATCTCCATCACCTGGTAGATCTCTCTTTTCTTGATCACTTCTTTGGCATCGGGTTCGGTAGCGAATAAACGTTCAATACTCATATCAAAAATATCATCGGCCTGGTTCTCGATACTATTGATCTTTACCAGGGCTTCGGTGATCTTGCGCATATTCTTCATATCCCGCAATTCTGTTACGGCCAGTTTTACCTGGTGCACACTCTGCTCAATGAGTTCAGCAAATTTCTGCATCCCCATATCATTCGGGTTCACCCGGTAGAAATTGATCTTTTTGCCGGCGGCATAGATATAGTCAGCAATATCATCCAGTGAAGTGGCGAGGTAGTGGATATCCTCCCGGTCAAACGGGGTGATAAAATTCCTTCCCAGCTCAGTAAATACGCTGTGAGTCAGTTCATCATTGGCATGTTCCAGGTCTTCCAACTGGGCAATCAGGGCTGCCCGTTTATCAAAATCAGGCTCTGCCACCACCTGCGACAGGATTTTACCCATTTTAGAGGCATTGTCGGCCACCTGCTCAAAGAGTTCATAAAACACTTTGTTCTTGGGCATAAAGATCTTCAGAAAGGAGTTCATATTGTGTTGCTTTTGCTGGTTGCGAAATTACCGGGTTGCCTACATGATGGGGGTAACCGGCTTAGAGTTAATAATTATTTAATATAGGGATAACTATTCGATAATACAGGAGTAACAAAGATTTTATATTTGCATTCATTCACCTGCAGGGTTTTCATTAATTTAAGATGTATCAATGGCAAAATATAGGGTTGTATTTATAATTCTGTTCTTTCTTGGTTCTTTGTTTTCACAAAAAGCAGTTGCACAGCGATACCTTTCGGATATTGATTCTTCTTTTTTTATTAAGGATACAGTCAGGCCGGTCCTGAAAAGGTTTGAAAACCTTCGTATTTCAGGCTACCTGCAGCCACAATTCCAGCTGGCACAGGAAAAAGGGGCTGCGTCCTATAACGGGGGAAATTTTTCCGCTTTCTCTAATAACCGGTTCATGCTTAGACGGGCCAGGATAAGAATTGACTATTTCCTGGCGACAAAGGATGGGTTTCCGAAAGCTGTTTTTACTTTCCAGGTAGATGCAACGGAGAGAGGCGTTGGCCTGCGGGATGTGTTTGTAAAAGTGTATGAAAAAAAGAAGCATAATTTTTCACTGACAGCAGGTATGTTCGCCCGGCCTTTTGGATTTGAGGTCAATCTTTCCTCCCAGTTCCGGGAAGCACCCGAACGGGGCCGTATGTCGCAGATACTGATGCCCTCGGAAAGAGACCTCGGGGCTATGGTTACTTACGATCCGTTGAGAAAAAATGCAAAGAATAAGCTTTTTAAAATTGATGCCGGGCTTTTTAACGGGCAGGGTCTGTCGGGTACCACAGATTTTGACAGCCATAAAGATTTTATCAGCCGGGTAACGGTCAAACCACAAAAGTTTAAAAAATGGGAGCTGAGCGGGGGACTTTCTTTATTATATGGCGGCTGGCGGCAGGCCACTAAATATGTTTATGAAACCAAAGCCAATGCTGCGGGGGATAAATTATATATCGTTGATTCAGCTCTATCCAATATTGGTAAAATAGCTCCCCGCCATTATTATGGAGCAGACCTGCAGGTAAAATTCAAACACGGCTGGGGAGAGACGGAACTTAGAAATGAATACTGGAGAGGTTCACAACCGGGCACTTCCAGCACCAGCACCAATCCCGGTACTTTGCCGGATGCTCCCACCTACCTCCGGCAGTTTGACGGTGGGTTCTTTTTTTTGCTGCAGCATATTGTGAACCGGAATAACCAGTTACTGATCAAATACGACTGGTATGATCCTAATACTAAAGTGGAGGAACTGGAAATCGGAAAGCCGGGCACCAATTTCAACGCCACGGATATACGATATTCCACCTGGGGTATCGGGTTTTTAAGGGTGCTGAATGAAAACCTGCGGTTAGTAGTCTATTACGATATCGTTAAGAACGAAACCTCCCAATTGACCGGTTACAGCACTGATAAAAAGGACAACGTACTTACTTTCCGCTTTCATTACCGTTTTTAAGACCCGGCTTAACACTGGCGTAACATTGCCATCATAATTGGTTAACACGGGAGTAACATACCGGTAATCTTACAAGCCGTCCTTTGCCGCAAATAACTGATATGACTGCAAGGGTACGCTTCTTATTACTGATCATGTGTTTTGGGGTTGCTTCTTCCTCTTTTGCACAAACAACAATTAAATTATCCGGTAAGGTAACTAACCAGAAAAATGAGCCTGTTGCAGGAGCTTCTGTACTTATCGAAGGCACCAATACGGGAACTGCTGCTAACGTGGAAGGACGCTTTACGTTAAACCTGGAGCCGGGGAAAAAATATACCCTCATTGTTTCTGCCACAGGATATACCGGTAAATCCATTGCCGAGGTGGAGGTTTCTTCGGGTGGAAATAATGAAATTGATATTGTACTGGAGCCAAGTAAACAATCAGAATTAGGGGGGGTGGTGTTAAAATCAACCCGTCGCCAGGAAAGCACCAATGCCCTGCTGGCTTTCCAGAAAAACAATGCAGCTCTTTCCAGCGGTATTGCAGCAGATTTTATCCGCCGTACACCCGATAAAAACACCGGGGAAGTATTGAGAAGGGTTAGTGGTGCTTCCATCCAGGACAATAAGTTTGTAATTGTGAGAGGGTTGAGTGACCGGTATAATTCTGCGATGATCAATGGCGCACAGATGCCGAGCAGTGAGCCCGATAAAAAAGCATTCTCTTTTGATATCATCCCTTCTAACCTGATCGATAATATCATTATTAATAAAACGGCCACACCGGATCTTACCGGTGAGTTTGCCGGGGGACTTGTTCAGATACAAACCAAAGATATTCCCACCTCTAACCAACTTAGTTTTGGAGCCAGTCTTGGTTTCAATACACAATCCGCTTTCAAAGATTTTATCAGTAATGAAAGAGGAAGTACGGACTGGCTTGGTTTTGATAACCAGCGAAGCCTGCCTTCTTCTTATCCCAAAAAATACCTGGATTTTTCCAAACTCAGTGCTGCTGAGCAACTGGCCGTTGCAAAATCATTCAGGGATGATTTGTACAACGAAACACAATCAACAGCAGGCCCTGTACAGCAATATAATCTTACCTGGGCTAACGCTGTTAAGGGCCCTAAAGGCGGTGCCTTTGGTTCTGTGCTGGGGGTTACCTACAGGAACTCTAAGTTATTGTACAGCGCCACAAAAGAATTATTTGAGAAAGGAGCAAGCGGTCAGCAATTTTTTGACTACAATGATCAGCAGAATAAATACAATGTAAGCTGGGGAGCTATTGCCAATATTGCCTGGACAAAAGGAAAACATAAAGTAGCTTTCAAAAACCTGTTCAACCAGTTATTTGAGGATAATTATTACCGCCGTACCGGTATCAATACCGAAAATTTGCAGGATGTATCTATGCGTTCCAGTGTATTGAATCAACGGAGTCTCTACACTTCTCAGTTTGAAGGCACGCACCAGATCGGTTTTAAGAATATAAAATTCACCTGGAATGCCAACTATTCTTATAATAATAAACAACAACCCGATTTGCGGGTTCAAACCTATGGAAAGAGTATTGGCACCAGTGCCCCTTACAGCATCAACCTCAGGGGAAATAATACAAACCGTTTTTTCAGTAACCTGAAAGATCATACATTTGGGTATAATGCGTCTGCCTCCCTGCCTTTTAACCTGGGAAAACAATCGCATACATTAAAAGTAGGGGGAGCGGCTACTGTGCGTATCCGGGATTTCAGAGCAATTATCCTGGGTTACAGAGAACCGGCAGATCAAGCTCTTCTCACATTACCCTACAACCAGATATTCAGTGCGCAGAATTTTAGTGCAACAGGTTTCCAGTTAAGTACTGATTTACAAAATCCCCAGGACAAATATTTTGGTGTATCTGCGTTATCCGCCGGCTACATCATGCTGGATAACAAATTGAGTAATAAAGTAAGATTAATCTGGGGAAGCCGGTTTGAAAACTTCGAACAGGTACTTAAATCAAACCAGTCCGGTACTGACAAAGCCCAGGTAATAGATACGGATAAATTTGATGTACTTCCTTCTTTTAACCTTACTATCAGTCCTTCTACGAAAACGAATATCCGCCTGGCCGGATCCAGGACAGTAGCCAGGCCTGAGTTCAGGGAAATAGCACCCTTTACTTTCTTTGATTTTGAGCAGATCGCTTCCACGGCGGGATCACCTGAACTGAGACGCAGCAGCATCATCAACGCGGATATCCGGTATGAAGTTTATCCACGGGCAGGTGAATTGTTATCAGCAGGTGTGTTCTATAAAGACTTTACTGATCCTATCGAATTGAGATTAAATAGTGCCAGTGTGGCGACCCGCCGTCAATATCAATTTCAAAATGCAGAAAAGGCGCAATTATTTGGAGTGGAATTAGAAATCCGTAAAAGCCTGGCTTTTCTTTCTGAGAAAGCTTCATGGCTTCAGAATTTATACTTCAATGGTAATGCTTCACTGATTTTCTCTGAAGTAACACTTGGCAACGTTGATGCATCCGGTAATAAACTGCCATCTACCCAACGCCCATTGCAGGGACAATCGCCCTACCTGATCAATGCGGGTATTCAATACGATGGAGAAAAAGGAACCAGCTTTTCACTTTTATACAACCGGATCGGCCAGCGCCTTTCCCTGGTGGGTAATGATGACTTCGGTGATATTTATGAAAAACCAAGGGACCTGGTTGACTTCCAGATAAGCCGCAAAATCATGAAGAAGAAAGGGGAAGTGCGTCTCACGGTGAGTGATATTTTTAACCAGGCGTTTGCTACTTATGAAAACAGGGATGATAAGAAAGTATTCAATAGTGGTACTGACAGAACATTTAGTTCCTATACACCGGGAACAACGATTACTGTTGGCTTTACCTATAATCTGAACCTGAAGTAAAAATTATAATACAATAAATTTCAAACAAAGAAAATAAAAATGAAAAAATTAATTCTTGCACTATCAGTAATCACAATCACTTTTGCCTCTTGTGTGAAAGTTGATATTGATGATTCAACAGTGAACAATGGCGGCACCGGCCCTACCGGCTGTACTGGTACTAAAGAGCAAATCATTACCTGTACAAAGATTATTACCGGTGTAATTGATGAGAATGTTACTCTCCCAAAAGGCAAGTATACTTTGAAGGGATATGTCTTTGTAAATAACCGTGCAGTACTGACCATTGCAGCCGGCAGTGTTATCGTAAGTGACAGTGTTCAGAAAGGTGCCCTGATCGTGGAGCGTAATTCCCGTTTGTTTGCAGAAGGAACACAAGCAGAACCGATCATCTTTACTTCTGGCAAATCACCTGCTACCCGTGCACCCGGCGACTGGGGTGGTATTGTTTTATTAGGCAATGCTCCCACTAACCGCAGCACCACTCCCATTATTGAAGGTGGTATCAATTCCGAATATGGCGGCAGTGTTATTGCAGATAACAGTGGGTCACTGACATTCGTCCGTATCGAATTTGCCGGTATAGCAGCCGATCCAAATTCTGAGATCAACGGACTAACCTGTGGTGGTGTAGGCAGTGGTACCAAATTGGAAAATATACAGGTATCCTATGGTAATGATGATGCTTATGAATTTTTCGGAGGAACTGTCAATGCAAGAAACCTGATTGCCTTTGCAACAGCGGATGATGATTTCGATTTTGACTTTGGTTTTGTCGGTCGTTTGCAATTTGGTATTTCTCTCCGTGATCCCCTGTTTGTAGATGGCGGTGATGCCGGTAATGGTATTGAGTGCGATAACGATGGAACAGGTACAGTGGCAAGTCCCCGTACCCGCCCGCAGTTAAGCAATTTTACCTTCTGCGGACCCAATGGTGCAGCCGGTACTTTAGGTAATCATAATTTTAACACCCGCTGGAGACGTTCCACCCAGTTTGTATTGCGTAATTCTATCCTGATGGGTTATGCAAAAGGGGGCTTTCAGTTTGAAAGTGATTCAACGGCCCAGGCATATATTGATGGCCGTTCCAGGTTCCGTCATAACCTGGTTCATGCTGTGGTAGAACCTTATAAAGTATCAAGCACTTCATTGATCAATGCTGCAACGGTTAAGACGACTGCCGAAGGTGCCGATAGCTGCAAAACCTATACCGCCGCTGCAGATATTATGCTGGAAAACCCTTTTAACCTGGCAGCTCCAAACTTTGCACCGAAAGCCGGCAGCCCGGCTACCGCTGCTAACGCTGCGAGTTTTTACCAGTTTCCCAATTTTGTTGTTACTACTTATGTGGGTGCCGTAGGTACCACAAACTGGTTACAGGGCTGGACAAGCTTTACTCCCAAGACAAACGTATATTAATCTGGTTTTTCAATTATTTTAGCACCGCTTGCAGTGATGCAGGCGGCTTTTCTTTAACCCGGGATTATGTTATCTGATTTTTTTACCAGCCTGGTATTTATCTGCTTATCCCTGACAATTATTTCCTGTAAGGAGAAAAAGGGTCAGCAAAATATCCGCTTACCTGAATTAGCGGCAACAGAACTGGATGCAAGATTAACCGGTGCAGACAGTCTTGTAGTTGTGTTTTATAAAGACCCCTATGGAGCCGATTCCCTGCGCTATACCCGGTATTATACACAAATTCCGGTAACAGGAAATCAAAATATAGCTTTGTTGCAGCGGGAATTGCAAAGGCCTTTTTCCGGGCAAGAGAAAAGGAAGAATTGCAGGGGAGAAGGTAAAATATGGTGTTTTGCAAAGGGTAAAATATTTCAAACTCTTTATTTCAGCACCCGTTGCGAAGAGTGCTGTCATCTTTACCTGGTTTATAATGGAAATTTCTACTACTCTTCTATTTTACCTGCAACTGTTTCATGGCTGGAAAGCCTGAAGCCCCTGGCAACTGAACCCGCCAACCAGGGCATGGAAGCCGAGTAAAGGATCACAGTTGACCGGGTGTATAGCTGTAAGCGATCTCATATTGTTGTTTCTGCAGCCCCGCTGGTAATTGCCCCAGTCCCAGCTCATCTTTCTGCGGGGTTGGTTCACACACAGTATATTTTTTGCCATTGTAAAGTATCGGTTTCCCGACCGGTTTTTTCAAATGTACGGCTATCGTTACATGTCTTGGAAAACTAAGGACAATCATCGGCAGGTTATAAATTTCTTTTACCAGGTAGAAGAATAAGGCTGCCCTGTCTTCGCAATCACTTTGTTCATACAACAGGGTTTGCTCAGGCGATAGACGTTTCTCTGCGCCGAAAACTGCTGAATCGGGTTCAAATAAAAAGGCTTCCCTTGTAAAATGCACCAGGAAATCAATACCTTTTTTTATACTTAATTTTTGGGTCTTCTGCTTCAGCACCGGGATAAGCGACTGGTACGTCTCCCGGCTCAGGGGGATGTTAAAATACGATTCATAATCCACCACCGGGTAGTTGGAAAAAATCGTTTTGACCTCAGGGTTCAGTTTTATTTTAAAATAATAATCACTGTTATGAAAATTAAAGCGGATATCTTTTTCAAGATAGGCATCCGGCCTGAAATTGGGAAGGTGGCTGATCTTATAGGAAAACCCTTTTTTAGCAGTTGCAACCGCCGGTAGTGCCAGCTCCCGGAATTGCACATTTTCAAAATCAATACTGCCGTAGTCATGATAATTAAGGCAGATATATTGCCTGCCATTCTTAACCCGGTAAGGTATATTATAAATATTCTCATCGCTTTGCACATAAAAAAGTAACTGGTCGCCGGCAATTGCCAGGATGGCATCATAACCGGAGCGGGTCAGCAGGAACCATTTGTATAAAGTATACCGGTAATAGTTGTCGGCCTTGGGACTTACCTGCTGGGCTGTCTTCCGGACCAGTTGGTAAAAAAGCCAGTCATCGAGCTTATAGGCGGTTTTATATGCCAGCAAGGCATTGATGACAGGGGAATAATCTGACTGACTGATTGTTTGCACGAATGACTGAATCGCTTTTTCTTCCAGCTTACCGGGTAAGGGCACCAATGAAGTATTGTTAAACGGGAGTAGAATACTATCGCCATAAAAATCAAAACGGACGATGGCCTGTTCTTTTTGTGCAGCAGAAAAAGTGGCAAGACTTAGCCCGATAAACAGCAATAATATGTAGGGGTTTATTTTCAACAGGCAGACTTCCCCGATAAAAGTACGAAACTTAGATGAAGTACAGGGAACAGGAAGGGTAAACCGGTTTTGAAAAGCCGGGTATAGTAATATTAGCATAATCATTTTCTAACAGGCAGGTAATACTGCTGCTGCATCTTTACAACAGCTCTTATATTTACCCAATCGTCCCGGTCACATTTCTCATGTGTTAGTAATCGTTACAGGGAGCAGATTTCTCATGCAGTTGCCATACCGTGGCAGGACAGGCCCGGTATGGCTTTTTTATTTTACCTGGTACTTTAATGATTAACAGAGTATTTCTTCTGCCAGAATGGTTTCCATCACCCGGCTTTCTGCCAGCGAGAAAATATGCTCCAGGCATTGCGGAATGGTGCGGCTGTAATCTTTAGCCGAAGGAGCAGGGGCTTGTATCCATTTATAGAATTGTTGTTTGAAATGCTGGCCTGCAGAGGGCAAACAGGTAACACCCAGCTGTTCCAGTGCAGCGGCATTGCATTGCTGTTCGTATTGCCCGCGGATGGGAATGGCCATGATCTTTTTGCCGAGCTGTAAGGCTTCTGCCGGTGTTTCAAAACCGGCGCCGCAAATAATACCGGTGCAGCTGGTGAGGCTTTTATTGAATAATTCCTTATTCACCGGGATGAACAGAACATTCTTCTCTTTATGTATGGTTGTTGTTTCCCGGCTGAAGACCTCGAAACGAAAAGCCGGTAAGGCCTGTAATAACAGTTGTAACTGTGCTTCGCACCAGGAAGGAAGGTAGACCGTGATATGGCCTTTGTCAACCGGGGCCGCATTGATAATATACTGTTTCACCACGGCCCCGAATATATTTTCATCATAGCTCTCGAAATGAAAGCCGGCGTGATGGGAAGCCTTTACATAATTTCTCAACAGCCATTCTCCATGCAGGCTTTTCTTTTCCGGTCTTGGGGTATGGTCTGACTGGAAGCTGGCCTGGTGACCAAAATGGATGGATGGAATTCTTTTTCTTGCACAGGCAATGCCGGTGATAAAATCAAAGTCATTTAATACCAGGTCATATTTCTCCACGGGCAGATCTCTTATTTCTTCCCAGAGTTCCACCGGGCGAAGTTGTTTCACCGTATGCCAGTAATTCAATCCTCCTTTGCGATTATAATACAGGCTGATACCCTTGCTGCGGTATTTTACCGGTGCATCCAGTAACAGGTTGCTGTTATCGCCACTCAGGAAAATATCAACGCTGCCATACCGTTGCAGGTGCGGCAGCAGTTCCATGGCCCGGCTGATATGTCCATTGCCGGTGGCTTGTACAGCATAAAATATTTTCATATCGTTTTATTTATGCACCCAATGAGTGCAGGTAAAAGTCAATTTCACTTGGGATCACATCCGGGTGCGTCTTCACCTGTTTAATGTTCAGTGTTTTCATTTTGTTTTCATCATAGTGATAGATATGCCACTCTTTATCATAATACTCCAGAGCCGTCAGGTGTTCTATCCAGTCGCCCGAATTGAGATAGGTTACTTTTCCCAGTGCTGTTTCAATGATCCTTTTTTTGGGCTGGTGAATATGACCACAGATCACATAGTCGTATTTTTTTTCAATAGCCAGCTCTGCCACCAGGGTTTCAAATTCATCAATGCGGACAATGGACTCATTCACTCTTTGCATTACCCGTTTGGATAAAGAGATGCGTTCCCGTCCCATCATTTTCATGGCCCGGTTGATCACCCGGTTAAATCCCAATAAAACAGCATAACCATTACTGCCCATCCTTGCCCAGAACCTTGCACTGCCTTTGGTGGTATTATCAAAAGCATCGCCATGAAAGATCCAGGTCATTTTACCATCGATCTCGATCACTATTTTATCGGTGAGTTGCAGGTTGCCGAGCTGGAGATCATTATAGCGGCGCAGGTTCTCATCGTGGTTGCCGGTAATATAGATCACCCTTGTTCCGGAAGCCAGTAACTGGAATATCTCTTTGACCACGGCCATATGCGGCGGCGGAAAATAATGTTTGCTGAACTGCCATACATCAATGATATCACCATTCAGTACCAGTAATCTTGGTGATATACTTTTCAGGTAGGTAAGTACTTCTGCTGCCCGGCTTCCATAGGTGCCTAAATGCAGGTCGGAGATCACAGCCACATCAACGGGTCTTTTTTGCATGAGTGCGGTTTGATAAAAATCCGTTTTTACTACTACCAGTATGTTTCCGGATGGTTATCTGTATATGAGAAAAAGGTTAAGGAAATATGATGCTGTTGCGGATTTTCAACTCAACCGTTTGAGTTGCTTAAAATAAATGCGGCCTGTTACTTCAATATTATCATTTTAAAAGATGGTATTGTGTTCATATTTCAATAACCATTCGTTCATCCGGCCATAAGAGTTTCTTCATATTCATCCGGCAATTTCGCATCTCAATCGGATGGGTTACTAAAAACTAAAATCACTGGCTTATGTGTTTAAAAAAACTTTTTCAACTAAAATCTTATTTGTTTACCGGTTTACTGCTGCTGCTGTCCTGTATCAGTATGGCACAATCATCTATTACTGGTAAAGTCGTATCTGCTGAAAACCAGCAACCGGTTTCCGGGGCTACCGTTATCGTGAAAGGAACAAAAATCCAAACCACAACGGATAATGCGGGAACTTTTAAAATCAATGCAACAGAGAACGCCATGCTGCAGATCAGTAACGTCGGTTTCATCAGCCAGGAAGTAAAAGCGGCTGATGCTGCTTCTGTTCTGTTACAGGTGGATTCAAAAAACCTCGATGAAGTGGTGGTGACTGCATTGGGTATCAGAAAAGAAAAAAAGAAACTGGGTTATTCCATCCAGGAAGTAAAGGGAGAAGACCTGACCGTGGCAAGAGAGACTAACGTGGTGAACCAACTGGCGGGTAAAGTAGCTGGTGTTACGGTCGTGGGAAGTCCCTCCGGTATCGGCGGTTCTGCCCGGGTGTCTATCCGTGGCGAACGTTCAGTGGACCTGAATAAGAACCAACCTCTTTATGTTATTGACGGCGTACCGGTGAGTAATTCGATTACCGGGGCATCTGGCCGTGGTAATCTCGAAGTGGATTTTGGAAATGGTGCCAGCTTTATCAACCCGGATGATATAGAAAGCCTGAGTGTATTAAAAGGACCAGCTGCTGCGGCCTTGTATGGCTCAAGAGCTTCCAATGGTGTTATATTAATTAAAACAAAAAGCGGCAAGCGTTCAAAAGGAATTGGAGTGGAAGTGAACAGTAACCTCACCTTAGAAACCCCGCTTAAACTTCCCGAATATCAAAAAAAATACGGGCAGGGAATTGGTGATGATTTTGCATTTGTAAATGGTGCAGGAGGCGGATTAAGAGATGGCACGGATGAGGGCTGGGGGCCAGCGTTTAACGGCCAATCTTTTCCGCAGTACAACTCCCCCCGCACATTGAACGGGCAGGTAATTCCCTTTACAGGCGGTGATCTGAATGCACCTCCGGGATCTGTGATCACGGCTACTCCCTGGTTGGCGGATAAGGATAATCTGAAGAATTTCTTACAAACCGGAAGCACATTCACTAATAATGTGGCACTGGTGGGTGGTAATAAGGATGGTGATTTCAGGCTGAGCTATACCAATCTGGATCAGAAAGGTATCGTACCGAATACTGATCTTACAAGAAACACTTTGTCGCTCTCGGGTGGTTATAATCTTACCAATAAATTATCGGCTAAAGCTTTTGTAAGTTATATCAAGAGTGAAAGTGATAACAGGCCTTCCATCAGTTATGGTACGGAAAGTATCATGTATTTATTTAACTGCTGGTTACCTGCCTCTGTGAAAGTGAGTGATATGAAAAGGCTCTGGCAGCCCGGCCTGGAAAACCAGAAGCAATATAGCTGGAACTATAATTATCATGATAATCCTTACCTGACCGTGCTGGAAAATACAAACGGCCAGTACTACGACCGGATCATTGGTAATATCATTCTGAAATATGATTTCACGAACTGGCTGAGCCTGCAGGTGCGTACAGCTACTGACTGGAGCAGTGAACGCAGGGAATACCGTCGCGGATTCAGTACGCAACGTTTTCCATTCGGGCAATACCGTGAAACGGATATCGTAAATGAAGAACGCAATACCGATTTCCTGTTCACCCTGAACAGGAATATCAACAGCGATTTCAGCATCAACGGAACATTGGGTGGCAACCAGATGCGCCAGACATCCCGGTTCAAAGAAGAAGTAGCGGGTCAGTTGAATATACCGGGTATTTACAGTTTGAATAACTCAAGAATTGCATTAGTGGTGGAGCAAAGCAATGTGGCCAAAAGAATCAATAGCCTGTATGGTTCTGCAGGTGTTTCCTGGAAAAACAAAATCTTCTTAGATATAACCGGTCGTAATGACTGGAGCAGTGCCCTGACACTCCCTGAAAATCTCAAAGCATTCGGAACGGAAGATAATTCCTATTTCTATTCATCTGTTGCACTCAGTGGCATCATCAGTGATATGATCAAACTGCCATCTGTGATCAGCTTCCTGAAACTCAGAGCCAGTGTGGCGCAGGTAGGCAATGATACTGATCCCTTCGCCTTCACCCAAACCTATAACCGCAGTGAGCCTTTTGGTGCTGCACAGATCTATGGTGAAACCAGCAGCCTGGCTAACCTGAACCTGAAACCAGAGATCAGTTCTGCTTACGAGTTTGGTACCGATATCCGTTTCTTCAGCAACAGGCTGGGTATTGATATTACCTATTACCAGAGCCGTACCAAGAACCAGATCCTAAATATTCCTTTGTCTAATACCAGTGGTTATAATACCCGTAAGATCAATGCCGGTTTAATTAAGAATAATGGTATTGAGATCATGCTGACAGGTTCTCCCATTAAAAAGAAGAACCTGACCTGGGATGTTTTTGTCAACTTTTCTGCAAACAGGAGCAAGGTGCTGGAGTTAAGCGATGGCCTTACCAATTATGTAATGGCCAGCCGCCGGGTAAGTGTGGAAGCAAGGGTAGGTGAAAGAATGGGTGATTTATATGGAATTGGTTTTGCAAGAGTACAAAGTGATGATCCTGCAAAACCTTACTATGATGCATCCGGTCAGTACACCGGCCAGATGGTATTCGGTGCTAACGGCCGCCCCATAGCTACCACGAACCGTATCAAGCTCGGTAACTATAATCCTGACTGGTTAATGGGTATTGGCAACAGCCTTAATTATAAAGGTATCCGCCTGAGCTTCCTGTTTGATATCCGCCAGGGTGGTGAACTCTATTCGGAAACACAAACCGTAGGCCGTGAAGGTGGTATCATTACTGAAACACTGCAAGGCCGTGCAGACGGGTATGACCTGAGTAAAGAAGGTAACGGGGTGGTTGGCCAGGGAGTTGTATTCTCCAACGGAAACAGCGGAACTATCAGCGCAAATACAAGAAAAGTTACCGCCCGGGAATGGCATACGGCCTGGACAGGTGGCCGCAGTATTGCAGAAGGCGTGATGTATGATGCTTCATTTGTGAAGCTGCGTGAACTACAGATCGGTTATACAATTCCTGATAAAGTATTTGGTAAACTGCCCATACGGGGAATGACCATTTCTTTAGTAGGACGTAATCTTTTCCTCTGGGATAATGTACCGCATATTGACCCGGAAACCATGTCTTATACCGGGGGTACGGCTTTACCCGGTATTGAATACATGAGTTTGCCTTCCACCCGCAGCTATGGCGTCAACCTCAGTTTCAAATTATAATCAACGATCAAACTAAAAATTACAAACAATGAAACTGTTTAAACTAACAATACCTGTACTGGCAGTTATGGTGCTGATCGCTGCCTGTACCAAAGATTTTGCAGATACAAATACCAACAATAATAACCCTACCGGTGTGACACCTGATCTTTTATTAAGCGGTGTGATCAAAAGCACCATGGACCAGCAAGTGAGCGAAGCCTGGGGTATTGGCAATATCGTGGTGCAGCACCATGCCAAGATCCAGTTTGTGAATGAAGACCGCTACGGCTGGACGGAACAAAATGGTATCTGGAATAATGTGTATGGCAACTACCGGAATCTGCAGAACATATTCACTGCCGTAGAAGGCAATGAAAGCAGCCCTTATTATGGTGTGGGGCTGGTACTGAAATCATGGATGTTCTCCTTAGTAACAGATGCCTATGGTGATGTTCCTTATTCAGAAGCAGGTAAGGGGAAAGTGGGAGCTATCTACCAGCCTGTATATGATAAACAGGAAGATATTTACACCGGCATCCTTGCTGATCTGAAAAAGGCAAATGAAGTATTAGCTACTGCTGGTACTACATTAAACGGCGATATATTATATGGTGGTGGTGCAACCGGCGTGGCTAAATGGAGAAAATTGGCCAATTCACTTCGCCTGCGTTACCTGCTGCGTTTATCCAAAAAGAAAAATGTAAGTGCCGAGATGCAGGCCATAGTAAGTGATCCGGTAAATAATCCCATTTTTACCAGTAACGCTGATAATGCAGAATTGAAATACTTAGCAGCAGCTCCTAACCAATGGCCTTTATACGGAACCCGTGTCGGTTCATTTGATGAATTCAGGGTGAGTAAAACATTGTCTGATCGTCTTACCGCATTAAGTGATCCGCGGTTAAAAGTTTTCGGCAGACCCACACAAGCTTCGGTGACAGCAGGTACACCTGTTATACAAGGTGTGCCAAACGGATTAAGTGATGTGGATGCCCTGGCTTATAATGGTGGTGTACAGGGTGTGTCGAGAGTCGGTTATACGTTTGCCTGTTTGGTTTGCAATGATAACGGGCAGGCGGCCCCTGTACCGGATGCACCAAGAGCATTACTGATGACCTATGCAGAATTACAATTCATCCTGGCCGAAGCCCGCCAGAAAGGATTTATTACAACCGGTGCGGCAGATACTTATTATAATAATGGCATCACAGCCAACTTTGCTTACTGGCAATCGGTAGTGCCCGCTGCTTACAATCTAAATGTGGCTATGCCTGCCGGTTATTTAGCACAGGCTGAAGTTGCCTTGACAGGAACTGATAACGAAAAGCTGGCGAAGATCGCTTTACAAAAATGGGTATCTCTTTATTTCAATGGACTGGAAGCCTGGTTTGACTGGAGAAGAACAGGTATGCCCACCATCACTCCCGGTCCGGCCAACCTGAATAATAACAAGGTACCGGTCCGGTACATCTATCCTTTATCAGAACAATCATTGAACGGAACGAACAGGGCGGCTGCCGTGCAACGGCAAGGAACCGATGACCTGAATACAAGACCCTGGATCGCACAATAATCGTCTTTCAGCAGAGCAGTTTTCTCATATTTAGCAATCGTCATGCGTTAGTCCGGGGCGAAACTTTTCCAGGTTTCGCCCCTTTTTAAACAGAACCCCAATGAACAGGAAAATCATATTGCTGATCTGTATTTCAGTATGGCTGCAACAACTGGCTGCGCAACCTGTTGAGACAGGAAAAACCTTACCCGCCTGGCAAAAGGGATTTTTAGATATACATCATATCAATACCGGAAGGGGGAATGCAACCTATTGTATTTTTCCAGATGGCACTACCATGCTGATTGATGCCGGGGAACTTTCTCCATTGGACAGCAGAACGTTTACCAAACGCAATGCAGAGATAAAACCTGACTCCACGAAGAAACCCTTTGAGTGGATCGTTCAATATATACAAAAAGTCGCACCCTCTTTTAACAACCGTTCAATTGATTATGCACTGATCACTCATTTTCATGATGATCATTTCGGTGCCTGGTACCCAACTGCACCCCGTTCAGCATCCGGTACATTTTTATTGACGGGTATTACCGGTGTTGCAGACAGGTTGCCTGTGAAAATATTGATTGACCGCGGCTACCCGGAGTATAATTATCCGTATGCTATCAAAAGACTGGCGCAACAATATGGCGGTGGAGAAATTGAGTTCGGGCATACCATGCAAAACTATTTTGCATTCATAGCTGAAAAGGAAAAGCAGGGAATGAAGCTGGCCTCTCTGAAAGCCGGTACCCGTAAACAAATTCATCTTCTTAAAGAAGCGGGAGCCTATCCTTCCTTTTTTATACAGAATGTAAAAGCAAATCAATGGATCTGGATGGGGAAAGACAGTGCTGTACAACAACATTTCCCTGCTATTGACAGCAATAACCGGAAAACATGGCCGGATGAAAACAGTCTGAGCCTGGCACTCACGATCAACTATGGTCCATTCACCTATTATACCGGCGGTGATAATCCCGGAACTATTTTTCCCGGCGATAATCCATTACGGGATGTGGAAACACCCATCGCCAAAGCTGTGGGTGAAGTGGATATTGCCACCATGGATCATCATGGCAACCGGGATGCAGTGAATGAATTTATGGTGAAGACATTACAACCTGCAGTATGGATCGGGCAAAGCTGGTCATCTGATCATCCGGGACATGAAGTGCTGCTGCGGATCATGAACCAGCATATAGTACAAGGACCAAGAGATTTATTTGCTACCAATATGCTTGAAGCGAATCAACTGGTGATCGGCCCGTTAGTGGACAGGGCTTATAAAAGCCAGCAGGGTCATATTGTAGTAAGAGTGCTGCCCGGCGGCACCACTTATTATATCATCATACTGGATGACAGTAAAACAACAATGCCGGTGAAAGCCATGTTTGGGCCCTATACTTCCAAAGCCAATAAAAATAATTCTTACAGCAACAATTAACTAATTATGAAAAAAATTACAAGTACGCTGTTCTCTTTATTCATTATTATATCCGCCTTTGCTCAACCGGGTAAATCGGAAAACATAGTCGTGGTAACCATGGACGGACTCCGCTGGCAGGAAATATTTGGCGGTGCGGATAGTGTGTTGACCTATGATACCACGGCGAAATACAGCATCAAATATGTGCAAAGAAATTTCTGGGCAGTTGATGCAACAGCAAGAAGAAAAAAACTCATGCCTTTTTTCTGGTCGGAGATTGCTTCCAAAGGAATCTTACTCGGTAACAGGAACTATGGCAATTATTTCAATAATGCCAATCCTTATTGGTTTTCCTATCCGGGATACAACGAAATTTTTACCGGCTATCCTGATACAGCCGTTAATTCAAACGATAAGATCCCGAACAAGAATGAAAATGTATTTGAATTCCTGAATAAACTTCCTGAGTTCAAAGGCAAAACCGCAGTCTTCGGTTCCTGGGATGTATTTGCTTCTATTTTTAACGAAGGCCGTTCCGGTTTACTGGTGAATGATGGTTTCAGGGATTTGAAAGGAAACCTAACGGAAAAACAAAAATTGTTCAACCGCCTGCAGCATGAGATGCCTGATCTTTTTCATGGCGGCGAAAGATTAGATGCCGCTACATTCAATATTGCTTTTGAGTACATGAAAGAGCATAAACCCAAACTGATCTTTTTCGGATTGGGTGATACCGATGAGTTTGCCCATGCAGGCCAATATGATTATTACCTGGATGCAGCACAAAAATCAGATGCCTGGATCAGGCAGATCTGGGACTATATACAATCAACAGCAGGTTACAAGGATAAAACAACACTGATCATTACAACGGATCACGGAAGAGGGTTGGCCGAAGGAAGCAATTGGCGGCATCATGGCAGTAAAATAGCAGAAGCCGGTGAAATGTGGATGGCAGCCATCGGACCTTCCGTAAAACCGGTTGGAGAAAGTAAACAAAAAGCCCAGACTTACCAGGGGCAGATCGCTGCTACAATCGCAGCTATGCTGGGCAAAGAGTTCAAGCCAGCTCACCCCGTATTGCCTGCATTAACACTGAATAGTAAATAATATAACGATGGAAACGATCAGCAGGAATAAACAAAGTGCAGAAGAAACAGCGGCATTGATCATCGGGCTATATGCACAATATGGAAATGAAGATTATATCGGTGAACCGGTCTCCCAAATCGAACATATGTGCCAGGCTGCCCAATTAGCCGAAGCAGAGGGGTATGATGAGCCGGTGATACTGGCTGCATTCTTTCATGATATCGGGCATCTTTGTGAACATATCATGCCCGTGAAGCAGATGGACGGCTATGGCGTGGTGGATCATGAAAAACTGGGGGCTGATTTTTTACGGGAAAAGGGATTTGCTGAAACCATTGCTTCACTCGTGGAGAATCATGTGCAGGCCAAGCGGTACCTTACCTATCATTTCCCGGAATACTATGATCAGTTGTCAGCAGCCAGTAAACAAACGCTGGCTTTCCAGGGAGGACCGATGACACTGGAAGAAGCGATGACTTTCGAAGCCGATCCTTTATTTGACCTTCATATCAAACTGAGAAGATGGGATGAGAAAGCCAAACTGGAACAGCAGCCTTTACCGGCATTGGATAAATACAAAGAAATGATCATCCGTCACCTGCTGGCACAGAATTAAGAGTTTGTTCATGCTGGCTTAACAGCACTACTGTCGCTTCCGGCTACCTTTCCAAAAATCTTTTTATGTCTATACGACTTGCTGTTTTTGATATTGCCGGCACCACCGTGCAGGACGAGGGTTCTGTTGCCAATGCCTTCCGGAATGCTTTTGTAAAGAACGGGTATGCGATCAGCCTGGAAGATACACATCCTTATATGGGTGTTAAAAAGATCATGGCGGTGCGGATGATGCTGGAAAAACTGGGGGAAGAGTTTTCGGATGCCGAGGTGGACGATATCCATACTGATTTTGTGAACGAAATGGTTGACTATTACGAATATGATCCTTCCGTAAAACAATTTACCGATACAGAAGATGTTTTTTTACAGCTAAAAGAAATGGGAGTAAGGGTCACCCTGAACACCGGGTTTCCAAAAATCATTGCTGATACGATCGTTAACCGGTTTCAATGGAAGGAAAAGAACCTGGTGGATGATTATATCGCCAGCGATGAAGTGGAAAATGGAAGGCCGGCTGCTCTGATGATTGAGGAGCTTATGCAAAGAGCCGGTATTGATGACCCGATGGAAGTAATCAAAGTCGGCGACACCTTTGTGGATATTGAGGAAGGCAGAAATGCCGGTTGTAAATATATAGTGGCCGTTACCACCGGTTCAGGAACCAAAGAAGAATTGGAGGAATATGCACCCACGCATATTATCAGCAGCCTTTCTGAACTACCGGTAATACTGCAGTAATGAAGCCAACCTCCACTTCTGCCAAACGACCGGAATGGCTTGCAACGGTACTGGCGGCTGTAGCCGCTTTTTGTGTATACACTTCTATGTATGCATTTCGTAAGCCCTTTACCGCAGCCGGGTTTGAACAAAACCAGTTGTGGGGTATTGATTACAAGATATGGTTAGTGATCGCACAGACCATTGGCTATACGATCAGTAAATTTTTTGGTATCGGTTTTATCGGGGGGCTGAACAATGAAAAAAGAGCTATAGCTATCATTAAGCTGATCGCTGTGGCCTGGATCGCTTTATTGTTCTTCGCCATTTTTCCGGCACCCTATAATATTATTTTTCTTTTGATCAATGGGTTGCCGCTGGGTGTTATCTATGGTCTGGTGTTCAGCTACCTGGAAGGAAGAAGAACTACTGAACTGCTGGGGGCTGTACTGGCCACCAGTTTTATTTTTGCTTCCGGCTTCACACAAAGTGTTGGCAAATATGTGATGCTGTCATGGGGTATCAGTGAATGGTGGATGCCCTGGGTCACCGGTCTTCTCTTTTTTCCCCCACTTGTTTTTTTTACCTGGCTGCTGGAAAGAACCCCGGCACCGGATTACCGGGATGTAAATGAACGAACACAACGGTTACCGATGACCAAAAAAGACCGGCGTGGTTTTATCCGGTCCTTTATGCCCGGCCTGTTTATGCTGATCGCTGCCTATGTAATGCTGACGGTGATCCGTGATTACCGCAGCAACTTTGCTTCCAATATCTGGAATGAACTCGGCTATGGTAAAGATGCGGCTGTGTTTACACAAAGTGAATTACCGGCTTCTTTATTGGTACTGGTACTGATGAGCCTCCTGGTATTGATCCGGAAGAACATTTATGCCCTGCTGATCAATCATATAATTATCATTACAGGATTCGGGGTGGCTATTACCAGCACATTGTTATATATGAATGAAGGTTTATCCGCTTTCTGGTGGATGACGCTGACCGGGGTGGGTTTGTATATGGGCTATGTGCCTTTTAATTGTATGTTATTTGAAAGATTGATCGCCAGTTTCCGCTATGTGAGTAATGCAGGGTTTATTATTTATGTAGCCGATTCTTTCGGCTATCTCGGCAGCGATGCTATTTTACTCGTAAAAAATTTTATGCACCTGAAGGTATCCTGGACTGATTTTTTTATCCGGATGGTCCTGGTGGTTTCCGTAGCAGGGATCATCCTCGTGGCATGTTCTGCCGTTTATTTCAAAAAGAAATACCAAAACTATTTTCGGGTTGTTGATCCAAAACTGAACTATGGATAAAAAAGCAATTGTTATCGGGGCCGGTATCGTGGGTCTTGCCACGGCAAGGGCATTGGCTATTCGTGGATATAAAGTAAAAGTTATTGAAAGAACACATAAAGCCGTTGGTGCTTCCATCCGCAATTTCGGAATGATCTGGCCAGTCGGTCAGCCGGATGGGGAACTCTATGAAAGGGCCATGCTTTCAAGAAGTATCTGGAAAGAGCTATGTGATGAAGCAAAGATCTGGTATGATGAAACAGGTTCTTTGCATATGGCCTATGCAAAGGATGAATTAGCCGTGATGACGGAATTTGCGGAACAAACTGCTGCTTCCCGGCAATGCAGGATATTAACTGCGGAAGAAACGGCGGTTAAATCTGCTGCTGTTGTTACAAAGGATTTATTGGGTGCTTTATGGAGTCCCGATGAAATGATCGTGGACCCAAGAAAAGCCATTGAGGCTATACCACATTGGTTAGAGGAAAAATATGCCGTTGAGTTTATATGGGGTAAAGCAGTAACGGATATTGCTTATCCTGCTGTTTATTCCGGTGCCGAGGAATGGGAGGCTGACCGGATCTTTGTTTGCAGTGGTGCTGATTTTGAAACCCTGTACCCGCAATTATTTGCTGCTGCCCCGCTCACGAAATGCAAACTGCAGATGATGCGGCTGGGAGCACAGCCTGCTCATGAAAGGATCGGGCCTTCTTTGTGCGGAGCATTATCCCTGGCACACTATAAAGGATTTGCAGTGGCTCCATCGCTGCAACAACTGAAACAGCGGTTTGAAAAAGACTATGCCGAATATATGCAATGGGGCATTCATGTAATGGTATCACAAAACCAGGCCGGTGAATTAACAGTGGGTGATTCACATGAGTACGGCCCCACCCATGATCCCTTTGATAAACAATTCATCAACGAGCTGATCCTTGCTTACTTGCAGCAATTTGCCCGGTTCAGTAATGAAACAGTCATTGAAACCTGGAATGGTATTTATCCCAAACTCAGCAATGGAGAACCGCACCTGGTCCTGGCACCGGAGGAAGGCGTTACCATTATTAACGGGCTGGGTGGTGCGGGGATGACATTAAGTTTCGGGCTTTGTGAGCAATTGATAAGTAAAGGTTAGTCTTTTCTTCTGCCCACATCTTAGCATGCCGGCGTAAGGACACTCGCTGTAAACCGGCAGGATGCTGTAACTTTGATTTTGATAATGAATCTCCCAAATGAGTAATGAAAAAATTATTTTAGAAATAAAATCTATTGGATTTACTGAATTCACACCTTTGAGGTATGACCAAAGAGATGGTAAGAATCGATTCACATGGACTCATCCAATTGGAGAGTATAAAGACTGGTTTACAGTAATACTTCTTGAGGAAAATAATTATTTCAAAATAGAAAGACTCGATAATCCACTTGGTGAAATTTTTGATGAAAAGGATGTTGAGAGATTAATAAAGTATATGAAAGAAAAAATTTTAAAAAACTTACCAGAGACTGAAACTTAAAAGCGATAAACTACAGGATTTTTCTTTTGAATAATAAGTTTCGTTACAGCTAAACAAGAATTAGCAATGGCCTCCAACAGATTTAATCCTTCCTCCTGTCCAGCGTAAACCCGATCGTGGTGCCGATATCTTCTGTACTTCTTACATGGATGGTTTGTCCATGTGCTTCGATGATATGTTTGCAGATGGCCAGCCCCAGCCCGCTGCCGGTCACATCAATGCTGCGGCCTTCATCGGTGCGGTAAAAACGTTCAAAAATGCGGGGCAGGAATTTCTCGTTGATCCCGATACCATCATCGCTGAGTTCAATTAAAATATGTTTACCGTCTGTATTGTACATGCTGGCCACAATGCTGCCACCCGTCTTGCCGTATTTAATGGAGTTCTCGATCAGGTTGGTAACCACCTGTCTTATTTTTTCTTTATCTGCATGCACCGTCAGCGGGGATTCACAACCTTTCTTGATGCTGAAGTGAATTTGCCTGGCTTCCGCCCGGATGGATAAACTTTCAAACGCTTCCCGCACCAGTTCCTGGATCACAAAATTCTGTTTGTATAAAACGAGCTCCCCTCTTTCCAATCTTGATATTTCATCCAGGTCATTTAAAAGATTGGTCAGCCGTTCCACATTTTTCGCCGTTTTCTTCAGGAATTTTTTATTGACTTCAGGATTTTCTAATGCACCCTGCAATAGGGTATCCACATAACCCTGTATGGCAAATACCGGTGTTTTGAATTCATGCGAGAGGTTTTGCAAAAATTCTTTGCGGAACTGTTCGTTCTTGCGCAGCAGTTCTATTTCCTGTTTGTTCTCTTCGGCCCAGGCTTCCACATCTTCCCTTACTTCATCAATACTTTTCTGCGGCAACACATATTTATAATAGGTCTCTTCTTTTTTGGTGGCCTTGGTCTGGTAAATGAATTTATAAATGAGCTTGATCTTGCGGTAAATAAAACGTTCCAGCATGAAGGAGATCAGTAAATAACTGCCCCCGAATATCACAACCAGGCAGATCAGCCCGATCCACCAGCTTTTTTCCACGTAGCCAATGAGGAGGCTAATAGGCACAGCCAGCACAAAGGCTGTAAATGCTGCCAACTGGCGGGGGGAAATGTTTTTAGCGGAGAACATCGGGGTTCATGGTTGATGGTTCATTGTTCATGGTAAGAGAGATCAAAAGTAAAGATATTGGCTATGAACTATTAGCCATGAACGATGAACTTTCTCACAGCTCAAACTTATAGCCCACCCCTTTTACCGTGGTAATGCAATCAATGCCCAGTTTCTGGCGGATCTTGCGGATATGCACATCAATGGTGCGGTCGCCCACGATCACATCATTGCCCCATACCTGGTTCAGTATTTCATTGCGGAGAAAAACACGGCCGGGTTTCAATGCTAACAGGTAAAGCAGTTCAAATTCCTTTTTTGCCAGCACGATATCATTACCATCTACCTGTATCATGAACCGTTCGGGATCAATGGTGAGGTTATCAATGGTCAGCACTTTGGCTTCGGTTTTATTCAGCCTGCGGAACAGGGCATTCACCCGGCTGAGGAACACTTTAGGGCTGATGGGTTTGCTCACATAATCATCGGCTCCTGTTTCCAGGCCTTTGATCTGTGTGCCCTCATCATTAACAGCGGTAAGAAATATGATCAGTGTTTCTTTAAAAGCGGGTTGGGCACGGAGCAACTGGCAAACTTCCACCCCGGTTTTTTTAGGCATCATCACATCCAGTACCACCAGGTCGGGCTGGGTGCGGCGGGCTTTTTCCAGGGCTTCATCGCCATCTTTGGCAGTTACCACCTCGTACCCTTCGTTGGAGAGGTTGTATTTCAGGATTTCAAGGATGTCCGGCTCATCATCTGCTATCAGCACCTTACGGGCTTTGGTATCCATGCAGCGAAATTTTGCGCAAACCTAACGGGAATTCAGCTCCCGGTGAAATCCGGGTCACTTGTTCACGCAGACTTAATGATAAGTTAATAAGCGCTGCTTTCGGTAAAATGACCAGGATACTGTCTCTTTCCTGCAACCACCGGAAACGGTTTGATAGTCATTCCGGTAAGTAATTATAACCGGCTTAGCCATGTCGGTTCTTGTTACTACATTTGTACTTCGATCCTTATGACAGCAATCACCAGATACCTTATCATTTTCGCCTCCCTGGCCGGTTTTCAAACCATCCAGGCACAGGGTGTATCCAGTTCTGATACCATCGTTATTCCTCCTAATTACAAACCAGCTCAGAACAGGGAAATCTGGCATGATGCAATCAATGCGGAACAGAAGGCGATCATGGCGATGGATAATAAAGCCGACCAGTCATTTAACCCCACCGGCAATGAGGAGATCAATGTATTACTCACCAGGGCACTTTCTAAAAAAGTGGACCTGCTCCAATATTTATATGAAACGGACAAAGGCTTTGATCACCGGTTAAAAGTGAATTACCTGAAGGGATTAGAGAACCTGCTGAAAACCTTTCGCCAGAATTACAGGGGCAGTTCGGATAAAAAAGTAAATCCCGTTCTCCTGCCTGATATTATTGCCGCTTACCAGCAGGCCGTTGCCAATGACCGCAAAGGAGAAACAATTGAATACATAGTAAAGGGACTTTCTTTTGATGCAGGAACCGTATTGCTGGGAGCCAGTATTTTTGAAAAAAACCCGGGCTTTAACCGGTCGAAGCAAACACTGGTATTAAAGTATTGTGTGCTGCATCCGGAAAAAACCTTTCAAACCCTGCGGGAAAATCCTGACCTGCCTTTTGCTGATAGTTTGATCAGGGTAGTGGCTAAAAAGTATCCCCGCCAGTTATATGATTATTCGCAGGCCGCCAACCGGCTGGGTAATCTTATCCGCAGTATCCAGGATGATGACTTTATCCGTGCCATTACAAGGATGTCGAGAAGTAAAAGCGGCCAGCAATATTTTCCTTTCCTTGATAATATCGTAAGTGGTAAAATGACCATTGAAGGTATTGATGCGGTCAAAGATGATTCCATCCAGTACTTCCGGTTGCTGGTGAATACACAGATGGATTATGTGCAACGGGCTATTAATAAGGACACGGCATTTGAATTCAAAGCACTGACGGCAAAATTAGAAACAAGGGCAAGAGATGTATTTGTGAACACCATCAACGGCTTACATGAGCAGGATGATGTGGTCCGGTTTAAGATATTGCAACCACTGAATGCACAGGAGTTGTATTACCTGGCGGTTCTTTCCGATGGATTGATCTATACTTCCAGTTTTGTGAATGGGGTGTACCCGCTGATGATGAAAAAGGTAAATAACCGCAGTGATTCCTTGCTGATGCTGCTGAATTTTGATAAGTACAGGAAGTTCATCAAAATGTCTGCTGGTTATAATACCCTCAGCAATTTTCTCAGCTCTTTCCCCGATCCCGATGATGCAGGCAACCTGATGCGGGCCTTTGTGATGAACCTTGAAAAATCGGACGGGCTGGAAGATGGGGTGGATGTAGCCGATTCGTATGCCAGCATTGCAGAAACCGTAAAGCCATTAGCCAATGAAATGCTGGCCAATGTGCAGCGCAACTATCAAAGAAATGCAGCACAGAATAATAAAAGAGGGATGGCGATCTATAATATCCTCCATCAACTTTTTTTATCCGCCGATACGCTGAACCAGGTTGATCTGACCAAAGAACTGGGAATACCACCTGTGTATGAAGTGCCTTTCAAAACGATGGTGAATGACAGTGGCCGTGTCATTATGCAGGTTTTCTTTTATGGAGATAAAGATGGCCAGGGTATTTTCAAAGGCTTTGTGGGTATGTTCAGCAACGCCAACTGGAAGATCAACTCTACTGATAAATGGGTGGCTATTTCTTCTGCTAAAGGAAAGCCTGTAACCATTTATGCCAATAAAGCATTACCGGAAGAAGGCGGGGAAGATGAAAAAGCACAGCGGGCACTGGGAGAATACCTGGAGAAGAATAAACTCTATCCTACAATCACTATTCACCGGGGGCATAGTTATTATGCCAATTCAACCATTGAGCAGATGTTCCCGACCTCCAGGATTGTTTTCATGGGCTCCTGTGGCGGCTACCACCTGATCCATGATGTACTGGAAAAAGCATCGGATGCACATATCATCGCTTCCAAACAAATTGGTAAAACAGCGGTAAACAAGCCTTTTTTCCAGTTGTTAACGGAGAAAATAAGGAACGGTAATAATATTGACTGGATACCTTTCTGGAAAGAACTGGAGAAGATGGTGAAAGTGGAAGGATTTGAAGATTATATCCCGCCTTATAAAAATCTCGGGGCTTTATTTATCAAAGCCTATAAAAAAGCAATGGGAGAGGAAGCCGAAATTCAATAAACGGCAAATCTTTCTGTTGGCTTCTGTCTAAATTTGCGGTTCTATTAATTGTTTACAGTTGCCAGACTCCAAAAAACTTTTTTTTAATATTGCCCGGTTGAAACGGGTCTTTCGGTATGCGGCCCCCTATAAGAAGAAATTCTATTGGTCAGTGGTGCTGGCCATCCTGCTGGCACTCATCACGCCGTTACGTCCTTTGCTTATTCAACGGACGGTGAATGATTATATAGCGAACTCTGTCACCAGTATGGTGATTACTATTACCATCATCCAGGTGGGGTTGATACTGGTGGAAACCGTATTCCGTTTTCTTTTTACGTTCACCACAGCCTGGCTGGGGCAATCCGTAGTAAGAGATATGCGGGTGGCCGTGTATAAAAAAATACTGGGATTAAATCTTTCTCAATTTGATAAGACTCCGATCGGCACTTTAACAACCCGAACGATCAATGATATCGAATCCATCAATGATATTTTTGCAGACGGCCTGGTGCCGATACTGGCTGATATGCTTTCCATTGTTTGTGTGCTGACCTATATGTTCATCGCCGACTGGCAATTAACGCTGATCGCATTGATCCCTTTCCCTATCATCATTATTGCCACTTATTATTTTAAAGAAAGCATCAATAAATCATTCTTCCGGGTAAGAAATGCAGTGGCTCACCTGAATGCATTTGTACAGGAGCATTTAACGGGCATGTCCGTGGTACAGGCTTTTGCATCCGAAGAAAGAGAGTACAAAAAATTCAATGCGATCAATAAGGAACACAGGAATGCGAATGTCAAAGCCATTTTTGCATATTCGGTTTTTTTCCCGGTGGTGGAGATTGTGCTGGCTTTATCAATTGGTCTTATCGTGTGGTGGACCTCGAAGGAAGCACTGCAGTTGCAGCAAAGCCAGCAGGGAACAGTTATTTCTTTTATACTTTGTATGAACCTGCTGTTTCGTCCGCTGCGGGTGATCGCTGATAAATTCAATGTATTGCAAATGGGCATCATTGCCAGCGAACGGGTTTTTAAAGTACTCGATAACGATGATTTTATTCCTGAATCACATGAAAGTGCTTATAAACCGGCAGGGCAATTAAAAGGGAAGATCGTGTTTGATAAAGTATGGTTTGCTTATACACAAGAGAACTATGTATTGAAAGACGTGAGCTTTTCGGTGAAACCCGGCGAAACAGTAGCTATTGTGGGACATACGGGCAGTGGTAAGACTACCATCATCAGTTTGCTGAACAGGTTATACCATATTCAGAAAGGCACCATTTATATTGATGATGTCAATATTGAAGATTATGACCTTGATATACTGAGAAAGAACGTAGGCGTGGTGCTGCAGGATGTTTTCCTGTTCTCCGGTTCGGTGATGGATAATATCACACTGCGGAACCCGGAGATAACACGGGAAAAAGTGATTGAAGCGGCCCAACTGATCGATATGCATGATTTTATTATGCAGTTGCCGGGTGGCTACGATTATAACGTAATGGAGAGAGGGGCGACATTATCATTAGGACAGCGGCAGTTGCTGTCTTTTATCCGGGCTATGTTATACAATCCCTCCATTCTTATCCTGGATGAAGCGACCTCTTCGGTAGACACTGAAAGTGAAATGCTGATACAGCAGGCAATTGACAAACTGATTAAAGGAAGGACTTCTATTGTTATTGCCCACCGTCTTTCCACGATCCGAAAAGCCGATAAGATCATTGTGCTGGATAAAGGCGAAATAAAAGAAGCCGGCACCCACGAAGAGTTGTTGTCAAATGGGGGCTTTTATGCCCGTTTGCATGAAATGCAGTTTGAAAAACACCGGCCGGTCACAAGATAAAAAACCACTCCTGGAAGGGAGCGGTTTTGAACACGAGATCAATGCGCAAATAAAAGAGTTGCACTTTTTAAGCAAGGCTGGCAGCAATGAATGTTCCATCAGCCCGGAAAAAAGCCTTCCAGCGAACCGTTCCAACAAAGAATTTCACTTTCCAGGTATTTCCGTCTTCGGCCTGCCATTCCATGCGGGTGGCAGTGGGGTAGCGGGCCGTAAATGATGCCTGTACAGCGGCCGGTAAGTTAGATGGAGGCGGAACGGGTGCATCATCAGCACCGCGGCGACCGGCAATAGTGCTGTTGTCAGCATTAGGGCTTACGGATTGTTTTTGACAGGAAGCAAAAAGCAGGCAAGCAGCCAAAGCAGGGAGCAAAAGGGTGTTTTTCATGACTAAACTGTTTAAAATATGCAATAATGTTTACAGCAATAGGTCAACCCCAAAAATGCTTTTGTAACTGCGGGTCATTTTTTGCTTAATTCAAGGTTTTTCATGGTCACCCCCTTATCTTTGCGGCAAATTTCAGGATGGGTATGAGTCACAGGCTAATAAAATCCTTTACTGTAGCGGCTTTCAGCATATTTTTATCAATTATTTCCCTGCCATCTTTTGCAGGCGACGGGGGCCATGGTGAGGGTGATAAAGCGGAAAAATTTAATGCGTCAGAAGTCATCTTTGGCCACGTCCTGAACGGCCATGAATTTCACTTTTTCGGTGTTTCGGTTCCCCTGCCCGTTATTCTCTATTCTCCTCAAAAAGGCCTGAGCACTTTTATGTCCTCCAGCTTCAATCATGGCGAAGAGGCGCATGAAGGCTACGTGATCCTGACCAAACATAACATAGAGAAATACGGCCTCGACCCTAAAAAATTTCATGAAGAAGATATCCTGGCTGTGGATGCCAATGGGAATATAGACCACTCTGTAAAAGTGTATGATTTTTCATTGACCCGTAACGTAGTGCAGATGCTGCTGGCCCTGGTCATTTTTGTATGGATCATGCTGCGAATCGCAAAAAGATATAAAAAAGGGGTGGGTGTTACTTCGGCACCAAAAGGTTCCCAGAGCCTGATCGAACCGGTGATCACTTTTGTCCGTGATGAAGTGGCAAAACCTAACCTTGGACATAAAGTAGATAAATACCTGCCATACCTGCTGACGGTTTTCTTTTTCATTTTGATTAATAACATATTTGGCCTGATTCCGGGGTCGGCGAACGTAACGGGCAATATTGCTTTTACAGCAGTGTTAGGTATAATCTCCTTCGTAGTAATATTGGCCAGTTCTAACAGTCATTACTGGGGTCATATTTTCAATCCCCCGGGAGTGCCGCTGGGAGTAAAATTCATCCTGGTTCCTGTAGAGTTTTTGAGTGTATTTATCAAGCCTTTTGCTTTGATCATTCGTCTTTTTGCCAACATGGTGGCCGGGCACATTATCATTATCTGCCTGATATCACTCATATTCATTTTCGGTGAACTGAATACAGCAGCTGGTTGGGGAGCTTCTCCATTAGCGATTGGCTTCACTGTATTTATTTACCTGATCGAAGTGCTGGTAGCATTTCTGCAGGCATTTATTTTCACCATGCTGACAGCAGTATTTATCGGGCAGGCATTTGAAGGGGAACATCATCATGATGAAGCAGCAACTGCTCATCATTAAACTAGTATTTTTTAACTATCAATATTTATAACATGGATTTATTTCTGTTAGAAGCTGTAGCGAATGCCGGTGGTGCTATCGGTGCAGGTTTGGCGGCTATCGGTGCTGGCCTTGGAATCGGTCAGATCGGTAAAGGCGCTGTTGAAGCGATTGCCCGTCAGCCAGAAGCGTCAAATGACATTCGTGGTAACATGATCCTGACTGCGGCCCTGGTTGAAGGAGCTGCACTGTTTGCGATCATCGTTGGCTTCCTTGCAATGGTATTATAAGTAATACCGGCAACAAAAAAATTACTGCATCCAATGCACAGGGCGGAGGATGCAGTATTTAAAAAACTGAAACAAGAAATTGATATAGACAATGAAACTTCTTACTCCCGAAATTGGTTTGCTCGTCTGGACTTTACTGGCTTTCCTGATTGTGTTTTTTATCCTGGCAAAATTTGCCTGGCCGGCTATTGTGAAAGGACTGCGTGAAAGAGAAAACAGTATTACCGAATCATTAGCCACTGCCGAAAGAGTGAAGGCTGAAATGGCCCAGTTGCAAAGTGAAAATGAGGCCCTGCTGGCCAAAGCCCGTGAAGAAAGATCTCAATTGCTGAAAGAAGCAAGAGAAACAAAAGACAGGATCATTAACGAAGCAAAAGAGCAGGCTAAAACGGAAGCGAATAAGATCGTAACTGAAGCCCAGATCGCTATCAACGCACAGAAGATGGCGGCACTCACGGAAGTGAAGAACCAGGTGGGTAAACTGGTGATTGAAGTAAGTGAAAAAGTATTGAGAAGAGAACTGGGAAATAAAGATGCACAGGAAGCTCATATCAAAGGCCTGGTTGACGAAGTAAAATTGAATTAAAAACAGCTGTGAGTGCTGAGCTATGAGCTGCGAGTTTAGTCGCTGGCACTCGAGGCTCGAAACTTAGAAACATATGCCTAATCCACGTTTAGCATCGAGATACGCCAAATCACTGATTGACCTCGCTATTGAAAGAGGCCAGTTGGAGAATGTATTTGCTGATATGCAATGGCTGAAGGCCGTCTGCAAAAGCAACCGTGATTTTGTGAACCTGCTGCGCAGCCCGGTGATCAAAGCGGATACTAAAAAGAAGATCGTTGACGCAGTAACTACCGGCCAAATCGGCGAACTGACCACAGCTTTTACGACATTGCTGATCACTAAGGGAAGAGAAAGTAATTTACCCGAAATCATAACTGCATTCATTGATGCCTATAATGAACACAAGAATATTCATACTATACAACTGACCACTGCCCACCCCGTTAGTGATGCGATGAGAACTGCGATTGTGGAGCAGGTAAAAAAATCAGCCGGGTTTCAGCATGTGGAACTGGAAGAGAAAGTAGATGCAGACCTGATCGGTGGTTTTGTATTGCAGGTGGGGGATAAATTGGTAGATGCCAGTGTGGCCTATGACCTTCGGGCTATTGCCAAGCAGTTCAAGAACAATGATTTCATTTATAAGCTCAGATAATTTTTTAAAAAGATAAACAGAAATATATGGCAGAGATTAAACCCGATGAGATAAGTGCGATACTGCGCCAGCAGTTGAGCAACTTCAACGCCGCAGCGGACCTGGAAGAAGTAGGTACCGTGTTGCAGGTGGGTGATGGTATTGCCCGTGTTTACGGGTTGGGCAATGTTCGTTATGGTGAACTCGTTGAGTTTGAAAACGGTGTTCGTGCCATCGCTTTGAACCTTGAGGAAGATAATGTGGGTGTGGTATTGATGGGTGAAAGCGGTGCCATTAAAGAAGGTGCCAAAGTAAAACGTACCGGCCAGATCGCTTCTATCAAAGTAGGAGAAGGTATGGTGGGACGTGTGGTGAATACCCTGGGTCAGCCGATAGATGGTAAGGGACCTATAACCGGCGAACTGTATGAAATGCCATTGGAGCGTAAAGCACCAGGGGTTATCTTCCGTGAACCGGTAAAGGAACCACTGCAAACCGGTATCAAAGCAATTGATGCAATGATCCCCATCGGTCGTGGTCAGCGGGAACTGATCATCGGTGACCGCCAGACTGGTAAAACAGCTATCGCTGTGGATACCATCATCAACCAGAAAGAGTTTTTCAAAGCAGGTAAAACTGTTTATTGTATATATGTGGCGATCGGTCAGAAAGCTTCTACTATTGCCGGTGTAATGAAAACATTGCAGGACAATGGTGCGATGGAATACACGACTATTGTTGCAGCTTCTGCATCTGATCCTGCTCCTTTACAATTCTATGCTCCTTTTGCAGGCGCAGCGATCGGGGAGTTTTTCCGTGATACCGGACGTCCTGCGCTGATCATCTATGATGATCTTTCTAAACAGGCAGTGGCTTACCGTGAGGTATCCTTGCTGTTGCGCCGCCCTCCGGGCCGTGAAGCTTATCCGGGTGATGTATTCTACCTGCATAGCCGTTTGCTGGAAAGAGCTGCGAAAGTGATCAGTGATGATGGGGTAGCAAAAAACATGAATGATGTACCGGACAGTATCCGCCACCTGATAAAAGGCGGAGGGTCATTAACTGCATTACCCATTATTGAAACGCAGGCGGGTGACGTATCTGCCTATATCCCGACGAACGTAATTTCTATTACTGACGGACAGATATTCCTCGAAACAAACCTGTTCTTATCTGGTATCCGCCCGGCGATCAACGTGGGTATCTCTGTAAGTCGTGTGGGTGGTAATGCACAGATCAAATCCATGAAGAAGGTTGCAGGTACACTGAAACTGGACCAGGCTTTATACCGTGAGCTGGAAGCTTTCTCCAAATTTGGCGGTGACCTGGATGCTGCTACCAAGAATGTAATTGACAAAGGTGCCCGTAACGTGGAAGTGCTGAAGCAACCACAATACTCTCCTTTTGCGGTAGAGAAGCAGGTAGCGATCATTTACCTTGGTACCAATGGTTTGCTGAAAGATGTGGCCGTACGAAGGGTGAAAGAGTTTGAAGAACATTTCTTAATGGAAATGGAAAGTAAACTGCCCGATGTAATGGCTGAATTCAAGAAAGGTAATTTACCAGAAGATGGTATTAAGAAGATGGTGGAACTGGCTAATGGCTTAATTCCTTCTTATAAAGCTTAAGATAACGGCTATAATATTTACAAAGGCGATCAACAGATCGCCTTTTTTTATGCTTGTATGGCCAGGTAATAACATTTTCCTTACGTACAAACCGCTTGATTACTTAATGGTTCAGCTTTAATTTTTGCGTAGTATTTCATTTAGAATGGGGTATTTACGTATTTTTCCGGCAAAATTTTGTAAAATAATTTGTTGTTTAAATGATTGACAGCCATTGGTAATAGTATTTATCATGCAGAAAATACGGTATTATATGCGAAAAAACTCTCGAAAAACTTGCATCAGTAAAACCCGCATATTACTTTAGCAACAGAATTCGAAAATACCCTAAAGAAAACAACGTAATCCGATCATGAAACTAACCTCCTGCAACAAGGGATTTTACCTCCCTGGATGTTTAGCCTCCACAACGTCGGTTTCCATTGCAATCTGATAAAGGGTTTTCAAGTAAACAAGATCCAAACCTATAGCCGTACAACGAATCTTGAACCCTAAAACGAAACTGATGAAAACAATCGTAAACAATGTAAAAAGAACAGCAAAGGCGGCTATCCTTTGTATGTTCACTATGCTGACAGCAGCAGCTTCCGCACAATCTGTATCAGGTGCTAACGGGCTTGCATTTAGAAACCCGGTTCTCGTATCAGGTACTGACCTGTTAACTGGCGCTACTTATCGTTTTTCTGATGTGACTACTAATGTGTATGCTTTGGTGAAAATTGATAGCCTTGTTAATGGAGTAGAAGTTAGAAAGATTGATGATAACTCCGGAGGTCTTGGTTATCTTGATGCATTTCAGCCCGAAATCAGAATCCCACAGGGAGCAGGAGAAAAATACGCAGTATTCACTATTAGTTTTTATAATGCTCTTACAAATAATATACAGTTTTTAGATTCAATCAGGGCAACAGCGGTTGATATAGATGGTAACCTGCAGTTAAAAGAATTAGTAGAGATAAATATGAACGGAGGTTCAGCTTCATTCATGGGCAGTGCTTTGGATATTTTAGTCAGCCAGTTATCAGCAACTAAGTTCAGGGCTGAAAATATTTTAGGAATTGAAAGAAGTGGTATTGATACATCGGGCTGGGGTAATATGATAACAGTTAAAAAGGCATCTGTATCTTCATTTACTATTAAGTACGGAGCAAAGACCATTGGTGCGGCTAATGGATCAAGGCAGTATAGTTTATATATGAAGGGATTCACCTATCCTAACCAGATTACTTTGCCTGTAAAAATTGAGTCTTTCACTGCCATTCTTAATAATAGCAGTAATAAAGTTGACCTGAGGTGGGTTACATCATACGAAAAGAATGTGAGTCATTTTGTGGTGGAGAAAAGCACCGATGGAAAGAACTATACTGATGCAGGTGTGGTATTTGCCTATGGCAATTCAAGCGATATAATGAATTACACCTTTACAGATATTATCAATACGCAGCAGAATATCATCTATTACAGGCTACGTTCTGTGGACGCTGACGGAAAGTTTGATTATTCTGCCACCCGTATTATCCGTACTGCCAAACAAACTGAAAATACAATCACCATCCTCACCTATCCTAATCCTGTTACCAGCGAACTGAGGATTACTATCCCGAATAGCTGGCAGGGAAAAAAGGTCACCTACGAACTGTTGAATGCAGGTGCACAGGTCGCTAAAAGAGCGGAAGCTGGCAGCGCAAGCCAGACAGAAACCGTAAATGTGAGCAGCTTAACCCCCGGTTTATATATCGTTAAAGTGAGCTGCGGAACAGAAACAGCGATGCAAAAGATAATTAAGAGATAAGCTAGTTTTTATTGGGGGTCATAGCCAGGTCCGAAAGGGCCTGGCTTTTTTACAACTATACAGATCACACAATAAACAGTTGCAAAAAATATTCAACCCGGGCCGGCGCAGGTACTTTTATTTAATCGTAATACTACGAGATAAAAATACAAATTTAACAGAGGAAAAACCGCAGATAATTTGCGTTACTGGTATACGGATATTATCTTGTATTCGAATTCGGAAATACCCTACTGAAAGCAATGTAATCCGGCTATGAAACCATTGTTCCGCATGCATGGAAATCAG
This sequence comes from Chitinophagales bacterium, assembly GCA_017303455.1. GTDB lineage: Bacteria > Bacteroidota > Bacteroidia > Chitinophagales > Chitinophagaceae > CADEDV01. The sequence continues at coordinate 3,250 of JAFLBM010000010.1, read as the reverse complement.
TTCCATGTTTTTTCTTCTCGTATTCATTACAATCAGTTCAGGGTTATTTCAGAATGTCACACAATCCTGTGAAGGCTATAATACATTCCGAACCCTAAAAGAAAATGTGATGAAAACAATTGTACCCTTCAGTAATTATTTTTACCGTCTTTATTTTTTTTGTGCCGTCTTCCTGGTATCAACCGGAAGCATAGCCCAGGTTATTCCGGAACTGGAATTTAAAAATCCGGTGCTGGAAAGTGGTGTGCCCGGTGCAGACGGAGCACAATACCGGTTCCCTAACGTGGCTCCGGGTATGGATGCAATCATTGAAATTACAGGCCGTTCATCCGGTTTAGTTACATTAAGCAGTATTGACACATCAGGCCCGGGGCTTGGGTATATAAAAGCTTTTCAGCCTGTATTGGGAATTGAAGGAACCGCCCCTGCCAATACAATATGGTCTATGGATTTCAAGCTGACCTTTTGCAAAACAGGCACCAGTATCCCGGTATCCATCGATCAGTTTTATGTAACAGGTCTTGATATTGACGGGGATGGTGTTGCATTGTCTGAATGGGCCGATATGAATAAACTTACCACTATCGATTCAGCCTATGTTAATAGTCTCACCTTTACTTGGTTAGACGGATCAGGACAAGATCATGACTATAAGGTGGAAGGCATTGTAGCCAATGCACCGGGGATTGATACCAATGCCACTAATGTAATGGCTACATACCGGTATCTTAATAAAGATCATATTAATTTCACTATCGGTGCAAGAACCTATGCACAAACGACTACAGCGGGTATGCGGTTAAATTCTCTTTGGTTCAGGGAGTTTTTTAATCCTGCTTTACCTGTAAAATTAATCTCCTTTACTTCTCTTATTAATAATAATAAAGTTGACCTGAAATGGATCACTGCAACGGAGATGAATACCAGTCACTTTATAGTTGAAAAGAGCTACGACGGGATAAAGTTTATTGATGCAGGACATGTAGTTGCAGCAGGTAATACAACAGCACAAGTTGAATATAGCTTCACCGATGACCTGGGTAGTAATAAGCAGCCGATTGTCTATTACCGTCTCAGAACCGTGGATTTGGATGGAAAGTTTGATTATTCAGCCACCCGTATTATACGTACTGCCAAGCAAGCTGAAAATACAGTCAGCATCCTCACCTATCCTAATCCTGTTACCAGCGAACTGCGGATCACTATCCCCAAAAGCTGGCAGGGAAAAAAGGTCACCTACGAACTGTTAAATGCAGGTGCACAGATCGCCAGGAGAACCGAGACTGGCAGTTCAAGCCAGACAGAGACCATGAATATGAGCAGCTTGATACCTGGCTTATATATCGTTAAGGTGAGCTGCGGAACAGAAACAGCGATGCAAAAGATAATTAAGAGATAAGCTAGTTTTTATTGGGGGTCATAGCCGGGTCCGAAAGGCCTGGCTTTTTTGTTCTAAAATAATTTGGTTTATAATATAAACTACTTTATGTTTGTGCTGAAAATTCAAAACCAACAACCATGAAACGAGTACGAAACATCCTTTTCTTAGTGTTTGCGGCGCTGCTTTCAGTGCTGGCGTATGGGCAAACAACTGTGAAAGGAGTGGTGAAAGATAACAAGGGGAAAGTAATGCCCGGTATCAGCATCACACTTAAAGATACATACGACGGGGCTACCACCGATTCTGCCGGGAGGTACTCCTTTAAAACCACCGAGAAAGGAGAGCAGTTGATCGTAGCCAGTTCCATAGGTTACAAGTCCTTTGAGCAAAAGATCATGCTGGATGGAACCACACAAACAATAGATATTTCACTGAAAGAGGAAATAACGGAATTGAGAGCGGTGGTATTAACGGCCGGGACCTTTGAAGCCAGCGATAGAAAAAGAGCGGCTGTGGTGCTTGACCCGATCGATATTGTCACGACGGCAAGTGCGAATGGTGATATAACAGGGGCATTAAAGACATTACCCGGTGCCCAGCAGGTGGGTGAGAGTGAAGGTTTATTTGTCCGCGGAGGTACAGCTGCCGAAACAAAAACATTTATAGACGGCACCCTGGTTAATAATTTCTTTTTTAGCAGTGTGCCCAATATTGCCCAGTTTGGGCGGTTCTCCCCCTTTATTTTTAAAGGAACCGTTTTTAGCACCGGTGGCTATTCAGCTTTATATGGCCAGGCTTTATCTTCAGCACTGATATTAGAATCCATTGATCTGCCAGATCAGTCTTCTGCCAATATTGGACTCACGGTATTGAGTGGCAGCGCAGGTTATCAGCACCTGGCAAAAAACAAAAAACATTCATGGGGGGGCAGTTATAGTTACACGAATCTCGGGCTGGCTTTTGCTGTCATTAAACAAAGGCAGGATTACCAGAAAGTGCCGGCCTATCATAATGCCGATGCTAATTTTCGTATTAAAACATCCAAAACCGGGATACTTAAATATTATGGTTACTTCAGTAATAACCGGCTGGCTTTTACAACAAACAGTATTGATTCACTCGGTTATAAAGACAGGTTTGCCCTGGGCAATACCAATATTTATCACAACCTGGCCTGGCGGGAAAACCTGGGCAGCAGGTGGAAAATAAATATGGGAGTATCTTATACTAATAATAAAGATGAGATCAGCAGCTCCATGCAGGATAATAATAAGAACGAAGTATTGCTGGGTGGGCTGGAGTTTAAAAAGTTCAATGTGGATGCAAAAGGAAATTACTTCAATGCCAAGTTTGTGCTGGAAAAGAGACTGAAAGGACTGAGTGCTCTTCGTTTTGGAAGTGAATACAATTACAGCAATGATAAAACGATCTATACGGATTTTAATGGCAACACATACCCCGGATCTGTGAAAGAACATATCAATTCAGTATTTGCAGAAGCAGATATATATATCACCAATGATGTGGCAGCCAAGGCGGGTACCCGGTTTGAACATTCTGCGTTGCTGGATAAAACAAATATTGCTCCCCGGCTTTCGATAGCTTATAAACTGGGTAAAGGCTCACAGGCTTCACTGGCATATGGTATTTTTTACCAGAACCCGGAGAGAAGATATTTGCCTTCCACCAGCAGCCTGACTTTTATGAAGGCGACGCATTATATCGCCCAGTTTCAGAAAGTGGCTAACCAGCAATCTTTCCGTACAGAAATATTTTATAAGAAATATGACAACCTGCTGAAGACGGCGCAAACCACCGGCCAGGAAACAGCGATCAATAACAACGGCTTTGGTGATGCCAAAGGGATTG
>JAFLBM010000001.1:23448-307577 GCA_017303455.1 Chitinophagales bacterium | reverse complement strand
GCCAAGCAGATATTGAAAAAAGAAGGTAAGCACATACCTGTTATCACCACCTTACACGGAACCGATATCACCCTGGTGGGAAGGGATAAGACCTATGCACCTGTTGTGGCTTTCTCCATCAATCAGAGTGATGCTATTACGGCTGTATCTAATAACCTGCGGGATGAGACCTTCAAGACTTTTCATATCGAAAAAGAGATCGAGGTCATTTACAATTTCGTGGATGTACAGCGTTTCAGCCGCAAACCTATTGATGCCTTCCGGAAAGTAATAGCCCCCAACGGTGAAAAAATATTAATGCATGCTTCCAACTTCCGGAAGATAAAAAGAGTGCAGGATGTGGTCAAGATATTTGCTGAAGTAAGAAAAGAGATACCGGCTAAACTATTATTTGTAGGTGACGGACCTGAACGTTCAACAGCCGAAGATCTTGCAAGAGAGATGGGCGTTTGTGATGAGATCCGTTTTGTGGGTAAACAGGAACAAATGGAAGATATCTTAGCCATTGCTGACCTGTTTTTACTGACATCAGAATACGAAAGCTTTGGGTTGGCAGCACTGGAAGCGATGGCAGCAGGTGTGCCTGTTATATCAACCAATGCGGGTGGCTTAAAGGAAATTATCACCGATGGTGAAACCGGCTACATGGCCGATGTGGGTGATGTGGCTGCCATGAGCCAGCATGCACTGATGATCCTAAAAGATGATAAAATATTAAAAGGCTTTAAAGAAAGAGCAGCCCAGTATGCAAAGCAGTACGATATTGGAAATATCATTCCGCTGTATGAAAAACTGTATGAAAGATTTCTCTAAAAATAAAGGCCTTCGAACGAAGGCCTTTATTTAATTATATGCTTATACATTAACGGCGTAACCAGGGTTCCGGGTTCACATTCTTTGTTTCAATCATCAGGATAAAATCAATTTGCCCGCTGCCACTTTCTTCATCACGGCCTGCACGGCCAAGTGCCTGCCCGGTTTTAACGGCATCTCCCTTCTTAACGCTGGTGGAAGACAAATTACTGTAAGTAGTAAAATATTTACCATGACGGATAGTAACAGCCATCCCGTCTCCCAAGTTATATACACCAACCACGTCACCATCAAAAACAGATTTTACGGTTGCCCCAACTTGAGTTGAAATGGTTACTCCGGGGTTGTCGCCTTTTAATAATGTTCCTTCAATACTGTATGGACCGAAATGAATGGATGGAACTCCATTGTCAACCGGCCAGGGCAATCTTCCTTTACTCTTCAAAAAGTCTCCGCCCAATGCCACATCCTTGGCATTTAACTCCAGGTAACTGGCCGGTTTCTTAGCCACTTCCGCAGGTTTTGTTACCACAGGTGTTGTTACTGTAGCAGGATTAGTTGTTCCCGTATTTGTAGTAGTAACCGGTGTATTCTTTTTGGCATCTTCATCCGCTTTTTTCTTCGCTGCCAATGCATCTGCTTTTGCTTTATCTTCCGCAGCTTTTATCTCCCGGCGGATGATCGCCATGATCGCATTATTCAGGTCCTTGTCCTTTTTCTTTTTCGCTGCAATTTGTCTTTGCAGGTCTTTTTCCTGTGACTTTAACTGGTTCAGCACCGCTCCTTTTTCCTTTTTCTCCACATCCAGCACTACTTTTTCTTTTGTCTGGCTTTGCAGGGCCACACTTTTCTGTTGCTTACGGCCTATCTGCTGTTCTTTACGCTTGGCAATCAGGTCCTGTGTTTCCAGTATCGTACTTACCTGCTTCAGCCGGTAAGCCCGGTAACTTTTCAGGTAAGTGATCCTTTTCACCGCATCATTAAAACTGCCGGCGGAAAATATAAAATTCAGGTAATCATAAGAACTGCGGTTCTTATACGCATATACTACTGTTCTTGCATATTCTGCCTTCAGTGTATCTAACTGTTTGGTCAGCCTGTAAATTTCCAGGTTACTGAGGTAGAGATCATCTTCGATCATTTTGATCTCTTTATTGATACTGTTGATATACCGTTCCTGCAGGTTGATCTTCCTGTTCAGTACACTCAGCTGGCTGAGTGCCTGCTTACTTTTTCCTTTTATCTGGTCATACATGCCCTGCATTTCCTTCAGTTCCTTCTGAATTTCCTGCCGCTCTTTTTCCAGTTGGGCTTTGTCCTGCGGTTGTGCATCAGCAGTAAAAAATACGCTGACCACTATAAGCAGGGTGAGGAGGATGTTTTTCTTCATAGTTAATAACAGGATGTGGGTGAATAAAACAGGGTGCGGAAAGATGCCTGAGTATAACGGCCGGCTGCAAAATAAATTTTACCGGTCAATTCAATTTATAATTTTTGGGCACTGAAAAAGGGAAGCTTAACGTTTCATTAAAGTCATATTGCTTGAAATCCATCTTTATATCGAGCTTCTTCTTTTCCGTCACTGTAACTTGCCTTTTGGTAGCAAAGCTGATCCCTTTCTTTGTCTCATAATCACTATACGAAAGATAACAGGTACGGTTTCTCAACTCATCCACATCATCCAGCTTGCTGGCCTGGATTAATTTTCCGGATTTATCGACTGTCAGCAGGTTCTTGAAAAAATCGCTGATACTGAGTAACGTAATTGCATTACTATTCTGGCTGTAAGAAACGATATTACTATCCAGGAAAACAGGGTTTCCTAAAAACAGGTCCTGCAGGGAGCCAAGATCAAGCGGCAGGGCCGTTACCTCCTGGAGGTAGGATACGCTGCGGGCCGTATAGACATCATTCTGTTTATCCAACAATTTCACAGAGTCCTTCGTGATATAAGCTCTCAACCCTTCAATGCCCAGGATGGCCCTGACAGATATCCAGATCACACTGTCTTTTTGCATCCGGATATGGGCGGTGACATTATATTTCTTTCCATCCCCGTCATGATAGTCCACATCTACCTTGGCTGAAAAGGTATTAAAAGGGATCCTGTTCTTTTGAATGCTGTTGAATGTTTCGCTGATGAAACGAAGGGAATCATCACGGGATGTGTCTTTGGGGATGACTACTGTTGCGGTAGTGTCTTTTGGCGCTACTGCTGTTTGTATCTTACGGGTGGAGCGGCAGGAACTGAACAAGGATACTGCTGCTGTTAGTATAAAAACAAATCTGATCATTCGTAATGTTTAGTGTTTTCCTGTGTGACCAAATCCACCTGCATTTCTTTCGGTTGCTTCAATCTGCTCTGCCATTGTCCAACTGATCTTTTCTACAGATTGCAGCACCACCTGGGCAATACGGTCACCCGGATGAATGACCTGGTCTTCGGCAGAAAGGTTGATCAAAATAATCTTAATTTCTCCCCGGTAATCCGAATCAATGGTGCCCGGTGTGTTCAAACAGGTGATCCCTTGCTTGATGGCCAGTCCGCTTCTTGGACGAATTTGTGCTTCATAACCTTCGGGTAATTCAATAAAAAGACCGGTCGGGATCAATGCCCTTTCCATCGGTTGAAGGGTGATATTTTCATCGAGGTGTGCCCTGATATCCATGCCGGATGATCCGGAAGTGGCATAGCCCGGCAACTCGTTGGGAGATGTATTGATGATCTTTACATTGATAGCTGGCATCCGGCAAAGATAAAGGATGAAAGCTAAAGGGTTCCCGGAGATAAAGCAGGGACTTATTTCTTCTGCAGCAATACTGTGGCGTATGCCATAAGCCCTTCTTCACGGCCCGCAAATCCCATTTTCTCGGTGGTGGTGGCTTTAATGGAAATATCTTTTTCCGTAATCCCGGCTATTCCCGCAATCGATTTTTGCATAGCAGGCACATGGGGTTTGATCCTGGGAGTTTCAAGGCAAAGAGTACTGTCAATATTCACCACGGAGTATCCTTCACTACTGATAAGATCAATTGTTTTTTGCAATAATATCTTACTGTCAATATTCTTATATGCAGCATCAGTATCCGGAAAATGAACACCTATATCCCCCAGGCATAAAGCACCCAGCATCGCATCACAAATTGCATGCAGTAACACATCAGCGTCGCTGTGACCAACTGCTCCTTTATAGTGTGGAATATTGACACCGCCTATCCACAGTGCTCTTCCTTCAGCGAGGCGGTGAAAATCAACCCCGGAACCAATTCGATAAGACATATTGCCTATTTAACTACAAATATCCAAAAAAAACAGCGCCCCGTTGTTGCGGGACGCTGTCAATATATAAATAACTTACTTTAAAATTATTTCTTCTCAGTTGCTGCACCACCATCAAGATCAAACAACAGAGAGAAACGCAGAGTGTTTGACAACGGATTGCGGCTTACACCACTTCCGGTTGGTAACAGGTAAGAGAAGTTAAGTCCGAAAATGTTATACTTAACACCCAGGCCGGCAGTAACATAACGACGGTTACCTTTTGTTCCATCTTCATGGAAATAACCTGCACGGAGAGAGAACTGGTTGTTGTAAACATATTCAGCACCAAGAGAAACCTGGAATTCTTTCAGTTCTTCGCCAAAGCCATCAGGAGCATCGCCGAATGAACCGAACCAGCCGCCTACAACACCTTTCTTCCTGTAGTCAGCTATTTCTTGTGGAGATGCGCCTTGACCAGGAGGTGTAGGTACCATTAATTTATTAATGTCAATACCAAAAGTGATCTGGTTCTGATCGTTGTATTTTTTTGTATAGGTAGTTCCCAAACCAAGGTTGGCAGGAATAAAATCTTTCTGGTCTGCATTATCAGTGTAAGCGATCTTAGCACCTAAGTTAGACATAGTTGCACCGAAAGCCCAGCCACTACCAGCAGTTTTACCATCATAGTAGAAACCGAGGTCAGCAGCTACTGAATTACCGGCTTTGGTTACAACTGAGTTACCAGAAAAACCATTAGCCAGGTCAGAATTGATATAACGAAGTGTCAATCCCAAACCAGCTTTAGTAGAAAGCTTACGGGAATAACCTACTTCGACACCAAATTCACGGGGCTTACCGCTACCGATAGTGCTTCCGTTACCATCAGTGAACTGGATATTTCCGAGACTGAAATAACGGATGCCAGCATGTAATGCCTGGTTTTCGTCAAACTTATAATATCCGCCTAAAGAAGCGAGGAAAACATCATTTACCACGTCTTTCAGCCATGGAGTATAGTTAGCGGATATGCCGCCTTTAGATTCGTTAAAGGCAACCTTTCCGATGTTCCAAAAACCTGAGTTGGCATCAGGTGAAGTAGCAACACCAAGATCTCCCATACCACCGGCACGGGCATCAGGTGAAATACGGAGGAAAGGAACAGCAGTGGTAACAACGTTGATCGGGTCAGCCTGGGCATTTACAGTGGAGGTGAAACCACAAAAAAGCAGGATTCCAGCAGTTAGTTTTAAAGCAGTTGGTCTCATTAGTATGTGTTTAATAATGGTGTAAATATATGGTTTTTGAGAAAATACAAAACTAAAATATCGGATTTTTATAGAAAACCAGTAAGGGGGAAGATTTGCACTTCAGGCTTGCTGATTATCGGTATTAACGTTCTGAATTGTACTTTATTGCAAGGCCTTTTATTTTTTTTGACACCGGTAATCCGAAGGCCCATTTGCCTAATAACAACCCCCCGAAAATAGGGCAACAATATATATTTCCCCATGATTTTATTATGTTTTCATAGCAGTCCTTCAAAAATCAGGGTTTGGGGCACCGGCGTGGCAGTAATCACCGGGAGCGGAAGGCCATTTATTAAAGGATCACCAGTTTTTCAATGACCTCTTTCTTCTTTTTATCGGGACTTGTCACCCGCAATTTGTAAATGTAAACGCCCCGGCCGGGCTTATCACCAAATTCATCCCGGCCATCCCATTGAATTTCATCCGACCGGTTACCGTCCGTGATGATCGTTTTCCGGATGGTTTTAATGACCCGGCCGGTAACCGTCATGATCTGCAGGTAAACCTGTAGCGGCTGACCTGGTTTATTATGCTCAAACCAAAAACTGGTATTAGTGGTAAACGGATTAGGATAATTCAGCACATGACTCAATTTCAGCTCCTCATCATTGGCCACCGTGAATTCGAGTATGGCCTCATTTGAGTTATTTAATACATCCCAGGCTTTTATTTTCAAACTATGCGTACCGGGTTCTAATGCCGGTAGCTGGAACCGGGCTGTTCCCTGCTGGTAGCTGTCGGGGTCACTTTGGTAAAAATCATTCAGGATGAAATAGGGGTTATTATCATTGTCCAGGGTGGCCACAATATCATGGCCAATACCCATCCCGGTAGTATTGATACCGGAAGAATCAGCCAGTTTGACGATCAATACCGGGTTTTCGTTAGTAATGCCCCCGTTCACAAATTTTTCATCATTCAGGTAAGGTTTTATTTCGGGTCCTTCGGCATCGTTGCCGATATTATTTCCCACGCCACCCACTATAAAATTAGTGAACGCACCTGCCGCATCTGTTACTCCGTTTTCTGCATATAGGCTCAGTTTACCATTGCCATATTGAAAATTGATGTCCTTCGGTACTTTAAAAGAAAATGAGAAAAGTCCGTTCTGTACGGTCGCTTTTCCTTTGAACAAACTGTTGTTTTGTACCACAAAAGGAGTGACCTGGCTGGTAGCATCATTGGCAAGCGTACTGATGGTTTGTGGTTTATCAAAAACAACCGGGTATACGGCACCATTGAACCCTGTAAGTACATTCCCCTGTAAGTCGGTCACTTCTCCTTCAATGGTTATTTTTTCAGTTGAGCTTAGTGTATCGGCCTGTGCAACCGGGATACCGTTTACTTTGGTTGCCCTTACTTTCAGTTCAGGAAATGCCAGTGTTACCGCAGGATCACCCAGTAAAGTAAACTTCCGGTTATTGGTCACATCGCCGGAAGTCTGGTAAGTGAAATTCTTTGCTTCTTTCACGGCGTCGCCCAATGTTTTGTATTTTCCGTTTGCACCGGCCTGTAAAGCCAGTTGCAGGTAGTTATTATTCATGATCCGGTTACTGAATGCAAAAACCACCCGGGTGGTTGTCATCAATGCGATAGCACCAGTCTTTGGTCGCACTAAGATATTTTCACCGATCGAATTAATAGCGGGATTATCATAAGGAGCAAAATCGCAGGTAGCGGTTATAAACAAAGGCAGTTTATCAGCATTGTTCCAGTTATTAACGATCTCCTGGTCCAGCACTGTTTCTTCGGCTAATCTCCTGGCACCACCATGCCCGTTATAATTCCAGATCAGGGTACCATTATAGACTTGGTTATTGATGGCAATATTGGCCTCCGGGTAATTGCTGCCACCGGAACCACTTTCCTGCCGGAAGGCATCTAAGTAAATTTTTTGCTGGTTAGCAACCGGAAGTACAGTTCCTGCCGTGGTAGTAAAAATCTCCGCATCCTGCACATGCAGGTTAGCATCTTCGTCATCTGCAATAAACGTCAGGTTATTCCGCCAGGGACCAAAAGCAGGTTTTGCATGATAAGCAATCACCTTATCTACAAAATTTTTTGCTTCATCAATATTCTTTGCCGGCACTCTTCCAATCCCGACATCGAGATAATTAATGATCAGCCCGGAGTTGATATCTTCATTATCGTCTAAGAATCCGTAAAAATCATCTGATGCGTAGGTGGATAATGGATCAAGTGAAAAATTATTTTCCCAGGCCGGTACCAGGTTGGTATTATTATTCAACCTGTCTTTAGGGTCATAAGAAGCATCGCCAAACAGGAGGAGGTACTTTGGTTTATCCGCTGCACTGGTTCCAAACTTATCATAATACATTTTTACAAAATCCCGGATGGCCACCGGGTCCGGGCTACCGCTGGCAAATTCATTGAATACCTGGTCGGTAGTAACAACAACCGTACGCAAACTATTTTGTTGCTGGTGAAATTGTGCCAGCCGTTGCGCCTGTTGTAAGAAAGCAGGATAAGAAATAATAAGATAGTCACTGGCTGAAGCATTATGCAGGTCTTGCATATTGACCCTACCAATAGCAGCAGGTGCCCGGAAATTTGTATTGTTGAATGCTACATACTCCCTCAGTCGTGAAGCTGTATTCACGAACCGAAAATCAGAGCCGGATAGTGTTCCGGGCATTTGCACGGGAGTTAACGGATCTGTTATATCCCATACTTGTGTAGCGGCTGTTGCATTACTCACCACAAAGCCGGCAATATTACCAGGGCCAACACTGGACCAGTCACGAAATAATAATTGATCAATCCCGTTCAGGGAAAGATTGCGGCGGCAAAAAAGTTCAAACCAGTTGAGCCAGCCCTGTGCATTAAAACTACCAGGCACAAAATTAAAATTGACCAGGAGGTTGCTTTGCGTGGCAGTAGTCGTATACGTTACGGTGGATTGCTGGGCAAATAAATCATAAATACCTCCATTTACGCCATTGATAAATGATTGCCCCAGTAATTGGTTATTTAACTGAAGATCAAAACGGCTGGCACCCCCCACCGAACGGGCAATGCATTGACTAATGACGGTAACCGGGGAATTGTTGGTAAGATTTAAAAGCCCTATTGCAAAATCCCGGGATGTTGTTTTGCCGGGTATATTGGCAAATTCTTCACCATACCATTCACGGCCGCTGGCTAAAAAATTAACGGTATCCAGTTCATGAAAATACCGTTCTGAAAAACTGGTTACTGTAGTATTGGGAAAAGTAATAACGGCTGAGGTGCTCACTCTTTTCCCGGTTCCACCAACTGATAAAAAATAAAAGGACCGGTCGCTGTAAAGGTTTTTTTTATGAACAAACCGGAGATTGAAGGAATCCTTAACCCAATGATCAGGGCCGGCAGCATAAAAGAGGATATAATCCGACCCGTTCAATATTCCGTCTCCTCCATCCACTACCATAATGGCATTTTCCTGCAGGTCATCGGTCCAGGGTCCGGCATTGGCCTCAGCCAGCATTTGTCCGCCGTTTCCAAACAATCGTATGGAATTAGACGCCAGGTTACCGGTTGCAATGCCCAGGCTATTCAAAAAAGCGATATCTATTTTATATATACCGGGCGATTTGATCGCCAGCTTGAACCAATTGCCTGAAGATAACACAGAACTGGGCTTATAAATACGTTGAGAGGAGGCTGTCACTGACAACAAAAAGGCCCCTGCAGCAACTATAAACCAGCGTTTTGACATGAGTACAAAAATCAGGATAAATGGGGATTTCCCCCGGCAAAAAAAGTAGTTATGCGTAACAATTTATTTTTAATCTCTCTATATTCGCAATTCGCCGTAGTAAAATTTTTGCCCTGTGCAATATTTTAACCTCAGGCGGCGTTAAAACTATTCCAATTCATAGGTTTATGCAAAAAGCAATGAAAGTGAAAAACTTAGTAATCCTCTTATCCTGTGTGATGCTGCTGGCATCCTGTAAAAATGGCCTTTTTAATAAAAATAAAAAGTCCAAATCCGATGTAACCGGCTGGAACTACAATGACAAGAACATGGGTGGCTACCAGGTAGCCAAATCCAAAGAACAGGGCCTTGGGCCAGGTTTGGTTTTTGTTCAGGGTGGTACCTTCACCATGGGACAAACAGACGAAGACGTAATGGGCGACTGGAATAATATTCCCCGCCGTGTATCTGTTCCTTCGTTCTACATTGATAAAACTGAAGTAGCCAATGTTCACTACCGTGAATATTTATTCTGGCTGCAACGTGTATTTGACCCTTCTGATCCTGCCAACCAGCCTATCTTGGATGCAGCTCTTCCTGATACATTAGTATGGAGAAGTGAGTTGAGTTATAACGAACCATTGGTTGAGTTCTACCTCCGCCATCCCGGTTTCAATGACTATCCTGTGGTTGGTGTGACCTGGAAACAAGCTCATGATTTCTGCTTATGGAGAAGTGACCGTGTGAATGAAGGTATCCTTTTACAAAAAGGTTTCATTAATAAACAAGGAATTCAAGGACAGCAACAGGAAAATAATTTTACTTCTAAATCCTATTTGCTGGGACTGTACCAGACCGCCCCCGGAAGAGGTGCCACTTCTAAAAAGAAGAATGACCTGAGAACGCCACAAGGCCAGCCGAGAACTACCGTAACTATGGAAGATGGTATCATGCTGCCTGATTACCGCCTGCCTTTCGAAGCAGAGTGGGAATATGCAGCCTATGGCCTGATCAACCAAAACCCCCGTCCTTCTGCTAAAGAAGGCAAGAGAGGGGAGGAATTACAATCTAACAAACAAATTTATCCCTGGTCGCATAATGTAAACGGTCTTCGTGACACCCGCCGCGGAAGCTGGCAGGGTCAGTTCCTCGCCAACTTTAAAAGAGGTGGTGGTGACGTAGCCGGTGCAGCCGGTGGTTTGAACGACCGTGCTTTTTATACAGCTCCTGTAAATTCTTTCTATCCCAACGGGTTCGGTATCTACAATATGGCTGGTAACGTTAGCGAGTGGGTGCAGGACGTTTACCGCCCTATGACATTAATGGATGCTGATGATGTGGCTCCTTTCCGTGGTAATAAATTCAGGACCATTGCCAAGAACGAAAACGGTGAGGCTGAGATTGACAGTACTGGTCGTGTAAAAATGAGAGATGTTACCGATGAAGAAAGCAAGAACCGTCGTAACTACCAGAGAGGTAATGTGATCAACTTCCTGGATGGTGATACTCTTTCACAAGCTTCTTATGGTTATGGTTTAACCACACTGGTTAGTGATAAATCAAGAGTATATAAAGGTGGCAGCTGGAATGACAGAGCTTACTGGCTCAGCCCCGGTGCCCGTCGTTTCCTCGAAGAAGACCAGGCAATGAGTACACTGGGTTTCCGTTGCGCCATGGACCGGATGGGTAGCCCTGAAGGTAACAAACGCAAAACAGGTAACCTGTTCCCAACCCGCAGACAAAAGCGTTAATATCACTTTCACAATATTGAAAACCCTCCTTCACCGGAGGGTTTTTATTTTGTAACCACTCTGCCCTGCTCAACTTATTTTTGTACCATGCAAATTGAACAGCTTTATAAAATATACCTGCAATACCCGTCTGTGCAAACAGATACCCGTAAGCTGAAAGCAGGCGATATTTTCTTTGCCCTGAAAGGAGACAATTTCAATGGTAATGCTTTTGCAGAGCAGGCCATCCAGGCTGGTGCTGTTTGTGCAGTGATTGATGAAGCAGCGAATGAAATACCCGGTAAGACTTTTTTAGTACCGGATGTACTGGATGCCCTGCAGCAATTAGCCAAACATCACCGGGAGCAGTTCAGTATCCCCTTTATTGCCATTACCGGGAGCAATGGAAAAACCACCACCAAAGAACTGGTGCATGCTGTTCTTTCCTCTACCTATAAAACGTATACTACCGAAGGCAATCTTAACAACCATATCGGTATCCCGCTGACCATTCTGAAGATCAGACCCGATGCAGAACTGGCGGTGATAGAAATGGGTGCCAATCATCAAAAAGAAATAGAAGGCTATTGCGTGTATACCCAGCCCACACATGGTATTATCACCAATTGCGGCAAAGCTCACCTGGAAGGTTTTGGCGGTATTGAAGGGGTACGAAAAGGAAAAGGTGAGTTATATGATTTTTTAAAGACACATAACGGAACCGCTTTTGTGATGTGGGATTATCAATACCTGCACGACATGAGCAAAGGAATGCCCTCGATTATTAAATACGGGACAGGTGATGCAGATATTGAAGGGCAGGTAATCAAAAGTGAACCCTTCCTGGAAGTAGCCATTACAAAGGGTTCCGATCCCGGTACTATTCAAACACAACTGGTAGGAGACTATAATTTACCGAATGTGCTGGTAGCGGTTACAGCAGGTAACTATTTTAATATCCCTGGTCCAACCATAAAGAAAGCGATAGAAAATTATAGCCCTTCTAACAGCCGCTCCCAATTAGTAGAAAAAGGGAGCAATAAAATTATACTGGATGCCTATAATGCAAATCCCAGCAGCATGAAACTGGCAATAGAGAATTTTGCGAAGCTGCCTGCTGCAAATAAAGTATTGATACTGGGAGGTATGGCTGAATTGGGCGGGGAAAGCCTGCAGGAACATAAGGCAATCTCTGAGTTGATACAACAATATAACTGGAAAGCAGTAGTATTGGTAGGCGGAGATTTTCTAAAAATTGAACATCCCTTTATTACTTTTACAGATGCCGCCGCCGCTAAAGCATGGTTACAGGATCAGCATTTTGAAAACACCCATTTACTGATCAAAGGAAGCCGGAGTATGCAAATGGAAAAAGTACTGGATAACTAATATTAATTCTATGGAATGGAAAAAATTCTTCCCCAATTTTGAACCCGAACTGGTGGAACTGATAGAAAAAAATGCGGTGCAACGTTCATTTAATGCCGGGGATATTATCATGCGTACCGGCCAATATATCAAATCAACAGCACTGGTACTGGAAGGACAGATAAAAATTTACCGGGAAAATCCTGATGGTGGTGAGTTCCTGATGTATTATCTCGGGCCCGGACAAGCCTGTGCCGTATCCATGATCTGCGCCATCCAGTCCACCACCAGCGAGATCATGGCCAAAGCAGAAGTTGACTCCGAAGTGCTGATGGTGCCGGTGCAGCTGATGGATGACATGATGAACAAATACAAAAGCTGGTACCAGTTCGTTATACAAACTTACCGCAGCCGTTTTGATGAACTGCTGTCCGTGGTTGATAACATCGCATTCCGGAATATGGATGAACGCCTCGAATTCTATTTAAAAAGACATGCAGAAAAAACAGGTAAAAAAACATTCGAGATATCTCACCAGGAAATCGCCGATGACCTGCATAGTTCAAGAGAGGTCATTTCCCGTTTGCTGAAGAAAATGGAACAGCGAAACCTTGTAAAGCTGCATCGCAATATGATCGAGTTGGTTTGATAAGTTACCTGTGATATTGATCACAATGCAAACAGCCCCTTTCACCTAATCTTGTAAAAAATGACATGGAGATAATCGGCTATATAGCAGCTATTCTTATCGGTATTTCCCTGGGAATGGTGGGCAGCGGCGGCTCTATACTTACGGTACCTGTTTTAGTTTACCTGATGAGTGTACATCCGTTATTGGCCACTACAAGTTCTTTATTCATTGTAGGGACTACCAGTCTGGTTGGTGGCATAAGGGCTTATGGCAAAGGGCTTGTTGATTTTAAAGCCGTCACCGAATTTGGCTTCCCCTCAATTTTTTCCATATTTATTACCCGTCATTATTTATTACCCGCAATACCTGCCCATATTTTTTCGATTGGTACTCTCTCCGTATCAAAAGAAATGTTACTGATGGTGGTTTTTGCTATCCTGATGCTGCTGGCATCCTACTCCATGATACGGAGCAGGGATAATGAAACGGGTCCTGAACAAACCGATGAAAAAAGACAGGGTAAATTTTTCCCACTGATGTTATTAGGCTTAGCAATTGGCGTTATAACCGGTCTGCTCGGTGCGGGTGGTGGTTTTTTGATCATACCAACCCTTGTATTATTTCTGCATCTATCCATGAAAAGAGCAGTAGGCACATCACTCCTAATCATTGCCATCAACTCTTTATTTGGCTTTTTATTCAGCCTGAAACAATTTGAATTTAATTGGGCCCTTCTGCTATTATTCACTGCATTAGCTATTGCCGGTATTTTTATCGGCAGCAGGATCGCCGACAAAATACCTGCCTTCTCTCTAAAAAAAGGCTTTGGCTGGTTCATTCTTATTATGGGTATTTATATCATTACCAGGGAGGTTTTTTTAAAATAACCCATATTTCCTCTGTGACTTAAGTCATAGATAGGCGACATCAGTATCTTCAATTTTGTATTCGTAAATATTTTGTACATGAAAGTTGAACAAATCTATACAGGCTGTCTTGCACAGGGTGCTTATTACATCGAGAGTAATGGCGAAGCAGCTATTATAGACCCGTTGCGGGAAGTGCATCCCTATATCGCCAAAGCGGAAAGAAATAACGCAACGATCAAGTATGTTTTTGAAACACACTTTCATGCTGATTTTGTAAGTGGTCACCTTGACCTCAGTAAAAAGACGGGTGCTCCTATTGTATATGGCCCCACCGCAAAACCGGCTTTTGATGCACATATAGCAAAAGACGGTGAAGAATTTCGCATAGGAAATATTACAATCAAAGCATTGCATACTCCCGGTCATACAATGGAAAGCACCTGCTACCTGCTAAAAGACGAAAACGGTAAAGAAACCGCACTGTTTTCCGGTGATACTTTATTTATAGGTGATGTCGGACGTCCTGACCTGGCTCAAAAAGTAGTGGCCGACCTGACACAGGAGAAACTAGCCGGTCACCTGTTTGATTCCTTACGCAATAAGATCATGCCCCTGTCCGATGATATCATTGTTTATCCTGCACATGGTGCCGGGAGTGCCTGTGGTAAGAATATGAGTAAAGAGACTACTGATACGCTGGGACATCAGAAAGAAACCAACTATGCCCTGCGTGCCAATATGACCAAAGAAGAATTTATTAAAGAAGTAACAACGGGTCTTACGGCCCCGCCTGCATATTTTCCGCTGAATGTACTGATGAATATACAAGGCTATGAAAGTATTGATGCAGTTTTAGCAAGAGGACAACAGGCTTTATCACCAGATGCCTTTGAAACAGCAGCCAATGAAACTGGTGCATTGATACTTGATACCAGGGACCCGCAGGTATTTGCAAAAGGCTTTATTCCTAATTCAGTCAATATCGGGATTGATGGAAGCTTTGCTCCCTGGGTGGGTGCCATGATACCGGATATCAAACACCAAATACTGATTATCGCGGAAACAGGCCGTGAAGAAGAAGTGATCACCCGCCTGGCCCGTGTAGGCTATGATAATACGATCGGTTATTTGAAGGGAGGTTTTGATAGCTGGAAAATTGCCGGAAAAGAAATTGACCAGATCAAATCTGTGGAAGCGGATGAACTGGCAACTATCATGCAGAAAGAGCCAGTACATATTCTTGATGTCCGGAAAACAAGTGAATATCAAAGCGAACACATGATCGGTGCCGAAAATGCACCGCTTGATTTTATCAATGATAGTATGTCTGGTATCGATAAAAACAAGACCTACTATGTGCATTGTGCCGGCGGTTACCGTTCCATGATCTTTAATTCAATTTTAAGGGCCCGCGGTTTTGATAATTTAATTGATGTGAAAGGCGGTTTTAAAGCTATTAAAGAGAGCCGAAAGATTGCTATCAGCGATTATGTATGCCCGTCCACTTTGTTATAACAATTGATTTTAAAAAATAAAGAATATGCTAAAGGAAATAATCAAACAGGCTTCCACCGTACTGGTGGATGTCCGCAGTCCCTGGGAATTCGAAATGGGACATGCCCCCGGTGCAAAAAATATTCCGCTGGATGAGATCCCGGCCAGGATTGATGAATTCAAATCCATTCAGCAACCGGTGGTCGTTTACTGTCGCAGTGGTGCCCGCAGTGGTATGGCAACAACAATCTTATTACAAAACGGGATTACGAATGTATACAATGGCGGCGGCCTGGCAGACATTCAGTTTCTTCTAAACTAAAACACATGTTAGGATTTTTAAAAAAATTATTCGGCGTCACAACTGTTGACTTTAAAGAACTGGTAGATAACGGAGCGGTCATCATTGATGTAAGAAGCCCCGGGGAATATAAATCAGGCCATATTAAAGGCTCAAGGAATTTCCCTTTGGATACTATCCGCAGTAAAGTCAATGACCTGAAGAAATTAAATAAACCAGTCATTACAGTTTGTCGTAGCGGTGCCCGCAGCGGCATGGCAAAGGGGATATTGAAATCAGCCGGCATTGAGGTATATAATGGCGGCCCCTGGTTTAGCTTGCAAAATAAAATTTAACGTCTCTTCATTCCAGGCGATAACACAAGAATGGTGAACTGTAATTAAATATTATCTGTTCACCATTCTGCATATTTGGTAATTTCGTCCTTTAAAACCAACCAAATATGTTTGAATGGCTGCAACAACCCTGGCCCTGGTATGTGGCCGGGCCACTGATCGGGTTAATGGTACCGGTGCTACTATTAATTGGTAATAAATCTTTTGGTGTTTCTTCTTCGCTCCGGCATATTTGCGCCGCTTGTCTGCCAGCCAAAATCCCTTTCTTTCAATATGACTGGAAAAAAGAAATTTGGAATTTATTTTTTGTCACCGGTATTTTAGTTGGTGCATATGTAGCGGTTGCGTTATTAAACAACCTGGCACCCGTTGAAGTAAGCCCCAAACTACAGCAGGAACTAGCCGGTTATGGTATTAGGGATTATAATAGTATCGTTCCTGCTGATCTATTTAACTGGTCAACTCTGTTAAGCCTGAAAGGTGTTATTATGATGGTTGCCGGTGGCTTCCTGGTAGGCTTTGGAACCCGCTATGCAGGGGGATGCACCAGCGGTCATTCAATCATGGGTCTTTCTATGCTGCAATTACCCTCGCTGGTCGCTACTGTTTGTTTTATGGCAGGAGGATTTATAGTTGCCAATTTCCTCCTTCCTTTAATTCTTAAACTCTGATCTGCATGAAAACCAACCACTCGAAACAAGAAAAAGATCATCATAATTTTCTAACAGAAAATACTGACTTTGAAGTCCGCTCACTGGATGCTGTCTGTCTTAATGAATCAGAACTAAAGCATCCCTGGTGGTATAATTTCAAATATGCTATTGCAGGTATTTTATTCGGGATACTGCTTGTAAAAGCAGAAGTGATCTCCTGGTTCCGCATACAGGAAATGTTTCGCCTCCAGAGTTTTCACATGTATGGAGTCATTGGCTCGGCCGTTGCCGTAGGTATGCTGTCAGTCTGGATCATTAAAAAATATAAGATCAAAACGATTTATGGAGAACCGATCGAATTTGTAACAAAGAAATTGAACAAAGGCAATATTATCGGCGGGTTACTATTTGGATTTGGCTGGGCCATCACCGGTGCCTGCCCCGGACCTTTGTTTGCACAGATCGGAACAGGAGCCACCGTAACGATCATTACACTTTTGAGTGCCATTGCAGGTACATGGGTCTATGGGTATTTCAGGGAGAAATTACCTCACTAATAAAATTGCAAAATGAGCAGCTTAAAGGCTGCTCATTTTCTAACTGCTAAATATACTTCCCGTTTCTTCCTGGTCAGATAAATAACATATGTGTCCCTTCACCGGCACTTTGCTTATAAAAATCTCCCACGGTGATCACATCTTCCACTCCTTCATACAGGTCTTCTTTTTTATAATGGAACATATCCATCGCCAGTTTGCAGGCCCACATTCTGACACCGGATGCTGATAAAATATCAAGAAACTCGGCCACATCAGGCATGTCGATCTTTTCCATTTCTTTTTTCATCATGGTGGTGGCTAATGCTTCCACACCTGGCAAACCGCCCAGTAAAGTAGGGATATGCATTGCAGGGTTACCGACCGTAGCTACATGCAGATGCGTCAATTTTTTCTTGTGAATTGATTCCAGCCCGAAGAAAGTAAAAAACATTTCTGCTTCTATCCCTTCCATCCTGGCCCCATTGGCCAGCACAAAAGCAGCATATACATTTTCCAGTGTGCCTTTTGACAAGATGATCATCATCTTTTTTATTTCGCCTTTATTCTCTGTCATGATTGATATGCTTTAATAGTTTTAAATACAACTGGCGGGTTTAGGAATTCCGGCGATCTTAGTCGCTGTTTTCAAGGGGGCTTTGGGAAACAACTGGTAGAATTCTTTAATATCCACTACCCCGCTCTTACCTATCTTGCGAATGCTCAGCGGCACTTCATTTTTAAATTCAGTTTGTAAATAGTTCAACACTTCCCAATGCCTGGGGCTCAGGCTGATCTCAGCTTCAGCTGCCAGTTCATCAGCTATTGCTTTATCCCATTGTTTAAAATCAGTGAGGTACCCTTCTTCATTTACGGCAATTGTTTTGCCGGCGATAACTTTTTCCATGATTGTTGATTTATAGTGATTAATTGTATTTTTTTCCTGCTTCAGACATCGTAGCTGAAACAAAAGGTATATGCGTTCCTTTCAGTAATACGTTCCAGTAGATCCACCTGAACGCCAGTTTACCGAGGTGATTCATGCGGCTCTCCTTTAATAATTTCAGCGGACCAATGCCAGGGAAAGGAAAACTTCCTTCCACCGGTTCATGCGTATAGTTGAAATCAATTAACAATGCTTTTCCGTTTCCTGTTTCAATAAAGCAATTGGCATGACCGTCAAACTCTTCTTTTAGCGGTTCCCCTTTTATATACCGGAGAATATTCTCGGTGAGTATTTCTGCTTCAAAGTGTGCAACAGAACCTGCTTTGGAAGCGGGGATATTGCTTGCATCCCCCAATACAAATACATTAGCATACTCTTTTGATTGCAATGTTGCCTTATTGGCAGGCACATAATTCAGGTCATCGCCCATCCCGGACCGTTCCATCACTTCATCTCCCTTATTCGTGGGAACAGTTACCAGTATATCAAAAGGAATGGCCCTGCCGCCATAATCCACGATCTCTTTCTTTTCATTATCCACATGTTCAATAGCAAAGTCACTTTCAATTTTTATATGTTTTTCTTCCAGTAAATGCTCCAGTGCTTCCGTAGCTTTTGGTTTTGTAAAAGCTCCGCTTAAGGGAGTTACATAAGTGATCTCCACTTTATCCCGCATATGTTTATGCCTGAAGAAAGAATCGGCCAGGAAAGCAAATTCCAGCGGGGCCACCGGGCATTTAATGGGCATTTCAGTGATATGAACCACCAGTTTGCCTCCTTCCCAGTTCCGGAGTTTGTTCCTGAGTGCAAGCGATCCTTCGAAAGTATAAAAGTCGAAAACAGATTTATGCCATTCACTTCCTTTCATTCCTTCTGTTTCTTCGGGAGCAATTTTAGCCCCGGTGGCAACGATCAGGATATCATAATTTAATTCGCTGCCGTCCGCCATTTTCACTTTATTCTCCTTAGGCTCCACTTTATCAATCTTCCCTTTTACAAGGCTGGCATGTTTAGGAATAAACTCTTCTATTGATTTTATGATGTCGTCCGGGGTATATATATCAAAGGGCAAAAAAAGATAGCCGGGTTGATAATGATGTTCTTCTTTTTCATCAATTATGCTGATCTTCCAGTCTGCCTTTTTAAGTTCATGACTAAGGTGATTGGCCATCATAGTTCCTGCTGTTCCGGCTCCAAGTATAACGAGATGTTTCATTTGTTATGTTTTGTTGGTCTGATAATCATTTACGATGTAAAATTCGTCCGGTACTCACCAGCACTCTGCGAGTTGAGTCACAAAATCAAATGAGTCCTGTCAGGCGGGAAAATGATTCTCTTTCAAATACCGGGAATATCTGTGCCTATGTGATATAAGTCACTTTCAGGTAAACGTGGCAGCAGTATAAATGCAGCCAGTAAATAAGTCCCTGCTCAGTGATATTAATCACCAGTAAAAGAAGCCGGTACCAATATTTTTGATTTTTGACAGTGTTTCACTAAAAATTCTTACATGAAGCTTATAATTACATTTCTGACGATTTGCTCCGCTTTTTTCAGTGCTGCAGTCACCGCACAAACAGACCAGCCATTTTCTATAACACTTGAACCCGTTATTATAAATAATATGGGAGGCCTTCAATCCTATGCCTGGGCTCAGTCGGGTGACAAAACAGTACTCATTGGTGGCAGAACGGATGGATTACACAAAAGACAACCATTTGCTTCATTCAGACAGCAGTATAATAATACCGATCTTATCGTTATTGATATTGAAAAAGAAAAAGTATGGCGCAGGTCTGTTATCGGATTACCGGCTCCACTGGCAGAACAACTACAAAGCACCAATATGGAATTCTTCCAGGAAGGCAACGAGCTTTTGCTTATTGGCGGATATGGATACAGCGAGACTAAAAAAGATCATATCACTTATCCATCCCTGGTCCGGATCAAAGTAGCCGGGCTGATAAATGCAATTATCAATGATAAAGAAATACTGCCCTTCATCGACCGGGTTAATGATGAAAGGATGGCTGTGACTGGTGGCCATTTAAATAAGCTTGCTGACAGGTTGTACCTCGTCGGCGGTCAACGATTTGATGGTCGTTATAATCCTCATGGGTCTGATCATGGCCCTGGTTTTTCACAACTGTATACTAACCAGATCAGAAAGTTCAGCATTGCCGGCGGGTCAGGCAGTTTAAGTATTGAGAACTACTCGGCAATTACAGATACATCATTACTTCACCGGAGGGATTATAACCTGTTGAACCAATACGATGCTAACGGAAAAGAAATGCTGACTATTTATTCCGGTGTATTTCAAACAAAAAAGGATATTCCGTATACAACACTGGTTGATATCACCGAAGAGAAACATGCAGAAGTATCGGGCTTCAATCAGTTGTATTGCCACTATCATACTGCCAGTATTGCTGCTTATAATAAGACAAACAAAACCCTGTATGGCATCTTCCTCGGAGGTATTGCTCAAAACTATAAAGACAGTACCGGGAAAACCATCGCCGATGATAATGTTCCCTTCGTTAACAGTATCAGTGTGGTGGAAAGAAAAGAAAACCAGGCCCGGGAATATATACTCGCTGATCCGATGCCGGGCTATTTTGGCGCAGCTGCCGAGTTCATTCCGCTGAATGAAAAACTGTTCAGCAGTAACGGCATCTTACAAATTGATAAACTTGGAAAAAAGAAAACCCTGGTCGGTTATATGATCGGCGGAATTGACAGCAGGGCACCCAATGTATTCCGGAGAAATGATCCTGAATCGAGCCGGGCATCTCCTGTTATCTGGAAAGTTTATTTTACCGTTCGCTAAAAAATATAGAATTTAAACTTTTTACTTTTAAACTAACGATTCATCAATCAATTATCATGAAGCAATCTTCTATCATACTTTTTAGCCTGGTACTCTTTGCAGCCTGTAATAATGCAGATAAAGAAACCCAAACCACCGAAACCGCTACAGAAATCAGCACCCCTGCTACCAGAGAAAGCAGACCGGCTCCCATGCCCTCTTTCGCCATGATGAACAGCAGGAATGAAACAGTAAACCTTGAATCTTTTAAAGGGAAAAAGGTATTGGTCAATCTCTGGGCTACCTGGTGTGGCCCCTGCCGGGCAGAAATACCTTCCATTCAGCAATTAGCTGCTAAAACAAACCCGGATAAAGTGGCTATTGTGATGCTTTCCCTTGATGACGACTTTGAAACAGCAAAAGACTTTGCTTCAAAAACAAAAATGAATCTGCCTGTTTATTTCCCGGCAGGGCAGCTTCCAACCTTGTTCACTGTTGAAGCCATTCCCACTACTTTTATCTTTAATGAAAAAGGAGAACTGATTCACCGCCAGGTGGGGGCTGACAACTACGATTCTCCTGCCTATATTGAGATGCTTAACAAATAAAAATCTTTTACAAACAGCAAGGCCACGAATCTTCGTGGCCTTGCTGTTACTATATTAAAAAAAATTACTCTTCTCCTTTTTCTTCGGCAATAAATAATTTTTCTTCGATCACTTTCTTAAATACATGTTTGGGAAGTGCGCCGGGTTGCAGCATGGGTTCTCCATTCGCATCAATGAATAATAAAGTAGGAATACTCTGGATACCAAAAACGGCAGATAATTCCTGCTCTGCGTCGGTATCCACTTTATAGATCAGCAGCCTGTCTTTATACTCTTCAGAAAGTTCTTCCAATACGGGAGCTACCATTTTACAGGGGCCGCACCAGTCAGCATAAAAGTCAATAATAGCCGGCAGGCTTCCCTGGTATTTCCAGTCTTTCTCCGTATCATAATTAAAAATCTTGTCTTTAAAATCCTGTGTTGTCATTTGAATTGTCGCCATTGTCGTTGATTTATTGATCAAAATTAGCGGATGATGCTATACCATATCGTAACAATTATCACATAAAAAAACCGGCCAGGCGGCCGGTGATATCAGCAGTAAGCAGCCCTCATAACATAGTTGTGGGGGTTACATATTTTGTTTTTTGCAAGCCGGTTTGGCTGAGCATTTTATATCCACCTTTAATATTTACGAGTTTATCAAACCCTCTTGATTTAAGAATGGAGCACATGATTACAGAACGGTAACCACCGGCACAATGGATATAGTACTTTTTATTCCTGTCCAGTTGCGACATATGCCGGTTAATAAAATCCAGTGGGAAATTCACCGCCCCAACAAGATGCTCGGAATCAAATTCGCTTTTTCGTCTTGCATCCAGCAGGTTAATATGCTGGTTGTCCATTTCATATAATACATCAAAATCTTCAGCACTGATTTCTTTCAATATATCAATGTCAAAACCAGCTTCCTTCCATACCCGCAATCCACCATCCAGGTAACCAACGGTATTATCATACCCCACTCTTGATAAACGGATCACTACTTCTTCCTCTCTTCCGGGGTCGGCAATGAAAAGAATGGGTTGTTTTAAATTGGTCACCAACGTTCCCACCCAGGGGGCAAAATTGTCATCGATACCGATATAGATAGACCCGGGAATATGTTCGGCTGCAAAAGCCTCTTTGGAACGGGTGTCTATCACTATTGCTTCCAGGGATTCCCATACTGTTTGAAATTCCCTGGCGGTTAATGGCCTTTTCCCTTTTGCAATGATTTCATCAATACTTTCCAGGCCGCCTTTCAGGTTCAGCAACACATTGAAGGGGAAATATTGTGGAGGTTCCACTAACCCATCGGTCACAGCTTTGATAAATTCTTCTTTACTCATATCCTTTCTCAATGCGTAATTGACTTGTTTCTGGTGGCCTAATGTATCAACTGTTTCCTTACTCATGTTTTTACCACAGGCACTGCCGGCACCATGACCGGGATAAACAATCAAATCATCGGGCAATGGCATGATCTTGTTGCGGAGCGAATCATATAAATAACCGGCCAGGATCTGCGGGGTGATTTCTGCCTTCAGTTTTTGAACCAGATCGGGGCGGCCTACATCACCTATAAACAAAGTGTCGCCGCTGAAAATGGCATGCTCTTTCCCTTTCTCATCTATCAGCAGGTAGGTGGTGGACTCCATTGTATGACCAGGCGTATGCAGCACTTTTATTTTCACATCGCCTAACTGAAATTCTTCACCATCTTCTGCCACATGAGCTATATAGCCTGGCGTGGCAGTGGGTCCAAACACAATAGTGGCCCCTGTTTTTTTAGAAAGATCAATATGGCCGCTTACAAAATCGGCATGAAAATGCGTCTCGAAAATGTATTTGATCTTTGCCTTGTTTCGCTCCGCTTTCTCAAGATAGGGTCTTGTTTCCCGCAGCGGATCAATAATAGCTGCCTCGCCATTGCTTTCGATATAATAGGCTGCTTCCGCCAGGCAACCCGTATAGATTTGTTCAACTTTCATGATTGTGCTGATTTTGTAGTTCAGAATAAACAGGTATAACTTTCCGCCCGGCAGTTCTGCCTCCCAGTTCATTGCTTACAAATGTCCACCAGCAGCCCCCTGCTCAAAATGACATTTATCACAAAATCCGATGAGTAATATCAACTGACGGTGCAGGTATTAGCCATGTAACTATTGTCACTCATTTTCTCAGTGCTGGAAATGAAATTTGCAGGATAGAAAAAACAGGTAATGAGTATTATAAAAAGGATCAAAAGTGGCTGGACCCCATTAAAGTTAGTCCGGGTTGGGCTGGGTAGCTTAATTTTGTATTCTTCCATTGAATCCGGGCAGGTACCCGGAATAATTGTTGGAGGAATTTTCACCGTATTCTCCTTATTAACCGATGGGGTATGTTGCGCAGGTGGCTGTTACACTCCTGCTTCAAAAAAAGATCTTTCAAAAACAGGGGAAATTGAATATGAAGAGATGGGTGCTAAATAATAAGTTACTGATTGCCGGAATCATTCTCGGTGCTATCGGCGGGTATATTTACTGGCAGCAGATCGGTTGCAGCAGCGGCTCCTGCGCCATTACTTCCAAATGGCCCAACAGCACAGCCTATGGTGCCCTGATGGGCGGTTTATTATTCAGTATGTTCAAAAAAGAAAAAAATGCAAACAACAAGCAGTCATAAAGAGAGTTTTGGTGAGATCATCAATGGCAGCACACCCGTGCTGGTTGATTTTTTTGCAGAATGGTGCGGCCCCTGCAAACTGATGAAACCTGTTCTGGAAGAATTGCACCAGCGGATGGGCAATAAGGTCCGCATTTTGAAAATAGATATTGATAAAAGCCCGGCTGCCGCCCAGGCCTTGCAAATACAAAGTGTGCCGACCCTGATGCTGTTTCAAAATGGCAAGCCTTTATGGAGAAAATCAGGTGTGGTACAGGCCCTGCAATTAGAAAAAATCATTGAACAACACCTGCCAACCAACTAATAAACTAACAGAATGCCGGAAAAGAAAGAGCACAGGGGATATTTTGCATCTGCATTGACTTGTCATTGCCCCCGCTGCCGGGAAGGAAAATTATTCAAGCACCCCGTACGACTGAGTTTCAAGAAGAACCTGGAGATGAACAAGACCTGCCCTGTTTGCGGCCAGGCGACAGAAATAGAAGTGGGTTTCTATTATGGTACCAGCTATGTCAG
Organism: Chitinophagales bacterium; assembly: GCA_017303455.1. GTDB lineage: Bacteria > Bacteroidota > Bacteroidia > Chitinophagales > Chitinophagaceae > CADEDV01. Next base: position 283,047 of record JAFLBM010000001.1, on the reverse strand, counting down.
CTATGCGATAACGGTGGCCCTGAGTGTTTCCACCCTTGTGGCCTGGTGGGTGTTGATCGGCTTTTCCACCGACGATAACCGGTTTTTTTACTGGCTGGGTGCCAATGCGGTGTTTTTGATCTTCTTACAGCCCTGGATCATGCGGCTCAGCCGCAGCCTCTGGATCTCCTGGTTTGTAAAATATGACCCCGACTGGAAAAATAACCAGCCCATTGACTTTTCGGAGCGGTTAAATCCTGACCAGGCCAACAACTGGTAAGGCAAGAATCCCTATTTTTGCAGCCCTTTAGCAATGGAGACTTGTCCGAGTGGTTGAAGGAGCACGCCTGGAAAGTGTGTATACCTCTAAAGGGTATCAAGGGTTCGAATCCCTTAGTCTCCGCAGTAATTCCTCTTTAATCAGGGGAATTTTTAGTTTATGGAACTAACCAGTTTCGATTAATTAGGCATTATAACCATGGTTTCCCTTTGCCACTGATCTTAGCCGGCCAGGAAAAAGCATTTCCGTATACGATCTACCATTTTCTGACATATTCCTCAATCCATTTTAAACTATCAGGTTGTTCCATGTCGTATATCTTGAAAGACTCGTTAGTAAGTAACATATTATTATTATTGATAGATGTAGGCGAATAAATTACTGGAAAACGTCGCCCAATAAGAGACTTACAAAAACTTGTCGACAAATTAGAATAGGCTGTACTTCCCTTATACAATTTATTACTGATACTAAATGTATAATATAGCCCACTTCCTGTATTACGTTGGTTATTAAAAGTTCCTGTTATTATGCCAACGGTAATAATTTTATTTTCTCTTAGATCTTCGAGTCTAAACGGAGCCATAAACAGTTGGTAAAGAAAAAAAAACAATCGCACAAATCGTAATTATAGTCCAAAATATTCTTCGCCTTTTATTCCTGCGATGTAGCTTATTCATAAATACACATATGTTTAATTGCTTCCACCTGATTACTGTTACCATGGTTCTAGTCCCAACGAAACATCTACCCCTTATGAGATATGTTCCCTAGCATTAAAGCGACAGCTCCAAAAGTAAAATAAGTTCAAAAATGCTATTTATAAACCTTAGTGATTCCTTTTAATCAGGCTGATTTTTATTTGATGGACTTGAATAATTTCAGTGCATTATCAGTAGTAACAGCCGCCACCTCTTCCATGCTACAATGTTTAATGGTTGCAATTTTATCCAGTACATATTTCACGTAAGAAGGTTCATTTTGTTTGCCCCGGAAAGGCACCGGTGCCAGGTAGGGCGCATCTGTTTCCAGCAGCAGGTTGTCCAAACTTATATCTTCAATGGCCTTATCCAAACCCGAGTTCTTAAAAGTGACCACCCCGCCAATACCGAGGTAAAAACCAAGATCAGCGATCTTTTTTGCCTGCATGGCATTCCCGGAAAAGCAATGAAAAACGCCTCTTAACCTTCCGTCCTGGTGGCCGGCCACCACCTCAATGCACTCATCCGTAGCATTCCGGGAGTGGATGGCAATGGGAATCTGGTACTGCAGGGCCCATTCAATTTGCCGGTGAAAAGCTTTGTACTGCTGCTCCGTAAAGGTTTTATCCCAGTAAAAATCGAGGCCGATCTCTCCGATAGCTGCAAAGGGACGTTGGGCCAGGTAATCTTCCACTATTTTCAGCTCCGCCTCATAATTCTCCTTTACATAGCAGGGATGCAGGCCCATCATACTGGTGCATTGACCGGGGTATTCCGCCTCCAGCTTTAGCATCTGCCCGTGGGTGGTTGAATCAATGGCGGGCAGGAATATTTTTTCAACTCCTTCCTTTTCAGCCCGTTGAAGCATCCTCACCCTGTCCTTCTCAAACTCTTCGAGGTAAATATGTGCATGTGTGTCCACCAATCTCATTCCGGCCGGGTTTTTGGGCAAAACTCAGCAAAAAACTTTAAGAAACCGTTAAACCTCAGTCAATAAAAGCCATCTCACTGCCGTTACATTATTACAACATAAAACCATGTTTATGAAACTACGGTTCTCCCCGGCCCAACTGGTGGCCATTTTTTCCATCCTTTCTATCGTTTTCATCGTATCCTGTTCGAAAGAAAAAAGTACAGGTACAGATGCCCAGGAAGAGGAAGTCTCCCGGGTTTCCAGCGAATCGGATGCTGAAGCAGAAACCATTTTTAATGGTGTGTTCGACGATGTGATGGGAGTGAATGATGATGTGGGCATGTCCGGCACTGGTATTTTTGGCCGTTCAGCTACGGGCGGAGACACCGGAACCCCGGGTACAGAAAGGCCCAATGCCTGCTTTACAGTTACTATTACCCGCCCCACCAGTAACCCATTCCCGGTACGAATAGTAATTGATTTCGGACCTACTCCTTGTATGGGCCCGGATGGTCATACCCGGAAGGGTAAGATCATTGCTGAATATTCTAAGAGGCTGATCGTTCCCGAAGCTGTCGCCACTACCACTTTTGATGGTTTCTACTTCGACAGTATTCATGTAGAAGGCACGCATAAGATCACCAATATGAGTACTCCTAACAGCACACCGCCTGCCCGGAAATTCAAAGTGCAGGTGATCAATGCCAAACTAACCAAGCCCAATGGTAATTATACCCAATGGAACAGTGTGAAGACGATTACCCAGATGGAAGGGCTTGCTACTCCTAATATTCCCCTTGATGATATTTTCAAAATTGAAGGATCAGCCAGTGGCCAGGCCCGGCGAGGTAACCTGGTGGTTACATGGGAATCCAATGTAATTGAGCCTCTTATCAAGCGATTTACCTGTCGCTGGATCGTAAGAGGTACTATAAAAACGGTGAGAAGGAATGCGAATGCCAACAGCCCCTGGGTGGCTATTTTGAACTTTGGAAATGGTAATTGCGACAACCAGGCCGTCGTTACCATCAATGGAGTTTCGCATCAAATTACTTTGCGGTAATTAAAAAATTATTATACCTTTAAACCAGTTTTCATAGGGTACGGATTAAAAACGGGCCAGGGTTTCTACCCAGGCCCTAACTTTTTTATAGCCTTCCCGTCATTTGCAATCAATCAGCTACAAATTGAATTTATCGTTCAATCGTTTCTACCCTTCTATTTTTTGGAACCTATATCCCTTTTTGGAAAAAAGCGAAAGAAATAAAGGCAGTGCATACTGCAAAAGAGGCAATGCCTTTTCACTGTCATGAAAAACGATAATGGAACCGGGTTCAGCATTCAGTATCACATTCTCCAAACATTTTTCTTTTGAAAGGGCTGTATCAAAATCCCCGCTTAATACCGACCACATGATTATTTTGGGATCAGCCTGTTTCATCGCATGCTGAATATTCTTTGCCTGGAATCGTTTGATCCTTCCATAGGGAGGCCGGAACAGGCGGGAGTCTATATACTTTGAAGCTTCGGCAATATCTTCCAGGTACACCTTATCCTCCGTCTTCCAGCCATTCAAATGATGCTGGGTATGATTTCCCACTGCATGATCTTCTTCTAATACCCGTTTATAGATGCCGGGGTAAGCGATCACATTTTTCCCAATGCAAAAAAAAGTGGCTTTTGCATTATACTTTTTCAACTCATCGAGTACAAAAGGAGTAGCAACAGGGTGTGGTCCGTCATCGAATGTAAGGTAAATGGTCTTTTCTTTTGTTTCAACAGCCCATGTATAAGAAGGCCACAGCTTCTTTACGATCCAGGGTGTTTTAACCAAATACTTCATATCAGGCACAAGTTACTGCAAACAGAAACAAAGGCAACAACCATGACCTTGTACACAGAGCTATTATCTTTGCAGCTTATGAGTAAAAAAGTCAGGGTACGATTTGCACCCAGCCCCACCGGCGGGCTTCACCTTGGTGGTGTAAGAACGGTGTTATACAATTACCTGTTTGCAAAACATCACGGGGGAGAATTCATCCTTCGGATAGAAGATACCGACCAGTCCCGTTATGTGACAGGTGCAGAAGACTATATTTTTAATTGCCTGCAATGGGCGGGGCTTGAACCGGATGAAAGTCCGCTGCATGGCGGGCAATATGGTCCCTATCGCCAGAGTGAAAGAAAAGCAACCTATCGCCGTTATGCAGAACAGTTGGTAAAAGATGGTCATGCTTATTATGCATTTGATACCCCGGAAGAACTTGAGAAAATGAGACTGGATTTTAAAACAGAACAGAATCCTTCTCCGCAATACGATCGCTCCGTTCGCCTGCAAATGCGCAACTCACTGACATTGGCCGCTGATGAAGTAAAAAAATTGCTTGATGATGGAACCCGACATGTCATTCGTATTAAAATGCCGGAGGCGCATGAAACGGTAACCTTTACTGATATGATCAGGGGTGATGTAAGTTTCGACACCGCTGTGGTGGATGATAAAGTATTATTGAAAGCAGACGGTATGCCGACCTATCACCTTGCAGTGGTGGTAGATGATCACCTGATGAAGATCACTCATGCTTTTCGCGGGGAAGAATGGCTACCTTCTGCGCCGGTGCATGTGCTGCTATGGAAATATTTGTTTGGACTTGAACAGATGCCGCAATGGGCCCACCTGCCGTTGATACTGGGACCGAATGGAAAATTGAGTAAACGGGATGGTGCCAAATATGGCTTCCCGGTATTTGCGATGAACTGGACCGACCCTAAAACCAATGAATTAACAGAAGGATTTAAGGAGAAAGGATTTTTACCCGAAGCTTTTATCAATCTGCTGGCCTTACTGGGCTGGAATGATGGTACCGAACAGGAAATATTTACCAAAGAAGAACTGGTTGCCAAATTCTCCATGGAAAGAGTGCACAGTGGCGGGGCGAAATTCGATTATGAAAAAGCGAAATGGTTCAACCATGAATGGATAAAGAAGTCCGGAGCCGGGATCCTGGAGTCGGGAGTTAAGACCCTGCTTACAGAAAAAGGCATTGACATTACTGACGATGCGTTATTGACCAAAGTAATCGAACTGGTCAAAGAAAGATGTACACTGCTCACTGATTTTTATGAGCAATCTGCTTTCTTCTTTACCACCCCTGCACAATATGATATAGCAGCGGTGAAACCAAAATGGAATGCCGCTAAACAATTGTTCTTTGCCGAACTGATCCGCAATTATGAACTGGCTACAGGCTGGAATGTGACTACTTTAGAAAATAATTTTAAAGAGATCGCAGCTGTCAACGAATTAAAACCCGGCGAGCTGATGTTGCCCTTCCGGATCATGCTGGTAGGAGGAAAATTCGGACCCGGTGTTTTTGATATTGCCACCCTGATTGGAAAAGAAGAAACTATCGCAAGGATCAGTAAAGCTGTTGCAGCATTCAACAGCTGAGAAAAATAGCTGGTCTCATTTTCAGTTGTATCTTAACGGTACCATGAAAAAAGCCGAAGCTTACTGGCCGCTGATATTCCTGTTAGCTATCATCAAGTTTGTCTTACCCTTATTCCTGCAATCACCCGGTTATGAATTGCAGCGGGATGAATATCTCTATTACCAGCAGGGACAGCACCTGGCTTTGGGCTATTTAGAAAATCCACCCCTGATCTCTTATCTTGGCAGCATCTCTTCCTGGTTTGGCGACCATGAAGCATGGATAAAAATCTGGCCCTGCTTTTTTGGAGCCGCTACATTGATCATTACCTGTTTGATTACGGCTGAATTGGGCGGAAAATTATTTGCCCAATTCCTGGCGGGTATCAGCATGATGACGGGTGCTTATCTGCGGGTGCACTTTCTTTTTCAACCCAATATGCTGGATATCTTCTTCTGGACACTGGCTATTTATTTCATCATTCGTTATATCAATGAAAAAGAGAAAAACCTGTTGTTCTGTTTCACGATCAGCCTGGCATTAGGATTCTGGGGCAAATACTCTGTATTATTTATCATCGCCGGTATTATACTGGCATTACTGTTATCGCATCACCGAAAAATATTTACTGAAAAGAAATTTTACATTGCCTCATTTTTGGCATTGCTCATTATTCTGCCCAATGCATGGTGGCAATACCGGCATAACTGGCCACTGCTGTATCATATGGAAGAATTGCAGGAAACACAGCTGAAGTATATGAACCCGGTAGAGTTTATTACCGATCAGTTCATGATGCTGATTGCAACAGTGCTGGTATGGATAGCGGGGCTGGCCTGGTACCTGAAAAACAAACAATGGCGTTTCCTGGCCTATACTTATTTTTTGGTTATCCTGTTTTTGATACTGGGCAGGGGTAAAAGCTATTACTCGCTGGGCGTCTATCCTATGTTGCTGGCAGCGGGTGCTGTTATGTGGGAGCAATGGACACAAAAAAGAAACTGGGCCAGGTATGCTTTCACTATTCTTATCATCACCTTCACGTATATGATCCTGCCCATGCTTCTTCCGATCTGGAAGCCGGAAAAGCTGGCTGCTTTCTATGAGAAAATTGGCATTGAACATAAATGGGAAGATCAAAAGAACCATCCCTTACCACAGGATTTTGCCGACATGCTCGGTTGGAGAGAACTAACAGAAAAAGCAGAGAGAATTTTTAAGTCAGGCTTGCCGGTTGCTGTAAGAGACAGCACCATCATTTACTGCCGTAATTATGGACAGGCTGGCTCATTAAAGTTCTATGGTCTGAGCAGTGATTTTAAAGACCGGGTAATTTCCGACAACGGTTCTTTTCTATTATGGATACCGGATTCGCTCCGCTTCAGGCATCTGTTATTCATCGGGAGCCGGATGCCGGATAAAGATGATGAAGTGTTCCGGCATTTTGAAAGTTATATCGTGATGGACTCTGTTACTAATCCACTGTCCCGCCAGTTTGGAAACAAGATCATTTTATTTGAAAATGCAGATGGACAGGCCAATAAATTAGCCATTGAAGGGCTAAACGAAATGAAGAAGAAATTTAACCGGTAAACTATCCCTGTTTTTGTATCAATTCCATCACGGGTTGAAAACGGGTGCTCCCCAGCTCTTCGATCAGTTTCATATCTGCGGTATCCAATTGGAACAACCCCGTTGTATTCCCGGTCACATGTCCTTTGGTCCGGATACCGGGAATAATGGTTGATACTTGCGGGTAACTCAACAGGTAACTTAAGGCCAGTTGTGTTTTTGTACAATTATATTTTTTACATAACTCCCAGACAGGTGCTAATGCTTCTGCACAGGCATGAATGATCTCCGGCACTAACCTGTTCTTCCGGTGATCATTGGAAGGGAATGAAGCACCGTTATCAAACTTGCCCGTTAATAATCCAAATTGCAACGGCATCCTGGCAATGATACCATAACCCTGTTCCGCTGCTTTTTGCAATAAGGGTAATGCTTTTTGATTAAGGAGGTTCAGCACCAGTTGAAATCCATTTCCTAATTGATGTTCCAGTAAATAGTCGGCTTCCGGCAAAGGATCAAATGTATTCAATGACAAACCCCAATAACGGATCTTTCCCTGTTGTTGCAGTAACTGCATGGCTTCAATACATTCTCCCTGCTGCAGGTGTTGCACCCTGGCGGTATGTAACTGGTAATAATCAATAACATCTCTTTTCAGGCGGCCCAAGGATTGTTCGCAAGCCCCCAGGATGTATTCTTTAGAATAATCCACAGTGAACTGTTCATCCCGGGAAACATTACCCACCTTGGTAGCAATGATCACTTCTTTATTACCTGCCAACGCATTTCCCAAAAGATCTTCCGAATGGCCCAATCCATAAATATCTGCCGTATCAAAAAAATTGATCCCGGCATCCAGCGAGGCGTGTATAGATTGTACAGAAGTGGTATCATCGGCATCGCCCCACCCGATCGCCGTAGTGCCGATCATGGCCCCGCCGCCAATGGCCCAGGCACCATAACCCACTTCGCTTACTAAAAGATCCGTATATCCGAATTGTCTGTATTGCATCAGCCAATTTACAACCTTACGGAAAGAAATGTACTTTTGATCTATACAATTGCCTATATGAACAGACCTGTACGAGTTTTAGTCGCTAAAGTTGGGCTGGATGGCCACGATCGTGGTGCTAAAGTGATCGCCACTGCATTAAGAGACGCCGGCATGGAAGTGATCTATACCGGTCTTCGGCAAACACCGGATATGGTGGTGAATGCTGCCCTGCAGGAAGACGTGGATGCCATAGGTATCAGTATCCTCTCCGGTGCCCACATGACCGTTTTTCCCAAAGTGATCGAAATGATGAAAGCAAAGGGTATGAATGATGTACTGCTCACGGGTGGAGGCATCATTCCCGAAGATGATATGGACAAACTGCATGAACTCGGCGTTGGAAAATTATTTGCCCCGGGCACACCTACTTCGGATATCAGTGATTATATTACAGCGTGGGTCAAAGAACACCGCAGTTTTTAGTACTAACGATTCCTTCCATCCTATTTTTCTAACTCATTCTTCGTAAATTCATTTACGTATGGAAGGACATCCGCTTTTAGGCAATTACCATAACCAGCCCCGTGTCTGGGATGAAATGTTTGATGCAGCAGGCATCCGCCCGGCCTATCAGCAATTCGTGTCTTCCATCCAGGATTTATCGGTTGATGAAATGACCCATAAAGATGAACTGGCCAAAAAACTGTTCATGAGCCAGGGTATCACCTTCACGGTGTACAGCAGCGGCGAAGGCATTGAAAAAATATTCCCTTTTGACATTGTTCCCCGCATCCTGGAAGCTGCCGAATGGAAACATATCGAAGCAGGTATTAAGCAACGCTTAAAAGCACTGAATATTTTTCTGAAAGATATTTACAACCAGCAGTTCATTATCAACGATGGCATTGTGCCGGCCAAGCTTATTTACTCCTGTCCCAATTTTGTACGGCAGATGGTAAATGTAAATGTGCCATTTGATATCTATACACATATTTCCGGCATTGACCTGATCCGTGACCATGATGGTACTTATTATGTACTGGAAGATAACCTGCGGACACCTTCGGGTGTATCGTATATGCTGGAGAACCGCAGCATCACCTACCGGATATTCCCTGACCTGTTGCCAAAGAATAATGTGAGATCCGTCAAAGATTACCCGGATCTTTTATTAAAGAATCTTGTCGCATTGGCCAATCGCCAGAAAAGTGATCCGACAGTGGTATTATTAACTCCGGGTATCTACAACTCTGCTTATTTCGAACATACCACGCTGGCCCGATTAATGGGCATTGAACTGGTAGAAGGCAGTGACCTTGTGGTGGATAATCATAGAGTATATATGAAAACAACCACCGGTTTGAAACAGGTCGATGTGATCTATCGCCGGGTGGATGATGATTTTATTGATCCGTTGGTGTTCAGGCCTGATAGCATGCTGGGCGTTCCGGGTATTTATGGTGCTTACCGTACCGGACATGTTGCCATCGTGAATGCAATGGGCAATGGAGTGGCAGATGATAAAGCAGTTTATGCTTTTGTACCAGACATGATCAGGTATTACCTGAACGAAGAACCAATACTAAAAAATGTTCCTACTTACCAGCTTGCTGATCCTGACAACCGGAAACTGGTATTTAAGAATATGGACCAGATGGTGATCAAGCGAACCAATGAATCCGGGGGATATGGTATGCTGATCGGCAGTGCTGCTACGGAAAAAGAAATGAAAGCATTCCGGGTCGCTATTGAAGAAGACCCGAGAAGTTTTATTGCACAACCCATCATCAGTTTGTCTTCAGCACCTTGTTATATCAATGGAGTGTTGCAGCCCAGGAGAGTTGACCTGCGGCCTTATGCATTGTACGGGCCCGAGGGCATTGATATTGTACCCGGCGGATTAACAAGGGTAGCATTAAAAGAAGGTTCATTGGTGGTGAATTCATCACAGGGAGGTGGCAGCAAGGATACCTGGGTATTAGCCTCCCCAAACCCCTCCGCAGGAGGGGCCTGAGAATTCCATACATCCGGATGATCCATGAAATAAACCATTTTAATACTAACGAATGAGTGAATATAGTTTGACAAAAAAAGCATCTGTAAGGGAGTATTGCGCAAGAATAAACTCCTCAATCGGAAAAGGTCAGGAGGAGGCTATATGCTAAGTCGTGTTGCTGATTCTGTTTTCTGGATGGCCCGCTATATGGAACGGACCAATGGTATGTTGCGGATACTCCGTACCAATTATATTTCCTCGCAGGATGAAGTAAAGGATTTCAGCTGGCAACCCTTGCTGCTCAGCCATAGTGATGCACCGGCAGAAGAAGTTACAAGTATTGGCAACAACTCTGCAAAAGTTTTACAACACTTATTGTTTGAACGAAACAACGGCGCATCAGTAATCAACAATATTACAAGAGCCCGGGAAAATGCAAGAGCTGTACAGGACCATATCACCAAAGAAGTATGGCAATGCCTGAATGATTATTACCACCTGATACGAAGCAAGCATATTCAATCACAATTGCAACAAGGCGATCCTGTTTCTGCCCTGGATGCCCTGATCCATCACGGTATGCTATATCATGGCACGGTGGATATCACCATGGCCAGGGGGGAGGCGTTTAACTATCTCAATATTGGTAAATTCCTGGAGAGGGCCATTCTTACTGCGGATATGCTGAATATTAAACTTACCGAGCTTAATTATAACCTGCAGCAACCGAAGGAAGTGCCGGCCCTTCGTTACCTGCTTTATTCTTTATCCGGTTATGAGTTATACCTGAAAACCCACCGGGGTAATTTCCAGGCCGATCATGTGCTGCAACAAATTCTGTACAACAATAACTTCCCGCATTCTGTGGCATATTGCCTGGGGCAATTGTTCCGGTATTTTCAACGGCTGGAAACAGAAAGTTTGCCCGAAAGCTATAAACAATTAGAGTTCCTGATCGGCAGGGCGATGAATAATGTCCGTTACAGCAGCATCCGCCCTTCAGAAAGTGAGCACCTGAAAGAATTTTTACAACAAACCCGCAGCGAGTTATTTAATATTGCTGCTGCTTTTAATCAGTATTATTTTGGTAATTCCTGAATTGCCGCAATTTTGCAACCATGCCTGAATACCGTATCAAACATATTACAAGATATACTTACCCTGCCCCGGTTATTGACAGTGCCAACCAGGTGATGCTTTTCCCGATCACCGACCTGCAGCAGGATGTTAAAAAACATGACCTGATCATTTCTCATCATCCTGCTGTTGAAATTTTTACAGATTACTTTGGTAATAAAACCGGCATCTTCTCGGTTATCAGGGCACATACGGAGTTAACAATACAGTCGAACATTGAGATTGTGACGAAAGAAACTGAGCTGCCTGCTTACGATACGGCACCAGAAACGCAATGGGAGAATCTTGCAGTGATCCGGGAACAATTCCCCTACCTGGATTTTATGCTGCTGGAAAATTTTGATGCTTACAATGAAGTAACAGCAGTAGTCAACAGCATGATGAATGCATCCGTTACCCCTTTTGCTGCTGCAAAAGAAATGTCCTCTTTTGTCTATAACAATTTTGAATATAAAAAAGGTATCACCAGTGTGGAAACACGGGTGGATGAAATATGGAAACTGAAAGCCGGTGTTTGCCAGGATTTTGCCCATGTTTTATTGGTGATGCTCCGGCTTGTTGGTATACCGGCCCGTTATGTCAGCGGGTATATTTGTCCCAAGAACCATGAATTGCGGGGAGAAGGTGCTACGCATGCCTGGGTGGAAGCCTATATTCCTTTTTACGGATGGCTGGGACTTGATCCCACCAATGACTGTATCGTAAGTGACCGGCATGTGCGTTTAGCGATCGGCAGGAGCTTTACGGATTGCACTCCTGTAAAAGGAACCTACAAAGGTTCTTCAGAACACAGGCTGGAAGTATCCGTTATTATTAATAACAGCACCCTTGAAGATGAACAGCCTGCCACTCCGGTTTTTTCATACCAGGTCAATAACCCGGGTATTCCTTCCACTGATAATTCTTACAGAAGGTTTATGGAAATACAGCAGCAACAATAGGTTTGTCCAGGTATAATATTTTAGGGCAAAGTAAATAACCTGCCTGCACTGTTTGCAATTCATTCAATTTTTACCCCCTCCCGTAATACTGAAATCCCGGTTCACTCATTTGGGTCAAGAATTGAGGTCCATTCGGCACATTTTTGCAGCCTGATCAACCTTAAACCTGAAAATTCAGCAAATGAAAAAATTCTTTGTGCGCCGGCATAAAAACGTATTCGTACAGGCCATGCAGTCCGGCAGCATCATTTCCTTATTTGTGTATATTTCTCTTCGTTGCCTGTTCCATGAATTCCCATGTCACTGAGCGAAGAAATATTCTTCTTTCTTAAGACAGGCGTAGCCAGTTGTCTTTTAATTGCAACGGCCATGACAGGATCTGCCTGGTTATATGCCGCTATACTAAAATGGAAACCCCGGAGAAAAGTCATGTAGTTAAATTGTACTGAATGTCTATTTTTGAAAAAAAAGACAGCTTATGTACACTTCCTTATTTGTTTTGCTGGAACATGGAGTACTGACCGTAGTGATCAACCGCCCGGATAAACTGAATGCCCTTAACAATACTGTTTTTGAAGAGCTCAATAAAGTACTGGACCGGGTATATGATCATAAAGAGATTAAATCGGTGATCATTACGGGGGCAGGATCGAAAGCATTTGTGGCCGGGGCAGATATTTCAGAATTTGGAGGATTGAATAAAGCGGATGCGATGGCATTAGCTAAAAGAGGCCAGGACACATTTGCAAGGATAGAGAATTGCCCCAAACCCATTATTGCTGCTGTGAATGGCTTTGCATTAGGTGGCGGTTGCGAGTTAGCCATGAGTTGTCATTTCCGTATCGCCAGTGATAATGCAAAATTTGGTCAGCCGGAAGTGAACCTGGGGCTAATTCCCGGTTATGGTGGGACACAGCGACTGGTGCAGTTAATTGGTAAAGGCAAAGCCATGGAACTACTCATGTCCGGGAATATGATCGATGCCGCAGAAGCAAAATCACTGGGCCTTGTCAATCATATTACAACCGGAACGGCCCTTTTAGATGAATGCAAAAAAATACTGGAAGTGATTAACTCCAAAGCACCACTGGCTATCGCAGGTTGTATCAAAGCAGCCAATGCAGTTTATGATGAGAAGAAAGATGGTTATGCTGTGGAAATAGAAGAGTTTGGTAATTCCTTCGATACCGATGATATGAAAGAAGGAACAACTGCTTTCCTGGAAAAAAGGAAACCTGTTTTTAAAGGGCATTAGACCTTACTTTAATTATTGCTCAATTAATTTTTCATCAATTAAGTAAGCGGCCATTTCACTAATTGCAGGAAGACAGTTTGCATCATTTATTAAAATTGAAACTCCTGTTACTTCTTTAACCGGAAAAGTAATTATTCTTTTATTCCCGATTGTTGATCCTTTTATTTCATCAACAACAGTCCCTCCATTCCAAAAAGTAATTTCAAACCCTTTTATACACTGCCCGTTCTGAATTGCTTCCTGTATTGAAATACAATTTAGCCTGGTTTTCTTAGTAAATGTAAAGAACAACATTCCGTGGCCAGTTGTTTTTCTGTTCAATTTCTTAAGCGTCCGAAACGTCCCGACTGAATCATCTGTTACTTCGCCGGCACCGGAAGAAAAATCGTGAACCAATAATTCAGGCTTTGCTTGCTTTAGTAAATTGTTTTTAAAATTTTCATCCTTAATCTTCTTAAACCCTATCAATGCTTCCACATCGTTTTCATGGATCAATCCCCGATTATCCGGCGGCACATTCAATAATAAATTAGCTCCCCGGCCCACTGATTTCAGGTACAGATCAAATAAACATTCAGGAGATTTTACCAAAGTATCTTCATTCGCATGCCAGAACCAGCCCGGCCGGATACTCACATCACATTCTGCCGGTATCCAGTTCTTCCCCAATATATTTCCTTGTTGTAAGGTATCGTTAGCAGGTGCTCCTAATCCTCTTTTATAGCCTGCTGTATCCAGGTAATTCCAGTTTGTTTTCCCTGCAATACCACTTTCATTTCCCACCCACCGGATATCAGGGCCAATATCACTAAAGATCACAGTAGTGGGAGAAAGCTGGCGTACGGTATTTTCAAACCGCCTCCAGTCATATACCTGTTTCTTACCATTGGGCCCTTCGCCGTTAGCACCATCCCACCATAATTCCCATATTGGGCCATAATTAGTAAACAGCTCCTTCATCATGTTCACAAAAACATCATTGTATTTCTCCGTTCCATAATCAGGATGATTCCGGTCCCAGGGAGAAATATAGACACCAAACTTTAATCCTTGTTCTTTACAGGCCTGTGATAATTCTTTCAGTACATCACCCTTACCCTCCTTCCATTTACTTTCCCTCACCGTATGCTTTGAATATTTACTCGGCCATAAACAAAACCCATCATGGTGCTTGGCCGTAATGATGATACCCTTTGCACCAGCTTCCTTCGCCACTTTCACCCATTGCCGGCAATCCAGTCGAGAAGGATTAAATATCTCTTCCGGTTCATCCCCATGCCCCCATTCTTTATCAGTAAATGTATTGGGGCCAAAGTGCATGAAGAAATAGAACTCCATATCATGCCAGGCCAGTTGCTGGCGGGACGGCAGCGGTTGTTTGATCTGACCGGCAAGCTCCAGCGAAACTAAAAATACCAGCAGGGTAAAAATCCTTGTCATAGTCCCAATGTTACAACTATTTCGGTTAAACAAAACAGGATAGAAAATGGCTTTTTAATCAGTCCCGGAACAGCTCAATTCCGCTACCTTTGCGGCAAAATTTTACTCCTAAAATCAAGCAATATGGAATACAGAATTGAAAAAGACACGATGGGAGAAGTAAAGGTTCCTGCCGATGCGCTTTATGGTGCACAAACCCAGCGGAGCATTGATAATTTTAAGATCGCCCAGGACATTAACCGTATGCCCAAAGAGATCATCAAGGCATTTGCTTACCTGAAGAAAGCAGCAGCCATCACCAATCTTGAAGCGGGTGTTTTACCCAAAGAAAAAGCTGACCTGATCGGGCAGGTGTGTGATGAGATACTGGAAGGAAAATTAGATGCCTGGTTCCCGTTAGTGGTTTGGCAAACAGGAAGCGGTACGCAAAGTAATATGAATGTGAATGAAGTGGTGGCCTACCGTGGTCATGTGATCAAAGGTGGTGCATTAACAGATAAAGAAAAATTTCTCCACCCGAATGATGATGTCAATAAATCACAGTCGTCCAATGACACATTTCCGACGGCCATGCATATTGCAGCCTATAAGATTTTGGTCGAAAACACTATTCCCGGTATTGAGAAACTAAGAAATACATTGGCGGCCAAAAGCAAGGAGTTCATGCAGGTGGTAAAGATCGGACGTACTCACTTTATGGATGCAACGCCGCTTACCGTTGGACAGGAATTCAGCGGTTATGTTTCCCAACTGGATCATGGATTAAAAGCCATCAAAAATACATTAGCACATCTCAGCGAACTGGCACTGGGCGGCACCGCTGTGGGAACCGGTATCAACACACCTCCGGGTTATTCAGAAAATGTTGCTAAACATATTGCCGCCTTAACAGGGCTTCCTTTTGTGACTGCAGAAAATAAATTTGAAGCTTTGGCAGCACATGATGCCATTGTTGAAGCACATGGTGCGCTGAAGACAGTTGCTGTAAGTTTAATGAAGATAGCCAATGATGTTCGTATGCTTTCTTCCGGTCCAAGGAGTGGTATTGGTGAACTATTCATTCCTGACAATGAACCCGGTTCATCTATCATGCCGGGGAAAGTGAACCCGACACAATGTGAAGCTTTGACCATGATCGCAGCACAGGTGATGGGAAATGATGTTGCGATCAGTATCGGTGGTGCCAATGGTCACTTCGAACTAAATGTTTTCAAACCCGTGATGATCTATAATTTCCTGCACAGTGCCCGGCTGATCGGTGATGGTTGCGTATCCTTTAATGATAAATGTGCCGAAGGTCTTGCCCCCATTGAAGCCAATATTAAGAAGCATGTTGATAACAGCCTCATGCTTGTCACCTCCCTGAATACAAAAATTGGCTATTACAAAGCTGCGGAAATAGCCCAGAAAGCACATAAGGAAGGAACGACATTAAAAGAAATGGCTGTCAAACTGGGTTATGTTACCCCGGAGCAGTTTGACGAATGGGTAAACCCGGCTAACATGGTTGGCGAAATCAAATAAGCCCTATCGTAAAAATGCTAAGTAAAAAGAGAAGAAATCCGGTTTCTTCTCTTTTTTTTTCCGTAAAAGTTGCAGCTAAGTGACAGCCATTATAACTTAACACTGTAATTATTACCCTATATGAAAACCAACCTTGTGAAAAGCAGTGTTAAGTCGACCCCGTTCTTTTCAGCCTACCCGTTAAAGCTGATCAAAGAATCCTCAGCTCCAACAGCAACAATCTCATCACCTTATTTACGGTCCGTATTAGCCGGTGAAGTAAAAACAACAGGCAAAACAAGGATATTCGCCATGGTGAATCCTTACCCCGTAAAAAATGCAGTTGTAAAAAGGATGACCGCTTTTAAAGAAGTGGACCCGGGGGGAGATGACTGGTTCAATCATTATGAGTAAACCCTTGAGCTATAACAAAAAGGCCCCGACCGAAAGGCGGGGTTTTGTATTTTAAACACCTAAGGGTTTCCCCGCAAAAAACATAAGGACATTTAGGCCGGTAATATGACAAAACTCCTATTGCTTTCGGGCTATGGCTAATCTAATTTAGATACCAGAAGTCAGAGTAATTGTGAAACCGAAAACCCAGCCTATGAAGCCAGTTATACGCTTAATTAAAAAAGTATCCTTTCCTTTTATTCTCTCAGCAATACTTTGTTGCTGTACGATAATGGCAGGGGCGCAGAATATTGACTTTGGTAAAAGTTATATCAATCTCACCAAAGGTTTGAATGGCGGAACCGTAGAACCCGGAGATACTTTAGAGATAAGAGCTTCTTTTGTTGTTCGTTCAGGCACTTATGACAGTTGTGCTTATTATGATGCTGTTCCTGCTGGTACTGTTTATATCCCGGGTACCGTCAGGGTATTAACTAATGAAGGGAAGATCTACAAACAATTTACAGATGCGATGAATGATGACCCGGGCTGGATCAGTGGTGCCAACGTACGGATCAACCTTGGATTCAATCCCGCTGCTAACCCCGCCACTGCTGCCAGGAGAGGAAGGGTGGGTAATACCTATAAGCCTTCCTTTTACGGATCCAGTTGTATTATGATCGCTTCTTTCAGGGTAAGAGTTACCGCTGCATTAGGCAGTAATATCAGTACCGGTGGCGGGTCAATGACGTATAAAAACGGCGTCAATCCAATTGTAACCTTTACATTTCCTGCCAATACCGTAAGGGTATATCGGAACCTTGGTATCTGTTCAAACAGCATTGGTGTGAATGCCCTCGGCACAGAATTTAATGGCACTTTCGGAAGTGGCCGTCCCCGCAACAGGGGTGCTTCGGCTAATGTGCCTGTTGGATACACCTACCAGGTATTTACTACCGGTGCCCCCAACGACTATACTTATGGTATAGCCAACAATACGTCCACAAGAACAAACTATACAACACTTAACACATGGCCTAAACCCGATCCCGATCCCGATGGTGCCGGGCCTTTAACCACCCACCGTGTGTTTTCGGTCTGGGATATTATCGGCGATCATACCGGTGCCGTATCCCCGACACTGGGAAATCCTGCAGCCGATACGGTAGCAAATGCCAATGGCGGATATATGCTGATTGTTAATGCGGCTTATCGTATTGACTCCGCCTTTCAACAAACCATATCCGGCCTTTGTCCAAATACCTACTATGAAATATCCTGCTGGATGAGAAGTATCTGTTCTAAATGCGGATGTGACTCGAATGGAAAAGGGGCCACTAATGCATCGGGACCTCCCTTTTATATTCCCACAGCTCCGGGTGATTCGGCTGGTGTGCGTCCCAATGTAACTTTTGAAGTAGATGGTATTGACTATTATACAACAGGTGATTTACTCTATACAGGACAATGGGTGAAGAAAGGGTTTACCTTCCTTACCGGCCCTGCACAAACAAGTTTCACGTTGAAATTTTTTAATAACGCCCCGGGAGGCGGTGGTAATGACTGGGCCCTTGATGATATATCCGTTGCCACCTGTTCACCCAACATGAGCTATTCCCCTTCCATTACTCCAGTTGTCTGCTGGGGCAATCCATTAGTGTTGTATGACACAGTAAGATCGTTCTTCAATAACTATACGTATTATAAATGGCAGCGAAGCACCGACGGCGGAGCTACCTGGGTGGATGTAACGGCACCCGCCGGACCTTCGGCACCTGTCTGGAATGGAACAGCCTGGCAATATGTAAGCAGCTATACAGTACCCCCGGCTAATACGCAAATGACGGATAGCGGTGATATGTACCGGCTGGTGGTGGCAACCACTGCCAGTAACTTATCCAATGCCAATTGCCGTTTTACTGATGAAGGCAATATTATTACCATGACGGTTATCGACTGTGGGATCCCCCTGGGTATACAAATGGTCAACTTTACCGGGCATACAAAAAACAATACGGCTTTTCTAAACTGGACCACCGGTCGTGAAGCAGAGCAAATATTCTATGATATTGAAAAAAGTACAGATGGAATCAATTTCAGCCAGATAGGAACAATCAATAGTTATGGCGATTTTGAATCTGACATGAATATCTATTCGTTTACAGACCCTGATTTTACCATCACCAGTTTTTACAGGATCAAACTAAGAAATATCGCAGGCCGCACCGGGTATACCCGTACCATCCAGCTGACAGCTAATATTGTTCCATTCTCGTTCACATCAGTTGTCAATCCCTTCTCCGATGAATTACGGTTTGATATTTCGTCTACAAAAATTACCAGTGCAGAAACTGAGTTACTGAATATCTCAGGAATAGTAGTCAGAAAAAACAGGTTTGACCTCACGCAGGGTATTAACAGGTTAAAACTAACTAATACCGGCAACCTGGCACCGGGTGTATATATATTGCGGGTCCGCTCGGATGAAATGCTATTGCAGAAAACTGTGCTAAAGCAAAATAATTAGATCAATCGTCTGCCGATAAAAAGAAACCGCTTCGACAATGAAACGGTTTCTTTTTATAATACCTGTGCCCGGTCACTGATCTCAGAATTCGTTACAACTGTCGGATGTTGTTTTTCTTCATGCTGTCGTTTAAAAAATCGCTTTTGGAATACCAGCAGCGTTATTACCCCTACTGAAATAGAGGCATCAGCAAGATTAAATATCGGGCTGAAAAACTCAAACCTGTCGCCGCCTACAAATGGCACCCAGGAAGGAAAATGTGAATTGATGATCGGGAAGTATAGCATATCCACCACACTACCGTGGAGAAAGGAAGAATAACCATTCGAAGAAAAAGAGGCAATACCTGAATAGCCTACATAATCATTAATCCCTATTGTCGGATCATAATGCAGGCCTTTATCAAAGATCATCCCATAAAACATGCTGTCGATCAGGTTGCCCAATGCACCGGCATAGATCAGTGATGCACATACAATAAATCCTTTCGTGTATTGTTGCTTTACCAGGCGCCCCAGGTACCAAGTGCCAAAAATGACGGCCCCTAACCGGAAAAGCGTAAGGATCATCTTCCCCGTTTCATTACCAAATTTCCAGCCCCAGGCCATTCCGGGGTTCTCAATAAAATGAAGCCTGAACCATGAAATCCCGGTAATATTGGTATCTCCGGTGGCATAATTTGTCTTGATCCAGATCTTCAGGGCCTGGTCACCAAGGATGATCAACGCAATAATAAGTATGACATGTCTGAGCTTCACTATCGTTTTTATTAAGTCGCAAATATACGGGTTTCAGGTATGGGGGCTTGACTCCTGCTGTTAAAATCATTCCTCAAAATAGACCCTTTTCACCCGCTGGGAAACACCCGTCATGATTTCGTAGGGAATCGTTTGTGCCCATTCTGCCACCTGCTGCACGGGCAATTCCTTGCCAAATACTATCACATCATCGCCCTCTTTCACTCCCGGAATATCCGTTACATCCAGCATGGTCATATCCATGCAAACTGTTCCAATCACAGGTGCCAGTTTTCCGTTGATCAGCATCTTGCCGGCAGCATTTCCCAATCTTCTCGGGTAACCATCGGCATAGCCAATTCTAACCGTGGCAATCACCGAATCACGGCTGACCACCCCCTTCCTGTTATAGCTTACCGACTCACCAGCTTTCAGATATTTTACCTGGGCTACGGTTGATTTTAATGTTGTAACCGGGAAAAGGTCAAGCCGCCCGGTTGCAGCACTATCTACTCCATATAAGCCTATACCAAGCCTTACCATATCAAGCTGTAATAAAGGATGCCTGAGAATAGCAGCGGAATTACTAATATGGCTGATAAAGGAATAACCGATTTTCTCTGCCAATAGTTTAACTGCAATTTGAAACTGCCGGAATTGCTCCATGGTAAATTCATCCTGCACGGTATCTTCACTGCCCGCCAGGTGAGAAAATACAGTTTGTATTTTGAAAGAAGATGTATTCAGCAAGTCTCCTAATTTCCCGATTTCACTTAGAGCAAATCCGAGGCGATTCATTCCTGTTTCTATTTCAAGATGAACGGGATATTGTTGTAAACCTTCCCGCCGCAAAAAGGAATCAAATGCACTGAGCAGCTCAAATGAATATAATTCAGGTTCCAGGTTATAGTCCACAATAGAATCAAAACTGCTTTCTTCGGGATTCATGACCATGATGGGCAAACTGATACCTGCCCTTCGCAGTTCCACACCTTCATCGGCATAAGCCACTCCCAGGTAATCAACTTTATGATATTGTAATATGCCGGCTATCTCGGCACCTCCGCTGCCATAGGCAAAAGCTTTTACCATGGCCATTACTTTCGTGGATGGTTTCAGCAGCTGCTGGTATTGCTTCAGGTTATGCACAATACCATTCAGGTTGATCTCTAACACTGTCTGGTGCACTTTCTGCTCAAGCACCTGTACTATGTTTTCAAAACCAAATATCCTGGCGCCTTTCACTAATATCACTTCCTCTTTGAAATCAGAAGAACGAAAATGATGCAGGTATTCAGAAGTTGAGGGGTATAGTTCAATTACTAATTCTTCGTTCGCATTTATTAGTTCATGCTGTAATTCTTTTGAAATTCTTTCGCCGATGCCAATCAGCCTGTTTACCCTGTGCTCTTTTAGGCTATTCAGTACTGAAAGATAAAGCTCCCGGCCTGGTGTAGCCGTTTGCAGCAGGTCAGAAAGTATAACTGTCCGTTTTTGTGCTGCACTCTGCTGATCAAGAAAATTCAGGGCTATTTCAAGAGAACTGGTATCCGCACTATAGCTGTCATTAATTATCGAGCAGTGGTTAATTCCCTTTTTTAATTCCAGCCGCATATTTACCGGCTGCAGGTGCTTTACTTCTGAAGAGATCGTTTCCGTACTAATACCAAGATATAACAAAACACAGCAGCAGGTGATTGCATTCTCTGCCGATGCATCATCTGTAAAAGGGATAGAGATGTCAAATTCACCCGACTTATACTTTAATTGTATGCGGGTGGATGAAATCATTTTATCTATGGATTGTACCTTAACTGTATTTGTATTCTTCCGGCCCCAGGTAATTTTTTTTATACTACTTTCTGCTGTTACAGCTGATACCAGTTCGTCATCTCCCGGGCAGATCAACACTTCAGCATGAGAAAATAATTTCAGTTTTTCTTCCAGTTTCTGCTTTTTACCTGTAAAGCCTTCGCTATGCGCTTCTCCAATATTGGTAAGTACTCCGATTGTGGGTTGAATGATTTTTTCCAACTGCTCCATTTCACCTGCCTGCGAAACACCGGCTTCAAAGATTCCCAGTGTATGTTGTTTGTTGATTTGCCAGACACTTAATGGTACCCCCACCTGTGAATTATAACTCCTGGGACTTCGAACAACCTGCTGGTCTTCCTGTAGCAATTGGTATAACCATTCCTTTACAATTGTTTTACCATTACTCCCGGTTATTCCAATTACCGGGATCGTAAACTGTTTCCGGTGGTAAGCTGCCAGCTCCTGTAATGCCTGCAATGTATCCTTTACCAGCAGGAAATTGGCCGCCGGGAAAATGGAATGATCAACAGGGGTGCTGATCACAAAATTTCTGACTCCCTTTTTATAGAGTTCAGAAATAAACTGGTGGCCATCCCGCCTTGGCCCTTTGATGGCAAAAAATAAGGAGGAGGATGCGGCATATACTTTCCGGCTGTCCAGGATCAATTGCCCGACAGGCATATCCGCTATAATAGCGGCATCAGCGCCTATAACGGCAGCAATATGTTGTATAGAGTAGCTCAAGTATTATGGACTGATGCTTTCATCTTTTACATCCGGCGGGCTTCCTTTTTTCTGCATGACCATCGAATAAAAGATAGAACCGGAAATACAAACCATGATTACTCCCAATGAAATAAAGACCTGTACATTTTTACTAAGCCATTGGTTGATCCAATGTTCTCCCAGCATCTTCAGGCCAATAAAAATCAGAACAATGGCAATACCCTGTTGCAGGTAATCAAATTTGCTCACTGCACCCCGGAGTAAAAAGAAGAGTGATCTTAAACCGAGTACAGCAAATATATTAGAGGTATAGATAACCAGTTTATCTCTTGATATCCCCATCACAGCCGGAATAGAGTCCAGGGCAAAAACAAGATCAATAGCCGCAAGCATGATCACCACCACGAACAGCGTGGTGTAAGCAGGTTTACCGTTCTCCCGGATCATGTATTTACCATTGCCATCATGCGGCACTAACGGCAGAAACCGCTTCATGAATTTATAGATCTTACTGTCCTGAGGACGAAATTCTTCATCATCCGTGGCCGAGAACATCTTATACCCGGTGTATAACAGGAAGGCACCAAAAATATAAAGTACCCAACTGAACCGCTCTACTAATGCAACACCTACGGTGATAAATATTACCCTGAAAATAATCGCCATTAGAATTCCAATCAGCAACACACGGCCATAATATTTTTCCTTTACTGAAAAAGCGGAGAAAATGAGGATGAATACAAATATGTTATCAATACTCAGGCTCCACTCCATCAAGTACCCGCTCAGGTATTCCAATGCCAGCACTTCGCCTTTTTCGATCCACATAAAAACAAAAAATGCCAGGGCAAGGCTTACCCAGAAAAAAGTTTGGTACAGGGCCTGCCTGATCGTAATTTTCTTATCTTTCTTACTCATCAGACCGAGATCAAATGCCAGGGCAAGAATCAATACGATACCAAATACGAGATAAGTGATCTGATCTTTTGTCATTTATATTGTTTATTGTAAAACCAAAGTTAAATAGTGTAACAGGGATTAACTTACTAATCTATACTGCATATTTTCTTCTTCTTACCTGCTGATAAATAAAACCGGATAACAATACCAGCAATACAGGCAAAGCAATATTGATTAGCTGCCAGGTCAGCTTTTGTGCCCCCACTTTTTTTGAATCAAGCAGCCGTAATACAATATCCTTATTCCTTGTCTGGCTGATAGCCGGGTCGCTGACCAGATACTCCACACAGCTCAGCAGGAATTCCCTGTTGGCTACAGGAATGAATAGTTTACCATATTCGGATTGCTTCTGGTATTCACCGTAGGTATACCTGTTCCAGCCCATGGGTAATGGGATAGGCTGACTATTGGGCCCATCGCTGGGAACAAATTCATTCAACACCATATCCCCATCAGCTACAACAATGATCTTATTATCAGTTGAGATGCTGTTGAATTGGTATCCCTGTGCCGCCAAACTATCTATTTGTGTTTTTGTTGCCCTGTTTTTATAGAATGAGGTGAATTTCCCTTCCAATAACATAGCAACCGGTATAGCATTGGTTTTAAACTTTTCATCCTCCGGTGCGTTTTTATTCTCATTCAGGCTGATCAGCGCCGGCGTACTGATGATTCTTGAATTGGGAGACGAGACCAGTAAAGGCGTCTTCTTTACATCCGCCACTTTGATCGTATCAATTGAATTGGCAAAGCGGCTTGCTACATAACCAATGTTTTTATTGAGCGATTGTGCAGGGGCTGGAGAGAGTAGGGGGAAATAATTCCAATGTAAAAACTCATATTGGGGTTTTTCAGGTGTGCCACCTACCACAAAGGGGATCATATCACATTGCAGATCCATTACGAGGTCTGTATTGATCCGGAGACCGTATCGGAAGAAGAGATCGGTCAGGTTCAATCCCCGGTCAAAGGCAATGGTTTCAGGCTTGTAGGCAAGACTATCCTGTTCAGCATACAAATTATCAATAAAGCATAACAGCTTTCCCCCCCGCATCACAAATTGATCGATCTTGAATTTTTCTTCTTCGGTAAAAGTCTGCACCGGTTTTACGATCAGTAATACATTAACCCCTTCCGGAATAGTAGTTTCTTTCTGTAAATTGATCAGCCCAAACTGGTAATCCTTTCCAAGAGTTTGCGACAGGTCATATGTTCTTGCATCCGTTGGTTCCCCGTTCCCGGTGCTGTAAGCAATCCCGGGTTTATTGGCCTGCGTCATTTTATCCAATGCTTTGGCAAACTGGTATTCCATCAATGCTTCAGCACTGTTGATCTCTTCCTGTGAAATTCTGCCACTGGCACCGGGATATAAACTGATGACTGTTTGCTGCCCTTTATATTGCATCACAGCAACAGGAAAAATAATATTACTGCTCTGCCCTGCTTCTTTTTGCACCGTAAGATTAATTGGTGTGGCACCAAGATTCACCAATGAATCGCCATAACTGATCCGGGCACCTTCCACATTATCCTGCGGAGAAATGAACCGGTAATGGATCTTTGATCCGTTCCTGTCTTTCAGTAATTCTAAAAATTCCTGGGTACTGTTGGCCAGCTTGCGAAAACCGGCCGGGAATTCCCCTTTCAGGAATACATCTATCTGCACATCCTCCTCCAGCCCACGCAACAGGTTTTTTGTAGCGGCACTGAGGGTGTATCTTTTTTCTTTGGTGAGATCAATGCGGGAATGAAAAATAGTGGAAAGAAAGTTGATCGCCAGCAAAACAACCAGCAGCAACAACCACCCGGATTTAGACGCAACTAATTTATTCAATGCTTTCATATCAACTTACCGTTTTAATAAGTTCCGGCTGGTGATCATTAAAAAAAGAAATACCACAGAAAGAAAATAAATAATGTCCCGGGTATCTATCACGCCACGACTGATACTCTGGTAATGAAAATCAATCCCGGCCATGGCCACATAATAATCAGGCCCGTTGCTCATTGCAGGTAATTTGCTGATAGCATCAAATCCATAATATAGCAATGCACAACCGATCAGTGAAATGATAAATGCCACTACCGAGTTAGTGGTAAAACTGCTGCTGCAAATACCGATAGCCGTAAATACGGCAGCTAAAAAGAATAAACCAATATAGGAGCCAATGGTAGCCCCTGTATCAATGCCCTCGTTTGACGATAATTGCTGAATGGAGAAAAAGTAAACAATGGTGGGTAATAAAGCGATCAGCACCACCACAAGGCTGCCCAGGTATTTTCCGGTAACAATCTGCCAGCGGGTCAGCGGCCTTGTTTGCAATAATTCAAACGTACCGGTCTTAAACTCATCCGATAAACTACGCATGGTAATGGCAGGAATAAGCAGGAGCAATACCCAGGGTGCCAGTTCAAAAAAGCGGTCCAGCGTGGCATATCCAAAATCAAGGATATTATTTTCAAATACAAATAGCATCAGCCCGTTGACCAGGAGGAAAACGATAATAGCAATATAGCCGGTAAGGCTGCTGAAAAACTGGCGGAGTTCTTTTTTACAAACGGACCACATGGGGTGCAAAATAGTTGAAAAGTTGATACGTTCACAGGTCAGTTTCCATTGTAGTTCCCGGTGACGTTATTAGGATAATAAAAAAGTTGACAATTCATCCTTGTCAACTTACAAACTTATTAACCGTTCAACTCTTAAACTGCAAAACTTTCTCCGCAACCACAGGTGCGGCTGGCATTGGGGTTACTGAAATAAAATCCTTTACCATTCAGACCGTCAGAAAAATCGAGGGTTGTATTGACCAGGTATAAAAAGCTCTTCAGGTCGGTTACCACTTTTACACCATTGTCCTCAAACGTCTGGTCCATGGGCTTTGATTCATTATCAAAATCGAGTTTATAACTCAGCCCTGAACAGCCACCGCCTACCACACTCACCCGCAGGAAATAAGAGGGATCATTGGCCACTCCAGCGTCAGTTAATAACTGTTGCACCTTGGCCTTGGCCTTGTCACTTACATAAATTGCGTTATCTAATGCTACACTCATAGTTCGGAAAATACTGAATGGAAAATGGAAAGTGGGGATTAAAGACCCATTTTCTACTTACCACTATCCACTCTCGGGTTAGTGAATTACGCTTTCTTCAAATTTAAGTTCCGGCAAACCATTCTTTTTCCTGTAATCATTTACTGCTGCTTTGATCGCATCTTCTGCCAGCACAGAACAGTGAATTTTTACCGGGGGAAGATTCAGTTCTTCCACGATAGTCATGTTATCGATCGTGATAGCTTCATCCACTGATTTCCCCTTCAGCCATTCCGTAGCTAAAGAAGAAGAGGCGATGGCAGAACCGCATCCAAAGGTCTTGAATTTGGCATCTTTGATCACACCTGTGGCTTCATCCACTTCAATCTGCAGACGCATCACATCGCCGCACTCCGGTGCACCCACCAGGCCGGTACCTACATTTGCTTTGCTCTTATCCAGCGTTCCCACATTCTTAGGGTTCTGGTAGTGGTCGATTACTTTTTCTGAATATGCCATGGTATTAAGTTTATCAGTTTACAAGTTAATTGATTAATAAGGACGGTAATAACTTGTCAACTTACCATCCTTCAACTAATCAACAATTAGTGGTGTGCCCATTCAATACTGTTCATATCAATGCCTTCCTTATACATCTCCCACAACGGGCTCATCTCTCTTAATTTGTTAACCGTATTGGTTACCTGTTCTATCGTGTAATCAATTTGTTCTTCAGTAGTGAACCGGCCCAGGCCAAACCGAAGTGAGCTGTGTGCCAGGTCATCACCAAGACCGAGCGCCTTCAGTACGTAAGATGGTTCCAATGAAGCAGACGTACAGGCCGAACCTGACGATACTGCAATATTTTTATTGAACCCCATCATTAATCCTTCTCCTTCCACATATTTGAAAGAGATATTGGTTACATGCGGCAGTTTATGCTCTTTATCGCCATTCAGGTAGCTCTCCTCTACCTTCAGCAGCTCATTTTGCAATTTATCACGGAGTGCACTTACTCTCTTTGTTTCTTCTTCCATTTCGTTCATGCAGATCTCACAGGCTTTTCCAAAACCAACAATACCGGGAACATTCAGCGTACCGCTTCTCATTCCTCTTTCATGACCGCCACCATCAATCTGTGCCGTTACTTTTACCCTCGGGTTCTTCCGGCGAACATATAATGCTCCCACACCTTTGGGGCCATACATTTTATGCGCTGTGAAAGCCATCAGGTCAATGCCATCTTTGTTTACATCAACCGGTATTTTACCTACTGCCTGTACAGCATCAGTGAATACCAGTACACCATGCTTTTTAGCAATGGCGCTGATCTCACGGATGGGGTTGATTGTACCAATTTCATTATTAGCATACATGATCGCAATAAGGATAGTGGTGGGCTTGATAGCAGCTTCTAATTCTGCCAGGTCAACCAGGCCATTCTCTTTTACTTTCAGGTACGTCACTTCACCGCCTTCTTTTTCAATATGCTTACAGGTATCCAGTACCGCTTTGTGTTCGATGTTGCAGGTGATGATATGATTGCCTTTACTGGCATACATTTCAAACACACCTTTGATACCAAGGTTGTCGCCTTCTGTTGCGCCTGAAGTAAAGATGATCTCTTTGGGGTCAGCACCGATCAGTTTAGCAACTTGTTCACGGGCATAATCCACTGCTTCCTCTGCCTGCCATCCAAAGGGATGGTTACGGCTGGCCGCATTACCAAAACTGTTGGTAAAATAAGGGATCATTGCCTCCACAACTCTCGGGTCGCAGGGAGTTGTTGCATTATGGTCGAGATAAATAGGGAAATTCAACATAGTTCAATGTATATCTTGATTATCGTTTCTTAAACACAAAATTAGCCCAAAAGGTTCTAAATGAAAGGGGTAATTTCGCCCTGGCAAATGTTTTTACCGAAATCGCAAGGACCTTTACTATCAACCGTTTGGTTATGCAAAAAATAGAACATATCGGCATTGCCGTGCGAAGCCTCACCGATGCAGTTCCGTTGTTTGAAAAACTGCTGAATACCGCCTGTTATAAGACAGAATCCGTTGAATCTGAAAAGGTAAACACCGCTTTTTTCCAAACCGGTCCTAATAAGATCGAGTTACTGGAAAGTTCAGACCCGGATGGGGTTATCGCCAAATACGTTGAAAAGAAAGGAGAAGGCATTCATCATATCGCTTTTGATGTGGCCGATATTGAAGCCGAGATGGAACGGCTTCAAAAAGAGGGATTCGTATTACTGAACGAAAAGCCCAAACCGGGAGCAGATAATAAACTGGTGTGTTTTTTACATCCCAAACACACCAACGGTGTTTTGATAGAACTGTGCCAGGAAAAAGGAAGCTGAACGGGCCTATAATTTGCCCTCACCATCTTCTTCCACAATTGAATCGGCATTCACAATGCCTAATTTTTCTACGGCCACCTGGGCTGCAATCTGTGATGCATCTTTTTTATTAAATGCTTTCCCCTGGGCAATATTTTGACCATCAATTACTGCGGCAACGGTAAAAAGTCGGCGCCCATTTTCCAGTTTTTCATCCAGGGTTTCAAATTCCAGCGTTTTGCCATTCTTATTGGCCCAGCCGTAGAGTTTGTTTTTATGGTTGATCTCCAGGTTCTCCAGGTCATCCATGAACATATGTGGAAGGATAATGTAATCCAGCACCCATTTGGCGGTTTTTTTATACCCGAAGTCGAGATAGACCGCACCCACGAGGGCTTCCAGTGTATTGCCAAATATCTGGCTCACTTTTAATGAGCCGTCCATTTTATTGTATAGCGTTACTTTTTTTAACCCCATCCGGATGGCAATCTCATTCAGTTGCTGGCGGTTCACCATCTTGCTGCGCATTTCTGTCAGAAATCCTTCTTCTTTGTAGGGATAGCGTTTGAAAAGATAATCCGCCACCATTGCGCTGAGCACCGCATCGCCGAGGTATTCAAGCCGTTCATTGTTCTCATCCGCTCCTTCACGGACAGAGCGGTGTGTTAATGCCGTTTTGTACAGGGAAATATTACCCGGTTTGAAACCCAGGATATTCCTGAGTTCCTTTTTGAAAGTTGAACCGGCGTGTTTTTTAAAAAAATTACTGAAGAAATCCACAGAGCATCAAGCTACGAATTTTTTATAAATCAGCCTTTATACTTTTTCACAATCACACAGGCGTTATGTCCACCGAATCCGAACGTATTGCTCAAAGCAGCATTGACAGGACGTTGCTGAGCTTTATTGAAAGTAAAATTCAGTTTGGGGTCCAGCTCAGGATCGTCTGTAAAATGGTTGATGGTAGGTGGAACGATATCATGCATTACTGCCTTGATACAGGCAATAGCTTCAATAACCCCGGCAGCACCCAGGCAGTGGCCGGTCATTGATTTGGTGGCACTGATGTTCAGGTTATACGCATGTTCGCCAAACACTGCAGTGATCGCTTTTACTTCTGCCCCATCACCAATTGGTGTGGAAGTACCGTGGGTATTGATATAGTCAATCTCTTCCGGTTTCATTCCTGCATCATCCAGTGCGGCCAGCATTACATTCCGGGCACCCAGCCCTTCCGGGTGCGGGGCGGTGATATGATGTGCATCAGCAGTGGCACCACCACCTACTACTTCACAATAGATCTTTGCGCCTCTTGCTTTCGCATGTTCCAGTTCCTCCAGGATAAGAATACCTGCAGCTTCTCCCATTACAAAACCATCCCGGTCTTTATCATATGGCCGGCTGGCTGTGGTGGGATCATCGTTTCTTTCGCTCATTGCTTTCATGGCATTAAAACCACCCACACCGGCTTCACTGATCACCGCTTCACTACCGCCGGTAACAATGATATCTGCTTTACCAAGACGTAATAAATTATGGGCTTCAATAATGGCATTGGTGCTGCTGGCGCAGGCACTCACCACGGCGAAATTGGGCCCGCGGAGGTTGTGCCGCATGGATATTTGCCCGGCAGCAATATCCAGGATCATCTTTGGAATAAAGAAAGGATTGAAACGGGGTGTTCCATCTCCTTTTGCAAAATCGGTTACTTCATTCTGAAAAGTAATTAACCCCCCAATACCACTGGCGAATACAACACCAATTCGGTCAGGGTTGATATTATCTTTATTCAACCCTGCATCCGCCATTGCCTGGTCACTTACCACCAGCGCAAACTGGGTAAAGCGGTCAATTTTCCTAGCCTCCTTTTTATCGAGGTAAAGCGTAGGTTCGAAATTTTTAACTTCGCAGGCAAATTTGGTACGAAACTTAGAGGCGTCGAATTGCGTAATCGTGGCGGCACCGGATACTCCATTGATCAAACCATTCCAGTATTCTTCCACGCTATTCCCCAATGGCGTGAGGGCTCCCATACCCGTAACAACGACCCTTTTCAGTTCCATAAACCTGATTGATAGATTAATAATTGATCAAAGATAAAAACCGCCTTCGCTGCATTGCAACACAGTCAGAAGGCGGAGTTAATTTATTTCCATTCCGTGCTTCCGTCTCAGACGGAAACGTTATATGCATTATTTAGCATGCTCTTCCAGGTAAGACACGGCCTGACCAACTGTAGTGATGGTCTCTGCCTGCTCATCCGGAATGGAGATGTTGAATTCTTTTTCGAATTCCATGATCAGTTCAACGGTGTCGAGTGAATCGGCTCCCAGGTCATTGGTGAAAGAAGCTTCATTGGTTACTTCTGCTTCGTCAACACCTAATTTGTCAACGATGATCTTTTTAACTCTTGATGCAATGTCTGACATGTCTGTAATAGTTTAGTTATTGGGTGCAAAAATATACTTTTTGGATAAATCAACATCGTAAAGCTTCTTTTTTCCCATTTTGGCCCAAAACCCTGAAAAAGAGGTCATAATAGCGGCTTTCCGTATTTTCCGAAATAAAAATTTAAACGAACTGCCGTTGGCTGTCTAATAAGTTCTTTGTAATTTGAAAATCTATCAACAACCTGCTTTGAAATGGCTTTGAAAATAATTGATCACGGCAGCTACGAATATCGTCAAATGGTGAAGTTGCGGGACGATGTACTGCGCAAACCGCTCGGTCTTGGCTTTACTCCTGAAGAACTGGAAGAAGAGAAGGGAAATATGTTAATTGGTGCCTTTGAAGAAGACGATATACTGGCCTGCTGTATGTTGGTGGAAGAGAATCCCACAACAGTAAGGCTTCGTCAAATGGCTGTATTAAACGATCTCCAGGGAAAAGGAATCGGGAGAGCCTTAATGACCTTTGCAGAAAATATTGCCCGCGACAGGGGGTACAAGATCCTCAGTATGCATGCCCGTAAAAATGCTACCGGCTTTTATGAAAAAATGGGCTACCGGGTAGTCGGCAATGAATTTACTGAAGTGACAATCCCTCATTACCTGATGGAAAAACGGCTCTAAGCCAGTGCGTGAACACACTTTTATTTTTTCCTGATCTTTTCTTTCAGCAATGTTCTCAGTTCATTCACTTCCGCCTTATCAATACATCCGCTTTTAGGGACCAGGAAAAAAGAACGGCTGTCAAAATACAAATGAAAGAAATGGGGACTTTCCAAAAAACTGCTCAATGCTTCCCAGGGCCATGACTTGTTGCCGTTCTCATGACTTAAGGTGAACGTTGTTTCACTAAAATTCATACTAAAGCTGTGTTTAAATGTTGCGGCCCTCCGGTAAACCATCATGGGCAGCACAAACCAGAAACTGATCATTAATACGATCCATAAGGAAGAGCCAACCAGGAAAGCCATGGCAGTGATCTTTTTCAAGGCGTACAATGTAATGGAGCCGATAGCAAATACATTTACAACGATCAGCATAATGCGGATCTCCGGCCTGCTGATGAAGTGATAGCGCAAGGCCTGCATTACCTGGCCCTTCTCATATTGAAAATAAATTGTCATGATCAGAACTTAACCTTGATTGATAATATTATTTGAACAACCAAACTACTTATTAGTTACCTCTTGTTCTCAGCTCTTTTTCATTTACAGACCACTCGCCGAGCTTCTCTCCTTTTATCCCTAAAAACTCAACTGTCAGTTTGCGGTTACCTCCTGGTCCGCTAAAAGAAAATTTACCATAATTCTGCTTCTCCGCCAATCCAAAGACCCGGTAAGGATTATTTTTTTCTGCATCTCCAAATTGATGGGTGCCGGAAGTAAGCGGGGAAACAGTAATATCATACAACGGGTAAGTTCCCGGCCTTTCCACTTTAATAATCTCACTATGATGCCTGTCACCAGTGAGAAATAGCACCCCTGTTACATTATACTCCTTTAAAAAATTCATCAGTTCATCATATTCAGCCGGGAAATCCCGCCATTTGTCAAACGGAGAAACAGGGTTCAGTACCTGGCTGCCGACGGTAATAATCTTAAAAGTAGCACTGCTGTATAACAATGAGTTTTTCAGCCATTCCATTTGTTGTTTGCCCAGCATTCTTTTTTCAGGGTTTGGTTTTCCATCCACAGAGTCTTTTGTTCTGTCTGCGCTGCGCCACCAGCGGTCATCAGTAATAAAAATATCTGCATCACCCCAGGTCGTCATGGTGTAAATACCCTGCCCGTTTTCGCCGGAAGAAGGATTGCAGAAATAACTATTAAATACTTTCCTGCTGGCTTCCTTCAGGATATAATTGGACCCGATATCATTGGGGCCATAGTCATGATCATCCCAGGTGGCTAATTGGGGCATGGCTTTCAAAAAATTTTGTAACACCGGCACCGCTCTGTCGTGGCTGGCCCTGTTCCATAATCCCCATTCACTGTAATAATCCACTTCTCTTGTGTACCAGGCATCACCCAGCCAAAGCATGAATGCTGATCGTTCTTTCGCCATGGTTTCAAAGATGGAAGAATCACCACCATAAGGTTTACCGGGACGATCGGTTTCCGGCTGATTGAAATAGGCACAACTACCAGCCAGGAAATTAAAATCAGGAGCCGGTTTACGCCATTGCCAGAGGTCCTTGGTAGTAAACTCCCCGGTTTTACCACTGGCCTTTCCATCAATCAAAATTTTATACTGGTAAACCGAATTATAATCTAATCCGCCGATTGTGAACTGAACCGGGTTGAAATCATTACCTAATTGTCCCTTATAAGCAACTGTCTTTGTTTTGATCTCTCCTTTTTTGTTATACTGTATGGAAACAGATTTCACTTGTGGTGAAACCTCCACCCAGATCTTTGCATCTTTCAGTTCAACAGGCCCCAGCATGGGTCCTGAGATAATTTTAGGTTGTGCAAAGAGCAATGCCGGGGTAAAAAAAACAGCAGCTGATAACAGGAGCTTTTTCATTCCAGAATTTTAGTCCCGCAAGTTAAGCCAGATGAGATTGGCCAAAAAAATAAATCCACCTGTACAAGGTGGATTTATTTACTATAGCAATGATTTGAAATTTATTGCGGAATGTTGTAGGCAGCGCAAACTTCTTCATAGGTCATGGTGCGTGGGTTGATTGACCTTCCACCTAATACACCACCCGGAATAACGACCCAACGATACTGGTTAGTTGAACCAACAGCTGATGGGGCAACGCCTGTATTCGTCAGGTTGTACCACCTGATATCCAGCCTGCCCGTATAAGGTCTGTGCTCAAATAACAGGCCATTATCAGGGATGAAAGAAGGTAAGGTTTGCACTTCGGTAGGCAACCCAACCGTTCTGATATAAGCCAATACCACCCCATTATCAACTACTGATGCAGTAATTGACGTAACAGCAGCAGAAATGTATTTATAGTTAACACCAAACAATACAGTGTCTCTTTGGTTGGTGCCGAAGTTTGTCCAGTTAGAATAAATTACATTAGCTGTACCAGCAGGGCCTTGCGGACCAGTGGGGCCAGTAGGACCTTGCGGGCCTTGCGGACCGGCAGGGCCAGTAGCGCCTGTACCACCAGTTCCACCTGCGGGACCCTGCGGACCGGTTGCACCAGCAGGACCTTCAGGACCTTCTTTAGTACAGTTAACAGCAATAAAGGCAATAGCTAATAATAAAAGCGAAAGAAGTCTGAACTTTCTCATAGCGTTTGATTTGGCAGTTATTTAGTTTCTTTAATGTATAAATGTAAACGGATTTAACCGTTTCCCAAAGATGTTTTAAAGGTAAAGGAAAAAAGTCCAACCATTTATCGTTTTCGTTAAAAAAATTTCCTGCGTTGCGTGTTTTTGCCAGCTTATCGCTAACGGCTATATTTGTTGACACTCAAAATCAAACTCATGTCTTTCAGACTACCTGTTTTACTTCTTTTCCTTTTCACATCAGTCGTTTCAGCAGGCCAGTTTAAGAAGGGTAACCGGGTGACTGGACTCACTGTCGGAACTGCATTTTTCAATTCCGGGAATGCTGATGTTTCGTACCCGGCTCCAACCACCGGCTATACCGCCAAAACCACCAATTTCGGGCTTGCTATTCAGCCTTCATTGGGCTGGTTTATCACTGATAATACTGCCGTAGGAGTATCGCTTAATATCAACCCCACCAGCAGCAAGCTTACGAAAGAAGCTGGTGGAACAACTTATGAAAAAGACAAGACCAACTCTTTTAATTTTGGTATTGGCGGTTTTGCCCGCAGCTATTTCAGTAATTCTTCCGCTTTACTGCCTTTTGGCCAGTTCAGCCTGAATGTGGGCATGTCCTCTTTAAGCAATGAAGGATTCATCTATAACAGCGATATCGGGGGCAGTTATAAACAGACTTATTCGGGTAAATCTTCCGGTGGATTTTTCACCAATGCCACACTATCGGCAGGATTCACAAAACTATTAAACCCGCATACAGGTCTTGATTTTTATGCAGGGTACACTTTTTCTTTTAATAAAAACACATCCAAAACAACCCTCTTAAAAGATTATGGCAATAATGGCAGCATTGAGCAAACCATAGAAAGTGAGCCCACTACTAAATTTACCAGCCATGGGTTTATGATCGGAGTGGGATTTCAAATATTCCTCGGATCCCGGAAAAAAAAATAACCACCCGTTTTACAAGAGAAAATAAAAGCCCCGGATCAAAATGATCCGGGGCTTTCTTATTGTAGCCAGTTTGATTATTTATTCATCATCTGCTTCGCTTCAATACTGAGAGTGGCATGGGGCACGGCACGAAGACGGGCCTTGTCGATCAGTTTCCCGGTAACACGGCAGATGCCATAGGTCTTATTCTCGATGCGCATCATTGCTTTTTCCAGGTGATCAATAAAAGTGATCTGGCGGCTGGCCATCTGGCTCAGTTGCTCTCTTTCCATACTCACACTGCCATCCTCCATCGTCATATAACGGGCTTCATCCACATCACCACCTTCATCACGGCGGGTGATCAGGCCATGCAGGTAAGCCAGTTCCTTTTTAGCAGCATCTAATTTCTTTTGAATGATCTCACGGAACTCTGCCAGGTCGGCATCTGAGTAGCGCATACTGGGGGCACTTTGATCGTACATAGGGGTTGTGTCTAATACAGATTTAGTGAATTCGGGTTCATATTTAACCGAGCTCTTAGTGGTTGTTTTCGGTATAACAACTTTCACCGGCTTCGGTGGTTCTTTTTTGATAACGGGTTTGGCCACCTGCTTGATCGATACCAACGATTTGGGATCATTTGCCGATGGTTTTTTAACCACCGGAGCAGGAGGTGCTGCAGGTTTCTCCGCCACTTTTTCTACAGGCTTGGTTATTGTTACTGGTTTAGCCGGTTGCTTAACAGGAGCTGGCTTAGCTACAGCTACGGGTTTAGCAGCAGGTTTTTTAACAGCTGCTGCCTTCTTGGCAACAGGCTTCGGTGCAGGCTTTTTAGCGGCCGGCTTGGCGGGTGCAGATTTTTTCACAGTTTTCTTGGCGGCCGGTTTTTTAGCAGCCGCTTTTTTAGGGGCAGGTTTGGCGGCTTTTTTAGGTGCCGGTTTCTTTTTACTTGCCATGATTTACCCTTTTTTTAAAACAATCACATTAAGCAATACATCGTTAATATCAATCTGGATACCATTGGGTATCTCAGCTTCAAAATCCAGCGAATCCGCCAGAATTTCGGCGCAAATATAGTCTTTAAACTGAGCCAGCGAATCTTTCATTCCGTTGGCGGCTGCTACTTTCAGGCTTACCCGGTCCGTCAGTTCAAAACCACTGTCCTTCCTGATCTTCTGGATCCTGTTCACAAACTCACGGGCATTGCCTTCAGCTTCTAATTCAGATGTAATTGTAACATCCAGAGCCACGGTCAAACTGCCTTTATTGGCCACTGTCCAGCCCGGGATATCCTCGCTGCTGATCTCAACATCAGTAGTTTGTAATATTACAGGTTCGCCATCAACTGGCAAATTATATTGTCCCTCTTTTTCTAACAATGCGATGTCCTCTTGTGTGAATTGAGCCAGTGCTGCCGACACAGCTTTCATCTTTGGTCCCAGTTTTTTACCCAGGGCCACAAAATTGGGTTTTATCTTTTTACTGATAAATGTATTATCAGGGCTCAGGTATTCGATCTCTTTTACATTCACCTCGGCTTTTACCAGGTCTTCCACTTTTTGCAATTGCTCTTTCATGGAAGCACTCAGGGCGGGTATCAGCACTTTTTGCAAGGGCTGGCGAACTTTGATATTTACTTTCTTGCGCAGTGATAATACCAGGGAGGAAGCATCCTGCGCCAGTTGCATTCTTTCTTCCAGTAATTCATCAATGGCCCCCCTCCCCCCCGTTGGGGGATTTTGGGTTGCATCAATATCAGGGTAGCTCACATGATGCACAGATTCTACTTTCGTACCATCTGCATTTTTAAATCTTTCTGTTACTGCATTCAGGTTCTGGAATACCGCATCACTGAAGAATGGAGAGATGGGTGCAATTAACCGGGTGATTGTTTCCAGGCATTCATATAAAGTCTGGTACGCACAGATCTTATCCTGCTCATACTCTCCCTTCCAGAAACGTCGGCGGCAAAGACGAACATACCAGTTGCTGAGGTGTTCATCCACAAAATCTTCGATCACACGGCCTGCCTGTGTCGGTTCATAATCGTCCATGTATTCATTCACTTTCTTTACCACGGTATTCAGGGAAGAAAGTATCCAGCGATCGATCTCCGGTCTTTCTTTGACCGGGATATAAGCTTCTTTAAAAGCAAAACCATCCACATTAGAATACAGTGCGAAGAACTGGTAGGTATTGTATAAAGTACCAAAGAACTTTCGCTGCACTTCTTTAATGCCTTCTATATCAAATTTCAGGTTGTCCCAGGGTGATGCATTAGTAATGAGGTACCACCT
Source organism: Chitinophagales bacterium (assembly GCA_017303455.1). Lineage (GTDB taxonomy): Bacteria > Bacteroidota > Bacteroidia > Chitinophagales > Chitinophagaceae > CADEDV01. Next base: position 245,442 of record JAFLBM010000001.1, on the reverse strand, counting down.
GGTGGCATCCGCACCAAATTTCTCAATCGTTTCAAACGGGTTCACCACGTTGCCCAGGCGTTTGCTCATTTTGTTCCCGTTCTTATCCAGCACCAGCCCGTTTGATACCACTGTTTTATAGGCAGCCCCCCCACCCCCCGCAGGGTGGATTTTAGAATTCCACGCAGGCACATCTTTCAATTCTGTATCAAGGCTGTCATAAATCAAACATCCGATAGCATGTAGCGTGTAGAACCAACCCCTGGTTTGGTCAACTCCTTCTGCTATAAAATCTGCCGGAAAACTTTTGGCAAACGTTTCTTTATTCTCAAACGGGAAATGCCATTGCGCATAAGGCATAGCACCCGAATCAAACCAAACGTCGATCAGGTCGGGAACCCGTTTCATCGGTTTGCCTGATGGGCTAAGAAGAATTATTTCATCTACGTAAGGCTTATGTAAATCCAGGTTATCGGCTGAGAGCTTTGAACTTTGAACTAAGCCCAATACTTCGTCTGCCTTTTTTGCACCGGCTCTTAACTCTTCAACGCTCCCGATGCAAACTTCTTCCTCCCCATCCTCAGTTTTCCATATCGGCAGCGGCGTTCCCCAATACCTTGAACGGCTCAGGTTCCAGTCCACCATATTCTCCAGCCAGTTCCCAAAACGTCCTTCCCCGGTTGATTTGGGTTTCCAGTTGATGGTTTTATTTAATTCCACCATCCGGTCCTTGATAGCTGTGGTTTTGATAAACCAGGCATCCAGCGGGTAGTATAAAACGGGTTTATCCGTTCTCCAGCAATGCGGGTAACTGTGTTCGTATTTCTCTACTTTAAACGCCCGGTTCTCTTTTTTCAGTTTTACGGATATGTCAACATTCACGTCAACATAATCCTTTTCATCCTTATAATTCTTTACATACCGATTGCTGAATTCGCCGAGACCATCTACAAATTTCCCCTGCCGGTCCACCATCGTCAGTATACCGATATTATATTTCTTGCCCACTTTAAAGTCATCGGCACCAAAAGCTGGTGCCGTATGAACGATACCGGTACCATCTTCTGTGGTAACAAAACTGTCAACCAATACCCGGAATGGTTTTGCACCTGGTGTAAGTTCTTCAATAACTTTTAAAGAATTGGCTTCGTAAGGGAGCAACTGTTCGTATTCACAGCCCTCAATGTCTGAACCCTTAAATTCAGCCATCACTTTCCAGGGAGCGGCCCCCCCACCCCCCCCAGGGGGGATTTTAGAACCTTCTGTTTGAAGATTCTTTATCATTTCTGAGAATGCGGAGAAGTTCCCATTCTCTGTTTCCGCTTTAAAAAATTTATGCAATAAAGCTTTTGCAAGTACTACATTAATTTCATTAAATAAATACGGATTAAATGTTTTCACCAATACATAATCAATATTGGCACCAACTGTTAATCCAAGATTTGAAGGCAATGTCCAGGGCGTTGTGGTCCAGGCCAAAAAGAAAACATCTTCACCCTTCGCAGCGGAAAAAATCTTACTTATTCCGGGGTTTTCATAAGCCCCTCCTGCGGAGGGGTTTGGGGAGGCTTTAAACATCGCCACCACACTCGTATCCTTTACATCCTTGTATGTTCCCGGCTGGTTCAGTTCATGTGAACTCAATCCTGTCCCTGCAGCAGGTGAATATGGCTGGATGCTTACACTTTCATACAACAGGCCTTTTTTATACAACTCACTCAGCAACCACCAGAGTGTTTCAATGTACTCGTTCTTGAAGGTGATATAGGGATCATTAAGGTCCACCCAATAACCCATCTTTTTGGTGATCTCATCCCACTTGTCTTTATAGCGCAGTACCGCTTCCCGGCATTTGGCATTGTACTCTTCAACGGATATTTTCTTGCCAATATCTTCTTTAGTAATGCCCAATTCTTTTTCTACTCCCAGCTCAATCGGCAGTCCATGGGTATCCCAGCCGCCCTTGCGTTTTACCTGGAAACCCTTCATAGTCTTGTAGCGGCAAACCAGGTCTTTCAGAGTTCTTGAAATAACGTGGTGAATACCGGGCATTCCGTTGGCGCTGGGCGGCCCCTCATAAAACACGAAGGGAACAGCGCCATCCCGCAGGGACACACTTTTTTCAAAAGCCTGTTTTTCAGTCCAGTTAGCCAGTATTTCCTGCTCAAAGGCAGGCAGGTTTAAGCCGGTAAATTCTCTGTATTTAGCACTCATAGCCATTCTAAAATGGCAGCGAAGTTACGAAAATAAAAGCCCGACGGAAAGACTAAAAGTCAGAAAGTCCGGAAGACAATCCCTATTAAAGAAACAGTCTTTCGGACTTTCGGACTTCCCGGCTTATTTGCTATTGAACAGCTACTGCCTTATCCTCCGGCCCGATAAAGCGGCTGATCTCTGCTTTTATCCTGTTATCAATTTCTATATCCCCTATTTTCTTCTCTGCGTACTCCTTGGCAAGGGCCAGCAGGTATTCGTGCAGCAGTTTTCCATCGATCTTATTTTTCAGTTCGATGACGCTGTGGGTATTGATATAATCAGCCCAGAATTTCCTCACTTTGGCCCAGTAGTTTTTATTCTTTTCCCAGTACTCTTTTGCCACCGCACATTCCTGATCGGCGATTCTTTTATATCGGTTATGGCCCTTTTCTTCAACCAGCAGTTGATCGGTACCTGCCCGGCGGATGATCTTCTGGTTGTCCTGTTCATGCAAATAACCGCTGTCCGAAATATTCAGCCGGTTGGTTCTTCTTAATATATTATAATCACTGCGCACAGAATACTCCCTTCTTGGCAGCGGTGCATCGGTAGTATTTTGCCAGATAGTCTTCCCATCTAAATGCACAAACTGGCTCAGGCCCTGGTAGCGGGGTTCATCGGCCACTTCCCAAACGGTTTGCGTCCATTTACCTTTTACCTGTTCGGCCGGCAGGCTGTCTTTTACCCAGACCCTGTTGCCTTTATAGTTCCAAATAACAGGGTTTTCATACGTCCATTCTTCCCGCCAGTGTTTGACCACCATCGCGGGTGATACTACGAGCAAATGCTGTATCACTATTTTTTTATCGGATACTTCGATTGGCAATGCCAGTTCAGCGGTTCCCCCGATTTCTTCCCGTTCGTGGTATTTATAATTGGGATCGGGTGAAAAGGTTTCGGCATATTTAAAATCCACTTCAAAACAGCCGCATAGTTTATTGATAACCTGTTGCCCGTTTTGCGCATTTACAGACAAGCTAATTGCAACAGCAGCAAAGGCAGTTAATATTTTTTTCATTGATTGTCGTTTTACTATTTGCTGACAAAACAACAACAGAACCATGACGAAGACTTACGGTAAGCGTAATTCAGGCTTACGCAAAACGAAAAATCCACCGCAACGGGGTTGCGATGGATTTGGTATTACTATAATAACTACTATCAGCCTTTCTTCACCAATACAGATTCAAAAGCAGGATATCCTCTTTCACCATTTTGTGTCAGTGCCGTGAAACGAACTTTATAAAAATTGTTGTCACCGTCTTTGATAATATAGTACCGGTCCAAACGAACAGCAGGACTTGTGCCGGGTCCGCCACCAGAACGCCAGTCAGCACCTACAGTTGCTTGTAAAGAAGAGAAAGTAAGGGTGGCAATATCGGCTTCTGTAAAATCTGCGAATGCTTTTGTTGTGTTCATCACTCTTACGGCTTGTACATTCCTGTTTTGTATAATAATATCCTGGAACAAGTAGGGTACTTCGCCACTACCAAAGTTGGTTACATTAGAAAAATAGGTCCAGGCAAGATCCCATTTCTTTTTCTCGGGTTCTATCGTTACTGCTCCATTATCAAATGAAATGTATTTAAAGAAGTAAGCTTCGTCTTTTGCAATATTGATTTCCTGGAAAGTAGTGGCAGCAATATCTGCATACTGAAGGGTGTAACCTCCGTTTGCATTGCGCAATACCCTGATCTTTTTCCAGCCTCTTGCCGTTGCCGGGTTACCGGGAGCTAATCCGCGGTTAACGATATAAACCTTATTATCAGTTGCCGTTGCACTGGTAGCAGCAATGGCGGTTCTTGTCAAGTCACCGTTAGGGTAGTCAATATAAGGTAATGAAGTGGTGACAGGTGCAAATTGGTTAAATGCTACTTCTGTTGAAAAGCCGGTTGTGTCAGCTGCTGTTACCTGCGTAAGGTCGTTCTTATTGATCTGTTTGGCCATCATGGCGGCAGATGAATTCAGTATAACCCGGAAATCATCAGCACCAGTATAGAAACCCAGGTCCCAGTTATTACGGTTGACCGGGGTTTGCCGGTTAGCACTAAGATCAATAAAGACTTTATTGGGGTATTGGACACCACCTCCATTCACCGTCAAACTGGCATTGGCAGCCACCAGTTCTGCAAAATTCAAGGTGAATTGTTTGGTGGCCCCGATAAATACCGGTGCACCGGAACTAAAGAGGTCAAACACAATTTTTTCATCCCCATCAAACAAAGCCCCGCTTGTTTTAGTGATGGTAAAGGAGGTTTCATTATTACCAGAGGGAATAGTCAATGATAATTTACCTGCTACTGCTGCCGGTGTGGTGGTATAATCAGTAGTGTATGCTACACCCTGTTCAGTTAAATTCACCGTAAGAGGAATATCCCTGTCGGTACTTCTTGATAAAGTCAGCCTGACAGTAATAGCATTTTCAGCGGCATTGATACCCTGTGCAGCGGTTTCAAAAACCACCAGGTTATCAGCCAGCATCGCATCTCTTTTGCGGCACCCTGTTACCAAAATAATCATCGCTAAAGCAGCAGTGAGTACTTTTATAAATTTATTTTTCATCGTTTATGTTGTTTGGTTGTGTGTTAATTATTTTTTATCCCAGTTAAATAGCAATGAAGCAAAATAAGAACGGCCGGTCGCTACATTCAGTCCGCCGCCGGAGTGAATGCCTCCATTTACAAATGTGCTGCTGATACGATCTACATCGAAAAGATTACGAACACCTGCATTCAGGGAAAGGAAAGACACGATCTTTTTGGATACGGTAAGGTCAGCAATATGAAAGCTGTTTGTTTTGGCCAGGATCAGGTCAGTACCACTGGCTACATACCGTGGTCTTTTACCGGTGAATTTGTAAAACAGGTTCACATCCAGCCCGATTGAAGAGAAAGAATACCCTGCTGTTGCGTTGGCTTCGGCAGACCAAACCATAGTGGGCAAACTTTTATCCGCATCATACTGTTCATTATTGAATCCTGTATACCCCACACCGGCTGAGAAATTCCATTTTTTATACCTGGCAGTTGAGGTCAGGGTAGCACCGGATGTTTTGCTGTTATATACATTATACAATTTGGCGGTATCAGAACTCTGGGTGAATACATAGTCGATCAGGTTTTTCACATCATTATAGAACCCGCCTAACTGCAGGCTGTATAATAAACCACCCTGCTTACCTCTTTTCAGGCCCAATGAAGCAGTAAAACTGTGTGAAGTTTCTGCTTTCAGATCAGGGTTACCAATCACCTGGTGATTGGCATCAAAGAAACTGAAGTATAATTCTCTCAAAGAAGGTGAACGGAAACCACGGGCATAAGATACCCGGAGATCAAGGTCGTTAGCCAGCAGGAATTTTACATTTAATGAAGGTATCACCGGGGGTGCATCATATACAGAATTCTTTATGAACCGGAAACCGGGGCGGATGCTGATCTTTTCAGAAGGAGTGATCTCTGAAGTAATAAAGAAAGCGTAGTCATTCACTTCATTAGATCCGGCTTTCAATCTTTCCCCATTTCCCTTGTCGATATTGATATCAACACCGGGCTGAATACTGAACACATCGGATAATTTATATAATGCAGTACCCCTGAACGTAAACCCGGTAAAATCTACAACTGATTGTTTCCCTTCGCCCGGATCAAGATTGACTGCTCCTGTTTTTTTACTTACGGTAGTGGAGAAAACCTGGCGGCTGTAATCTGTATAAGAAGATTGTACCTGAAAGGATAACCTGCTATTTGCAAAGTAAGAACCCTGTACCTGGTGCATCAGTCGCCGGGAAAGATATTCCTGGTCATTGGCCAGTGTATCGCCGGAGCGTCTGTCAAATTGGATAAAATTGCCGGGGTTGGTGATCACTTCATCTAACCCGTCAATGCGGTAGCGCAGATTCAGTTTGCCATTGTTATACCCGATAAAGCCGTTGGCGATCAATTGATCTTTTTTATGCCACACCAGTTCTCTTTCAATGGCTGTATCCTTCCAGCCACCAAAATAATTATGTGCAAATGAGCCACCCAGTTCCCAGTTATTTTTTTTCCAGCTTAGACCCACCTGCTGGTTATGTATACCCTGTTTGATGCCATATTCATTACCCACCGTTTCTTCATGCAGTCTTGCAGTCACCGATAAATTCGCATTGGCTGCTTTCTTAGTAATAATATTTATAACACCTGCCAGTGCGTCTGCACCATAGATAACAGACATGGGGCCTTCCACGATCTCGATCCGTTCAATTGAATTGATATCAATCTGGCTGATGTCAAACTCATTGTTTACTCCCTGGCGGCCAGTTACCGGCAATCCATCAACAAGGATCTTTACATTCTGGCCACTGAGGCCCAGCATGGTGATCGCTGATCCTCCTGTCGCCAGGTCTTGTGAAAAACGCATATTGAGTTCGTTCTTCAGCACATCCTGCAGGCGGGTGGCTCCTTGTTTCAATATCCTGTCTTTTCCGATCACTTTGATCTGGTAAACAGAATTCTTCAACGATTGTGGTTTATACTGGCCCGTAACGACTACTTCTTCCAGCTCTTTAGCACGGGTGGTATCTTCAGCGGGTGCGATTCTTACTTCCTGTGCCATAGCAGTGGTGCTGGTAAAGGCGACTAAGAAGACCAGGTAGCTATTTCTCATATTTGGTGATTTACAGGAGCAAAGATTCACCGGCATTTATTGTGATTTATCACATGATTGTCAGGAAAAAGGATGAATAAATCCTTTTACAAAAAGGTGACAACAGCAGTTGAGTTGTCACCTGCACAGTTGAGTTGGGTCATTTCATTTTTCAGGGAATAAAAAAAGCTGCTGAAGAAAATCAGCAGCCTGTATGACCTGTGTTATGCTATATCAGAGTTTGGCACCAATGCTCACAAAGAAGGTTCTTCCGTCGGCAGGTAATGCACCGGGTCCCGGGTAACCACCAGCCCTGCGGGTTAAATATTTTTCATTGGACAGATTATTGATCCCTGCTTTAAGATGAAGGTTCTTATTGAAACGATATGTTGCTGTAAGGTCTGTTACTGTATATGCCGGGATCAGCCCGTTTTGTGCATTGGCCGTTGGTGCAATTGTATTATTAGCATCTGCAAATGCATCATCCACATAGCTTAACTGGCCTGTTACGGAAAGCCCTTTGAAAGAATAAGTAATACCAGCTCTTATAATATTCTCCGGCGCATTCTCCACTTTCTTATTCTTCAGGTTACTTTCCACTAATTGATTGGCTGTATTCTTAGTGATCACTTTAAAATTACCATACCGGGCATCCGTATAACCATAGGAAATAAAGAAACTGATATCTCCCCATTTAGAATCTTTAATAAACGCTTTTACAGGATTAAATTCCACCAGGCTTTCTATTCCTTTGCTTGTACTGTTGCCCACATTGGTCCGGTAATTATAAAAACTGCCGTCTGTTCGTTGCTGCACGATAACACCGATCCGGTTATTATACTGCAGGAAATAAGCACTAACATCAAAAAAGAGATAATTGGAGATTTTTCCGCGGTAACCGAGGTCCGCATTGTATCCTTTTGCATCCCTGAGATTTTCATCAATCACATCTGTTGTGGGAGGAGCTGTAAGATCGGCGAACTGCACCGGCCGGTATGCCTGTGTGATATTTGCATACAGTTCCGTTGTTTTAGTGAGATGATATTCGGCACCTATGCCTGCCAGTATGAACCCGCGGTTTCTCTTCTGGTTTTGTAGTAAGATCTCATTGCCGCCACTGAAACCATTACGTCCGCTGGCTTCGCCGGTGATATATTCATACCGGATGCCGGGTATCAGCAACAGCTTATCGCCCAGCCGGAAAATATTTTCTGCATGCACGGCTGCATTGATCGTGTTAAAATCAATATCCCTTGTCCAGATACCATCACTGAGGGTCATATCATATCCTGTACCGGTACTTCCTTTTCCATCTGCCGCATAACGATAGGTTGTTCCTTTATATATACGGCCACCGACAGACAGTGTATTGGACAGGCTGCCCATTTTATAATCACCAAGGTAACGGATCTCCAGTCCATAATTGCGATACTTATCCGCATTCAGGTTGCGGGTATTATATTGATTGGTTGCCCTGTTAATAGTATCGCCCACCGTAATACCACCTGAAGGAATATAGCCAACACTGTTGCGGTCACCATGAACGCCAAATAATTTTATATTCAGTTTTGACTGCTCATTGAACTGGTAATTACCGATCAATGCCGCCGTTGTCCAGGTAATATCAAACCAGTTACGGCTGCGGAAACTGGGCCGGATATCCTCTTTCAATTGTGCGTCCGTTAATCCCCCGGGCTGCTGGCTGCGTATATTGTTACGCATTACTTCGGCGCTCAACGAAAATTTATTAGTAAACCGGTACGTGAAAGTGCCAAACCCGGAATTGGTATAATAGCGGCTGTTGTTTCTGTATCCATCCGCATTCCGGTGATCAAAAAAGGCATAGTAATGATACTTTTTGGTTTCTCCACCCACCGCATTATAACTATTGAACAGGCCATTACTGCCAATGGTCTGTTGTGTTTCAAATTCAAAAGGCTTATTGATCTCGCTGCCGTTGCGGAGAATATAATTCACCAGCCCACCGAATTGCGGCCCATATTGTAATGAGCCTTGCCCTCTTACAATTTCTATTCTTTGCACTGCCTGTAGCTGTGGATTATAGTAGGCTTCGGGATAACCATATGGATCGGCTGCAATATCATACCCGTTCTGGCGGACATTGAATTCCCAGCTCCGGTTAGGACTTAAACCTCTTGCAGCAATGCCGATCTGGATGCCGCTGCCGTCGCTTTCCCATATCTGGATACCGGGTATCTTAGCAACGATCTGCCGCATCGTATTTGTTACCACATTTCCATTCACATTATCCAATACGATGAGGGCATTCTTTTTACCTGCATATATGGAGGTGCCTACAATCTCCGGCATCTGCTGAATATCACTTTTGCTGTAGCGGCCCACCACCGTTACATCGGCGAGGTATTTTGATTGTGGTTTGGTAGAATCATCATGAAAAACTTTTGTTGCGTTCTGGGCATAAGCGGTCAAGCTACTCACCAGGACTGTCACAATCACTATCAATTTCTTAAGCATATACTATTCTTTGGTTTCGGTCCACAAAGGTGGCGCTGAATAACCGGCTGGTACTTACGGAATGAGAAAAACGGTTTACGCAATCCGAAAACTATATGCAGGGCAAAAAAAAGGGCCGTCTTTTACAAGACGACCCCTCTCTAAAAATCATAAAAAAATATTATTCCACCACCAGGATACCTTTTGCAGTTACCCTTACCTCTTTTTCGGGTTTGGTGATCGCAGCAATTTCTTCTTTTGTTTTTTTGGCATCCTCAGCATAGTGCTTCAGTTCCTCGACAGTAACAGTTTTCATTTTTACCTCTCCATCTATCACTACTGTTTTTCCTTTTGCAGCTACCGGCAGGAAAAAACCATAATCTTTCATTTTAACCATCGCCGTTTGTCCGTCCGCCAGCTCCAGCTTCAGCCAGCATCCTTTTTTAGGACATACTTCAACAATCTTAGCTTTCACTTTTGTATCAATTGTTCCTTCACCGCCGTTGTTGGCCAATTTTTGAGCCACATCGGTAAGCGCAACAGCTCCGTCAGCCGTCAGTTTTTCGCCATACCATTCGCCTGGTTTAGCTTCGCCGGCTGGTGGTTGAGCAGTAGCGATTAAACTAAAAGCAGCAATAGCAACTGTAAAGAAGAATTTTTTCATGATTATCGTTTTTGAATGTTTTAAGGTTTGGAGAACAAAGATAACTTTTAGCAGGAAATAGTTGCTTATTGTGGCAAAACCGGTTTCTCGAACGGCAAAGGTTCCGCTGAAATTGCGGTAAGAAAGTTCAGAATATCCTTTTGCTCTTTGGAACTCAGGCCGGTAGGTTTGAGCAGCGGATCAGTCCCAGGCGGGAATTTGGCAAGACTATACCGGCTGATGATCTGCGACAAATCATTCATAGCTCCATCATGCATCCAGGGACCGGTTTTGGTCACATCCCTTAAAGAGGGGGTTTTAAACTTTGCTGAATCTTCATCCTTATGGGTCACTTTATAATAACCGGCATCATTGTTTGAAAAGCCACTGTTATGAAAACTATTATCAGAGAATAACGGACCGTTATGACAATTGATACATCTTGCTTTGGTGCGGAATAAATGCAGGCCCCGGAGCTCACTATTACTTAAGGCTTTATTATCGCCTTCTAAAAATTGATCGAACCGGCTTTTACCACTTACAATCGTTTTTTCAAAAACAGCAATCGCTTCTGTCATCCGGTCGGGGCCGATTTCATCGGAGCCAAATGCCTTTTTGAATAATTCTTTATAGCCGCCGATGCGCCGGAGTTTTCGCATCACATCGGGCATGTCGCTGTTCATTTCCACTTCACTAACAATAGGAGCAAATGCCTGGTCCTGCAGATCCCTTGAGCGGCCGTCCCAAAATAACCGGTGATAAAACCAGCTGTTCTGAATAGTGGGAGCATTTCTTTGGGTAATTGCTCCTTCATGACCTATTGATTTTTCTTTCGCATCAGTCCAGTTCAATTCAGGCTGGTGGCAACTGGCACATGAAATTTTCCCGGACCCGCTCAACCGTGGATCAAAGAATAAAATTTTTCCAAGTTCAATGATATTTTGAAGAGAGTCTTTTTGTGCTTCAACAGGGCTTGCGGGCAATATGCCTAACTCTTTCCACTCCACTCTATCATCCACAAACGGTTGGGGCCATGCAGATGCCGGTTGAGAATAAATTTTACGAAGGTTGCCCGCAGGAATAATAGCAGCAGTGAAAGACACTGAAAAAATAACAACCAGTAACAAAGAAATAATAACAAGCAGCTTTCGCATAAATAAAGATGTGCTAGGTATCAGATAAATCCCCTGCAATTTTTAGCTCCGCAACGACAGGGGAGCTTGCCATCATGATGGGTTTCTCCATAATCACAGCTCAGTTCCTCTCCTTTTTTAATATTCTTTAAAGCATAAAATTCCACCCTGTTCTTCATTACTCTTAAATAAGTATTGGGATCACAGGAATGGTTAATGAACCGTATATCGTTCGGATTAGCTGATGCATTCAGGGCCAGGTCATCATCCAGTTCCACCAGGTTGATCACTTTTAAATTTTTGATCAACCGCATGGCTTCCTTCATCGTAATAATAACGCCGCCAAGGTCGCCGATCTTTTTGCGGGCAGGTATCCGTTGCAAAGCATATGCTCCCTTGCCCGCAATTTTGCTTTTGGCAACTTTGACCGGGTAATATATATGATACGGAGGTGTGGTAATTGTTTTTGCCATGCCGTCTATCCGTTTATCCAGGTTGTTTTTTCTTCGATTGATTTCCTCGTACCACCGGTTGATGGTAACGCTATATGTCCAATATAGAAGAACCCAAGCAATTTATCTTCTTCTCCCAAACCAAAAAATGATTTTGCACTTTCTTTATAGGTTACTCCGCCCGTGGTCCAATAACCTCCCAGCCCATATGCCGTAACCGAAAGGTATATATTCTGTACAGCACAGGAGACCGCTTCAATATCTTCGATCTCGGGAATATTCTTATTACTCGTTCTTTTCATACCAATCGCAATGATATGCGAGGCTTTCAGCGGATTCTGCTGCAGTTTAGCATAGGTGATCTCTTTAAAATTCTCACCTGCTTCCTGTTTATACAATTCACTTTGAAAAGTTGCCAATTTTTGCAGCCCTTCTCCGGAAAAAACAGTAAAATGCCAGGGTTCCTGCTTGCCATGATTGGGTGCCCAGGTGGCATTGATAAGGATTTCTTTAATTATTGCATCGTCCACTATTTTACCCGCATCAAGCTGATCGGGAAAAACGGAGCGGCGGCTGCGGATTAGAGTATTAAACTGTTCGGGATTCATTTGTATAATTTGGGCAAAAATAGGGAGCAGGTACTGAACTAACAGGTTCTGCTAAAGCTTTTGTAACTTTAAAATAAAAACCTATGGTCAGCAAATCAGTACAGGAAGCCCTGAACAAACAAGTGCAGATGGAAGCTGAATCTTCACAAGCCTATCTTGCTATGGCTTCCTGGTGTGAAATTCAACCCGGCCTCGGAGGGGTTACCGAGTTTTTCTATAAACAATCGGATGAAGAACGCATGCACATGCTCAAGCTGGTCCGTTTTATAAATGAAAGAGGCGGGTTTGCGGCTATTCCGGCCTTAACCCAGCCGATGGTGACTTTTCCCTCATTAAAAAAACTATTTGAAGAATATCTTAAGCATGAGCTGAAAGTAAGTAACAGTATAAATGACCTGGTCCATCTTTCACTTACGGAAAAGGATTATGCCACGCATAATTTCCTGCAATGGTATGTGAACGAACAAATCGAGGAAGAAAGAGTAGCCAGGACATTAAACGATAAGATGGAAATGATCGGTGACGACAAAAGCGGCCTCTACCTCTTTGACAGGGATATCATGAATTACAGGGGAAAAGAATAAATAGTCTACGTACAAGATAAAAAGAGCCGGCTGACCCGGCTCTTTTATTTACAATCTTAGTTTGATACCTCCATTTACCACAAATCCATCCAGCGGGGCATAAATATCCCTGAATACAGGGTTGGTTATTGATCCGGTATAAATACTTTCATACCGTGTTTGCCTTGTATCCAGAAAATTCTCAAAATTGATATACACAGAAAATTTTTCCCAGAGTTTCTCTGCCATAAACCCAGTTATCCAGTAAGGCCTTCCTGTTGTTCCGTCGCTTAGTTGCTGCTTGCTGAAATAATACGCTTCGAGACCCAGTTTCCATTGTTCTTCCACTTCATACATCAGTACGGAATTCAGCCGATGCCGGGGAGTGAGGAAATTTTCTGTTTCAACAGTTCCCTGGTGCAGGCTGGCTTCTGTGAAAGTATAGCCGAGGAATAATTTAAAATCCCCATATCCCAGTTTCACATTGGTCTCCATTCCCCTGCTGTCGAAATGGCCATTCACATTATTAAACCGGTAAACGCCGCCAGCAGGTTGTAACAATAACGGATCAGAGATCCGGGTATAAAAAAACAGGTGATTGATGCTGAAACTTACTTCCCCATCTGCAAACTTTGTTTTGTAGTTGATATCTGCATTAACCCCGTAACTCCTCTCCAGTTTATTCACGTTATCATCAATGGGTAATACATCCCTGTATTGCAGGCGTTCACTTTCCTCTGTAAATACAGATGGCGTTTTGTACCCCAACCCGCCTCCAATTCTTGAACTTAATTTTGGGCTGAACCTGATCAGTGCAGAAACCCGGGGTAATAACACAAACCCGTAATCTTTTACATTATCACCCCTGATACCTGTCTCGAGGTGAAAGTTCTCATTCAGCTTCCAGTTATTCTGAATAAATAATCCGGCAGTTGATTGTTTATAATCCCTGGGCGTAGTGACAGTTAATTGCTGTTCTTTAAAATGATCAGTTACGAGGTTAATACCGGTGATCCATTCCATCTTTTCACGGGTTGATACATAAGTGAGCTCTGAAAAACTGGCATCCTGTGTCCCGTTAAACACATAACCGGGCGATGTTATAACCCGTTGAAAACGGCTAAAACTGTTTTTTACAGTAAGATGATTCCCGCTGTTGAACAGGTATTCAAATTTCACCTGTGAACTGTACCGGTCTGTATTATTATTCTCATAAAAACCGGAAGGCTTATTCTTCTTAATATAATCTATATCTCCGCCTGTCCTGTCTTCGTGGGTAATATTTACTCCCGCACTCAGTGTGGCCTTACTGTTGAAATACGCAAAGAATTTAGGATTGATCGTATAGCGTTCAAATTTGGGGATTGCCGTCAACCCGATATCAGCGGGATCATACGGGGCGTTGCTGTTCCGGGAAGCGAAAACAGTCATACCGGTTTTTCCATACTTTTCTCCATAAAAACCACTTGTATTCAACCCGCCTGCAGAAGTAGCGTCCAGGTGAAATCTCAATTCCCGTTCCTGTTGCGGTGTTTTAGAAATAAGATTTACCAGCCCTGCAATAGCACCTCCGCCATACAAAGTGGAAGCGGATCCCTTGATCACTTCAAATTGTTTCATATCCAGCGGCGGGGTTTGCAATAGCCCCAATCCGCTGCTCATACCGGCATATAAGGGAAACCCGTCTTTGAGTAACTGGGTATATCTTCCATCCAGCCCCTGGATACGGATAGATGAATTAGCTGAAGTGGCTGAAGTTTGTTGTGTCTGAATACCGGTACTCTCTGTCAGCACCATCCGGATATCACCGGGTTTCATATTCGCCTTCTCATCCAGTTCTTCCCCGGCAATAAACTCTACCCTTGTAGGTATATCCCTGATCGTTCTTGAACTACGGGTGGATTGAATGACGATTTCTTCTTCCTCTTCTTCTTTGGGCTGCATTTCTACCAGGAGTAATGAGTCTTTAAAGGGGATTTCCACAGTTATTTCTTTTGACTGATAACCTACATGAGAAAATAGCAGCACCCGTTTACCTTCGGGTATACGAATTCTTGTTTCACCGGAACTATCCGAAGCTGACCCGGGGTCTGTTCCTTTTGAACTAATAGATGTATTGGGTAAGGGTTCTTTTGTTTCAGCATCAATAATTTTTACTTTAATTGTATGCTGTCCAAAAGATATAGTAGTGCACACTAATGCCGCTATCAATAAAATAATTTTATTCATTTTCTGAAAATGGTTTGATGTATCAAAAAATCAGTTTGTGCTTTAAGCAGCAGAGATACATTCAACTATTTTCGGCGGCTGCCAGAAATCGTAGTCAATATCAGGGAGGGGATTTTGTATATACCCTGTATATACAATTATACATTGTGCAGGAGTAATTTCGAAACAAACGGGTTCAACGGTAACAGTAGTAGCTGCGCAGCCTTCGCAACTAAAGAAAGGAGAACAACCACCGCAATCCTCCTCCTGGCTTTCATGACTGACCCCTTGCTCAGTTATTTCATTGTCGCAATCATCAGGCGGGCAGCAGGGCACTACTGAAAGCATTATTAAATAAAAGGAAAATATGTAGTTGATAAGTTTCATCCGTTGCAAAAATATTACCCGGATGCATAACCACATACATCCGGGTAATTAATATTATCGCAACATCCTTGCAGTATTACTTATCTGCGTGTTTAGAGTGTTTTTTCTTTTTGATCTGGAATACCCTTGAAAGGTTAAATCCAAACCGTATTTCTGCCTTTCCCCATTGCCCTGTTGTTTCTGTAATAAAAGCCCGTTCGTTCATTCCTGTGGCATTCGAAAAATGCAACTGGAAAACGTGGCCCCCGGTTTCAATATCAAAACCAACCGATAACGGGTGGTAATAGCCACTGTCAGCCATACCCACAACGACATGCGAATAATCCCAGGTGAAAGCGATACGCTGAGAGAGTTTTATTCTTCCTCCAATACCGATCGCATAGATATTATTAGGATCAGATTGCAACGGCACCAGGTTATTATGCACCATGGTTGGTGATATTTGTAATGTGAATGCTTCGCTGAATTTCCTTCCAATGATCGCCTGGAAATAATAACCCAGTTTGGAAGTGAAGAAATTCTTCCGGGAAGGATCAGCCCAGTCAAGACCATTCATCGTCATTCCTGAAACTAATGCCAGAGTAACCGGGAAACTCCGGGGTCCCTTTGACTGACGGATGGGAGCAAATTTGATAAAGCCATCCAGTTCTTTTTTATAAGTACTTCTTCCGATACCAATCATCAGGTTTTGCAGGATACCAAAATCGAATCCCATCCGCATACTGGCCTGGTCAAGACCAAAGAGGTTCTTATATCCCTGGTTTATTTGTCCGAACCGGTGCAGAATTCTGAAGTCCATTGTACCGGGATTTAAAAATTCCATCGAATGGCTGTTAATGACCCTGGGGGATTTGAACGCATATTTTGTTATTTCCTTTTTGGGTTTTTCTTCGCCCACCAGTTTCAGCAGGTCTTCATCCTGCGCTAATAAAGTGATACCGGAAAAAAGGAACAGCAGCAAAAAAATAGAGACCGATAGTTTTTTCATGATAATCAGGTTTTATCCCTTCAGGGGTTCAAGCGAACAGGTTACAGAGATCTTAGCTGTTTTAGCAACTTTATCAGCCACTAATCCGGGTATCGACACTTTAAAATCAGCCAGCAATACGTTGAAGTCAGCAGTAGCAGTTATTTTACCATTTTGAATGACCAGCTTACCATCTGTTTCCACATCTTTTGTTTCGCCGTGCATGGTCAGTTTTCCTTTCACCTTCACGGAATAAGTTCCATCCTTGCTATAATTCACCGCCTCGTTATTACTGATCACACCTTTAAACTCCGCCTTTGGAAATTTATGACTCTCTACATAGTTCTCATTGAAATGCTCTTCCATCAATGCCCTTTCAAATTCAAACCCTTTCATTAACAAAGCAAACTGCAGGTTCCCCGTCTTTGTATCCACCACACAGGTGGCAGTCCGGTTAATCCCTTCAATCTTTTCAGGGGAACTGGCTGTTGTTGCATCGAAATTAATTTTACCGGTTTTGGTAAAATACTTTTGCCCGAAAGAGCTACTGCTGATCAAAGCAGCTACAGCGATCATTAAAAACCTGTTTTTCATACTCAAGATTTTTTGTTTAGGAAATTATTTTTTGGGATCAATTACACAGCGAACAAGAATTACATCAGACCCCAGGAGTTCATCAGCATTAAAACCAGAGCAGATCCCTTTTATGCCAATCAGGTTTCCGGGTTTTACTGTTGCTGCTTCATTGTTATGAATGCTGTCCAAACTGCAACGAACTGATGACACGGAAGCTGTGTCCCCGATTATAATGGAATAAAAGCCCCTGTCATCTTTGTCTACAGATTTTACGAGTCCATCCACATGGATGATCTTATCCCAGTATTTTTTATTCGCAGCCTGTTCATTGCCAGAAAACTCGTTGATAAAATCGGTAGCGTTCACAGTATAGTCTGCTTTTAATTTTGCTGTGTCTTTATGAGCCCTGTTATACTCTTTGTATATGTAGATAGCCGCAGCGCCGGCAATTACCAGCACTGACAATATCACATAGAGAATGATTTTCTTTTTTCGTTTCATTCCTGGTGGATTTTAAAGTTTAATTATTAAGCATCCCTGAATCGATCCATTTCCTGATGGTCGCAATCTGGCAGGTTGTCATTTTAGGCATCCCTTTGGGCATGGGTGAAAATCCGGTTGAATGATTGACAGTGCCAAAAAGTTTCCCATTCTGCGCCATGGCCTTGTCCGAAGCATAGGTTCCCATCAATTCATTGCCAGATGGAAAACTACCTGTATGACAACTGTAGCAATATTGCTGTAACATGGGAACAATTTTCTGTGCATAGGAAACGGTACCCGCCGAATCTGTACAGGGAGCACTGTTGGCACCACCATACAATAACTCTTCCTTATCATAATAACAGGAGCTTATGAATACGACACAGGAAAGCAGTAAAACTGAAATGATTACTTTCATCTTGATGGATTTTAATTGTTTTGTGATCCGGCTGTGATCCATTTCTGTATCTGCCTGATTTCACAATCGGAAAGTTTTGCTGAATTTTTAGGCATGGGGGAATAACCCGTCAGGTGTGCCACGGAACCATACAACTTGCCATTGAGTGCAGTTACTTTAACCGCAGCATGTGTTGAAAGGTCTATATTACCACCGAGATTAGTGGGATTATGACAACCCACACATTTACCCGTCATGATCGGTTTAATGGCTGCAGTGTAAGTAAACGTAGCTGTGTCACAACTACCCACACAGTTGTTATTCTTTGCTCCCTGGTTGATCCATTTTTGCACTAATGCTATCTGCGCAGCTGTAAGCGGTGCCATTGGTGGTGGTGGCATTCTTTCACTGCCGGTTTTAATGATCTCTTTATAAAGTTTACTGTTGGCTGCATTTCCAGGCACCACATAACGAACGATCTTGGTATATGTAGTAAGGTCTACACCATCAGCATGAGTGATGTTATCGTGGCATCCGCTCATGGTGCAATTGGAGGCGATGATGGGCATAATGCTGTTTACAAAATAGACCGTGTCCGGGCTGCAACTGGAAACAGCCGGAGGGGTGCCTCCACCAGTTCCGCCACCTCCACTACCCCCGTTACCGGGGTTTAATATTTCATGCCTGCAGGCATTTAATACAATGACTGCTGCAGCCACAACTGCCGCTACGTAAATGAATTTGTTTTTCATACAGGTTGGTTTGATTGAATAATCAGATCAGCTTAAATATGCCGGCCCATTCATTATGTTTTATGTAGTCTGATGTTATACGGGTAGCATCAGGTTTTAAGCTACCTGTACAGGAATGCTAAAAGAGAAATCTTTCTCTTTTGCTAAAAAAACACTGCGGAAGATTAACTATGCCTTGCGGGGAGGTTGCAGAATCAGTGTGACGTGTTTGGAAGGATTACCGGTTAGCAAACGGTCGCCATATGTACTGGTTTCCCATGTTGGGAATTCAATGGAGGGAATATCGGTTTCAAAGGAAGAATAAACTACTGAAAAAGTGTTTTGATGAAGATTATGGCAGGGTAGCTGGTTGTCCATATCATCATCAGCACTGGTGCCATCAGTACCACCATAATGCATGGCTATAAATTCACTAAAACTAAGATCAGGATTTTGCCGGTGATGCTGGAAGAAATGCGTCATGAGCATGGGTAGCTTAAAGAGTTGCCCAAGTTCAGTATTACCAAAAAGGTGGATACTGATCATTGCTATAATCAGAGTTTTACGCATTCGTGACAATCAAATATTCAAAAATGATGCCATGTGAATATGAACGCAGTAGTAACTATGTTATTGCGGGTATTTAGATGATTAAGAACAATTTTACGTCGGGAACTACGCATGATACGGGAGGACTGGCCGTAAACTATCTAAGTAGCAGTTCGCAGGGCTTAAGGCCGGTATGCTTTTTAAAAGCAGTAGAGAAGTGTGAAATGGAGGAGTAGCCGAGCATGATAGATACCTCAGTTACACTTAACCCCTTTTCGTACAAGAGGTATTTGGCATGTTCCATCCGCTGGCTTTGGTAAAAATCAAAGACGGTGGTACCGAACAGTTCTTTAAAGCCTTTTTTCAGGTAACACTCATTAATGGCCACTTTCCGGCTGAGCTCCTTAATGGTAATAGGCTCACCAATATGCTGGATTAGTATTTCCCGGGCTTTAATGATCTTTTCCCGGTCAGCCTCATTAGCCAGGAATTTACAGCTGATCACATCAATTTCTTTCTCTCCCAGCATGCAGTCCAAGCTGTATAACAGCAGCATCTGGGTTTGAGCATTGATATATATATTCTCCAGGCTGTCTGAGTAAGTATGATTCAATACACCCTCCAGTACCATTCTTGTCTTGCCGCAAAGCGGAAGTATCTTGGTAAAAGAAGACCGGTGTTTAAAACTCAGGATATCGTCCGTCATCACTGCATTTCCTTTGCGGGGCTTAATAAACTGGCTCAAATGAGTGGGAGAAAACTTAAAACTGACCACATCCACACTATCCACCCTTTCCATACAGCTTTTGGAAGCACTGAACTGGCACATATCACATTCTGTGTCTTTTTTCCGGCAATAGACATTACCGCTGACGCAGAACCTTAACTCCAGGTAATTTTCTTTAGAAGCTCCCTTTTCATAATGGTAGACCATCATCCCGGTATCCTCAATATTCCATTGCTGAAGCCGGCTGTACCTGTTGATAGTATATTGCACAGAACCCGGTATTTGCTGCTCTCTTTCCTGCAACAGGTGTAGCTGCTCCTGCATAGGAGCCTGCTTATAGGCCAGGGTCAATATATCCGGGGGATTGTGCATTACAACAGCAAAAGTAAGCCTTTTCGGGGTTTTAATGGTTGAACGTTGATCAGGTGGCGGGATGATTTGAGTTTTAACAATCTATGCGTAAAAAAAATTCCGTTTTTAGCCGTAACGATTAACTTTGCCCATCCGCCGCCGACCGGCGGATTCTTTGTAACACAACTGCATGATCCATCCACATACATACATTCATCCGAATGCCAAGCTGGCCACCAATGTTAAAGTTGATCCTTTTACCGTAATTCACCAGGATGTGGAGATCGGTGACGGCACCTGGATCGGCTCCAATGTTACCATTATGGAAGGGGCCAGGATCGGTAAAAACTGCCGCATCTTCCCGGGAGCTGTTATTGCTGCCATTCCGCAGGATCTGAAGTTCCAGGGAGAATATTCCAATGTATATATAGGCGATGGTACTACCATCCGTGAATTTGTAACCGTAAACCGGGGAACAAAAGACCGGGATAAAACGGTAATTGGTAAGAATTGCCTGATCATGGCTTATTGCCACTTCGCCCATGATTGCCTGGTGGGTGATAATTGTATCATGAGTAATAACACCCAGGTGGCCGGTCATGTGACCATTGGCGACTGGGCTATTATTGGCGGGATGTGTGCCGTTCACCAGTTTGTCAATATTGGCCAGCATTCTTTCCTGAGCGGCGGTTCACTGGTGGGTAAAGACGTGCCTCCTTATATCAAAGCAGCCCGCAACCCGCTGAGCTATGCCGGTGTAAATTCCATTGGTTTAAAAAGAAGAGGTTTTACTGTTGATAAGATCAATCATATTCTCGATATCTACCGGGTATTATATAATAAAGGAATGAACACTTCCCAGGCCATTGAATTCCTGGAGGAAGAATTCCCTGCCACCGACGAAAGAGATGAGATCGTGACCTTCATCCGCGAATCACAACGTGGTATTATTAAACGCTTCACCAAAAACAGTGTGGATGAAGATATCGCTGACTGATGCGGGTAAACGCTTCAACCGCGACTGGATTTTCCGTCATTTCACTTATACATTTGAAACAGGTAATGCGTATGCCATTACAGGCCCCAATGGTTCGGGCAAGAGTACTTTATTGCAGGTTCTCAGTGGCAATACCATGATGAACGAAGGCAAGGGCCTCTGGGCAACCGCTGAGGGAAAAGATGCCGGAGAAGACCTGTATAGCCTTGTATCTATTTGTGCCCCCTATCTTGAAGTGGTGGAAGAAATGACGCTTTCAGAGTTTCTCGATTTTCACAGCGGCTTTAAACCCTTCTTAAATGGAGTGACAAAAGAATCAATTATCAGCAACCTGGGGTTGGAAAAAGCTGCCAACAAACAGATCCGCTACTATTCCTCCGGTATGAAACAACGGGTAAAACTGGCACAATGTATTTTTTCCAATTCGTCTATCGTTTTATTAGATGAACCCTGCACCAACCTTGATGCAGCAGGTATTGCCCAATATCATCAATTGATCAATGATTACTGTAAGAACAGGCTGGTCATTGTGAGCAGTAATGATGAAGTGGAATATAAATTCTGCAATGAGAAGCTGAACATTAGTGATTATAAGCACTGATCGATCCTACTTATCGCTGACTCGCTATCAGCAAGTTCAAATCGGTGTACTTCAGATCAAACCGCTCACTGAGGTAGAAATTAGTGAGCGACCCTTTGAATAAATAAATGCCGCTGCGTAAATGAAGTTTATGCCAGACCAGTTTTTCAAAGCCACCCTCTTCTGCTGCTTCGAGTAATAGTGGCATCAGTACATTACTGATGGCTTGTGAAGCAGTACGGGCAAAACCGGAGGGGATATTCGGAACACAATAATGTATCACCCCATATTTCATAAAAATAGGATGCTCATGGGAAGTGATCTCGGAAGTTTCAAAACAGCCACCCCGGTCAATACTCACATCAATAACCACAGAACCCGGCCGCATATTACTAACCATTTCTTCAGTCACCACCATCGGTGTTCTTCCTGTTTCAGAGCCTAACGCTCCAACAGCCACTTCGCAGGTCTTTAATTGCTTGGAGAGCATCCTGGGTTCGATGACGGAGGTCCATAAACGATGGCCAATATTATTTTGTAATCGTTTTAACCGATAAACACTGTTATCAAACACTTTTACGGATGCTCCCAATGCCAAAGCAGCTCTTGCAGCATACTCTCCCACAATACCAGCTCCTATGATGATCACTTTAGTAGGTGCCACACCGGATATACCACCCAGCAACACTCCTTTACCATGATTTGCAGACCCTAAATACTGGGCAGCAATCAGCATCACGGCACTGCCGGCAATTTCACTCATGCTGCGGACGATGGGGTACGAATCGCTGTCGTCTTTCAGGTTTTCAAAAGAAATAGCGGTAATTCGTTTCTCCATCATTTTCTCCAGCAACTCTGCTTTTAAAATGGAAAGATGAATAGGGGAAATGACGACCTGGTTCAGTTGTAATAACGGCAGGTCTTCGTCAATAATGGGGGCACTTTTTACCAGCACGGGTGCTTTGAAAACATCGGCCCTGTCATACACGATCTTGGCACCCGCCTCGCTGTAATCCTTATCCCTGAAATGAGAAGCTTCACCGGCATTGTGTTCGATGGTAACATGATGCCCGTTGCTGACCAGCACACTCACGGCATCCGGTGTCAGTGCAATCCGGTTTTCCTGGAAAGCGATCTCTTTGGGAATACCAATATGCATTTGTGATCCCTTGGGTTTGATATCGAGGGTTTCTTCCAGTGTTTCATAACTGAAAGAGGTGCTTATTTTAGGTTTTTGCTGGCTCATGAGTTGGTTGCAATAGTTATAAGGGCCGTCTTCAAAAATAACTAATTATTGCCGATCCGCAGCCGTCTTCTTTGTACATCAAGCACCTCAATATAGATATGCAAGGTATGTTCGGGGAAAATGCCGGGAGCCTTTTCAGGCCACTCCACCAGGCAAATGTCGCCGCTGTATAAACAATCTTCGATACCTGCCCGGATAGCTTCTTCCTCATCTTTCAGGCGGTAAAGATCAATATGAAACAGCTTCTGCTGGTGCCCTTTTTCTTCATAAACATATTCATTGACCAGTGAAAAAGTGGGGCTCCCTACAGCATCTTTTACCCCTTTTATGTCACATAAAGCATGAATAAAGGTGGTCTTGCCTGCTCCCATTTGCCCATGAAAAGCAAAGACAGTTGCAGCACCTGTATTTTTCCAGAAAGCAGCAGCCACTTCTTGAATATTATCAAGCAAAAAAATCCGGTTCATGGTTCAAATTTAGGTTTACCTGACAAAAGACGGGCATCAAACTGACAAAAATCAATACATTAACGCAACATCGTTGTAATACAATTCCCGTTCTCAAAAACTTTTCAGCACCTGCTTTGATAATTTTGCAGTATGGAAAAGGTTCAATGGAAAGTAGAAGGCATGGATTGCACCACCTGTGCACTAAACATTCACAAATACCTGGAGAAAAAAGGGATGAAGAATGTGAAAGTGAATTTTGCTACTGGTGATGTCAGCTTTGATACGAATGGAGAAGTACCTGAAGAAAAATTAGCAACAGGGGTTAATGATCTTGGTTACGCAGTAGCCAGCCATCAGACAGCTACCATAAACAGGAAGCCTTTTCTTACTACTCACCTGCAACGTTTCTGGTTTTGCTTTCCGTTTACCGCTGTCCTGATGCTGCACATGTTGCCGGGGATTGAATTGCACTGGCTGATGAATCCCTGGTTGCAACTGGGACTTACTATTCCCGTTTACCTGGTGGGCATGAGTTTTTTTGGAAAGAGTGCCTGGAAAAGCCTGCGTAACCGGATGCCGAATATGAATGTATTGATTGCTGTAGGCGCAACCGCCGCATTCGTTTATAGTTTATATGGCACATTGACGGGGCAGGCCGAACAATATATGTTCTATGAAACAGCAGCCACTATTATCACCCTTGTATTCTTAGGTAATTACCTTGAAGATGCTTCCATTGCTTCCACGCAAAGAGAATTGAACAAATTGGTCAAATCGCAAAAAGTGATGGCCAATATGATCGCTTTTGATGATGAACATAAAGAACAAATTTTCCCTGTTGAAAATACCCAGCTCAGGGTTGGTGATCTTATTTTAATAAAAAGCGGCGAACAGGTTCCCATTGATTGTAAAATACTCTGGGGTGATGCACATGCCAATGAAGCCATTATTACCGGCGAAAGCATCCCGGTTCATAAATATGCCAAAGACACATTGATAGGCGGCAGTGTGATAACTGATGGCACCGTGAAAGCACAGGTAACCGCCGTGGGTAGTGATACGGTCCTTTCCGGTATCATTAACCTCGTTAAACAGGCACAGGGAGAAAAACCACCGGTGCAGCAATTGGCAGACAAAATAAGCAGCATCTTCATCCCCGTTGTACTGATTATAGCTGTGCTTACACTTTCCATCAACTGGATCATTCTCGGTGATTTTACCAATGCATTAATGCGCAGTATCGCTGTGCTCGTTATCGCCTGCCCCTGTGCCATGGGACTTGCCACTCCCGCAGCTATTGCAGTGGGTCTTGGCCGGGCCGCCAAAACA
The DNA here is from genome assembly GCA_017303455.1 of Chitinophagales bacterium. Classification (GTDB taxonomy): domain Bacteria; phylum Bacteroidota; class Bacteroidia; order Chitinophagales; family Chitinophagaceae; genus CADEDV01. The sequence continues at coordinate 220,733 of JAFLBM010000001.1, read as the reverse complement.
GGTATTCTTTTCCGGAATGCCACCAGTCTTGAATTGTTCAAAGACATTACCCAGGTTGTTTTTGACAAAACAGGTACACTAACCACAGGAAATTTCAGGATTGGAGGATTCCACTCAACTATTGATGAAGATGAATTCAAAAAGATTGTCTATTCTATTGAAAAATATTCCAATCACCCCATTGCCAAATCAATAACAACTGAATGGAAGCGGAAAGACCTGGTTGGCTGGCAGAAAATTGAAGAAGTAAAAGGCCTCGGAATGCGGGCAACGGATAAAGAAGGCAATACCTGGTGGGCAGGTTCTTATAAAATTGCTGACGCTTTTACCAAAGAAGATAACCACAATATTTACCTGGTAAAGAACAGCCACCTGGTGGGCTGGATAGATGTGCAGGATGAAATAAGACCCGAAGCAAAATCCGTAATTGATTATTTACACAGCAAGAACATTAAAACGATATTGCTGAGTGGTGACCGGTATGCAAAATGTTATCAATTAGCTTCCCAGCTTGGCATTGGTACGGTAATAGCCGAACAAACACCTGAACAAAAACTGGTAAAGATCGACGAACTGAATAAACAGACACCGACTGCTATGGTCGGGGATGGTATCAATGATGCACCGGCCCTTGCTAAGGCCACTATTGGAATTTCGATGAATGATGCCTCACAGATTGCCATGCAAAGTGCACAGGTGGTGCTGATGAATCATGGATTAAAGAATTTGCCGACGGCACTGGGTTTGGGTAAACACACTTATCTCACCATCAAGCAAAATCTTTTTTGGGCCTTTGCTTATAATATAGTAGCTATCCCGGTAGCCGCATTCGGTTTTCTCACCCCCACATTTGGTGCACTGGTCATGGGCCTGAGCGATGTGGTACTCGCCATTAATTCTGTACGCTTATTCGTGAAGAAAGTGCTGTAAATTCACCCTTCACGATGCCGGATATTCATTCCATATTAAAACAATACTGGGGCTTTGATTCTTTTCGCCCCCTGCAGGAAAACATTATCAATGCTGTATTAGCAGGAAAAGATACGCTGGCCTTACTGCCAACCGGCGGCGGCAAATCAGTTTGTTACCAGGTGCCTGCGATGGTAACGGAAGGAACCTGTTTGGTTATTTCCCCTTTGATCGCCTTAATGAAAGACCAGGTGGAGAACCTGCGGAAAAAAGGAATTACTGCCTATTCAATCTTCTCAGGCATGACCAGGAAAGAAGTGATCAATGTATTGAAGGTGGTAACGGAAAGTAATTGTAAGTTTTTATACGTTTCGCCGGAGCGATTAGAAACAAACCTGTTCAAAGAATATTTACCCGGCATGGGCATCAGCCTCATCGCAGTAGATGAAGCACATTGCATTTCGCAATGGGGTTATGATTTCCGGCCACCTTATTTACGTATCGCTGCTTTACGGGATGAGTTGCCGGATGTACCTGTTCTTGCACTCACGGCATCTGCCACACCCGATGTACAAAAAGATATTTGTGAAAAACTAACCTCACCCCCAACCCCTCTCCCTTCGGGGAGAGGGGAGCAGGCTCCGAAAGCTGAAGACTCCTTTAATAACTGGAGTGTATTCCGGCAATCTTTTGAACGGCCCAATCTCTCTTACAGTGTTTTCAAAGTTGATTCCAAGATCAATAAGATCATTGAAATTTTACAGAAAGTTCCCGGCACCGGTATTATTTATTGCCGGAGCCGCAAACGCACCAAGGAGATAAGCGAGTTATTGCAGCTTCAACATATTTCAGCAGACTACTATCACGCCGGTTTACCACAGGAAGAGAGAAGCCGTAAGCAGGAGCAATGGATCAATAATAAAATAAGGGTGATTGTTTGTACCAATGCCTTTGGAATGGGGATAGACAAACCCGCTGTACGTTCCGTTATTCATGCTGATGTTCCGGATTGCTTAGAGAATTATTACCAGGAAGCAGGTCGTGCCGGCAGAGATGGTAAAACATCCTATGCCGTTTTATTATTTGATGATAATGACCTGGCAGAACTGGAGCTATCTGCCACACAGCGTTTCCCATCCATAGAAGATATCCGGGCTGTCTATCAAGCGGTGGCTAATTATCTGCAATTGCCTACGGGCGGTGGCGACGGGCAATACTACGATTTTGACATCGCCGATTTCCTGCGGAAGTTCAAATTACAAAGCCATACGACTCTTTATTCCCTGAAAGCTTTAGAACAGGATGGCTGGATGGCTTTTAATGAACAGGTATTCTTATCTTCTCTTGTCCGGTTTACTACAGATAAAAATTATTTGCACCAGTTTGAACAATCACATCCGGTTCTTGAGCCACTTATAAAAACATTGCTGCGGGCCTATGAAGGGATTTATGATCAGCCGGTACCTGTTTCCGAAAAGTTCATTTCAGGTCTTTTAAGAACCGATGCAGTTTCAATAAAGAACCAATTACTGGAATTACATCAATCCGGCGTGATCGATTACCAGCCGCAGAAAGACACACCCCAGGTTCTTTTATTGAGAAGCAGGATAAAAGCAGAAGATATTACTATTAATATGCCGGCTTTTAACCAGCGAAAAGAACGCTACCTGCAACGGGTTAAGGAGATCGTCCGTTATGTGAAAGAAATAACGGAATGCCGCAGCCGTATTATCGGTATTTATTTTGGTGATGAGCTTATAAAAACTTGCGGCATTTGTGATAATTGTCTTCGCCAAAAAGCTGTCAGCCTTACCAAAGAAGAGTTTGACCGGCTGCATCACCTGGTCATCAACCTGGTAAAATATGAATCACTCCCGGTAAAAGAATTGCTGCAAAAACTCAACGGAGTTAAAAAAGAAAAAGCCTGGAAAGTGATCGAATTTCTCCAGGCTGAAAACAAAATTGAAATGGATACCAATGGTTACATTCGTCTAAAATAAACTCTTCCTGCTGCGGCTCCTGCCACCCAATCCCAATACACCCAATAATGTTCTTACGATCGTGTTACCGGCCGTACGGGTCATACTTTTAACGACCGGGTTATCCAGTATCCCTTTCTCTTTAGCTGTTGATTTCTTTTCTTTCTTTGCTGCGGTTTCTTCCTGCTTTTCTTCGGCTTCTTTTTTAGAGGCTTCTTCCAGTTTTTCTGTCAGTATCTCGTACGCACTTTCGCTATCGATGACCTGGTTATATTTTGCAGCGATCTTTGAATGACCAACAATGGAATCAATTTCCATATCAGACAGGATATCCATCCGGCTCTGCGGTGGCCGGATCATGCAATGCACCAATGGCGTGGGGATACCTTTTTCATTCAATATTGTGACTAACGCCTCTCCCGTACCGAGCCGGGTGATCAGGTCTTCTGTTTTATAAAATTCAGTTTCTGGATAGTTCTCTGAAGTTTGTTTAATCACTTTCCGGTCGGCGGCCGTGAATGCCCTTAAAGCATGCTGTACTTTCAATCCTAATTGAGCCAGCACCGAAGCCGGTACATCCATGGGGTTTTGTGTACAGAAATAGATCCCGATCCCTTTTGACCGGATCAGTTTGATGATCGTTTCAATTTGCTGCAGCAGGGCGTCATTCGCTTCCTGGAAAATAAGGTGTGCCTCATCAATGAACATCACCAGTTTGGGTTTATCCATATCCCCTTCCTCCGGGCAGGAAGCATATAACTCGGCCAGTAATTGCAGCATAAAAGTGGAGAACAGTTTGGGCCTGTCCTGCAGGTCCGTTACCCTTACAATAGAGATCATCCCCCTGCCATCATCACTGATGCGCATCAGGTCATCCACTTCAAAGCTTTTTTCACCAAAGAAAACATCGGCCCCCTGCTGTTGCAGTTCAATCACTTTACGCAGGATAGTTCCGGTAGAAGTAGTGGAAATTTTGCCATAGTTTTTTTCCATCTCTGCTTTTCCTTCATCACTTACATATTGCAACACTTTAATAAAATCTTTCAGGTCGAGCAATGGCAGCTTCGTATCATCACAATACTTAAAGATCATAGCCACAAAACCACCTTGTGTATCATTCAGCCCAAGGATTTTTGATAACAATACCGGGCCAAACTCACTCACCGTGGCTCTCAGCCGGGCACCTTTCTGGTTACTAAGCGTCAGCAGGTCCACCGGGTAAGCAGCGGGTTTGAATTCAATATTCAATTTCTGGCAGCGGTCTGTTATTTTATCATTCACTATGCCTGCTGCTGCAATGCCACTCAGGTCCCCTTTGATATCCATCAGTAAAACTGGGATACTGGCATCACTCAATCCTTCGCTCAGCATCTGCAGTGTTTTCGTTTTACCTGTACCGGTAGCACCCGCAATCAATCCATGACGGTTCAGTGTTTTCATCGGTATCAGTACATCCGCACCACTCACAACAGTGCCGTCCAGCATAGCACAACCGATCTTAAACGATTCGCCTTTGAAGCTATACCCGTCTTTAACTACCCGGATGAATTTTTCATTATCTGTCATGGATAAAATTTTGGCTGGAAGTTACTGGAAATAGAGGCATAATTAAATGAAGTTTACAAATCTTCTTCTCTTTCCAGCATCAGGATTGCCCCCTGCGGCACGATAAAATATTTCTGGTCTTCGTACATCACTTCGGTGGCACCGCTTACCAGGAAGATCGCCAGGTCACCTTCCCGGGCCTGCAGCGGCACATATTTCACTTTGTCTTCCTCCGTTTTCCAGGGTTCATCTTCCACCGGCATGGGAATGGCGTAACCGGGGCCTGCTTTGATCACATAACCCTGTTGTACTTTTTCCTTCTCCTGCACACCGGGCGGCAGGTAGAGGCCGCTGGCCGTTTTTTCATCCGGCTTGGTAGGTTTAATCAGTAAGCGGTCACCGATTACAATCAGCTTTTTTAAACGGTTATCGGGTGTAATATGCATGGCCATAATCAGCAATTAATTGACAAATGTAGAAAATAGCTGCCAAACGGCTGGTAAAGGGACTCTTAACAAAATATTATTCACCTGTTCAGATGTTTGGTAAATGATTTACTTTTATTTGTCCTCTTATATATGAATTAAATTTTACAAACCATGGATGCTAAGAAACCAAAAATTTTGTTGTGCGAAGATGATCCGAACCTCGGAAGTGTGCTGAAAAATTACCTGGAACTGAATGACTATGATGTAACGCTGGAAAGAGATGGCCGCCTCGGGCTGGCTGCTTTTCAACGGGAAAAATTTGAACTCTGCCTGCTGGATGTGATGATGCCCAATATGGACGGCTTCACCCTGGCTGAAGAAATAAGAGATGTGGATCCGGATATTCCCCTGTTCTTCCTGAGTGCTAAAACCATGAAGGATGATATCATCCAGGGCTATAAACTGGGTGCTGATGATTATATCACCAAACCTTTTGACAGTGAAGTACTGATGCTGAAGATCAAAGCGATCCTGAAAAGGAATGAAGAGATCAACCGGGAAAGTGAGAATAAAGAATTCGATCTTTCTACTTATCATTTCAATCCCAAGCTTCGCCAGTTAATTCATGGCGGGGTTACCCAAACTTTATCTCCCAAAGAGAATGAGTTGCTGAAAATGCTGGCTGAACACCTGAATGACCTGTTGCCGAGAGAGCAGGCATTAAAAAAGATCTGGGGCAGCGATACTTATTTCAATGGCCGCAGTATGGATGTATATATTGCCAAACTGCGTAAATACCTGAAAGATGATCCCAGGATCGAGATCGTGAATATCCATGGAAATGGATTCAGGTTAGTAGTACAATAATACGCTGAACCAGAATTTATACACTTGAAGGATTACCGGGAAACGAGTAATCCTTTTTTTATTTAACGGATTTAATAAGTACTTGTGACCAAATGGCCCCCGGGCCCATGGTGGTACATACCAACTGCTGGCTTGCCGCCGGCCGTTCAATTGATACATACAGCCTGGCACCAACAGGATATAATACTTTAGGCAACCCAGATGCCAAATAAATGCCACGGCTGTCTCCTATAATTTGGTATGCTTCCTGCTGCCGGTCAAGAAAAATTATTTCAGGTACTTTACAATCAAAATTGGCTGGCGTTCTTATTTCAATATGAAACCAGTTATCCCCTTGGCTATCTTGCTGGTTTTTTTTACATGCTGAGAATGTAAAAAGGAAAATGAGAGATATAATAAAATAATGTTTCATATTCTAAAACCCTGACAGCAGTACTAACATCATCGCTGCATTAAAATAATTCTTTCTGGCCTGGCCCTGTAAAGCCTTTTCTGCCTAAATGTTCATACGCTTTTGCGGTTACCTCCCTGCCTCTCGGCGTACGCTGCATAAATCCTTCCTGGATCAGGAATGGCTCGTACACTTCTTCTAATGTGCCGGCTTCTTCACCAACGGCAGTGGCAATGGTTGTTATGCCAACCGGACCTCCTTTGAATTTATCAATGATCGTCAGCAGGATGCGGTTGTCCATATCATCCAGGCCGTATTCATCCACATTCAATGCTTTCAGTGCATGTTGTGTGATACCCAAATCGATCTCCCCGTCATTCAGCACTTGTGCAAAGTCTCTTACTCTTCTTAATAATCCATTGGCGATACGGGGAGTGCCGCGGCTTCTTCTTCCGATCTCCGCAACAGCATCGTTTGATATTTTAGTATTTAAAATACCGGCAGAACGATGAATGATCTTATTCAATGTTGCGGCTGAATAATATTCCAGCCTGGATTTGATTGCAAAACGGGATAATAACGGGGCAGTAAGCAACCCGCTTCTTGTAGTGGCACCGATCAGTGTAAATGGATTCAATGTAAGCTGAATACTTCTTGCATTGGGGCCACTGTCGATCATGATATCAATCCGGTAATCTTCCATAGCTGCGTAGAGATATTCCTCTACCACTGTACTCAGCCGGTGTATCTCATCAATAAACAATACATCGTTAGGCTCCAGGTTCGTTAACAGCCCTGCAAGGTCACCGGGCTTTTCAATAACGGGTCCGGAAGTTTCCTTGATATTAACACCGAGTTCATTGGCTACGATCCTGGATAAAGTAGTTTTTCCCAAACCAGGAGGGCCATGGAATAACACATGATCCAATGCCTCTCCCCTGATCTTGGCCGCCTTGATAAAAATCCGGAGATTCTCGATTACCTGTGCCTGGCCTGCAAAATCCTCCATCTGCGCAGGCCGGATATTATTTTCAAATTCTTTATCCGCTGCACTCAGCCCATCTTTTTCCGTATTCAGGTTGGAATTCGCCATGCTGTAAATTTACTCCCAATCCGTTAACAGGATAAAAAAAATACAGCAGGTTAAAATGAGAATGCGAATTACCCTATGTACTGGTTGAATTGTAACAATAGATCCGGGTCGGGACAGTTCTGCAGGTATGTTTCCCTTTCCGTAAACTTACAAACGCCGGGATAATCACCCTTCCACCCCTGTAAGTCTTTCACGACCTGGAAATGAAGATGCGGCGGCCAGTGACCATTTTCTTCCGGGATGCCAAAGTTGGCAAACACTTCCCCTTTCTGTATAGGTTTTCCCTCCTCCAAATTCATGATCGAATCCAAACCCAGGTGACCATAAAGTGTATAAAAACTTATTCCTTCCAGCACATGTGAAAGAATGATCGTCGTACCATAATCACCGAAGCGGTCGTTGAATGCAAAACTATGCACCACGCTGTCTAAAGGTGCCATGACCGCTGTTCCTGCATCGCCCCATATATCTGTGCCCAGGTGTAAGCGTCTTGGTTCTTCTCCTGTCCTTTCCGCATCAAATACAGGACTTCTGCTGTAAACAGTCCGGTGTTCATTATAACCTCCTATACCATACTTTGCCGCAGCCACTTTTAGTTTTTGATTGATATAGTCACAGAATTTACCTGTGTTGTTCAATATGTCTGCTGTAAGCTCAGTATTCGCTACCGTAAAATCTAATTGTAGTAACCTGTCCGTTTCAGGCTGAAAAGGTACAACCGGGGCAAAGTCATGCCTGTAATTTTTCAATATATCTTCTATTGCTACTAATGACATACGATTACAAAAATAACCCGCCGCCTGAATAAATAAAAAAGCATCCGCCGGTTGGCGGATGCTCTATCCTTAGTTTTCTTTCTTTCGTTCTTACGCTTTTATTTTCCTACAATAACCGGGAATGTCTTCTCAGAAGTTCTTACACCATCATCATAGTAGAACTTAACCATGTAAGTACCGCCAGGAAGATTGGTCAGATCAATCGGTATCACTCTTCCAAATACAAGACCATTGAAATTTTGTATCCTTACCAACTGGCCGCCGGCAGTATATACTCTCATTCCAAGGTAATTATACAAGGTACTGTTGATACGAATATTAAATCTTCCGTCATTCGGATTCGGGAACAGGATAACGGCATTATCCGCCAGGCGAACAATACGCTCAGGGCAATCCTGCACCCTTGCAATTACAGTACCTGTGCTTGCACAACCAGCAGTATTATTGTAGCTATAGGTCAATGTATATGTACCTACGGCTGTAGCAGGTGGTACAAAATTGTTACCGGATACACCGATACCACTCCAACTGCCACCTACCGGTGATGCAGATAAAGCAACCAATGTATCACTGAGACATATTCTTGCCGGTAACGGTGTAATTGTTATAGCACTTGGTGTTGTTACTGTTAAAGTAGCAGCACCGTTTGAAGTAATAGTTGAACAACTGTTGGTGGCGATGACCCGATACCTGAAACCATTAGATGCCGTAGTAACCGCCGGAATAACCACTGATGCATTGTTAGCACCTGCAATATTCGTCCAGGTGGCTCCCGCATCAGTACTTACCTGCCATTGATAACTTGGAGTAGTTCCTCCGATCACAGCAGTGAAAGTAGCATTAGCACCCTGGCAAACGGTTTGGCTGGCGGGTTGGGTGGTCACAGTCACTGGTTGCAGTACAGTAACTACAGCAGTTCCTGCAGGTGAAGTACAGGTTGGTGTAGAAACGGTTGCTGAATAAGTGGTCGTAGCAGTTGGTGATGCATACACGGTTGAAACCAATGTACCGGCAACATATGGAGTGGTTGCAGTAATATTCGTAAATAAGCCAGCCGCTGGTGACCATTGTGGACGGGTAAAATTGAAGGTAATACTCCAGCTTGTAATAGAACCTAAATCACCTCCTGCATCATCAACGACAAATAGGTTCCAGTTACCGTTCGGGTTACCGGTAAACGATGATAAAGTTGGTGTAGCCTGTGTTACGGAACCGGGACCAGGAGCAGGGAAATCATCCGTTGCACCAACATTGGTAGGTCTGAATGTACCCGTAACCAGCGCACCTGGTAAAACTGCAGGTGCAGCATCACTAAAGCTGATGTTGATACCGTTTATATCTGTTCCTCCGCCTGCATCAGACATCAGCACAACGTTGGTACCTGAAGGCGATTGCAGCAATATATCAATATCACCAGGGAAAGTATGTGTTATTCCATTAATAGTAACGGACGCTACAGTGGCCCCTACAGGCGGCAACCCGCTTACACTGATTGCTGATGGATAAGGCGTGGCTGGACCGGAATTAGGAATAGTTATTGTTCCACTTGAGGAAACAGTACCTGAACTGGGCACCGAAAGCGTTGCAATTCCACCGGGACAAAGCGTAATTGCTGTTGGAGTAACAACAGGTGCTGCAGGAGTTGCATTTACGGTTGCGGTCACAGATCTTGTACAACCAGTAGCAGTAATAGTACCGGTTACCGTATAAACGGTATTAACAGTCGGATTAGCTGTTACAGATGCCCCGGTTGTACCGCTGAGTCCTGCTGCCGGAGACCAGCTATAGCTGTTAGAATTACCTGAAGCTGTTAAGGTCACAGGTCCGCAGGCAGTAGTTGGTGTTACTGATAATGTTGGAGCCGGGTTAACAGTAACCGTAGCAGTAGCTGTCCCGGGGGCTGTGCAGGCACCTAATGTAGAAGTAGCACTGTATGTAGTCGTTGTAGCAGGGCTGGCATAAACTGTACTTGCATAAGTACCGGCTGTATAAGGAATGGTTCCTGCGGCATCAAGGAATAGGCCGGTTACAGGAGTCCACTGGGCAGTACCCACTTCAAATGTAATACTCCAGCCGGCGATTGAACCTGCATCACCACCCAGATCATCTACCACAAAGAGACGCCAGTTTCCGTTTGCATTGCCTGTGAAAGCTGCTAAGGCTGGTGTGGCCTGTGTTAAAGCACCGGGACCGGGGGCAACCCAGGTATCCGTTGCACCATAATTAGTGGGACGGTATGTACCTGAAGCATTAAGTCCACCATCACTCATCAAAGCTGCAGCAGCATCATCAAATGTAAAGTTCTGTCCGGTCAGAGCATTAGCTCCGCCTACGTCAGACATTAATACCACATTTACCCCTGTAGGAGATTGTAATACTATATCAACATCATCAGGGAAAGTATGTGCTACACCGTTAAGGGTAACCGATTTTACTCTAACCCCGGATGTTGGTAATCCGGTTGCGGAAAGGATAGATGGATATGGACTTGCAGTACCGGATGCAGCAATACTGATTGGTGCTGAAGTACTGAATATAGCCGGGGATGGCGGAACTGTTAATGCCTGGAAAGAACCGGCACAGATAGTAGAAGCCGCAGGCGTTATAACAGGCGGAGGGGGTGATGCCTGCACAACAAAAGCAGCAGACGTGGAGCAACCTGTTGCACCAATTGTTCCCGTAACTGTATAAGTTGTGGTACTGGCTGGTGTAGCAACCACAGACGAGCCGGTAGTTGCACTCAATCCTGCTGCGGGTGTCCAGCTATAAGAAGTTGATGTACCACTTGCAGTGATAGTTGATGGAGAACATTGGCTGCTTACTGCCACAGTGAGTGTTGGAATCGGGTTTACTGCCAGGCTAACCACATTGGAGTTAACAGCAGCACAGAAATTAGTTGCCACACACCTGTAGGTATACCCGTTCATAGCAAGTGTTGGCAAAGTCAGGGTTAATGTGGCTGTGGTGGCACCGGAATAAACACCGCTATTTGTTACGTTTACAAAACCACTTCCTGTATTTACCTGCCATTGATAGGTTGGGGTTGGAATACCTGTCGAGGCAATGGTGAATGATCCGTTGGACCCGGAACAAACTGCAACGTTCACAGGTTGTGTAGTAAAACTGGGAGAAGTACAGGGGAGGTTACAATCTGAACCTGCCACTGTTATTCCATCTATAAAAGCCCCAGTTCCGCCAATGCTGGAATCTGTCGCTCTGCGGAAACGGAAAACAACAATTTGGCCGTTGGCAGAAGCCGGCAGGTTGACTGTAGTCGTTACAAATCCACCTGAGTTACCCGACCAGGCCTGGCGACCGGCAATCGGGCTTCCAAAAGCGGTACTGATTGTATTTGTATAGCCGCCAGTTACAAAAGAACCACCGGCAGCAATGATATCCTGAAATGCTCCGCCACCAATTGATATTTCTAATACCAGGCCATCAAAGCCGGTTTCGAGAATATTACTTCTTCTGAAAGTTATTTGAGCCGTCGGGGATACAATTGGAATTTGCCTTGTATCCAGCCATTCGTCAGAGACACAGGTGGGATTATTTGTAAATACAGAATTGGGCGGGCTATCACTGGTAGTATTAATAGTTGCCCAGGCTAATGACCCGGTACAGGTAGTAGCCGTGTTGGCTATCCAACTGGCAGGCAGGGCCGGAGCCGTTACTCCATCAAAATTCTCGCTACAGGGTTGAGCGAAAATACCGGTAGTCACAAAAATGGAAAAAGCAGTAAGAAGAAAAGCATATAACTTTCTCATAAGCACAGTTTGGTGGTTGAAAATATTGACAGAACCCGTCTCAGGTTTCTGCGGGAAAGTTAGGAATTTTTTCCAGCGCAACAACATTTAAAAAGAAAATATTCAGCCTTATAGACGCAGAAACCAGCAATCTTTTTGGGGGCTATTAAATCGCCGGAGCTATCTCTTTTTAAGTTTACCGGGTATCGTTTTTTTACTAACTTTTTCCCGGGTGGCCGTACCTATTTGTTATACCTTATAGCCTTCTCAAACTACTTAAAGACGAAAAAGACGGGCACCTGAAGGTGCCCGTCTTTTCTTTATCCCGGCATTTATATTACCGGGCTATTATGATGCTAAAAGTCCTCTTAACTAAGGTATTACCTTCATCATTATACAGGAAGAGCTGGTAAACTCCTGCTGCCAGTGTCGAAAGATCGACCGGCACCACCCTGTCATAATACAAACCACTGAATGATTGAGTATTTACCAATTTCCCATCGCTTGCATAGACCCTCATACCCATCCTGGTAAACAGATCTGATTTGATCCTGATACTGAACCTTCCGTCATTCGGGTTAGGATAAACGATGATCGAATTAGGCTGCGCCAGTGTTAAGTGACGTTCAGGACATTCATTTACCTGTATATTGATGGATTGTGAAGAAGTACAACCGAAGGCATTTGTCCCTGTATAATTTAACACAGAAGTACCCACTCCCGCCACCGCAGGTATAAAATTACTACCCTGAATCCCTGCCCCACTCCAGGTACCACCAGTCAAAGATGCGTTTAATGTAACGGTGGGATCAGAGGCACACACCACAGTTGATGAAGCTGTCAGGGTAATCACTGGTAACGGATTTACGGTAAGCACGGCAGGGTTTGAATTAACCACATTACAATTTCCTGTTACCACGCAACGATAATAGTTGCCATTCATTGAAGCAGTTACCGGGTTTAAAGTAAGAACAGGGTTTGTGCTGCCTGTGAGGTTATTATAGACGACTCCATCACCACTTACCTGCCACTGATAACTTGTAACAACACCAGTTGCTGAAACCGAGAAGCTACTACTTCCTCCCACACAAACCGCCGAGCTGGTTGGCTGAGATGAAACCGCAGCAGCAACAAAAGTGCTTAAAGTAGCAGCCGTCGAATTCAATACAGGTCCGCAACTGGTAAGCACACAACGATATTGATATGTGTTCATATTAGCTGCCACACCTGTTATGGTTAGTGTAGCAGTGGTGGCACCTGAATAAGGGGCTCCATTTGTAATATCAGTAAACCCGCTGCCGGTATTCACCTGCCACTGGTAACCGGTGGCCCCGGTTGCAGCTACTGAGAAAGTTGTATTACCTGTTGCACAAACAGTACTGTTGGCTGGTTGTGTATTGATCGTTGCAACCGCTGTTACGGTTAGTGTAACGTTATTAGAGTTGACGGATGAGCAGGGATTCGTTATCACACAACGGTATTGATAACCATTCATTCCTGCTGTGACGCCGGTAACGGTAAGTGTTGCTGTTGCAGCACCCCCATAAGGTGCAGCATTTGTAATATTCGTAAATCCGCTGCCGGTATTTACCTGCCATTGGTAGCCGATCGCGGCTGTGCCCGTTGCTGCAACAGTATATGTAGCAGTACTGCCGGAACAGGTTGTAATATCTGTTGGCTGTGTTGTTACTGTAACAGGCGTACAGGCCACACCAGGTAATATCCTCGTGATAGTATCTGTAACCGACTGCAATGCACTTGAGGCATTGAACAAGTTCGATTTGATTGTAACAGCAGGTTCTGTACTGAGAACGATATCATCAACATACCAGCCGCCACCAGTGGGAGCTGTATTGTCATCTGATGCAAAACGGAAACGTACCTTGATACTCTGGCCGGCATAAGAAGACAGATCAATTAAAGTGCGGACAAAAGCACCGCTATTGCCGGTAAAAGCAGTTCTTGAAGCTAATGCACTCCCTGTTCCTAATGACCCGTTATACGGATTCAATTTCATTTTTGAGCCAAGATCACTCCAGCTTGCCCCACCATTGGTACTTACTTCAACAACACCGCCATCCCAGCCATCTTCTGTATTATACCGGTGCCAGAAACTCAGGGTTGTATAAGAGGAAGGCGTGGCATTTAATGTATAACTATTCGTTGTCGCTAATGACAGATCGGAAGTGCCTGTGGAATTCGGCGAGAAGAAAGCATTCGGTGAACTCTGGCTTTGCGTCGTGGAAGCAGTCCATACCGTGGCATTGATCGAAGTGGCTGTCCAGGTTGCCGGGATTGATGCTGCCGCTACCGGCTCATTGATATGTTCAACAGGGGCAAAATAAGTTCCGGGGTTTACAGTCACCGTAAATGGATAAGTTTGGGTTTGCCCGGTGGCCAGGTTAACAGGCCCGAATGTTATCGTCCGGTTTCCTGCATTATAAGTTCCGCCACTTACATACGTAACGTTGGCTGGTAATGTATCCGTGATAAAAAAGTTGGTGATAGGTGAGCAAACACCGGCTGTCAGTTTGTTTGTATAGGTAACATTTTGTCCTTCCTGTACCTGGGGAGCACTTTGTGTTATGGAGAATGTGCCATTATCAACGGCAAAACTCGGCACCTGGTCTGTTACACTATTGGAAGAACCTTGTGAAGCGTTTCTTCCCATTCCTCTTTTTGCAAAAGCTCTCCAGATGGCGCAACTGTATTGTGCACCAAAAAATAATGTATCTGCTCTCAGAATAGCATTTCTTGCATCAATGAAACCCGGATTGCAGGGTTGCAAACGCATACCTTCTGTTACCAGTTTAAAGGCAACGGCATTACCACCTCCTGCAGCGGGATTGAACAGGTTCGGGTTGATACCAGCCTGTTGAATGATCTCCCAGGTCATTTCCCATAAAGCTGCACACCAGTATTCACCCCTGTCGTGTTGTTGGGCAGGTAGTGTGGCAGAATAGACTCTCGGGTTGATAGCAAGATTGGTAGAATACCGGAATGCACGGATACCAAGACCGGTTGTCGGCTGGTTCAGGGCATAAGTACCAATGCCCCGACCTATCGCCCCGTCTCCAATGCTTGCAGTAGCCCAGTTGGTGGTTACCATCAGACCATAATAATCGCTCCAGCCTTCGCCTGCCTGTTCTGCATTACCCAGGCAGGAACTGTTGTTGGGTCCGCCGGTCAGCCGGTTGCTGATACCGTGTGCAAATTCATGGGCGACGATACTGTTATCGAGATCGCCATCACGATCAGGATTAGGGGCCGTCCATAAATACATCTGCATCCTGGGCCTTGCTCCATCATTTGGTGTTGCAAAATTGGCATTATTAGAACCTCCACCATCCTGTGCATCGGCTATCACATAGTCATTTCCCAAACCACCACGACCCTGGTTATCATTTTGAAAATTACCCGTCTGTTCTGTAAAACCATAGAGGTACAGAATATCATGCATGATATTATTCCAGTAAAACAAATTAGTGATCGCAAAATTCTGGTTCGTTGCAATGGTTGGTGCCTGTGTATAATCAGGGCTAAAATCAAATGTAAGATTGGGTTGTGCAGTGGAAGAAACTGCTGCCCTGTCAATAACCCCGTTGGTATTCGACCGGTCTTCCGCTGCCCAAACATTATTACCGCGGGTACTGTCATGATAAGCAGCCCCATCATTATGCCATCCCAGTGAAGTGGCATTGCCTGCCGCCATCGTCCAGGGATCGGTTACCAGTTGAGAACCGGTACCACCAAGATGGGTGGGGCTCTCATAAGGATAAGGAACAACCCGGTAACTGGCTGAACTGACAACAAAAGGTTTGTATTCCCATTTAAACAATTGGTCTTTTTGAGGAGCCAGGGTATTTTTTTGCTGCAGACCATGTCCTTTTGCAAAATGCTCCGCAGTGGTATGTTTACCATCTCCCCAATTACAGGTGATCGTCAAATTTTGTTTACCCAGTACAGTACCGTTCATGGCATCAATACGAACCAGCCAATAGTCAGATGAGTTGGTGGGTGTGATAAACACCTGCCAGGCCAGGCGGACCCTGCTCTTATCTTCGGTGGGTAACCATAATAATTCTGCTGTGATCTTTTCAAAACTGATACCTAAAGTTCCAAACTCATACTTGTGAACTGCTCCATTGACCATTGCTGCAACGACAGGTTGCTTTGCAGATAGTTTAGCATCCGCCAGTGTCAGCTGAACAGCAGACTCCACAGTAATTGCAGGATCCACATTGTTTACATTTACTTTTGCTTCCATCTTACCGATACGGCTTCCGGCATTGGAAACAAGCTGGTCATTTTTAAATGCCAGCACCTGCAGTTCATTGAACACCGGCACTCCTTTATAGCTTTGCTGCAGGTACACCATGCGGATATCCTGCCGCCCGTCTATCTTATAGGTATTAGCAATAAAAATGTTGTTGAGGTCATCTGCAGTTAACCCGATCTCAGCACGGTTCTTGCCAACAAGCTGGCGGGCTGCTGCTGTTTCAGCATCCTGTGCACGGGTAATAGTAAAACAGCTAACTGCAAAAAAGCAGAGTAAAAGTTTTCTCATGAATACAAGAGTTTGGTTGGTATGTGAACGTTCGTAAAATTTAAAGGTTCTAAAATAAAGAATATCCGGTCTAAAATGGGTCAAAGAGGTGATAAACGCAAAATATTTCTTTGTTGAAGCCGTTTTAACTCCTGACACGTCTTTTTAAAACATTTTCTGCCTGATGCAAAAACACTTAGCGAAGCTTTTCGCCGCTTTCCTGTTACTGAATACCTATTCTCTTCATGCACAAATGATAACCGGGGTGTGGAAGGGGAAGATCAACCGGCAAAAAGTGGAGGTCAAGATCATTCAAAAGGGCGACAGCCTGGCCGGTACTTCGTATTACTACGAATCAGCCACGCATTACCGCCGTTATAGTATAAAAGGATATTTCAATAACAGCACGAATGAAGCCGTGTGGTGGGATGACCAGTTACTGGAAGAAAAGACAGGTCGTTTCAATCTTTCCTCACCCGGAAAAAATGCGATGCTGTCCAGTGCCGATTTCAATTGCCCCGGTGATGGCAGCATGATGCTGGATGGTAAAACAGGCAAGAAAGAAGATAACCGTCAGAATGGAGATGTTCATTTGGACAAAGCAGCCGGTCCTTCCTTTGAAGATGAATGGGATTTTGTGATTGATAATTATCTTGCCGGAGGAAATGATCCTTTTATTATTGATAGTATCGCTGGCCTCGCTGCTGTTCCTGCTGAGCGACCAACAAACGAAGCACCGCCGGTCAAACCGACGCCACCGGTGGAGAAGGTAAAGGCGGAACCAACCAAACCGATCGTTGAACCAGCACCTGTTCAAAAAACAGAAGAGCCAAAACCGGTGGTGAAAATCACAGCACCGGTGAAGCCTCCTACCATTGAAGAGAAATTCAGTACCCGGAAAAAAGTACTGACAACAGAAATTCCCGTTACTGGCGATTCGGTTGAACTTCGGTTTTATGATAATGCAGAGATTGACGGCGACTCCATTTCACTTTTCTTAAATGATAAACTGATCTTCCAGCATATCCGCCTTACCGGCAATGCCTACTCCATCAAATTAGCGGTGAGTGAACTGAACGAAACCAATGAACTGATCATGGTAGCGGAGAACCTGGGATCTATTCCACCTAATACTTCTTATATGGTAGCCATCGTGGGTGAAAAACGCTACGAAGCAAGATTGGAAAGTACCGAAGGCAGCAGTGCCATGGTTCGGTTCGTTAAGAAGAACCCTGTTTCTATAAGGAATTAAAGCACCAGCTCTGCCAGCACCGAAAAATGATCAGAGGCAAAACGGCCTTCCCAGGTCTGGGAAATCGTGGCATGACTTAATACTTTCCACTTTCCTTTCAGGAAGATATAATCGATGGGCTGACCATCAGTCTCTTTGGAACGAAAACCATTGAAGGTGCCGGTAGGACCATAATGCGGTGTTACAGACAATTCTTTTGAATCCAGTACATGAAGCGGGTTGTTTTTATCCATTATTACCTGTATGGGTTCATCGGTTGGTTTGGCATTAAAATCACCGGTGATAACAACTGGCGTATTCCCCGCTATTTCTTTTACTTTTTGCAGTAATAATAAAGCACTTTCTTTTCTTGCCAGTTTACCTATATGATCAAAATGGGTATTGAAGGCATAGAATATCTTCTTTGTTTTCCTGTCTTTGAATTTTGCCCAGGTCACTATTCTTGTAATAGCGGCATCCCAGCTTTTACTGCCTGGCAATTCGGGTGTTAATGATAACCAGAAGGTATTCGACTGCAAAGCCTGTAACCGTGTTGTATCATAAAAGATCGCTGAGTATTCGCCTTTGGTCTTTCCGTCTTCTCTTCCCACCCCAACAAATTTGAATTGGGGTAAACTTTCCTCCAGGTCCATCATCTGGTCATGCAGGGCTTCCTGCACACCCAACAGTTCTGCTTTATGAAATAATACCTGCGATGCCAGTTTATCTTTCCGGTACGGCCATGCATTGAGGCTGTCAGAAGCAACATTCAAACGGATATTGAAGGTCATGACATGCAGCTTTGACTGGGCCGAAACTTCTGAAACTGCAATGATCAGCAGGAATACTATTATCTTTCTCATGGCCTAAAAGTAAAACAGGTGTGGCGTTTTGCCACACCTGTTTATAACATTATTGTTATTCTTTATTTCAGTTTTTTAAGTAACTCCTCAATTGCCCTGTCCAATTGCGGATCACGGCCATTCAGTTTATCATCAAAACTGTTGATCACCTGTATATCCGGTTGCACACCATTCATCTCGAGGTCTTTTCCATCCAGGCTGTAGCAACCCCAGCCCGGCATGCGAACGGAAGAACCATCCACCAAACCAACGCCACTGGTAAAGATGATCCAGCGGTAAGTACCATTACCAATAATGGTTCCCAACTTTAATGCTTTGAATCCCTGTGCCGTCATTTCTGCATCACTCAGCGATTGTTCATTGATCAGTAAAATAATGGGCTTATCCGCCGGTGCAAAATTCGACTGAGGAGTCAGTTTCCCTTCCCTGTATTTCCATTGCAGGTAGGCTTTCTGCGACAGAAATTTCAACACTTCATCATGCACATTGCCACCGGTATTATAACGCAGGTCAAAGATCAGGGCGTCTTTATTATTCAGTTCCTGTGTCATATCAATGATGAACTGGTCAAGCTCAAACTGTCCCATATTCTTCATATAACCATAAGCGATCCTGCCTTTACCTTTTTCATCCACCCTTTTCTGGTTATTGTCTATCCATTCATCATAGAGGTTGGTGAATAAAGTGGATTGCGGGTGGATCTTTACCGTAATCATCTGGCCGGCCCGGTCAAAAGTCAGTTCCAGTTCATTATCCAGGGATGGTTTGGTGAAATAGTAATTCCGGTCTTTGCCTTTGTCTACTGATTCATCATTTACTTTCACCAGCACATCCCCGGGCCTGATCTCAATTGATTTTTTTTCAGCTGCTGATCTTTTGACAACATACTTTACTTTATAAGGATCTCCTTCTTCGAAGATGATGCCGGTCTCCATGGTACGGTTACTCAATGCAATCGTTTCATCCGTGCCAAAAGAGTTAAAGCCCTGGTGAGAGGAATTCAATTCTCCGAGCATATCATTTAATAAAACCCTCAGGTCGGCTCTTGTATTCAGGTAAGGAATAAACCGCTGGTAATACTCTTTGGTTTTCTTCCAGTTCAGCCCATGGAAATTTTCATCATAATAATTCTCTTCCATCTGCGCCCAGGTTTCTTCAAACATCTGGCTGAATTCTTCTGCTAAATTCCGGCGGAAGGTGTACCCGATATTGATCAAATCAACCTTATTGGCATCCAGGTTCAGCTTATTAATATTACCGTTCAGCAGCGCATATAACTTATCGCTTACCTCCACGATACCAAAATTGAAACTCAGGTCAGTACCTGCGATCTTCTCTGTTTTATTTTGTTCAAAAGGTTCGATCACTGTTTTCCATAAAGCATTCCTTCCTTCGCCATGATTGCTCGTGTACAGTACACTGGTCTTCTCTCCTTTCTGGTACACATACTGGATGAACTGGGCACCGAAGGAAGGGCCCACCTGTTCCAGTCTTTCCATGATCCTGTCCAGGTCGATGGTAATCGGTTTTGTATCTGCTGCGGCAGCAGGCGTTGCTTTTTTGGAAGTATCTTTTTTCTCTTCTTTAAACAGCTCGTTGAATTTATCTAACCGGAACGGTTCATCCAGTTTATCCAGGGGCATCCGGTACACTTTTGCATTGGCCATACCAAATGGATAGGATGGTTTTAGCCGCTGCGAAGTGAAGAAAATATATTTCCCGTCACCGGACCAAAACGGATCAGATTCGGTAACTCCTGTATTGGTGATGTTGATCGTTTTATTCTCCTTCAGGTTATGAATGAAAATATCCTGTTCAAAATTCCGCATGGCGGTGAAGAGAACATACTCATCATTAGGTGAAAAACCCGGGTCGCTGTATTGAAAACCCCAGATCTCTTCCTTTGCTACGGTTTTACTCTGTAATGTTTTCAGGTCCATTATTCTTACTTCACCACGTCCGCTCAGGTAAACAGCCTTATCTCTTTTTTTATTGAAAGCGATGGCCCTGTTATTCATTTTATCATTAGTCAGTTGCTTCAGAGTGCCGGATCCATCTGCAGCGATGGTGTACCAGTTGGTATACCCTTCGAGGGTCTGGTTAAAAAGTAAGGTCTTGTTATCACTCATCCATTTGATCTCTCTTGCCCTTTCTGCTGAACCCCGGTTGATCATTTTAATGAATTTCCCTTCAATATCACTGACAAATACCTCACCACGGGAAATGAATGCCAGCTTTTTCCCATCGGGTGATACATCAAAAGCACTGATATTACTTTTCACATCAAAATCCTTTTCCTGGGGGAGGATATTATTGCGGATGATCGCAATATCCAGTTTCGTTTCCTTATCCGATTTCACATCATACAACCACAACTGGTAATCTTTTTCAAATACGATCTTACCGCCATTGGCATTCACCACCGGTGATTTGACAGAAGATGAAAAACGGGTCAGTGCTTTTTTCTTTCCATTATCAATCGTATAAAGATTATACTCCCCGTTGGCTTCGTCAGAAATAAAATAGATATTCCCGTTCTTATCAATGGTAGCGGCAAAATCCTTTCCTTCCCAATCCGTGTATTTTTTATACTGTTTTGTTTTCAGGTTATACGATTGTATATCCGGGTTGAAAGGTCCTTTATACCGTTTCCGTTGTGCCTGGCTGATACTTTCCCAGGTGTCGTTAAAAAATATCTCCCCGCTGGTTGGGTGCTCCACCAGGTTATGATCATACTGGAAAAAATAATTGCCGAATACACGAACCGGTGTGCCGCCTTCTGCACTCACTTTAAAACCAGCCACCTGTCCCACCCGTCCGCTGTTGAAGTAAATAAATTTTGAATCCCAGCTCCAGCTGGTTACTTCATCATTGCCACTATGCCAGGTGATTTGTTTTACCTCGCCGCCATTGACCGGCACCACAAATACATCGGCATTACCGTATTGTCTTCCCGTAAAAGCAATCCATTTACCATCAGGGGAAACCCTGGGATTGGTTTCATAACCCTGCATCGCAGTTAACCTCGTTGCCTGTTTATCTTTTACGGATGCCGTCCACAGGTCTCCTTCAAAACTAAAGATGACGTTTTGGCCATCGGGTGTAAGACAGGGAGTAGATAAGAAATAAGCTGATTGTTGCTGTGCCGATAGCTGCAAAGAAGCTACAAGGGCAAGAACAGAAATTATATACTTCATGAAAAATGGTTTTGGGCTTTCAAATTACACCCTAAACCATTGCCAGCATCACCGCTGGTAAAAAATCAGTTCCGGGTAAACAGGTATTCATTGCGCCGGAAGAAATTGGCTTCCCCGTCAAACCGCACCAGTTTGGTCATGGAAAACTGGCCGGGCCCGATCAGTAATACATGATGAAAAGTGGCCGGCTTATGGTCATTACCATCTTTGCCCCTGCTTTCCAATACAATTTTTAACCCGCCACCTGGCTGTACTGTTCGTTCTATTACTTTCATGTCATTGATCATGGTACCATCTGCATTGATCTTGTAGCGGTCTTTCCCATTTTTCTTTGGTTCATCGGTATAATAGAAGCCCAGTGTAAAAACATTGGCTTTTCTAACTTCAACAATGGCGTTGGTTTTTATGGTTTCGTCTTTACTGCTGGTATAATCCAGGTAGGTAAGTGTTCCTTTCCATTGCCCTTCCAGGACAGTAAAATCTTTCTTAGTTACTGTTTGTGCATTTATTCCAGTTGCTATCAACAGGAGTAATGAGGCTGCCACTGCTTTTGCGGGTGATGAAATAGTTAGTTTTCTGTTGCTGAATATCGCCCTGTCAATTGCAAACCGACCACTTCCACCAACTGCCAGCAGCACATATCCCCAAAACAGGGTTTGCTGAAAATACATGCCGCTTACAGGTTCCGGTTTATCATACCACAAAAAAGAGATCACAAAAAACTGGAAAGCCAATTGCAGCGAAGCAAACCGGGTGAGCAATCCCAGCGCAATACAGATACCGCCGACAAACTCACCCCAGGAAGCCATAGCTGCCCAAAAACCCGGGGAAGGAAAAGTAAACCCCAGACCGGCTACCTGTTCGGTAAACCAACCCGGTGCTGCAATGGCATTCATTTTAGGCCATCCGGCATGGACAGCAATGCTCAGGCCCATATGCAAACGGAAAAGCAGCCAACCGGTATTGAGGATAGTATTGTCCCCGAGGCTGCTGCCAAAAAAGAACTGGCGAAGTTGTGCTTTCATAAAAACATTTTTGAGTGATTGAATGATGACTCAAAAATGCGGTTCAATGGAAGGCGGGTCGCTGCAAATCATATTTTGAGACCAAAGAATAAGGCCTCATATCATAGCTGCCCGGTTCAAATTCTCTAAACAGCTGGAGCTGATCTATTTTAAAGAAGCAATATATTCTTTCGGGTTAAGACCGGTTACTTTTTTAAAAGCCCGGTTAAACGTAGCTTTGGAATTGAAACCACATTCAAAAGCGATACCCAGCAATGTCTGCTGCTTATGCTCCCCTTTCCCCAGCATTTCTTTCACCGCTTCGATCCGGTAGTGATTAATAAAATCGTTGAAGTTGAGCCCGAATCCCTGGTTGATGATCTTTGATAATAAGGAAGGATTGGTATGCAATTGACGGGCCACCTGTGTTAACGATAATTCAGGGTCCTGCCATGCTTTTTCCTGTTCCAGCAGTGCAATGATCTTTGGTTTCCATGCCGCCAGTAAAAAATCATCGTCTCTTTTTTCAGTTGGCGGATCACTGATCCCGATGATTTCTGCTTCTTCCACCGGGTCGGGCCCGACCGTATCACCTTCTTTATATTGCAACAACAAGCTGGGCTTGTATGTTAACAGGTTTAACCTGAAAGGAATTTTTGTTTCAATAGAATTGGCATAACCGGTGATAGCGATATAATAAAACACAATGGCAAAAGAAAAGTAGCCCCACCAGGGACCCATGTACCGCATTTCGATGTAACCCGGGATCAGCGGGGCGATATAAAAAGCTATCCGGATGATCAGCATGATGAGAAAAGCATATAAAAAACTCCTGATCCATTTGAACAGAATGAGGTCGGCATAGCTGACCACCTGCAGCATGAGTTTTTTATAGAGATTATAATAGCGCAGGGAGAGTAATAAATAAAAGAGCATGGATAGATGCCCGGCAACCTGGTACCAGGTATCGAAATCAGGATCGGCACCACTGGCTAAAAAATAATATTCCCCCAGGACCAGTTTATCAATCACCACTGCTGCTATACTGTACAATAAATACAAGAAGCCCGGTACTAAATGCAACCATTCCTTTTTACCGAAGCGAAAAGATGGGTTCAGTAAACTTTGAATATAAAAGAACATGACCGGGCCGATAAAGAACAATTGCTGAAAAGGAACATAGAATAAAATATCCCGGTAGGGCTGGTTATCATACCAGCCGGCAAAACCTACCATCCAGGGCGTGATATAAAGGATGCAGAGCAGTAAGAATAAACTCAGCCATTTATCAGAAGGGGTTTCATTACGGATGGCTTTCCGGTATAATAAAACCGAATAGACCAACCCGTGCACAAAGAAGATCAGCAACAGGGAAGAATAAAATCCAAACTCAAACCGCATAATAAATACAATATAAAAAACCGGTGAGTTCTTCACCGGTTGTCAGAAAAAGAAAGTTTTAGCACTCTGCCTGCAACACTTCAGTTTCACTCTGCACTCTCTCTTTCCCGGTTAGAGAAGTTGAGATCATGGCTGTCATATCAATAGTCACGGTCTTTAACAATTTTTCTTCCAGCATATCCGCAAAAGCTTCAAAATACAGGATCACATCTTCCCGCACATTTCGTTTCAGCCAGCGAAAACCACCGGGCAGGTATTGCAACACCTGCTTATCACTGAGGTATTCAATATGATGAATATCGGTGGGTGTTAACCCGGCCTGTTCCAGTTTGGATATAACCAAACTGACCGGTGCATTACTCACCCCGCAAAATTCTTCCGCCAGTTCAGTCCACTCCCCATTTCCCAAATGAGCATAGTGTAAAATCTCTGCTTCCGTCAGTGGAGTGATCACCTGCAATAAATTACCACAATTGCAGGCCCCGTGATGTCCCCAGGCATAGTGTGCCCCGTTGCGTAATCGTTCAGCCGTTTTACGGAATGCGTTTATCAATTCAATGGAGGGGTATGCCATAGTTCAAATTACTTTATAAAAACACGGAAGCAACCATTTTGTTTAGCCCTGTAAAAGAAAAAAACCTTCCGGTGGAAGGTTTAAATAGCTTGTTGAACGTTCTCTTTATTTCAGGTGCAGTTTATAGGAACCTGTAATATCCTTATTGGTCCGTTTATCCCAAACCCGGAACTCCACCAGGAAATGATCATAAATTTTATCGGCCTTAGAGATAACTACGGATAAGGATATTTGTTTGGCATCTTCTGCACTCACCCCCTCCGTATAAGATTCAAAAAGATCATCCCTGTTCAAAAAAGTATCACCCTCATTCGTTGATACTTTCTCGGAAGCACCCAGCAGCACTTTTCCATTTTCTTCCTGCCAGCCACTGATCTCCAGTATCAGCCGCACTTTCTTGTCCACATCGGTAATATTATCATTCGAAACCAGCGATCCGTCCTCATCATACACGAGATACGCTTCGGATACCTTCAGCCCGTTTTCTTTGATGGTAATCCCATTCCTGAATTTACCGGCTTGCTTTTCAGGCTCACCCGTTTTGATCTTTACCTCGCAGGATAAAAAAAGAACGGACATTGCTAATAGTAACGACAGGACTGGTTTCATTTGTTCGGGTTTATACATGTTAGTTGATCTCATAAACAGGATTTATATTACCACATTCACCATCTTTCCTTTCACGAAAATGAATTTTTTCACCGGCTTGCCTTCGATCCATTTCTTCACCACCTCATTGGCCAGCACCAGTTTCTCCACTTCTTCCTGCGTGGCGTCCAGGGCAATATCTATCGTGGTTCTTGTCTTGCCATTGATGGACACCGGGTATTCCTTGCTGCTTTCCGTTACATATTTTGCTTCAAATTTCGGGTAGGTAGCATCCAGGATGCTGCCGCTGTTGCCCAGTTGCGACCAGAGTTCTTCTGCAATATGCGGCGCATACGGCGTGAGCAGGATGAGCAATTGC
Organism: Chitinophagales bacterium; assembly: GCA_017303455.1. GTDB lineage: Bacteria > Bacteroidota > Bacteroidia > Chitinophagales > Chitinophagaceae > CADEDV01. Next base: position 195,216 of record JAFLBM010000001.1, on the reverse strand, counting down.
TCCAGTATTTCTTTCTTATGGCATTTCAGTTCGGTGAGTTCATTCACGGCGATCATAAAACCACTGACACCGGTATTGAAACTGAACCGTTCGGTTGCCTCTTCAATTTGTTTGATGGTTTTGTGCAATACTTTCAGTTCAGCATCGGTAGGGGCCTCTCCCCCCGCCCTCTCCGCAGGAGAGGGAGCTGTTGTCGTCCATACAGGTCCTTTCACTTCATCATTGAAGAGCCGCCAGAGTTTTTTCAAAAAGCGGTGTACCCCTTCAATACCCTTGGTGTCCCAGGGCTTGCTCATTTCCACCGGGCCGAGGAACATTTCGTACATACGGAAAGTGTCGGCACCGTATTTAGCCACTAATACGTCTGGATTAACTGTATTGAATTTGGACTTGGACATTTTTTCAACTTCGGAGCCACAGATATATTTTCCATCCTCAAGGATAAATTCAGCTTCGGCATATTCATCTCTCCATTTTTTGAATGCTTCAATATTTAATTCAACACCATCGACAATATTTACATCTACATGAATAGAGTCAAACCGCCCTTCATCCCACTTTTCTGCTTCACTCTTAGTGATAAATAACATTGCATTATCCTGTGATTGCGAAAGGTAGTTTTTCTGATTATTCAATATGTCTTCAAACCACTTTTTAGCATTCCCCGAACTTCTTTGTTTGATAAATTCACTATTACTTATAAATATGCTTACTGAATCTTTATCTTCTATGACCTTTGAATAATACTCTTTTGCCTTTCTTTGAAGGTTTCTGTGATTGGATATCTCTATAAAATAATTCTTCCCTTTATATGTTCCCCTAAAATCAAAAACGGGCGGCTCATCAAAAACACCAGTAATAAATTTATAATCACTGAAATTCTCCTGTAAAAAATCATATAAGAGTCTTTCTATTCCATCCACGTTCACCCTATACACAAACCTGCTGCTCCCCTGTATCATTCCCTGGTTCACCAATCGTTTATACGGCTCCTCATGCCCGATATAACCAAGATCAAACAATACTTTGGTCCACATGCGGCTATACAATAAATGACCTACAGCATGTTCGGTGCCGCCAATGTATAGGTCCACCTGGTTCCAGTAATCCGATAATTTCCTGTCGCAGAATGTTTCAGCATTCTGCGGGTCCATATACCGCAAAAAATACCAGGACGAACCGGCATAGCCGGGCATCGTACTCGTTTCAAGCCCGCCATTCTCTGCCCCAAACTGGTTGATCCAGTCCGGAATATTGGCTAAAGGTCCCTGGCCTTCGGGCCCGGGTTTGTAGCTTTCCACATGCGGTAACTGCAACGGTAATTCTTTTTCATCTAACGGATAGGCAATTCCATTTTTCCAAACAATAGGAAAAGGTTCGCCCCAGTAACGCTGACGACTGAAACCGGCATCCCGCATTTTATAATTCACCTGCCGCTTGCCGATACCCAGTTCTTCAATTTTATTAATCGCCACACCAATCGCATCTTTCATCAGCAGACCATTTAAGAAGCCGCTGTTTTGTAAGGTCGCTTCTTTGGTGGGATTGGCTTCTTCGCCATTGAAATGTTCACCAATGATATTGGTGATAGGTATATTAAAATGTTGGGCGAAGGCAAAGTCACGTTGGTCACCACAGGGCACGGCCATAATAGCCCCGGTGCCATAACCGGCCAGTACATATTCGGCGATCCAGATCGGTATCCGCCGGCCATCAAAAGGATTGATAGCATAGGAACCGGTAAAACAACCGGTGATCTGTTTCACTTCGGACTGTCGCTCCCGGTCGCTCCTGCTTTTTACATAGTGCAGGTATTGATCAATCGCTTCTTTTTGTTCAGGCGTTGTTATTTCGGCCACCAGTTCATGTTCGGGGGCCACAACCATAAAGTCAACCCCGAAAATAGTATCGGGTCTCGTGGTATAAACTGTCAGCACTTCCTCGCTTTCAGATTCAGTAGCACCTGTATATTCAACAACTACTGACTGGTCCTGGTAAATAATTTCTTTGCTTTCTTCCGCTTCCCCGATCCTGATCCTGAAATCGATTTCAGCTCCCTGCGATTTGCCAATCCAGTTGCGCTGCATCTCTTTCATGCTGTCGCTGAAATCAACTGTCTCCAATCCTTCCAGCAAACGATCTGCATAGGCCGTAATGCGCAAATACCATTGCCGCATTTTCTTTTTCTCCACCGGGAAACCACCTCTTTCACTTACGCCATTCACCACTTCATCATTCGCCAGCACCGTGCCCAGTGCTTCGCACCAGTTCACTTCACCGTATTTACTGAAAGCAAGACGATGGTCCATCAGGATGCTTTGCTGCTGTGCTTCATGAAAGGCTTTCCATTCGTCAGCAGTAAAGTCCATGGACTGACTCCCTTCTGTTTCAAATTTCTTTACCAGTTCAGTAATCGGTTTTGCCTTATTCTCCTTTTTATCATAATAACTGTTGAACAATTGCAAAAAGATCCATTGCGTCCATTTGTAATAGTTCGGGTCGCTGGTTTGCACTTCGCGGCTCCAGTCGTAGCAAAAGCCGATATTGTCTAATTGCGATTTGAATGTAGCAATATTCTTCTTCGTGGTTTCTGCCGGGTGCTGGCCGGTATCGAGTGCATACTGTTCCGCAGGCAAACCAAAACTGTCAAAGCCCATCGGGTGCAACACATTGAATCCTTTCAGTCTTTTGTAGCGGCTGTAAATATCCGAAGCGATATAACCCAGCGGGTGGCCCACATGCAATCCGGCCCCGCTTGGATAAGGAAACATATCGAGCACATAATACTTGGGTTTGCTGAAATCATTGCCCACTTTATAGGCGTTGGCTATTTTCCATTCTTCCTGCCATTTCTTTTCAATATCCCTGAATTGGTATTCCATGCCCCCAACCCCTGAAGGGGTGCTGCTAACATTTCCTTTTTTACCTTCTGTACTCATTTTATGATATGCTGTTATTATGTGTTACCAGGTTCCTGTTCGTTGTTCATCTTCGTTGCGTCGCACCCTTCACCAGTTGGTTCGCTACTCATCTTTTTATTTTACTTAGCTAAGTAGCGAGAATACCTTCTTCCTGTTCTATGATGAGGATGGCCAACGGAGCTGGCTAAAAATTCTTTAACAATATCTTTCCCACAGATGGCAATATGAGCCTTTGGCAATCGTTTAAATGGTCGCAAAAATACTGATTGTAGCCCTTAAACTGCTATTTTTGCTGCAACCCGTAAAATTCAAAATTCTATCGCATGTCTCAATCAGGAAAAGCTTCTATCAAACGTGGTAAACCCTCCTATTTTATGTCCATCCTGGGGGTAACGCTGGTGTTGTTCTTCTTAGGGGTGATCGGATGGCTGGTGATCAATGCCAACAAGATCGTTAAGAATTTAAAGGACGATGTAACCGTGAGTGCCTACCTGCGGGGCGACCTGAACCCCAAGGATAGTGTGGCACTGGTGACCTACCTGGGAGCCAAACCCTATATCAAAAACTACGTCTATGTGACCAAGGAAATGGCGAAGGAGAAATACCTGAAAGATGGTAACGAAGGCTGGGATAAGATCCTGACCGAAAACCCCCTGCCCAACAGCATCGACTTCAAAGTAAAGGAAGAATACCTGAACACCGATTCACTCAAAGCGATCCGGGCCGACCTGGAGCAACAGACCTATGTGAGCGAAGTGGCTTACCCTGAAGCCGTAGTGGGCAAAATGACGGAGAACCTGCGGACAGCCAGTATCGTGATGCTGGTGCTGGCGATCATTCTCGCCATTGTTGTTATTATCCTGATCGATAATACCATCAAACTGGCCATGTTCAGTAACCGTTTCCTCATCAAAACCATGCAGATGGTGGGTGCCACCCGCTGGTTCATTGCCAAACCCATGAATGTAAGAGCCATTATCAACGGGGCCATCAGCGGTGTGATTGCCGTGGTAGCCATCTGGTTCCTGGTGATGGTGGCTGAAAGATATATTCCCTGGATGAAAGCCGCCCATGATAATACCAGCCTGTTCGTCTTGTTTGCCGGGCTTATTTTCATCGGTATCTGCATCACGGTATTCAGTACCCACCGCAGTGTGCTGAAGTATTTGCGGATGAAGCTGGATGATTTGTATTAAAAGACCACGGATGACAGACGATGGTCCACGGTAGTGAACGGCTATGGACTATTGACCATTGACTATGTACTTTTTCCTATATTGCAGGCCCAAAAACACATGAAATGAGTGATAAGCAGGCAACGCCTTCCATGTTTACGAAAGAAAATTATTTGTGGATGCTGGTCGGCATCGTGGTGATCGCTATTGGCATGTTCCTGATGTCTGGCGGAAAAAGTACAGACCCGGCTGTGTTCAATGAAAAAGAGGTGTACAGCAGCACCCGCATCACGGTGGCCCCGATCCTGATCCTGGCCGGGCTGGTGATCGAGATCTTTGCGATCTTCAAAAAACCGAAAGCAGCTAATTAATCATACAATTACAACCTGTTGAAAAGCGATGGATCCTTCATCGCTTTTTTATTATCAAATAGTTCCTAACTTGTTTACCTGTTTAAATTATATCCATGGGCATCGTTGAAGCAGTCGTCATCGCCATCGTAGAAGGGTTAACAGAGTTTCTTCCCGTTTCTTCCACGGGGCATATGATCATTACCAGTTCCCTGCTGGGTATTCATAAAGATGAATTCACCAAGTTGTTTGAAGTATCCATCCAGTTTGGCGCTATCCTGGCGGTGGTGGTATTGTACTGGAGAAAATTCATCGAGTTTCACCGTTGGCAGTTTTATGTGAAGCTGATTGTGGGTGTGATCCCTGCCCTGGCTCTGGGCTTTTTATTTTCCGATAAGATCGATGCCTTGCTGGAAAGCCCGACCACTGTTGCGGTTTCTTTGCTGGTAGGTGGTATTGCGCTAATGTTTATTGATAGGATATTTAAGAAACCTTCCATCGAATCTGACGACCAGGTCTCTTATTCCAATGCCTTTATTATCGGTCTCTGGCAAACCATTGCGATGGTGCCCGGTGTCAGCCGCAGTGCTGCCACGATCGTTGGTGGAATGCAGCAAAAATTTACCCGTCACCTGGCCGCTGAATTTTCCTTTTTCCTCGCCGTGCCCACCATGTTTGCGGCCACTGCTTATTCTCTATTTGTAAAAAAATGGGAAGCAGCAGGTGTGGTAAGAAAAGGGTACGAGATCATCCTGTCAACCCGGGAGAACACTATTGCTTTTATCGTGGGCAATGTTGTCGCTTTCGTGGTGGCTATGCTGGCCATCCGTTTCTTCATCAATTACCTGAAAGTGTACGGCTTCAAAGTTTTTGGTATTTACCGCATCATTGCGGGCATCATCCTGCTGATCCTGCTGGCTATGGGTGTGATTGAGGGATAAATGATTATTTCATTCCTTATCCTTAATTTCAGTCACTTAATTATTGCGTATGCAAACGGCTCCGAAAAAAGTAGTGAACGCCTGGGCGATGTATGACTGGGCGAATTCAGCATATAATCTTGTTATCACTTCCACCATCTTCCCGGCTTATTTTGAAGCCATCGCTGTTGATAATAAGGAAACATCCAAAACAGCGGTTACGTTCCTGGGACGGCATTTTGAAAACACGGCTCTTTATAATTATGCCCTGGCTTTCGCCATGCTGATCGTGGCTGTTATGTCTCCGCTGCTTTCTTCGATTGCCGATTATAAAGGCAATAAGAAGAATTTTTTGCGATTCTTTATGACGATGGGAAGTATCGCCTGTGCGTTAATGTTTTTATTTAATACAAAAGATGGTACTACCGGCAGCCCTTCTACAACATTGGTATTAGGTATTGCCTGCATGATCATTGCCTGCGTGGGTTTCTGGGGCAGCCAGGTATTTTATAATTCCTTTTTACCTGAAATAGCTGCACCGGAAGACCGTGACCGTATCAGCGCCAAAGGATTTACCTATGGTTATATCGGCAGTGTGTTATTGCAGATCATCTGTTTCGTTTTTGTTTTCTTTCCTGGCATACTGGGCGGTGATAAAGATTCCACCATCCAGTTCAGAACTTCTTTTCTCCTGGTCGGTATCTGGTGGTGGGGCTTTGGCCAGTACTCATTACGGCGTTTACCCAAACCTGTTCCGGCAGGTAGTGGCGATTTGCAGCATAAGATCCTGTCAAAAGGATATAACGAATTACGGAAGGTTTGGAACCAGCTTACCCACTTGCCGCCGTTGAAACGTTTTCTTGCTGCCTTCTTCTTTTATAATATGGGTGTGCAAACCGTAATGCTGGTAGCGGCATTATATGGCAAGAGTGAATTAGAGATACCGACGGATAACCTGATCATCGCTATCATCCTGATTCAACTGATCGCTATACCGGGAGCCTTTACTATTTCCTGGTTATCGTCTAAGATCGGGAATATCAAAACACTGATATCAATCGTATTGCTCTGGATACTGCTTTGTTATATCGGTTATTTATTACCGGTGGGAGGTATCTATGAATTTTATGGGCTGGCAGCTTCTGTTGGTTTTGTAATGGGTGGTATCCAGTCGCTCAGCCGCTCCACTTATGCCAAGTTGATGCCGGAAACAAAGGACACGGCTTCTTTCTTCAGCTTTTATGATGTGACCGAAAAGGTCGCTGCGGTGATCGGCATCTTCAGTTTTGGCTTTATCAATGAGCTGACCGGTTCGCAGCGGAGTTCTGTACTGGCCCTGATGACATTTTTTATTATTGGTTTACTCTTGCTGTTCTATGCGGCAGCCTTAAAAAAGAAACCTGCATGAAACTTTATACGATCAATACCGGCTATTTTAAATTAGACGGCGGTGCTATGTTTGGCGTGGTGCCCAAAAGCATCTGGAACAAGATCAACCCGGCTGATGAAAATAATCTATGCTCCTGGGCCTTGCGTTGTTTACTGATCGAAGAGGGTAACCGGCTTATACTCGTGGATAATGGCAACGGCGATAAACAGGATGCAAAATTCTTCAGTCATTATCACCTGCATGGGGATGACAGCTTAGATAAATCATTAGCGAAACATGGTTTTCACCGCGATGATATCACAGATGTTTTTTTAACCCATTTGCATTTTGATCATTGTGGCGGTTCTATTGTCCGGGAGGAAGACAAACTGGTGCCGGCTTTTAAGAACGCTCAATTCTGGAGTAATAAAGAACACTGGAACTGGGCTGTTTACCCCAATGAAAGAGAGAAAGCCTCTTTCCTTAAGGAAAATATTTTACCTATTGAAGAAAGCGGCCAGTTGAAATGGGTTGATACTGCCGGGATGAAAGAGGGAAAGCTGGGTGAAACACCTTTTGCAGACAATATCAGCATTCGCTTTGTGAGTGGCCATACACAGGCGATGATGCTGCCACAGGTACGGTATAAGAACAGGACCATCGTGTTTATGGCCGACCTGTTACCATCCCAGGGACATATACCTTTGCCATATATTATGGGTTATGATATGTTTCCGCTGACGACCTTGAATGAAAAGAAATCATTCCTGAAAGAAGCGTTGGAGAATGATTATGTCCTTTTCTTTGAACACGACCCGGCCCATGAATGCTGCACCTTGCAACAAACCGAAAGAGGGATAAGACCGAAGGTTTTTTTTAGGTTGGAAGATATCTAAAATAAAGCAAAGCAGGCTTTGCAGTCCATCGTTGCAAACGATGGGCAACCTTTCAACTCAATTTAATTATTTTGCATTCTACGAAAAATAGGCATGCTGGGCGTTATTGATTTCTAATTTGATATTATTATTTTATGTACCTATGAACCACCCTGCATTTTAAGATGCTTTCAGGCTCTATAAGGGATTTATCTTTCGATGTAATAAGAAACAATCTTTCTTTTTTCTTTATCACACCTATCATTTCACCCGGCTTAATCGTTTGTCCCTCGGCGACAACTACTGATTTAAAATTATGATAGGAGAAAGAATAATTCTCAAACTCAATATAAACAACTATCCGACCATTTGTTGTGTCAACTGCTTTAACTAAACCTGAAGAGCAACTGTACACATTACTGTTCTTCCCTTCAATTTCTGCACCAGGATTTTTATTACCATCATTGAACCCTCTATGCTCAACTACTATTTTCCCTTTCTTCATAGGGCATACAAATATTTTACCGTTCTGTCCGAACAAAAAAGAAGTAGTAACAATCAATAATAATAATGATAACAGAATCGTTTTCAAATGAAAGATTTAATTATTGAACTCACTTATACTTATTTGCAAACTGTTTTTCCGCCTCCGCTTTTTCAGTCTCTTGCTCCTTCTTCTTCGCAGCCGAGTCTCACACACTTGCCCTGTGTGCCAGCCGTGGACCCGGCGTATTAATATCTGTAGCATTTTGCTGTTGCTTGTTTACTTCCTCCTGATCAATGAGGTCAGCGGGTGGCGAAGGTTCTCGTGGCTCATCATATCGATCTTCACTTTTCCCACCACCAACGGGCTTTCGATACGAACCGGTATATGGTTGGCATCATCCGTTACCCAGACGGTCATCTTTTCACCACCTTCAAAGATCTGCCCTTTCAGTAACAAGGGTTTTATCTTAATGGCATTAAACTTACCATATTTGGTCTTAATGGTTTCCTTACCCATATAACGGATATACATATTAAAGACTTCGTTGTCGAGGAACATCGAAAATGGTATCCTGTCATCGGGCTGTAATTTGGAAAAATCAACGTTACGGGCATAATACATAGAGCTCATCACATCCTGCACACAGGCCGGTACTTTAAATACACCATCCGTGGCAACGGCCGTGTTAGCCGTTTTATTAAACGTGATGTTCTGGTATTTTTTATAGCCACCTTCATTCACATTCCTGACAAATTTCAGGGGTTGCATCGTGGCAGTATCAATATAGGTTTCGTATTTATCCCGCACTTTATAGATCCAGTCGTAGGAAGAATTGGTCTTCCCTTCACCGGTTACATGATACACAGGGCGGTTATTAAAAGTTTCCAGTTCACTCGAGAAAGTGGCATTACCTGCATTCACATAAATACCGGCTACGGCATAATACACCGTAAAGGTGACTTTCTCTCCAACATTGAATGCCCTGTTCTCAATACCGCAAAATTCATTGTAGGGCGCCTCGGCTTCCGTTGAAAAACTGAACAATCCCAGTAACAATGGCGCAAAAAATTTAAGTCCTTTCATTTTTATTCGTAAAGATTTTTTTAATACTCAAAATCAGTAAACTTCCCACGATAGCCGGTATGATCAGGTTCACCAGCCATACCGTCATTGTCGTCATCCAGATCCCGAGACTATTAACGCTGAACAAACCGATCAGTTTAATTCCCACTTCACCTCTCAATCCCAGTTCGGCGATGGCAAAGGTCGGTATCACGGCCATCACCAGAAAAGAAACACTGACTGCCCAAAAAGCCGGCCACCATCCGATCTCCACATCAAATAAACGAAACAGCAGGTAATACTGTGTGATAAATACCACAAACCGCAATGCAGATAATGACAACAACCGCCATAGTAAAGTTGCATTAAAGTCTTCCAAAGCCTTTACCAGGTAAGCAAAGCGGCTACTACCCGGTAAACGATCCACCCACCTGATCAGCCATGCTAACCGGAAATAAAATAGTGTTAAAACTGACAATACAGCCAGCACACCATAAATGATCACCAGCATCCAGATAGAACTGACAAATCCGCTGGCTTCAATTTGCTGACGGAGGACGATCAGTCCCAAACAACCCATCAGTAATGTTACGATCAGCTGGCTGATACTGCCCACGATGGTAATTGAAATTGTTTTCAACCTGTTGCCCTCCTCCATATATAACACCCGACCGAGGTATTCCCCTACCCGGTTGGGTGTGCTGACTGAAAAAGACACACCTGATAACACTGCTTTGAAGGCTTTACTAAAACTAACTTGTTGAATAGGCTGAACAGATATCTTCCATTTAACAGCCTCAATGGACCAGTTGACGATCATTAATAAAACGGCTGCCACGAGATTCCACGCTAACGGGCTGTTGAAAGAAGCAACAATGCTTTGCCATGCTTTCTCCAAATTGGGTTGTTGCTGTATCTGCCTGTAAATAGACCAGGACAACCAGATGAACAGTATGGGTCCGAGGAAGTAGTTGACGAAGAGTTTGATATTTCGGTTCAGCTTCATTAATCTTGTAAAAATAGTATCCCGTTTGCAAAAGCCTGCTAAAATAATCCTCGGCATAGATCCCGGCACCTTACTGATGGGGTATGGCATTATTGAAATAAATGGCAGCCAGGTGAAGATGAAAGAGATGCAGGTGCTGAAATTATCGAATAAGAAAGATAATCATGAACGGTTGCAGCTGATCCACCAGAAAGTGGAGGAGCTTATCAAAAAATTTAAACCGCATGAATTTGCCATTGAAGCCCCTTTCTTTGGCAAGAATGTACAAAGTATGCTGAAATTGGGCCGTGCACAGGGTGTGGCGATCGCCGCTGCGATGAGTGCAGGTATTCCTGTAACAGAGTATTCTCCCAAAAAAGTAAAACAATCTGTTACCGGTAATGGTAATGCAGATAAAGTGCAGGTATGGAAAATGCTGAAGCAGATATTATCCTTAACAGAAGAACCTGTTTCGTATGATGCCACGGATGCACTGGCGGTAGCTTTATGCCATCACCTGCAAATGAATTCCGTGTTAGGAAAAGCAGGAAAAGGATTGAAGGGCTGGGATGAGTTTATTAAAAAAAACCCTCAACGGTTACTTAAGAAATAATCAGAGCTGCGCTACTATTCTTTCCTGTACTTTCTTCAAACTCTCCGTTGATGCCTGCGGTTTTGCTTGTGTAAAATTCAGGTCATTGGCTGAGTTGATGGGAATAAGATGAATATGTGCATGCGGAACTTCCAAACCAATCACACTGATGCCGCAACGGTTACAATTAAATGCTTTTTCAATGGCTTTGGCTATAGGCTGTGCAAATACTAACATTTCCTGCAAATACGAAGCTGGTAAGTCAAACAGGTTATCCACTTCAGTTTTAGGCACCACCAGCACATGTCCTTCCCGCAAGGGAAATATATCCAGGAAGGCAAAGAATTTTTCATTCTCTGCGATTTTGTACGAAGGAATATCGCCGGCAATGATCTTTGAGAATATTGTCATAGCACCTGTTTTTTTAGACCAGTAGGAAAGTAAATAGTATCTCAGCCTTTTCAGCACATACAAAGCTATATCGTTTTAGAAAATAAAAAGCCGTTGCGCTGGCAACGGCTGTGAAAATTTATTCCACTGCTTTTATGCGGTGATACTTTCAATTTTGAATTTCAGCATACCTGCAGGTGCCTGCACTTCGGCGGTTTCCCCGGGCTGTTTGCCTAATATTCCTTTCCCGATAGGTGAGGTAACCGAAATCTTACCTGCTTTCAGGTCAGCTTCCTGTTCGCCAACGATCTGGTAAGTAACCTGCTTTTTAGTATTCAGGTTGGTCAGTGTAACTTTTGTCAGAATAGACACTTTGCTTGTATCAATACTTGATTCATCCAGTACCCTGATATTCGCCATCACGCCTTCCATAGCAGCAATCTTTGCTTCCAGGATACCCTGTGCTTCTTTGGCAGCATCATACTCGGCATTCTCCTTCAGATCACCTTTTTCTCTTGCTTCAGCAATAGCACGGCTGGCAGCAGGGCGATCCACTGATTTCATCCGCTGGAGTTCTGCCTTCATATGTTCCAGGGTGTCTTTTGTTACGTACTGTAAACCACTCATAATCTCCTCCTTTTTTCATTAAACAGAAAAAAATAACAACGCCCCGACAGAATGACTGTGAAGCGTTGCACTAATTAGTACAAATATAGAAAATTTATTCCGGAACAAGCAATGATTGAGCTTTTCTGATTAACTCGCTATAAGTCATTGTTTCCGGAAATCATAGCGGTAGGTATAGCTGGCGCCGTCAATAAAAGCAATCAGTTTCTTACCCGAAGACCTGAAATCGATCCGGTCAAAATACCAATCTATTACCCTGTTGGAACTGAAATTATATAGTCTTAGCCAGAAAACTGTTTTCCCATTTGTCTGCCAGTTGCCATCCGCATCGTAGTAGCCGTTATTTTCTCTCCGCATTTCCCAGTTCCCTGTCATTTGTATGGATGTATCTGTATACGCAGCAGTACCATTTTCATTAAAAACGAAAGTGCCCGGTTCGTAACCAACCCGGATGGTTTCTTTATCAAATAATCTTCGTTTCTCCACTTCCACCAGTTTCCAGGAACCAATGATCCGGTTTTCAGGTCGCCATTTTTTACAGGAAGAAAAAAATAAAACAGAAAGAATAAGAACAGGCAGGTAAAGTTTTGTTCTCATAAAAAAGGTTGTTGGTTAAGAACCAAATGTAATATGCTCACCTGCCCTACAAAACAGGTGCAGCAATTTTTAGAACAAGTTTAACCTTGAAAGGTCAGAGCTTTCCGCCGGCCTGTAGTTTCTGTAATAGTACTTCCGCCATTTTCAGGTAGGCCTGGTGGCTATAGCCAGCAATATGGGGTGTTATGATAACATTCGGGAAAGAAAGCAATTTCTCCAACTGGTCTTTTTCTGCAGCCGTATATGTTTCCAATTGTTCATTTTCCAATACATCTAATCCCGCCGCAGCGATTTTCTGATTTGTTAATGCTCCTGTCAGTGCATCCAGGCTGATCACTTTACCTCTTGATGTATTCAGTATATACGGTTTACGTTCCAAAGCATTAAAAAAACTATCATTTGCCATATACCTTGTTTCCTCCGTCAGTGGCACATGAAAACTGATCACATCAGCATAGCGGCACAGCTGTTCCAGGTTCGCCTCTTTGATATAACCTGTACTAAAGTCAAAATTGTACTTATCATAGGCCATTATTGTCACGTTAAAAGGGGCCAGTAATCTTGCAAAGCTGCTGCCCGTATTTCCATAACCAATAATACCGACTGTTTTACCCGTTAGTTCTGTGCCCCTGTTCTCATTCCGTAACCACAATCCCTTTTTCACTTCCTGGTGAGCGGAAGAGATATTGTTCATCAGGTTGAGCAAAAGTCCAAGGGTATGTTCGGCGACCGCATTCCTGTTTCCTTCCGGGCTGCTGACACAAAATATTTTTTTTGATTTCGCATAGGGTATATCAATCAGTTCAAGGCCACTGCCGAGCCTTCCGATCCATTTTAGCTGAGCAGCACTATCCAATAATTCCTTATCTACTTTAATTCTTGTTGTCAGTACCAATCCTTCCGCATCACTGATGGAGGAAGAAAGTTCTTCATAAGTAATAACAGGATCATACAGCACTTCAAATCCCGAGTTCTTCAGGTGCTCCATTAAGTAAGGATGTGCCCCGCCTGTTATAATTACCTTCCTCATCGCATTCTAAATGTTAGTTCCGCAAATTGCAGCACCGTCAGCTGCTCCGCTCTCTTATTAAACAACTCATCCTCCAAAACAGTTGCATCAAATAAGCCTCTTACGGCATTGCGCAGCGTTTTCCTGCGCTGGTTAAAGGCCGTCTTGACCAGCAGGAAAAATTCCTTTTCGCTTTTCATAGCAGGAACCTCTTTTTTAGGTAACATCCTGATCACCCCGCTTTTCACTTTGGGGGGCGGTTGAAAACACTGTTCATTTACATCAAATAAATATTCCACTTCGAAGAAAGCCTGTATCAGCACACTCAATACGCCATAGGTCTTATTTCCTTCCTTCGCTGCCACCCGTTGTGCCACTTCTTTTTGGAACATTCCCACCATGCATTCCACCTCTTCTCTCCAGTCTAACAGTTTAAAAAGTATTTGGGTGGAAATGTTGTAGGGGAAATTTCCCACGACCGTAAATGGGCCACTAAAAGGTTTTTCAATATCCAGGAAACTCTGGTGAATGATCTTCCCTTTAATGGAGGGATATGTTTTCTCCAGGTATTCCACTTTCTCCTCATCCAGTTCCACCGCTTTGAAATCAATATTTTCTATTTGTAAAAGGTACTTTGTCAATGCACCACCACCCGGGCCAACTTCTATTAACTGTGAAAAAGGATGCTCCTGCAACGATGTGACGATCTTGCGGCAAATGTTCTCATCCTTCAGGAAATGCTGGCCCAATGATTTTTTGAGAGTGTACATAGACTGCAAAAATAGCTGAATGATCACAGTTCCTGCTAATAACAAAAACCCTCCCCTTATCAGAGGGAGGGCCGCAGGGTTTAATCTGCTTGTAATAACCAGCTACCGAGTTTGTAAATACTATCGCTTAATAAGTCGTATCGTCTGTCTTTCGTTATTGCTGCTGACCTGCAGGAAATAAACACCGGAAGGCAGGGCTGTCAAGTCATTAATAACGTATATACCGGCACCTGCTGTGGCATTGTATTGCTCCCTGCGGATAAGGGCGCCACCGGCATTGATCAGGTCGGCAGTTATCTTCTGGTTAACCGGGATAGCATATTTCAACACTATATTATCTGTAAACGGATTACCCGCCACTTCAAAAACATTCTTGCCGGTAGTTTTCCGGATGAATACAACCGTTGAATAAGTAAAGCTTCCGTTGATATCAATAATCTTCAGCCGGTAGTACGATTCGAATAATGAAGTATTGTCGTTGTGCTGGTAAGTCGTTTCTGTTTGCTGGTTTCTTGCTGTGATGGTTGCCACTCTTGAAAAAGACGACCCATCTGTACTCCGCTCCAATTCATACCTGGAGAGATCAAATTCCTGGGTCACTGTCCATTTCAATTGATTGTACCCTGTATTAGCAGAACCGGTGAAACTGGTTAAGGTAGCAGGCAAGGTGGAGAAGGTATACAGATCACTCCTGAAAACCCCTTTACCATGTGTGGCAGCAATAAGCTTATTATTTGCATCCACCTGCAGATCCATGATCAGCGTGGCATCATAGAACCCGGTGCTGTAATCATACCAGGTGGCACCTCTGTCCGGGCTAACATAAACCCCGAAATCGGAACCGGCATAGATGGTCTGCGGATTTACCGGGTCAATTAATATTGCGTTGAAGGGAACATCAGGCAACCCGGCACCCCGGCTGATCCAGGTAGTACCACCATCAGGCGTAAGATAGACATGGGATGTTCCAAAACCACCCAATACCACATACACACTGTCATCATTAAAACGGCTGATGGCAAAATCCATTACAAACCTGTCCGGCAACGTGCCTTTAATACTTGTATAAGGTGTTGTTGCAGGCGTTGATGTTTTAAATACATTGGGATTGCCATTGACATAAATATTATTTACATCATTATCATATTGTGCAAAGGGCGAAGTGGATACATATATTTTATTCTCGTTGGTGGGAGAAACTGCTAATGCAATTGCCGTTTTATGTCTTTGTTCGATATATGCATTAGGAGTAGTGGCAGGATAAGGTGGTGTTGCGCCTAATGTATTATTTGTAAATGATGCCCCGGCATTGGTACTTACATGTATATTATCCGTTCCCATATAAACGATATTGCCGTTGGAAGGAGCAAATGCAACAGGAGGTACAAAACCAGTGCGGGAATCTCCCACAAAACCCCAGTAAGTTGTAACTGCAGATCCTGAGGTACCTCCATTGGCCGTTCTGAAAAACTGCTTGGCATCTCTTCCCAGCAAAATAATATTATCATTAGTAGGGTGAACAGCACAAGCAGTGCCATCCCCGCCACCCCAGCTGATCGTGGACCAGTTGGTACCATTATATATTACCTGGCCGTTGTCCTGCAACCCGCCAGCCATTACGTTTGCATCCTGGCGGGATACTCCTAAAGACGAATAGAATTGTGTGGCATTCAGTCCGGTATTGATAGCCGTAAAAGTAGATCCCCCGTTGGTACTTTTGTATACACCACCATCATTACATACATATACTCTTCCCCTGTAGATCGGATCAAATTTAATATCATGATGATCGGCATGGGGGCCGCTTATAGTTGCTCTGCCGGTGGTTGCAATAGTTCTGTGACGGTATAAACTCACACCACCGTAAAGCAACGAATCAGTAAAAAATGGATTGACTCCAATGGTATGGGCAAACCAAAATTGGTACGAGCAATGGCTGGAAGTACCAAGTACTGTCCAGTTGGCGCCAAAATCAGTAGAACGATATACTTCATTACCTGAACCTATTCCAATACTGGCGGCCAGTACCGTTCCTGCAAAATCAAGTTTGATATGCCCGGCGTACGATGCAGGCAATCCCGATGTGATCTGCGTCCATGTCGGAGAAGCATTACTTCCGTTGGTGGTACGAAAGATACCTTTTACAGGGTTGGTCATATTACCAACGCTGATCACCATCTGGTCTGTGTTGGAAGGATTGATAGCAATATCTCTTACATTAACTCCGGTATATATTTTAGTCCAGGTACTGCCAGAGTTGACAGAACGATATACTCCGTCTGTAGCACAAGCGAAAACAGTGCTGCTGGTTCCCGGCAAAAATGCCATGGAAGAGATCGCAAACAGATCAGAGGAAACCTTTGGCATTATCTGGTTCCAGGTAATCCCTCCATCGATACTTTTTATGACGCCGATACCATAGGTACCTCTTGTCTTCCAGACATTGAATCCCATCACCCCGACTTCAGTATGATATACTTCTCCGGTTCCTGCATAAATAGTATTTGAATTGGAGGGGTCAACTAAAATAGCAGAAACGCCAAGCACCGGCAGGTTGGTTGGAACAGATGTCCAGCTGGTTCCGGCATTGGTAGATTTCCAGATACCACCACTGGCAGAACCCACCCATAAATTATTGGTGTTATTCGGGTCAATTGCCATGCAAACGATTCTTCCGCCGATGCGTGTCGCTCCGTCCTGGCAATACCCGAGACCAGTCCAGTTACTGGCACTGGCAACTCTTGAATAGATTTGTTCTGATTTTTTTTTGATTTCCAGGTGCTGCAGCCAGGCTTTCTGGTATTTCTCACTCAGGTTTTCTGCATTGGGATAGCCCTTGGCCTGGAACCAGGTATTTAATTGCTTGGCCGCCCCGCTTTGTTCTTCATTTTCTTCTCCTTCATCCTCCGGTTCTTCATATTGTTCACCGGAATCTTTTTTAGCAGACTCTAATTGAGTAATGGCAAGGTAACTGGTAGCAATGATACCTGCTGCTGCAAGCAGCAATAGTGGTTTTTTCATGATAATTGGATTGGTAGGTTATTACAAAAAACAGAGACGGCTTATTTAAACGTCACTGCTGATAGCTTATGAGTTTATTTTTTTACAACTAATTTCTTATTAACTACTTCCCCGTTCAATGATACACGAACAAGGTATGAACCTGCACTTATCGACTCGGGTAGTAACAATTCAATGCTATTTTGCCCGGCCATAACACGCTGAATTCTCGAGAGAATAACAGTACCCTGCATATTCAGCAGTTGAACTGATGCATCGCCTGCCGCTGAGCTTTCCATACTAATTCTTGTTTTGTCAACAGCAGGGTTTGGTGCCAGGCTAAGCGTAATGTCCAGCGATTTGACTGTAATTACTTTCACAGCACTCACCCTGCTCATACCGGCCGCTTCCACCATCCTGATACGATAGTAAGAAATTCCCGTTGCAGGATTAGGATCTTCAGCCTCATAGCTGAATGTACCATTGGTTCCATTAGCTGCAATGTTTGTAACGGTTGCCCAATTAGTATTATCGGTACTTCTTTCTACCCTGTATTCGTAGGAACCCTGGTCTTCGCTGGCTTTCCAGTTAAGCTTTACTTTCTTGTTTACTAAGGAAGCATCAAAATTCAACAGGTGAGTGGTCAGCGGAAAATTATCGACCAAAACCTGGTAGTCTTCCACTTCTCCATTGTTGAAATATCCTGTGGAGTGACTGGCAGTCATACCTGCAGAAGCGGAGGTAATACGAATCCGCATATAGGTGCTTTGACCATTTACCAGCGGAGTGGTATATCCCGGCCAGTATAAAAATCTTGTCTGCACTGCAGCACCTGAGGCAACCGGGCCTGCAGGTACTATTGTGGCTGCTTCACTGGCATCAAAAACACCATTGGCATTATAATCAAGCCAGGCAATCAGTGTAGCATCACTGCCGCTATTATTATAAACTGAAACCTGTGTTATGTAAGTTCCTGACAGTTGTGGCATCATTGGTACAAAAGCTAATCCATTATCTGTATCAGCTGTACCATTCACGCCCCGCTTCAGATATTCCCGGTCCCAGGATGTTGCTTCCGATGTTGTATTACCAATCCAGATATTATCCGCTCTTTCATGCACGGCAGGGCTTTGCGTGGCCGGATCAGCGTATGGATCATAACTGGCTGGTGCATCCCCAAAATCACATTTGGGGCGGAAAGGATCTGAGGCATCACCAGCTCCACCACTGCTCCATAATGGTCCTGAAAGAACAGATATGGTTGTAATAGCCCCGTTATTTCCCGATTCATCATAAGTACCTACTCCCGATGTAGTTGAATTGATACCCCTGAAATAATAAAGGCTGCCATCCCATCCCATTCCTGCCTGGCCGTTCCAGGATGTGGTTCCGGGGTTATTGTAAAGAGAAACGGCGCCTGTCATCATATCATAATGGTGATATTTACTCTGGCTATAGTTAGTACTGTTCCTTGCCGTATTGAAATCATAAAGAATTCCATTCTTGATAATAAAATCACCCCAATCATGTATGGATGTATTCGAAGCATTCGTATATGCATTAGCAGCAAATACCTGGTAGGCAATAGTAGGATTATTACTACCATCAAATTCTATTTTCCAGACGATTGTTTCTCTAGTTACAGTTCCGCCGCCTGAACCAAAGCGTCCCCCTTCAATTCCAAAATACAGGGAACCATTATAGAATGCAGCTCCGGCAGATTCAACACCCGAATTAAATGTGGGTATTCCAAGCGTGGTGGTAAGATTAGCGATTACTACGGAACTCGTTTCTGTGTTATAGTCATATCGCTTCAGTTGCCTGTTATTAGCATTAACAGAAACATTTTCAGTAATGTAGTATAAAAACCGGTTATAGGGATCATAGCCAAATGAGTTAATGTAATCCCTTTCAGTATCTGTAAATAAAAATCTTGCTTCAGCATTCACCGGGTCTAAATAATAGCAGGAATTATT
The DNA here is from genome assembly GCA_017303455.1 of Chitinophagales bacterium. Classification (GTDB taxonomy): domain Bacteria; phylum Bacteroidota; class Bacteroidia; order Chitinophagales; family Chitinophagaceae; genus CADEDV01. The sequence goes on along the minus strand of JAFLBM010000001.1, from coordinate 176,111 downwards.
ATCCGGTGTTACCAAAAAATAATCAGGCTGATTTTGTGTGGGTCCAACAAAAGGACGGTTATTCGCTCCCTGGTGCCAGTTAGCCGGAAAGGTTCCCGGTACACAGGCATTAATATCAGAAAGCCAGAAATTGGCATCAGAACCCCTGTTGGAAATGGTAATTGTTATAGAGTTTACAAGTCCCGGAACGGTAACGGTGGCGGAGCCATTATTTGAGTTGTTCGCTAAAAATGTTCCATCGGCAGTAATTGTTCTTGCTAAAGGAATAATGCCTATTGTTAAAATGGATCCGCCTGTGGCATTTATCGTTGTTGGCAAACCCAGGTTACTGGTTGCAGTGATGGTTAAACTAGCATTGGCATCAATATCGTATAAAGTGAAATTCGGGCCTGAAACAGGTGTACCAAAAGTGAAGGTTATGGTTTGCCCATTCGCAGAAGGAGTATATTGTACATCTTCCCCGGTATAATTAGCCAGCTCACCTGTATGTGTTGCATTTTCCGCACTGATGGCTCCGGGCTGTACTAATAAATTAGAACTGGTAACAATAGAAACCCAGGTGGTACCAATTGCAAACCGCTGGTTCTGCTCCATGGCATCCGTAATATAATTACTGCCGGTAAATCCATACGGGGCTGTGTTCACTCCGCTATTGTGGTAATAATCCAGGTTGTCCCAGTTTAATTGTGCCTGTGTATATCCCCCGGGGCATTGCGCCGAGGCCGGGGTTGAGGAGAAACAGGCACCGGCTGCTACAGACAGTAGCAGGTTGTACAACTTTTTCATGATACAGATTTTAGGATCAATGGTTTTTCAAAAATTGGATTGTTACTATTTTCGGAAAACACCTGAACAAATCAGTTATACATTACTCATTATTGCTGCCTGCTCAAAACTGCTGGTTGTTACGTAGAGAAAAAAAACCAAAAGCGAAGAAATTCAGTATATAAAAGAAAATGAAGACTACACTGGTTTCTAACGATATTGGATTCTGCCTCTGTGTTTATCCGGGTACTAAATTGAGAGTTTTTACTTAGAAATACAACGAAGTAGGGGATTTTCATTAGCAAACGGGTAGTATTCCACTTATACAATCGTAGAGTTTCGATATTCAGGACATATTTAAAAATTAAGATGCTCATGTCCTTTTTTATTTTGTTAAATGGAGCCGCTACTCCCCGGCCATTTCATACCAGGTGAAAATTTTATTTCCTTTCTTGCGGGTGAGTAAATAAAAACTCCTGCCCGGATTGGGCAGGAGTTTCAGTCTTCAACAAATATTATCCGATAAAAGATGCTTCTTATAGTTTTTGAATCTTTATTTTCTGATTGATACCCGCACCTGTTACTTTCAGGTAATAAACGCCGGCAGCAAATTTATCCATGTTAATTGCAAAACTATTTCCATTACCTTTTCTTACCTGTACAAAATTCTCTTGTACAGAACGTCCGGCATTATCCAGCAGCTTCCACTGTATTTTACCGGGAGCCGGTGCAGTAACTCTTACCTGAGCGGTACTAACTACAGGATTAGGATTCACGATAACAGCACCTGTAATGTCATTGAACAACACTGAAATGATATTGGAATAACTGTAGGCACCATTTGCATCCACCATTTTCAGTCGGTAATATAAAAACAGTGTCTGCTGGTTAGCAGCATCCATATCCACATACGAATAATTATGTGTGGTACTTGTGCTGTTATCAGCTTCAACAGTGCCAATGGCGCTAAAGCTGCTGCCATCACTGCTTCTTTCCACTTCAAAATGAGAAGTATTTATTTCGTTTTCTGTTTTCCATTTCAACAGAACAGTATTATCAGTCTGTAATGAACCGGTAAACGTCAGCAGATCCAGGGGCAATGTAAGTGCTGTGCTGCCAAAATAGAAAGAAGAAAAACTGCTGATACTTCCCTGCAACATATAACCCTGGCTGCCATGTGCCTCAGCATAAGTTGGTACGATACTGGAGGTAGCTGCTACCGCAGCACTTCCGCAAGGGTCATTATTCTTTAGTATTCTCAGATCAGTGATCGCCGATATCATACTGGCCGGATCAAGATCAAGGGCATCATACTCTGCCTTGGATATATATAAGCGGATACCTACAGCACTGGATGGCTGTGTCTGCGGAGTGATAGTAATATTCCTGTTCAGGTAACGGGCATTATTCTTAATCCGTATTGCTCCTGAGTGCTGGTAGAAAGAAGATGTTATGGTGCCAAGATTTTGCCCATTCGCATTGATCTCCGCCATAATGTTTCCATCGGGGCCGGTGATCGGCACCCAAAGTGTATTATTAGTAGCATCAATCGTTACTGTTGTACCAGGATTGCATGTATTCAAACTGCCGCTGGTCACATCAATGGATGTTGGTATTGAACTTTTACCAGCAGCATCAGCATAGCCCAGGAATGTATATTTCTGTAAACATCCTGCACAGGCAGGAACCACCGGGAACATAGCACTAGGACCTGAAGTACTGGTTGACCGGTCCATCACTACATAAATATCTTTACCATTAGGTGCAAAAGCAAGATCTCTGAACCTGTTTACGCCACCAAAATAACTGACAGTATCAGCTGCTGTATTTGTTGGGAATGTCTGCGTACCTGCTGTATTCAACCGCAACCTGACTAACCGACCCCATTTCAATGAAGCAGCCACCAGCGATTTTTTCCAACCGGGAACTAATGTATGTGTATATACATCAAGGCCGGACCAGCCTTCTGATGGCCAGTTCCCATTACCAGGAATAGTTGGTGTGGTATTCCATAAAGCGTTCAGGCTCGGGAAGGCAACTGAGTTGGGATAAGCAGAGAATAATGGATCTTTATAAGCTCCAAGGCCACCCTGAGAAGTCGCTACAGTATTGATAGAATCAGCACTCGTGGTTTCATTCGTAATGATTGGGCAACTGGAAGGGTGCGCAGGACTCATTCCCGGAGCAGCACCAGCCGTTGTACCATTTGCATTATTATCTGTATACCCAATTACCAGGGGATGCCCATAGTTTTTCCCCGTTTCAAGTACATTGATTTCATCATCACTGAAAGGTCCATGTGAGGCACCATAAAGTGCATTTATTTCCGGATCATAAGCAAAACCCTGGTTGTTTCTTATCCCAATGGCCCATACAGCACTTTGAACACCCAATGTTGCATTAAACGGATTTGTACCAGGGATCCAGGCGTTCAACCCGGCATCACCATCTGTCTCCAGGTTGAATCTTAAAATTTTCCCTTCGTATGAATTTCGCATTTGTGCTTTTTGTGTACGCATAGTATTCCCAAATTGCCCGGCTCCCATATCACCTGCTGCGTAAAAGAGGTAATAATCAGTGCCGCCTGTTGTCATTGGCTTAATGATCATTCGCTGGGAGTTATGGTCATTACTTCCGGGTATTGTATCACATAAGGATACCGGCGACTCTAATTTACCAGTACCGGTGTTATAAGTAAAGCGTACAACACGATTGGTGAACACATTTGCATTTGTCTGGCTGTGTATATACGATATATATACATAGTTTTTAGGTGTAGTAGCATCTAAAAAATCGGGATGAATGGCCAACCCAGCTAATCCGCCCTGTGCACCAGTGCCATTGGCAAACTGGCAATTGAATGTTTGGTCGGGGGCTGCTAAAAAAGTACTACCCTGTGAAATATCCAGAATAGTATCCCTTACACCTGTGGTTGTATTATAACGATATACCCGGTATCCTTTTGATTCAGTAATCCATAAATTATTATCAGGGCCATATGTTACTTCCCATGGATCGGCCAGCACCTGGGGAGCAGAGAGAATAGTCTGTTGAAACACCTCTTTCATCCTTCCTGAGCCAACAACAGTTGCAGCAGAAGGTGTAACTGAAATACTAAACTGGTTTCCTGCATTGGTTATATTACCAGCTCCGGCTGAATACACCCTGATATAATAAGTAGCTCCGACGGTAAGGCCTGTAGCATTAATAGTGGTGGAACCACAAGCTACAGATGCATAACCGGTACATGCCCCCGTACGGGAAAATAACTGTAGTCTCGGCCCCGAAGTAGTTAAAGCAGTAATAACATTAGTGAGCGTTATTGTTGCATAGGAGTTGGCTGCAACAAAATTATACCACACATCATCATTTGGATTACCAGTAGCACATCCAACAGGAATACCAGTACTGGCGGTTGCATTTCGTAAAGTTCCGGTAGTATTAGTTGTTCCCGGCACAATTGCAGTTCCCGGACAATCGTTATTGCCCGGTTGCGAAAACGACTGGTAGGATAAAAATAAAAAAAACGAACTCAATAAAAGGTTTTTACAGAACAGTGGCTTTTTCATTTGGACGAGGAATTTACCTCAATATATTCACTGTTAGAATCTTAAGCAACCTGACAAGTACTCGATAATAACACGTAGAATTCCTTAGTAAAACCAAGTTTATCTACCATTGCGTATATGCTGGCAATGATGTTAATTTGGTATTCCATTATCCTTTGAAACCTTCGAAAATCCTATATATGAAACGAACCGTACGATTCAGTACTCATTTAAGTACCCTCTTACTGCTTATATTAGGATATGTTTGTCCTTTAGTCTCTTTTGCGCAGCCGAACAATTTATGTGCAAATGCTACTCCCTTAACCCCGGGTCCTGTCTGTTCAAATACAGCAACAACCCTTGTCGGTGCAACATATACAGCAATCACCGGAGCCTGTGGTACATCAAGGCCCGACGTGTGGTATTCCTTTACAGCTACTGTTAATAATCCCACCATTACAACCACTGGCTTAGCTAATGCCCGCATACAAGTTTATACCGCGGCTTCTTGCGGAGGCACAGTAACATCTGTTATTTGTATAAATGCCACATCCGGTGTGGCTACAGGTGTGGTAGCGGGAAGCTCTTACCTTATCAGGGTATATCAAAATTCCGGAACAGCCTCCGCATTCAATATTTGTATTGTTGATCCTGCACCAGCAAATAACTTATGTGGTGGTGCTATTGTTTTAACTTCATCTACCAGTTGTACGCCTGTTAGCGGTTCCATTTATGCTTCCACTTTAACCACACCTACCACTATCACTGCACCAGATTGTGCTGGTACAGTAACAAGAGATGTATGGTACCGGTTCGTGGCTCAAACAACCAATCCAACCATCACCCTGAGTAATATAGGTGTCAATTTCACTAATCCCGGCATCCAGCTTTTATCCAATAACTGCGGAGGTACATTTACATCTTTTTATTGTGGCGTCAATTCCATTACAGCAGATTACCTAACACCAGGCACAACTTACTTTATAAGAGTTTTCTCTACTACTGTCGCCGCCCCTTCAGCACCAACCGGGACAGGTTTTGATATCTGTGTAACAGATCCGGTAACCTCGGCTCCGTCTAATGATGAATGTGCCGGTGCAATTAATTTACCTGTATTCAACGGCTGTAGTAATAATCCCGGAAATATGGCAGGTGCCACACCCTCTGCCGTACCGCTTGGCGGCAGTTGTACCGGGCCAAACGCCTATGATGTATGGTATAAATTTACAGCTGCCAGCAATATCGCCACCACTATTACCATGAGCAGCCTTGGTGCCAATTTTACAAATTCGGGTATTGAAATATTATCAGGCAGCTGCGGTTCTTTAACATCTATCGCCTGTAATTCCGGCACTGCTGTTACCACACCAGCTTTAACGGCAGGCAATACTTACTATGTACGGGTATATTCCAGAACGGCTCCCCTACCAAATGGTAATGCAAGATTCAATATCTGCGCTACCACCAGCGGTTTACCGGTTCGTTTTGGTAACAGCTATGTAAACATTACCCGCAAAACAACGGGTGGCGTGGTGCAAACCGGCGATGTATTGGAAATTAGAATGACGATTAACCATACTGTTGGTACCATGTATGGTTTGCGCTATGTGGACAATATTCCCACAAATACAACTATTGCCACAGCACCGGCAGATGCACCGATCAAAATAATTACGAATGAAGGCTTAGACTATAAAACCTATACCCAGGCTGCAGGTGATGATGCAGCTACTTACCTCGTCTCACCTCCGCCGGGTGAATATAATATCAGGATGAATATTGGTTTTGGCGGGTATGGCCCTTCAACACCACCAGACAATACATCCACAGAATCAGTATCTGCTACTGGCAGAATGTCTAATTCTAATAACCCGAGAGGTGGCGGAGGTTTATTGTTTGCCACTGCTTTTCGTGTAGTGGTAACCGGTCTTCCAGGCGATACAATTACTTTAAACCCGGGTCAGTTTATCTACCAGACTTCCATCGGGGGACCCGATGTAACATTAACAGCAACCCCGTTTAAAATTGTGATCAGTGACCCCTTAACACTTTGCGCCAATAGTATTGGTATTAATAACGCCTCGGAATTTGGCGGAACTTTTGGATCCGGCACCAACCTGAACAGAGCAACTGACCTTACTGCGCCAATAACTGGTTATACATTCATTAATGAAGTGAATGCTTATAATGCTGTAGGTGATGGCCGTTATGGTATCGTGAAGAATATCAGCCCCCGTAGTGGGAACAACCGGAATGCTAGACAAATACCTAACTGCGGAACCGGTCTAGCACCTACCGACCCTCTTCATTGTAATAATAAAATGTTTGGCGGTCACTGGTATGTTGATGGTGATCATACTGGTACTAACAATGCAATTGGTAATATTCCGCCTGATAGTGATGATAACAGCGGCTATATGCTGCTTGTAAATGCTGATTATGTGGCTTCAGAAATATATCGGCAGACACTTACTAATCTCTGTCCCAATACTTATTATGAATTCTCTGCCTGGGTCAGAAATGTGTGTACAACCTGTGGCGTGGATTCTGTGGGGGCCCAGTTTGCTGGTACTGTAACATCGCCTTCAAATGGTTATCCTGGTGTTTATCCTAACCTGGCTTTTCTGCTGAACGATGTTGATTATTATAATACAGGTGATATAGATACGCTGGGCTGGCTGAAAAGGGGTTTTGTTTTCAGAACAGGACCTGCACAAACTACGGCTACTTTTTCTATCCGCAATAACTCACAGGGTGGTGGTGGTAACGACTGGGCGCTGGATGATATTGCAGTGGCTACCTGTCTGCCGAATATGCAGTACTCACCCTCCAACAATCCAACCATTTGTGAAGGCAACTCCATCATCATTACTGATACTGTGAGTTCCTATTTTGATAACTACAGTTATTATAAATGGCAGCACAGTACGGACGGAGGCGTTACCTGGGTTGATATCGGTGGCACCAGTGGTTCCACAACCCCCGTATGGAATGGCTCTGCCTATTCTTACGTATTATCTTATACAGTACCACCTGCATTTACTACTGCAGCTAATGATGGAGATCGTTACAGGGTAGTGGTAGGTACAACAGCCACAAACCTAACTGATCCTAACTGCCAGTCCTCCGATCCTGTTACCATTAACCTGGATGTACTGACAGATTGCGGACCCCTTCTTGATGTGGACCTGTTATCAGCATCCGGGCAACTTGTTGCCGGAAAAGCAAAGATCAGTTGGAGCACATCCAAAGAAAATGAACCTGTGAGTTTTATGGTGGAAAAAAGCAGTAACGGTACCCAGTTCATCCAGGTGGGTAGTATTACCGGTCAGAATAATCCGACCGCAGAAACTAACTACTATGTATTTAACGACCCTGTTTCACTTGCCGATAAAGCATGGTACAGGATTAAAATGATCACGGCCACCCAATCAAAATATTCACGCATCGTCAGCCTGAATAAAGAACAACAGGAATTTGCATTGGGTACTGTCATTAATCCATTTGCAAGCGAGTTGTTGTTTGATGTGTATAGTCCTGCAGATACGAAAATTGATGTACTGATCACCGACCTTTCCGGAAGAACACTGAAGAAAAAGAGCATGCTTATTAAGGCAGGTACTAACAGCCTAAGCATGGATCAGACAGAGAATCTTGCTGCCGGTATCTATATACTGCAAGTGAGAAATAATGATAAAGTGTTAACCAAGATGGTGATGAAAAAATAAGAAGAATACATTTATCTCAAAACTCTTACATAAAACCCCGGTCAATTGACCGGGGTTTTGCAATACTATATATACCCTTATCAGAATTTCCAGCCAAAGCCTATCAACAGTAATTTGTCTTCTGGTGAAGTTGCATAGCTAAGCGTAAGCACAATACGTTTCAACGGAGAAAACCAAAAACCAGCTCCATATCCGCTCACCCATTTATTACTGGTATTATTATCTGCCCAGATACGGCCTGCATCCGCAAATGCCAATACACCAAAAGAGGCAGGGAATAAATAGGTTTTAAGATTTGCCAGCCGCCAGCGCAGCTCTGTATTATTAAATACTTTGGAACGGCCTGCAAACCGGAATTTCCGGTAGCCTCTTAAATTATCCTCACTGCCGAGGTATTGGGCCTGGTAAAACTCAAAATCTCCAAAATTGCGACCTGCACCAATACGGTTACTCAACAGCAGCCTGTTAGGAGACAAATTGAGGTGGAAGGTTAGTTCTGAATTTAATTGTGTTACTGTATAACTAACATCATTCAGTCCTGATAAATGCCTCACCCCTATCATGAAATTGATTCCCTTTTGCGGCATCACTTTATTATCTCTTGTATCTACTGTCAATGAAAACTTCCCACCGATATAGGATTGTTTTTCAAATAAGGTATTTGGATCAAGCCCGTTCAACCCGGTAAGCAGGATATACCGGTTATTATTATCATCCGAATCAAAACCATAGAACTGGAAAGTAGGGCCTAATGCAAAAGTTACTTTCTCTGATATTTTTGTTCTCATCAGTACTGAAACATCTCCCACCTGGTAACGGGCCCGGTAGTAGCGAAACCTTCCGGGTTGTGATTTATCATAAATGGTATTGATGCCGTAGCCAAAAAAATTGGTCGTGTTATCCGGTGCCTTGATATCAATATCAGTCAGCAGGTCATTATTCCTTCCAAGCGCATCAATATATTCCGAATACCAGCGAAAGTTAAAAGCACTGGTGGCCAGGGCATGATTGATGCTGAACTGGTGCATGGTTTTATACGGTGATTTCCTGAATCCGTGCCTGATCAGTTTCAGCGAAGCCCCGAGGAATACACCATCATCCTGGTTATAGCCGACAGACACAAAGGGAATAGCCTGGTCATATTTATAATAGATACGCTGGTAACTGTTCACAATGGTATCATTGGCCATTTTATTACGGAAGCTGCCGGTCATTGTATTCTTACCCGATTTGATATCATATACAATACTTCCTTTACCTGAACCTGTGTTTTCAAAAACATCCTGCCCGTCACCGCCAATCATCCGGATCTTTATCTTATCATTATCACCATGAATAATAAATTTATCATCCCCCCCAAATGAATACAATCGCAGTTCCTTTGTTTCCCCGGGATCAAATTTCCGTTCATACATTTTAGTTGACTGCTGCCCTTCTTTGGTGATCTTATATACCTGTATTAAAACAGAACCATCACTATTACGGGTAATATCAAGTAATTCTTTCTTATCGCTTCCTGTTATATCCACGATCTGTGCGAGAAAAAGGTAGTACTGCATGGTCTCTGCCAGCAGGTTCTTGCGCCTTTCCTTCAGTACTGTCTTTATTTTATCAGCTGAAACAGATCGTATCTCCGGGGGTTGCTGATCCAACGCCTTTTCTATCACCGCATCGGTCATCTTCGTTAAGAAATTTTCTGTTGCTTGTTTCCAGTCGGCCTTATTCAGTTGGTTCAGGAAGAACCGATCCACATTACGGGCCGCAAAATTAAAACGGTTCACATTTTTCATTTTCGGCTTCAGCCCTTCCAGTTGCGGCACCAGCCAGGGCCATTTTACCACCCCCGGTAACAAACCCTGGTTGATATAAAAAGCCTGGTCACGGTCTTTGGCCACCGGGAAAAAGGTTTTGCCTTTGCCATTATCCCATGCTCCCCATATCCACTGATCTTCATGCCGGTCAAAATCCATGATGAACATATCCAGTATCCGCACATTCAATAAAGCATGCTGATCAATATCATTATCATTATCATCTTTCAGTTTATCGGCCACCTCATTCGTATCAAAACCTTTACCGACAGAATCAGGTAGCCTTTGTTCATACAAAGCCAGCATATTGGCAAAATCTGCCCGGTACTCTCCCAGTTTTGGGTCATCAGGTATGTACACCAGCTTTGCATTGTTATGGGGAATACCTGCTGCATCAGCCAGTGTGCCTACAGATAAAGCTGAATATGGATAAGAAGCCGATACCCCATCGGCTACAAGATCAGCAGCCGCTTCACTTTGCAAATCGCCGGGTAATGTTTTACTGGTAATGAATTTCTGGATTGACCGGAGTGTGTATTGTTTGCCGCCGGCATCTTCCAGCCGCAAAGACCTGGTTTGTTTCCCACCACCCCGTTTAACAGGTGTTAACCCGCCATACTCGCTACCAATATGAATAACAGGAGCTTTAACCGGGGTCTTCCATTCCTGGCGGTAATTAGCCCCCATCCAGAATTTTTTAGACCCGTTAATTTTAAAAGCAGTTGATCCTGCCGCTACGGCAGAATCCTGTTGAACCTGTGCATCACTATCCATTGCAGGAATCAGAAGCGATGCCATCAGCAGGCGAAGCAGTTTCATGGTTGCAGGTTTTTTCGTTTACGTTGGTTGTCGTTTCCCGGCGGGTCTTTTAAGGTACAACTTTTAAGCAAACCTCAAAATATGCCCTTTTCTGACTATTAGAGGCAGGTTTTCCATAACTTACTATACTGTTTTTTACAACTACCCCTGTTTCTATGATGAAAAAAAATACGATCCTGGTCATCCTTTTTTTAATCATACAGCTTGCCGGTTCAGCTCAATCCGACAGTATTATCCGTCGTATTGTACTGATAGGTGATGCCGGTAAATTAACAGATGGTCGCCACCCGGTGGCCGAAGCCGTAAGGAAGACCATTCCTTTGAACAAACAGACTACCATCGTTTATCTCGGTGATAATATTTATGATGAGGGTCTCCCTGAACCCGGGCATCATTTCTACAACGAGGCCAAAATTATCCTTAATTCACAACTGGCAGTTGCAGATAGCACAGAATCTCTTGTATATATCATCCCGGGCAATCACGACTGGAATGATGCGCACAAAGGCGGACTTGAAGCTATTATGCGCCAGCAACAATACGTCGATGATTCTATCCACAAAAGCAATGTAAAATTCTATCCGGAGAAAGGCTGCCCGGGGCCGGTTGAACTGCCATTGGGAAGTGATGCTGTCCTGGTTTTATTTGACAGCCAGTGGTGGCTGCATAGTGATGAAAAACCGGGAGAGGGATCAGGTTGCTCCTGTACAACCAAAGAAGCATTAACAAACAAGATCAGGGAGATCATTACAAAGAATACCGGCAAACTGGTGGTAGTTGCCAGCCATCATCCGCTAAAGAGCAATGGCATTCATGGCGGTTATTTTACACTGAAACAGCACATTTTCCCTTTAACCGATATTAAAAAAGGACTATACATCCCGCTACCCGTAATTGGCTCTCTTTACCCTTTACTCCGTTCCATGGGTATTTCCAAACAGGACCTGAAAAACAGGACCTATAAAAAAATGGTTAGTGAACTGGAAAGTGCAGCCGGCAGTTTCCCTAATGTTGTCTTTGCAGCCGGGCATGAACACAGCCTGCAACTGATAAAAGATGGAAGCCGCTATAATATTGTCAGCGGTGGTGGTTGCAAATCCACCCGGGTAAAAAAGAAGAAGAATAGTCTATACGCAGTCAACTCCCCGGGATTTTCTGTACTGGAAATTTCAAACACGAAGAGGGTCACTGTTTCTTTTTATACTGTCGGTGAAAGCATTCAGAAAACATATAGTAACACGTTGTTCCGGTTATAATACATTACTGTTTCTTATAAACAAATCTTAATAGGGTTGCTCTTTCATCGGTAGCTGCTTCATTGGAAATAAACATATCTCCATTAGCCGCAAAAGTTAAGCCTTCAGGCTGGGGGAACATCGTTGGGGAAATCGCTATCGCCTGTTCCACTTTTCCTTTAGTATCCGTTATCACTAACAGTTTTCCAATAGAGGAAACAATATATAGTTTGTTCTGCAGGGGGTGGATAGCAGCAGCAGAAGGCCGGAATTCAACACGGCTGTCCTCTAATTTTTTTCTTATCGTCCCGATATCTATCTTATAATAAGGCGTATCGATCAAGGTCATAGTAGCAAGATCAAACCGGAACGCCGTTCTTACCTGGTCCTTTTCTTTATGACAGCTTTTACAAAGCATGATCAGTGAGTGAACTCCCTGATCATAATACATGGCTTCAAACTCATTCTTACCCGCCAGCGAAGCAACGGTTTTAGTTTGTATACTATCCTCGTGCTTATAATTGGTTACTTCCACGATCTGGCCGGTACTGATGAGTATGTAAATAGCTGAATCCACTTTAACGATATCCTCGTAATCGTTTTTCTCGCCAAATTTTACATTGCGATAATCAAAATCTTTCATATCGCTGAGGTTGACCACAAAAATTTTCCCGCTCTCATCATTATTGGCCAGCATCAGGCTGTCATTGATCCAGCAAATACCCGACACCTCACGCAGCTTATTGCCTAATTCCGCATCCTCGGGTTTTGTAATATCATAACCAGCCGGGGTATAGGTCACCCTTTCCGATTCACACCCATAGAACCCCCAAAAAAAGACAGAAAGAAGAATAAGCGTAAACCCGGTTTTAACTTTCAATCGCCTGTTATAACTGATTTTGTCTAAATTTAGCATGTGCAAATTTTAAAGTATGACTGAACCACAAACCGACCTGATCGCTGCTGCACGGGAATTCGTTACAGATATATTTCAAACTAAAGTTAGTAAAAGCTTCAGGTATCACAACCTGAATCATACGATGCAGGTTGTGCGTGCCACGGAAGAAATGGCCGACTATTACCAGTTGCAGCCGGAAGACCGTAAAGCCGTTACACTTGCCGCCTGGTTTCATGATACCGGCTTCACAGGTGGCCAGGGCAAAGGGCATGAAGCAATCAGCGTTCAACTGGTTACTGCTTTTTTACAGGAGCACCAGGCGGGAACAGCGCTTATTGAAAAAGTGACCCGCTGTATTGAAGCGACCAAAATGCCCCAGTCGCCGGTTACACTGATCGAACAAATCCTCTGCGATGCCGATCTTTTTCATCTCGGTACTGATGATTTCAAAACGATCAACGAGGAATTGAGACAGGAACTTTCTGAAGTATCCGGAGAAGAGATTTCCAAAAAGAAATGGCGGAAGATGAATATTTCCTTTATGGAAAATCATAAGTATTTCACTGATTACGGCAGAAGGAAATTGCAGCCGGTAAAAGAACAGCATATATCCGCTATCCGCAACCGGGCAGACGAGGTGAAATCACCTGAAAACACCAGGAAGAAAACAAAAAAAGAGAAGGAAGATGCCCTGCTGACCGTTTTCCCGGAAGAAACGGCAAAGGATGCTGAGAATAAAAAAAAGAAAGAAAGATACAACCAGACGGAAAGAGGTATATCCACAGTATTCCGGATCATGGCCAATAATCACAACACACTCAGCCAGATGGCCGATAGTAAGGCCAATATCATGATCTCCGTTAACTCCATCATCCTTTCCGTTGTTATTTCTGTATTGATCCGCCACCTGGATGAAAACAGGAACCTGATCATCCCCACCACCACCCTGATCCTGGTTTGCGTGGCCACCATCGTATTCGCCATCAGGGCTACGAGGCCGAATGTATCACAGGGCACTTTTACCAAAGAAGATATCCAGAATAAAAAAACCAACCTTTTATTCTTCGGTAATTTTCATAACATGAGTCTGCCGGATTATGACTGGGCCATGAAAGAACTACTGGCGGACAGAGACTACTTATACAGCAGTATGGTAAAGGATCTTTACTTCCTGGGAGTCGTACTGGCTAAAAAATACCGGCAACTGAGGATATCCTATAACATTTTTATGTACGGGCTGATTATTACTATGCTCCTGTACGGAGCGGTTATCCTGTTTGAAGTATTTTTTGTAACCAATACGCTGAAAGACGCCCCGATTATCCCATAGAAAAAATATCGCTTTTATTTTGGCAGGTGTGCAACCAGTTCCACCTCCAGCCGGGCATCATGCATAAATAACCGGGCTACCTGGATCCAGGTAGCTGCGGGGAAATCGCCTTTGTAAAATACTTTACGGCTGTCATTGTATTTTTTCATGGCTTCCATATCTGTAGTGTACAGGTTTTCTTTCACCACATTTTGGAAAGTGGCACCAAAACTTTTCAATGATCTTTCTAAAGCTTTGTAAACGCTGGTAATCCCTTCCGGTGTTACATCCCTTGCCACTGCACCGGATATATACAGCACATTATCCACTTTCACCACCTGCACATAACCGGCACTGGTATCCTGCTTCAGCGGATCACCCCAATGCCATTTTTCTTTTTGAATGGTATTCTCCTGTGCACATATGCTTGCCAGGAAGGCCAGTTGAAAAACCAATACTAATAAAATTATCTTTCGCATAATCGCTTATTTAAAATAGAAGACAGAAAAACAGGGTATGAAAATAAAAAATCCACCCATACAAACAGGTGGATTGAATTTATTTAACGACTGGTTAAGACATCAGCTGTTGATCATTTCTTCCAGCCTGATCACCAGTTCTGTTTTCGTAATAGGCACACCCATGATCTTGTTATATCCTTTTGCATCTACCAGGTATTGATCACGAATGATCTTGATAAGCTGGCCATTATTGATCTCAGGGATCAGTACTTTATCAAAACTCTTAATGATATCACCCAAATTTTTAGGGAAAGGACGAACATAGCGCAGGTGTGCATGGCTGATAGCATGACCCTTGCCCTGCATTTCTGCCACTGCTGATTTAATGGCCCCGTAGGTAGAACCCCAACCCAGAACCAAGATCTTTCCTTTATCGGGACCACTGTCTAAGTTTTGTTCCGGAATATAGTCGGCGATCTTATCTACTTTTTCCTGTCGGATCTTTACCATTAGCTGGTGGTTCTCCGGTTCATAGTTTACGTTTCCGGTGATGTTTTGTTTTTCCAACCCACCGATACGATGCTCCAGGCCGGGTGTTCCGGGCAAAGCCCAGGGTCGTGCCAGTTTTTCATCCCGCAGGTAAGGCAGGTATTTTTCTTCGCCATGTCCCAGTTCTGTTTTGAATTTAACTGGAATTGGCACCAGTTGATCGGAAGTTGGATAACGCCAGGGCTCTGCACCATTCGCAATATATCCATCGCTTAAGAACATAACCGGGGTCATATGCTGCACGGAAATTCTAACTGCTTCGTAGATGGCATCAAAACAATCAGCAGGGGTGGATGCGGATACGATCGGCATCGGGCATTCACCATTCCTTCCATAATAAGCCTGCATCAGGTCAGACTGCTCTGTTTTTGTAGGTAATCCGGTGGAGGGCCCACCCCGCTGTATATTCACAATGATCAGGGGTATTTCGAGCATCACGGCCAGGCCCATGGCTTCTCCTTTTAATGCAATACCGGGGCCACTTGATGTGGTAACACCCAATGAACCGCCATAAGCTGCACCGATAGCGGATGAGATAGCAGCTATCTCGTCTTCTGCCTGGAAAGTACGGATGCCAAAATTTTTATACTTACTTAATTCATGCAAAATATCTGAAGCAGGTGTGATCGGGTAGGTACCAAGGAATAATGGCAAGCCACTTTTCTGCGAAGCAGCGATCAATCCTAAAGCAGCAGCCTGGTTGCCCATGACGGAGCGATAACTGCCTGCCTGCATTTTTGCCTTCTCAACCCGGTAAGTAGTAGTGAAGGTTTCGGTAGTATCACCATAATTATACCCGGCCTGCAACACTTTCACGTTACTGTCAAAGATGTCCGGCTTTTTACCAAATTTTTCTTTCAGGAATGTGATGGTATTATCCATATCCCTATTATACATCCAGTACAGGAAACCGAGCACAAACATATTCTTGGCCCTGTCCTTTTCTTTCATCCCCATGGTAAAATCCTTGAGCGACTCCCGGGTCATCTTCGTCACATCCATTTTGATGACATCATAATTCTCCAGGCTTCCATTTTCCAGTGGATTTTCTCCCTCCGGATAATTGGCCAGGCGAAGGTTTTTCCCATCAAAACCATCAGTATTGACGATGATCTTTCCACCCTTTTTCAAGGCGGTAAGGTTTGTTTTCAAAGCGGCAGCATTCATCGCCACCAACACATCACAGGCATCACCAGGTGTAAATACCCTGTCACTTGAAAAACGTAACTGGAAACCACTCACACCGGGTATGGTACCCTGTGGTGCCCTGATCTCCGCCGGGAAATCCGGGAAGGTTGAAAGATCAATACCTAATAAAGCTGTGTTATTGGTAAACTGTGTTCCTGTTAATTGCATTCCATCGCCGCTATCCCCGGCAAACTTGATGACAACATCGTTAAGTACTTCCTGCTTACGGGCCATTGTAAAAATTTGTTTTGCGAATTTAAGACAGTTTTCCTGTCCATTTTCAGGGATTTATCAGGTTCTGGCCTGACTTTTTTCACTTCTTTCCTGATGTTTAGCTACAAGGCTTTCACCTTTTTTTAACCAGCTGGATTTGCAGGATGGCCCTGCTGCTGTATATATTCACAGTCAATATTAATTACCACTACAACACATGGAAACTCCATCCACCCCCGACGAAGCAGAGCCTGCTACTGATTTTTTTAAACCCTTTTTTACATTTATTCTTTTTCTGTCACTGATGGCATGTACTAATTCCGGCAAAAAACCGGGAAAAGAACAAGCCCTTCTGCGGTCAGACACCGGGTATATAACCGATGAAAAAAAGCCGTTCGTAAATGCGAAGAAAAAAAATAGTAAACCGAAGAAAAAGATCTACCTCACTTTTGATGATGGTCCAAATAAGGGGACGAAGAATGTGCTGGATATTGTGCAGGATGAAAATATACCGGTTACTTTCTTCATCGTAGGTGAGCATGTATTTGCCAGCCAGGGGCAGCGACATAACTGGAACAGGTTAAAAGCTGCTGACAATATTGAAATTTGCAACCATAGTTACACCCATGCTCATAACCGTTATGATCGTTTCTATGAACTGCCTGAAACCGTGGTAAAGGATATGGTAAAGACGAGAGATTCCCTTTTGCCCGAAACCAATATTGTAAGGGCGCCGGGCCGCAACAGCTGGCGGATAGACAGTCTTCAATACACGGATATCAAAAAAAGCAAACTGGCGATGGATTCTTTACAAAAAGCCGGTTTCATAGTGATGGGCTGGGACCTGGAATGGCATTACGATTCCAAAACTTTCCAGGTACAAAACACAGCCGATGAAATGCTCACCATGATTGATAGTGCATTCGCTCAAAAGAGAATGCGGTATCCGAATAATCTTGTATTGCTGGCGCATGACCAGGTTTATCATAGCTCAGCAGATTCTTTACAACTCAGAACTTTTATTCAAAAGTTGAAAAGCAGGGATGATTATGAGTTATCGCTGGTGTCGGCCTACCCGGCTATCAGGAAGCACCGGGTAATCACAGACACAATAAAAACCTTCGTTCCCCCGGCAGATACCATAAAGCCATTGAAAGCAGATACACTATAAAAGAATTATGAAAATTCACCTCACAACAGAAACCCGGATGATTATCCGGGTTTTTTGCTGAACAATTTTACCGAAATGCCTTCAAAGCTGCCCAAAGCACCCACTAATTGATAAATGGCAAGGGACGAACGACTGTTTTTGTTAACTTGTCGTCCCTTCTAAAAATTAATGAGATATGAAAAAGCGACTTTTATTGTTTGGTGCCGTCCTGGCAACTTTTATTGCCGGTGCCCAGACAAAGCTGGTTGAGAAAGTGACCCGCAAGGGCACCGAGATCGTTATCCCTTACGAAAAATATGTTCTTCCCAACGGGTTAACACTGGTTATCCATGAAGACCACAGTGATCCCGTGGTGCATGTGGATGTCACTTACCATGTTGGTTCTGCCCGGGAAGAGATCGGTAAATCCGGTTTTGCCCACTTCTTTGAACATATGATGTTCCAGGGAAGTGATAACGTGGCCGATGAACAGCATTTTAAAATTGTTTCGGATGCCGGTGGTACACTGAACGGTTCTACCAACCGTGACCGTACCAATTATTATGAGACAGTTCCCAGTAATCAATTGGAAAAAATGCTGTGGCTGGAAGCCGATCGTATGGGTTTCCTGCTGGATGCGGTAACACAAAAGAAATTTGAGATCCAACGTTCAACTGTAAAGAATGAAAGAGGACAGAACTATGATAACCGTCCTTATGGCCTCTCCTTTGAAACTGCTTCCAGGAATTTATACCCTTACGGTCATCCTTATTCCTGGTTAACTATTGGTTATGTGGAAGACCTGAACCGGGTGGATGTGAACGACCTGAAGAATTTCTTTCTGCGCTGGTATGGCCCTAATAATGCGACATTAACAGTAGGTGGTGATGTAAAACCTGCAGAAGTGATAAAGCTGGCAGAAAAATATTTTGGTGTAATTCCCCGTGGGCCGGAAGTGAGTCCTGTTGTTGTCCCTCCTGCTGTACTGGAAGCTGACCGCTATGTTTCCTATACAGACAACTATGCAAAACTTCCTCTATTGATGGTGGTTTATCCAACTGTTCCTAACTATCACCCCGACATGGGAGCTTTAGCTTGCCTGGCACAGGTTATTGGCCAGGGAAGAAACTCAGTACTGTTCCAGCAATTGACGAAAAAACAATTAGCCCTGCAGGCAAGTGGCAGCAGCCAGTTATCTGAATTGGCCGGGGAGTTTATGTTCCAGTTGGTACCCGGTCCCGGTAAATCATTAGCGCAAATGGACAGCCTGTTCCGCAATGCGCTGGATTCATTTGAAGCAAGAGGTGTTACTGATGATGATGTGGCCAAATTCAAAGGTGGCATTGAATCACAACTGATCAATGGCTTGCAGAGTGTAGCTGGCAAAGTATCCCAGTTGGCCGCTTTCCAGACTTTCACCGGCAATCCCAATAAAGTGGCTGACCTGATCAAAATGTACCAGTCCGTTACCAAAGAAGATGTGATGAGGGTATACAATCAATATATCAAAGGCAAATATGCTGTTCGCCTGAGTGTATTACCCAAAGGGCAGGAAGCCCTGATCGCTAAAGCAGATAATTACAAGATCGACTCGACTAAATACACCGCACCTGATTATGGCTATGCCGGTTTGAAATATGTAAAAGCCAAAGACAATTTCGACCGTAGTAAGATTCCGGGTAACGGACCTAATCCACTGGTGAAGGTTCCCAAGTTCTGGAGAAAGGATATGCCGAATGGTATCCGAATGATCGGAACAGAAAGTGCCGAGATCCCAACAGTAACATTGACCATCACCATTCCCGGCGGGCATTTATTACAGGCAAAAGATACGGCTAAAATCGGGCTGGCTGATATGTTTGGTGATATGATGAATGAGGACACCAAAAAATATACGGCCGAGCAGATGGCAGTAGAATTGCAAAAACTCGGAAGTTCTGTCAACATCGGCAGCAGCTTTGATGGGATTACTGTTAATGTACAATCCTTAAAGAAAAACCTGGATGCCACATTAGCCCTGGTGGAAGAAAGATTATTCAATCCTAAATTCTCCGATGCAGCCTTCAACCGGATCCAGCGTCAGAACCTGGAAAGCTTCAAGCAGGCCAAGGCCGATCCTGCTGCAGTGGCCAGTAATGTTTTTGCCAAAATCAATTATGGCCCTAACAATATCCTGAGCATGAGCGAAGCCGGGACTGAATACACCGTGAAGAACCTGAAGTTGCAGGATGTTCAGGATTATTATGACAACTATATCACTTCACAGGGCACCAAAGTAGTGGTGGTGGGTGATGTAAAACAGGAAGAGATTTTACCCAAGCTTGCCTTCCTGAATAAATTACCTAACAAGAAAATTGATATGCCGAAGGTGAACAGCACACCGGCACCCATTGATAAGACCAAAGTATTTATGGTGGATGTTCCCAAAGCAGCACAATCTCAATTCCGGGTTGGCTATGCCACCGGTCAGAAATATGATGCAACAGGAGATTACTACAGGAGTATGCTGATGAACTATGGATTAGGAGGTGATTTCAACAGCCGCCTGAACCTGAACTTACGGGAAGATAAAGGCTGGACCTACGGTGCCAGAAGTGGTTTCAGTGCCAATGAATATGGAGGTGATTTTGAATTCAGTGCTGGTATCCGGGCTGATGCCACTGACAGTGCATTGGTTGAAGTAATGAAAGAATTGAATAATTACAGAACGAATGGTATTACAGAAGCTGAATTGAAATTCATGAAGAATTCATTAGGGCAGCGGGATGCGAGGAGCTATGAAACAGGTTTCCAGAAAGCCGGTTTCATCCGCCGTATACTGGATTATAACCTGCCTGCCAATTTTGTGGACCAGCAGAATAAAATACTGGCTAAACTCACCAAAGCAGAAGTAGATGCCGTAGCAAAGAAAATGCTGAATCCCGAAAAAATGAATATCCTGCTGGTAGGCGACAAGGCCAAGATCCTCGAAGGAGTCAAAAAACTGGGTTATGATGTGATTGAGCTGGATGTAGATGGTAAACCTGTAGAGAAAAAAGCCTTTTAATCTTCCCGGGTTATTATAAAGAAAAGCCGCTCTTAAAGCGGTTTTTTTTTGCCCGGATGAGTAGTTCTATGTAGTGCAAATTCTACACCCTGGGCTACAAAACAATTACTCCTTTATAAGCTGATGCACTATTTTATCCGGTTACTGTTTATCGTTCCTTTGTTCTGCGAAAGAGATATTACTCAAGATCAATATAGTGATTGAGACCTGTGAATAACCCCGGTAATAACTCCAACTCCTTGAAAAAATAACAACAACATCCGGGTACAATGAAATTTGATTTCTCCGCCTGCGCAGTTAAGCAGGCGGAGAAATCATAAAAACCCTGAAGTGATTATTATTATGACAAACAATAACTGAGTCCTATGCAAACCACCCATTCATTAAGAGAACTTGTGAACAGTGTTGTGAAAGAGATGTTGCCGCTTGCCGTCAACCGGGGAAGTTTCTTTATCAACGATATCAACCCCGATATCAACGTAAATACCAACAGTGAAATGCTGACTGATGTATTCAGCAACATGCTTAAAAAAGCAGTACTGCATACAGAAAATGATTGTATCAAAATTTCGGCACAAAAGATCAGTGATATCATCTTCCTGCGGGTAAAGGAAACCATTCAATGTTCCTGCCCTGAAATGATCAGCAGTATGCTGGAAATTCAGCCCAGTGCTGAAAAAATGAGAGCCTATATTTCTATCCGCGACAGGAAACTGAACCGTATTGATGTGGACCTGGTTTTCTACAATGGTAATAAGGGAAGGGCAAAAGCAGCCTGAACGTATTTTGGTTAAGGTTTATAGCAAAAAGGGCGACTCATGTGAGTTGCCCTTTTATTCAATATTCCTTTATAAAAACAATGGTTGCATCGATAAGACAACCGGGTATTCAATAATGCTGCATAAAAAAATCCCGCAAAGCCACTAATATACAAGACGAAGCTCTATCGATTTTTCTCCCTGTATCTCATGGCTTTGCGGGATAACGGTCATTTAATTATACCTTTCTTAACGTTCTTGTTTTGCGGGGAACACCCATCCAGACAGGCCTACCCTGCAATTTTCTTACCAGATACATGATTCCTACAAAAATGAAAAAGAACGGACCGGCAAAACCTAACAAGGCGATGAATTTGGTTCCGTAAAATTTTCCCATCGGTCTCTTCAGCCGTTCAGCGATCAGGTACATACTCGGCACCATGACCAGCGTCAGGAAGAAGGAGAAGATCAAACCAAAAATGATCGTCCAGCTCAGGGGCCCCCAGAACACCACACTGTCGCCACCAAAGAAGATATTCGGCCGCAGGTGCTGAAACAAGCCGGCAAAATCAATATTGAACCCGATGGCCAATGGTAACAAGCCTAATATGGTAGCCACCGCTGTCAGTAATACCGGTATGATCCTGATTTTACCCGCTTGTACGGCGGCTTCCCTCGTTCTGTAACCCCGGCCTCGCAATTCATCGGTGAATTCTATGATAAGGATACCATTCTTAATTACGATACCTGCCAGGCCCACAATACCCACCAACAGCATGATCGTGGCAATGGTCATACCCGTCAAAGCATATCCAAGCAGCACACCTATTACGGAGAAGAATATTTCAGTCACCACAATAAACGGCTTGCTCATACTATTGAACTGCAACACCAGTATCAGGAATATCAAGCCGATTGCAATACCAAAAGCGAGTAACAAGAACTCATTGGTTTCCTGCTCCTGTTCGCTTTGGCCGCTCAATTTAATAGTAACATCCGAAGGTATCTTCACCTTACTTTTGAAATCATTGATCTTTGTTTGCAGCTCTGCATTAATCGGACCCACCATGGTAGGGTCAAGCACATTACTCTGCAACTGGATCGTTCTTTTTACATTCTTTCTCTTTACCGCACCGGTTGTATTCGTGTAATCAACTTTAGCTACAGAGCTCAAAGGAATTGATTTCACCTGCATGGTATTCATATCCATGAATGTGATCCGCATATTCATGAGATCGGTGATATTGTTACGCAGCAGTTCTTTATACCGCAATTGTATTTTGTATTCGTCTTCACCATCTTTGATCTTGCTTACTTCCTTTCCGAATACAGCGGTGCGGATCTCCATACCCACCTGGCCGGTAGATATGCCTTCAAGCATGGCCCTTTCCCTGTCAACAATAATGCTGATCTCCGGGTTGCTCAGGTCAATATCCGGCTGTAAATTCTCTATACCATCCACCCGGTTTGTATCCAGGTAATTATACAGATTAGATGCTACGGCAGAGATATTTTCAAAATTATCCCCGACGATTTCAATATTCACGGGCGGGTCTGTGGGCGGGCCTCCATCTTCCTGTGCCACTTCCACACTGGTACCCGGTATTCCCTGCACCACTTTCCTGATCTCTTCTTTATATGGTAATGTGCTCTTACCATGTCTTTTCTCAAATTCAACAAACGATATCTGTATACGGCCGAGGTTGGACTGTACACTCCTGTTATTATCTCTCGGGTTATTGGCACTCACCGCTACATTAGTAATAATGCTCTCCACAATACCTCCGGGAACACCTGGTTTCTCCTTTTCCAACACTTTTTCCACCCGGTGTTCAAGGATATGCAATACACTGTCTGTATGTCTGGCATGTGTTCCTACCGGCATCTTCAGGTACACATATACAAAATTGGGATCACCGCTGGGGAAGAAAGTAGATTTTGTTCTCCCGATTCCTATACTAGCCATTAGTAAACCAAGAGACAAAGCAAATATGCCGAACAATGAAATAAATGCCCATACCGGACGCCAGCCCTGTAATATCCAGCGCAGCATTTTCTCATACCTGTTCATCAGTCCGGGTAATACCTTTTGCTGGAAAACGTGGATCACATCATTCAGGACATAGGCATTGAACACCATCAGTATTGCCATTAACAACAGGAAATTCGCAATACCGTGCATTCCGGACAGATGTAATAAAACACCGGCCACCGCAAAAATGATGAACCATTTATTTCTGAAAACTGCCTTCTTGGGTTTTTCAAATTCTTTCCCTTCCGGCTTCATAAAACTTACTGCAAACACCGGGTTGAAAAAAAATGCTACAATTAAAGATGCTGCCAGCGTAAGGATCAGCATGGTTGGCAGGTAGATCATAAACTTCCCGATCAGTCCTTTCCAGAACAAGAGTGGAAAGAACGGTGCCAGTGTCGTAGCTGTACCGGCTAATACAGGAATAAAGACCTCCCCGGCGGCTTCCTTAGCACTTCGTACAATAGGCACTTTGCCGTTATTATAAATACGGTGGGTGTTCTCAATCACCACAATGGCATCATCCACGATTATACCTAAGC
This sequence comes from Chitinophagales bacterium, assembly GCA_017303455.1. Taxonomy (GTDB): domain Bacteria; phylum Bacteroidota; class Bacteroidia; order Chitinophagales; family Chitinophagaceae; genus CADEDV01. The sequence goes on along the minus strand of JAFLBM010000001.1, from coordinate 152,059 downwards.
CAAAGAGCAATGCAAAGAGTACAATAAAATTCAGGGTGACACTGGTGCCAATGATTCCATCAGCTATCGGCAGGAATAAAAAAGCTACAAAAACGCTCAGCGGAACACTCAATGCCACAAAGAAAGCATTTGTAACACCCATAAAGAACATCAGGATGATCAATACCAGTATAAACCCGATAATGATCGTATTGATCAGTTCGTTAAAAGAAGTCTTTGTTTGTTTACTCTGATCACCGGTAAACTCTACCCGCAGGTCTTTGGGCAATTCTTCCTTTGCCTGCATATCTGCCACAGCCGCTTTCACTTTATCGGCACAATCGATCAGGTTTTCCCCTGCCCTTTTAACGATATTAAGGGTAACCACATTTTTGCCATCCAGCCGGGCATAACTGTCTTTTTCCTTAATGGTATCTTTCAATTCAGCTATATCCCGCAGGTAAACAGAAGCGCCTTGTGCACTGCTGCGGACAATAATATTCTGCATATCTGTAACACTGGCAAACTGTCCTTTCACCCGCAGGGTCCTTTTCATATTTCCTTCTTCAATCAAACCGCCGGTAATATCATTATTCTCCCGGCTGATCGCATTTTCAATGTCGGTAAAACTTACACGGGCTGCCGTCATTTTATACGGATCAACATTCACCTGTATCTCTCTTTCCGGTGCTCCCACAATTTCAGCCCTGGTTATTTCAGTGAGACTTTCAAAACGATCCTGCATTTTATCGGCATACTCTTTCAGCTTGATACCGTCATAATCACCACTCACATTCACAAACATGATCGGCATTTCGCTGAAGGCGAATTCCTGTACATCGGGCTGCGATGTCAGGTCTGTTGGCAGATCGGTCTTGGCCTTATCAATCGCATCTTTTACTTTTTGCTTGGCGATATCGGTCTTTACGTCCGTATCAAACTCCACTACAATAAGGCTGTAATCTGTCTGGGAGGTACTTTGTATTTTTATTACTTTGGCACCACTAATGCCCTTCAGCTGCTTTTCAATAGGTCTTGTCACCAGGTTTTCAATATCCTTTGGCGAATTACCAACAAATACGGTAGCCACAGAAATAGTAGGTACTACAATATCCGGGAACTGCTCCTTCGGCATACTGTTGAACTTCAATAATCCATATAACGATATAAGGATCGCAATGATATAAACAGCAGTCCTGTTATCAATCGCCCAGCTGGTTGGCCTGAACTGTTTGAATTTGGCTGCCACTCCTTCAAGAATATTCATCATAAAAATTTTTGTCGTCAGTTGATTTGTTTACAAACAGCATTTCTGCTGTTATGATGATCCCCACCTGCGGATCATTATCCGTATCACTTTACCTGTATTCAATTCCGAAAAGTACTGGTTAGTTATTCCCGGTTGTTACTACCTGTCCATCATACACGGTCTGGTAACCTTCCGTGATAATCAGTTCTCCGCCAGTAAGGCCGCTTTTAATTTCCATCAAGCCATTATACGCTTCGCCGGCAATCACAGTTTTTTTCCGCGCCACCATTTTATCACCTGCTTTTTCCATTACATACACGTATTTCCCTTTTTCATCTGATTGTACCACGTTGATAGGAACCGCCACTGCTCCCTTCGCCTGGTAATCCAGGATTTTCATCACAGCAGTTTGATTAGGTTTCAGCAATGGATCATTGGGAACTTTTGCTTCTGTGATAAAAGAACGGGTCGTTGCATTGATGGATGCACCTACTACGCTGATCGTTGATTCGAATGGAGCTTTCCCTGTTTCCGGAACAGCAATCAGTACTTTATCTCCTTTTTTAACCTTTGCCACATAAGTATCCGGTACGGGCACTTCCGCTTTAAGTGATCCTGCATTTACAATTACAATCTGCCCTCCCTGTTGGGTAGCCCCACTAAAAAATTCTCCCACTCTTACATTCACTTCTTCCACTGCACCGCTCATACCCGCTCTTACATTCGTCATATCCAATGCTTCTGCGGCTTGTGCCACACTCGATTCTGCGGAACGTAATTGTGCAGTCAATGCATCCACATCGGCTTTGGCATTCACGACATTTATTTCCGCACCTATATTTTGTTTCCAGAGGTTCTGGTAACGTTCATAGATCGTTTGTGCCTGCGCCAGTCTTGCTTTCAATTGGCCGGTGGCCTGCTGTGCCCCGATCAATGCTTGTCGTTGCATCGCATCATCCAGCTTTACCACCAACTGACCGGAAGAAACCCTGTCTCCTACTTTCACATAGATAGCCCTGATCACTCCACCGCCACCTTTCGGTGCCACATAACCAATACCACTGCTTGATATTTTTCCCTGCAGGTCAATGTAATGAGCAAAGTCCTGTATCCGCAATGTATCAACAGAGATCAATTTTTTTACGGACACAGCATCCGGATCTGCTTTTGCGAGCTGCTCCTCCAACTGGCGTATTTCTGTATCCAGGCCAGTCTTGTCTTTTTTCAGCTTCTCAAGCTTTGATTTTATATCGGTTATTTCACCTTTTTTGTCTTTAGCCGCAGTACTGCCACAGGCTACCAGCAAAGCTGATAAGGCTACTGCGAAAGAGAATTTCCAAACCTGTTGCATATAATTTATTTTAAGAGTCATGGTCGTTGATTTTGGTGTTGATTATAATTTACCGGTTGCCTTCATAAAGTCAACCTTTGCAATGATTGCATCATACAGGGCCGTGATATAATTGGTTTGTGCTGTTTTCAGATCTGTTTGCGCTGTATTGATCTCTGTTTGTGAACCCGTACCCACTTCGTATTTCTTCTTGGTTTGCTGGTACACTTTCTCAGCTAATTCCATATTTCGCTGCTGGTAGTCCATATTGGTAATGGCAGAACGAAAATTGTTCTTTGCCGTTTCCACCTGCTGGTCAATGGAAATCTCCAGGGCACTGATCTGGTTTTCGGTTTTCTGTAAATCAATCCGGGCCTGCTGAATCTTTGATTTGGTATAAAAACCATTGAAAATGGGCACTGATATATTCAGGCTGACAGAAGAGATGGTAAACCAATCACCCTTCCCAAAGAAATTCCATTTATTCCGCTGGGCATTCTTGGCATACTGGCCATTAAGCGATACGGTTGGTACCTGGCTCAGTTTGTAGCGGCGGATATTATATTCATTCAATTGCTTGCCGATCTGTGCATACTGGTAATCTTTCCGGTCTTTGTAATCATATGCACTGTTCTCCAGCACGCCTTCTTTGATCTGGTCAGCACTCAGTGTGTCGGTGAGCACCAGCTGATCTTTGACCGGCATACCCATCAGTAACTTCAGTCCATAGTAGCCATTCGAGATCGTGTTCAATACTTTTCGTTTCTCTGTCTGCAGGTTGGTGAGCTGCACATTTACTTTGTCAACATCCAGTTTTTCTGCAAACCCGTTCTCATAAATGATCCTTGTGTCTTTCAATAACTTTTCCAGCAAAGCGATATTCGCATCTAATAGCTCTACTTGTGTTTTGCTAACCACCAACTGGTAATAAACCTTGTAAATATTTGTTCTTACAGCTTCCTCAGTGATTTCTGCATTCTTACGGGCAAAATTCATCGTGGCATCCCTGGCCTGCAAGCCTACGAATACCTGGCCATCAAAAAGTATCTGGCTCAGGCTGATCGCTGCTGTAGCGCTATACTTAGTGCCGAACTGCGCTGCAATAAATCCAAAATCGTTTGGCATTACAATAGGATTGCCATTACCATCTTTTACACCTTCATCCACCAGTACCTGGTAGGTAGCAGGTGAAATAAAATTGGGGATCACCTGTGTGGCCACATTGGGATTATAGGTTGTTCCCAGGCTGGCGTTAATACCGGGGTAAGCACGGGAGGTTACTTCCCTGTTCACCTGCTCCTGGTATTTTACATCCAGTAATGCATTTTTGACCTGCACATTATTCTTGCTGGCATAATCAATGGCCTGCTGAATGGAAAATTCATGCTTTGTCACTTTCGCTGTATCCTGTGCCATCGCCATGAAAGGGAACAAAGCCAGTACGATTGCCGCACGTCTCCTGTTATTTCCTCGTTTCTTCATGTTGTTGGTTTTTGTTTCGTTGTTCATTGTATTTCTGAATCAGTTTATGTCCTTTGATAGTGGCAAGCCCGTATACAAAATGTTCGATAATGACCCCGGTTACACCAGCCAGGTTATATTTTCCCGGCGGAAAAACACTGACATCAAATGCCAGCATCATAGATTCCAGCCTGAACTTCACCATTACGTCCACATTGATATCAGGTCTGTATAATTCATCTTTAATACCCCAGTCAATATTGTCTTTTATCACTTTGGCCAAAAATTTATCCTTATGTTCTTTGAACCGGCGAAAAGACCGGAAATGAAATTTTTCCAGGTCATGCAGCAACATGGGGTTCATATTGGTAAACTCATCCATGATCCGTTCCATCATCATAAATATCTCGTGAATAGCATCCTTTGCCTCTTGCTGGCAGCCTGCACAATCTGTCTGTATCCCTGAAATATGTGAGTCCACAACAGCATCCACCAGTTCATCCTTATCGGCATAATACTGGTACAGGGTCTTTTTTGACATGCCCAGGTGATTGGCAATGTCATCCATGGAGACAGAACGTATGCCATACTGCATAAACAGTTCCTCAGCCTTAATTAATATGCGTTCTTTGGGTTCCATACTTCAAAATCGAAGGGCAAAACTATGGAAACTTTTTTCGTAACCAAAGTTTCCATCCTTTTTTTTCGCCATTCGTAACAATTCCTTTATACAGACAAGTGTTTGTTTCAGCCAGGAGATATACTTAGTCAAAATTCAAATTCCGCTATCTTTATTGCTTAATTGACTGTGCATGAAGCCCAAAACTCCTGCTTTAAAAAAATCAAGTGTGGTCAGGAAGATCTTCCGCTTCTTTATACAGGGACTTATTATTATTGCACCCATTGCTATTACTGCTTATGCCCTTTACTGGCTTTTTGAAAAAGTAGACGGTATTCTTCGTCCTTATGTTAATATCCCCGGTCTCGGTTTTGTACTCATCATACTTTTTGTGATTCTTGTGGGCTGGGTGAGCTCCAACTTCCTGATGGGCAGTGCGATCAATTTCTTTGATCAATGGATGGAAAGAACACCCGGTATCAAGTTCATCTATTCTTCCACCAAAGATTTCTTTGAAGCCTTTGCCGGTGATAAAAGAAAATTCAATAAAGCAGTCCTGGCGAATGTGTTTGCAGAAGATGTATGGATCGTTGGTTTTTTAACCGATGAAGAAATGGAGAAATTTGAACTGGGTGCTGATAAAGTAAGCGTATATGTGCCGCAATCCTACAACTTTGCCGGCCAGCTTTATATACTGCCCCGGGCAAGGATCCGCAAGATAGAGCAGATCACTGCCGGTGAAGCCATGAAATATGCGGTGACGGGGGGTGTGGTGGACCTGGATGAAGATGATGATGAAAAAAAAGGAATTGACAACGCAGTTACCAAATGAAGAAAGTTTTCTGCATCCTTTTTTCCTGTTTACTCTGGCAACACTGTCTTTGCTGGGGTTTTTATGCACACCGCAAGATCAATCACCATGCAGTATTTCTTTTACCACCAGAAATGATGGTCTTATACAAACCTGCTATTGGTTTCCTGGAAGAACATGCCGTGGACCCTGATAAAAGAAGATATGCTGTTCCGGAAGAAGGCCCCAGACATTATATCGATATTGATCATTACGGCACTTTCCCGTTCGATTCGTTGCCCCGGAAATGGGACGATGCAGTTGCAAAATATTCAGCAGATACTTTACTGGCTCATGGAATTGTTCCCTGGTGGTTACAAACCATGCTGTATCGTTTAACGGAAGCTTTTAAAGAAAAGAACCAGGCAAAGATCCTGAAGTACTCAGCCGAGATCGGGCATTATATTGCCGACTCCCATGTCCCGCTTCATGCCAGCAGTAATCACAATGGCCAGTTTACCGACCAGAAAGGTATTCATGGATTTTGGGAAAGCCGTATTCCTGAGCTCCTGGCTGAAAAAGAATGGGATCTCTTCATTGGAAAAGCAGAATACATTAAAAACCCGGCTGATTATATATGGAAAAGGGTACTGGAAAGTGCAGCCGCTGCTGATACGGTGTTGAAATATGAAAAAGAATTAAGCAGGCAATTTCCGGCTGATCAGAAATTTGCATTTGAAGACCGTAATGGTGTAACGATCCGTCAATATTCTTCTGCTTATTCACTGAAATATGACGCCTTACTGAAAGGAATGATCGAAAGACGAATGCGCCAATCCATCTATACAGTCGCTTCTTTCTGGTACACCGCCTGGGTCAATGCCGGGCAGCCCGATCTCGGTAAACTCAGTAATAAAGAATTCACCCCTGAAGACCTGCAGGAATTTGAAAAACTGAATACTGCCTGGAAAAATGCTGCTATCAAGGGAAGAGAGCATGAGTGACCGCTTATCCAATCAACAGGTAAAGCTTCCTCCCGTCGCCCTTTTATTTAGTACATTTGTCAGCTCATTAACCCTCCTTGCAGGGTTGAAACCTTACAGCCAATGATTCATAATTTCAATGCAGGCCCTTCTGTTTTACCCAAAGAGGTTTTTGAACAAGCCGGCCAGGCCATTCTTGATTTTAATAATAGCGGCCTTTCCATTTTAGAGATCGGTCACCGTACCCCATTATTTGAAGCGGTGATGGATGAAGCCAGGTCATTAGTAAAAGAATTAATGCAACTGGATAATGATCATGAAGTATTATTCCTGCATGGAGGTGCCACCACGCAATTCATGCAGGTACCCATGAACCTGCTGAATGAAAACGATATTGCTGCCTATACCGAAACAGGTACCTGGGCTGGTAAAGCCATCAAAGAAGCCAAACTGTTTGGGCATGTGGAGATCGTGGGCTCTTCGAAAGACACGAATTACACCAGCATCCCAAAAGATATTACGGTTACACCTACTGCTGCTTATTTACATATTACCACTAATGAAACTATTGCCGGCACACAATGGCAGCAGTTGCCGTACGATTGTGCTGTTCCGTTAGTAGCTGATATGAGCAGTGATATCCTCAGCCGCCGGTTGGATTTCAATAAATTTGACCTCATCTATGCCGGTGCGCAAAAGAATATGGGTGCCGCCGGTGTTAACCTGGTGATCATCAATAAAAATATTACGGGTAAAGTAAACCGGGATATCCCGACGATACTTGACTACCGCAATCATATTAAAGAAGGCAGCATGCTGAATACACCACCCGTATTTGCTGTGTATGTTGTTTTGCTTACACTTCGATGGTTGAAAAAAATGGGAGGTGTTGCTGCTATTGAAAAATTGAACGACGCAAAAGCAAAACTGCTTTATGAAACATTAGACAGCCTGCCCTTGTTCAAAGGCCCGGTTGCCAAAGAAGACCGCAGCCGGATGAATGCTGTCTTTGTGATGGAAGACCCGATCCTTGAAAAAGAATTTCTTGACCAGTGTAAGAATGAAAAAATGATTGGGGTAAAAGGTCACCGGAGTGTGGGCGGTTTCCGGGTTTCTATGTACAATGCTTTAACAATAGAAAGCGTAAAAGCATTTACAGAGCTGATGAAAGAATTTGCCCGTAAAAAAGGATAATATTTACACCTATAAATTTTCATGTCGAAAATGGCCACTATTAAACCGTTCAAAGCAGTAAGACCAACACCTGCATTATCACAACAGGTAGCTTCCCGCCCCTACGATGTACTTAATAGTGCTGAAGCTAAAGAAGAAGCTAAAGGAAATCCTTATTCTTTTTTTCATGTAACAAAATCAGAAATTGATCTGCCGGATACGATTGATATCCACAGCGCAGCAGTTTATGAAAAAGCCAAAGAGAACCTGCAGCAATTCATTACCAGCGGCACATTATTGCAGGAAGAAAAACCCTGCTATTATATCTATCGTCTCATCATGGATGGCCGTTCACAAACCGGATTAGTTTGTGTATCGTCGGTGCAGGATTATTTTGATGATGTGATCAAAAAGCATGAGTTTACAAGACCTGAAAAGGAAAAGGACCGTATTGATCATATGCAAACCATCGAAGCACAAACCGGGAATGTATTCCTGGCTTACCGGGACGTTGCTGAAGTGAATTCAATTATTGATAACTGGCAGGAAAACCAGCCTCCTGTTTATGATTTTACTGCAGAAGATGGTATTCAGCATACCATCTGGATCGTGAATGAAGAAGCAACAGTTACGGCCATCACCGACCTGTTCAGCAGTAAAGTTCCGTACACCTATATTGCTGACGGGCATCACCGGGCTGCTTCTGCTGCCAAAGTGAGCAAAGCATTGCCCGACAGTGACGCTGCAAAATATTTTCTGACCACTATTTTCCCCGCCAGCCAGTTAGCCATATTAGATTATAACCGTGTTATTAAAGATCTGAAGGATCATACTCCCGAAGAACTGATCGCAGCTTTGCAGGATGATTTTATGATCACTTCAAGCCCTGAAGCAGTAAAACCAGCCCATTTGCATGAATTTGGCATGTACCTGGACAATCAATGGTACATACTCACCGCCCGCAAGGGCACCTGGACCGAAGACCCGATCGGCGTGCTGGATGTAACGATCCTTTCCAATAATATTTTAGATAAATTACTCGGCATCAAAGACCAGCGGACAGATAAAAGAATTGATTTTGTAGGTGGGATACGGGGCCTGAAAGAATTAGAAAAAAGAGTTGACAGCGGTGAAATGAAAGTGGCCTTTAGTTTGCATCCTGTTACCCTTGAGCAGTTATTTGATATTTCCGATAGTGGTAACGTTATGCCCCCGAAAAGCACCTGGTTTGAACCCAAACTAAGGGACGGACTTTTAACACATCTGCTCTGATTCGCTACTAAAATAATTGTTACTTTGCAACAGGGACGTTCATAGTAACGTCTCTTTGTTTTCAACTTTATATATGAAAAAACTTATTGCCGCTTTTATCTTTTCCTTTTCGCTGGCGACGGCATTGGCACAACCGGAAGATGTGGCCACACTCCGGGAAACTGCCCGGACCTTTATGATGGCTGGTGATTATAACAATGCCATTGTCGTATTGAACCGGGCCCTGCAACAGGATAAGAACAGCCTTGAATTACAAAAAGATCTGATCCAGAATTATTACCTCAAACAGGATTTTGATAAGGCTCTCGAAGGTGTGAAGGCTATTGTGGACCGTGATGATGCCGATGTAATGACCTACCAGATTGCCGGGAACGTATATAAGGCACTGGAACTGGTCAAAGACTGCGACAAGATGTACAAAAAAGCACTGAAAAAATTTCCAAGAAGCGGCCCCCTCTACAGTGAATATGGCGAATTGCTCTGGGCCACTAAAGATTTCAATGCCATTGATCAGTGGGAAAAAGGGATACAGATCGACCCGGCCTATGGCGGCAATTATTATAATGCAGCCTTGTTCTATTTTTATACAAAAGATAAAGTGTGGAGCCTTGTATACGGAGAGATTTTTGTGAATATGGAAAGCCTGAGTGAAAGAGGAGCCGCTATGAAACAACTATTACTGCAGGGCTATAAGGAAAAATTATTTGCCAATCCTGACCTTTTGCAGGGCGAAGAAAAAAACAAGAGTGAATTTGCCAAAGCTTTTTTAACGGAGATGGGCAAGCAATCTTCCCTCACCAGTAAAGGGGTGACCATTGAAACACTCACCATGATCAGGACCCGGTTTATACTCAGCTGGTTCACCAATTTTGCTGCTAAATACCCGTTCCGTCTTTTCGATTACCAGCAGCAACTGGTCCGGGATGGATTATTTGAAGCCTATAACCAATGGCTCTTCGGGCCGGTTGAAAACCTGGCTGCTTACGATAACTGGACCAAAACACATGCTGAAAATTTCAATGCCTTCACCACTTTCCAGAAAAACAGGGTTTTCAGGATTCCGCCAGGCCAGTATTACCAGGTAAAATGATCCATTTTCAACTTATTTCCACCTCCTGAACCAGCAAACAGGAGGTTTTTTTTATGTTTTCTTTTTTGCCTAATTTGACTGCTGTAACCCTTTTTTGTAAAGGCCTGATTAAAATAACGATTGCACCATGACAGAACCACGCAGATTATTTGATTGCCTTCAATACCACCTCGAAGGATCATCTTCCCTGGAAGATATGCTGGCAGGCAAGGAGGCAGGGCAATGGAAAAAATACAGCACCCAACAGGTAAGTGATACCGTTAATGATCTGGGTGCCGGCCTCTTAAGCCTGGGCATCGGCCCTAATGATATGAGTGCCGAAGGAAGGGACAAAGTGGCGATTCTTTGTAAAAACAGACCTGAATGGGTATTACTGGATTTAGCCGTTCAGCAGATCGGCGCTGTATTGACTCCTATTTATCCCACGATCAATGTAAATGAACTGGAGTTCATCCTGAACGATGCACAGGTAAAAATTGTTTTTGTGAATGATGAAGACCTGTACCTGAAAGTGCTGAGCCTGAAAGGACGTGTGCACAGCTTGAAAGAGATTTATACATTCGATCATGTACCAAATGCCAAACACTGGAAGGAAGTGACTGCACTCAGTACACCTGAATTGAAAGCACAAATAAAATCAATTGCCGATAAGATAAGGTACGAGGACCTGGCTACTATTATTTATACATCCGGCACCACTGGAACACCCAAGGGTGTGATGCTGAGCCATGAAAATATTCTTTCCAATGTATTGGCCTGCATTCCCTGTTTTCCGCCGGGAGATAAAATGCGTTCCCTGAGCTTTCTGCCACTGAATCATATTTTTGAAAGAATGGTGACCTACCTCTATTTATTCAGGGGTACGTCCATTTATTATGCGGAAAGTTTAGATACCATAGGCGATAACCTGAAGGAAGTGCAGCCGGATATGTTTACCACCGTGCCAAGATTACTGGAGAAAGTATATGACAAGATCATGCAGAAAGGCAATGAACTTACCGGTATGAAAAAGAAATTATTCTTCTGGGCACATGGACTGGCAGAAAAATTCGAGATCAATAAAGACCAGGGAGCCTGGTATAAAATGCAGCTGGCATTGGCCAATAAACTCATCTTCAGCAAATGGAGAGAAGGGTTAGGTGGTAATATCAGGTGTATTGTAACCGGGGGTGCCGCCTGCCAGGTACGGCTGATCCGCATCTTCACTGCGGGGCAGATCACTATCATGGAAGGATATGGTCTCACTGAAACATCACCGGTGATCAGTGTAAACCGGTATAATGAAGAAGACCGCATGTTTGGTTCTGTTGGGCCACTGATTGATAATGTATCGGTGCAAATTGCAGAAGATGGCGAGATATTATGCAAGGGGCCGAATGTAATGATGGGCTATTACAAGCGACCTGACCTGACCGATGAAGTGGTGACCGATGGTTGGTTCCATACCGGTGATATCGGCACTATCATCGATAATAAATTCCTGAAGATCACTGACCGTAAAAAAGAATTATTTAAAACCAGTGGCGGTAAATACGTAGCACCACTGCCGATTGAAAATAAATTAAAAGAGTCTCCTTTTATTGAACAGGTGATGGTAGTGGGTTCTGAAAGAAAATTTGTAGGCGCATTATTGATTCCTTCTTTCCCCAACCTGCGTGACTGGACCCGGCATAATGGGGTGACTGATGGAACCAATGAAGAATTGATCCGGAACCCAAAAGTGATCGAACTGTATAAAGAGCTGGTGGAAAGTTTTAATAAATTCTTCAACCATGTGGAGCAGATCAAAAAATTTGAGCTGCTACCCAATGAATGGAGTGTGGATAGTGGCGAACTGACACCTAAAATGTCGATGAAGCGAAAAGTGATATCCGAAAAATACAGGGATGCGATTGACAGAATTTATCAATAAGAGAAATCCCCGCCGGGTGGCGGGGATTCTTATTTAATGGGTATATCACTATATTACTAAAGGTCGGTAATAGGTTTATATTTCGGCACCAGGGCCTTCATCACAAACCAGGCGATCAGGTACGCTACAGCACAAAAGGCAAACATGATGGTATACCCGGTTTGAATATGTCCCAACGCTTTGTAATGATCAAATAACGCACCGCCGATTTTAGAAATTGCCACCCCACCTAACCCCCCGGCCATTCCACCAATACCTACTACGGAACCCACCGCCTTTTTAGGAAACATGTCAGATACAGTGGTGAAGATATTAGCACTCCAGGCCTGGTGTGCCGATGCACCTATACCAATTAAGATAACAGGCACCCAGAATGATATATACCCGAATGGCTGCGCCGCCAGTACCACCAGCGGGATAAGTGCAATCAGCAGCATGGCTTTCATTCTGCCGTCATAAGGATTGTATCCCTTATTAATAAAATAGGTTGGGAAATAACCGCCGCCAATACTTCCAAACATGGTCATGCTATATAATACTGCCAAAGGCAACATAATCTCTTTTCCTGTCATCCCATATTGGGCATCTAGGTATTTGGGCAGCCAGAACAGGAAGAACCACCATACCCCATCTGTCATCATTTTACCAAACGCAAAAGCCCAGGTTTGTTTATAGCCCAGCAATTTGATCCAGGAAATTTTTGCCGTTTTTACATTCGTGTCTTCAGTAACAGGCTCATCTTCTTTATCACTTTCAATATAAGCCAGTTCAGCGGCAGAAAGTCTATTTTGCTTCCGTGGTAATGCATAGTAAATATTCCAGCATAATAACCATATGAAACCAACTGCCCCTATGAGTATAAAGGCTGTTTCCCAGTTCCACGTCTCCGCAATCCAGGGAACAGTAAGCGGAGCCAGTATCGCTCCTATATTAGCACCTGAATTAAAAATCCCAGTTGCAAACGATCTTTCTTTCTTGGGAAAATATTCTGCAGTGGCTTTGATAGCAGCAGGAAAGTTTCCGGATTCCCCTAAACCCAGTACGGCCCGGGCAACCATAAAACCTGCAATAGAAACGGGTACAGCACCGATTCCGATCCACGCAAAAAGATTGGATACTCCTGTTCCGATTGGTATGGCAACCGCATGCATGATCGCACCAATAGACCAGATCACAATAGCTAATATAAATCCTGCTTTGGTACCCAGTTTGTCGATAAGACGTCCCGCAAACAACATGGAAATGGCGTAAACAAACTGAAATACGGACGTGATATTGGCATAGTCACTATTACTCCAACCAAACTCCTTTGACAGATCCGGAGCCAATAAACTCAATACCTGCCGATCAAGGTAGTTAACGGTGGTTGCAAAAAACAAAAGTGCACAAATGGTCCATCTGTATTTACCTACGGCTTGCAATGTCATGATTTACTTTTTTGCCCCAACCTCGATGGCGGAGCCTATTTTTTAATTGATGCGATAATCGTTAGTACTTCTTTTGTAGCTGTCTCCATGCTGGCATAATCCTTTGCTTCCATCAATTTCTTACTGATCAGTTTGCTGCCCATTCCAACGGCGCAAACACCCGCTTTATACCAGCTTTCAATGCTTTCCTTTGTTGTATCCACTCCACCCGTAGGCATGAATAATAGTTTAGGAAAGATATCTTTAATTGTTGTCAAAAACTCGGTACCCAGCATATTTCCAGGGAAGAGTTTAATGAATTTGATACCTGCATTTTCTGCAGCAATGATCTCCGTAGGCGTCATGCACCCGGGTGCATAGAAAATATCATTCGCCACACAATAAGCAGCCACTTCGGGCACAAAGCCCGGGCTTACGAGAAAATCTGCACTTGCGGCCATATAATCTGTGGCATGCTGCATGTTTTTGATGGTGCCCACGCCTAATAATAAACCTGGCATTTCTGCATTCCGCAGTACGACCATTTTTTTAAAATTGCTGAGGGCAGCATCGCCCCGGTTGGTGTATTCGACTGCCTTAATACCTGCTTTATAAATTGCTTTTAACGTATCAAGGCTAATTTCTTCGCTTGGATTAAAGTACAAGGGCAATATCCCCTGTGCTACGATTGCATCTGTTATTTGTTGTGTCCTGCTCATGGTTAAATTTTTACTTTGATCACCAGTTTCTTTATTTCGCCTTCCCCGATCATTGGTGCATGCACATCTTCCGGGAAGAAGATCGCAAACTGTCCATTGGTGAGTTGAAAGAATGTATCGGCCCCGTCATGGTATAACTGTACATCCTTTTCCTCGTTGTATCCCCCATTGGGTGTTACACATTTGGCCCGGGGCTTCCAGCCGATGGTCTCCACACCATTGATGCAAAGTTGTATATCAATGTTCTTATTATGACATTCAAATTTCAACAGGCTGGCTTCCCTGGTCTTGCCGGGTGCATTACTGAAAATCGCTTTCAGCCCTTCCGCAATCTCTGATTTGCCGTCTGCTGCATTAGCGAGGTCGGTTTCCTTAATAAATGCAAAGGCCTTTTCAAACAACGGATGTACTGAAAAGTATTTTGATGCATTTTGTACTGTATCAATTATCATTACTATCTGCTTTAATGAGTCACAAACTTTAAACTTCAAATACTTAACGTTGCACCCTTCCGCTGCCATCACCTTTTACCAGGTCTTTCACTTCTCCTAAGGTTGCATGATTCAGGTCGCCCGGAATTGTATGCTTCAGTGCCGAAGCTGCTACTCCAAATTCTGCAGCTTCTGCCATTGGCATCCCGGTTACTAATCCATATATAAGGCCACTGGCAAAACTATCACCACTGCCTACCCTGTCCACGATACGGACACTATATTGCTTCGTATGGTAAAACTCACTGCCATCATATACCAATGCACTCCAGCCATTATCACTGGCACTGTGGCTTTCTCTCAATGAAGAAGCAATGAATTTGAAGCCAAATTTTTCCTTCATTTGTTTGAACACATCTTTAAAACCATCCAGGTGCAATTCGCCCTTGGTCACATCCGTATTGGCTGCTTTAAAACCCAGGGTTGTATCGGCGTCTTCTTCGTTACCGATACATACATCCACATATTGACAAAGCCTGGTCATCACTTCTCTTGCTTTTTCTTTGCTCCACAACTTCTTCCGGTAGTTCAGGTCAATGCTGGTAGTAATGCCTTTTGCTTTGGCCGCTTTCAGTGCCGCTTCAGTTAATGCCGCTGCTTTATCACTCAGTGCAGGAGTGATACCGGTAGTATGAAACCAGGAAGCACCATCCAGTATTTTATCAAAATCAAATTCACTGGCATCCACATCAGCAATAGAAGCGCCGGCACGGTCATATACAACCTGCGATGCTCTCATAGACGCTCCTGTCTCCAGGAAATAGATTCCTAATCTTTCACCACCACGGGCAATGAACTGGGTGTCTACTCCATAACGACGCAGGTGGTTGATCGCTGCCTGGCCAATGGGATTATTAGGCACTTTGGTTACAAAAGTTCCGTTCAGGCCATAATTGCACAAGGCAGCAGACACGTTGGCCTCACCACCGCCATAGGTAATATCAAATGTATCGGCCTGTACAAAACGTTTGAAGTCGGGAGTGGATAAACGCAACATGATCTCTCCCAGTGTTACTACTTTCTTTGACATACTATTTTATTTATACTTTTTAGGTTTATGATCGAAAGATACATCATGACCTGTCAAATCATCCTGATTCCCGGGTACTTTGATTGAAAATATTACCGGTAACGATACCGGATTTCGCCCGGTAACGATGCCGCTGTTCACACAACAGCGGGCTTACTAACCGCTGGCTGTACATCCAGTTGCCAGTTGAAATAATCCCTGTTATTATTAAAGCAAATATCCTGTATCACTTTACCCACCCATTTCACATCATTGGGTAATTCACCATTTTCAATTTCATCTCCAAACAGGTCACATAATATCCGCCTGAAATATTCATGCCGCGGAAACGACAGGAAACTTCTTGAATCGGTCAGCATACCAATGAACTTACTGAGCAATCCCATATTGCTCAATGCGTTGATCTGTTTGGTCATACCATCCCGCTGATCCAGGAACCACCAGGCAGATCCCCATTGTATTTTGCCTGCAGCAGATCCATCATTGAAATTACCGATCATGGTTGCCATCAGTTCATTATCGGCAGGATTGAGGTTATATAAAACTGTTTTCGCCAGTTTATTATTACTGTCCAGTTTATCTAAGAATTTCGCTAACGCTTTTCCCTGGGAAAAATCGCCGATGGAGTCCCAGCCGGTATCTGGTCCTAATGTTTGCAGCATTCTTGAATTGTTATTCCGCAAAGCCCCGAGATGGAATTGTTGTACCCAGCCTTTTTCCCAATCCCATTCTGCAAAATGGATCAGCATCGCTGATTTGAATTTGCGTTGTTCGGTTTCATTCAGTTCTCGGCCACCATGTACTTTGGTAAAAATGGCATCAATCTCTGAACCGGTAAAGTCTTCAGCATATATCTCTTCCAGCCCGTGATCAGATACCCCGCATCCCATGGAGGCAAAGAAGTCATGGCGGTTTTGCAAAGCATACAAGAAATCATCGAACGATGAGATAGCAATATTTGTTACCGCAGATAATTTGTTCACGTATGCATTAAATTTCTCCGCACTGCTTACATTCATGGCATTATCCGGGCGGAAAGCTGGTAAGATCGGTTTCTCAAAACCATCCTCTTTGATCTTCTGGTGATACTCCAGTGAATCAACCGGGTCGTCAGTGGTACAGACCAGGCTTACATTCATTTTGCGTAATAAATTCCGCACGGAATATTCAGGTGTTTGCAGTTTAGCAGTACACTCATCATATATCCGCCGGGCTGTATCACCATTCAAAATATCATTGATATCAAAATATCTTTTCAGCTCCAGGTGTGTCCAGTGATACAACGGATTTCTTAAGGTATAAGGAACTGTTTCCGCCCATTTTTGAAATTTTTCCCAATCAGTTTTATTCCCGGTACAAAAACTTTCATGTATCCCATTAGTTCGCATGGCTCTCCATTTATAATGGTCGCCATATAACCATACCTGGGTCAGGTTGTCAAACTGTGTATCATCTGCAATCTGCTGTGGGGGCAGGTGGCAGTGATAATCTATGATCGGCATGTCTTTAGCATATTCCTGATAAAGACGTTGTGCTGTTGCTGTTTTCAGGAGAAAATTCTCATCCAGGAATTGTTTCATACAATTGCTTTAAAAATTAATTGGCCAGCTCTGGTTTTCATAGCATCGCCTGTTGTGTCACACACTTCATCGTTGGGTTCGCTGTTCAGCTATTATAAACTAACTCCCCGCTTCCAGGGGATAAAATCATCCTGGTTCAATAATACTGCTTTAGGTATCACATCCCCACTGGCAGCTTTAATACAATACTCGAGTATCTCTTCCCCCATTTCTTCAATGGTCTTCTCGCCTTCTATCACCGGGCCGGTATCAATATCAATAATATCACCCATTCTTTTTGTTAATGCACTATTGGTAGATACTTTGATCGTCGGACAAACAGGATTACCGGTTGGTGTTCCCAAGCCGGTTGTAAATAAGATCAGCGTGGCGCCACTGGCAGCTTTACCCGTCGTCGCTTCCACATCATTGCCGGGTGTACATACTAAACTTAATCCCGGTTTTGTAACCGGTTCTGTATAATCCAGTACATCAACGACCGGTGATGTGCCGCCTTTTTTAGCTGCACCGGCACTCTTGATCGCATCCGTTATTAAACCATCTTTTATATTCCCCGGTGAGGGGTTCATCGAAAAGCTTGACCCCGCATTCACTACTTTTTCTTCGTAGCCTTTCATCAGTTTCATGAATTTACGGGCCGTAGGTTCATTCACAGAACGGTCTACCAGTTCCTGCTCCACGCCACATAATTCAGGAAACTCCGCTAATAATATTTGACCGCCTAATGCAACAACAAGGTCAGAACAATATCCCACAGATGGATTAGCTGATATGCCACTGAAACCATCACTGCCGCCACATTTTACACCGATGCATAATTTATTAAGCGGGGCAGATTTTCTTTCCAGTTTATTGATCTCCACCAATCCTTCAAATGTTTTACGGATCGCTTCAGCAATTAATTGCTCTTCACTTTGTGATTGTTGCTGTTCAAAAATATGGATTGGTTTATCAAAATTGGGGTTATGTGCTTTCAGGTCTGTCATAAAATCCTGTACCTGTAAATTCTGGCAACCCAGGCTTAATACAGTTACACCACCTACGTTGGGATGATCAGCATATGCAGCCAATAGCTTACTGAGAATAGCAGCATCCTGGCGGATACCTCCGCAACCACCCTGGTGATTCAGGAATTTTATACCATCCACATTTTTAAATGGCCGGCTTTGTTGCACTGCCGATGGCCCAAGATCAACCTTATCAATCGCTTCACCCTGTTGAAATGCTTTCAGCAGTTCATTTGTGTACTGTTTGTATTTATCGGTTACTGCATACCCAAGTTCATTGTGCATCGCTTCCCGGATCACATCCAGGTTCCGGTTCTCACAAAAAACGGTGGGAATAAATAACCAGTAATTGGCAGTACCCACTCTTCCGTCATTCCTGTGATAACCATTGAAAGTTCTTCCTTTGAAACGGGATACATCCGGAGCCTGCCATTCAAATTTCGCATTGCGGTAATCATAGGGTTCAGCTGCATGCTTGGTATTTTCAGTTGACATGCGGCTGCCTTTTGCAATATTCAGTTGTGCTTTTCCTACCAGCACTCCATACATCATGATCGCATCGCCGTTCTTCATATCCTGTGTAAAAAATTTATGCTTGGCCGGGATATCTTCCTGCATGGTAAATTCTTCCCCGTTGTAGGAAACAACGGCTCCTTTACTGAGACTTATCAACGCCACCAGCACATTATCTTTTGGATGTACTTTTAAAACCAACTGCTTCATCTCGCCATTTCTTTTTGGTGTTGGGCCTGTTGCAGTGTTGCTGCCACTCCCTTATTCATTAATTTATTCAGTGCTTCTTCCACTGCCGCTGCAAAAGCCGGCAGCAATGAAAGATCCGTTTCCCACAAACTTTGATCTGCCAGTACTGCTTTTACCAGTTTATTGATATCATTTTGTTGCCAGTAGGTAGCCAACTGGCCAGCCTGCGGATCCTGCACGGGATATTTATTCCCGTTCGTATTACCACTACAAACGTTATCCTTTCCCGCTTTTGCTTTCATAAACAAAAGATAGCCGGCAAATCCCAGTGCCATCAGTTCAGGTGCAGCGGTATGCTTTTCATAATGCTTCAGCAATAAAGGTACATTCCGCATTTTCATTTTGGAAGTGTAGTTCATGGTAATGCTGATCCATTTATGATCGAGAAACGGGTTGCGGAAACGATCCATTACCTGGTCTGCAAATACACAGGCTTCTTCATAGCTTATCATATCTCCCGACATCACGGCAGCGATCTCCTGCTTCATTAACCCATCAATATAAGAAGACATCGTCTGATCCTGCATCGCTTCTTTCACTGTTTCAAAACCGGCCAGGAAAGCAAGGCCAGAGCTGAACGTATGTGTTCCGTTTAATAAACGAAGTTTTAATTCCCGGAACTTTGTAATATCTGCAGCGATCACAGCCCCTTCATCTGCCCTGGTAAATGACAAAATATCTTTTACCTGCTCGCTACCCGATTCAATGGCCCATAAACGGAAACATTCCGACATGATCATCAGGTCATCTGTATAGCCTAATTTTTTTTCTGTTGCTATTTTATCATCGCCGGCCAGTTTACCCGGTACGATCCGGTCAACCAGTGAATTACAAAAGTGATTAGCCGTTTGTAGCCAGGTGACGAACTCCTGCTCCAGTTTATTCTTTGCTGCCAATTCCAATACAATGGAGCGAAGCAAGGTACCGTTGCCGGAGATCAGTTCCGTTGGTACTATCACCATCCCACTTTCTTCCGTGCCATTAAAAGCTTTATATCTCTCCCACAGAAAAGCCAGTAATTTGCCGGGAAACGATGAAGGCGGCTGATCTGTTATTTTATCATCACTCATTACAATACCCACTTCAGTAGTATTGGATATGATCACCTGCATTTCAGGGCGATGAGCATAATCCATTATTCTACCCCAATCTTCTTTTGCAGATAATACTTTGCTGATAGAGGAATTGATCACTGCTTCCTCCACCTGCTGCCCGTTCTCAATTCCCCGGATACATTGGGTAAACAACCCATCTTGTTGCGCAAACTCATCCGTGCCGCCGCTTGAAGTAGATTTCACCACGACTACCCGGCCATTAAAAATTCCCTGCCGGTTGGCTTTATCAATAAAATAATCCGGTAAGCCTCTTAATAAAACACCTGTTCCAAACTGCAGCACTTTTTCCGGCAATAAAAATAATTTCTGGTCCGGTATGATCAGCCCTGTTTGCGGTTGTATATTCTTTATCGTTGCTTTCGATAATTGCATAATTAATCCATCACAGGGTTCCACCTGTTTTTAAATACCCAGTTAATAGTAATATCAGCCGCTTTCACATCAGCCGGAAGATTATTGCTGTACCAGCTAAAATCATTTCCGCCAATGCGATGACAGTTATAATAATATATTCTTTCACCCCAGTTGATCGTGTTGCTGGTAGGTACCCTGTAAATCGGGGTATCCTTCATATTTTTTGCAAACAAACAATTGACCAGGTAAAATTGTGCTTCACGATGATAACGGCCCAGCATAAAACCATCAAAGCCGGAGAACTTACAATTTAGCAATACGGTTTTTGAATCGGGGTTACCCGAACCGTCATGCCAGATAGCAGCAGGACCGCTATGTGCAATGAATTCGCAGTTCTCGGCCCAGGCCCATCCGCGGGGACAATAAAAATCAACCCCGCCTTCCATGATACAGTCTTTAAAATACCACATGCCGTTATAAATTTCCCATGGGCTGACAGTATCACCCCCGTAAGAACGGAAGCGGCAGTTCACCGCTTTTAAACGGGTGGCCATATTCATAGTACGTAATGTCATCTGGTGGCCATCTTTTCTCAGCTTCTTTTGCTTGTTGATGGATGTATCGGATGCACACCAGATCGTTCTTTCTGTAAAATCAAATCCGTAATTATTAGTAACTGTAAGATTCTTTAACGTAATATCATTAGCTCCTATATTCAGGGTAGCCACGCCCCAGTCATCGGTGTGACCGCAACGCCATTCATCCCTGGCAATAGAAGCGATGATGATCGTTTTCTCCCGGTCCTCTCCTTCGAAGATCACATTATGTTTCTCGATATACAGTTTTTCCGCATAGGTTCCTTTTTTTATACGAATCACCCGGGCTGTAGCTGAAGAATCCGAAAGGCTGTTTAATGCTCCCTGTATCGTTTTATAATTACCACTGCCATCGGCAGCCACTACGATATTTTGTTGGGGTACGGATACAGTTCCTGGCTGTGCTGAAACACTACTCTGCAACAGCAGCAACCCAAAAAGGTAAAAGATTATTATATTGGTTTTTCTATTCATTTCTTCGGTTGCAAGAGCCATTTTACCAGGTCTTCAGCAGCTTTGTAGTTTTCATATTCTGCAGGCAGTTTCCGGCCATCCACATATTCATTATAAAGCCAGGGATCTCCAACAGCCAGCACTTTACCTTTGCCAAACTTGGATGTAGCAATTATTATATCATTGTCTTTAATTACCATAGCCCTGGCCTGATTCTTTACTTCCAGCACACTGAGTTCTTTCAAAAACATCTTCTTTGTAGTGCTGAATATTTCATAGCTGGTATCAGGTGCCGGCATTACCACCCCTTGTTCATACGTGTCATTCTTCACCATGTTAATACTTTTGTCGGTAAATTTTATTCCGAAAACGGCAGCCAGTGTATTAAAGTGCTTTAAGTCGCAATTATTACTGTCATTCGCCATCAGCAACAATGTGCCACCTGCTTTCACCCAGGCACTGATCGCTTTAACGTCTTTCGCAGCAACATAATTCGGATTGGGGTTATCCCGGATGTGATCAGGATCGACGATAATATAGACGGATGCGCCTTTAAGATTTGCTTTGGTTGGAGCTGCATCTAATGAGGAAAGCTTAGCACCATTCTTTTCAAAAATGCTTCCTAATGTATTGAAGCCAGGGTGTGATCTTTCTTCCCAGGTATAATGCCAGTAATCCATCTTACCGGCTGCATTCTTCCTCTTTTCACTATTAAAATAACGATCCAGTAAAACAGTTTTACCTTTCCCGTTTTTCAATGATCCGCTAATCTCCATCTCCCCGGCTGCTTTGATAAAAGCACCCATTCCTTTGGGATCATTCACGATCACTTTTTCCCGCATGTAATATTCAAAACTCCCGTCGCGGTAAGGATTGCCACCTAATCCGGAAACAGATACTGTTCCGTATAGATTTGTCTGCCCATTTTCTACTTTGATAAATTCCTTCACAATACCATCCCAGGCCTTCTTCGCAATGGAAAACTTAGCGGCCGGCAAATACCCTTTACGAACACCTTTTGCAATAGCATAGGTCAACTGGCAACTGGCTGATGCTTCAAAATAATTTTTTTCTTTTCCGGGGCCATCATAATTCAATATATCATACCAAAGTCCTGTTTGTTTGTCCTGTACTTTCTCAACAGCTGTTACCAAGCGATCAAGAATTCCGATCAGTTTCTTTTTTCCAGGATGATTGGCAGGGTACCAATCCAGTGCATCTACAATGGCATTCGAATACCAGCCGATAGCTCTTGCCCAGAAAAGTGGTGATTGACCGGTTGTTTTATTTGCCCATTGTTGTTGTTTGCTTTCATCCCATGCATGATAGAGCAACCCGTTTTTAGGATCTCTTGCATGCTGCTCCATCCAGACGAACTGGTTGGTAATATCATTAAAAGCAGTATCATCCTGTACCAGGTTGGAATACTCGGCATAAAAGGGAGCACCCATGTATAATCCGTCCAGCCACATCTGGTAAGGATATATTTTCTTATGCCAGAAACCACCTTCATTGGTGCGGGGATGTGTACGCAGTTGCTCTCTCAGCATCTTTGCTGCTTTCAGGTACTTCTCTTTTCCCAACACCCTGTAGAGTAACAGCACCAGTTTACCATTGTTGATATGGTCTATATTGTACTCATCGGGTTTATAATCCTTAATACTGCCATCTTCCTGTACATAAAAATCCATCAGGTGCTGGATATAATTGAAATAGCGAACATCTCCTGTATTCTGCCAAACCCTTTCGCAACCTTTTAATATCACTCCCATATCATAGCTCCAGCGGGCTGGTTTGTTTCCAAAAGAGAAAGAGTCTTTCCAGATCGTCATACAGGTAGCAATCATCTGTTCTGATAATGGCTTTTCCTGTGCTTTGCCCTGCAGCGATGCAGCAAATAATATGAAGAAGATTGTTTTTTTCATTTGATGATCACTGATTTTTCACTGGCACCCAGTTCGTAAGAAATGTTGGTTTTCGCTTTTGTTCCATCGGTCTTGCTGACGGATATAGTATTTGTCCTGTCCCCGCTGATCCTGAACAGCAATTCTGCGCCTTCTTTGTAAGTGATGTTTTCAAACGACAGTTTATCGCTTTGCACCACATCAATAACAGGGTTGGTCTCTTTACTGATGATCTTTATATTCTTAAAGCTGATACCCGTTGCCTCCTGTATATCGATCCCTTTGTCGGCCTGCAGTACCATATTTTCGAGTACAATATCTTTTACATGCATTTCGGGCAAGCCTCTTACAAAAATTCCCTTGGCTGCTCCATTGCAGTATACATTGCTGATGTGAAAATTCTTAAATACCGGGGTTGTTTCATCTACGGGTTTAAAAACCACTGGCGGCAACTCTCTTTTTTCGCCAGACAATGGCACCGGGTCTTTCGCCATATAGTACATATCAAAAAGAATGGCTTCTCCGGGAATATCTTTCATGTAAATGTCTTTAATGAAGATATTCTCCACCACACCACCACGGCCGCGGGTTGTTTTAAAGCGAAGGCCGATATCTGCACCAATAAACGTGCAGTTACTGACGTAAATATTTTTAGCACCGCCGCTCATTTCACTGCCGATCACAAAACCTCCGTGGGAAGAATAAACAGTGCAGCCCCTGATGATCACATTCTCAATGGGCATTCCCCGCTTTCTTCCTTCTGCATCACGGCCGCTTTTCATACATAAAGCATCATCACCCACATCAAATACAGAATTTTCAATCAATACATTTTTGCAACTCTCTGCATCAATGCCATCGCCGTTCTGCGCATACCAGGGATTTTTTACAGATACATTTCTAACGGTGAGGTTCTCACACATCAGCGGGTGCAGGCACCAGGCGGGTGAATTTTGAAACGTAACCCCTTCCAGTAACACGAATTTGCAACTGGTCAGCAATACGAGGTTGGGGCGAAGAAAATCTTTGATGCTTTCATAGAAGGCAGCATCTTTTTCCGGCGAAAGCTGACCCGGGTTGGTCATTTTACTTCCTTTTAAAAACGATTCGGAAGGATACCATGTTTTTTTATCCTCGCTTACTACACCACCGGAAGCCACTAATTTTTTCCATTGGCTGGCGGTAAGCTTATCACTTTTTACAGCTCTCCATGCATCACCATTACCATCAATAATGCCTTTACCGGTAATAGCAATATGAACAGCATTGGTGGCAGAAATGGGGGACTGATTCCTCATTTGAGGTAATCCTTCCCAATTGGCTTCAATTAACGGGTATTGTGATTTATCATCCGTAAATAATAGTGTAGCGCCATTTGCCAGGTGAAGATTTACATTGCTTTTTAATACAACCGGGCCTGTCAACCATAAACCTGCAGGTATCAATACAACACCACCCCCTTTTTTAGTACAGGCATCAATCGCAGTATTGATTGCTTTTGTATTCAGGGTATACCCATCCGGCACTGCTCCGAATTTTTTAATACTGGTAGTATCTTTTTTAAATTTTGGTGCAACGATAACAGGCAATTTACCGCCGAACTGGCCGGTAGCATCACTAACCATGAATGCAATGAATAATAGTGAAAGCAGCTTCTTTATCATGACAAGTTAATCGTTGAAATAAGGGGCAAAATAGCCGTTCATTCGTCTACAATTTTACCTCTAAAGCCTATCATTTTCAGTGTTTTGGGCTTTGTTTATTTACGCAATCGTTGCCGGGAACGGTACCGGTTTTGCTGTATTTTTTATAGTATTTGCCATCAGGTAAATTTCACAGCTTGCCGGGCCAGTAGTAACCATTTTCCACCCTTTTTTTGAAAAACAAGCAATATCCGCAAATGAACATCACCTGGCTTTCCGCCATCATTGGTTTTGGCAGTCAATACATGTCTTACCACAGCCACTTTCCCACTTACAGAAATGATTTGATCCATGAGATCAATCGTCACAAAATCAGACTTGCCACTTGCCAGTTTTTCAACAAACTCTTTCTTATCATCAATATGGCCGCCGCTATGTCCATAACTGAGTTGTTCTGATACAGCGCTTTCAAGATCAGATTTGTTACCATCCACCATGGCCTTGCGTAATTTTTCCACGGCATTGGCCACCGCTTTTTCCTGTTTGCTTTGCGCTGTTCCGGATAATCCAATCAACAGGAACAGGATAATAATTGAACTTGCTTTTTTCATTGCTTACACATTTAGAACCTGTTTGCCATTGGCACCAGGTCTGTTAATTCGGAAATTTTTACCGGCCTTTTTAACTGGATACTTTTGCGGGCAGCAATACCAATTAATATAGACATTGCCCCTTCCCGGGTACCGGCCATTACATGATGAGGGTTATCATTCACATCAGTGAATATTCTTCGCTGCATACGGATATCACCACCACCGTGTCCCCCTTTTATTTTTGGTGTTGTATATACCTCATAGTTCTCAGAGAAATTATCCCAGGCAATGATCTCCCTTACTTCACCGGCAATGGCATCATCCGCATTGCTCATCTCAACTGCGTGATGTTTCGACTGGTCATCGAGTGTTTTTTGCATATACGGGATGTCTTCCCAGGTTTCAATTCTTCCTTTCATACCGTTGAAAGCAATCTGCCAGCCTTCATAGGGAGAATAGGTGGTAAGGGAATAATTTACAGTCACCCCGTTTGCATAAATAATCTGGGCACTCATCTTATCATAAATATCGATATCATTACTCCATACACAACCATCTCTCAGGTATCCATCATATTTCTCATTCTCTGGGTAGAGTTTTACCAGGCGGTTGTCTTTGGTTATATCCCAATAGAACTGGCATTTATCCTTGTGCTCACAACCACGGCATTTAGTTCCGCGGAATGAATTGTTTTTCCCATAATGCTCCAGGCTTCCGTATGCAGAAACTTCCACCGGTTCGGAATTCAGCCACCAGTTGAGCAGGTCAAAATGATGAGTGGCTTTATGTACCCATAATGAGCCGCTCTTATTCATGCGTCCGTGCCAGCGGCGGAAATAATCTGCACCATGATGAACATTGAGATACCAGTTAAAATCAACCGAAGTGATCTTACCCACCCGGCTGGCAGCCAGCAATTCCTTTAATTGCATAGCATGCACACTATGTCGATAGTTAAATGCTACAATTACTTTTTTGCCAGATTTCTTTTCTGCGTCTAAGATCCGTTTGCATTTATCTTCATCGGTGGTCATGGGTTTCTCCGTGATCACATTAAATCCTTTGTTCAGCGCTTTCACGATAAACTCATCATGTGTTGAATCGACAGTAGTAACAATGACATAATCAGCCTGGGATTTTTCAAGCATTTCATCAAAACTGTTGTACACGGGAATGTTCCCGCCATATAATTCTTGTGCTAAAGCCGCCCTGCCGGGATTGATATCATACAATCCTGTAAACTCAACTGTGTCTGCAAAATTTTTGACAAGATTAGTACCCCAAAAGCCGGTGCCCCGGTGGCCGGTACCGACTTGTGCAAGCCTTATTTTTTTTCCTGAACCAGCAGCGAGTGAAGAGAATGGGTGCAACATCAATGATGCACCTGCGGCTGCAGTGTACTTGACAAAAGTTCTTCTTTCCATATGGCAATTATTATAGATTTATATTGAAAAGCCAATACTGCCCTTGTTTATTTTCCGATCCTGAACCAATCCACATCGGCGATACCGGCATCATTCGTCTTATTCTTCCGGCTGAAAAACAAACCCAGCTTCGCTCCCACCCATTTTCCCGGCTTCGCCTTGAACTTTTCCCCGGCGATTGTATAATTGATCCCATCTTCACTATAGCTGAATTCACAGATAGCTCCGCCCGATACTTTTATGCGGAAATAAATATCCTTACCGTTCACTCTTTTACCATCCTGCACTGTTTCTTTTTTATCCTTATCTGCTTCCCTGCAAACCGAATAAGCAATATAGTTCCCATCCTGTTTTTTTATAATAGATATAGTAGCGAAGTCCTGCCCAAGTACCATAAAACCAAATCTTTCTCCTTCCCATGCAGGCCGGAAAGAGAATTTGATGGTTGCCGTAAATTCATCAGCCGGGAATTTTTGTCCGAGTATATTAGGATAATACCAGGGTGATGGAACCGTTTCCGCTGTTTGCACCGAAAAGAACCGCAAATACCCTGATGCTGTTGGCATAGCCCAATATTGTTGCGGGTTCGCCTGCCATTGCCATTGCAGCCCTAATTGGTTTGTATTGAACTCGTCACTCTCCGGGGGAGCAGCAACGGGAAATGTCTTTGCCATCTTTGGCTTTCTATACATCAATACCGGCTCTCCTTTACCATCGCCATCCTTATCTGCTCCGATCACCGGCCAGTCATTTTTCCATATCATCGGCTGCAGGTGAACCACCCTGCCATAAGCATCTTTATCCTGGAAATGCAGGAACCAATCCTCCCCCATAACTGTGCTGACCCATGCTCCCTGGTGCGGGCCATTAACTGTAGTTGTTCCCTGGTCCATCACCACTTTTCGTTCATAGGGCCCGTAAATATTTTTGGATCGAAGGACTAATTGCCATCCTGTACTTACACCACCAGCCGGGGCAAAAATGTAATAGTACCCGTTTCGTTTATAAAACTTAGGCCCTTCAATGGTTGGATCAGTTTCATGACCATCATAGACCATCACCGGGTCGCTGATCACTTTCGTGCCATCGTTGTTCAGCTCCTTAACAACTATAATTGATTTGATACCGGCCCGGCTGCCTGCATAGGCATGAACGAGGTATAGTTTCCCGTTATCATCCCATAAAGGACAAGGATCAATCAGTCCTTTACCAGCTTCAATCAACACCGGATCAGACCAGGGCCCGGTTATTTTTTTGGCTTTGGTCAGGTAGATACCAAAATCGGGATCCGGATAATAGATATAAAACTCATTATTATGAAAACGGATGCTCGGTGCCCATACCCCGCCACCATGCTGCACTGTACTAAAATGATCAAATGGTGGCTGACGTTTTAATGCATGACCGATCAGTTTCCAGTTCACCAGGTCTTTGGAGTGTAATATGGGCAAACCCGGCACATGATTGAAACTGGAGGATACCATATAATAATCTTCCCCCACTCTTATGGCATCAGGATCACTGTAATCGGCATTGACAACGGGGTTTTTATAGGTATTATCGCCATTATCCGATTTCCATACCTGTGCTGATATAAACCCGGATTGCAGGAGTAACAGTATTGTGATTAATTTTTTCATGCCTAATTTTTACTTCATCAGCTGGTTCATCCAGTTCTTTAACCGTTCCGGCCAGTTATCCTTTGCTTAATGATTATTTCTTTACCGCTGGTTTAATAATATGTGTTGCCAGGTCCGGGCATTTCTCTTTGATCTCGGTCAGTACTAATTGAGCCACGAGCCGGGCACCCAGTTCACTGAAATGGGTGTTATCTTCTTTTCCCGAAGGATAGTTTGGATGTTCACCCGGTTTCAATTGAAGAAACAACAACCAGGAATTTGCTTCGCCATATTGCTGGTATAGAGACTGAGTCAATTTATCCATGTCAAACAGGATCACTTTTTCTTCTATCGCCACATCCCTTATTATTTGTGCATAAATATCATGGGTACCACTGATCTTACCGGTACTGTCAAATTTTCTCCGGGCCATCGGTGTCAGTAAAAGCGGGGTGGCATTTTTAGCCCTGACCTCTTTTACATATTGTTGCAGGTTATTTTTAAACTCTGTTTCTGTTGTAAATGTTTTTTTAGCAGGCACTTCATCATTATGTCCAAATTGGATAATGATATAATCACCTGTTGTTGCCTCATCCATGATCTGCTGCCATAACCCTTCTTTCCTGAATGAACTGGTGCTTCGTCCGTTTTTTGCTTTGTTGACTACCGTAACCGTTGAATCCCAGAACCAGGCAAAGGGCATCCCCCAGCCAGTCTCCGGGTATGCTCTTACTTCTTTGATACTGGCAGTGGAATCACCGGCAATAAATATTTTTACATTACCCTGCTCAGTTAGCATTAAAGAAAACAAGAGTAGTAGCGTTGAAAAAAGGTAATTTCCATTCATGGTATATTTAGTTTGGCAATAGTACTCCGTTTCAATCTTAGCATTCTGCCGGCTTGCTGAAAATGCGGCCTGTAACAGGTCCAGTTCAATGGGGCACCCATTTGCCTAAGATATTCACGGGTGTTATATGTCTTGCTTCTTCATCAGTTAATTGCCTGGCCCAGTTTACTCTTTTATAAGGTTCAGCCGAAGCTCCGTAATTCCTATATTCAGCATAACGGGTGGTCTTATAGTTTTCAGTGTTATTCCAGTTGCTCCACCCTTCGGGCCTGATATGCTCACCGATAAAACAACGCATATACAGCACAGAAGCATAAGGTCTCCAGGGGCGGCCTAAGGAAACACTGTGCAGGGAAGTATCCCCGGTCAGCACACAATCATTAAAAATATACCCGAATTGCTTGTCTGCCGGGGTGGAAGCTGCTGTAATGTGGGAGTTCTTTTTACTGTGGATATGACATTGTTCAAACCAAACTGTAGCCGAGCCGAAAATAAAATCAGTTGTGCCTTCAATATAACAATGCTCATAATATTGCCGGCTTTTGTCACTGTTCGTAAACAAAACATCCTGGTTGCCAATAAAGCGGCAATTTCTAAATATGATTTTATCGCCATCTGCTTCCATTGCCACGGCTTGTCCTGCGGTGAATCCCGCATTATTTTGAAAAGTGATATTGCTGGCTGTAAAATTGTCTGCTTTCAGCAAGAAACTCCAGGAGGTTCGTGTATTAATGGTATCTCCCCTCACAGAAAGCTTCCCCGTATGATCATCATAGGTGAGGATCGTGTTAAATTTATCTTCCCCAATAAGGGTGACAAAGTTTTTAGATGAGTCAAGCCGTAGTTTTTCTTTATAAACACCATTTTTAATCAAAATAGTAAAAGACTTTTTATTATTCAACGGAACGGCATTCAATGCTGCTTGTACCGATGAAAAATCACCACTGCCGTCTTTGGCCACCGTAATTTGAGTAGTAGCATCTTTATTCTTTTTAACGAATGTACTTTTCAAAAAATCATTAATAATGGTAACAGTTGAATCGAACCAGGGATTGAACAATATAAAAGAATGAGGAGAGCCTTCAAATGTTTTAACCGATGAAGGGATGCCATATTGGTTCAATACCCGGATAAAATCTTCCCGGCCCGCATGCATCCTGGCCACGCTGCTGTTGATGAAAAGAGTGGGGGGAGTATGCGGGCCCACATGCGTTAATGGTGCCGCCTCTTCCCATATCGCCGGATTTTCAGTCTTTGAATATCCGAGCCAATGTGTGGCAGCAGATACTCTCTTACTGTCATCTCCCTCTCCTGATTCAGGGTGGATAAAAGCCAGTGTGCCGTCGATATCAATCACTGCATTTACTTTACCGGATGTAGTATTATTACACCCGTCCCCGTCAAATGCCTTTATTCCGTTTGTTGCTCCCATAAAAGCAGCCAGTTCCCCACCCGCTGAATGGCCGGAAACAACGATCATATTGGTATCAACCTGATATTTATCCGCATTCTTTCTCACCCACCGGATCGCTGCTTTGATATCGTGAATGGCCGCAGGATATAATGCCTCCGATGATAAGCGGTATTCAGGAGTGATACACACATAACCCAATGCTGCCAGCCGCTGCGCTAATGCATAATGTAAACTGCGGTCACCACTTCTCCAGCCGCCGCCATGTATGATAAGTATAGCTGCTCTCTTGTCTTTTGCCTTTTGTGCAGGACTAAAAACATCGAGTAACAGTTTCCTGTTACCCCGCTGGCAATAGACAATACCTTTTTTTTCACTCACTATTCCGGTTTTCGGAGTTGCCGGCAATTGAATGAAAGGATAATTCTTCTGGTTTTTTTTAAGTTCGTTGTTTAGATTATAAGAGGTATCACGGATGCCGGTGATTCCCGCTGTTGATTGAGCATTGCCAAATAAAACCGCCAGTACAAATAATATAGCAACCGGTACTCTCATGTTATTTTTTTGCTGTTGAAACAACCCTTTCAGCAAGGTCGGGTTTTACTATTACCAGTTCCTTCAGTACCAACTGCGCAATTAACCTTGCTCCCAACTCATTGAAGTGGGTATTATCATCTCTGCCATCGGGGTAATTCGGATGCTCACCGGGTTTTAACTGGAGAAACAGCAGTTTTGATAATTCCGGGCCAAACTGCTGGTATAATGCTTTACTCAGTTCATCCAGGTCAACCAGGTCGGCTTTTTCCTGAACAGCCACTTCTTTCACTAAAGCAGTATAGAGTTCATGTGTTTCAACTGCCTTTCCTTCTTTATCAAATTTTCGACGGGATACAGGTGTAAATAAAATAGGCGTTGCTTTTTTCTCCCGGGTTTCTTTGATGAACCGGACCAGGTTCATTTTAAAAGTATCTGGGGTAGCGTAGCGTTCGGGTTTTGTTACCGCTGCATCATTATGGCCAAACTGGATGATCACATAATCGCCTTCACCCACTTCGCTGATAACAGACCTCCACAATCCCTCACTGATGAATGTTTTAGTACTGCGGCCGTTCCTGGCCCGGTTCACTACTGTAACTGTCGAATCCCAGAAGTAAACAAATGGCATGCCCCAGCCGGTTTCGGGATATACTTTAGTATCCTTGATCGCAATAGTAGAATCACCTGCCAGGAATATTTTTATTTTCTTTTTAGCAGGTAAAATGAAAGCCAGCAGGCAAATAGCCAGCGGGACGATGAGTATTTTTTTCATTTCAGCAGTCCGTTAATATACATTTCAATATTTGAGTAATGAGAATGCAGTTTATTTTTAGCCGCATCTGTTGGGTCAGCGGGGTTCAATCCCTGTTTTTTTTCCCATTCATCCGGCATGCCGTCTTTATCAGTATCGGCAGGCGGAGCCAGTTGTTTCAATACCGGCCATGCACTGATGGTCATTTCATACCCCGTGCCATGCGGGAATCCTCCCTGCACATCAATGAATTTACCTGTCCTGTTCTTTACATCATTAATGATCCGCTCATCTAATGTATCTCTTTTATGACTGGCTCCCACTGATTGTAATACTGACTCGTATGCTTCAACAGCTGTTTGTGCAGGGATGGCAACAGCAGGATGCGGTTTATCAATGATCGTATTCTTTTTATCTTCCTCCGTACCTCCATTTCCCATCTGGATACCAAGCCGGTTATTCTTGCTGATATCCTTTGCCTCATCCACATAGTTCCCATCTACAAACCACTTTCCAAACCCGATCTTTTCATTACGGCCCGGGTTTACGATCCGGAAACGTACATTTTTATTAGTGCCCGGCCCGTACTTATAATAGTTGTTGATGATATTATAATCGCCGCCTTCCCCGGCATAAATATTATTACTTCCCCAGTTATAAATAACATTGTTGCGGTAATCAACGAATTCTGCTGGCGTATGTCTTATGCCATTGAATCTGGGAGTACGATTGATACAATGCGCAAATAAATTATGATGTGCTGATAAATGAAGACCGCCCCAAATACCCCCGAAACCATGATGTTCCCAGTCTTTATCGCCTGTTTCAAAATGATACGAGTAATTAAGCGGTTCGCTGATCAGGTTCCATTGTAATGTAGTACTGTCACCTCCATACACGGAAAACACTTCATCCGTACTCCAGCTCATACTGCAGTGGTCAATAATGATATGTTTTCTCTTAAAACCACCGAATGCATCATCACCGCCATTTCCGTCCACCATGCCTCCTTTTTGATTCTTATCTCCCATCCTGAAACGCATGTACCGTAAAATGATATTATCACCCCCTAATGAAACGGAATAATCAGCAAGACAAATTCCATCCCCGGGAGCTGTTTGCCCTGCAATAGTTACATCTCCTTTTATAGATAGTTTTGATTCCAGATGTATCGTGCCGGAAACTGCAAAAACAATGATACGTTTTCCTTTTGCCTCAGCTGCTTCCCGGAAACTACCTGGTCCTTTGTCATCCAGGTTGCTGACAATAAAAATAATTCCGCCCCGGCCGCCGGTTGCAAATTTGCCAAAGCCTTCAGCTCCGGGAAAGGCAACTGGCTGATCAGTTTCAGTATCGGGTCTTGCCTGTTTTTGTGCATTGCACGACAGTAATAAAAACCCGCATATGCTGCCTGTAACTATCTTTTTTAATGTTGTCATTGTTGCTTTGTTTAAAACAGCCGTACCCGGTAAAAACAAGGCTGCTAATTCCACTGGGAAACCTGCCTCTGCTAAACAGGTTTACTTCGGATAAGCAGCCTTTACGAAAACACACGAGAATCGTTTACATATCATTCATCAATAACCAGGGTTCTGCTGCAGTTTCCCCTGGTAAGAAGAAAGTGTAGCCTGGTCAAACGGGAACAATTCGCTCTTGCCCGGAACAAAATAGTATGCAAAACCCTGCCACAATGGTCTTCCGTCAATTGCATTGGCGGTAAGATGCTGTGCCCAGTCTGTTCTTGTCCATCCTGTTGTTGGTGAAGGAACCTGTGTGGGTCTCCAGAATGGTTGTGCGGTAGCCGGTGCACCAACACCTGCATAGTATTGAATTTCTTCCCCGTTATTTCTCCAATAGATATACTGTGGTACATTATTGTAAGGTGCCACCCTGTCCCTGATCTGCTGAATCTTTGTTCTTGTTTCTGCAATCTTGGCACCCAGGAGGTTCCAGCGAAGCAGGTCATATTTCCGGATACCTTCATGCCCAAATTCCAGGAAACGTTCATTCACGATAGCATTAAAGAATCCTGCTTTATCAGTTGGCGTCGTTCCTATCAGGCCTGTATTTCCTGCATAGGCTCTTCTTCTTACTTCTTCAAAAGCAGCTATAGCAGCTGCATTCGGCCCGTTATTGATCTCGTTCACTGCTTCTGCATACATTAATAATACATCTGAGAAGCGGATCATCGCCCAGTTATAGCCCACATTCAATACGGTGCCTGGTAACAGGGGAACTCTCCAGTCACGACGGTATTTACCAGTATTCAATTCACCCAGGCGACGCTGACTTTTAATATTAGTAGCAGACGTAACCTGGTAATGCGTAACTGTTACATCGCGGCGTGTATCCACCGAATCAAAAGCGTAAAAGAAGTTAGGCAACATTACAATGCCTCCACCTCCGGCACCGTATCTTGACGCATTGCTCAGGTTAGGGCCATCATAATTACCCATTCTGCTGTCGCTATTACCATTACCACCACCGGCACCCACTTCAAAAATGATCTCGCCCTGCGGGTCATAGGTAAAAGAAGTTACTTTTCTCCAGATATCTGAATAGCTGGGGTTCAGTGTATGCTGATCCCTTCTTGCCATCAGTTCTTCGCATTCTTGTTTTGCAATATTATAATAGGTAAGAAAATCGCTTCTCCGTTCCATCTGTCCATTCTTCCGTAAAGAATACCCGCCACGGAACAGGGCCATCTTTGCTCTCAGTGCTTTAGCAACACCTTTGGTGATGCGTTCATTTCTTGGGCCGGCATCGGTTCTCCAGGGCAACAGGTCTCTTGCAATAGCCAGGTCGGCTATCAGTTTATCATAAGTAGAATCCCTGTCGGTTGGAGGAATAAAAAGATCAGGTTGTTTGTAAGCAGGTATCATAGGTGCTGGCACATCACCCCAGTTCAGCATTAATTGAAATAAATACTGTGCCCGCAATACCAGTGCCTCTCCATGCAAACGCTTTAACGCTGCCTGGTCAGTTGCCGACCCGCTGCTGTATTGCGGCATTAACGGTATTTGTTCAATGCACAGATTTGCTTTTTCCACACCGCGGTATAACTGGCGGAAAGGGTTGGCAATTTCTGAATTGGTGAGTAATAACTGGTAGCGTCCCACACCACGGCGGCCGTTATCAATATTACCGCTTACTATACCCTCATCAGAATCGTAAGGATAATACATGCTGATACGGATACCGTATCCATTATCTCCCTGCAGTTCATCATACACACCGATCAGGGCATTCGTAGCATTCGATACATCCGAAAAAGCCTGCGGGATGCTATACTGCGAAACAGGTTCTACTTCTGTATACTTTTTACAACCAACGGTTGCCAATACTGCAACCAGTGAAACGGCTGCTATTGATTGATAAAACTTGATTTTCATATTGCAATCGTTTAGTTTATTAGAAAGTAAGGTTTACGCCGAATACCCATGTCCTTGATCTTGGATAAGCAGCAAAGTCAACTCCCGGTGTTAAGGGATCAGATCTCCTGGCCGTTACATCAGGATCGTAACCAGAGTAGTTAGTGATCGTTGCCAGGTTATTTACCGTACAGAACATCCTGAACGTAGATATTTTCATTTTCGACAGTACATTCTTGGGTAAGGTGTACCCAATTGTAACGTTATTGAACCGCAGGTAACTGCCGTCTTCTACCGCCCATGAATGCAACCACCAGCGTTGCACTCTTACCGGTGACCATATTTTGGCATTTGCATTCAGTTTGGCCAATGCAGTGGGATCTGTTACCACCTGCCCCTGGTCGTTGATATTGGTCCACCTGTCTTTCATGATATCCAGCATATTCAAATTAGAAAAAGCCCCATCCGTCCATTCTAATTTATTAGCATTATAGATATCATTCCCCACGACGAAATTCACAAACACACTCAGGTCAAAATTACCATAGGTAAACTGGTTGTTCCAGCCTCCGGTAAAAGTTGGATTTGCATCTCCGATCACCTGGCGGTCGCCATCAGCCGTGATCACACCATCACCATTCAGGTCTTTCCATTTCAGCATGCCTGGTTGCGGCACACCATATACACCATTTGCTGCAATACCGGCTTTGATCGTGTAAACACCGGTTGTTGCGTTATAATCAAAATCATTGATACCATAAAATCCGTCTGTTACAAAACCATACATCAAACCAGCCGGTTGACCCACTTTTACGAGATAGTCATCCACCCCATCACTACCCTGCCAGCCGGAGTTACGGGTGATCTGGTCAACACCGCCCAGGCCTTCCACCCTGTTCTTATTAAAGGAGATATTAAAATTTGAGGTCCAGCTAAAATCCTTTTTAGCGATAGGTGTAGCACTGACCTGGAATTCAACACCCCGGTTAGAGGAAGAACCAATGTTTTGAATCTGCTGTGTATATCCTGTTGTTGGGGGTATATTAACCGCTAACAAAAGATCCTTGGCTGTATTCTTATAAACATCCATCGTAAACTGCACCCTGTTATTGAACATGGAAAGATCCAAACCAAAGTTTTGGGTTTTATTGGTTTCCCATTTCAGGTTGGGGTTTGCCAGTGCGATAGGAGCAAACCCGGGCAAAATAGAATGATTCAAAGCATATTGTCCTGTTACACCATATAATTGCTGGTACAATAAATTATCAATCCGGTTATTACCTACTGCACCAAATCCAAAACGCAGTTTTGCATCATTGATCCAGTTAAGCTTATCCATGAATTTTTCTTTGGAAAAACGCCAGGCCACAGAACCGGAAGGAAAGTTCAATGTTCCATTTTGGGGACTGAATTTGGAAGAACGGTCATTTCTCCAGTTAGCAGTAATAAGATACTTATCGTCATAAGAATATGTGACTCTCGAAAATATTGATACAATCCTTGCAGGGGGTTGTACGAAAGAGGTAGGCAATGGCTGAGTGGATCCTGCCGGAGCGGAACCAAGGCCCATATTCGCTAATGCTTTATCCGGTGTGATATCAGCCGGGAAAAAACGGGTTTCAAAGGCATTCTGCTTTGAACGAAAATCAACAAACTCCTGCCCAACAAGTACACTAAAATCATGATGCTTTTTGTAATTGCTTAGCGAATACTGCAAAGTATTTGAATTATTGAGTGAATAATTGTTTTGCTGCCCTATTGATGCTACCGGCAGGGAAGCAAAGTTCCGGGCAGTGCTGGTGATCTTGCTGTAGAAAAGATCAGTCCTTGTTGTTGAATTATCAAAACCAAGTGTTGAACGGAATACCAGGTTCTTCAGGATATTAAAATTCAGATACCCTGTGAGGTAAGTAGCTTTGGTTTCCTGTTTCCTGTATTCAGCCCTGGTCAGTATAACCGGGTTGATAGCACCACTGGAGGCCAGGAAATACGCTTCATCAAAATCATCAATACCACCGGCAGGAGTTGGTAATTCAAAAGGCCTGTAATTAATCGCATGACGCAGGCGGTTGGTCGCTCTCGTTCCGCTGTTGGTGGTGCCGGCACCCATGATCTTTTGATCAAGATAACGGGCAGTCATCCCCACTTTTACTTTATCCGATACTTTATGATCCAGTTTGAAATTGACAAGGTTCCTGTTGAAGCCGGACTCCAGTTGTACTCCCTCTTCCCGGTTAGCAGTAAGGCTCAGGTTAAAACTGGTGGCCTGGTTGCCGCCATTCACAGCTATATTGTGATTCTGGAAACCCGCATTTCTCCCAAACACTT
Organism: Chitinophagales bacterium; assembly: GCA_017303455.1. GTDB lineage: Bacteria > Bacteroidota > Bacteroidia > Chitinophagales > Chitinophagaceae > CADEDV01. The sequence goes on along the minus strand of JAFLBM010000001.1, from coordinate 114,260 downwards.
CATCCTGCCAATTAATGGCAGGTATATTCTTATATACATTCAGCGTATCCCACGTTGTACCATAGGTTTGTGCAAAGCTGGAACTGTCTGTAGTATTACCCCGGCTTCTTTCGTATTGCCAGCGTACAAAATCATAAGGACTCAACACATCCATAGTCTTGGGTACTTTCCTGTAACCATAGCTGCCGTTATAGCTGATCGTTGTTTTACCGGGCTTTCCGGTTTTGGTTGTGATGATGATCACCCCGTTTGCCCCCCTGGCACCATAAATGGCAGTAGTGGAGGCATCTTTTAATACATCAATGGAAGCAATATCCTGCGGAGAAACTACAGACAGAGCATTCTCCACCTGCACACCATCCACAATATATAAAGGAGAATTATCCTGGGTGATGGAACCACCGCCTCTTACCCGTATAATGATCTCTGCGCCCGGCGCACCTTCAGATGAGATGGCTTGTACACCGGCCAGTCTTCCCTGTAAGGCTTCCGCTGCAGAAGAGATGGGAATATCTTTTAATTGTTTGGCACCAACGGAGGATACGGAACCGGTCAGGTCACGTCTTTTGATGGTGGAATAACCTACCACCACTACCTCTTCGTTGGAGGAAACGTCTCTTTGAAGAACTACGGCCAGGTTATCGCTGCCGGCATTCAGCGTGGAGGGTTTAAATCCTACATAAGAAATCAGCAGTTCCGCATTGGCGGCAACTGCAATAGAAAAATTACCCTCTTTATCTGTTTGTGTTCCTTTCCGGGTTCCTTTCACTGAAATATTAACACCGGCCAGTGGTACGCCGGCATCATCGGTCACTTTACCTTTTACGGTTTTTTCCTGTGCAAAAAGAAGGGAACTAAGAACAACAGAGAAGAGGAAAAGCAGCGCAAGCTTCTTCATATAGCGTTGTTTGATTGTTTAAGAATCGTAATGAAAAATGTCGGAAGTTTATCCGCAATCGTTAAAATCCAATTCAATTCTACTCAGATATTCCGGTACCGGCATCAGCGGGAATGATGTTTATTTACGCAATCGTTCCCGGTAACGATGTCATTTTGAAGGCGTTAAAAATCCTTCACCTGTATATCGATGAAATGATTTGTGCCTCATTAATTGTATGGAACCAACATAGGAAAATGCAGCAACCGGAATTAAAAACAGGTCTTTTTCAGTGCAGCAAAGAGCAGCATTTGCCCGGCTGATGAGATTGAAAATGACTAACTTTATTGAATCACTATAGATTATCTTATTCCCTGTTGACTCATGAGATTCGAAGCACTAACGATAAAAGATATTGCCAAGGCCCTGGGGCTTTCAACTTCCACTGTATCAAGGGCCTTAAGAGATAGTTACGAGATCAGCCCGGAAACAAAAAAGCTGGTACTTGAATATGCGGAGAAGAACAATTATCACCCCAATCCCATTGCTTTAAGCCTGAAAGAAAGAAGAAGCCGGTCAATTGGTGTTATTGTTTGTGAGATCGCCAACAGTTTTTTCTCTCAAACGATCAATGGCATTGAATCCATTGCCTATAATAATGGTTATAATGTCATCATTTCGCAGAGCCGGGAATCCTTTGACCGGGAAATAATCAACCTTCAGTATCTCACTTCCAGGTCTATTGACGGGCTGATCATCTCCGTTTCCACCGAAACCCGGGATTTCAGTTTTTTAAAAGAATTGCATGAAAAGGGAATGCCCATCGTTTTCTTTGACCGTATCGTGGATGAAATTGAAACACACAAAGTGATCGTTGACAATTATAAGAGTGCTTATGATGCAACGGTTCACCTGGTAAAAAATGGGTACCAGCATATTGCTGCTGTATCTAATGCGGCTTATTTATCCATTACAAAAGAAAGATTAGCCGGGTACCGGGCTGCATTAGCTGATAATGGAATGGCTGTTAATGAAGACCTGGTTAAACATTGTCATCACGGGGGGATGATCCTTGTGGAAGTGGAAGAAGCCGTCAACGAACTATTACAGGCACCCGAAAAGCCGGATGCCATACTTACCACTTCTGATAAGCTGACAACCGGCTGCTTCAGGATATTAAAATCAAAAGGTATTACTGTGCCCGCCGAAATGGGATTGGTTGGCTTTTCCAACTCTGATCTTACAGAATTACTGGACCCTCCCCTTACCATCATCAAGCAACCCGCTTTTGAAATGGGTGAAATAGCAACTAATCTTTTATTGCAGCTTATTGAAAGCAAGAGGCCGGTAAAAGAATTTGAAACAAGGGTATTGGCGTCAGAACTGATCACCCGTGGCTCTACTGTTGCAAAAAAAACCAAAACTCCCGCCTGATCCTATTTGCCGTTTCCGTAGATATTTTGATTATTACCCGTCTTAGCAGGTTCTTTCTGAGAAGCAGGTGCAGCAACTCCTAATTCTTTGATCCACTGCTCTGCAAATGGCTTTGCCACATTATATACTTCTTTGCCGGCCCTGTAGATCTGTTTCCAGTCATAGGCTTTCCCTTCATAAGCAGGGTTCACGAATTTCTTTTTGTTACCCGCCTGTTTCAGTTCTGCATTGAAATCAACCGTAGCTGCCAGGTCAAGATATTTTTGCAGCCGGGCTGCTATGAGCTGGCGGTAATCCACCGGAAATTCTTTTTCCCACCGCACCAGGCTTTCCTGGTAATACTGTTTATCCCGTTCTGCCCTGTCCAACTCATCTTTGTACATATATGCTATGGTCTGGTTGTCGGGTTTTTTATACTCCTCAATACTCTTCTTGTTCATTTCCACCACCGGCTTCATGATCTTTGCCATTTCTTCGCTTGTTTTCATAATTCCCTCACTTTCTTTCACCGATTTCTCCAACTTGGTTATTTCTTCTTTGCGTATCTCTTCTTTTGTTCTCACTTTGCGTTCTGATGGCACCGGCTTTGCCTGTTTGCGCAGCAGGTCATATTCTTTCTTGAATGTTTCGCTGCCGATATATTGTTTAGTGTACGCCAGCAGGTCCTTCGCCACCGCAGCCCTGTTGCCTGTAGCAATATTCCTGGCATTTTTAGCTCCGTAATAATACAGGTAGCCATTGAGGAAACTTTGTTTCACCCCTTCGGTGCCCTGGATTTTGGTCATACCCAGTTGTTTCCAGATATCATCGGCAAGCCGTTCACTGGTAGTAAAAGAGAAACTAAAAAGGCTGATGAGTGCCAGGCCCAGTATGAGGGCTATTACTTTTAATTTTATCAGCAGGATATTCATCATTCTGTCTGTCATAAAAAAAGGTTTACTTGGTTAATGGTTATTGATCAGGACACAAATATGTAACAGACCGGCAGGGTAAAAAATACAGATGGTAATGAATTGAATCAAGCGGGGCATGAATTGACTGAAACAATCAAAAGACAATAGTTACCTGCGCCTGCCTGCTGATCAGTGCTGCAGTACTACTATTCATTTTAGCGGAAATCTGCCGGGCACTTTCAGTTCATATTTTGTAATTTGACAAACCAATTGATACGCATAAAAAAACAATTCATCACCATAAACCACAGTCTATACGGCAGGTTGTTGGAAAAATGACCCGGAATGATAATTTAGGGACCATCCGTATGAGTGGTTTTTTATTCAATATAAATATGCTGAACTACAGCAGTAAGGAAAGGCTGATTGGCATTATCATCATACCCCCGGTGTCGATTGCACTGAATATTGTAATATTCGGTGCTGATTACTTCAGCGGGTGGCACAATTTTTTAGTGCCCTCACTTATAACGGCGGCTGTTGTGGCACTGGTGTATATAATGTGTGGCATGGTAGCGTCCCTGCTGCAGAACCGTTTTCCTAAATACAGCCAGACATTCAAACGCATCGGGTTAGGTATTCTTTCCTATATTATTATTATGCTGGCTGCCATCACCACTTTATTTTATGGTTATGATTACATTGGCTTTACGGGCCTTCGTGTACGGATGGATAATTACCCATGGACTATTGTAGTTGGAGCCATTTGTAATTTACTGGCCACCAGCTTTAACGAAGGAGCCGCTTTTTTTGAAAAATGGCGAAAGGTAGTGGATGAAGCAGAGCAATTGAAACGGGAAAATCTTCAAAGTCAGCTCGAGGGATTGAAAGGACAGGTGAACCCGCATTTTTTATTCAATAGTCTTAATTCACTTTCTTCCCTGATCAGCGATGACCCTGATAAGGCTGAAAAGTTCCTGGATGAAATGAGTAAGGTCTATCGCTATTTACTTCGTACCAACGAAGAAGGCCTCACCACTCTTGAGTCAGAGATGCAGTTCATTCATTCCTATTTTCACCTTTTAAAAACAAGGTATGGTGATGGCCTTGACCTGGAAACCATTATTGACGAACGTTACTGCTGCTACCAGCTGCCGCCCCTTACCCTGCAAATGCTGGTAGAGAACGCTGTCAAGCACAATATGATCCTGAAAGATTACCCGCTGAAGATACTGATTATGACCACCAACAGTGGCAAACTGGTGGTCAGCAACAACCTGCAACGTAAAGACCGGATGGTGTCTTCCAACAAAGTGGGTCTGACCAATATTGTGAATAAGTACCGCCTCATGAAGCAGGAAGAAATTACTGTCAGGGACGATGGTAAGGAATTTGCCGTTGTCGTTCCCCTGTTGCAGGCCAGCCCCGCTCCAGTTCATACCCCTTAATAACAATTCATACAGGCCAAATGGCAGGCTGGTAAAGACCCGGTTTTAACAACCGGGTAATCGTAGTATTTTAGTATCCCACAACACTAAAACTGATTTTATGAAAGTACTGATCATTGAAGACGAGGAACTGGCAGTAAAAAAGCTGCGCAAAACACTTCAGTCGGTAGATGCCACTGCAGAAGTGGTAGGCGTAGCAGACAGCATCCGTGCTTCTGTTAACTGGCTGGAAAATAATCCCACCCCGGACCTGATCCTGATGGATATTGAACTGGCCGATGGACAGAGTTTTGAGATATTTGACAAAACCGAAGTAAAAAGCACGGTCATCTTCACTACTTCGTATGATGAGTATGCCCTGAAAGCATTTAAAGTGAACAGCGTTGACTACCTGCTGAAACCTGTACAAAAAGAAGATCTGCAAACTGCGCTGGACAAATTCAGGAACCTGAAGAACATGTATGGTGGCGGTCACGAAAACTCCCCGATGACCGTAGACAGCCTGGTAAAAGAGCTGCAGCAAAAATTACAACCGAAAGAATTCAGGAAAAGATTCCTTGTAAAACATGCACAAAAACTGGTCAGCGTGGAAGTGGATGATATTGCTTATTTCTACAGTGATGGCCGCCTGAATTTCTTCAAGACCAACGACAATAAAAAATATGTGGTTGATTATACCATGGATGAACTCGAAGAAATGCTGGACCCCGATAAATATTTCCGCATCAGCCGTTCCTTTTATGTGTCAGTCAACAGTATTGACCAGATCCATGATTATTTCGGCAATCGTTTATTGCTGAATCTGAAACCCGCTGTAGACAAAGAATCAATCGTAAGCCGGGAAAAAGTAACTGACTTTAAAAAGTGGATGGGAAAATAAAACAGGTTATCATTTGAGGTTTTTGTTGAAAACTCTTTTACTTAAAAAGAAAGGTTGCTTTTCAATTAGCAACCTTTCTTTTCTTTCTGTGAACCTCAAATTCTGATCTTCAAACTATTTATACAGGCATTTCCAGTTTCACAACGGTTCCCGTATTGATTTCTGACTCTATATAAAGGATAGCATTGATAGCAGCAGCCCTTCTTCGCATTTCACTGATCCCCCTGCCCAGCATTGCCGCACTATCCATGGCAAAACCTTTCCCATCATCCAGTATCATCATCACCAGCTTGGGTCTGCTGTACCGCAGGCTTATTTTGATGAACCGGCCATCGGCATGACGGGCCGCATTGGTTACCGCCTCTTTGTAAATGCACAATAATTCATACCGCAGTTCCATATCCAATCCCAGTTGTTCCACCTGCCGGTCTGTATCAAAATCAATACTGACATGATGGATATTTTCAATCTCCGCCGCAAAGCTCTTCATTCGCTGCATGGTATCCTCCATTGTATCGTTCTTGGGATCAATACTCCATACCATATCGTACATCGATTGCACCATCCGGTTACTGGTATCGCTGATCTGGTTAATATACTCCTTTGTCCGCTGTGTATCCGTATCCACTTTTGTTTTGGCCAGTTCGCTGGAAATATTGATGCTGCTGAGTGAATTACTCATATCCTCGGTAAGGCTGGTGGCAATCCTTGTTCTTACGGCTTCAGTTGCACGGAGTTTTTGCAGCCGGAGTTTATCGAGCCAAAATAATATGGCTGTAATGGCAAAAATGACAAGACCTAAAAACCACCAGGTTCTCCAAAATGGCGGTCGTATTTTTATCACCAGTTTAGTAACAGTTTTCCCGGGTCTGCCTTCCGCATCTTCGCTTCTCACCAGGAAAGTGTAATTACCGGGAGGTAAATAGGAATAAATGGCCTGGTAATTCCGATCGGCTATGCGCCAATTCTTATCAATTCCTTCCAGCTTATATTTTATGATATAGGCATTATTATAACTTAACCCGGAAAAATCTATTTTGATTGAATTTTCTTCCGGTGCCAGGTCCACCCTGTCAAGGTTAAGCAGTGAATCCACCAGCAATGGCTTATTCATGAGACTAAAACCGGTAATCCTGACGGGAGGGGCCACATCGTTTATCTGAACACTGGCCGGATTAAAAAAAACAAACTGGTTATCTGCCCCAAATAATATCCTTCCATCCGGTAAGGTGAGAGATGCAGCAACGATAAAATAATCATTCGCTATACCATCCACCCTGTCGAACCGGATAAAGATATTATTGAAAATATTTATCCTGTAGATCCCCGTGGTGGTGGAAGCCCATACATAGCCAAACCGGTCTCGTTCTAACGCAGCGATACCACCTGTTATCGTTTCTGAGGTGCCGATTGTTCTCAGCATTTTACGGCTCTTACTATTAAATAAATGGATCCCCTCGGCAGCAATCAGCATCGTTGTATCGTTATATTCCAGCATTACAGGTATACTGTTGGATGGCAGTTTTCTTTCCGGGACTTCAGCCGTACCAAAATGCATGATCACTTTGCTGGTGGCCGGGTCAATCACATACAATCCAAATCCAGCGGTTGCCACCCATATATTACCCTGCTTGTCAACGAGGATTTTTGATATCTGGTTTTCCGGTATCGCTTTAAAATGAATCAGGCTGTCTTCCGGCCTGATGATACCATTTTTAGCCGGCCATTTAAAAAGTCCGAGGCTTTGAGTGCCCAGCCACAGATTGCCAAAGCGGTCCTCCGCAATTTGCCGGACCGTTCTGCCTTTTATGGCCGCAGGATCATAAAAAGTTACCTGGTTTTTTGCCTGGTCATACTTATGAACCCCGGGCTGAGAAGCCATCCAGATTATGTTTTTATCCCTTGAAGGGAACATGGCCCATATAGATTTTGTACCCGAATTATCAAAGCCTTTAATATTCAGGGGAAGCATGTTAAAATTACTGTCATACCGGTACAACCCGTCGCCCCAGGTACCGGCTAATAGGGTTCCGTTGTTGGTACGGACAAAAGACATGGCACTTCCATCCCCCGGCTTGCCATTCATCCTGTTAGTATGATGAATATTGGTAAAGAACTGCTCTGCCGGATTGAACAGGTATATTCCATTATTATTGGTGGATACCCACATATTCTTTTCCTTATCTTCCAGGATATGCCCTACTTTGCTGTATGCTATGCTTTGTTCATTTTCATACCCATTATACACTTTCTGAAACTGCCTTGTTTTCTCAATATACTGTGCAAAAACGCCTAACCCGTATACCCAGACAGAGCCATCCCGCTGCTGCAGGAATCCATGTATCTCATGGTACGCCCCGGTCAACAATAAAATATCATACCTATCCAGGATGAACTGGCCCCTGTTATAATCATAACAGTATAATCTCGGGAACTCATCCCAGGTATCAAACCATAACCGGCCGCCTTTGTCGAACATGAAATGAGTTGTGGCTTTAAGCTCTCCGGCTTTTTCAATCAAAAGTTCTTTTTCTGCATTATGCCCGGTATAACTCAACTGGCCGGTCTTATTGTTATAAATAGCCAGCCCATGTTGTGTTCCCAGTATATACTTCAGGGTTCCGGGTATATTAATTACATCGACGATACCCCATTCCCGTGGAAATTTTATAAAATTATTCTGCTCCGAAAACTCGTTCTTTTCTTTATTGTATGTTAACAACTGGAGATTGGCAATAACCATCATAATGTTTCCGGCTTCATCTTCCACAATTTTCTTAAACCCGTGCATATACGTTTCATTTGCGGGGCTAACCTCCACTTCCCGGAAAACAAATTTTTTAGTATCAAAAATGCCAGCCTTTTTTCCCGCAGCCTGCAACCACATATTTCCCTTGCTGTCAATCATTAATTGCTGGATGAAATTACCGGGTACCGAAACGGGATTATCTTTCTGATGCCGGAAAGTCAGGAACCGGACTCCATCATACCGTTGCAACCCGTTGTTGGTGCCGATCCAGAGATACCCATCATCATCTTGTACAGAGCACATAACCTCGTTGGAAGTAAGACCCTGGGTCATTCCATAATGTATAAATGCAAATCTTCTCTCCTGTTGTGACAGGGCAGAAAGGGGAAAAACCAGGAAGAAAAAAATATGCAGCAGGTATTTCTTCAAAGCACAACGGTTGGGTTCTTCAAATATACCCAATGAAAAGACAAAATGTATAATTGCAACGATGAGTTGCCACCCAGCCGGATAGATTGCACAAATGACGACATGAATTGAACCGGTAAAAAATACAGAAAATTGACTCATTCAGCCGAATAATCAATTCATACATGGAGTTATTGGTCCTTAGATAAGTTGCGGTCATCTTTACTGCACAAAATCATTAATCATTAAAACCTTATTATCAATGAAAAAAATTATCTTACTCGCTGCGCTGGCAGCTGTTGTACTCAGCTCCTGCGACAAGAATGAAACAATTAATACAATTGTTTACAAAGGGGCGGTTCAGAAATTCCAGCATGGAAAAGCCTGGACCTGGCTCGAAGTGGATAGAACCGACAAGCCGCTCCGCATTGCCATAAGCATAGACGATGAAGCCATGAACAGCCTGGACCCGGGTGGTAATCATAATGGCGGGCATAATCATGTAAACGGGCTTTCACTGGCTTTTCATCCAAAAGCAAATATTACCCCGTTCAAACACGCCTTGCTTGACTGGAATCCCGATGGCCATGAACCTGCCGGGGTATATACCCTGCCGCATTTTGACTTTCACTTTTACATGACTTCTGAAGCAGAAAGAAAAGCAATTCCCCCTTACGAAGTTGATAACAGCGGTTTCCTGAACTTCCCGGCCCCGGGTTATATGCCCAGCGTATTGCCGGGTTTATATGCACCTGTTCCGGGGGGTGTACCGCAAATGGGAACCCATTGGGTAGATGTTTCCACTCCTGAATTAAACGGCGGCACATTTACACAAACATTCCTCTACGGTTCGTACAACGGGAATGTGACCTTTTACGAGCCGATGATCACTAAATCATTTCTTGATAATAATGCCTCTTTCCAACGGAATTTTCCGGTACCGGCTAAATTCAAAACAGCAGGTTACTATCCCACCAAAATGAGAATTGAGAAAGCAAACGGTATTACAAATATTATCCTGGAAGCCTTTGTTTACAGGCAAGCTTCTTAAGAAAAAATACCAGGTTTAAAAAGGGACTCAAATGAGTTCCTTTTTTATTTCAATTCACCCGTTTCAAAAGTCAATTCATACAAGACTACATTGTCCTGCTGAACAATCCGGCAGACATTTGACCTATAGAAATCATTGGATCATTAAATCTTATCAATTATGCGTTTCAACATTTTCAACCCAATACACAAAGCACTCCGGGCTTTATTATACGATACCGCATTAACCGTGCAGCAAACCAATTTTGCCAATGCGGAAGAGGCTGAAATTGCAGTGGAAAAAATCAAAGCCGTCTTAGACATCTTTGATAAACATGCAGCCCATGAAGATCATTTTGTTTTACCTGCCATTCAGCAATATGAACCCTCCCTGGTGGATTGTTTTGAGCAGGAACATGCAGAAGATCACCGGTTGGCTGAAAATCTCAGAACAATGATTGCCGGTTTCGCAAAAAATGAAACTGCAGAAAGTAAGTTATTCACCGGTCACACCATCCTGCATTCATTTATTGCTTTTATGAGTTTTAATCTTGATCATATGGCGAAAGAAGAAACAGTGCTGAATGAAAGATTGTGGAGGTTCTACTCAGACGCAGAGCTCCGGCAATTGAACCAGCAGATCGTTGCTTCCATTGAACCGGCAGAAATGGCCTTCACAGCCGCCTGGATGATGAAAGGAATGAATAATGCAGAGATCACCGGCTGGTTGAAAAGTGTTCAGAAAGATGCACCGGAAGCTGTTTTCAGCGCCTTATTCACCATCGCCGAAAAAGAATTGCCCTATGAACGTTTCCGGAAAATTCTGGAAGACCTGACTGAAGGGGCCATGGTTGCCTGATGCAACATAGTAGCCTCTTACCCTGTCAGCATTCAAAACGACTATTATGAAAAAAATTCAACTCATCTGGGAACTGACAGTTTTTGCGATCCATTTTTCAGTAAAGAATAAAACAGCAAAAAAACAATTCTTTACCAGGGTGCAATCACTGTTATAAAAAGCTGTTCTCACAGCGTTAGGGTAAGTGATGGCCGTTAGCGGGTATCTTTGCAGCAGACCGCTAACTATGGCCATCACTTTTTGGCTTTCTCTTTTTTCAACACCCGATTTCCCTATCTTCGCAGCGCAAATATTTACTGCATGCTTCCTAAGTACAAACGTATTCTGCTCAAACTTTCCGGCGAGGCTTTAATGGGTGATAAAAGTTTTGGATTTGACACTTCTGTCATTGCCCAATATGCCCAGGACATTAAATCGATCACAGAATTAGGCGTGCAGGTCGCCATTGTTATTGGCGGCGGCAATATCTACCGCGGTATGAACGAAGCGGAAACAGGTATTGAGAGGGCTCATGGTGACTATATGGGTATGCTGGCCACCGTTATTAACGGCATGGCGCTGCAGGCCGGTTTGGAAAGAATCGGGGTGTACACCCGTTTACAGAGTGCTATCAAAATGGAACAGATCGCAGAACCGTATATCCGCCGCAGGGCCATCCGCCACGTAGAGAAAGGAAGAGTAGTGATCTTTGGAGCCGGTACCGGGAACCCCTACTTCACTACTGATACAGCTGGTTCCTTAAGAGCTATCGAGATCAATGCCGATGTGATCCTGAAAGGCACCCGGGTGGATGGCATCTACAATACTGACCCCGAAAAAGATCCTTCTGCTACCAAATACAATACCATCACTTTCCAGGAATGTCTTTCCCAGCAATTGAAAGTCATGGACATGACCGCCTTCACCTTATGTATGGAAAATAACCTCCCCATCATTGTCTTTGATATGAACAAGGAAGGCAACCTGCGCCGGGTTGTGACCGGTGAAAAGGTGGGCACCCTCGTAAAAGGCTGATCCATCGTAGATTTCCTATAATAATAATGCACAGTAAAGGCTATCTTGCGTCAGCCCGTTACCACCCACCTGTGAAAAACTATTAAGGGCTTTCTGCCCATTTTTTAATAGTTTAGAAATCGTACGTCACCTGTTATGCCGAACATCACCCTATCTATTTTAGATATTATCTTACTGGTATTCTTTGCCATCATACTCGGTATTACAATACACTTCTTTATTACCAGCCGCCGCAGCCTGAAATCCACTTTTACAGAACCCAAAAAGAATGAACAGGACCTGAATGAATGGAAAATGAAATATTTCAACGACGTTGAAATAAAGGATAAGGAACTCAGTTCCCTGCGCCAGCAACTGGAAGAAGCCGAAGAGAACAGCAAGATATACCTGATCGAAGCAGAAGAATCCAAAAAACAGAATAAGAAATTACAACAGGAACTGGAAGCGGCCCGGAAAACCACACCCCAGCTATCTTCCGGATCTCATACCGATAAGATCAATTATTATGAGCAACTCCGGCAGGCACAAAACAGCCTTATGGAGCACAATGAAAAGATCAACCAGTTACTGAGCAATATTGATATCATTAAAGAAACAGAAGAAAAGCAAAAAGAGATATTAAAGGATAACGAAGAACTGTATAACCAGATCGAAGACCTGCGGTCCATGCTTTCTCAAAAAGAACAGGAGATCAATGCCACCCGGCAAAAAGCCCATTTATCAAAGGAGATGACTTCCATGCTGGACAACGCTTACCTGGAATTCAATACACTGCAGGAAAAGATACAGAAACTGGAATCACAGGTCAGTTCTTCCAAGAATATCAATCTTGAATATGAAGACCTGAAAGAAGAGCATATTAAAATGAGCCGTGATTTTGAAGAGCAGCGAACCAAACTGAATGCCCTGAGCAGTGAGAACAGGGAATTGCAATCGTTACTCGCAGAAACAGAGGACAAATTCAAAGATGCCCATTTCCACCGCCAGCAATTGCAGAAACGGGTTGCCTATCTTGAAGAATTAAACAACGACCTGCAGGCTGTGTCGGATGCCAATAAACGGTTAGAGAGCCAGATCAAACGGATCGGTGAACTGGAAAGTATGCTTAATGTGGTGGCCGAAGAAAGGGATAAACTGATGCGTAAGGGCTGAACCAACCGGCTGAATGAATGACCAGAAACTATATCCCTTGCTGAATAACGAAAAGATGGAGACTGCCTCCCTGAGCAGGTAATATTGATAAGTTGATAAGCTTATTGCTTACCAACTTATCAGGCAATAGCTTATTTAGCCTTCTTAGCTGCAGCCTTCTTTTTAGAAGCCGGTGAAACAGCCGGGCGGCTTTTACCAAAAGAACCTTTAAAGCGTTTGCCTTTTGCTGTTTTTTTATCTCCTCTGCCCATGGTATTATTTTTTAAATTGATTGAAAGTGCAAAAATACAGGGTTATAACTAAAAAGCCCCATCCCATACAGACGAGAAGGAGCTTTTAATACGGTTAAGAGCCATTACAGTTTAGCAGAAAGTTCTTTTCCGGCTTTGAATTTGGCCACTTTTCTTGCTTTGATCTTAATTACTTCGCCAGTCTGGGGGTTGCGGCCATTACGGGCAGCTCTTTTAGATACGGAGAAAGTACCGAAACCTACCAGGGTCACTTTACCACCACCTTTCAATGTTTTGGTCACTGCTTCTACAAAAGAATCCAGTGCTGCGTTAGCCTGGGTTTTAGTGATAGCTGCATCTTCAGATACTTTAGCAATCAATTCAGCTTTGTTCATGATTTATATTTTAAATGTTTTAGTAACGGCGACAAATTTAGATGCTTTTTCATACCATCAAAAAAAATTTATTCTCTCCTGGTTTTTGTAAAATCCCGCCGAAGCCGCAAGGGGCAAGGATTTTAGCCTGTTCTGATTTTCCGGGATTGTTGATAAAAAATAACTGTGCCGCTGAAAGCCTTTACCAGGGCCATTTTCAGCCTGCAAAACGCAGGATTCAGGCGGGACAAGGGTTTGCGGGTAATATACAATTGTTTATTTCTCTTCAAACCACTTATTTATTCTTTTGCACACTCAATTCACAACCTGCATCACCGTGCGGAATGCAATGAATTTATTGGCCCATTTATCCGTAGCCTTCTTACGCATCGTTTCTGCAAACTGATCGATATACCGGTTATACAGGGCTTTACTTTCCGTATGATATTGTACTGCATAGGTGATCCCTTCGGCATCATCTGACTCAAGCAGGTGCAGGATAACTGCATGTGTAAAACAACCCGTGCCGATAATATCAGGAATATGTTCAGTCTTCATCCATTGCAGCCAGTCCGCCGCAATAGTATGGTCTGTTTTGACGGTTACGTTATAAATAAACATGGTAGCACAAAATTAATAAGTTATTCCCCCTTATTATCAATGATCATCTTTTTCAGCCGCTGGTACATAAAAGAAATCACCAGCAATAATACACCCAATAGGATAAAAGCAGCAATCTTCCCTCCCGGCGGGATATTGATGATGTCATAGAAAAATAATTTCAATAGAGTAGCCGTAAACAGCGACAATGAAATGATCCGCAACGGCCGAAAATTCTTTTTCATTCCCAGCCACATCATCGCAAATGAGCAAACACCCCAAAGAATGCTGAGCATGGCCTTATAATAAAGGTTCTCATACCAAGACCAGTCAGTTGCATCCCGGTAGTTGGTCCACAATACAATATGATACATTTCTGCACTGAGTAAAATAATAATACTGGCTGCTACTACCCAGCTAAAAGCAGGCTTATACTCCTCCCATTTATTACCGGTATCATTAAAAATATAGACGATTACGGCATACAGCAACCATAACAATACTGCTGCCCCTGCCCAATGTGCCAGGAAAAGAAACCCTTTGTTTGTTTCAAATAAAGAAAGTGAAACATCATACAAGGCAGGAAGACTGAATAGATAAAATACAAAACAAAAGCCAGTCAGCAGAAACCGCATCAACGGGTGATAGCTGTCTTTCCGGAACAGGAATAACAACAGAGCTGTATATAAAAAAGAATATAGCTGCAGGTAGACCTGGAATACGGGTGCTTCCGTGTAGCGGGTAGCAAACTGGTAATATATTTCAAGTATCCCTGCCAGATAGGCCACCAGCACCGCTGCTATCAAAATAATTTTTCGGATAATAGCCGCTGAGAACTGTCCGTAGAACAAGACTTCTGTTTCTTTTTTCATCAGTGCATAATAACTGAATAACGCCCCTGCTGCCACCACTGTAGTTATAAATCCTTTGTTTAACAGCACCGGTAACAGTGTTGTTCCTGATAAATAAATATCCGACCAGTTGACCAGCAAGCTGAACAACATCAACAGCAATACCAGCCCGGATGCAAATTTGAGCAGGCTGATAGATGACCGCTGGTACAGCCATAGTAATACAACTGATTCCGCCGCCCAGAATAATACGATATGATTACCATTGAACTCAACGGGCGCCACTAAAGAAATAAATGACACTGCCAGGCCGATCAGCAGGAATACAAAATTCCGGTCAGCACTTTTCTTTTTATAAAAAAGGGCAGCCAGGACCATGTTAAAGACTCCTAACAAACCGGTAAACAATCCCTGGTAAACTCCCCCGTTCCAGTAATCAAGTGCTATCATGCCAGCTCCGTAATACAGAAAGTTAGTACTCAATAAAATAATAAAATCAAAGCCTGTGAATTTATCCTTCAGACGCAACGTGTTAATGATGTTCATTGCCACAAATAATAAATAGAACAATGTGGCAAAGAGCATAGCATTTCTATACGGCAGATCTGTTCCTCCGGAAAATGATTCATTGATCAGCCAGCCACCAAATATGATTGTAGTAAAAAAAAGAGCAATCGTATTGATAGCGGGCCATCGCTTGAACCAGGCCAAAACCATCAGTCCTGCATTGAGAATACATAAATAAGTGAACAGGGCTACATAGTTATTCTGCCCGGTGCTGACAAGAAAAGGAGTAATAAAACCACCAATGCTGGCCAGTACGGCCAGCTCCTGCCGTTTATAGAACAATGATAATACAACAGCAAATGCAGTGATGATCACCATGATGAGGAAAGCAGCTGTTTGCCCGATCAGGTGATATTGATGAAATGCAAAAGCAATACTGAAATAAAATACGGTCAACCCTCCTCCCACCAGCACTGAACTGAATGAGCGGTAACTATTCCTGAAATAGTGAGCTAACCCGATAAGAATACCGCCGCTCACCAAACCAATGATCACCCGGCCGGCTTCATTGATCCAGTTCTTATCAATCGCATATTTTACAAAGAAAGAAATACCCAGCACCAGCACGGCAATCCCGATCTTATTGGCCACATTTTCGCCAATGAATTTTTCGAGATCCTTGTTTTGTTTCGCCTGTTTCGGTTGCGGCATAGTATAAGCAGGCGGATTTTTTTTCACTACGCTTTCCTTTTCTGTTGCAGGAGTTTTTTCATCTACAGCAATAACAGGAGCTGGTTGCTCTGCGACAGGTTCCTTTTTAATTTCAATGACCGGCTCCAAAGGCAATGAAGGAATAACTACTTCTTTTTGCTGTTCCTTCCATAAAGGCTTTATGCTTTCTGTTGCAGGTGGTGGCATTTTTTCTTTTAGCTCTTTATGAAGATTAGCCACTTCGTTCGTGAGATCCTTTACTTTATCATACAGCGACTCCAGTAGCCGCCTCTGCTCACCAGAACGGCTCAGAATACTTAACAATAAAATGAGGAAAACAACAGGTACAAGAAGGAGCAGAATAATTAATCCGTCCATCAATGCGTATTTTGGTTTAGAAATACTGCTTCAGCAAAACAATGGTGGAAAAGGAATAACTGTTCAGTTTGCAGGCAGTGTTACAATTTGATATCTAAATATACCGGGCAATGGTCAGAATGTTTGACATCCGGGTATATTTCTGCATCCTTCAGGTTCTTTTTTAAAGCTTCTGTAACATTTATATAATCAATTCTCCAGCCCTTATTCTGCAAACGAACAGAGGGGAAACGCTGGCTCCACCAGCTATAACGATGAGGCTCAGGATGAAAATGGCGGAATGTATCAATCCAGCCGCTTTCCAGGAATTTTGTCATCCATTCTCTTTCCTCCGGGAGAAAACCGGATGATTTTTTATTGCCTTTTGGGTCATGGATGTCTATTTCTGTATGTGCTATATTATAATCACCGCACAGGATCAATTTGGGATGTTTTTTCCTGAGTTTATTAAGATAGCTGTGAAATTCATCCAGCCATTTGTATTTAAAGTCCTGCCTTTCATCACCGGATGTACCTGAAGGAAAGTAAGCATTGATCAGTCTTGTATCACCAAAATCCAATTGTATCACCCTTCCTTCATCATCACTGGCTGTGTGGCCATTACCAATCTCCACGTTATCCGGTTTTATTTTGGTAAATACCGCCACGCCGCTATATCCTTTTTTTTGTGCACTGAACCAGTAATCATGATAACCCAGGTCATTGAACTGTTTTATATCCACATCGCCTTTTACCGCTTTTGTTTCCTGCAGGCAGATCACATCCGCCGGATTTGTTTTTACCCAATCTATAAATCCCTTTTTAATGGCAGCCCTGATTCCATTAACATTATAACTGATGATGCGCATTGTTTTATTGTTTAATTTGGAAAGCAATTTACAGCATAGTATGGAAGCTACCACAAAACAAAAACCGGAAGCCATTGTCCCCTCTAAAGAACATGTTTTCCTGGACGGGCCTAAAAGCAGGAGTTACGAATTGTTATTTGCATGGCGGGTCTTTAAACAATTCATAAAAGGGTTCCGCACCCTTCACTTTATTGGCCCCTGTATCACCGTTTTTGGTTCGGCCCGGTTCAAAGAAGATCATCCTTATTATCAGCAGGCAAAGGAATTTGGTAAACGCATTGCGGAAATGGGATTAACCACTATGACCGGCGGCGGCCCCGGCATCATGGAAGCGGCCAACCGGGGTGCTTTTGAAAACGGTGGCAACTCCGTCGGCTGTAATATCCAGTTACCTTTCGAACAAAAACCAAATCCTTACTTACAGACATCTATTACGTTTGAACATTTCTTTGTTCGCAAAGTATTGCTGATAAAATATTCCTATGCCTTTATTATCATGCCTGGCGGCTTTGGCACCATGGATGAACTGTTTGAAACATTAACGCTGGTGCAAACCAAAACGATCTCTCAATTCCCCATTGTTTTATTTGGAAAAGACTATTACCAGGAACTGGTAGAAACTATTGGGGATATGGCCGAGAAAGGGACTATCTCTAAAGAAGATATGAACCTTGTACTTGTAACGGACAGCATTGATGAAGCCATGCAGCATATCAGCCAGTATATCAAAACAAACTATAAGGTGAAACCCCGCAAACGTTTGTGGTGGTTGTTTGAGAAACGATGACCTGTAACAGTGTTGTATTTACACATTGTTCCTACCTTCATGGCCTAAATTTCTGGTTATGCGTTTCAAAAAAATAATGGCTGCTTTTATTGCCTTGCTTTCGGTCCAGTTCGTGTATGCTGATCAAAATATCACTATCCAGTCGCCTGATCAAAATATACAATTAGGTGTATTGCACCGGGACAATGGAGATGTTGTTTACCGTGTACTTTACAAGGGGAAAACAGTGATCGCTCCTTCAGGTCTTGGTTTCAAATTAAATGTTCCGGCATTATCGCTGGTTAAATTTAACCTCCTCGCTGCCGATTCTTCTGCTACTGATGAGAGCTGGAAACCGGTTTGGGGTGAACAATCCACGATCCGCAATCATTACAAACAATTGCTGCTTCAATTAACAGACCGTTCCGGTTCTGGCATCAGGCTGAATATTGTATTCCGGGTATTTAATGATGGTGTCGGTTTCCGGTATGAATTTCCACAGCAGGAAAAACTCAACCACTTTGTGGTAGGAGAAGAACTGACACAGTTTGCCATGGCAGGTGATCATAAAGCTTTCTGGATACCCGGGGATTATGATACCAATGAATATGGCTATTATACCACTTCCTTAACTGCCATTGATGCAACAGGTGGCGGCAAAGCCCAGGAGATTCATGCTAAAACATTTTTTGACAAGAATGCCACACAAACCCCGCTGATGATGAAATCAGCTGATGGCCTGTATATCAATATCCATGAAGCTGCACTGGTGAATTATCCTGCACTGAATTTAGTGATGGATAAAAGTTCTCTTACTTTCAATGCCCATTTGGTTCCTGATGCAACAGGTAACAAAGCTTACTTACAGACCCCGGCTAAAACACCCTGGCGTACGATCATTGTCAGCGACAAAGCCGGTAACATCCTTACCTCAAGACTGATCCTGAACCTGAATGAACCCTCTGTGATCAAAGATGAATCCTGGATCAAGCCCCAAAAATTTGTAGGTGTTTGGTGGGAAATGCATGTTGGTAAATCCAGCTGGGATTACAGTGGCAGTCAGGTAGGTTCACAACAGGCAACTAAAGTGCCGCATGGTGCCAACACGGCTAACGTAAAACGATATATTGATTTCGCAGCTAAACATGGCTTCCAGGGTGTGCTGGTGGAAGGATGGAATACCGGCTGGGAAGACTGGTTTGGTCAATGGAAAGAAGATGTGTTTGATTTTGTGACTCCCTATCCTGATTTTGATGTAAAGGAGTTATCCGCTTATGCAAAGGAGAAAGGCGTGAAGATCATCATGCACCATGAAACATCTGCCTCTGTTACTAATTATGAACGATGGATGGATACCGCTTACCGCTTTATGAATAATAATGGATACAATTCTGTAAAGACCGGGTATGTGGGCCGCATCATTCCAAGAGGTGAGCATCATGATGGCCAGTGGATGGTTCGCCATTATGAAAGAGTGGCGAAGAAAACAAGCGACTATAAGATCATGGTGGATATGCATGAATCTGTCCGCCTGACTGGTCTGCACCGTACCTATCCCAACTGGATCGCCAGTGAAGCAGCCAGGGGAAATGAATTCAACGCCTGGAGTGTGGGCAATATGCCGGATCATGAAACCATTCTTCCTTTCACCAGGATCATGGGCGGGCCCATGGATTACACACCGGGTATCTTTAAAATCAAGATGAGTTATTATAATGCCGAGAAGAAAGAACAGGTGCATACCACTCTGGCTAAACAACTGGCCTTATATGTAACCATGTACAGCCCCTTGCAAATGGCAGCTGACCTGCCGGAGAATTATGAAGCAAAGCCTGATGCACTGCAATTCATCAAAGATGTGGCGGTTGACTGGGATGAAACAAGAGTACCCGATGCAGAGCCCGGTGATTATATCATCATGGCCCGGAAAGCAAAAGGAAGCCCCAACTGGTTCCTCGGTGCCATTACCGATGAGAATGCAAGAAACCTGGTTTCTTCACTTGATTTCTTAGAAGCAGGCAAGAAATATGTAGCAACCATTTACCGGGATGCTGATAAAGCCGACTGGAGCACAAACCCTGAAGAATATGTAATTGAAAAATTCCTGGTAGATAGTAAAACAATTCTAAAACTGAAATTAGCGCCGGGTGGCGGAACTGCCGTAAGTTTGATGCCTGCTGCAACAGCAGAGCTCAAATCAGTTAAAAAATATAAATAATGACAGCAGCTGATATATTAGGTTATGCCGCCGGCGCCCTGACCGCTTTCACTTTTTTACCACAGGTATTAAAAACATGGAAAGAGAAATCTGCCAAGGATGTGGCACTGAATATGTTCATCATTGCGTTTATAAATGAGATCATGTGGCTGGTTTATGGCATCATGATCAATAACTGGATCATCATTGCCACCAATGCAGTCATGCTGGCCATGTCAGGCATTATGATTTTTTTAAAACTAAAATATAAATAAGCCGCCTCGCATAGATGCTTAAAAATAGTATATCCTACATAAGGCTCAAGCCGGTACTGGCAGTTGGATTCCTGCTATCCTGTTCAAGCCTGCTGTTTGGTACCTGGGTGGCGTCCATACCCGGGATTAAAGAAAGACTCGGGTTAACTGACGGCAGCCTGGGTCTTTCTCTATTATTATCACCTCTTGGGGCATTAACAGGTGTGGCTTTATCAACAAAACTGTTCAGTAAGATATCAGTAGGCAGATGGATGCTGGCCGGTTATATTATCGTCAGCCTGATCATGATCGCACAGATCAATGCCGTATCCGTGTATATGCTCTGGGTTTGTCTATACCTCTTTGGCTTTTTTAGTTTTCTCAACGGCGTTTCCGTTAACACTACTATCAACCGGCTGGAAAAAGAATACAACAGGAAGCTGATGAGCACCAGCCATGCTTTATACAGTATTGGGGGTGGTGTCAGTGCCGGTTTAGCAATTGCATTTTTTGGCATAGGTATTCCTTCCGGCTGGCAGATCGTCATCGTTGCAGTTATTATCTGCTGTATTTTAGTACTCAACCGTCATCA
The DNA here is from genome assembly GCA_017303455.1 of Chitinophagales bacterium. Lineage (GTDB taxonomy): Bacteria > Bacteroidota > Bacteroidia > Chitinophagales > Chitinophagaceae > CADEDV01. The sequence goes on along the minus strand of JAFLBM010000001.1, from coordinate 93,209 downwards.
TTTATTAGCCCATAAGGAGATCATTCATACCAGTTCAGGCTTACGGCTTCCATCACTGAGCATTCTCAGCATCTCGTTTATCTGTATGGTGATCTTTATGGCGGAAGGTTGCGTGGCTGACTGGAGTGGAATTTATTTAAAAGAGACCATGCATGCACCGCCTGAATTAGTAAGTCTCGGTTATGCCGGTTTTGCCATTGCTATGACCATCGGAAGATTAAATGGAGATGACCTGATTACCAAAACAGGGAGCAAAAAAGTAGTGATCATTGGAAGTTTGCTGGCAGCAGCTGGGTTTTCATTAGTCGTGTTTGCCCCGGTAGTTGTTATGGCTATTGCAGGTTATGTCTTGATTGGTTTCGGCTGTTCCTGTATCGTACCTGTCTTATTCAGTGCTTCAGGAAATATCCCGGGTGTAAGCCCGGTAGAAGGATATGCCATGGTTACCACCGGTGGTTTGATCGGTTTTTTAACCGGGCCTTCTGTGATTGGTTTTATTTCTGAAAAAGCTACACTGGCAACAGGTTTATCTTTATTAATTTTATTAGCTGTTGCCGCAGCCATTATTGGATGGAAAAATAAATTCCTGGGGCAATCAACTACATTGAATACTGAATTGGAATATGATGAACAAATCTATTGATACAATCATTTTTGACCTGGGCGGTGTCCTGATCGACTGGAACCCCATGTATGTATACCGTAACTATTTTGATGCTGAAGAAAAGCGTAACTACTTTTTTGAGCATATCTGTACCAGTGACTGGAATGAAGAACAGGATGCAGGCCGCTCCATCGTGGAAGCTACACAGTTGCTGGTGGAACAATTCCCGGACTGGGAACAACCCATTCGTGATTATTATGGCCGCTGGACCGAAATGCTCCATGGCCCTGTTCATGAAACAGTAGAAATATTCCGGCAGCTAAAAGCATCCGGGAAATATAAAATCTATGCATTGACCAACTGGCAGGCTGATCTTTTCAACATTGCGCTGGTTCGTTATAACTTCCTGCACTGGTTTGATGGCCGGGTGGTGAGTGGTGAAGAAAAGATAAGAAAACCATTCCCGGAATTTTACCAGCGTTTATTAGATCGTTATAATGTAGATCCGGGAGCAGCCTTATTTGTTGATGATAACCTGAGAAATGTGAAAGCTGCAGAACAACTGGGAATACAGAGTATTCATTTTTCGAATCCCGCCCAATTCAGGGAAGAATTGAAACAAGCAGGAATTGAAGTACATTCATAACTAATACTTCCGATTTATGATAATCATCGCAGCCATTCTGGTTTTTCTTTTATTGCTGGTCATTATTATTTACAACAAACTGATCAGCAGGAAAAATGCTGTTGATAATGCCTTCTTTTCCATGGATGTGATGCTGAAAAAAAGATACGATCTTATTCCTCAACTGGTAGATACTGTAAAAGGATATATGCAACATGAAAAAGAGCTGCTCACGAACCTGACTGCTATGCGGCAAAAATCAATGGAACTCAAATTATCGGCCAATGACAAAGTATCGCTTGATAACCAGATCAACGATGCATTGCAACAAGTATTTATCAGGTTTGAGAACTATCCTGATCTGAAAGCCAGTGAAAATTTTTTAAAATTACAAGGGGCTATTAATGAAACAGAAGAGCAACTGGCGGCGGCAAGACGGTTTTATAATGCAGCAGTTAACGACTACCACAATGCAATAGAAACGTTTCCCTCCTCGATGATCGCCTCGGGGATGAATATGAAACATAAAATCTATTTTAATATCCCGGAAACAGATAAAGCAGTGCCTGTTATAACTATTAACCAATAAGCCGCCATGGCAGCTGACAATAATTTCAAACAGTTTTACGACAGTGAACTCCATGACTTACTGCAGCCATTGGAAACGGAGCGGCACGCTGTTAAAAAATTGGCTGTGATTACCTGCTTGCTATTTGTAGCTGCTGTTATAGCTGTCATCATCGCTTCTTATTCCCGTACAGATTACGCCGGTTTACCCCCTTTTGTTTTATTCCTTGGCGGCATCATTGCCGTGATCCGGCTTTATTACAGGAAAAAAGCATACGTTTCAACGTATAAAGAGACCATTGTAAGAAAAATAATCAATTTTATTGACCCTTCTTTTCAGTATGATCCGGGCAGTCATATCAGCCGCAGGGATTATGATGCCAGTGGGCTCTTTATTGAAAAACCGGAACGGTTCAAAGGAGATGATTATATCGAAGGCAAAAGGGATAAAACTTTTTTCTGTTTTTCAGAACTGCATACCGAACACAAAGTTGGGAGTGGAAAGAACTCGCATTGGGAAACCATTTTCAAAGGCTTGTTTTTTATCGGTGATTTTAATAAGCATTTCCAGGGAAGAACCTATGTATGGAGTGAGCACAACCCCCAACTGAATTTTTTAAATAAACTGTTTTCTTCCTTCGCCTGGGACCTGGCTAAAGTAAAACTGGAAAGCAGTGAGTTTGAGAACCGGTTTATTGTGTACAGTACTGACCAGGTGGAAGCCCGGTATATCCTGACCCCCTCTTTTATGGAACGGCTATCCAAACTCCAGGATACGATGGGGCAAAAAACAGCTTTTTCTTTCGTCAATACCAATATCTATGTGGCTGTACCCGTCAAAGATGATCTGTTTGAACCTTCTGTCTTCTCAGCGAATGATTATAATACAATAAGTGATTATTACAATACGGTACAAATGGTTCTTGGCATCATCGACGAACTGAAACTGAACCAGCGTTTATGGACCAAAGAGTAAGATTACTCTAATACCGGTCTTAACCATTTCTCCGCCTCTTCCAAACTCCATTATATTTTTATGATCTTACAGTTTGCCGGTATGGATACTGCCTGATATAGTTTGCAAGCAGCCCCTTTACCCTTTCGGTAAAATCCGGGGCATTCAGGTGAATACCCCGGCTTCGTTTTAATGATGTTCATGGTGATCATGACGGTCGTCTTTTGAAAATTCAATCTGTCGTAGAATAGTACGGCTGATCTTTTCGCCCAAGAGCCTGCTCTTGTCACAGGTTGCCTGGTAATGGATACCCGCATAAACCCTGCTATCGGCCATTTCTTTACCCATCTCGTAAAATGAATTGTAACTACGGGCAGGTAACCCTAAGTAATCATATGTATGCAAGGTGAAATGAAAATTATTTCCAAATACATCCGTTAGCATACTTGATACAGCAGCGCCGTTGACGGCATGTGCTGAGGGAAATTCAGGATGCCCCGGGGTATTGAATAAGGCCAGCCAGTTGCTGTAACCCATCACATTCCGGATATACGTAATGGGGCGCACCAGGTTGAACGTATATTTTTTTACAAAGCAGATCAAGCCTGCATCATGCAGCGCTACACCCGTTTTCACATACCCGAGGGCAGCTTTATCAAGTTTTGCATCAGCCTGGCTGAGTACCTGTGATAAGATGGCAACGAAATGACCACCTGCGGGATAACCAGGCGCATCCCGGTGATAAAGAGCCATGGCAGTCTGGGCTGTGGTAAGATTTTGTGATTTATCATATACGTCTTTTACCATAGCATAAAAAGGGGAAGAAGGATCGACAGAGTAAGCAGGCGGGGCTGCAATTGAAGTATTATTAGTGACGCCAGGTACCAACAAGCGACGCTGGCTGGCATAGGGATTAACAGCAGACGGGAAATTTGGCGCTGTACTAACCCAAAGACCCGGACCCACAGGCGGAACATAAGGCGGATTCACATTCGCTGAACCATCGGTTACAGCCCAGTCAAATACTTTTACTGCAACTGCTTTTCCAAAATTGATGGAACGCTGTAAAGTAGCCGGGCTCACTTCCGATGCAAATACAGTTTGCAGTGCATTTTCAAGACTATCCATTTTTGTTCTGTTGGCAATGGATGTAGCCGGAAAAAGTTTACGGTTCATTTCGGCTAAGGTGGCATTCGCACAGGCCGCCCAATGGTAGGGCCTGCCCCGTTCAATAACAGGCATAGCCGGAAAATTAGTAAGCTGGCCTTGTAAAGAACGATACTGTGGCATGCCTTTCACTACAGATTCATAAAGCGCAATACCGCAATATGCATGGGCCCGGTCAGCTCCTTGTGAACCGGTGCCAGCAGGCAGCGGCACCCGCAGCATTTCCAACTGCATATTGAGCCATTTAATGACCACTTCAGCAGAAAATGTTTTTGTTTGCTGCATGCCGCCGGAATGCCGGTCATAATCCGCCTGCATTTCGCTTTCTTCCGGTTTTGCAGGTTCGGTATTTTCTTTCCGGCAGGAAAGATTAAAAAGTGATAACATCGCAGCTAATAAAATTGCGAATTGAATTTTCTTTCTCATACTTAAGTTTTAAAAATTAAAAAAATATTGAAAAAGATATAAATGAGGTCGTACAACCTGCATAGGTTAGCCAGGCGGGTCATCGATCCCGGGCATCAGGTATTGTCCTACTTAAACATTTCGCTGATAGTTTCCATTTCAGAACCGGAAATCCGTAAAATTTTAAAACACGATGGATCCTCGATATGTACGAAATAGATTGTCTCTCCCTTCAGGAAAACTTCCTCTACCCGGGTAATTGTATAATCTAAGTAGTAAGTACTTTTCACTTTATCTTTTATATCAGCAGACAAAAAATGTCCGGGATAGAAGAGTATACTGTAAATAAAATTTCCCTTTTTATCATAAAAACGTCTTGCCCTGTTACCCTCATTTAAATAGTATACAAAAAAACCATCCGCATCGATATACCAATGGCTGCTTTCTGCTTTTTTGCAGGCTTTCAAAAAATCCCTTACCGCCTTTACATGAATGTCATTGATAGAAGCAGTACTGCCGTCTGAACCGGTCACCAGGGTTTTATCACCGTCATTATTACTACTCTCTTTTGAATTATTATCAACCCGGATACTCATCTCCTGTGCCTGCATACGATTGAGCAGAATAACCAGCAATAAGCTGGTAAAAAAAAGCTTTTTCATTGTAAAAGGTTTAATGATTAATGATTACTGAACAGGATAAAACTAAGCGGGATGCGCACCCATATCAACCCCTCAATTGAGGCTATTTAGATCATCAAAAAGATGGAGTATAGTGCAGGGGGAAAGAAGCTGAATCAGACCAATTTTTCTTTCAGTGCTTTAGCTACCGCTTCTGTAGCCGAAGCCACATGCAGTTTTTGGTATATACTTTTTACATAGCCGCGAACAGTCTCATATCCAAGAAATATTCTTTCAGCAATGCGGGGCATGGGCAGACCCTCGGTAAGCAGTTGGAGTATCTCCTTTTCCCTGTCCGTAAGCTGGTAATCATGTATAGTGGAAGATGGTGCTATAAACCGCTGAAAAAGCATGGCCACTTTTGCTGCCACAACCGGGTTAAAGGCCACACCACCGCCTTGCACATCAGCAATTGCTTCAAGCATTTTTACCGGTGATGTATTCTTCAGGATATAGCCATTGGCTCCGGCACATAATGCTTCAAATATCTTCACATCGTCTTCGAAAACAGTTTGTATTAATATCCTCGCAGCAGGGAATTCATTTTTAATCAACCGGGTGGCTTCAATGCCACTTATGCCTGTCATTTCAATATCCATCAGCACTACATCAGGATTACTTTTCTGCATATCATGCTTCCAGTTATTACAACTGGAAAAGCATCCCGTACAGGCATAGCCGGGTGAACCATTCAAGATAGAACGGTAAGCATCCATCATAATAGGATTATCTTCAAAAATGGCTACCCGTATTTCTTTGCCGGCATTCACAATACAAATGTAGGTGGAGGTTGTTAGTTTCTGTTTCCCCAATTGGGGGTATTATAATTCAAGTTCAATGCTTGTTCCTTTTCCGGAGGCTGAGTGTACATGGAGGATAGCTTTAATTTCTTTTGCCCTTGCCTGCATATTACCTAACCCATTGCCCGCCTGATCTTCATCCACCGCAAACCCCTTTCCATCATCTTTGATCAGCAGCCGCAGTATATTATTTTGCAGCCTCAATTTGTAATAGATATTTTTACAGGCTGCGTACTTTATGGCGTTATTGATGGCCTCCTTGCTGATGAGATAGACGGCTTTACGCTGCCCGATACTAAGTTCATGAGCCGTAACTTCCGGTCCCATATCAAAATGTAACTGTATATTTCTGGATGCTGCGGCACTGATACTGTAGGCTTCCAGTTTTTTTACCAGTATGACCAAAGATTCCTGGTTGGGCTTCAGCAGCCAGGCCATATCACTTACTTTTTCAATGACATCGTTGGTGTATATATTGATCTTTTGGAGTAGTTCAGCTGTGGTCTCCTTAGAGATATCCTGCTGTTGCAAAGCTAGCTGGGTGAGCATATTGATACCACTTAAGGAGGAACCTATTTCATCATGCAGGTCGCGGGATACCTGGAGCAATGCTTCTTCCCTGGTTTTAAATTCTTTTTCCAATAATTGTTTTTGGAATAATTGCTTTCGTTTTTGTTGTATCCGTATACTTAAAAAAAAGAAAATAGCGGTAACCACCACAATGAGATTGGCTGCTACAAGGAAGACCGTCACTTCGCTGTATTGATGCTGCATTGAAGTGCTTTTATTACAGAAATATTAAGAAAGATTGTAAAGCCAAAGTTAATCGTAAAAAAATAGTATGTAAAAAAGCGGGGAAAGGTCTGCCAGAGAAAATTATACATAGCAAAAAAGGGGGTGGCGAGGCCCCAGTACACTATAAAACCGGCACAGATCCAAAAAGCGGCTTCCTGGAAAAGGCTCTTGGTAGTATCCTGCTGATAAAGTTGAAATAGTTTTATAAATGCCAATACGAGGATCAGAATACCACCCAGAGCCAGTGAATAAGTATTCAAAATAATTTCCCCCTGCCATATCGTCAAATTCGTAACGGCAAATACAGTAAATAGTACCGGGGCTATAATCAGCTTTCTCTCTTGCAGCAAAAGAATAAAAAACCACATAATAAAGACCTGCTGAACCGGAAGGGTAATATTATACAGCCTAAGATTGGTTACCGGATGAAACAAACCGATAGTTACCATCGTCAGATCAAATAATAATACTATCATCCAACCCGTTGAAAAATAACGATAGGATTGAAACGTTTGCCTTTTCAATAAATAATGAATGCAAGCTACTATTGTAATTAACTGAATGGCATGCGTAATGATTTTAAAAACCGGTATCATAATCGTATTTATGAAAAATCATCATCATTTTCAGAGGGCGGGGGTGGAGGAATTAATCCGGTTGCCTCACCACCCGGCCGGACAAATGAAATTACCCTATCCTCGTTTCGGAGATATTCAAAAGAATCATAATTGTAGTGCACATCTAATTTGGCTTTACATCCGGTAATTACCGGTATTAGCTGGGTGAAATTTTCAGAACCGTTAGTTACGGTATTGATCTTAAGGTTTCGATGACCCAGCCACTTAGATTTATACTTCAGAGCTGATTCCTGAACTTCCTCCCTGATTTCGTCCCTTACAAAGGTTATGCATACCTGGTGATTGTGATCTTCATCAGGAATGTAATCACCAATAGCCTTTCTGATTTCCGCGATTAATTCTTCCAGGTCTCTTAGTTTAAAGGTGGCCCTGGTAGTTACAGGCGGGTCATGCTGGAATTGTTGCTGGTTCCTTACCAATTTCTCCAACTCCTTTGGCGTAATGCTTCCTTTCATAATTTTTATTTTTGTTAATGAATAATCAGGTTATCGTCTCAGTATCGAGATGTTCCTACGCTATTTTGGAGGTACAGAATTTATAAAGCCCGTTATTTTTTTATAAGGCAGAATTGTTGTGTTTTCAGGCCTGATCCCCGGTGAAGTCTTAACAAGGTATTCCTTTTCCAGACTCATAACAAAAATATCGGGCTACTATAAAACAGTAAACCCCTCAATTGAGGGGTTTGCTTAGTATTTTATGTTGAGCTTATTCCAGCACCGGTCTTAACCATTTCTCTGCCTCTTCCAAACTCATATCTTTCCGTTTTGCATAATCCTCCAACTGGTCCCGGCCGATTTTACCCAGTCCAAAATAATGGCTTTGCGGATGTGCGATATACCAGCCGCAAACAGAGGCGGGGGGGTTCATCGCTAAACTCTCGGTGAGTTCGATACCAATATTTTCTGTCACATTCAGCAGGTAAAACAGTTTGATTTTCTCCGTATGATCGGGGCAGGCGGGATAACCCGGTGCCGGGCGGATGCCTTTATATTGTTCTTTGATCAGTTGTTCGTTGGTCAGGGTTTCATTCTTTTCATAGCCCCAATATTCTTTCCGGGTTTGCTGGTGCAAACATTCAGCGAAGGCCTCCACAAAACGATCGGCTAAAACCTGGACCAGTATCTTATTATACTCGTCATGATCGGCGGCAAATCTATCTACATGCTGCTTAGCACCATGAATGGTAACAGCAAAAGCTCCCATATAATCTTCACCCAATTCTTTTGGCTTGATAAAATCAGCTAAGGAGAAGCAAGGCTGCCCAACAGCTTTTTTCATCTGCTGGCGTAATGATTCCAGTTTCACTTCTCCTTTACCTGTTTGCAGTGTTACCGTATCGGCATTATTGCTGCTGGCAGGCCAGAAGCCGATCACACCATCAGCCCTAAACCATTTTTCAGCAACAATCTTTGCAACCAGTTTCTGCGCATCATCATATATACGTTTGGCTTCTGTTCCAAATATCTTATCGGATAATACTTCGGGGAAATGGCCCGGCATTTCCCAGGCAATAAAGAAAGGACCCCAGTCAATGTATTGTGCAATAGTAGCCAGGTCAAATTCTTTCAGCACTTTCACCCCGTTTACAGCCGGTACTGTCGGTTTATAATTCTTCCAGTCAAAATACTCTTTTGTAATAGCCGCTTCTGTATAAGGAATCAATACCCTTGTCTTGTTCTTATTGAGGAACTGGGTACGCAGATCGCCATACTCTTTATCCACTTCTTTCAGAAATGTCTCTTTCTGATCTTTGCTCAATAAAGAACTTACTGCTGTCACACTTCTTGAAGCATCCAGTACATGCAGAACACCATTGTCATATTGCGGGGCTATTTTCACGGCCGTGTGCATTCTTGAGGTGGTGGCTCCCCCGATCAGCAGGGGTTGTTTCATCTTGCGGCGTTTCATTTCATGCGCCACATGCACCATCTCATCAAGGGATGGTGTGATCAAACCACTCAGACCAATGATATCAACATTCTCTTTAACAGCTGTGTCTAATATTTTATCAGCAGGCACCATAACTCCCAGGTCAATGATATCATATCCGTTACAGCCGAGCACCACACCTACTATATTTTTTCCAATATCATGCACATCACCTTTCACGGTGGCCAACAAAACTTTCGGCGCCCCGGCCCCTTCTTCATTGATAGTTCCGGCAGCCAAATGAGCCTGACGACGTTCTTCTTTTTCTGCTTCAATAAACGGTGTTAATACCGCCACACTTTTTTTCATCACCCTTGCACTCTTTACCACCTGTGGCAGGAACATTTTACCGGCACCAAACAGATCACCCACCACATCCATACCTGCCATCAATGGCCCTTCAATTACTTCCAGCGGTGTGGGGTATTTTAATCTTGCTTCTTCGGTATCAGCATCAATATAGTCGGTGATGCCATTGACCAATGAATGTTTTAATCTTTCTTCCACAGAAGTCTTCCGCCAGCTTTCATCCTTCACGATTTCCTTTCCTTTCGCCTTTACAGTTTCTGCAAAAGCGATCAGCTTCTCTGTTGCTTCATTATTATCATTATTCCTGTTCAGGATCACATCTTCGCACAGCTCTCTCAAAGCCGGTTCGATCTCATCATACACCACCAGCTGACCGGCATTTACGATACCCATATCCATCCCGGCTTTGATGGTATAATACAGGAAAACGGAATGCATGGCTTCCCGCACATGATCATTCCCCCGGAAAGAGAAAGAAAGGTTACTGACACCACCACTCACTTTAGTAAGCGGCATCAGTTGTTTTATTTCCCGGGTGGCTTCAATGAAATCAACCCCGTAATTGTTATGTTCTTCCAATCCGGTAGCTACAGCAAAAATGTTGGGGTCGAAGATGATATCCTGCGGATCGTAACCCACCTGCTCAGTCAGTATTTTATAAGCCCGGTGGCAAATTTCTACTTTTCGTTGTTTGGTATCTGCCTGTCCTTTTTCATCAAAGGCCATGACGATAACAGAAGCACCGTAGCTCTGGCAGATGATGGCCTGCTCAATGAATTTCGCTTCCCCTTCTTTCATGGAGATGGAGTTCACGATGCATTTTCCCTGCACACATTTCAACCCGGCTTCAATGATCTCAAACTTTGAGCTGTCGATCATGACCGGGATCCTGGCAATATCGGGCTCGCTTTGTAAAAGATTCAGGAAAGTGGTCATGGCTTTTACACCATCCAGCAGTGCATCATCCATATTTACATCCAGCACCTGGGCGCCATTCTCCACCTGCTGGCGGGCCACACTCAGTGCTTCTTCATATTTATTTTCCCTGATGAGGCGGGCAAATTTCTTGGAGCCTGTTACATTTGTTCTCTCACCTACATTGACAAAATTGGTCTCGGGGCGAACGACCAGTGGCTCCAAACCTGCAAGTCGCAGGTAGGGCCTGATAATAACGTTATCCTGCATTTATGAACTTCTTTTTACAAATACTTTCCTGATATCGGAAAAATTGTTAACGATAAGAATAAGAATTGCTGCTACAACTAAAATCTGCGGTAATGTCATACTAACTCTTTTTCAATGATTGGTAATGGCCTTGGCGTAAGACCTTTTACATGTTCAGCAATATGTTTGATATGATCGGGTGTGGTGCCGCAACAGCCTCCCACAATATTTACAAATCCTTCCTTGGCCCATTCTTCCAGGTAATGACCGGTATCTTCCGGGTGCTCATCATACTCACCCATCGCATTGGGCAAGCCGGCATTGGGATAGGCAGATACATAACAGGAAGATATCTGGCTCAGCTCCTCGATATGCGGACGCATTTCTTTTGCTCCCAGTGCACAGTTCAAACCAATACTTAGTGGTTTTGCATGCATGACAGAAGTATAAAATGCTTCCAGCGTTTGTCCGCTCAGTGTTCTGCCGGAGGCATCAGTGATCGTTCCGCTGATCATCACCGGTAAAGATTCCTTCTTTGTATCGCGGAAATATTTTTTAATAGCGTAAATGGCAGCCTTGGCATTCAGTGTATCAAAAATGGTCTCGATCAGCAACAGGTCCACTCCCCCATCTGCCAGTCCTTTCACTTGCTCATAATAAGCAGCTACCACTTCATCAAACGTAACAGCCCGGAAACCGGGGTTATTTACATCCGGGGAAAGTGATAATGTTTTATTCAGCGGGCCAATAGCTCCGGCCACCCAGGCTGCCCCCTCCAAACCTCCCCCTGCCGGGGAGGCTTTACGAGATGCTAAAAATTCGCTCACTGCATTCCTTGCACAGGTTGCAGCGGCTACATTCAATTCATAGGCCAGCGACTGCATTTCATAATCAGCCATGGCGATCGCGGTACTGCTGAAGGTATTTGTCTCAATAATATCTGCCCCTGCATCAAGATATTGTTTATGGATCTCGGTGATGATCTGCGGCTGGGTGATATTGAGCAGATCATTATTTCCTTTTACATCACAATGCCAGTCTTTAAAACGTTCGCCGCGGTAATCTGCTTCAGCAAGTTTATAACGCTGTATCATGGTCCCCATAGCACCATCAATGATGAGTATTCTTTTTTCCAGTTCTTTCCTGATATCCGCCATATAGTAATCTTTTTGCCGGGCTGGTGATTGCTGTTTATAATTGCTGAGCTGTGTTACCGAAGATGGTTACATCTTTTTGAACTGTATAAACGCCGGGAAACTGTAAGTGAAGTTTCGTTAACGTTTATTAGTTCAGTTACTGCAGGCCGAACAATAAACAAATCCGCCCATGAAGCGACAAAGCTACTATAACTATCTTTAATATCAAAGCATTAAAGCTTAGCGGCTATTGACGTAACTCTCTACCGGCAAGCGGTTTTGAAGGCTGCGGGCCAGGGTCATTTCATCAGCATATTCGAGCTCGCCGCCAAAGGCAATACCCCGGGCTATCGTAGTAATACGGCAGGAAACTCCCTGCAATTTCTTCTGTATGTAATAAATGGTTGTATCTCCCTGGATATTAGGGTTCAGGGCAAAGATCAGCTCCTGGGTTTGTTCTTTTTTGATACGGTTAGCCAGCGATTCGATGTTTAGCTGGTCAGGGCCAACACCATCTAACGGGGAAATGACACCCCCCAAAACATGGTAAGTTCCATTGAATTGCTGGGTACTTTCGATAGCGATCACATCCCGGATACTCTCCACCACGCAGATGGTCTCCTGTTTGCGCATGGAATTGGCACAAATGGAACAAATATCGCCGTCTGCCACATTGAAACAACGCTGGCAAAATTTGATCTCCGACCGCATTTTGGCGATGATATCACTGAAATGTGTGACCTCACCGGTATCCTGTTTCAGTAAATGCAAAACCAGCCGCAAAGCCGTTTTTTTACCAATACCCGGAAGCCTGGCAAATTCGTTGACCGCATTTTCTAATAAAGCAGAAGAGAATTGCATATAACAAAGATAGTGGCGAGTATTGAGCTACGAGCTGTGAGCAAGAAAATTCTCTTATTATAACCGTTAGTTTTACAAAGGTATCTCAAACTCATTTTCCCAATTGGGTTTTACGATGATCTTTCTTTCAACCGGTTTTACCAGTTCGGGTTGTTTCTTTTTGCCAAAGAACTCACCCGGGTCCCATTTGCCGTTCTTATTATCATCATACAATATCCGCAGCTCATAATCGCCGGGAAAGAACAAAGGTTGCACCAGCTCGGCACTGTTCATGGGGATAGAACGGGTGACATTCCCGTTTAAAAGAAAGATCAGCACCGGGTTCTTAGACAGGTCAAGATTCCGGAATTTAATTTTCAACTGGCCATAGTCAGATATTCTTTTGGTGGCAAAACTGAGTGTGTCCGTCTTCAGTAATTTCTTCCCGGCAGAATCTTCGGCAAACTCCTTATCGAAAATGAAGTGATACGTAGTGCTTTCCTTCCATGTATGAACAAGCTTCAACTGTTTTCCTGTGCTGTCTTTCTGAAAACTATATTCTTTAACAGGGGTATAGGTACTGTCTGTAAACAACCCCACTTTGGTTGAATCATATTTTCGCAACGGTTGTTCGAAACTCATCACAAAATCACCCAGCAGATCCTGTTGGTTATTTGCCAAATTGGTAGAGAACCGCAACCGGCGGTCAGCTGATGCCGTCGTTCCTCTTCGTCCTCCTGCATTGAGAACTCCCGGAAGTGTGGTGCCACCAGCAGCTGCCGGGGCAGGGCCATAAGCATACAAAGTAACAGGTGCGGTTGTGTCAGAAATGATGACAGGTGCCGTAGCAAAACCAAACACCTGCTTATTACCAAAGTAATGGTAGGCCCTGTTATCATCTTTCAGTGCATATAAATAATAGGTCTTGGCGGGAAGATTTTTGAAATGAAAATTGCCTTTACTATCCAGTTTAGTGACATAGCGGGGTTTTTGATTCACCACGGCAGAATCATCGCCGCTGCTGTGCAGCATGACGATTAAAGTAGTATCAACTTTTCCTGTTTCAGCAAGAATTACATTACCTCGCAATTCCAGTGAATCAAAATAGCTGCCGGTAGTGAACGTATAGGTAAAATCCTTCAGCACATTTGATTCGTTAATGTCTTTGATCGTATTACCAAAGTTGATCGTGTACGTAGTGTTTGCTTCCAGTGTATCTTTCCATTTTACGGTAAGGTTGCGCAGCTTTGAAGTTACCGTCGGCATCGTCTTCGGTATGGGCGAGATGAGCAGTTCCTGTTGCGCACTGATCATATCACCGATAAATTCATCAAACTCAAACTCAATTTTATTGCCGTTGAAATTACGGGAAGAATCAGCCGGTGTGGCTTTCTGTAAAACAGGCGGCAGCGAATCCCTGTCGCCTCCCTGCGGGGGAATGATATTGGCGCAGCCGGTTGTAAGTACCGATATTTTAATTGAAGATGCTGCTATAAATAAAAAGAGAATTACTTTTTTCATTGCTGGAATATCTGCAAACTTAACGGGTTTGCCGCTACGGCCTGTAAAGGCTTTGTTGTTTAACTTAAAAAATCCTGTTAATCATATTTTCAGCTACCCGGGCAGTTCATTTTCTTCTTCCTCCAGTTCATGAAGCGCCACTGCCAGGTTATTGGTCTTTACAAAATTACACCAGTGACAGTCTTCCTTTCCGCAACCCGTATAAAATTCCCGGTTCTGTATCTTTTCCCAGGTCTGGCTGATCTGTTCTGTGACAGTAGTTATATCAGCCGGGCTGATCACCACTTTTTCTTTACGGTAGTTTTTCTTTTTATCCGGTTCAATAAAATCAAATTCCGTGCTGACCACTTTCCAGTCTTTCTGCTCATAATTATCCACCAGTATCTTATAGAATACGGCTTGCCGCCAGTAATCTCCCCCGTTGGGTTCTTTATCTGACGGGCCTTTCAATTTCGGAAGGGCTTTATCCGGATCGCCTGTTTTATAATCCACCACGTTCACCGCTTTCCCGTCAAACTCCAGTTTATCCAATTTTCCTTTCAGCGGGACTTCCTTTACCACTACGTTGCGGATATTTCTTTCAATAGCCACGATCTTATTAAAGGAATTAATATTCTTATCATAATAATTGCTCAGCACTTCCTGCCCGTATTCCAGCCGGCGGTCAAATTGTTCCTGCGTAAAACTCTCCCGGTGCCGGTGCATATACCATTCAAAATCGGCGATGAATTCTTCTTTCGGGGCAAACTGGTCTTTCCCGGCCTCCTGCATCTTACGAAATAATTTTTCCAATGCATAGTGAACAGCGGAGCCAAACTCAGTTGCTTCGTTCTTGGGAGAGGGAATACGGATCAAATTCTTAAAATAAAATTCCAGCGGGCATTTCAGGTAATTATTCAACGCCGTAACATTCATCACGAACTTATCCAGTATGCGGTCGATAAAATCTTCTTCAATCTTTTCTATCTCCGGTGCTTCGGCAGCTCCAAAATGCAGGGCAGCAAATTCAGATAACACCTCCCTGTCCACTATTACTTTTTCAGCGGGCAACTGGTGCTGGTCCTGTATCTCTGCAATGAACATGGAAGGTTCCAGTTCCTTGCCATCATTTTTGAATTTGCTGTACGAAATATAAAGATGTTGTTCAGCTCTTGTGAGTGCTACATAAAACAACCGTCTTAGTTCCTCATCATTAGCCCCCTCCCGGCCTCCCCCGCGGGGGGAGGAGGAGAAAATCGTATCGGGCAGTTTATATCCACCGCCCGGTTTTCTTTTCTTTTCCCAGAAAGAAGAATTACATCCGGCCAGTATCACATATTCAAATTCTAATCCTTTGGAACCGTGGGCTGTCAGCAGGTTGATACCTTTATCACTACCGCTTACCTGTACCAACGGAAGAGCGATCTCTTCTTTTTCCATTAAAGAAATAAGTTTCACCAGTTCATCCAGGTCCAGTAAAGGGCTGCGGTGTGTTTCCTCTTTTACAAAATCAAATAAACCGGTGAGCACCTGCAATTGCCAGTGCTTATCCGGACTTTGCATGATATGGCTGAGCACCCCGGCTTCCCGGATCACATTTTCAAATAATTGTTGCAGTGTCAGGTTCGGTACATCTGCAACCAGTTGTTCGATAACCCGGCTGGCATTTTTTAACCCGCTGTGCAGGCCCTGGCTGAAAAGGTCTTTGGCCGGTGCATTTGATTTTTCCACCAATGCCTGCCGGATGGATGTTTTGTGCTCTCCATATCTTTTCTCTGCCACTTCAATACTCAGCTTCGCAATTTCAATAGGCGGAATATGAAACCAGTCGAAATGCAGGATCTCAAACAGCATTTCATCGCCACCGTATGGCGTATCATGTTCTGCTGCCAGGTATTTCAGCAATAAAATGATCTTTTGCGCCAGCGGTAATTCAAGAATATTCAAATGCCGCTTGCTGTAAACAGGTATATTCAATAGTTTGAAATACTGTGCCAGCTCCTCCCCGTATTTATTCTCTTTATAGATAATACCGATCCTTCCCGGCGGCACCTGCTGCCCTACCAGTTCCTGCACCTGTTTGGCAATACCGATCATTTCCTGCCGTGAGGTTTCGTATTCCCGGATGATGGGTTTATTCGTTAATTGGTTAATTAGTGTATTAGAGGAAAGTAATTCTTTACTGAGTCCATCAATTTTTTTAACCAGTCGTTCATCATTCCGGTTGATCAGCGTTTTGGAAACATCCAGTATCGGTTGCGTGGAGCGATAGTTATTGGTAAGCACTACCGTGAGCAGGTCTTCTTTATAATTACCGGCAAACTCCAGCATATTCTCCACGTTGGCACCCTGGAAACGATAGATACTCTGGTCATCATCACCCACCACAAACACATTGGGTTTATCCCAGTAACTGATCATCAGTTCCACCAGCCGGTTTTGCGTACCACTGGTATCCTGGTATTCATCCACCAGTATATATTGATATCGTTCCTGGTAATTCGCTAACAAATTTTTATTCTCTTCAAAAGCTTTGATCACCCAGTTGATCATGTCATCAAAATCATAGCGGTTCTTTTTGCGCAGCAGTTGCTGGAAACGATCAAACTCATTTACCGCTGCCCGCAGCTTCTCCATTTTTTCTTTCTCCTCTTCGATCTTCTCTTTTTTCAGGTCACCGGCATTGAACTCTTTATATTTTCGTTTATAAATAAATTCATCCCGGGTTGACAGGTCGGCGAGGTATTCATCAATTTTCTGGCTGATAAAAGCTGCTGTCCAGCCTTCCTTTTTCATCGTGCTGAATAAGGACTGCAGGTTGTTCACTTCAAAGTACACATCCCCCCGGTATCTTTTTAAAAGATGACCTTTGGGAAAAGAATCGATCAGTTGTTTGAACAGTTCGATCTTTTCTAAATCGGAAACAGGATCCAGTGTCGTCTTTTCAAAGAGGGAAAGATTTTCCTGGATCACATCATTACAAAAAGCATGGAATGTATAAATATGTACTTTGTATGCATCGGGGCCGATGAATTGCAGCAATCTTTTCCGCATAGCCACCACACCTGCATCAGTATAGGTAAGACAGAGAATATTTTCGGGCAGTGCATCTGTTTCCAGTAAAATCTTGCCGATCCGGCTGGCCAGTATCTGTGTCTTGCCCGTACCCGGACCGGCAATCACCATCACAGGTCCTTCAATAGTATCAACAGCGATCCGCTGCTGCTCATTCAGCCGTTCATACTCTTCCCTGAATTTCTTTTCTAATCTTTCTTTATTAAAAGACATTTATTTAAACCTTTTTACCCGTTACCAGTTATAGAACAAGTTAATTCAAATTACCCATGGCTGTTTACTCCATCAAAACTGTTCAAAAAATACCGGTGTCGCTTGACAAAGCCTGGGACTTCTTCTCCAGCCCTGCAAATTTACAGGCCATTACCCCGGCAAAAATGGGCTTCACGGTCATTTCGAAACATCACGGGGAGAAAATGTATGCCGGGCAGCTCATTGAATACAAAGTGAAACCGGTGCTGGGCATCCCCTTGTACTGGATGACCGAGATCACCCAGGTAAAAGACAAAGCGTATTTTATTGATGAACAACGATTCGGCCCCTACAGCCTCTGGCATCACCAGCATCATTTCAAAGCCATTGAAGGCGGTGTGGAAATGACGGATATTATCCATTATAAAAATCCGTTGTGGTTGCTGGGTGATATTGCCAATAGTTTATTTGTCAAAAAACAACTGCGTGATATTTTCGACTTCCGCTATAAGAAAGTAGAAGAGTTGTTTGGGAAATGGCCAGCTGACAAGCAGTAAAACAGAAACGGGCCAGCCTTTAATGCTCTATTCCCCTTTACTTTATTCCTGCCCTCTTTTTTAATTCCGCAATGGGGATTACCATCATTCGCCCGGTTGGTTCATTATCCCTGTAAGTAATCATTTTAATAGCTGCAGCATCTTTGGGAACTGTTAGCGGCATACTATATTTCGGGTAATATTGATCTGGAAAAGAATTATCAAAACTGTAATGAATAGAAAGCCCTTCGATCTCGGTACTTAGCTTAATAATGATCGTTGCTGTATCTTTTTTACTGACTTCAACAATAGGATCATAGATACTTGGCGCATATTTTACCTCCGCAGCCCTTAATCTTGCAAAATGCTGTTCTGTTCGCCTGGCAAAATCATTCCAGTCACGTTTTTCTTTTGGGCTCCACAATGCTTCGGCAATAGCAAATCCTCTGGGCCAGGTCATGTATTGCAGGTGACGGGTATTGTACACTTGTTCCGTCCACAAATTGGCCTGCCCTCCTTTCACCAATGAAGCATCAATGCCTTCGGGCAGCGGATCGAACTGGTAGGCTTTCTTCAACCGTAAAGTGGCGTACACCGGTGGTTCAATCGCAGCATCACCCTGCATATAATCGATATAAGCAAAATCAGTGGGGCTCATCACCACTTCATGTCCCTGCCGGGCGGCTTCAATACCACCTTTCATTCCTCTCCAGCTCATCACGGCGGCATTCGGTGCCAAACCACCATCCAATATCTCATCCCAGCCGATCATTTTTTTGCCTTTACTGTTAATGATCTTCTCCATCCGTTTCACAAAATAACTTTGTACTTCGTCCAGGTTCTTCAGGTTTTCTTTTTGCATCATGGCTTTAATGGCATCGGTCTTTTCCCAGAAGTTACGGGCAGTTTCATCACCACCCATATGGATGTATTCAAATGGAAACAGTTGCGCCACTTCGGTAAACACTTTCTCCATGAACTCATACACTTTTTCATTGGCCGGGCAAAGTGTGTTATCAATTAGGCCATAAAAATGCTGACCACCTCCGGGCCAAACCATAAACCGGTCACCGGGACTTACATAATACTCGCCGGGAGTGCAGGATAATTCAGGATAAGCAGCAATAGCTGCCAGGCTGTGACCCGGCACATCAATTTCCGGCAGGATATTGACAAAACGATCGGCCGCATATTTGACTATTTCTTTAATATCCTCCTGCGTATAGAATCCTCCGTAAGTAGCAGCTTCGCCGGGCTGAGGTTTTGATAAGGTTCCGAAAGTACCGGTTCTTTCCACCCGCCATGCCCCCACTTCCGTCAGTTTAGGTAAACTCTTTATCTGGATCCGCCAGCCCTGGTCATCGGTGAGATGCAAATGCAGCAGGTTGAATTTATATTTCACCATCTGGTCGATATAATCTTTCACCTGTGCCACTGTAAAAAAATGACGGGATACATCCAGCATCAATCCTCTCCAGCCGAAACGGGGATGATCTTCGATAGTGACAGCCGGCAATATCCATTTATCATCCATCATAACATCCGCTTTACTTTCTATCAATCCGGGGAATAATTGCAATAATGTTTGTATACCATAAAATATACCAGAGGGTTCATTCGCAGATAAGCTGACACCCGTTGTAGTTACTTTAAGCCGGTACCCGTCTTTACGGATAGATTTATCATTGACCAATAACAGTATTATTGATTTGGGTTGTACTGCGGCTCCTTCTTTTACAGTTATCTTATTAATTCCCTTGCTGAGTTTGGCAGCAAGATCTGTTGCCATTTTTTTCACTTCTTCATTCTTTGGTGCTATGATCACTGCGCTGGCAGGCAGGGTGAAATACCCGGCCCCTTTTACAAGGGATACTGGTTGGGGTATCACGGAGATGGCAGCAGCCCGCTGGGCATCAGTAATAAAAAAAGAAACTAACAAGACGGCAACAAATAATGATTTTTTCATACAGCAAATTAAGTGAGCACAATTTACTTGTTTAATTAAGAGCAAATAAAAAAGGCTGACAATAACCTTGTCAACCCTGTCTGCCGTCAGGCAGGCTCTTAACTATTTTTATTTTAGCTGTTAACCAACTATCCCGGTATCCGGGTAATATATTTCTCTATCTGCTTGATCTGGTCTACGATCTGTGGCGTGGTTGGTCTTAACGCTTTGGCTTTCCGGAAAAAATCTTTCGCCGCCCTGAATTCCCTTTTGTTCATCATGATGCTGCACATCTGTAAATAGGCGGCGGCTTCATTTTCTTTATCCGGCAATCCTTTGCGGATAGCTGCCCGGATATAACTTTCCGCCTGCTTCATATCGTTTTTTTGCATGGACAGCATTCCCATCTGCAGCATACTGGCTCCTTCCGCTTCTTTCATGGGCATCCCCAGGTCCAGTCCTTTTTTCATGTTCTTTTCAGCCCCTTCAAAATCCTGTTTCATCATGGCGATATTCCCTTTCAATGTATAATACACCGAGCGGATCGGTTTATACAGCAGGTTGGGAAATTTGATGGAAGCCAGAACCTTCTCCGCACCATCCATATCACCGCTTTCCATGTATTCCTGGATCAGGCGCAGGGGTCCAAAGAAAAAATGGCCTGCGACCAGGATGAGACCAATAAAATACAAAGGAAAAGCCGGCCAGAAACTGGCGGTATAATTCACATACCCACCCAGGGCTGCCAGCACAATTCCTATCCACAGGCGGTATTTGATCAGGACATTATAAAACTTCATTGCTACTCTTTTAAGGGAGGGCAAAGATAAGGTCTTGCCGGGTATCGCACCCTACTCTTTCGCATCGTTGATCTCGATCCAGTAGCCGTCCGGGTCTTTGAAATAGATCTGTTTCACCCCGTCCACCCGGTTGGTAACAGCTCCCTTTTCACCCGCCCAATTCTCAAATTCGACCTGGTACTTTCCCAATACTCTCGTAAAGTCAGTCACGGATGCTACACTGAAACAGAGATGGGTATTCTTGGGATGCTGCAACGGGGCCGCTGCCCCCTGGATCAGGTGCAGGTGACTTTTTATACCGATGCTGAACCAGGTATGTTTGCCATCATGAAAAGGCTCCGGGATCGTATCCAGCCCGATAATGTCCTGGTAAAACCGGGTGCTTTTGTGCAGGTCCACCACGTAAAGGGCTATATGGTTCAGTGTAGTTTTGGGTGGTTGCATGGATTGGGAAAATGTGGTTGAATGGCTGAATAACAGCAAAAATAACAACGCGGAAAACAGGCATCTCTTTTTCATGCTGGTAATTATATATACCCTCAAGGTAGCCCAATTTCAGGTTTCGGTTTAGCCCGGAAACCATTATTTTTGCCGTCCTTTCAGCACTGGTTGAAAGCCGGTCCCGTAGTTCAAGCATTGTATCTCGCCTGTTGCGAGACTAAACTTTTGATAGAGCTCTTGTTTTATTGGTCCCGTAGTTCAATGGATAGAATAGAAGTTTCCTAAACTTTTGATACAGGTTCGATTCCTGTCGGGACTACAAAGCCGTACTTCTAAGATAGGAGTGCGGCTTTTTACTGCATGGTAAATAGAGTAGCAGTTTCCTAAAGTTTTGATACCATTTCCGGATAAGTGATATCTCTCATGTTTTCACATTTACCTGGCATATACCTTTACTAAAACAGGCCTTGTACATTATGAGCAGTATCAAATGGTATTTTCTGACCCTTCTTTTTCCGGCCAGTGCACTTGCCGGAAACTCACAGCACCAGGACACCGCAAAACCAAACATCATCTTTATATTAACCGATGATTTTGCAGGCAATTTGGTTGAATTCATGCCGAACCTCAAAGCCATGCAACGGGAGGGTGTCACATTCAGCCATTATTATGTCAGCAATTCTCTTTGCTGTCCTTCCCGCTCTTCCATCTTTACAGGCAGGCTGCCGCACAACACCGGTGTGCAAACCAACACTAAACCGAACGGGGGGTATGAAGTTTTTATGGAACAGGGTAATGCGCAGGAAAGTTTTTGTACAGCACTTCAGCAGGCGGGCTACAAAACAGCCATGATGGGTAAGTTGTTGAATGGATATTTACCCACTAAACACCCGCCGCTTCCCGGTTGGACAGACTGGTTTGTGGCGGGAGCAGGTTATCGCAATTTCGATTACGACATTAACAGCAACGGGCAAGTAGTGCATTTCGGCCATGCACCCGGAGATTATCTTACAGACGTACTTTCTTCCCGTACCGATAGTCTCATAAGAGCCTGGAAAGACCAGCCTTTTTTTATTGAAATAGCCACATTCACCCCGCACGGACCTTTTATACCGGCACCCCGGCATCAACAACTTTTTAATGCCGAAAAAGCACCCCGTACCCCGGCCTTTAATAAGCAGGCAGATAGTACAGCACCTGGCTGGCTTCGCAAAATACGACCACTGGGTGTCCAGCAAATTGACCGCATAGACAACATTTTTCGAAACCGCCTGCGTTGTATTATGTCCATTGATGAAATGCTGGGAAGCATCCGAAAAACCCTGAACGAAACAGGAGCAAGCAGTAATACTTATATTTTCTTTAGCTCCGACAATGGCTATCACTTAGGTGATTATTCCCTGTTGCAGGGAAAGCAAACAGCTTTTGACATTGATATCCGGGTACCCCTTATTGCCTGCGGGCCCCACGTAGCCAAAGGGAGCCTGCAGCAAGCTATTGTCTCCAATATTGACCTGGCACCCACTTTTGTGGCATTGGCAGGTGCGCAACTTACTGTTCAACCAGACGGCCGGGATATACAACATCTTCTCCTCGAACAAAACACAGAAAAGATCAATTGGCGCAATTTTGCCATCATCGAGCATCGCCGTGTAAACGATGACCGCAACGACCCCGACCGGCAAGAGGCAGAAGATGGCAGGCTGCCTTCTTATACTGCACTACGTTTTCACAACCTGTTGTACATAGAATATGAAACCGGGGAAATTAGTTGTTATGATGTACAGAACGATCCTTATGAACTGAAAAACATTGCATCAGTGCTTCCTGGTGAAGTGCAAAAAAGGCTGCATTCCATCCTGCTCGCCGCAAAAAACTGTGGAGGTAAAAACGCATGCTGGGATGTGCAACTGATGAAATTGGAAAATAAGTAATGGCCTTTTCGCTGGTTGGGATTCCTGCGGGTACAATTGATTTGAAAATCTCCCATTCCCAAAAAGTCGTCGTCTTAAGTATTTATGCCAAATCGCAAAAGGCCTGACAAAGTACACGTTCGGCTTCCTGCGTCCTGCTTCTACACAGCAAAATGATTGTCTTTCGATAATCATTTTTCGTTTCAACAACTCAGTCTTTGTTTCCCTCAATTCACTCATTCTTCGCTTTTGTGTGCATACGCCCCGGTATAGTTTTGACCTCCATTTAAACCTTATACACATGAAACAGAAGCTGCTCATCGCTTTACTGATTGCCGTACTGCCCTATGCTGCCGAAGCACAATTTGGCAATATCCTGAACAAGGTCAAGAATAAAAGCAAACAAAGAGCCGATCAGAAAATTGACAAAGAGATCGATAAAACCCTCGACCAGATCGAAGGAAAAAAAACGGCTGAACCAGTGGCAGAGAAAAAGACAAGTGCCCCGGCTGCTGCTCCAATAGAAGAGTCTGCCTTAAAAAGTTTTTCCAAATATGATTTTATTCCGGGTGATTCTGTTCTCTATTACGATGCCTTTGAAGGCGAAGCCATTGCCGAATTGCCCACCGGCTGGAATACCAGCGGTACCGGCGAAGTGGTGACATTGGATAAATTTCCCGGCAACTGGCTTCAGTTACATAAGAAATTCACCTATTTAAGCAGCAGCACCAAAAACTACGGTGAGAATTTTACAGCGGAGTTTGATATTATTCTGCAGCTAAAGAACAACGGATGGAGTTACCCCGAGATCTATTTCGGGTTCTTCGCCAGTAACGAGGAGTCCAACACGGGGAATAATTTCCTGAGAGAGTATAAAAAAAATACGGCTCTTGTAGCCACGCTGGCTCCCGGCGAAGGTAAATCTTCAAGAGTGAAACTGCATTCCTATCAACAGGGCAGACCCTGGTACCAAAGCGATGCCAAAGCATTTGAATCGCTGGAGAAATGGTATTCCACCCCGGTACATGTGGCGGTGCAGGTACAGAAAGAAAGATGCCGCATCTGGATCAACGGGGAGAAAGTATTTGATGCGCCCAAGGCAATACCGGTTGGCGATATCATGAACCAGGTATTTTTTGAAGTAGGAGGCACCAATTATCCCGAAAATCAATACGCAGTTTTCATCAGCAATATCAAAGTAGCTACCGGCAAACCCGATACCCGGCATAAACTGATCGAAGAAGGCAAGTTCTCCACCACCGGTATCCTTTTCGATTTTCAAAGTGCCGTAATCAAACCGGAATCATATGCTGTGGTGAAAGAAATAGCTGCTGTATTAAAAGAAAACGGTTTGGTGAAAATAAAAGTACTGGGACATACCAGCAGTGACGGCGACGATAATGCCAATATGGAATTATCGAAAAAGAGAGCTGCCGCCGTGAAAGAGATGCTGGTGAATGAATTCAGTATTGATGCATCCCGGATCGAAACGGAAGGAAAAGGTGAAACCCAACCGGTAGCCGATAATAAAACCAAGGAAGGAAAAGTATTGAACCGCCGGGTGGAGTTCATCAAACTATAAACATCAACAACAAGTAAACCTTAAAACCTTCAATATGAAAAAGATCATTATCATTTTAATTATGGCTGTCACAACCGGCAGCACACTGACGGCACAGGAACTGAAGCCGGAACCCAAAAAACAATTCATGCAGGTTACGACAGTGGAATCCGTGATCGGCGGTGGTTTCGGTCGTTCAAAAATGATCGTCACCAACCCGGATGGTTCCCAGAAAGAATCGGATATGGAGAATCTGTTCAGCCTGGCCGGTATCAACTTTAAGAATATTAAAGAGAACGAAAGCCAGATCGTGAAAGTATTAAAAAATTATACCGATGAAGGCTGGCTGATCGACAAAGTCACTTCTTTCACCCTCAGTCCGGGTGATAACGGCCAGGGTATCTTTATGACAAGGTACCTGCTTTCCAAACCCGATGAAAAGAAAGGCTTTTAGTTTTTTCGCTTCATCAACCATTAAACCTTATCAACATGAAAAAGATATTCCTCTTTTTAGGCTTTGCTATGGCCCTGAACAGCCAGGCACAAACAGGTAAACCAGCTCTTGTTAACGACGTACCCGCAGATCTGATCACCAACGATTCCACCTACTGGACCATCTCCACCCTTTCCACTGTTGGCTATGTGAATACCACAGCCGGCCCGAATTACAACAGTTATAAAAGCGGTGGCGGTATGCTGGTGAAATTCAATTTTAAAAAAGGAAACCGCTTTGAATTCATGCTCTATGTACAGGCCAACACCTATGGCACTGACACGGAAACATGGACACAGGTGGAAGGAACGGTTGAATTCACAAAAGATAAAAAGGGGCAACAAATCCTGGTTACCAAAGCAGAAAAAGGAACCTATCGTATTACCAAAAACGGTCATACTACTTCCCGTGCTATTCCTAAAGAGGAACTGGCAGGTCAGCATTCCTGCACTTATCTCTGGGAAAGAACAAGTTTCAAAGATGACCCCAATAATACGTACCTCCTGATGGTAGACCTGGAAAAACATCCGGAAGCAGATATCAATAACCCTAAGACAATTGATCCGTCATGGGTATCAAAATTTCATATACCTGTAAAAAAATAAACCATGGCTATTAAGATATCATTATTCATTGCTACGGTATTCTATGCCGTCATCATCAGCCAGAGTCTTTTTTATATCCTGGCCATGTCAACCGTAATGAAGAAAATGCAGGCACCTGTTTTTATACAAACACGGCAATTACTGGATGCAAAACTGCAGACGACTTTATACCTGGCTTATTACCTGGCCCTGGCATCATCCATCGCATTAACAGCATTTTCCGTGGTAAATCCTTATGGTATTTTGTTCAGGTGTTCATTGATTGCGTTAGCAGCACTGGTGGCAGATATTATGATCTCGCTGAAAGGAAATGTACCGCTGAATAAAACCATCAACACTTGGACAACGACCAACTACCCGGCTAACTGGGAGCAGTACCGTTCCAAGTGGTTTAGCCTCTACCATACCCGGCAGGTTATTAATATCACCGGGTTTATTGCCTTGCTGGCAGGGATTATTTTCGGATTATAAATTCATTTCTTAACTATAACAATTAAACCTTACAATCATGAAAAGAGTAGTTGTACTATTGATCGGAATTAGTTCCACCCTTAGCTCCTTCGGCCAGCTGGCACTGGGTATCCAGGGTACTGGTAATTTGAGTGACGCCAGCATTAAAAACACAACCCTGGCAGAACTGGATAAAAAAGCAAGAGTATTGCCTTCTGCCGGTATCGTGGCAGATCTTACACTCAGTTCTTCGGTAACCGTCCGCAGCGGTATCAACTTCCTGCAACAGGGTATCACACTGAAATCAGCAGTACCAGGTCCTGCCGGTGAAATTGATATGATCCGCTCCACGTCGAAACTGAACATGAATTACCTGCAGGTACCGTTGAATGTACTTTATACCAGCAAAGGAGCCGTTCAGTTCTTTGCCGGTGGTGGCCCTTATTTTTCGTATGCAGTAAGTGGTAAATCAAAAGATGATATCACCTATGAGTTTGCGGATGGCAGTAAAGAAACAGAAAAACAGGAAACGGATGTTTTTGAAAAAGATGAGAATGGTGACAGAACATGGAATAGAACTGACTTTGGTATCGGTGCCATTGCCGGTGTGAAACTGGCCGGTGGCTTATTTGTCAATATGGGTTACCAGTTCAGCCTGGCCAACCTGAATAAGGCAGACGATGGAAAATACAGGAACCGGGGATTGCAACTGACCGTGGGTTATTATTTGTGGAGAAAGTAAACCGCAATTCTTTTCCTTACTGAACCGCCTTCCTAATGAAGGCGGTTTTTGTATCAACTCATCCGCTGAATTGTACAATTCAGTCAACCTGCTGTTTTCCGTGGAATAACGCAGCAGTAATTTGCCCCTCAATTCAAAACCATTAACCTTAAAGCTTATCAACATGAAAAAGATCAGCATCGTAATGTCCTTTATAGTTGCCGCTACTGCGATGATCGTTATCGCCTGCAATGAAGGAAAAACAAAGACATCCGATACCACCACTCCTGCCTTGAGCCAGGAAGCTCTCATTAAACGGGGCGAGTACATTGTAACCGCTGCCGGTTGCGATGATTGCCACACTCCTAAGAAAATGGGACCTAACGGGCCTGAGATTGATATTGACCGTCGTTTCTCCGGTCATCCTGCCAATGAACCAACCGGCAAACCTGATACAACTGTATTCAAAAACGGGTATGTATTATTTGGTATGGGCTTAACAAATGCTGTTGGTCCGTGGGGCATGTCTTACGCTGCCAATATTACCTCTGATTCAACCGGAATTGGTATGTGGACAGAACAACAATTCTTTAACGCTATCCGCAAAGGTTTGTCAAAAGGACTGGAAGGAAACCGTCCCTTACTGCCTCCGATGCCCTGGTTTGCCTATAAAAATTACAGCGATGAGGATCTGAAAGCCATCTTCGCTTTCCTGAAATCAACCAAACCGGTAAACAATGTTGTGCCGCAATGGAAACAACTAAAAGACCTGTAAGAACTGGAAAGAAAAAAGAAGTCATGAAAAAGCTCGTGCTGTGGATTACATTTTTTATACTGTGCGCTGCAGTGATTGGCGGGGCAGTGCAGGCTGGATTAAGTGACCATCGCTGTAATGAATGCCTGAAAGGGGTTAATGAAAAAGTGTATGAAAATTCTAAGTTTGCAGGCAAATGCATATACAACAACTGATACTTGAAACGGGCCGCCTGGGCCAACTGGCAGTATTTTACAGCACCGTTTTGCAGTTACCGGTACAAGAAGATAAACAGCAAATAGCCATAACAACAGGTTCTTCAACACTTGTTTTTAAAGAAACAAATGAAAGAGAGCCTGTTTATCATTTTGCGTTTACTATCCCGGCGAATAAAATTGAAGAAGCCAGAGAATGGCTGACCGATAAAGTTGAATTGATTTGGATCGATGATCACAACAGCGACATTGCCGATTTCGTGAACTGGCATGCAAAATCCGTTTACTTCTATGACCCTGCCGGTAATATCGTGGAGCTGATTGCCCGGTTTGACCTGGATAATAAAGCTGAGGAATTTTTTTCAGCTAAACAGTTCCTCTCCATCAGTGAGGCAGGGATAGTCACCCCAAAAACTACCCTGCAAACAGAAGCCGATCACCTGCTGCAGCAATATGGACTTTCCTACTTTGCCAAACAACCACCCTTGCCACAGTTCAAAGCCATTGGCGATGATGAAGGATTATTTATCCTGGTGCCCGAAGAACGGAATTGGTTTCCCACTGCCATCGCATCGGGCATTTACCCGATGGACATCTATTTTACGCATGATCAAAAAAAGTATCACTGGACGAATCACTGAAGAACAACAAAACAAAAAAAGGTATATGAAAACATATACCCTTTTAAATTATATAGCGGATCAATTATCCTAATGCTACTCTTTTGAACTCTTGCACTTTCACATCACCGGATTCTTTCAGGTAATCAGCCACTGTTTTAGAAGCATCTTTCACGAAAGCCTGTGCAGTCAGTGTTTGCTCTTTGAAGAAAGCTCCCATTTTACCATCGGCAATTTTAGCCAGCATTTCTTCCGGTTTGCCAGCCATTTTCGGATCTTCTTTCATAACATCCACGATGATCGCTTTTTCACGGGCTATTACTTCTGCAGGAACACTTGCTGCATCCACTGCAACAGGGTTCAGTGCTGCGATCTGCATCGCCACATCTTTACCTGCTTCTGCAGCCGGTTTGTCTAAAGCCACCAGCACACCGATTCGGTAAGCACCGTGAATATAAGAAGCCACATAAGGAGCTTCTACTCTTTCATATTTAGTAATGCCGATCTTTTCGCCAATAGAAGCCAGCTTATCATTGATCAGGTCGGAGATCTTTGACCCGTTCACAACAGTATCATTGAGTTCTTCTACTGTTTTTACATTACCGGCAATCGCTGCATCAGCAATGCTTTGCACCATGCTGATAAAATCTGCGTTCTTGGAAACGAAATCCGTTTCACAGCTAACACAAACAACGATACCTGTTTTGTTATCAGCAGTGGTTTGTGCAATCACCACCCCTTCTTTTGCTTCACGGTCACTTCTTTTAGCAGCCACTTTCTGACCCTGCTTGCGCAACCAGTCGATCGCTGCTTCAAAATCACCATTGGTTTCTGTCAATGCTTTGCGGCAATCCATCATACCGGCGCCGGTAGCCTGACGAAGTTTGTTTATATCCTGTGCACTTATTGTTACAGTACTCATATTATGAAGTTTGAAGTCTGATGCCGGAAGCAGGAAAACTCCCCCGGGCACCATCACTATTTAAATAATTAGATTGCTTCAGATGAACGATCTGTCTTCGGACATTTGTCCCCGGGCAAACTATCTTCTTCCACCACCCGGACCACGGCCCGTTCCTCCACCACCAGTGGTACGGCGTCTTTGTCCGCCGGGGCCACCAGCACCGGGACCACCAGGTCCACGGCCACGACCACGACCACCACGACCACCTTCAGCCTGTGCTTCTGCTTCCAGGCGTGCTGCTCTCTTTTCTGCATCATCACCTGCTGTATCTTCCACATCCTCTTCTTTCGCAGCTTGTCTTTCAGCCAAACCTTCTGCGATAGCAGCAGTGATATAGTTAGTGATGATAGCGATAGATTTAGTAGCATCGTCATTTGCAGGGATAGCGAAATCAACTTTGTTAGGATCGCAGTTGGTATCCACCACACCAAAGGTCATAATGCCGAGACGTTTTGCTTCAGCCAAAGCGATATGCTCATGACCGATATCCACGATGAACAAAGCAGCAGGTACACGGCCCAGCTGGGCGATACCGCCTAATACTTTTTCCATCTTGTCTTTATCACGGCTTAACGTCAGACGCTCTTTTTTAGTGATGCTGTCGAAAGAACCATCACCCAGCATTTTTTCAATGCTCTGCATTTTCTTCACACTCTTACGAACAGTGTTGAAGTTGGTCAGCATACCACCCAGCCATCTTTCTGTAACGAAAGGCATGTTCACTTTCCGGGCTGATTCGTTCACGATATCTTTCGCCTGCTTCTTGGTACCTACGAACAAAATTTTCTTACCGCTGCGGGCAATCGCTTTCATAGCTGCCGCTGTTTCCTGCAGGCATTCTACGGTTTTGTTCAGGTCAATGATGTGAATACCTTTCTTCTCAGCAAAGATGTAAGGCAACATCTTGGGGTTCCACTTCTTTTTCAGGTGACCGAAATGAACACCTGCATCGAGAAGCTGCTGTTGTAAGGATGTATTATTTTCCATTTTCTATTGATGTTATTAGTTATTTGAATTAATAGCTGTGAGCTTTGAGTTTCGAGCTGCGAGACTTTAACTCGTAGCTCATAGCTAATAGCTCGGGGCTTTCTGTTAACGTTTAGAGAACTGGTAACTGCGACGGGCTTTCTTATGACCGAATTTCTTACGTTCAACAGATCTCGGATCCCTTTTCAATAACCCTGCTGCTTTTAATGCAGGACGGAAATCAGGATTCAGTTCCACCAGTACACGGGAGATACCGAGCATAGCAGCTTCTGCCTGTCCTTTCAGACCACCACCGGCCGCATTGATCTTGATATCAAATTTGCCGGTTACTTCAACCGTCTTCAGCGGACGCTCCACCTGGTTCTGTAAATACACCAGGGGAAAATATTGTTTGTAGTCTTTATCGTTGATGGTGATGCTGCCGGTTCCTTTGGAAACGAACACCCTTGTCACCGCTTCTTTACGACGTCCTACGCTTGTTGTTTGTTTTTCCATTATTTATTGTTTGGAATGTTTTAATGTTTTTTTAAACCCTGAGCGAAGCCGAAGGGTTAGAATTTAAGTTCTTTAGGCTGTTGTGCTCCGTGCGGATGGGCAGTGCCGGTGTACACGAATAATTTCTTGTACATCTTGCGGCCTAAACGGTTCTTAGGTAACATACCTTTTACCGCTCTTTCAATAACAACCTCGGGACGACGTTTTTGCAGGTTAGCAGCTGTTTCTTCTTTACGGCCGCCGGGGTAACCGGTAAAGTGGTCGTAAATTTTTTGTTCCAGTTTGTTACCGGTAAAAACAACTTTTTCGCAGTTGATCACAATGATATAATCACCGGTGTCAACGTGAGGAGTGTATGATGCTTTGTTCTTACCACGGAGTACCGCAGCAATCTTAGCACACATACGCCCAACGGTTTGATTAGTACCATCAACAACATACCATGTACGTTGCACGGTAGCCTCGTTCGCATGTTTGGTAGTGAAATGTAATTTGCTCATTCTTCAAGCTTTGAGTCAATAGCTGCGGGCTGCAAGCCATTAACAGGTTTAAAAATGTACAGGCGAGCTATCCCTCCACCTGTTCCCTACTCACAACTCGTAGCTTTCGGCCCGTAGCTATTTTTGGGGCTGCGAAGATAGGTTTGGGTAAATTCTTAACCTAAAAATTGGGGAGGAAATTTATATGATACCTTTATAAGATATT
This sequence comes from Chitinophagales bacterium, assembly GCA_017303455.1. Classification (GTDB taxonomy): domain Bacteria; phylum Bacteroidota; class Bacteroidia; order Chitinophagales; family Chitinophagaceae; genus CADEDV01. Next base: position 61,623 of record JAFLBM010000001.1, on the reverse strand, counting down.
GATTTACAATAAAAATTTTGACGACTAAAATTAATCCTCTTTAATAGTTGGTAAATTACCAACTATTTATCTTAGTTTTGAACCTGCAAAGGGGTCTCTTTTGATATGTAAGCATTCAAAGAAGCGGAGCACCACCGCTATAAAAACTGGTACCGTAATTATGGATCAAAAACTAAAGTAAAATGAGAATCTTTTATTTAATCAGGCTTGATGAGTATGGTAAAAAACATGCTGATGCCCGAAAAAGCCTTACTACATGGAAAAATGTAGTTCTTTTAGCATCCTGGAAAAATAAGCAAGACGTTTTGAGTGATTTTCCCAGAGCTAAAATGATAAAAAATAACAGGGCAAGATTTGAAATTGTACATAACACATACCGCCTGATCGCACATATTCACTATGATGAGCAATTTGTGGAAATAAGGTTCATAGGAACTCATAATGAATATGACCGGATTGACCCGGAGACTATATAGCGGTATACAATTTAAGAAACACAATGAAACAATGGTTTATAATAGAAACCGAAAAGGAATATAAAGAAGCAACTGCAAGATTTGAAGAAATCAGAGAATCCGTGAAGGGTTCACCTGAGTATAAAGAAAAACTGCTTCTTGTTCACCTGGTTTCTGAATATGAAAAAAAACAATGGAGTCTTCCTGAAGTAGATCCTGTCGAAATGATTAAGATCCGTATGGAGGATTTTGGATATACGGCAGCCGACCTGGCCAGGGAGTATGGCGATAAAGGAACTGTTAGCAAAGTGCTCAACTACAAACAAGCCCTTTCACTCACTATGATCCGGAAATTCAGCAAACTGTTGCGGATTCCTGCTGATGCCCTGACAAAAGAATATAAACTCCGGGCATAACCACTCTAAAACATTACTGAATCAAAAAAGCGAAAGCTGGTTCTGGTCCGGTACCCGTTTTTTGGATACGATCCGGGCGGGCTGGTTTCCTTTATAGATAGAGAACACTTCCGTTTCCTGGTACCGGGAAGCCACCGTGATCTTTGTGGACCCGGCCTGCTGGCTGAACAGCCGTTCCACCAGTTCGGGTGAATTATTATTCTTTGAAAGATGGGATAATATAAGGTGTTCCAGCAATGAACTCCGGTGTTTGGTGAAAAGTTCAAGGGCCTGTTTGTTGGACAAGTGCCCATCGTCACCACTGATGCGCTGCTTCAGGTAATAAGGATAACTGCCATTCATGAGCATATCCTCGCAATAATTGGATTCAAGAAAAGCAGCATGACATTGTTTGAAATAACGGGTCAGCCGTTTGCAGGAATAGCCGATATCAGTAAATACTCCCACATTGACGCCATTACCGGAGATCAAAAAACTATGCGGATCGGCAGCATCATGCGATTTTACAAATGGAGTGATAGCCAGTTTGCCAATGGTAACTGGTTTATCCGCTTCAAAAGAACGGATCAAATGTTCTTCGATGAGGATCTTACTTCCTTTCAGGGTGTTGCTGGTAATATATACCGGCAACTGGTATTTTTTGGAGAGAGCCGGGATACCGGTGATATGATCGGAATGTTCATGCGAAACAAAAATGGCTTTTACTCTCTCCATTTCCAACCCTGATCGTTTCATCCGCTTCTCGGTTTCCCGGCAGGAAATACCGGCGTCCACCAGCACAGCTTCCTCGCTATTACCTACATAATAACAATTGCCATTGCTCCCCGAGTTCAGCGATGAAAAGTATAACCCCATACAATTCAAAAATAGCTAATAAGCGTCAACGGATCAGCTCTCCCACCAATTGTTTATGGCATAATTTGTACCCAGTACAGTTGGCTCACCGATCATCGGTGTGCGGACAGGAATATTCAGTTCTTTTGCCCTGGCCAGTATTCTTTTCACGGGTTCATTCCAGGCATGCATGGCGAGTGTAAATTTTCCCCAGTGAACTGGTAATAATAATTTCGCCTGCAGGTCGGCTGCTGCCTGTACCGTTTCTTCCGGCATCATATGGATCAGCGGCCACATGGTATTGTACTGTCCGGCTTCCAGCAGGGCTATATCAAAAGGCCCGTATTTCTCCCCGATCATTTTGAAATGATTGTCATAACCCGAATCACCGCCGAGGAACAGACGATGTGTTGCTGTTTGCAACACAAAAGAACACCAGAGAGTCTGAGCCCTTTTGATTCCACGGCCGGAAAAGTGACGGGCCGGTGTGGCAACCAATGTTATTACTTCATCCAGTTGTTGTTCTTCCCACCAATCCATTTCGGTGATGATACCCGCATCAATTCCCCAGTGTTTTAAATGAGAACTGATACCCAGTGAACAATAAATCGCTTTTACTTTCTTTTTTAATTGAAGAATGGTTTTATAATCGAGGTGATCATAATGATCGTGGGTTAGGATCAGGTAATCGATCACCAGCATATCTTCTGCTTTATATACATCGCTTCCCGGAAAGGCTTTCACCATAAAGGAAAGCGGTGCTGCATTACCACTGAAGACAGGATCAATCAAAAAATTCTTCCCGGCAATACGAATAAAATAAGAAGAATGTCCAAACCATATAATGACCGGTTCTTCCGGATAAAGAGTATTCAGATCAGTTTTTACTGAAGGCAACACTTTTGCTGGTGCAGCATCTTTGTTCTTCTTAAAAAAATCTTTGGTCATCTTCCAGTAGGAAGCATCTTCTGCTATCATCGTCGTGACAGATAAATTTTCAAACCCTTTTGTTTTAAAGTGGGGAGATTGTTTCAGTCGCTCCAGGTGTTGGCCTTAAGGAAGCTTACCGGTTATTTTCAGTGACATCGCTGGTTCATTTTCTACTGCAAATTAATAAAGCCGGCCAGGACAATGCTGCATTGAACAGGAACTTAGGTAAACCGGGTGAAACGACCGGTCAACGAACAGGCAGCACTGATGAATCTTCTATTCTGTAGCAGGTTTTACCGGTTCCACCACGATGCGGGTATGTGTAAGATGCTTAATCAGTACAGGTATAATATCGCCTTCTTTGATTTCTTCCCTGCCTTCTACCGGTAAAGCCAGTCTTGCCTGCACCTTATCATCAAAGAGGTTGAGGAAAACTGCATGCGGGGTGATTTTAGTAACCACCGCATCAATATCGATCTTGTTATTGAAATGCTGCACCGCTTTCCGGTATTGAGGTATATAGTTATGGGAGAAAAGTTCTGCCGTAATAGCATTGGGCTTTTCCAGGTTCAGCAACCGGAATGTGATCGCTTCGTTGGCTGCAGTTTCAGCAGGTGGCACTTCCCAGGGAGAAACGATAAGCGGAAAGAAAATATAACTGTCCCACTCTTTCACAAAATAATTCTCCTCCACTTTTTTCAGATAGCCGGAGAACCGGTTTTCGATCGCTGCTTTCTGGATCAGCAGGTCAATAGCGGTATTGTGGAGGTACTTAATATTATACGCTGTCATCTTATCGCCGCGGTCTGACAGTTTTAACTGGAAGTTGATCACATCCCCGATCCGGTAATGATGCGGCTTCTTGTCATTGCCGGAAGCATCCGTTTTAAAGTTGACCGATTTGGCTTTGTTATTATGCGTATAGTCGATCGTGGCAAAATGCTTTTCAAAATTCACGAATGATATCGTTCCCTTGTATTGTTGCAGATCTTTTTCCATTCCGGTACAAATGTAGGTCTAAGCGGCATAACGGTTAAAATTAGCCGGAGAAGCCTCTGTCAGGCCGGAAAAATTTTGTGTTTCAGTGTCTCTGTGGCAAAGAATAATATCGCCACTGAAGCACAGAAACACAGTGCCTTCTTTGTCACCCTTCTTCATGTGCCTTTTCACACTATATTTATTCTTCAATCCATTGATATGCCAACACATTTGCTAAACAGGACCCATTTTGGTGATCCGAAAAATGCCGGCAACCTTATGCCCCCGGAAGAAGCCCATGCTTTATTGAATGAATGGGTGCCCAATGAAAAACTCCGCCTGCACATGAAACAGGTGGCCGCCAATATGAAAGCCTGGGCCATCGAAAAGGAAGCTGCCGATGAAACAACTGCCCAGAAATGGGAACTGGCCGGTTTGCTGCACGATGCTGACTGGGAAAAATATCCCGATGACCATTGCCGCATTATCATTGAAGAATTGGAAAGAAGGAATATCGACCCGGATATTATCCGCTGCATTGCCTCCCACGGGCCGAAAGTATTTGGTGTGGAACCGGTCAGCAAGATGGACAAGATGATCTATGCGATCGATGAACTCTCCGGTTTCACCCATGCTGCTGCGTTGATCCGACCGACACTTTACGAAGGACTGGAAGTAAAAAGTGTATTGAAGCGTTTAAAAACTCCTTCCTTCGCCGCCCAGGTAAGCCGTGAAGATATCACCGATGCGGTTGCCAAAATTGATGTGACACTGGAAGAACTGATAGCGTTTATTATTGAGCATCAGCGGGAGGTGAAGTGAGATGAATTCTAATTTCGTTTAGAGATATAACAATCGGAACTTTCTTTTTTTAGGATACGAAAGAAGTCGGAAAAAATCAAAATCATAATTAAAAAACAAATGGTGGGTTAGAATTAATATAGGGATGATCGCAAATCAAAAGGGTATATGTTCCGTCTTTTACTCCAAGAGCATTTGAATCTTTTACTTGAAAGGAGATAAATTCCTGAAATCTTCGAATTACATCCCAAAAAGAGTTATTAAAAAAAGGTATTACAGACAAGACCGAATTTATCCCCGACCAATTAATTGCCTGGTTTTTAATGTGAAATCCATGAAGAATTTCATACTTAAAACCTGGTGCTTTTTCCATACAATACTTGAGGTACTGATTTGCAGCATACTCAATATGTTTTGCAAATTTTGCTTTAGTCAGGTCTGGAAGTAATAATGCATGAACATCCTTTTCATAGAATTTTTTATTAGGGAACTCAGTGTTTCTCCACATGTAATGGACTACGTAATTCATTAAATCTAACTCGTTACATGTGCCATTCTCAACCGAGTTAGAAATAAGTTCTATTACTGGAATTGCAAATCTGTCAGAAAAATGAAGCTGAAGTATCCAATTATCCATTAATAGCTTATCTCTGTTTTCTATCTTACCACTTACACTATTACTATTAAGTGAAGGATAATACCCATTGAAATACTTTTTGTAGTAAATAAAATTAATACTATCAGCTTGTCTTGCTTTTTTAATATCCCATTGGCGACCTGGTTGTCTAACCAGTTGGTCACTTTTATTAAGCTGACTAAGGAACTCAGCAATTTCCACAATTTTTGCAGGTGAAATACTTTTTGATGGGCTCAATTTAAAATTATGCTCAGACAACATCATATATCCATTCTGAGCAGAAACAGAGATATGCAAAATGTGAAAAAAAAGAAAAAAGAATCTGTGCATTTGTATGCAATTAAAGTCTTTTCGCTGCCGAGTATCACACCTCGCCTTGTCTGCTGGCCGTGGACTCTGCGTTATTAATTGGCTTTGTCAAATCTACAGCATTCTGCCGGTTGGACGGCTAGTACCACAAAGCCTCAACACAAACCCTTCCAACAATCGCCTGTAAAGAAATCAAATACCACTATTTCATAATCACCGAAGTCCCTTCCTCGATCTGAATGGTATATGATTTTAAATCCTTTTGAAAAACATTTTGATATTGTACAGTAACCTTTTCGATCAACGCATCTGCTGCTTCTTTTTGTACAATATTGATCGTACAGCCTCCAAATCCCCCGCCCATCATCCGGGCACCAATCACAGAGGAATTATGTTGCGCCTGCTCCACTAAGTAATCCAGCTCTTTACAGCTTACTTCATAGTCCTTACTCAGTCCTTCATGAGTGGCAAACATTTTTTTACCAAATGCTTCCACGTTTCCGTTCAGCAGGTCTATGCAGCCTTCCTGCAAACGTATATTTTCTTCCACCACGTATTTGCAGCGGCGGTACACAATATCCGCCGGGCCAATACAGGCATTGATCATTTCCCTACTCACATCCCGCAGGCTTTTTACAGCTGGATATTGTTGTTGTATAGCCGCCACACCGGCCTCACACTGGCTGCGGCGCACATTGTATTCCGTAGAAGCCAGTGAATGTTTTACCTGTGAATCCAGCAACACTAATTTATATTGACCGAGTTCGAGCGGGAAATATTCATAGTCCAGCGAACGGCAATCCAGGCGGATCACATTATTCTTTTTACCAAAGAGGCTGGCAAACTGGTCCATGATACCGCATTTGACCCCGGCAAATTCATGTTCTGCTTTTTGGGCGATGAGTGATAGTTCTTTCCGGGTAATACCCAATCCAAATAATTCATTCAGGGCAAAAGCGGTGGCACATTCAATAGCAGCAGAGGATGAAAGACCGGCACCGAGGGGCACATCACCATAGACCGCCAGTTTAAATCCGCCGATAGAATAAGATCGTTGTTGCAACTGGTCAGCTATACCGAGTATATACGTGGACCAGTGTCCAACAACAGGTTTGATAGCAGCCAGTGTATATTCCACCGTTTCATTAAAGTCAGTAGAATGCAGAACGATTCTGTCGCCTTCGTTCTTTTCAATCACCACGTACACAGCTTTATCAATGGCAGCCGGTAATACAAAGCCTTCGTTATAATCCGTATGCTCGCCGATCAGGTTGATCCTTCCCGGCGACCGGACAATGATTGCTTTATCGGTAATAAAAGGCTGCAGGGGTCCGGGTATGGTATACTTTCCGCTCATGGGTAGTTATTAATTGGCGTTGTTAGCAAGGTATTTTTTACTGATCCCGTCGTACAATTTAAGCAGTTCATTGGAACGGCCTTTCTCATCAAAGAATTTCTCCCAGGTACTCAGCGGTTCCCAGATGCAGCTACCCTTTCCTCTCCCGTTCTTTATTTCAAAAGCGATCTTGTTCACTTCTTCTTTGCGGTGCGAATATTCCACTACAATCACATCCTTATTATAGCGGCGGGAAAGATCGTTGAGATTATTTTCCAGGTCTTCCAACGTGCCGTGCCATTTGGGATAATAGGATTCACCGATCACATCAAAATGAACGCCGCGGGCCAGCATATTATCAATAAAGAAAACCGATTCATCGTTTTGCCCGCCCAGTGCCACATGCAGCATCATGGTTACATCCGGATCAACTGTTTTAACTGCTGCTGTTCCGGCATTGATCAGTTGCGCCAGCCCGTCCATATTGCTCACATTCCCTTCGGGCCAGATCATCCCATGATTGATCTCGTTGCCCACCTGCACCATATCCGGTGTGGTACCCTGTGCTTTCAGTGCCGTCATCACTTCTTTGGTATAATCATAAACTGCTTTCTTCAATTCTTCAAAGGATAAATTTTTCCAGGCTGCCGGTTTGTTCTGGTGACCGGGATCGGCCCAGTAATCACTATAATGAAAATCGAGTAACAGCTTCATACCTGCTGCCTTTACCCGTTTCGCCATTTTCAATGTATTATCAAGATCACAAAAACCTTTACCGGGTGAGTAACCGCTGTCCTGTTTTGGATCATTGAAGATACGCAGCCGCACATAATTCAATCCATGTTCTTTTAAGATAGCAATGGCATCTTTCTCCACGCCATTATCAGAAAATTTCATTCCCCTTGCTTCCAGTTCCGGTAAAAAAGAAATATCAGCACCCAGCATCTGATCCACTTCTGTTTTCTTTGCTTGTGCTGCCGTCAGCTGGTATTTTTTATCCGTTGTAAATGTGGCTACACTTGAAGGCGAGATGGTTTGAATATCCGTACCGCCGCTCCAGAGTCCTGTTGCCTTCGCTTCAAATTTGATCATCCCCGGTTTTATTCCCCCTTGAATGATCACCTGGCATTTTCCATTGAATAAGCTCCGTTGCCAGGCACCTTCCATACATTTATCCGGTTCATGACTGCCGGGATCACCATTCCCCACGCCAATTATTTTTCCATCACCTGCAAGATTGAACTTTATTACATTATCAGCATCCGGTACTTCCCGGCCTTCCCGGTCGAGCACGGTGATGTTGAGAACAGTTACATCTTTTCCGTCGGCGAGTATGGTTGTTTTATATGGCGTCACCACCACTTCCACGGGTTGTCCCGTTGTTTCCACTTTAGTGGTTAATCGTTTCCCTTTTTTATAAGCCACCGCTTCCAGCTTGCCGGGTTCATAATTCACGGTCCATTGCAGGTGACTGTTCCGGGGCATTTCTTTTTTACCCAGGCCTTTTCCATTCAGGAACAGCTCCACGTTATCTGCATTGCTGTTCACCCATACATCCACGGGATTATTTTTCCCACCACCTCCAGCCTGCCTGCCGGCAGGCAGGTTCCAGTGCGGGGAGATATGCAACACATCTTCATCGGTCCACCAGCTTTTATAGTAGTAATAAATGTTTTTAGGGAAGCCGCACATATCCAGGATACCAAAATGCGAATTGATATTCGGCCATTCATACGGCGTGGGTTCGCCACGGTAATCAAAACCGGTCCATACAAAACCACCGAGCCAGAAATCATTGGTTGCAGCTAATGTCCACCAGTCTTCTGCTTTACTGGCCCACCAAGGCGCAGTAATATCCTGGTCGGGTACATAACCCCTGATGGTATCTTTTTCATAGATACCTCTCGTGGTAACTGTGCTGCCCATTTCTGTTCCAATGATGGGTTGTGTTGGATGATCACGGTGATAATCCGCCACGGCAAACTGCCGGTAATTAAAAGAACGGACGGGGATCACTTCATTCACTCCATGGTACACATTGCCAAGATCAGCTGCATAGGTACAGGTCCTTGTCGGGTCTAACTCTTTTTGTTTGGCTATTAATGTTTGTGCTATTCGTTTACCAATACTTGTGGTATGTATCCAGCCTTCTTCATTACCGATGGACCACATAAACACGGAAGTCCTGCTCCGGTCTCTTTTGATCAGCCGTTCAAACTGGTCCATGTATTCAGGACTGCTGTTGAGTAACCGCTGCTCATCCATCACCAGCATACCCAAACTGTCACAGGCATCTAATAGTTCCGGCGTGGGAGCATTATGACTGGTGCGGTAAGCATTTACTCCCATTCTTTTTAATAAACTCACCCGGTAGTATTGTAAATAATCAGGCAAGGCGCTGCCGACCCCTGCATGGTCCTGGTGATTGTTCACTCCCTGCAGTTTGATATATTTCCCGTTCAGGAAAACGCCGTTGGGTTTTATCTCGATGGACCGGATACCGAAGCGTTGTTTGACACTGTCAATGATGGTTCCATTTTGCTTTACGATGGAAACCACCCGGTATAAATAAGGATCATCCAGCGACCAGCGTTTTGCCCCGGCAAGAGCCATACTTACTTTTACGGTTGCAGTACCATTGACTGGCAATGAAAGGGATTGTTCTTTTGACTGAACCAATTTTTTTCCGTTCCTGTCGGTGATATAGGAATATACCGAACAACCTGCCGTATTCAATTCCTGGTTTTGTAAATTTGTTTCAATGGTAACCGTGGCCACATCTCCTTTACCAGTGGAGTAAGCAAATACTCCATCTTTAGAGATGTTCACGTTCTTGTATGTATTCAACCATACATGCCGGTAGATACCCGCTCCTTCATAAAACCAGCCTTCATATTGCGAAGCATCGGCTCTCACCACGATCACATTGTCTTTATCAAAATGGATATAGTCCGTTACATCATATGCTGCTCCCACATAACCGCTTTTATTATTGCCGAGAAAAAATCCGTTGAGCCAGATATTGGCATCCCGGAATATGCCATCAAACTGTAACTGGAAACGCTGACCGGAATCTGCCCTGGCAACAGTAAAATGTTTCCGGTACCAGCCGATACTGGTTTCCGGGAATAAACCACCCACCGGTTTATAACCATGGGCCATCACATCAAAATTATCCACCTTCACAAAGGGTAATTCAACAGCCCAGTCATGCGGGAGGTCGAGCTTGCGCCACTTGCTGTCATCAAACTTTGCATCAATCGCTGTTTTGGCAGCGCCTCCTGATTTGGAGAAGATCGTCGCAATGCTGTAATTAAAATCTTTCTCTGCATTGGCGGCATGACCGAAATGAAATTTCCAGTCCTTATCAAGGCTAAGGTGCTGTCTTTGTCCTATTGAATGGATTGACAGGATTATTGCCGGGATAAGCGCCAGATATTTTATTCTCATGGTAAACTATTATTTAAAAAATAATGCCGGAAGACACGAAGTTAGTTTCTCCGTCTTCGGTTTTAACTCTTGTGTCTTTCAAAGTTAGGATATCAAAAGCCCCTCCTTTGGAGGGGTTTGGGGAGGCTTTAATTAAATGCATCCAAAGCAACAGTGGGTTTGCCGCTATTATCAAAAGCGCCTTTGGAATAGCCCTGCCAGTTATTATAACATTGCGGCTCCCAGTAAAAGACACCGAGGCCTTTATTGTTAGCCAGTGATTTTGTTTTGGTAATGATATCGCTGATAAAGGATTTACAGGCAGCGGCCTGGTCCCAGCTCATCCCCACTTCGGTGATCATGATCTCTTTACCATACCGGGCCAGCATATCGTTCATATTCACCAGGCATTGCTCATTACGAATTTGCCAGTCTGATGGTTCAGGATATAAAGACATGCCGATCACATCCCATTGCACACCATTATTCTTTAACCTGTCAAAGATCCAGCGATAGAGATTATTATCATACCCGTTGGATAAATGAACAATGACTTTGATCTTCGTATCAATGGCTTTCACTGCATTGTATCCCTGTTTCACCAATGCAGCAAAATTGCTCATACTCGCAGATGCTTTACCGGTTGGCCATAACATACCATCATTGGTCTCATTCCCCACCTGCACCCATTCCGGTGTAACGCCGGCTGTCTTCAATGCCTGCAATACAGAGAATGTATGATCATATACAGCCGTTTGCAAACCCGCAAGATCTAATGCAGTCCAGGCAGCAGGTTTGGTTTGCTGGCCGGGGTCGGCCCAGCTATCACTGTAATGAAAATCGATCATCACTCTTAATCCAAGATTCTTTGCCCTTACGGCTTTGGCCACCACATCGTTGGTTCCGTTCCAGCCACCGGTTGGGTTCACCCACACCCGCAGCCGGATCGAATTCATCCCGAGATTCTTCAGCAACTGCATACATTCTGTTTCAGTACCGCTGCCGGAATAGAATTTAATTCCTGCCGACTCCATCTGTGTCAGCCAGCCTACATCAGCTCCTTTGGCAAAAAACGAGGCTACAGGAGTTGTTCCTCCATTACCGCTACCGGTTTTATTGCAGTTAAGCAATAACAAAGAAAAAAAAACAATTCCTGTAACCACTCTTTGCCTGGCTGAGTATCTTATCATCTTTTCTGTTTTACCGAAAATAAAAAAAGCTGCCTTCTAAAAGGCAGCTTTCTATTTTAAATGATGATCATTACTAGTTTATTGTAACGGTTTGTGCTTTTTCATCTAACGTGATCGTATAAGAACCTGTTACCACAGGTGTTTTGAAATTATCGCCGCCTTCCCATTTGATCTTGCGGGCCGTGCCGGTAGCTGTGCTGCCACCACTGTTATCTTCATAGTCAAATGCACCCCAGTCATTACCTGCAAGGAATTTAATATCCTTACCGGCGATCAGTGTAACGGTGATCGTCCATACCCCATTACCGCTGTAGGTCATTTGAGGTGAAGCGCCGGGGTTCCAGGCAGGCACGCCCTGTATACCATCACCCACCACTCTCATTTCAGTACCGGGACTCATTTCGTATTTGATATTATCAACATTACGACCATCCCAGATCACCCTGTACCGGCCGGCAGTTGTGATATCAGGCATATTGGCACCGTTTATATCCAGTGTACTACCGCTACCACCTGTAGCTCCATAGCTTCTTGCATTTACGGCCGTGATATCACCATTGTTCCAGTCGTTATGATCAATTAATTTCCAGCCTCCGGTTGTAAAATCGGTAAGACCTACAAACAGGTTGGTGGCTGAATTGCCAAGTGCATAGTTAGGGAATACATTCGGAGGTGTCCAGCCTGCACCGGTGGCACCACCTACAAAGCCCATTCTTCCTTCCCGTATATCATACTTCATATTGGCCCTGTCAATGGAGATGCGGTAGAAGCCGGAAGTGGCTACAGAGAAATTAGCACCATTCTGTGCCAGGTTACCGCCGGAACCACCATAGTTTACATCCCAGGCACGGCCCTGTGTTACTTTGAACTCAGAACCACCGGGCAGGTAGATATAGATATAATATAATTTATTGAAAGCGGCTGCTCTTGTATCCCGGATCAGTTCGGGAGCTGTTCCCGGATCCCAGTTATTACCGTTGCCGGTTCCGGCCTGGTAGCCACCCGGCATATAGAAACGAAGGATTGGTAAATAACTCTGGATCGTAACGTTCACCACATTGGAATAAGAAACAGCTCCCTGTGCAGTCATTGCTTTCAGGCGGTATTCCACTTTGCCGGAATTACCACCGGGGATGCCGGAGTTCAAAGCCGTTTCATTCATTTCTCCCTGGGTCAGGGCTTTGCTGTAAAGATTTACACCAACCGGTATTTCCTGCGGGACTACAAAATTTTTACCGGCTGAGTCATATTGTAATGTATACGTTACGTTACCTGTATAACCATTAAAAGAAGTGGTCCAGGAAAAAGTATTGGAAAGTTGTCCTGCTGTTGCCAGTGTTCCGGATACAGCAGTATTTGCTGTTGTTAAAACAGAAGGATCGTTATAAGGAGTCACTTCAAAAGTGATCACATTGGAAGTGTATTGTTCATTATTATTACCATAAGAGGAAATGACCCTTGCTTCCAGGGTAAATGGCCGTCCCAGGGTAAAACCATATCCAAGTACCATTGCATTCAGGTCCTTACCGGTGAAACTGGTGGTTCTTGTACCAATCACCGTTCTGGTGGTCTTATTAACAAAGTTCCGGCCCACAGAATCAATTTCCAGTACATATTTATAGGTGGCAGAATCAGATGCGTAATTGGGGTTGGTCCAGGAAAACGCAATCATATTATTTAATGAATCAGATGCCGCAGGAGTTATGATTGTCTTTGATGAGGACAACGCAATAACGTTTCCCTTCCCGTAATACGGCAGGTCTTCCACTTTTGTGCAGGCTGCAAAAAGCAGGGCTGCAACTGCAGCGGTTGAGAATATGGCAAGAATTTTTTTCATAACGCTGTAATTAGAAATTTAGATTAAAGTTTTACAACCGTGTATCTGCCGGTTTTAAAATTGACTGTTATTTCATAGCTGCCGGCAACAGCAGGTGTCGGTATCGCATCAGGATCAGAAGGATACTGGGGTGTCTGGTTATTCAATCCCAAATCGCCGCTGGAAGAAGTGCCTCCCGAACCTGTTTTAAGACCGTACTGGGGTTGCCATTGATTTAATGTTGTAAGGAACTTATAAAATTTTCCGGCCACAAAATTCATCGTGATTTTATATTCCGTATTACTTACCTGTGTGCATTTCTGCGCCAGTGGCGGGTTATTGGTCCAGTCGCTGGGACAGGCATCCCCGGTGATGAATAACTGGTTGGTAGTGGGTATCGGGATGGCCACATCCAGGTAAGGAGTGATCACCACTTTCAATACGTTCGAATATAGCGGAACGCTGTTATTGACTAAGGTAGATTTGATCCTGAATTCAATGCTATGCGGGATATTTTCCAGCATATTCAGTTTGGTAAGGATAGTATTCAGTTCTTTAACAGTGAAAGTAACACCCAGTTCACGTGCAATCGATACTTCCTGCAGGCTTGGGCTGGTAAAATTAGCACCCATGGTATCCACCTGCAGAATATAAGAAACATCCTGTGAGCTGAGGCCTGTGGTAAAGCGGTAATCAGGATTGGTCCATTCAAAACGAATGACCTGGTTGACTGCATTGGATCCAATGAGAATCAATGGAGCAGTGGAAGAAGCAGTCAGCACAGGTGCCGTTCCTCCTTCAAAATAAATTTTGTTCTCATCTTTCTCGCAGGAACTGATAACACCTGCCAGGAAGAGTGAGCCGAAAATCAGTTTTACTATATTTTTCATATCTGATGATTTAGTGGTTAGTGATTAATAACCGGCATTTTGTGTCAGGTTAGGATTAGCTGACCTGTTGGCTGCAGGAATAGGAAAAATATTATACTTGCTGTCAACAGCGGTACCGGAGGCCACACCGCCTTTCCAGGGCCACAGGTAAGTACCTGTGGTCAGTAATCCATAACGGATCAGGTCGGTTCTGCGATGTCCTTCCCAGTATAATTCCCTTCCCCGTTCATCCAGGATGAATTGGAGTGTGAGCTGGCCGGCATTAATATCACCATTGGTATTGCCATATGCTCTTCTCCTGATCAGGTTCATATAATTCAGCGCTGTTGTGGCATCACCACCTGTACCATTCCGTAATACCGCTTCTGCATAGATCAGGTACATTTCAGATAAACGGAAAACAGGGAAGTCAACATCTGAAAAATCTCTCCGGGTATCGGATACAGGGCCTCCATCTGAACGGATATTTCTGAATTTAGCCACATGCAATCCATTATCAAACTGGCTGATATCAGGTATAGCAATTTGCGAAGGAGATGTTCCGTACTTAGATGTAGTGAACATAGCTCTCTTATCAGTAGTTCCTGTTAGGTCGGTAAAGAGATCTGCCAGGCCTTTGGTAGCCCTGTAACCATACCAGCCGCCTCCTACTCCAAAGTCATTATGATCATCACCGGATGCACAGTGTACAAAGAATGTTGTATTACCATAAGACTGGGTACGCAAACCATCACAGTTGATGGCAAACATAAACTCATCTTTACGTTTATCATTATCCGCCATGAATAACTGGCGGTAATCGGTGTGCAGGGCATAACCACCGGCGATAACTTTCTTGGCATAAGTAATGGCACCGGTATAATAAGGGATAGCCCTCGCATCGTTAATGGGAAAACCAAGATAAACCGGAGCGTTCAAATACATTCTTGCCAATAAAGCCCAGGCTGCCCCCTGGTCCACTCTGCCATATTCAATCGTCTTAACAGGAGCCAGGTCGTTCTCAATTGCTTTTAATTCTGTTTCAATATAGGCAAACAGGTCTGCCCTGCTTTTTTCACCTGGTAATGTTGTGCCTACCAGGTTAGTTTCATCGATAAAAGTAGACTTGCCAAAGATGTCCATCATCACCCAATAATTGAAGGCCCGCAGGAACCGCACTTCAGCACGGGTGCTTTTGATAGCTGTCGCATCAGCGCCGGTAATATTACGGGAAGCCACTTTTTCATCAGTAGACTCACGCAGGTATTCATTCGCCACCATAATATTGTAGATGGGCCGTGCATACATTCCCCTCAGAAAAGGATCTGCACTGGACCATTTCAGGCCGTGAAAATCTTTGATGGTCTGGTCGTTCCAGGCCACCACGGCTTCGTCAGTAGGCAATTCCTGGCAGTTGAAAAAACCGCGGATAAAAGGAGATTGTGAACCTTCATCCAGGCCTTGTATATCAGAGTTACCGGCAGGACCAACATTTCCAGTACTCGCTAAACCGCCATATACTTTAGCCAATACAGAACGATAACCCTCGACAGTAGAATAGGCGGTTTCAGAAGTTAATGCATTCTTAGGGAACAGGTCTAACTTCTTGGAACAGGAGGACACGGTAAGAACCGCTGCACCTGCGATAATGAGATTTCTTATTGATATATATTTCATTGCTCAATAATTTATTGGTTAGAAATCAAAATTGAATCCAAGGGAGAATATCCTTGGTCTTGGATAAATATTGTTGTCAACACCGCTATCACCTGCATTCTCCGGATCCAGCCCCTTATAGTTCGTGATCACAAATACATTCTGCACACTTGCATTCACCCGCATGGCAGCCTTATTGTTTAATATCCTGCCGATATTATACCCCAGGTTGATATTATCCAGGCGGAAGAAAGAAGCATTGGAAATATAATAATCAGAGATATACTGGTTATTGGAGAACAATGTTTGGTTATAATTGGTTGACGCATTACCGATAAAATTGATCGGGTTTTTGATGGCCCTGATCACCCCGTTATTCGAAAAAAAGTTATTGTACAGGTAATTGCCAAATGCTCCATGAGCCGCCAACCCAAAACTGAATTGCTTGTAGGTAACCTGTGTGTTCATGCCCAGCAATACATCTGCAGCAGGTTTTTTATAGAGGTACCTGTCATCTGCATTAATAATACCGTCCCGGTTGATGTCTTCATATAATCCCTCAATCGGGGCACCGTCCTTATCATAAATTTGTTTGTAAACATTAAAAGTATACGGACTGTATCCCACTGCATGGATACCGATCCTGTTACCGGTACCACCGGAAATTCCACTTACCTCCTGCCCTTTGAAATTAGGATCAGGGTTTTTCAGCAGGTTCGTAATCTCTGCATTATTATAGGTATAGTTAATACCAAAATCCCAGGTCAGGTCTTTTGTTTTAATGGGGGTTGTGTTCAGGGTAATCTCAACCCCTTTACTTTCTACGTTACCCACATTGGTAACAATCTCATTAACGAAATTGGCACCGGGAGCAACGGTTACATTAGCCAACAGGTCTTTTGTTTTTCTGAAATAATAATCAACCGCACCGGATATCCTGTTATTCAAAAAACCAAAATCCAAACCAATATTGGATGTGGTAGTGGTTTCCCATCTTATAAAAGGATCGTAACCCTCGGGGCGCAAATAATTTACGAAAGTATTGCCAAACTGGTATAAAGCACCCGCTTCGCTCAGCCTGTACCTTGGTAAATAAGAATATGGATCAATACCATCCTGTTGACCGGTAATACCCCAGCCCAGGCGCAGTTTCAGTTCAGACAGGAAAGAAACATTTTTGAAAAACTCATCTCTTACTTTCCAGGCGGCAGCCACAGCAGGGAAATAACCTGTTCTGTCAGCCGGATTCAATTTAGAACTCGCATCACTCCGGATAGAGGCTGTGAGCAGGTACTTATCGTTAAACGTAAAGTTTACACGTCCCAGATATGATTCCAGGCGAAACTCTGTTTCATCGTCAGGGAATTGAGGTGTGCTGTTGGGAATAAGCACACCATCCTGGCCGTAGGCAGCAAAATTATTGGTATTGGTACGGAAAGCCTGGTAGCTATGTCCCACCAATACATCGATTTTACTGCGGATACTTTTTAATTCTTTTGTATAGAATAACTGAACATCGGCCAGTGTATTGGTTTTCTTTTGCTCATAATGAACAAACCGCCCCCTGTTTTTATAATTTGTTGCAGAAGTTGAATCAATATTATCATCCCCGCTGCCGCTGGCATAATCAATACCCAGGTTTACTAAAACATGCAGGTCAGGGAAGAAATGTAATTTATAATCAAGTTGCACATTGCTGATTATCCTGTTCACTTTGGATGTATTATCCCGCAGGTTCAGCAAAGCCACCGGGTTGCGGGTGGAAAGATCGATCGGGTTACCATCAGCCTGCAGCCACTCATAGTAGCCACCCCAGTTTTTATTACCGGAATAAACGGGTTTGGTGGGATCAAATGCTATGGCAGACCCAATTGCACCTTCATCAGCAAAATTGTTTTGCGTTTGGCTGGCTTTGGCGGATAAATTAACAGATAAATGCTCCTTAAAGAACTTGGGAGAAAGATTCAATGCGGTTGATAACCTGGTAAAATTATTGGTCTTCAGTGTACCGTCCTGGTTCAGGTAACCAAGTGATAAGCGGAACGGCATATTCGCAACACTGCCACTGGCACTGATTGTATTCTCTATACCGATCGCAGACTGGTAGATCTCATCCTGCCAGTTGGTATTAGCAGTACCCAGAAGATTTTTGTAGGTATTATTTCCCGATGCTGCTGCATCGGCATTGATAATACTCCTGATCTCATCCCCGGAAAATACATCTACTTTTTTACCCACCACACCGACGGAGAACTGGTTGTTGTAGTTAAATTTCAGTTTGCCCTTTACACCTTTTTTAGTAGTAATGATCAGCACCCCGTTCGAAGCCCTTGAACCGTATAAAGCAGTCGCAGAAGCATCTTTCAGCACTGTCATGGATTCAATGTCATTGGGGTTGATGGTGTTTAACAGGTTGGCAGAACCTGCAATACCGTTTCCTTCCACGGGTACGCCGTCAATCACGATCAGCGGGTCGTTACTCGAATTCAGTGAAGCACCACCCCGGATACGGATACGGCTGCCACCACCTGCAGAACCACCCCCCGTGGTAATCTGCAAACCAGCTACTTTACCCTGCAGCAATTGCTCAGGGGAGTTGATATTTCCTTTCTGGAAGTCTTTGGAAGAAACAGAAGTAACAGAACCGGTCAGGTCTGTCTTGCGGCGGGTGCCATAAGCAACCACCACAATCTCTCCCAGTGCAGCATTATTAACCGCAAGGGAAACATTCACCGTTGTTTTTCCTTCAATAGATACCTCCTGTGTGGTATAGCCTACGGAAGAAAATACCAGCGTAGTTGCTGAAGCCGGAACACTGACACTGAAGGAACCATCTGCTGTTGTTGACGAACCTTTTGTAGTTCCCTTAACGGATACAGTTACACCAGCCACTCCAGCACCATCTTTGGTATCAGTGACTTTACCTGTGATAACTTTGTCCTGGGAATAAGAAATTAGAGAGAGCAAAAGCACTGTGCATAGCACAACTGCTTTGAGCAAGTTTCTGCATGACATAAGCAATCATTAAGAGTTTAGCAATTCGATTCTTCTAATTACACATTGTGTATTTAGAACACAATGTTAACACTTTTTTGATTCTTTCAAAAATTATTTCAGGGCTACTGAGGAAAATCATACCCGGCTAAACCTGCACTGGCAGCGAGTTTAAGGAAGATCAGCGCTATGGAACAAAAGATTAGACAAACCCCGGGCATTTTCCTGCGCTTAAAAAAGGCAGGAAAAGGAGTGCGGGAAGGTCAGTTTGACGGCTTCAGGACCGGGAGCCTGGGAGTTTGTCATCCCAAAAATTATCAACTGCAATCGTTTGGGGTATCTGATTGTATCAATATTATAGCATCTTTAATATCATTAGCTAACGAAACCTGCTTGTATGTCTCTGAGAAGAACTTTTTTTCCAGTCCTCCTTTTTATTTCCCTCCAGGGTATTGCCCAGGCTGACCCCTGGAAGATTAGTACCAACGCTATCAAACCATCTGACTATTACGGGGTAACTGTTGCCAATGGTATGCTGGGGATTGTTTCTTCACCCGAACCATTTAAAGTAAAAGATGTGGTACTGGCCGGGGCTTATGATCTCTATGGAAGGGGCCGGGTAAGCAATTTTCTCCGCAGTTTTAATTTGCTGAATATGTACCTCGAAATTGATGGCCGCCGGATCGGTACGAATGATGCGCAAAACATGAAACAGGAACTGGATATGAAACAAGCCGGTTTTAATACCCAATTTGATCATGGTGATAAAGCCAGTGTCAGCTATACTTATTATTCATTGCGCCATCTTCCCTTCACTGTATTGATGGATGTGACCATTACAGCCAAAAAAGATATTACGATCACCGGTGCCAGTGTGATGGAAGCACCTGATGCATTAAAAGAGGTTCAGAATTATTATAATGAGATTGACCGGCCGCATGTGGTGATCAGCTTACTGACTTCCACTGCTAAAAGTCCTACGGGTAAATTACTGATGTGCGCCTCCAATACTTTTCTATTCAGCGAAGATCATGGTCACGAACCAAGAGTGATCCATGAGATGTGGGACAACAATATGCACCTGATGAAATTCTCCAAAAAAATAAAGGCAGGAGAAACTTACCGTTTCTCTATTGCCGGAGCATCCATTACGTCTGCCCATCATGATGATCCGTTGAATGAAGCCGAACGTTCGGCCATCTTTGCCAAACTCGAAGGAAGGGAGCGGCTGCTCAGCTTTCATAAAAAAGCCTGGGATGAATTATGGACCAGCGATATCAAAGTGGAAGGTGATGACCAGGCACAACAGGACATACACAGTATGCTGTATCATTTATATTCTTTTACAAGAGAAGGAACGGCTTTATCTCCATCACCAATGGGTTTAAGCGGGTTGGGCTATAACGGCCATGTTTTCTGGGACACTGAATTATGGATGTATCCCGCTATACTTGTTTTACATCCTGAACTGGCAAAGAGTATGATTGAATACCGGTACCAGCGGCTGGAAGCTGCTAAACGAAATGCTTTTAGTAAAGGTTATAAAGGAGCCATGTATCCCTGGGAAAGTGCTGAAACGGGTGTGGAAGAAACACCGGTCTGGGCACTAAGCGGGCCGTTTGAACATCATATCACCGCTTGTGTTGCCATTGCCACCTGGAATTATTATTGTGTAACACAGGATAAGAACTGGCTGAAGGAAAAAGGCTGGCCCATACTGTCAGCCACTGCCGATTTTTGGGCCAGCAGGGTGGAAAGAAACGGACCCGGTCATTATGATATAAAGAATGTGGTGGCTGCAGATGAATGGGCAGAAAACGTAGATAATAACGCATTCACCAATGCTGCAGCAAAAGCTAATCTTCAATTTGCCGCCGAAGCGGCAAAGATCCTTGGCCTTACTCCTGATGCCGACTGGATGAATGTGGCCCTGAATATCCCGGTCTTAAAATTCCCGGATGGGGTGACGAGGGAACATGCTACTTATAATGGTGAAGGCATCAAACAGGCAGATGTTAACCTGTTATCTTACCCGTTAAAAGAGGTCACCGATCCTAAACAGATCCGGAAAGACCTGGAGTATTATGAAACCCGGGTTCCGAATGAGGGAACCCCTGCCATGACACAGGCCGTATTCACAACATTATATGCCCGGTTAGGCGACGCCGACAAAGCCTATCATTGGTTCAAAGATGCTTACCTGCCCAACCTCAATCCGCCCTTCCGGGTGATCGCCGAAACAAAAGGGGGCACTAATCCCTATTTTGCCACCGGTGCAGGCGGCGTATTACAAAGTGTGCTGATGGGATTCGGGGGATTGGAAATCACTGCAAAAGGAATTGTACAGGTAAAATCAGTATTACCAAAGCACTGGAAAAGCCTTACTATTACAGGTGTTGGGCCTGAAAAAAAATCCTATATTGTGAAATAATCAAACGGGTCTGTTCACTGCTTTGAGAAAGATAATTGCCATATTATTAATCTTCATTCTACTCTTCAACATCGGGGGTTACCGTATTGTCATTGCTCTTATGCAGGACAGGGCCGACCAGCAACTGGAAACCTTACTGGATAACAGTGAGTATGATGAGTCGCAGCTCATAGAGATCAAAGTGGCGATGAATATGCCTTACCAGAATCGTTTCACAGAGTATGAAAGACATTACGGCGAGATCGAAATAGATGGTGTTGCTTACACGTATGTAAAAAAGAAGATAGAAGGCGATGTGGTTACTTTTAAATGTATTGCCAACCAGTCGAAGCAGCAGTTGAAAGATATGGATCATAACATCACAAAAAGTAATAGTGCTGCGGATGTAAACCAGCCGGGTCCGGGCAAACAACAACCCATATCTTTTGCAAAAAAACTACTCAGCGAGTATGATGACCAGTCCATGTTTGCGTTACCCAAAAGCCAAACTAACCCCTCATTAACCCATACTTCCAGCTATCAATTCAGCTTACCTTCATTCGCTGTACAGGTTCCCCATCAGCCGCCCAAATGCTGATGACACTACACTTTAGTTTCTGACCCGGATTCCAATTTTATTTACCAATAGATTTTTTTTATGCGTATAGCATTAGTGGCTGTTGCTGCATTAATTTTTGCAAGTGCCTGCAATAACAAAACAAATGACAATTATAAGAAGATAACAAATGATCCTTACTTGTATTCCAGGACCGTTAAGGAGCTCAATAATGTGGTCATGCAAAACAATTTCCCGCCAATTATTGCCTCCAGGAATTACCTGTATGCCAATATTGCTGCTTATGAGGTAATTGCCGCTGGCAATCCTGAACAGTACCAATCCCTTGCAGGACAATTGCATGAACTGACAGCTATTCCGGCACCCGATACAACCAAAGAGATTGATTTCAACTTTGCCGCCATACTTGCTTTTTGCAAACTTGGCGAAGCTGTTACTTTCCCTGAAGGAAGTATGCAGGAATATGTTGACAGCCTGAAAACACTGGTGAAGGATAATGGAATGCCGGCTGATGAATTTGATAATACGGTTGCTTATGCAGACGAAGTTGGTAAAACCATTCTCGCCTGGAGCAAAAAAGACAATTATGCCCAGACAAGAACAGCACCCAAATACACTGTGATCGATACTCCCGGCAGATGGATACCCACCCCCCCCATGTATGCCCAGGCTTTGGAACCACATTGGAGAGAAATAAGAACGATGGTGATGGACAGCGCAAATATGTTTACGCCTCCTCCTCCTCCTGTGTTTAATATGACCGATAAAAAAAGCAAATATTACCAGGAAGTAATGGCGGTGAAAAATGCAGGTGACAGTTTGACCGATGAGCAAAAGCATATTGCTGAATTTTGGGACGACCTTGGCACAAGGCTGAATGTATCAGGACATGTGATGTTTATGACCAAGAAATTTTCTCCTACGGGTCACTGGATGAATATTGTGGGTATCGCTTCACAAACAGCTAAGGCAGATTTTTCCACTACGGTGTACGCTTATGCAAAAACAGCCATTGCGATGTTTGATGCATTTATTCAATGCTGGGATGAAAAATTCAGAAGTAATGCCGTTCGCCCTGAAACGGTCATCAATAAATATGTTGATGCCAACTGGGCACCTTACCTGCAAACACCGCCTTTCCCGGAGTACACCTGCGGGCACAGTACGGTTTCGTCTTCAGCAGCAGAAGCATTGACCAGCGTATTTGGCGACAACTTTGCGTACACCGATACATCAGAACTGGAGTTTGGCATTAAAAACCGTTCCTTCACTTCCTTCCGGCAGGCTGCAGAAGAAAATAACTGGGCCCGTTTTTACGGAGGAATTCATTTCCATAATTCCTGTCTTGTGAGTACAGAATATGGAAGAAAGGTCGGAGAGCTGGTGAACCAGCGTCTCCGCATGAAAAAATAAATTGATCACGAAAACCAACGATTTTAATATGAAATATTTATATACTTCATTAGTAACGGCATTAATTATCCTTACTAATACAACAGTCCATGCACAGGGTTGTGTGGCAATCCGCAGCAATGGTAACAGTTGCAGCATTGGTAACCCCGCTGCTGCCAAAGGATGGCAAATGAATTTCAATAATCGCTATTTTAAATCGTATAAACATTTTGTCGGCACGGTTGAACAAAAAGAAAGAGAAGAAAACCATACAGAAGTTATTAATCACAGTTATTCACTTGATATTACAGCTACCCGTTATTTTAATACCCGCTGGTCACTGGCCATGACAATCCCGGTCATCTCCAACACCCGTTCTTCTTTGTATGAACACGGCGGTAATGCATTGGGTGCGGCTGCCAGGCACAGTACAAGATCTTTTGGGATTGGTGATCTCCGCATTTCGGCTTATCGCTGGTTATTAGATCCAGCCAAACACCATAAAGGAAATATACAGGCCGGTTTAGGTATCAAACTCCCCACCGGTGATTACCAGTACCAGGACTATTTCTATAAAGCAGACGGCAGCACCGTTTTGGGGCCGGTTGACCAATCTATTCAATTAGGTGATGGTGGTACTGGATTTACTGTTGAGATGAACAGCTACTACAACATCAGCCACAAAGTGGGTGTTTATGGAAATTTTTATTACCTCGTAAACCCCCGGGAACAAAATGGAGTATCCACAGCCAGGGGTGGCACTCCTAATGCTACTGCTATAAAATATTTTACCAGCACCATGAGTGTTGCTGACCAGTATATGGCAAGGGCCGGAGCCAGCTATATGACCGGCAAATTCAATTTCACAGGAGGCCTTCGCATTGAAGCTATTCCAAGCAGTGACCTGATCGGTGGTGATAAAGGTTTCAGAAGGCCGGGGATGGTTATAGCAGCAGAACCCGTGGTTGCTTACCAGGCAAAAAAGATCAACCTCTATTTATCTGTGCCCGTTGCATTACAACGCAACAGGACACAGAGTTACTCAGATAAATTAAGAACGGCTGATACCGGTACTAAAATACAAGGCGATGCAGCTTTTGCTGATTATTCTGTAAACGCAGGTGTTTCGTTCCGTTTTTAAATATCTCACACCGACTAAGCGAAAAGGGCGTTGTAATTCTTTACAACGTCCTTTTATTTCAGGTTGTTTAAAAATTTATCTTTAGCTTTCTAAACGATTGCTAAAACCTGATGAATGCAGCAGAGTACACTGAAAAAACTATCCGAAGTTCTTGGTATCAGTATTTCCACGGTTTCCCGTGCCCTGAAAGATCATCCCGATATTTCAGAAAATACAAAATCAAGGGTCAAGGAACTGGCACTGGCCCTGGAATATGAACCCAATAATTATGCTGTACAATTAAGAACCAGGCAAAGTAATGTGCTGGGCATCATGGTTCCCACCATTGATAATTTCTTTTATGATTCTTTTATTGCAGCCGTGGAAGAAGATGCAAGGGTGCACGGATATTCCGTGATGATCATGCAATCAAGAGATAAAGTGCAATTAGAAACATCCAACCTTCATTTGTTCCGGAAAAATATGGTGATGGGGTTATTTGCTTCTGTCTCGATTGAAACAGAAGATATGACCCCTTTCAAAAAATTGGATGACATGAACGTGCCGGTGGTATTTTTTGACCGGGTGCCGGAAGAAGATGGCTATCACAAGGTTTGCCTGGCCGATGCAGAGGCAGCCCGGATAGCAGCAGAAGCCATTATAGAAAAAAAGAAGAAACGGGTGCTGGCCTTATTTGGTCATCCACACCTGAGTATAACAAGGATCCGCTGTGCCACTTTCCGGGAAACCTTTGCCAAACAGGCACCCAAAACAAAACTCACCATAGATTACCCGGAAGGGATTGCAGAATCAAAAAGAGTGGTCCTGGAAGCCCTGAAAGGAAAACAACGGCCAGATACGATCTTTTGCATGGGCGACCTGATCTTAATCGGAGTGATGTACGCCATTCATAAACTGCAACTGAAAGTACCGGAAGATATTGCTGTGATAGGTATCAGCAATGGCCTTATTCCCACGATGTATGATCCGAAGATCACTTATGTTGAAACCAACGGTTTTAAATTAGGCAAACTGGCTTTTGCCCAAATGCTGACCTCACTACGGGGTGATAGTGCCCCGCAGGAAGTGAGGCTGGAGTCTATACTGGTGGAAGGCGGCTCTCTCTAAGGCTTGTCCTGGCTTTTAGTTCACAAAACCTCCGTTTTTTACACCGCAAACGTTATAGTTCCAGGGACTTTCTTGTTGTTCTTTTGAGGTAGCTTATTTTACTACCAAACGATTGCCACATGTCCTCCTTTAAGATCAAACTATCACTATTCCTGAATTATTTTGTTTTTGCCATCCTGCTGAACAGCGTTGGCACTGTCATTCTGCAGGTGCAAAATAATTTTGGTATCTCAAAAGGATCAGCCAGTATTTTAGAAGCCTTCAAAGATCTGAGCATAGCCATAACTTCTTTCCTCGTGGCATCTTATATTGTCAGGATCGGTTATAAAAGGGCTATGCAAATTGCATTGATGCTGGTTACAATGATGTGTTTCATTATGCCTTCTGCCGGAAGTTTCCTGATGACAAAACTATTATTTGCCACAGTTGGTATCAGCTTTGCCCTGATCAAAGTAAGTGTGTTTGCCACACTGGGTATCATTACAAAAGATAAAAAGGAACATTTAAGCCTGATGAGTTTTCTCGAATCATTCTTTATGGTCGGTGTACTGGCAGGCTATTTCATTTTTGGATCTTTTGTCGATAATGATGACCCCCTATCCACTGCCTGGTTCAATGTTTATTATATACTGGCAGGTATGTCTTTGCTTGCATTGCTATTATTATCCTCCACCAAACTCGATGAATCATCCGTCAAAAAAGCTGAACTGGCAGAATCAAAAACACTCGGTGACGATTTCCTGGGTATGCTAAAACTTATTATTCTCCCGTTAGTGATCGTTTTTATTTTCTGCGCCTTCTTTTATGTACTGATCGAGCAAAGTATTATGAGCTGGTTACCCACTTTCAATAAAGATGTATTACAATTATCTACCAGTCTCAGCATCCAGATGGCAAGTATCCTGTCTGCTTCTATTGCATTGGGCAGGTTCCTGGCCGGTATATTATTAAAGAAATTCGATTGGTTATTTGTCCTGACAGGTTGCCTGCTCCTGGCAGCTATCCTGGTGATCATTACCGTTCCGCTTACAAAAGATATTTCAGGTTCCCCCGTTACTACACTCAGCGATATCCCCCTGGTAGCTTATGCCTTCCCATTGATCGGTCTGTTCCTGGCCCCTGTTTACCCCGCCATCAATTCGGTAATTCTTAGCAATCTTCCCGCACACAAGCATGGCTCAATGTCTGGCCTGATCGTTGTCTTCTCCGCTCTGGGCGGCACAACAGGTTCAATTATTACGGGACATATTTTCGGGGCATATGGAGGGCAAACAGCTTTCTACTTCTCACTGATCCCGATTACTGTTCTTTGTATTTTACTTTTTATCTTCAAGAAAATACAACCTAAGTCAGCACCAGCAACTTCCCAACATTAATTTACCGGTAAATGACACTTACGATGTATCCGCTATTTGAAGCTGTACAACTGCAACAGGTATTTCCCGATGGGAAAACATTTGTTGACTGCCTGCCGAAGTATGACCTGGAAACAATCAATGCTGCTTATTTATCTCAAAAAGACCATGCCGGATTTGATCTGAAAGGATTTGTACTGCGGTATTTTGAACTGCCTGTTCCCCATTCCACCCACTATAGCAGTGATACCAGCAAAACAGTGGAAGAAAATATTGAAGCACTCTGGCCCGTACTGACCAGGAACCCGGATAAAGAAGCCGGATCACTCATTCCCCTTCCCTATCCTTATATCGTTCCGGGTGGCCGCTTTGGTGAGGTCTATTACTGGGACAGCTATTTTACGATGTTAGGTCTGAAAGCCTCCGGTAAAAATGAAATGCTTGAAAACATGGTAAAGAATTTTTCTTACCTCATCGATACACTGGGCTATATCCCCAATGGCAACCGGCACTATTTCATTGGCCGTTCCCAACCCCCTTTTTATTCACTCATGGTAAGATTGCTGGCTGGTATAAAAGGGGATATTGTTTTGACTGATTATTTACCACAACTGGAGAAGGAATATAATTTCTGGATGAAAGGAGCTGATGAACTGACTGACAGCAAGCCATCTGTTTATCATGTAGCCAGGATGAAAAATGGCGATATCCTGAATCGCTATTGGGATAACAATGATACGGCCCGTCCTGAATCGTACCGGGAGGATGCAGAGCTGGCACATCAGTCTGAACAGGAACCTGCGAACATCTTCCGCCATTTAAGAGCCGGTGCAGAATCGGGCTGGGATTTCAGTTGCCGCTGGTTCAAAGAGGAGAGCCGCTTTTCATCCATACATACTACGGATATTATTCCTGTCGACCTGAATTGCCTTTTATTTCACCTGGAACAGCTGCTTGCAGATACTTATTCTATAAAAGAGGAACATGAACAAGCAATACATTTCAGAAATGCCGCCGAAAAAAGGAAAAAAGCTATCCAGCATTTTTGCTGGAACCCCGATGCCGGCTTTTATTTCGATTATGATTTTACAACTGATCAACAAAAGACCTGCTATTCATTAGCAGGTGTTACCCCACTCTTTTTAAAAATAGCGACACAGCAACAGGCAGATGCCGTTGCAGCAATTATAAAAGAGAAATTCCTGCAGGCCGGGGGGCTGATCAGTACGTTGATAACAACCGGGCAGCAATGGGATTCCCCGAATGGATGGGCACCATTACACTGGATAACGATAACAGGTCTTGAAAATTATGGATATACGGCACTTGCCCGGGAAATAGCGGAACGGTGGATCAAATTAAATACTGCTGTATTCAAAAGAACCGGCAAACTGATGGAAAAATACAACGTTATTGATACCCATCTTGAAGCGGGTGGTGGTGAATATGAAGGACAGGATGGCTTTGGCTGGACCAATGGTGTATTACTGGCCCTGATCAAAAAATATGGTAACGCATCCTGAAGCTATCTTACTTCCAACAGCAAAAACTGGTAGGGTTCCATCACCAGGTATTCATGATCATGCCCCACTGATACTTTCCTATCCTGCCAGTGGTCATATAAAGAGTCGGGTACTGCACCATGCTGCTTAAAAGCAAACCAGGTAAGGTAAGAGTGTTTATCTCTGAAATTAAAAAGGCAATAGAATTTCTGGTCTTCAAATGTCCGCAGGTACCCGGCAATATGAATATTATGAGGAGTTAACCAGGTAAGATTCTTATAATCTCCCACTGCAAATATTTTTTTTCTTACTTCAATTAGTTTCCGGGTACCGGAAAATATTTTCTGTTCAACAGTTCCTGCCTCATTTCTTTTTTCATTCTTGTCCCAGTCAATCACAGGGCGGTGCATCCAGCGGTTATCATAGCTTTTACCGGGATCATCTAAATAGGAATAATCATTGGTATAGCCCACCTCATCGCCGTAAAATATCATCGGTACACCGCCGAGGAAAAAACTATGTGCCTGCATCAGCAATATCTTTCTCACAGCATACTCAATCGCTTCTTCGTTCTGTTGTTCGATAGCTTTTTCCAATCCGCATAAAGAGGCCAGTGAACCGCTGATACGGGCATCATTTGTTTTTGGATTCACGGAGAACAACGCTCCTTTTGCCGGGGAATCATAATAGTATCCTGCATAATAGTCCTTCAAAAAACGCCGGTGTTCAAAAGGCTCAAACCCTGCATTACGGATCATATAATCATCATAACCCAAGCCAATATCATCATGACAACGGGTATAGGTGATCCAGGAAGTACCATATGGCTTTTGCAATATCTCGTGTTGCGCCGCCAGCATCACCCGTATATCCGCAGTAGCCAATGCATCCCATTGCAGGGCCATATGCGTGGCATTATAGGCAAAGTCACATTCTTTGGCTGTATACAAACCGGTACCAAAATATTTCATGATCTCTTTCGGAGCTACGATCGCTTCACCCAACAATGCCATGCCCGGTGCCGCCACTTGTACTGATTGTTTGATGAGCCGCAATAAACTATGTGCCTGTGGCAAATTCTGGCAGGAAGTACCTAATTGTTTCCAGATAAAAGCTGGTGCATCAATACGAAGTATATCCACCCCCAGGTTCGCATAGAAGAATATTGTATCCAGCATTTCCAGGAAGACGGCCGGGTTGGTATAATTCAGGTCCCATTGATAATTGTGAAAAACGGTCATTACCCATTTTTTCATCTCTTCATTCCAGGTAAAACTGCCGGGAGAGCTTTCCGGGAATATCTCGGGCATCGTACGGTCAAACTGGTCAGGTAAACTCCGGTCCGGATAGGTATAAAAATAATCCTGGTATCTTTTATCTCCTGCTTTAGCTTTCTTCGCCCATTCGTGATGATGAGAAGTATGATTAAGTACAATATCCAGCATCAGGTACATTCCTTCCTTTTGCATTTGCCCCTGTAATTGCTGAAGGTCTTTCAATGTTCCGAACCGCTTATCCACTTTCCTGAAATCAGATACAGCATAACCACCATCGCTTTCTCCTTCCGGGCTTTCAAACACCGGCATGAGGTGAAGAAAATTCACACCCAGTTCCTTAAAATAATCCAGCTTGCTGCCCAGGTTTTTTATGTTGCCGCAAAAACGATCCACATATAAACTCATACCTGTTATTTCATTGCTCAGGAACCAGTTTCCCTTTGTTTGCTTTTCTTCATCCCGTTGCTTAAGTATAGCCGGCCTCAGGGTATAGGACTCTGCAATCAGGTTGATCAACTGGTTAAAAAACACTTCCTGTTGCGGGTGCTTCCCGTACAGCTCATGAAAGAGTGCATCAATAGCCGTAGCATTCGCAATAAACCGTGTAAAAAATAAATTATCCATGCCGGCAATATCAATTTGCTGTTGCTGGATGGCCTGGTTGATCTGCTGATGTAAGGGATGATTATACACTTCGTTTCTATTTAAATATATCGCTGCTCAGGTGCCTGAATGCTTCCATGGCTCCAAGGTATTCACAGGTTCTTGCCCCGGCCTTGTTTCCATTCTGAATGATTTTTTTCCATGTCTCCTCTGGTAATGATCTCATTTCAGCAGCTGTTCTCTCATTGAGCTGATACAACAAAGCTCCGACAAAAGCATCACCGGCACCGGTTGTATCCACCGGTTTAACCGGGATACTTTCAATGATCATTGTCTTTCCGCTAATACCCAGCATCGTTCCCTCCTTTCCCAGTGTGATAGCAAATACAGCACTTGTTTTTTCCAGTAACATCGATGCTGCATCAGCCAGGCTGTTGCAGCCGGTGATCAGCAACGCCTCTTCATCACTAACTTTGAAGAAGTGGCAGGCTGTTAAAAATTCCCAGGATTGCTCAATGAATGACTGTGTATCATTTTTGAAAAGCAAATGGCGATAGTTCGGATCAAAACTGATAAAGATATTCTGCTGTACTGCTTTTTGCAATAAAGCCCGGTAAGCCGTTTGCAATGGCCCGGGCAGGAAACCGGTAGCGGAGCCAAAATGAATAATCGAAAAATCTGCCAGGTCAATTTTCTCCACTTCCGCCCTGCTTAGCTGCCCGTCAGCGCCCCTGTTAAAATAAAAATCCCGTTCCCCGTTTTCCATCAGTGATACAAAAGCAAAAGTGGTAAAATGCTGTTCATCTTCGATCACCCATTTGGTGGAAACGCCAAAGGATTGCATGACTTCAATAAGATGTTTACCAAAAGGATCGGTGCCTACTTTGGCAGCAAGCTCCACCTTGCCACCCAGGGCTGCAATCGCAGCGGCCACATTCGTAGGGGCTCCACCTGCCTTCTTTAAAAAGTTCTCTCCCTCTGATAAAGATTTTCCTTTATCTGTGCAGATCATATCAATCAGGGCTTCGCCGATGCAGAGTATTTTTTTCATAATAGAGTTTAATGAACTAGTCCGTGTACGATTTCATCAACTGATCTTTCGACCTTTTTAGTTGTTTTAATCAATAATACAGAAACAGAGGCCAGAATTAAAAGTATTCCTGCCAGTGTAATGGCATTGGTGGGATTATTACCAAGCCATGATTCATAATACAAGGGTATTGTAAACGTTTCGAGTAACATAGGTATAACAATAAACATGTTAAAAATACCCATATACACACCGGTTCGTTCGGGCGGAATACTACCGGCCAGCATGATATACGGATTTCCCATCATACTCGCCCATGACAAACCCATTCCAATCATTGGGATAAATAAGAGATTTCGATCTTGTATGTGCGGAATAGCAAGCAACCCCAGCCCCGCAACAAAAAGACAAATCATATGAATATATTTTGGCCCATATTTTCTTGCAAGTACAGCAAGCCCAAATGCTGAAATAAAGGCTACCCCATTATAAAAAGCCCCCAAAGGCCCTACCCACAATTCTGCTTTTCGAAAAAGAGGACTAGCTGCATCTACAGTATTATAAAGAGATTTTGATAAACACTTAGCGATATATTGCCAATATATAAACATAGCATACCAGCTAAATAACATCATAGGCCCCATCAGCTTCATAGTCATTGGCATTTCCCGAAAAGCCAAGAATATTTCACTAAAGGTGGCTCCCACACCCTTCGGCAATTTTCTTATTTTATCTTTTTCTTCATTAGTTAGGGGTATTTCCTTTGTCGTTTTTAAGGTCCACAAAATTGATCCGATAGATACAACCGAACCTGTAAGAAAAGCAATAAGGGTCGTTGTGGGAATACGACCGATCTTCCCGGACTCGGATACAGATAATAAATTGATCAGCAAAAATGGAGTAAGGTATGACAATGTTTGTCCCAAACCCGTGAATGCACTTTGTGTTAAAAATCCAATTGAATGCTGACTTTTTTCTAGTTTATCGCTAACAAATGCACGATAAGGTTCCTGGGTAATATTGTTAGCAGCATCCAAAATCCATAGAATACTTGCTGCCATCCAGACTGTGCTGCTAAAAGGCATAAAAAACAAAGCAAGACTGCAAAAAATGGCACCAATTAAAAAATAGGGGGTGCGGCGGCCCCATTTGGTAATTGTTTTATCACTTAAGGCACCGATAATAGGTTGAACAATAAGTCCTGTCATTGGCCCTGCTAGCCACAATAACGGAAGCTTACTTTCTTCAGCACCAAGATAGGAGTAAATTGGGCTCATATTGGCTTGTTGCAAACCAAAACTATATTGGAGGCCAAAAAATCCCACATTCATATTGATGATCTGCCAGAAACTTAACCGGGGTTTGGAGAAAGACATAAGCAATCGTTTGAACAGGTAAAATACTAAAAAGAGGATCGTTCTCCTTTGCGAAACTGAAAGGCAAGCCGGGCTGCAAACGTTTGTTGTTGGGAAAATAATGCTTTCTTTCCCAACTCTGTAAAACACGGCTTTGATTGCAAGAATAAGTTGAAAACCGTTTACTTTTACGACCAGCACTAAATCCCTATTATGCCATTGACTAAACAATTTGCGGGCCGCATCCTCTTTCTTTTATTACTTGCTGCTGGTATTTTTTTTATCACATTGATACCACAAACTTATGAGAGAGAAGTTACTGTTCCTTACACGATGCTTAAAACAGGTGAGCAATTATCTTTACCTGTCAATCTGGTTAAATGGTATCTTCCATTTGCCATTGATGATTCGGTAAAGAAGAATATTTCCGGGAAAAAAGAAATTAAAACTTCTGATTACAGCTTGCTAACCACAGAAACCACATCGATAAGCACACTGCTTATTGCCGGTTGGAAAAACAAGCAAAAGCAGTTTCATTTTACGGCTTCGGCTGATTCAGGGGAGATGTCGAGCAGTAAAATCAAACTGACGTATAAAAGTACCCTGTTGAATAAATGGTTAGACAAAGGCCAACTTATCAAGAATGCCGAAGAAAGTCTTCTAAACCTTAAGGCCTACATGGAAGATACCCGCCAGTTTTATGGATACCAGATTGAGCAAACTACTGTTACTGATACCTCTTTCATTTTTCTTTCTGCCATCGTTCCTGTAACAGAAAAAAGAGCTGCTACAAGAAAACTATTTGAGCAGCTTATAAACTATAGCAAACAAAAAGACGGGGGCTATACCGGAACCCGTATTTTCTACACAGTTCCCTATGGCAAGGACCAGGTTATGCTCTTTGCCAGTATTGGAATAAGCGGCCGTATAATAATAAAAAAGGGTGAGCAAATACAATATAAACGTATGCCCTGGGGTAAAAATTTACTGGTAGCCAGTTACCAGGGGCCGTATAAAGATATTTCTAAAGTATATACTGCACTTGAAAACTTCAAAGCAGATCATAGCCTTTCAAGTATGGCTATCCCTTATCAAAAATTTTTCAGTGATGGGTATGATTTTGATGACGACCAGGTAGTACAAATGAAAGTATATTACCCAATTTTTTAAGTTACTTTTTTTGAAAAATTAATACGCTATCGTTATTCCTGACATATAGAAATAAATCCTGATTATCAGTTTTAATTCGCCGTATATGCCTTACTTCTCCTCTAATAAAAATGTTACTGAACTTTATACATTGAAAGTTGCCTTGCCCTGAGTTAATCAGTACTGATCCCATATCAGCATCATATCGTCCCATCTGAATATTATTTGGATAGAAATTACCAGCCAACAGGATATCTGGCAGACCATCCTTATTAAAATCATCAATAACAGCATCCCGGTATGCAGTTAACTGTGCCTGCCACGGTAATTCGCTGACAGTAAAGTTCATCTTGCCATCATTAATAAAAATTGCGTTGGCAAAATAATCAGCCGAAAAATGAACAGCTTCTTTTATTTTATCCTTCCCGAAAACTTCATGCACGGAAGCTTTTGCAAAATCCTCCGCATAGAGGAATTTTTTCTTAAGTACCGGCATTTGCCGCTCCAATTCTGCTTTATTAGCAAAGGGAATCTCTTGCCCTTCCTGGTAATAAGTTATTACCTGGTCCTTTTTCCCATTACCATCAAAATCATTGTAATAAAAATTAACTGGTGTTTCTTTTGTTGCCTTTAACCGGCTGTTTAACCCTTGATTACCAGCCAGCAGATCTATATCACCATCATTATCAATATCAACCGGCAAAATAAAATTCCACCAACCCTTTTCCCCGGATAAATACTGCCTGGTAAATTTTGCGGCCGTATTTTTCATAATAACGATCCGATCCCATTCCAATGCAAGTAGGAGATCACTATCCCCGTCATTGTCTATATCAGCCTGTTTTGCATCTTTTACAAACCCAATGAAAGAAAGTTCCGGTGCGACCTGTTTTGTGATGTCAGTGAACTTACCAGTACCATCATTTTTTAAAAGGTATGACTGAGGTATCGAACCATATTGAAAAGGTACAGCCCGGCCACCTACAAAAACTTCCATTATTCCATCCTTATCAATATCAATGGGGATAATGACGGAGGCAGACATATTCATCACTATGAAAGCATCTTGTTTCTTCTGCAGGTTTCCATTACCATCATTCAGATAAAGCCTGGGTGTCAAATAAGGGGTGGTTCCATAATATTCATTACCACCACTTGCCACCAACAGATCTTTGTTTCCATCTCCATTCACATCTGTCCAGGAGGCATCAACATCTTCATACGTGCTGTCTGCATCCAATGCCGGCTGCATTTTTTTGGTAAATACTCCACCGGGTTGCTGGATAAAAATGGCTGGTTTTTCCCATTTTACAGAACCGATGAAGATATCATCCAACCCATCATTATTTATATCTGCGACTGCTGAAGCCGGCCCTTCCCGGGATACCATAAAAGGCATTAACGGCTCTCTGTCAAATTCGTTGAATTCATTCTCATTATGTTCAAAAAGTAAATTGCATTTTGCGGTTATATCTTCAAACAAAACAGCCCTTTCATTTTTTGAAAACTGCTGAAGTCTGGTAAAATCATATTTTGGTAACCCTTCGCTATATGCTACTTTAACCAGATTGATTGAATCTGCCGGTAGGGTTATTGACTGAAAAGTATTATCGGGCCATATCAGCCAGGCAGAGTCCACCCTGCTTGCTGTCCTGGTAACGGACATTGGTATCTCCATCGAGGATTGAAAGCCTCTTACCGGGTATTTTTCATAATATCGTACCGCCTCACCTTCAAATAAAACGACTCGTGTACCAATAGCACTACGATTACCCTGCCCCCCTCTTAGTACTAACTGTATTGCTGCCTTTTTCTTACCATCAGCTGTTTTATTCTTATAAATCAATACCGGATCATCAATATTATTTACAACAATATCCAAATCGCCGTCATTATCAAGATCGGCATATACAGCTCCATTTGAAAAAGTGGGCTCATTACCGGCAACCAGCGAAGCTGCGTCATTAAAAGAGGCATCACCATTGTTCAGAAAAAACCGATTAGGTAATTTTATTTCGGGAAAATTATTGATGAGTGCCAAATCTTTTTCTTCCATCCGGTTTGCCCTGATCTTGGATTGGATCTCATCATTAGAAACATAATTGACATAATCGATATCATTTAATCGCTTGGGTATTCCATTAGACACAAAAAGGTCTTTGTAGCCATCATTATCAAAGTCAGCCCATAAGGTAGACCATGACCAATCAGTTGCAGATACACTCGCATAGAGTCCTACTTCAGTGAATTGTGCATTACCCCTGTTTAATTGCAGTGCATTCCTAGCATACTGATAGTTGTACCCGTTCCTGATTTTGATCTGGAAAGTATTATACTCATCTTCTCCTAATGAACGGCGAAGTATATACGGATCAGAAGGCAGCATGTCTGCAGAAATAATATCCGGCCAGCCATCATTATTGATATCACCAGCATCAACTCCCATCGAAAACTGGCTGGTATGCATAATACGATGTGTTAATTCTTCTGAAAATCCCCCTTCCTGGTTATTCATGTACAGGTAATCATTCTCATGAAAATCATTACCAATATAAATATCCGGGTAGCCATCGAGATTAAAATCGCTGACCACAATACCTAATCCGTATCCAATCACTGATTGACGGATTCCGGTGGCGGATGACACATCTGTAAACTTTCCGTTTTCGTTCTTATACAATCTGTCGCCGGAAAGCGAGTCAGCTGTTCCTGTATAACGCTCTCGTGGTTGAAAAGTGCTGTTATACCGGAGTGAGTGATTTAACAGGTACATATCTAAATCACCATCCAGATCGTAATCAAAAAAAGTAGCCTGTGTACTGAAGCCGGAAAAATCAAGACCAAAAGAAGCAGCCATATCCTCGTAATGAGGAACCCCCTGTTTATCAATTTCCTTACAAATTAGCAGCAGGTTTTTACTTTTTAGAGATTCATATTCCCCCACCCTGCACACATAAATATCAAGCATGCCGTCATTATTCACGTCTGCCACCGAAACACCCGTTGACCAGCCCCCATCATCTGGTATACCAGCAGAAGTAGTTATATCTACAAAATGCAAGTTCCCTTCATTAAGATATATTTTACTTTGCGTCTGATTAGAAGCAAAAAAAAGATCTATCAATCCATCATTATTAAAATCGCCGGCACCTACACCTGCTCCATTATAAAAATACATATACTTAAGCATGTTGAAGCCGGGTTTAGCTTCAAGTCTATTTGCAAAATCAATCCCTGTTTTATTGTGAGAGAGCGATTCAAACAAAAAATCTTTTCCAGGCTGATCCGGCTTACAGGAATAAAAAAAATTACTGCTGATAAAAAGCAATATTATTCCAGCTATAAATATTCGCTTTGTATACATCATCACTTATTTATCCTGTATTTAACAGGCACCTCATCATTTTGAAGAAAAAATAAAAAGTCTTTTTTATCTGCTGTAACGATATGTTGTATACCATTCACTTGCCCCCGAAGCGTTAACCCTGACTCTGCAGGATTGAGTAACTTCCATTGATTATTTCCCGCATTAATAAGTACATGTCCAAAACTGGCATCCAGCCGTCCAAACTGGGGTTGAAAATAAAAACTATTTCCTGCGAGGACCAGGTCTTGCCTGCTATCATTATTTATATCCATACAAACAATGGCATTTACTGATGAAAACTGAACTGGCAATGGAAGTCTTTGAATCTCAAACTGTCCGTTTCCTTTATTAATGGCAATGCTGGAGGATGAATATGTTATTTCAAAAACCTGCGATATTCGAACCGCCTCTTCATTAAACAAAGTATAAATTGTCTTTTTTGCAAAGGCATCAAACTTCAGGTTCTGTTTTTTTAATGCCGGCATCTGCTCCGTTAATTCACGTTTAAGGAAAACCGGGACATCGTTTCCATTCACTTGCCTGGTTACAATTTTGTCATTGCGGCCATTGTGGTCAAAATCACTGATCCATAGTTTTACAGGAGTGGATGGAGTTGGTTGCAGGTAACAATTTTCACCCATGTTACCCAGAATCATATCTGTAAACCCATCATTATTAATATCCGCTGTAACAACAGATTGCCACCATCCTTTCAATGCAGATAAATTTGTCTGTCTCTCCACCAGTGTACCATTTTTAATCGAATATATTTTGGGGGGCATCCATTCTCCTGTCACTACCAATTCAAACTGGCCGTCATTATCTATATCAATCAATGCTGCGTCTGTTAACATCCCGATCTGCAAAGAAGTTTTCAGGCTGAAATTCCCTTTCCCGTCATTGAGTAACAGATAGCTATCGGGTACAGAACCATAATCATGTGGCCGGTTTCTCGAACCAATGAACAAATCTTCGTCCTTATCATTATCAACGTCAAAGGATAATGCCACAGCTATATTCATTTTATTGTCCGGAAATCTCCCGGGTATTCTTGAAAAAGATGCTTCCCCATCATTTATATATAAGCGGTGTTGTAATAAACCATCCTCTCCGATACTATTATTACCACCGGCCCCAACAAAGATATCCTGGTCGCCATCTCCGTCTGCATCAATAAAGGTTACAGCAGCATCTTCAAATGCCCGGTCTGCTTCAAATACCTGTACTGATTTTTTTTTAAACGTCGCATCCCGACCCTGC
>JAFLBM010000001.1:0-23437 GCA_017303455.1 Chitinophagales bacterium | reverse complement strand
TAGCTGTCCGGCCTGGCCTGCCGGCCCTCCTATATATAAATCCGTTAACCCATCTGCATTTACATCGGCAGTATCAGCAACAGGTCCCTCTCTTGATAACATAAAGGGGATATTTCTCTCATCATAAAAATCGATGTAATCATCTTCCATTTGTTTATCGAAAAGGTCGGAAGAAACACTGCTCAACAGCGGAACTGAAACTTGCTGCTTATTAGCATCGACACTATCACCATCAACTGATGTATATATATGTAATTGATTAATGACCGGTTGTATGATTTTTTTCCTGGTTCCATCCGGCCATGTAATTAAAAGCGAATCGGCTATGGCTGTACCTAAACCGATTACCTGTGTGTAATCCACACTTGACTGAAACCCTCTTGTAGGAACCAGCTCGCGGTAAATAACCTGCCCTGCCGCATAGACATGGATCTTACTTCCGACAGCATAGCTGTTCTTACCAGTTCCATTTAGTTTAATGCTGAGATAATTATTCCTGTTTAGCTCCCTGCTGTTATTACGATATACAAAAGAAGGTTCATTCACATTGTTCACTACAAGGTCTAGATCACCATCATTATCCAGATCACCATAAGCAGAGCCGTTAGAGAAAGAGGGTTTACCCAACCCCGACACAACAGCAGCATCCCAAAATTTTAATTGCCCTTCATTCAGGAAAAGCTTATTTGAAATTGGCTGGGATGGCATTTTATTGACGATCTCATCAAACTGTTCTTTTTTACCCGTCAGTACCATTTGCTGAATAACGTCATTGGCAAAAAAATCAATAAAGTCCTGGTTTGTTACATCATTAAAAATACCGTTACAGACAAAAATATCAGATAATCCGTCATTATTTGCATCGAATATCAAACCTCCCCAGCTCCAGTCAGAAGCAGCCACCCCACTGTAAAAAGCAGTCTCGGCAAACTGGCCATGCTGATTATTGACCTGCAGGGTGTTTTGCGTGTATTGGTTATAAAACCCGGACTTCTGTTTAATCCGATAGACATCTATATTATCAAAAGAAGTGGTCGTTTTAAGGCGGTAATCATCATCAGGAAGCATATCGGTTGTAAAAATATCCGGGTAACCGTCATTGTTTACATCGGCCATATCAGCACCCATTGAAGAGTGACTGACATGCTGCATCCATTGTTCCAGTTCATCTTTGAAAGTGCCGTCTTTTTGGTTGATATAGAGATAATCCCTTTCAAAGAAATCGTTTGACACATAGATATCCGGATAATCATCATTATTTACATCTCCGACTGTAACCCCTAAGCCAAAGCTGATCAGGCTGCCATAAATACCTGCTTCTTTACTGATATCAACAAATTTACCGTTATCGTTCCTGTAAAAGTGATCTCCCCCTCCTTTTAAAAAATCGGCTACCGGCCAATCAGATGCACGAAGGTTTCGCTTATTCGCATAATTCAGTGTATTAACTGGTATAAAGCTGTTGTTAATAATAAAGCAATCGAGGTCATCATCTTTATCATAATCAAAAAAAGCAGCATGCGTAGTGTAGCCTCCTTCATTGGTAAGCCCATATTCTTCCGCCTTATCCGTAAATGTCAAATCCTGATTGTTAATAAAAAGCTGGCACTTAGGTTTTTTATTACCAATATAACCTGCATTACAAACAAAAATATCGAGCCACCCATCATAATTGATATCAACCAACACCACCCCGGTACTCCAGTCCTTTTTTTCAGTAAATCCTGCTGCGGCTGATATATCATCAAATTGCCAGCCTCCTTTGTTGAGATAAAGTTTGTTAGATGCCATATTAGCAGTGAAGAAAATATCAGCCAGTCCGTCGTTATTAATATCCCCGACCGCGACACCACCTCCATTATAGAAATTACGATAGCTGAAAATATTAAAGTCAGGTGAATTACTGATCGTATTGGTAAAATTAATACCCGTTTGCTCCTGCAAGGTAAATAACGTGGGCTTTTTTTGTACCTCATTACACTGTAATGCAAAGAGGGCAATAAACAGCAATGACAATACAATCTTTGATTCAGGCCGCATCTGATTTCGTTGTAGTATAAACATCAAATCTATTGCATTTACAGCAGTAAAATCAATCCTGTATAGATTCAAAGCAGATTATCAAATAAAAAAAGCCATTAGAAAATGGCTTTTTTGAATTGCTAAAATTGCTAACTGCTTGCTCGAAAAATATTAATACCCCGGATTCTGGGTTAAATTAGGATTCGCTGATAATTCTCTTGCAGGGATGGCGAAGAGTAATCTTTCCGGACCCGACGCAGGCTTTTCCTGCCAAGCGGCCAGGTATTTGCCAAATCTTACTAAATCATTTCTTCTCCAGCCTTCCCAATACAATTCACGTCCTCTTTCATCAATAAGATTGTCAAGTGTAACTGAACCCAAAAGAGAAGCCCCTCTTGAAGGGTGAGTTCTGATATAATTCACAATAGCAACAGCGGTATTACCATAAGGGCCTGCTACGGTACCGGTACCCCCTCTTAATATAGCTTCTGCCTTCATTAGCAGCACGTCAGCCAAGCGGAAATAAACATAATCATTGTTGGAATTATCGCCTGATGTGTAGTCAATTGGATATTTAACAACACGAATACCAGTAACTTCAAGATTAGCACCTGTTTCAACTGCTTTTACTGCACGGGTGAATGCAAGTGGAGCACCAGTTCGGTCTGTAAGTGGTGTACCGCTGCCATTAAATTGCTGACCCACTAAGAAACCGGGTAAAACACCGAATGTCATACCCGGATACGGGTTACCACCACGACGTTTATCAGCTGCCTCAAACTTGTCATAAAAATCTGATAAGGTTGTAAATCCGTTCCATCCGCTTGGGTTCTGGTTGTAATGCAGTCCACAGAACCAGCGGGATCTTACATTTCCGCTGCTTGATCCGCCTATATTTTCGGCTGTCCATATATTTTCTGTTGCAATACCTTCATTAGAAGGGGCAAAATTGTCAAAATAATTAGATCCTAAAGAATATCCACGGGCAGATGTAATGATTTGGTCGGCTAAAGTTATAACTTGGTTCATATCAGCAGCTGCGAAGGTTGGTGCTGCCCTGTTGGCATATACTCCTTTATTTAAATAGCATTTCATTAAAAGAGCTCTCGCTGCATCTTTATTAGCGACTTTTGCAGGGCCATTTGGAAGACCAGGTATTGCTGCATTCAATTCTGCGATAATGTAATCAAGTGCTTCTGTACCTTTTCTTACTTTGGGAACTTCATATGGATCGCCGGTATTTTCACGATAAGGAACCTGATCCCACCCATCCAAAAGCGAGAAATTGGCCATTGCTCTTAATAATCTTGCTTCAGCTGCCTGCTGTGTTGTCGGATTGAATCTTAATAAATCAGTACAGGTAAAAACAACCTGCCCTAACTCACGATATGTGTCAGCAAGAAATCCATGTGTTGCATCCCATTGATGTGAATGCAATACACGCCAGACTCCATTGTCATCCCAGTCACCTGCTCTTGTTGGTCCAATGACTTCATCAGTTGTATGCTCTTGCGAAGCCCACACCCTTGATTGGTCCTGGTAAGGATTTCTCATACCATTGTAAGCCGCCGATAAAAGAGAGGAAACGGAAATACTTCCCCCACCTCCCCCTACATTCGGTTGCTGACTTCCTAATTTCTCATCAAGTTTAGAACAACCCGATACCAGAACCGAGATTGTTAATAATTTTAATAGCTTATTCATATAGCAAATATTTTATAGATTATAACGAAAATGTAAGGCCAAAGTTTATTGTTCGGGCACTTGGATAGGGGGTATACTCAATTCCGAAAGAAGGTATTCCGTTCAATGGCTTAGCGGTGTTTACTTCAGGATCAAATCCAGAATAATTAGTAATAACAAAAAGATTCTGAGCTGTTATATAAACATTCATATTTCTTATACTTTTCCCAATATTACCCAGATTGTAGCTAAGTGTTGTATTTGCCATTTTCAGGAAATCTCCCTTTTCCAGGTAACGGGAAGATGCGCTGGTGGGATTAACCGGTTTTTCTCCGTTAGATACGCCATACTCATACTCTTTTTTACTCAGATTTCTTTTCCCAAGGTTATTAAATGAAAGAGCCGCATTAGTGGTATTATTGTATACATAGTGGCCAAATGCACCATTCATATTTATTTCAAGGCTGAATTTCTTATATGAAACGGAGGGAGAAATGCCAATCAGCATTTTAGGGTTTGGTGAACCAACAAAAAACTTTTTATCCCCTTCCTCGTACATAGAAACACCCGTTGCTTTATCAATGCCAAGGAATCGCTTAAGATAAAATACATTCAAGGGTTGGTTATCAGCTGTCAACTGAGAAAAAGCACCTGATAGGCCCTGACCGTTGATTTCCCCAGTATTCAAGAACAAACCAGAATTCTTAAGTTCGTTTTTGAGGAAAGACAAATTCAATCCCAAGTCAAAATTCCAGTCTTTATTCTTCGCAATATTTCCGTTCAATGCAATTTCGAAACCTGAATTGATGATATTCCCAGGTAAATTTTTCCACTGTACTGAACCTGTTGGACCAGGAGCAGCTGCGTCAACCGGGAAGAGTATTTTAGAAGTATTTCGGTTGAAATAATCCAATGAACCAGTAATCCGGCTGTTAAGAATGGTGAAATCCAATCCTATATTTA
Source organism: Chitinophagales bacterium (assembly GCA_017303455.1). Classification (GTDB taxonomy): domain Bacteria; phylum Bacteroidota; class Bacteroidia; order Chitinophagales; family Chitinophagaceae; genus CADEDV01. Next base: position 18,769 of record JAFLBM010000001.1, on the reverse strand, counting down.
TAGATTCAGTCTCCTCCCATTGCAAATCCGGGTTTTCCAATTGTGTCCTGTTATAATTCTGTCTTGGGTCTCCACCAGTAAGCGTATATATCTGTTGTGAAGCCCCTGCAGGAAACTCCTGGTTACCAGTTATGCCAAATCCTGCTCTGAGTTTGATATTCTTTACGGCATTAAAATTTGCCATAAAAGCTTCCTTACTGATATTCCAGGCAGCTGCTATGGAAGGGAAATAGCCATATTTATTATTTTCACCAAATTTACTTGAACCATCAGCCCGCATAGTGGCTGTAACTAAATATTTATCACTGAAATTTAAAACCATTCTCCCAAAAAAGGACTGTAACTCTTGCTTAGGATCCGCAAACCCAAATATTCTTCTTGTTTGAGGGTCTGAGTTAGACATATAGTAATAATTGGGTTTGTCACTTCTCAGGAAGCCTCTAGCATATTGTGAGTTCCCGCTAAATTTAATAACCTGATATTCATGCCCAACCACCGCGTTAAGGCTGAGAGCAGAGCTAAGGTTTTTTACATACGATAACGTGTTAGTAATCTGACTAGTCAGTAGTTCATTTTGTGCTACATTAGCCTCACCACCTATAGTGTCATTAAAAGCAGTACTAAATTGATTTTTTAAATCATTAAAATTGATATTACCCGTTGTGTATTGCTTTCTGCTACCCACCGAGTAATTTAAACTCAATTGCATTTTATATTCCAGTTCATTGGTAAGTTTATAAGAAGGTGCAATATTGGCAAGTATAGTTGTAACCTTAGGGTTATCAAAATAAGCTTCACTATATGCCAATGGGTTGATAACAGCGTCTGTTGTATAATCAACAATCGGTGCCCCGGCAGCATTTCTAATAGGCCTTGTTGGATTCCAGATAAGTGCCTGACCTATTAGGCTTCCCTGGAAACCCGCACTGTTTGAAATGGGAGCTACAGATTCGGCAGTATGGCTGGATAATACATTAAAGTCCAAACCGAGTTTTTTGCTCTCTAAAAATTTAAAGCTAGTATTAATGCCTGCTGTGTATTTTTTGAAATCAGTTTTACGAATAATACCGGTTTGGTCAAGGTATCCGAAAGAAATACGGTATTTTGCATTTTCATTACCAGCACCGATAGCTACATTATAATTTTGAATATTACCTGTTCTAGAGATAGCTTCCCAAGCATCGGCACTGCTTCCAAAATTTGGTCCATTTGTAGTATTTACGCTTGTATTGAAGCCATAATCAGTTAAAGCTTTACGATATTCATCTGCTGTTAGTACTTCGAGTTTTTTCAATACATTACTAACACCAAATGAAGAGCTTACTTCTACTTTGGGCGCACCAGATTGACCTCTTTTTGTTGTAATTAAAACAACTCCGTTAGCACCCCTGGAACCATAGATTGCTGCTGCAGAAGCATCCTTCAAAATATCAATGGAAGCAATATCTGCCGGATTAATAAAATTAAATGGATTACCTGCTGGTGAACCGCCCCCCGCGTTGGTTAGTCCAATATCCGGTCTTGAATTAGTATTTGATAACGGAACTCCATCAATTACAAACAAAGGTGTGTTTCCGGTTCTGATGGAGGAGTTACCTCTTATTCTAATTGTTGTACCACCGCCAGGTTGACCACTATTCGTGGTAACTTGAACACCTGCTACTTTACCCTGAATCAATTGATCAGGAGATACCTGAACACCTTTGTTAAAATCTTTTGCTTTAACAGAAGAAATAGACCCAGTCAGGTCTTTTCTCCTGGCCGTTCCATAACCGGTTACCACCACCTCATTCAGGTTAGCGGCGGCAGAAGGTGCAAATGAAACATCAACAGAGGTCTTACCGGCAACGGCAATTTCCTGTGTTTCATACCCTACAGAAGAAAATACAAGGACAGATACATTTGATCCTACACTAAGGCTAAAGGTTCCATCTCCCCGGGTTGTGGTTCCGGTTTTAGAGCCCTTCGCCTGAACGGAGGCACCTGCAACAGGTGATCCGTCTTTTGAATCAGTGACTTTCCCCGTAATGGTTTTGTCCTGTGCAGCAGCCAACTGCACGGAAAACGCAAGTACGAAGCAAAGGATAGCAGAAAGCAGAGTTTTTGCAGACATAAGCAATCGTTTTTTTAAAAATTATAATCGGTGTGTTAATCCTGTTTCATATGGCGTGTTCCCGATTGAACACATAAAACTCAAGGTGGGGACAAGGGTCTCGTTTCCTATATCTTGTATTATTTAGCCTTGTTCAGGTCCGTTCAGCATAAGGCAAGACCACTGGTCATAGTGCTGCTCAATTCCCAAAACAAAGTTAAAATCCCCTAAAGCCTCATAAATTTATACTTAAATATGTGTATTAAAAACACTTGTGTATCCTTTTTGGCCCCTGAAAAGTTCCGCAAACATTTGCGGAAATGTTTTCGGTGGAAAAAATATTGATAGTAATTTTAATCTGAACGCTCACATCATGGCACAAACCGCAACGCTAAAGAAAATATCGACCCAGCTCAACCTCAGCATTTCCACAGTGTCAAGGGCTTTGAAGAATCACCCTGACATTTCTGAAAACACGAAACGGAAGGTAAAAGAGCTGGCAGCACTGATGGAATATGAGCCTAACAGTTATGCGGTAAACCTCCGGACCAATAAAAGCAAGGTCTTCGGGCTTATCGTTCCCACCATATCAAACATGTTTTATGATTCCTTTATTTCTGCCGTGGAAAAGGATGCCCGGAAAAGTGGCTACTCGATGATGATCCTTCAATCCGGCGACGACCCGCAACAGGAAGCAGAGAACCTGAAACTTTGTAAACACAACCGGGTGGATGGCATTTTTATTTGTATAACCCCGGACAGTTATTCCGGGGAACTGTTTATCAAGTACCAGGAGGCGGGCACCCCCATTATTTTCTTTGATAAAGTGCCGGACTCCGGAAATTTTGACACAATCTGCATGGCAGATGAAGAAGCCGCCACCATTGCCGCACACACTATTATTAAGTATAAAAAGAAAAATATTCTGGCCTTGTTTGGCAACCGGGAATTATCCATCACCAAAAAAAGAAAAGATGCCTTTTTAAAGATACTGGAACAGGAAGAAAAAAAAATAAAAACTACTGTCGGGTATTGTTCCAGCAGCGAAGAAGCCCGGCAAACCGTTGCTTCTATATTAAAACAAACTATGCTTCCTGATCATATTTTTTGCATGAGTGATGAAATACTGATCGGGGTTATGAAAGCCATCAACCAGGCAGGGCTGAGCATTCCAAAAGATATTTCTGTATTGGCCATCAGTAATGGCTTTATCCCGGGTCTTTTCAATCCCGAGATCACTTATATAGAAACCAGTGGTTATGAGCTCGGCAAACTCGCTATCAAAAGAATGCTCGAAAACATGGAGGAGAAAACAGTTGCGAGATCAATTATGCTCCCTTCAAGGCTGGTGGAAGGCAGTTCTCTTTGATCTTAACGGGAAAGAAAATCAGATAACTAAGGCCTTTGAACTTTTTCGCTTGAATTGCTTTTTTAAACCATATAGTTTACCGGGACGATGTGACAGGTTACTCTCCATCTCATTCAGGTCCTGCAACCAGTCTTTCACAGCAATTTTCTTCCGGAAATTTCTCCGGTCCAATTTGGTATCGAGAATAGCTTCATACACTTCCTGCAATTCACGCAGCGAAAATTTGTCCTGCATCAGGTTAAAAGCTACCGGCTTCTCCATGATCTGGCTTCTCAGTTGCTCCAGGCAGGTGTTTAGGATCAGCTTATGGTCGAATGCGAGTTTCTTAATATCATTGACAGCATGCCAGTGCAATTCATTACTATCCACCTGCAACTGGTGATGGCGGATATCAATCAGGGCATAATAGGCTGTGGTAATTACACGGCCCGAAGGGTGTCTTCCGATACTGCCAAAAGTGTGCACCTGCTCCAGGAATACATCATCCATTCCCGTTCTGCTCAATAATACCCGGTAAGGTGCACTGTCAAGATCTTCATCCGGGCGAACCAGGTCGCCCAGCAAAGAATACATCCCCGAAAATTCTTCCAGGTCAGATTTGATCAGTAATACTTTCAGCTCTTTATCCTCGTAACCGAATATCACAAGGTCAACAGAAAGGGCAATATTAAAATAATCAAGGTGACTGATCTTCTCCAGCTCAGCCGTCTTCAACTGTAAAGACTTTGCCATGAGTGACACATTTTAACTATTGAATCATCAATTTTACCGGCTTCGACTGACCTGCAGTATTCACTTTCAGGAGGTATATGCCGGGCGGCAAATTATTGATTTTATCATTAAGTATGACCTGGTGCTTTCCTTTTGCCAGGTTCCCGGAAAAAACAGGTTTGATCTGCTGGCCTGTTGCAGTCCATAAATCCACCTGCACTTTGCCGGTCGCAGGTATTGTAATTTCCAATACCGAATTATCCTTGGCAGGGTTAGGATACACTACAGCCAGTAAACTATTACCGGGATTATTGATGCCTGTAACCGGCGTTACTACAGCATTGGTCAGGTTGCGGTTCAGGTACACATGAAACTCGCCGGGTTGTAAAGTAATATTTTGTGCGGTGCCGGTAGCAGAGAAAGTACCCCCTTGCAGGTAATCATACCAGGTCCCCGCTATGGGGAAAGTAACATTGGCTGATTGTGCCGTTACATCAAAGTTTCCAACTATACACAGGTCTGAAGAATCAGTAGCGCTTCGAATGACCATCCATTTAATGGCTCCGCCCAAACTCCTCGTCAGGTTGATATTATTAGCGATAAACACATCCTTATACCAGGCATTTTTCCGCAGGGCTAATAAACTTTTATTGATATCATATAAACGCTGCCGCTGAATAACCTGCAGGTAATCCCACCTTACCGGTTTATTATCGAGACGGCAATTCGGATTGACTGTCCCGTTCACGCAGGTATTAATGGAATAATCATACCCCAGTTCACCAAACTGCCAGATCATTTTAGGGCCGGGCATGGTTAATAAAAACGAAGTGGTTAATTCGCTTCTCTTCAGTGCTGTATTCAAATCCCGGATGTTGTAGCTGCCTGATGAGTTGCCAAACTGAATATTCTTGTACATGATCCTTTCTTCATCATGACTTTCAGCATATCCCACCAGGTGCGGGTTAGTCCACCCCCTTACCGTATGCAGGTTGTTTTCAAAATTTGAATTCGGAAGAAATCCCATTGCAGCTTCCTGGTAATTGAATGTATTATTCCCCCATAACAGGAATCCATAGTTGGATAGTTCTATTTCTTCCGTGTTATCACAAAAATGCTCCAGTATACCAATTGAACCCGGAGCTTTCAACTGCATGGTATCATAATATCTTTTTAAAATAGCCACACGGTCTGCATGATATTGGGAAATACAACTTTCATTCGTTGTACTACCGCCGCATTGCGTATTCTGTGTAAATCCTTTTGACAGATCAAACCGGTATCCATCTAATTTATATTCCTGTAACCAATGTTCTATCACCCGGCTTGAAAAATTCCGGGTGGGGATACTCTCGTGGTTAAAATCATTGAACACATTATAAGGGTGAGTTGCTGATACATTGAACCAGGGGTTATTAGCAGCCGGTGCATTTGTGGTGCTGTTCCAGTATAACGCCGCCAGCGGGCAGGCTCCGGTGGCATGATTCAATGCAATATCCATGATCACTGCAATACCATTACTATGGCAGGAGTCTACAAAACGTTTTAATGCATTCTTGGTTCCGTAATATTTATCAGGAGCCAAGAAATAAGCAGGGTTATAGCCCCAGCTTTCGTTTCCATCAAACTCATTAAAGGGCATGATCTCAATGGCATTGATACCCATGTTTTTTAAATAATTCAATGTATCCCTGAGTGTATTCCAGTTCCGGTTGGCCAGAAAATCCCTGACAAGCAATTCATATACGACCAGGTTTCTTTTATCCGGCCTGGTAAATGTATTGTTGGCCCAGGTATAGCCGGGCTCTGCTGTTTGCAGCACACTTACTATACCTGTTGTTAACCCCGTTGGGTAAGGTTTCAGCGAAGGATAAGTTGCCGCAGGAATAAACGGGTCATTAAATGGATCGAGGATCTTCTCTGCATAGGGCTCCCCTATTTTCAGGGTTCCATCCACCAGGTATTGAAAGGCATATTCAGTACCAGCAGTGAGCCCTGTTATACGCAACCACCAGTAATTACCATCAGGTGTTTTATTCATTACATAACTGGTCTGTTCCACCCAGTTGCTGCCCGGAAATTCACCAATCACTGAAACCCTGTTCTTACCCGGCGCATACACCACCAAAACCACAGACGTATTACCAGTTTCATAATTGATACCATCCCGGACACCGGCCGGTAAAGGTGCCACATTAATACCCGGAGAAACAAAGAACCGAAGTGTGTCTTTTTTGACAGCAGAGCCATTATCCGCTTCAGCCACGATCTCTGTGGCACCACTTGCTGTTAATAATGGATTAGCGGAAATAGTCTGACTGGCAGCAGCAGTTTGAATAACTGTGCCGTTCAAATACAATTTCATCGCAGAAGGCTGGTTAGCAATGGCCGTTACAGCAATATTATCACCTGTTGATTTAGTTATAGTTTCCGGCTGTGGGGTATATGTTGGCTGAAAAGGCGGAACAGTAAAACGAACAGCTACGTTATTATCATATACAGGCACATACATATCACTGGCATCTGCATTACGCTGAACCACCGAGCCATTTCCATTCCTGAATAATATAGCGATCTTAATGATCGTTTCACCAGCAGGCACCCCATAATAAGCACGGATATTGGTGATATCAAATTTCCATTTATTGCCACCGAGAGAAGTAGCCTGCAACTGAACGTTCGGCGTATTAAAATTCTGGTTGAATTTTACATAACGCCAGTTGGTATTGCTTGTACTGAGATTAGTGATCACACCGGTATGTACATATACATCTGTTACCGGGTTATAGTTCTGCAAGCCCTGGTTGCCCTTTGTGGCATCCATAGTGATGGAAACATTATCATTGTCTTTGGGAAAGTCGGCTGTCCATGTCAGCAATTGAGCACTGACCGTGCTTAACATACAGGCAAGCCCTGTAAAAAGCGAAAGTATTTTCTTCATAGCAAGCTCGTTTTATTAGTTCAAAGTCGCTGAAGCCAGCAATCCACAGCACTTTTGTTTAAACAATTCGTTTCCGAAGATAATAAATATGTACTTATGACACATTAAAATATCAACTTCTTTTTCCACGGGTAAAAACCTTTCCGCAGCAGGCATTAACTTTAAAGCCCCAACGGATTGTTTATGTATACAAATGAAACAACAAAGGAACTGCAAAAGCTTACGAATGAACTGGTTAAAAAGTTAAACAGCGGAGCTGTCACTTTAAAAGAAATAAACAACCTAAGGGATGTTCTCCGCTTTCATGAATACCGTTATTATATACTGAATGATCCCCTGCTAGCTGATTATGAATATGATCAATTGTATAAGACCCTCGAAAAAATCGAACAGGAAAACCCAACACTGATTACAACAGATTCTCCCACACAACGGGTGGCAAAAGGATTGACAAAAGATTTTCCTACCTCCCAGCACCTGGTACCCATGCTTTCGTTAGATAACTCCTATAACAGTGACGATCTTATTGATTTTGACAGGAAGGCAAGAGAACTGACCGGTTTAACAATAATAGAGTACTGTGTGGAACCCAAATTTGATGGCGGCAGTATCTCCCTTATTTATGAAAATGACATGCTTGTCCGGGGTGCCACAAGAGGTGATGGTGTGGAAGGCGATGAAGTAACAACGAATATCAAACAGATCAGGTCACTTCCTCTATCAGCTAAATTCTCGTCTTATGGTTTGCAGCAGGTGGAGATCAGGGGTGAGGTGCTGATCAATAAAACCAATTTCGCCAACTATAACCAGCAATTAGCAGAACAGGGGCTAACTCCATTAGCTAACCCACGCAATGCAGCAGCCGGTACATTACGGATTAAAGATCCCAACGAAGTTGCCAAAAGAAACCTGGAAGCCTTTGTGTACCATGTAAGTTATTATACTGTTTTACAAGGAAAGGAAACACCCAAAGCTTTAACCACTCACTCCGGCTCATTGGAAATGCTATGGGATCTTGGTTTCCGCAGCCCGCAAAAAGAAAAAAAAGTATTCAAAGGCATTGATGCTGTTATCAAACATTGCAACGAATTTGAGATCATACGGGATGACCTTCCTTACGAGATTGACGGCATGGTGATCAAAGTAAACAACCTGGCCCTGCAGGATAAAATGGGCATGACATCTCACCATCCCCGCTGGGCAATTGCCTATAAATTCAAAGCAAGGCAGGGAACCACCAAATTATTAGGTGTGGAATTCCAGGTGGGACGAACTGGTGCTGTGACACCCGTGGCCAAATTGGAACCCGTTGCTGTAGGTGGCGTTACTGTCAGCAGTATCTCCGTTCACAATGAAGAATACATTAAGGAAAAAGATCTGCGTATCGGTGATGCTGTATTAATAGAAAGAGCCGGTGATGTGATCCCGCAAATTGTAAAATCTTTACCAGATACCAGAACGGGTAAAGAAAAAAAGATCATCTTCCCAACTACCTGTCCTGTATGTAGCAGTAAATTATTCAAAGAAGAAGAAGAAGCTGTATGGCGTTGTATCAATATTGAATGTCCTGCACAGGTGGTGGAACGCATCATTCATTTCGTAAGTAAGGATGCCATGGATATCCGTGGCTTTGGTGATGCCAATGTCCGCAAATTCTATGAACTTAGCCTTGTGAAAGATATTCCCGGTATCTACACATTAGATTTTGCCAAGCTAAGTGGCATGGAAGGTTTTGGTCAAAAATCTATTGATAACCTGCAACTGGCCATTGCTAATTCAAAAAAGCAACCACTGCACCGTTTGATCTATGCACTGGGTATCCGCTTTGTTGGTGAAACCACCGCCAAAACACTGGCACAGGCGGTTGATCACCTGCTTGATTTTAAAAATTTCTCTTTGGAGCAATTACAGGGTCTCGAAGATGTGGGACCCAAAGTAGCCGGGAGTATCCATCATTTCTTTAGTACTAAAAGCAATATAGAAATGCTGCAGGAGCTGGAGAAATCGGGGCTACAACTGAAGAATGAAAAGAAAGAACATGTAACAGATGGTAATCTCACCGGGCAGACTTTCCTTTTCACAGGAACCTTACCCACTTTAAAAAGGAGCGAAGCAGAAGACATGGCTGAAGCGCAGGGAGGTCAAATATTAAGCGGTGTCAGTGCCAAGCTAAACTATCTTGTGGTCGGTGAAGATGCCGGCAGCAAATTAGAAAAAGCAAAAAAGATAAATACTGTAAAGATCATCTCCGAAGAAGAGTTTTTGAAGCTGATCGGAAAAAAATAATACTATGTTACAAGCATCAACCATTAAGTTTTTAAAAGAACTGAAAAAGAATAATAACAAACCCTGGTTTGACGGGAACCGTAAATCGTATGAAGCTGCTAAAGCTGACTTTGCTGGCTTTGTTCAGGCTGTAATTGATAAGCATGGTAAGAATGATCCATCCATCAGTAACCTGATCGCAAAAGATTGTTTGTTCCGCATCAACCGGGATGTTCGTTTTTCAAAAGATAAATCACCGTATAAAACCAATATGGGTGCTTACTTTAACGGTGCCGGTAAGAAATCGATATTCGGAGGTTATTATTTTCACTGTGAACCGGGACAAAGCTTTATGGGTGGTGGTCTCTGGATGCCCATGCCATCCGAGCTTGGTAAAATAAGGCAGGAGATCGATTATAATTTTGCCGCCTTCAAAAAGATCATCAGCGCTAAAAAATTCAAAGCCGTGTATGGCGATCTTTCCAGGGAGGCAGAATACACACTCACCCGTTTACCCAAAGGATATGAACCCGGCAACCCTGCAGAGAATTATTTAAAACTGAAAAGTTTTGTAGCCCTTACCAAAATCCCGGATACCGATCTTACTTCTAAGGATCTTGTAAAAAAAACGGTTGCAGCTTTTGAAGCACTGCAACCGTTCATTGAATTTATTAATACCAGTATTCGTGAGTAGTATTAGTTTCTCACAACTATCTTTTCAGTTAATAATTCATCCGAGGCCGTAATTAACACCAGCTCATACAAACCTGGTCGAAGATAGGGTAACGCTATTTTCCAGTTTTGGTCACCCCTGCTTACTTGTTTATCTTCCCGGATCACCCGCTGGCCTGAACAATTATAAATGGATACCTCAAGTCGGTCCGGCTTATCCGCATGTAAAAAAAGTACCAGGTTATCACTTGCAGGATTGGGATAGATCTGGTTGATTTGCAACCCTGCAATCCTGTTATCTATTCTCCTGGTGGCTGAATAGGTAAAATGACCGTCTGAATCCATCTGTTTTAGTCTGTAAAAAAATACAGCTTTTACCGGGTTTGGATCAGTATACCTGTAGTCGGTGGGTAGTGGAGAATTTCCATTACCAGTAACTGTCCCTATCTCAATGAAGTTATTATTATTATTACTTCGTTCAATAATGAAACGATCATTATTATATTCCTGTTCAGTTCTCCAATTTAGCAGTACGTTACTTCCAGTTATTCTTGCTTCAAAACCGGTTAATAGCACTGGTAAAATCGAGCCCGATCCGCCATTTACATTATACGTGCAATTCCATGCCGAAGCACCTAGTGTAAACCGGAGTGTCATAAAGCCTGAACTCGGCAGATTATTGCCCCTGAAACAATAACGAACATTTCCTGCACTGATACAATTGCCTGGATCAAAGCAATAGGGATTGGGTACCGATCCTGTTGTTACTGCTGTTAGAACAAGTGATGGAATCACTCCGGGACATGATGCGCCAAAATTAATATCAATGTGACCCGTTTTGGCATTCCCCGAACAATTAGGTGTGCCACAGGTGCCCGGATTCCCGTTGCCGTTTGTCCGGTTAGAAATAGTATAACAGGTTTGAGAAGCTGCTTGTAAAAAAAACAGCAAAAAGAATACGCTTACAAAAGTTTTCATCGTTGGTTTTTACTGGACAAAAGGATATTGACTATATTAATATTACAGAGTGAAAATACATTAAATGAAGTCTCATCGTTATGTATTCCCTGCCGACCCTTGTCCGCAAACGTTTCTGCAAACCTTTGTTGTTTATTAGTTATAGTATTAAATAAAAAAATTCCTGGCCAGATATTCAGCTATTTGAACAGCGTTTGTCGCAGCTCCTTTCCGGAGGTTATCAGACACCACCCACATGTTCAATGTATTCGGCTGGCTTTCATCTCTTCTCAACCTTCCTACAAAGACATCATCTTTTTCGTGGGCATCCATGGGCATGGGATAAAGCTGGTTCACATTATCATCCACCACCACTACTCCGGGCGCAGATTGCAATAAGGTTCTTACTTCCGCCAGGTCAAACTCTTTTTCAAATTCCACGTTCACACTTTCACTATGTCCACCGATCACCGGTATCCTGACAGTTGTTGCAGTAACACGAATGGAATCATCCCGCATGATCTTGCAGGTCTCTTTCACCATTTTCATTTCTTCTTTGGTGTATCCATTCTCCAGGAATACATCGATCTGCGGGATCACATTCAGGTCAATCGGGTATTTATAAGCCCGGTCACCAACAATACCCTGTCTTTCATTCAGTAATTGTGTTACTGCTTTTACACCGGTACCTGTTACACTCTGGTAAGTTGACACAACAACTCTTTTAATACCATATTTTTTATGCAGTGGATTCAATGCCACCACCATTTGAATAGTGGAACAATTAGGATTGGCAATGATCTTATCGTTCGCTGTTAATATATCCGCATTGATCTCCGGCACCACCAACGGCTTTGTTGGATCCATTCTCCATGCCGAAGAGTTATCAATAACCGTAATACCTGCGTCCGCAAATTGGGGGGCCCATTCTAATGAAGTACTGCCGCCTGCAGAAAATATAGCAACAGCAGGTTTTGCAGCAATAGCATCCGTCATACTAACCACCTTATACTTCTTTCCTTTGAACTCTACTTCCTTGCCCACTGATCTTTCTGAAGCAACCGGCAACAAATCCGTCACCGGAAAATTTCTTTCTGCTAATACCTGTAACATTTTAGAGCCAACCAGTCCTGTGGCACCTACTACTGCAACTTTCATTTTTTGTTTCCCCCCGTTCTGCCTTTACCAGGCAGGTTTTAATTAAAAAACACTGTTTAGAAAAAAGGCCTTCCATTTGGAAGGCCTGCTAAACTTTTATGTTGTGACACACATAACGCTGCAAACCTCCCTCAGGAATGTTTTTGAATGCGTTTTGTATGTTTCGTTGTTATCATGATGGGTGCAAAAATAGGCGGGCAGGGCCTTACAACCAAAAAAATCATTCCGATAATCCAGGTTGTTCCGATTATTAAAATGATTTTTTAACTTTCAGATGATGAAACAAGCCTTATCCATCCTGTTCATCCTGCTTACACCTGTTTGTTTGCTGTCGCAAAACAGGTATGATATCGTTATTACTGAGATCATGGCAGATCCCTCCCCGCAAATTGGCTTGCCAAACAATGAATGGATCGAATTAAAGAATACCAGTACTGTTTCTTTCAATTTACAAAACTGGAGGATTGGCGATGCGGGCAGTCAAAGCGGCCCGATGCCGAATTTTATTTTACAGCCGGATAGTATGGTAATCGTTTGTACCGGCAGTGCTGTCGGAGTTCTGTCAATCTTTGGAACAACTATTTCAGTAACCAGTTTCCCCTCACTGGATAATGATGGCGACCAGTTGTTTTTAAAAGCTGCTAACGGGATGATCATTCATGCTGTCAGTTACAATTCATCCTGGTACCAGAATGAAGTAAAGAAAGAAGGTGGCTGGACCCTGGAGATGATCGATACCAAAAGCCCCTGTACCGGAAGCAGTAACTGGAAAGCCAGTATTAATACCAATGGCGGAACACCCGGAAAAAAGAATTCCGTTGATGCGTTGAATACAGATAATACAGCCCCGCAATTACAAAGAGCATACAGCACAGACAATACGACTATCGTACTTGTATTTGATGAACCCGTTGATAGTGCAGCGGGTGCCACTTTAACCAACTATTCTATTGATGGTGGCTTGTCATTGATCAGTACTATTACCCTGGCTCCATTATTCAACCAGGTGCAATTAAAAACCAATACAGCATTAAGCACCAATACGGTTTATACGATTGTCGCCAATAATATTACGGATTGCAAAGGGAACAGGATTGGATCAGCCAATAAAGCAAAAGTGGGTTTACCGGCAGACCCGGTTGCCGGCGACTGGATCATTAATGAAATACTGTTCAATCCCCGGCCCAATGGTTTTGATTATATCGAACTGTACAATAACAGCAATAAGATATTGGATGCCGCCAAACTGTATATCGCAAACCGTAACAGTAGTGGAGCAGTCAGTTCTATTAAAGTACTAAGTACAATACCTCATTTTATTTTTCCCGGTGATCATATGGTGGTCACGGAAGATGCCGGCAATCTCGCCCTGAACTACCTTGTTGAAAATCCCGGTAATGTATTAGTCATTGCTTCCCTTCCTTCTTTTCCTGATGATGAGGGAACTGTTGTTGCTTTAAATTTCCAGGGGGAAGTAGCAGATGAAGTGAAGTACAAAGACGACTGGCATTTTAAGCTGATCGATAATGCAGAAGGTGTTTCCCTGGAAAGGATTGATCCCGCTGCTTCTTCACAAGAAGCGGCCAACTGGCACAGTGCAGCTTCCACAGCAGGATTTGGAACACCAACCTATAAAAATTCGCAATACAGGAGAACCGAACCAATCAATGCAGTGATTGACATTCTGCCTAAAGTGTTCTCACCCGATAATGATGGCCGGGATGATATAGCAATAATACAATACCAAATAACAGAACCTGGCTATATGGCTAATATTACCATCTTCGATGCAGCAGGAAGACCCGTGAGGAACCTGGTGAGAAACGGGGTCATGGGTTTAAGCGGCTACTGGAACTGGGATGGATTAGATGACAAAGGACTTAAACTGCCTGTGGGGACTTATGTGGTATTAGCAGATTTTTTTAATCTCCAGGGCAAGAAAAACGTATATAAAAAAACAATTGTGCTGGCAAGAAAATTGAATTGAACTTAAAAGACCTTTCAGCCTGAAAGGTCTTTTAATAATAAATAATGTTAGAAGTATACGCAACATTTAAACCAGCTCAATATCAAAACTCACCAGGTCCTTAAACTGCTGAATCCTGCTATCTATATCTTCCTTTGTTACTTCTTTTAATCTTGTCGGGCCGAATTTTTCCACGCAGAAACTGGCCATAGCCGAACCAACAATGATACCCCGCTTCATATTATCAAAAGAGATATCGCCACTCTTGGCTAAAAAGCCGATAAAACCACCTGCAAATGTATCGCCGGCACCGGTTGGATCAAATACATCTTCCAGGGGTAAGGCCGGTGCATAGAATACTTCATCCCCATGAAATAATAACGCCCCATGTTCCCCTTTCTTAATGATCAGGAATTTTGGGCCCATTTCCATAATGGCTTTGGCCGCTTTTACCAGTGAGAACTGGCCGGTCAGTTGTCTTGCCTCAGCATCATTCACCATCAGCATGTCAACATATTTCAAAACAATAGTCAGGTCACCCATCGCCGATTCCATCCAGAAATTCATCGTATCCATGACGATGAGTTTTGGACGCTGTTTCAATTCCTGGATCACATTCAGCTGCAATTTCGGCATCAGGTTACCCAGCATCAGGAACTCAGCACCCTGGTAACTATCGGGTATATGGGGATCAAAATCGGCCAGTACGTTCAGGTCGGTCACCAGTGTGTCCCTGCTGTTCATGTCTTCATGATACTTACCACTCCAGAAAAAAGATTTTTTATTGGGAACGATCTCCACCCCGTCCAGGTGTACTCCCCGGCCTCTCAGTTCATCCAGTTCCTCTTTCGGGAAATCACTGCCAATGATCGATATCTGCTGCACCGGTTTTATAAAATGGCTTGCAGCATAGGCCACATAAAGGGCCGATCCGCCAACGATCTGGTTGGTTTTTCCAAATGGAGTTTCAATTGCATCGAAAGCCATGGTTCCTACGGTGATCAAAGACATGCTGGGTGTGATTTACGTGTTAGATATATAATATATTTACGGCGTGCAAACCTACTGCAATTTATAACACCAACTGCTGTACGACCTATGACTTATTTTACTAATTTGGTTGATTACTAATTACCTTTGGTTATGGCCAAAACACAACGCAAAAAAGCATCGAAAAAAGAGCTGATCCTCCGCAAGGCAGCCGCCATGTTCCGGGAGAAGGGCTTTGCCGCCACTTCCATGCGGGACCTGGCTGAATCTGTTGGCATTGAAGCCGCCAGTTTATACAACCATATCCGTTCCAAGAACGAGATACTGGAAGCCATTTGTTTTGATGTAGCCAACCGTTTCAATACCAATATTGATATCGTTGAAGCATCAAACCAGAATTCCATCAGCAAAGTGGAAACACTTTTACGCTTCCACATACAGCAAATGATCGACAATTATGAGGAAGTATATGTGGCCGACCGGGAGTGGAAACACCTGGAAGATCCATATCTCTCCAATTTCCAGAACCAGCGGAGAACGTACCGTAAAAAATTTGCCGGTATTATTGAAGAGGGTATCCGGAAAAATGAATTAAGAAAGATCGATGCCCCTACTTCCGTGATGATGATGCTCCACGCTGTCAGCGGTATTGAAAGCTGGCACCGCAGCACGGCCAAAATCAACGCCAGAGAATTAGAAGATAATATGATCACCATCATGATCGATGGTTTGAGAAAACAAGGCTGATACCTATGTCAATCCACTTTAGTCCGCTCCGCATCAAAGAGATCAGGAAAGAAACTGCTGATTGTGTCTCTGTTGTTTTTGATATCCCTGAAGCATTGAAATCAAGCTTTGCCTTTAAGCAAGGCCAGAGCCTGACCATGCGGGCTATGATCAATAATGAAGAAGTGCGCCGCACTTATTCGATCTGCAGCTCCCCATTGGACAATGAATGCCGCATCGCTGTAAAAAAAGTAGAAGGTGGCCTGTTCTCCACGTTTGCCAACGAACAATTGAAAAAAGGGGATACCCTGGATGTAATGCAGCCGGTCGGTAAGTTTTATACCGAACTCGATCCCGCCCAATCCAAAAAATATGTGGCTTTTGCTGCCGGCAGCGGCATCACTCCTGTTTTATCATTGATCAAAACAACATTAGCAACCGAGCCCCTGAGCAATTTCACGTTGGTATATGGTAATAAGAACCGGGGCTCTATCATTTTCTTTGAAGAACTGGAAGGGTTGAAGAATAAGTATATGGAACGGTTCAATCTTATCCATGTATTAAGCAGGGAAAAAACTGATTCCCCAATAAGTTTTGGAAGAATAACTGCTGATAAACTAACCGATCTTAGCCGGCTGGTTGATTATAACAGCACCGATGAGTTTTTTGTATGCGGGCCGGAAGAGATGATCTTTTGTGTGAAAGATTATTTAACCGGAACAGGAATTGATAAAAAGAAAATTCATTTTGAATTGTTCACTTCACCGGGACAGAAGAAGTCCTCCGTCCATAGTCAACAAACCACAGATAGCGAAATTAAAAGCCAAATCACTATCAAACTGGATGGCAGAAGTTTTGATTTCGAATTATCTTTAAATAGTGATACCACTATTTTAGATGCTGCCCTGAAAAAAGGAGCTGATCTTCCCTATGCCTGTAAAGGCGGCATGTGCTGCACCTGCAAAGCCAAACTGCTGGAAGGTGAAGTAATGATGGATGTGCATTGGGGATTAGAAGAAGAAGAAGTTGAGCAGGGCTATATTCTCACCTGCCAGTCGCACCCCAAAACAGAAAAGATAGTGGTGGACTTTGATGCGAAATAAGCTACCCGGATAAATACCCTCCCGACGGTATCTCGTTCCTCCGGCAAAATGCTGACTTTTATTCCTGTTACTGTTTGCCTTATCCTGTAAGATGATGTATTAATTGCCCGACCATTTTCATAGTGGCATTGAATGGTGTATGAACACAAGAACAAGCTACCATTCATTTCCACCAGGCGTTCCGGTTTACCCGGGACGCTTTTTTGTGCCAATAAGCTCCAACAAAACGGCTGAACAGCTGTTAGTTTTGATTAGATTTGTGATCAAATAAGTAACACTATGCCAGTTCAGGATTTGGAACAACTCTTCCAGGATAAGATCAACAACGAGGTCAAGATCGAACCGAAGGATTGGATGCCTGAGGCCTACCGGAAAACGAATATCCGGCAGATCAGCCAGCATGCCCATAGTGAAATTGTGGGAATGTTACCCGAAGGCAACTGGATATCCAGGGCACCTTCCTTAAAAAGAAAAGCCATCCTGCTGGCCAAGGTGCAGGATGAAGCCGGTCACGGGCTTTATCTCTATTCTGCTGCCGAGACTCTTGGTATGTCGAGAGAAGAAATGATCAATGACCTGCACAGTGGTAAAGCGAAATATTCTTCTATTTTCAATTACCCCACATTAACATGGGCCGATATTGGTGCCATCGGATGGTTAGTAGATGGTGCCGCTATTATGAACCAGGTGATGCTGACAAGAACATCTTACGGTCCCTATGCAAGGGCGATGGTAAGGATTTGTAAAGAAGAAAGCTTTCACCAGCGCCAGGGGTTTGAGATCCTCCTGGTCTTATCAAGAGGAACAGCAGCACAAAAAGCCATGTGCCAGGATGCGATCAACCGCTGGTGGTGGCCTGCCTTGATGATGTTTGGCCCGAAAGACAGCGAAAGTACCAACAGTGATCAGAGTATGAAGTGGAAGATCAAACGAAAGACCAATGATGAGCTGCGGCAGAATTTTGTAGACATGATCGCAGAGCAAATAAAAACACTGGGTATGCAACTGCCCGATGACCAATTGAAATGGAATGCAGAAAGAAAGCATTATGATTTTGGAGAGATCAACTGGGATGAATTCTGGCAGGTGGTGAAAGGAAACGGTCCCTGTAATAAACAACGGCTCGAAGCAAGAAGAAAAGCATGGGAGAACGGCGAATGGGTGCGGGAAGCAGCAGCAGCCTATGCCCGGAAAAGAGCAGACAGGCAAAAAGATAAAGCTGCATAATAAGTTTATAAGATAAAAAGTTAACAAGTTTGAAAGTTAGGAAATTCCTCTTGTTAACCTTCAAACCTATCAACACTTCAACTTAAGAACAATGAACTTCATCAGGAAATTTTATTACGGCGACATCCCGGAAGACAAAGCAGGAGGAAATATTGTTTCCAACAGCAGTAAAACTGACTGGCCATTATGGGAAGTATTTATCCGCAGCAAACAGGGGCTTGATCATAAACATGCCGGAAGTTTACACGCAACTGATGCGCAGATGGCGATTGAAAATGCCAGGGATGTATATACGAGGAGAATGGAAGGGGTGAGTATCTGGGTGGTGGAATCAAAATATATTCATGCCTCCAATCCTGATGAAGCCGCAAGCCTTTATGAGCCGGCGAATGATAAAGTATACCGTCACCCTACTTTTTATGATCTGCCGGATGAAGTGAATCATATGTAAAAGCCTCCCCATACCCTGCCTGCCGGCAGCTAATCGTTACCTAAATTTTTTAATACTTCATAAAGAGCTACTGCTTGTAAAAGCGACTCATAACCTTGCCACACTGTTTTTAATCCCGGTGGCCCATCGCTTTTTCTTCCT